>CAVYUY010000001.1:0-52225 GCA_963771765.1 uncultured Acidobacteriota bacterium
ACCTGGGCGCGGTCGCGGGCGAAATGCTTCCACGAAAAGCGGGGCAAGGACTGGGCGTCGTGGAGGTCGAGAAGATTTTTCGTCGGATTGCATCCAAGCGTGGGCCGACGGAAAAGGCTGCGATCGTCCGCGATCTGCTTTCGAGGGTGACGCCACTCGAGGCAAAGTACATCGTGAAGATCATGACCGGAGATTTGCGGATTGGGTTGAAAGAGAGTCTGGTGGAGGACGGTATTGCAAAAGCGTACTCCACTACACTCGCCGAAGTGCAGCGCGCGAACATGCTGCTCGGCGATATTGGCGAATCCTTGCGTTTGGCTGCGGAGGGAAGACTGAGAGAAGCCAGGATGCGGCTTTTTCATCCGCTGGGATTCATGCTTGCGAGCCCAGTGGATTCCTCGGAGGAAGGGCTGAGTTATTTCGTTGACGCCGCAGTCGAAGATAAGTACGACGGCATCCGGGCGCAAGCGCACGTCTCCGGCGATGAAGTAAGAATCTTTTCACGAACCCGCGATGACATTACGGAGTCGTTTCCGGAGTTGCCGCCCGCTCTGGCCGGACTGCCACAGGACGCGATTTTCGATGGAGAGATTGTGGCGTGGGAGTATCCAGCAAAGGTGGAAGACACGAACGCGATTGTCGATGAACCCATTTCTCCAGCCAGCGAGGAAAAGGCAGAGAATTTGGGATCGGCGCGGCCGTTCAGCGTTCTTCAGCAGCGCCTGGGGAGAAAAAAGGTTAGCGAGAAGATGCTCCGGGAAGTTCCGGTTGCATTTTTGGTGTTCGACATTCTTTACGCGGATGATGAGTTGGTGATTGATCGTCCACTGAGGGAGCGGGCGTCGATTCTGGATCGTCTACTTTCGTCACGGCAAGGTACGCCTCCCACCGAGGAACTCGAACACAGAGGAAGGCGTCTCAGGGAATCCTTGCCTTCGAGACTTCCTTTGGAGAAGGCGAGCATGTGGTAGAGGCTCGCCTCATTCGGGCTCCTGTTTTTCGAGCGGCATCCGCGGAACAACTGGAACGCCTTTTCGATGCAGCGAGAGCGCGGGGTAATGAAGGATTGATGATCAAGGATCTGAACTCTGCGTACTCGCCTGGAAAACGCGGAAAATCTTGGCTAAAGATGAAGCGTGAACTGGCGACCCTCGACGTGGTGGTGACGGCTGCAGAGTATGGACACGGAAAACGCATTGGCGTGCTTAGCGACTATACGTTCGCGGTGTGGGACGGCGAGCGCCTGGTGAATATTGGAAAAGCCTACTCCGGGTTAACGGACGTCGAGATCGCCGAGATGACGAAATGGTTCCTTGACCACACAATTGAAGATCAGGGGTTCCGGCGCATCGTGGAGCCGAAGATTGTGCTGGAGGTCGCCTTCAATAACGTGATGGAATCCGACCGGCACGAAAGCGGTTATGCGTTGCGCTTTCCCCGAATCGTTCGGTTACGGACCAGACAAATTGGCGGGAGAGGCAGACACGATTGAAACGGCGGAGAAGATCTATCACTCGCAAACGCGAACCGTTAAGGGCGATTAGGAACCCATCGGTAAATCGGTATTGAAAATATCCAGCATGACCTTCCAACTCCCGTCTGCTTGCTTCTTCCAGACGGTGACGTACTTCCCTTTGTCAGAGATCATCTTTCCCGAAGGATCGTTGAAGCTCATCTCGTAGGCTCCGCTGGTATAGCCCATTTCGCCGGATCGAGCGACATCAACCCGGTCGGGATGCCATGAGATTTTCAAAGCTGGCAACGCGAAGAAACCGGCGAACAGCTTGCTGATGGCTTCTCTGCCATTGGCGATCGGAACGTTCGACGAAAGCACTGCGCCTTGCTCATCGCAGAAGGCGACTGATTTCTCCAGATTCTTCGCTGCAAATACTTTCATCCAGTCCTGATCGGCGGTGCGCACGGCTTCCGCAGCTTTCGAAGTGTTCTGGGCTGAGCTGGAACGCAGACAAAAACAGAAAAGAGAGACAAAGGGTCAGAGCACATCGTTGGCTTAGAGGCACAGGGTTTCCTCCAGAATAATTTGGTGCGCGGATTCTACCATCAAGCGTGACCGGGGACAAGTATTCAGTGGCTGTGGTGATGTTGGTGTTCTTCGCTCTCGACCACCGGGATGACGCATCCATGCGCCGTCTCACACACGACGTGCTCGAACTGGATCGTAGTGTGATTGATGCGGAAGCCGTTTAGCAGGCGAACTTTTACGTCGCGCAGAATGCGTTCGCTGACCGATGGCGGAATGTCAGCGATCGAAATGTGGCAGGACAACGCGTGCGTTTCCGATCCGATGCTCCAGACGTGGAGGTCGTGAACGTCATTGACACCCTCGACTTCGCGGATCGTGGATTCAATCTTCTCGAGCTTCATGCCGCGAGGAGTACCTTCCAGCAAAATATTAAGGGTTTCGCGCACAATGCCGAATCCGGACCAAAGGATCAAGACGCCGATGCCCAGCGAGAGTACGGAATCGATCCAGTAGTTGCCCGTCGCCAGGATTAGCCACCCGCCTGCAATCACAGCGGCGGTCGAAAGCGTGTCCCCGACCTCGTGGAGCAACGCGCTGCGGATGTTGACGTCTCCGCCCGAACGGTAGAGCAGGAGCGCAATCGCGCCGTTCATGACCACACCGGCTGCGGCCACCCACATCATCAAGGTTGCTTGCACGTGTTCTGGGTGCTGAATGCGCCGAAAGGCCTCGTACAAGATGAAGAACGACACGACGACCAGAGAGCTGGCGTTGACCAATGCCGCCAATACTCCGGCGCGGTGATATCCGAACGTCTTGGTCGAGCTTGCTGGACGCGACTGGAAGTAGACAGCAACCAGCGACAGCAAGCAGGGCGAGGAAGTCCGAAAGATTGTGCCCGGCCTCGGACAGCAGCGCCAGGGAGTGGGCCCGGATGCCTGCGACAACCAGCAGTGCGATGTACGCCAGAGTCACGGCCAGCGAGACTTTCAGGACCCGCGTCGGGCTGCCCGCGCCGTGAATATGGACGTGCATTCTCTAAGTGTACGGGGGCTCGGGACGGGCTTCAAGCCGAGAGTGGTCTCGCCGTCGCGTCATCCCAAATGGACTGCCTGCCAAATAGAGAATGAAAGGTCGCGTGGACGATAAGCCACCTTACCTAAAGGTATGACCATACGTTCATACCCTGCATGGTGTGTACGGTGTGCGGGTTGCTAGGAAGGGAGCAGGAGCCCTCGACAATGGACGAAATTGTTAAAGATTTTCTTATCGAGAGCGGAGAAAATCTGGACCGCCTTGATCAGGACCTCGTGAAGTTGGAAGACGCTCCGTCGTCGAAGGAGCTCCTGGCGGGCGTGTTCCGCACCATCCACACAATCAAAGGAAGCTGCGGCTTCCTGGGATTCGCGCGACTGGAAAAACTGGCTCATGCGGGAGAGAGCCTGCTATCGAAGTTGCGAGACGGCGACCTCACGCTTGACGCGGAGATTACCAGCGGATTGCTGGCTATGGTTGATGCGGTGCGCGGGATGCTCGCCCAAATCGAAGCATCGGGGCAGGACGGCGAGGATGATCACGCAGCTCTGGTGGCGAAGCTAACAGAGCTGCAAGGGAAGAAGTCGGATGAGGCGACGGCTGCTCAAGAGGTCTCAGTTTCGACTCAGGCCGAATCTTCCGAGCAGGCATCGGTCGTGATCGAAGATGCCGCGAAAAACCCGAACCCATCGCGGATTGGCGGAGTGCTCATCGAGCGCGGCCATTTGCGTCCCGAAGACCTTGCCGCCGCCTTGGAATTGCAGGAGCTGGGGCGGCGCAAGATTGGCGAGATCCTGGTGGCCCAGGGATCAGTTCGTCCCGAAGATGTCGTCGCGGCGCAACAGACTGTCCAGGCGCGAAATCCGGATACCGCCGTCGAAACGATCCGAGTCGGAGTCAACCTTTTGGATCGCCTCATGAATCTGGTTGGCGAACTGGTGCTGGCCCGAAATCAGTTGCTTCAGTTCTCCAATAGCACGCAGGATGCCGGATTTCAGGCTGTCTCGCAACGGATGAACCTCATCGCCACCGAGCTGCAAGAGGAAGTGATGAAGACCCGCATGCAGCCTATCGGCAATGTATGGAACAAGTTTCCACGGACTGTCCGCGACCTCGCGCTCAATTGCGGGAAAGATGTGCGCCTTGAAATGGAAGGGCAGGACACCGAACTGGACCGGACGATCATCGAGGCCATTAAAGATCCTTTGACGCACCTGGTCCGCAATTGCGTCGACCACGGAATCGAGATGCCGGAGGCGCGAAAGCAAGCAGGCAAGGCTGAAAGCGGAGTACTTAAGCTCAGAGCATTTCATGAAGGAGGCCAGGTCAACATCGAAATCATGGACGACGGTGCCGGCCTGAACGTGGAACGTATCCGGCAAAAGGGTGTCGAGCGCGGCCTGGTCCCGGCGCAGCAGGCGAGCCGCATGTCGGACCGGGACATTTTCAACATGATTTTTCTGCCAGGATTCTCAACCGCGGAGAAGATCACCAACGTATCCGGACGCGGCGTCGGCATGGACGTGGTGAAGACCAACGTCGAGAAAATCGGAGGAACTGTCGATGTGCAGTCGACCGCCGGAAGAGGCACCACAGTAAAGATCAAAATACCTCTGACTCTGGCCATCATTCCCGCCCTGATGATTACGGCTGGCGGAGACCGATTCGCGATTCCGCAAGTCAGCCTGCTGGAGCTTGTACGGATGGAAGCTGGCGAGTCCGGCAAAGGAATCGAGATGGTGCATGGGGCGCCCGTCTACCGCCTGCGCGGCCGGCTGCTACCGCTCGTATATCTGAACCGCGAGCTGCAAATCGAATCCAAAGCCGGCAAGGCTGCTCAATCGGGCAGTCCAACAAACATCGTCGTGGTGCAAGCGGATGGCCGCGAGTTTGGCCTGGTGGTCGATGAGATCACTGACACCGAGGAAATTGTCGTTAAGCCTCTGGGAAAGCAATTGAAGGGAATCAGTGCATATTCTGGGGCGACCATCATGGGCGATGGACGTGTGGCCTTGATCCTCGACATTTTGGGGCTTGCCCAGAGGGCGCAAGTGATTGCGGAGGCACGCGAGTCTGCTTTGAACGAAAAAGAAAAGAAAGCGAATAAAGAAGACGCGCACGCGGACCGGCAGACATTGCTTGTGGTGCAGTGCGGAGCCCAGGGCCGTGTGGCCATTCCTCTCTCGTTGGTTGCCCGGCTCGAAGAGTTTCCTGCGGCCCAGGTCGAGATGGCGGGTGCGCAGGAAGTAACGCAATATCGTGGCCAGATTATGCCCTTGATCCGACTGTCACAGGTGCTTGCCTCCGCAGGCAAAGAAGGCGTTACGACCGGGGCGGAAGGCCGTTTGCAAGTCGTCGTTTACTCGGAGGCCGGCCGAAGTGTGGGGCTGGTTGTGGACCGAATCGTCGATATCGTCGATGAAAAACTGGTGATACAAAATCCGGCCGACCGCAAGGGAGTCCTCGGCTCGTCGGTGATTCAAAAACGCGTGACCGATTTGCTGGATATTCCCCGGGTCGTGCGCGACGTGATACCCGGTTTCGAAAAGTCTACGGCAAGGATCTAGGAGGGCGTGAGTATGGGTGTATCGCAGCAATTTTGCACCTTTCTGCTGGATGGTCATGTCTTCGGCACTCCCGTGCCGAAGGTTCAGGAAGTGATCCAGCACCAGGAAATGACGCGTGTACCCTTGTCGCCCGACGTCATCAGCGGACTCATCAATCTTCGGGGGCAGATCGTGTCTGCCATCGATTTGCGCCGCCGGCTGGGGCTGCCCAACAGGCCACCGGGCCAATTGCCGATGAATGTGGTGGTGCGTACCAACGACGGCGCGGTCAGCCTGCTCGTGGACGAGATCGGGGACGTCATCGAGGTTGACGAAGAAACACTTGAAAGCCCTCCCGAAACGCTGCAGGGTTTTGCCCGGGAAGTCGTGCGCGGGGTCTATAAGCTTTCCGGCCGACTCCTGCTCGCGCTCGATATCGACCGGGTGGTGGATCTTGGCGATCTCACGAAGTCAAAGGTAAATCGAGAGTTTTGAAATTCAATCATCATGCCCCGCCACAGTGCGGAGAAGAAAGCAAGGAGAATGGAATGAAAATCGTGCGCGGGAAAAAGCCAGCAAAGTCGGTCCGAACTCAGAGCGACGACCGGGCTCAAATTACGGCGTTAGACAAAGCGCAGGCAATCTGCCACTACAGCATGGATGGAACGATCCTGGAAGTGAACGACAACTTCGAACAGGTTTTCGGCTTCGCCCGGTCGGAATTGATTGGGAAAGATGTAGATATTTTCGTAGACGAACAGACACGCCGAAGTCCGCAGTACCAAACCGAACATAAACTGCTCTGGCAAAAGCTCAGCAGCGGCGAACCTTCTGACGGAGAAGCTCGGCGAATCACAAAGGAAGGAAAGGAAATCTGGCTGCACATTTCTTACAATCCGGTGCTCGGCCCTGGCGGGAAACCGTACAAGATCATCAGTTATTTCCGCGACATCACTCGCCAGAAGCTTGCAGACGCCGATCAGTCCGGGAAAATTGCCGCCATCAGCAAAGCGCAAGCGGTGATCGAATTCAATATGGACGGCACCGTCGTCACTGCCAACGACAATTTCCTGAACGCTCTGGGTTACACCCTGGATGAGATCAAGGGGCGGCATCACAGTTTGTTTGTCGACGAAGCGTACAAACAAAGTGCGGCCTATAAAGAGTTCTGGGCAAAGCTGAATCGCGGCGAATACGATGCCGCCGAATACAAACGCATTGGAAAAGGAGGCCGGGAAGTCTGGATCCAGGCCTCCTACAACCCGATCCTTGACCTCGATGGCAAGCCCTTCAAAGTCGTGAAGTATGCCACTGATGTCACGCGTCAAAAGCTCGTCAACGCCGATTCCCAAGGACAGATTGCTGCCATCAGCAAAGCGCAGGCGGTCATTGAATTCAACATGGACGGAACCGTCATCACCGCGAATGACAACTTCCTCCGAGCGCTCGGATACACCCTCGACGAAATCAAAGGCAAGAATCACAGCCTTTTTGTCGATGAAGCCTACCGGAAGAGCGCGGAGTATGCCGAATTCTGGGCCAAGCTGCGCCATGGCGAATACCAGGCTGCCGAATACAAGCGCATCGGAAAAGGAGGCCGCGAGGTCTGGATCCAAGCCTCCTACAACCCGATCCTCGATCTCAACGGTAAACCTTTCAAGGTTGTGAAATACGCCACCGACATCACGGTCCAAAAGCTGGCTGTGAGCGCCATGATGGCGGACGCGATGATGCTGGCGCAGGCAGCGATCGAGGGAAAGCTGGCCACGCGTGCCGACGCCAGTAAGCATCAGGGGGACTACCGAAAGGTCGTGGAAGGCGTCAACAGCACCCTCGACGCCGTGATTGGGCCGCTGAACGTGGCCGCAAAGTATGTCGACGAAATCTCGATTGGGCTGACCGAAGCCAGCCAGGTTCTGCAGGCGATGGCGTCAAACGATTACACCCGACGCGTCTCCAATTCAAACCAGCGGGTGAAAATTACCGAGGTATATAACGGTGATTTCAACACCATCAAGAACAACCTGAACGCCTGCGTAGAAGCGCTGGCGGGTGTCGGAAGTGCTACAAACCAAACAGCCGATACTCTGCAGGCGAGCATGAAATCGATCGCGCAGAACGCGCAAGCGCTGTCGAGTTCCTCGCAGCAGTTGGCCGCGACCAGCCAGCAGATGAGCAGCAACGCCGAAGAAACGTCAGCGCAGGCGAGCACGGTCGCCACCGCTACTCAGCAAGTCACTACCAATCTGAACAGCGTAGCCACCGGCGCAGAAGAAATGACATCCACGGTGCAGAGCATTTCAAGCAACGCAAGTGAAGCCGCGAAGGTCGCGGGCGAAGCTGTGAAAACAGCGAACGGGGCCAACGCGACGATTGCCAAGCTGGGCGAGTCCAGTGCAGAGATTGGGCAGGTCATCAAGGTCATCACGTCGATCGCGCAACAGACGAATCTTCTCGCCCTCAACGCGACCATCGAAGCGGCAAGGGCGGGAGAGGCCGGCAAGGGCTTCGCAGTGGTTGCCAATGAGGTCAAAGAGCTGGCCAAGCAGACCGCGAAGGCCACGGAAGACATCAGCCAGAAGATCACGGCGATCCAGGACGATACTAAACTCGCGGTTGAGGCGATTGGGAGCATCACAGCAGTCATCAACCAGATCAACGACATTTCTGGAACGATCGCGACGGCAGTCGAGGAGCAAAGTGCGACCACGAACGAAATGTCTCGCAACGTGCAAGAAGCCGCCAAGGGGTCCGGGGAGATTTCGCAGAACATTCAAGGAGTCGCCACTGCCGCTGACAGCACGACTCACGGGGCACAAGACACCTTGAAGGCTGCACAGCAATTAACGGAAATGGCGAAGCAGCTCCGCACCTTGGTGGAGCAGTTCAAACTTGGCGACAGCGATGAGGATGGCAGCCCAGCGGCAAGAAAGGAACATGTGAAAGCGCGTGCAGCGCAGGCGTCAGCATAACGCAACCAGCTGAACAATACATGCCGGAATATTGAAGGTATTGCTCCGGGAAGAGGTCGGGCGAGCCATGCAGAGCAGGAAAAAGAGGGTTCTTCTTGTCGACGATGCGGTTGTGGTACGCAAAGCGTTGTCGATTGCGATCGAGCAGGACCCGGATCTGGAAGTTGCCGCCACTGCAGTGAACGGCCGCATCGGTTTGGCAAAGTTCGCGGCTTTGCATCCGGACATCGTCTTGCTTGACATCGAAATGCCGGAAATGGACGGTCTGGAGACTGTTCGCGAACTGCGCAAGATCAATGGCCGCGTTCCGATCATCATGTTCAGCACGCTGACGGAACGCGGCGCTTCAATCACCTTGGAAGCCCTGGCATTGGGCGCCACAGATTACGTAACCAAGCCCAGCAACGTAAACGGTGCGGCGACGTTTGAAGCCATTACGGGCGAACTGATTCCGAAGATTCGAGCCCTTTGTCGACTCCCGGGAGCACGAAGCGCTTTTTCCCCGGACGAAAGGAAGCCTGCGCCCGCAGTGAGGCCTCAGATCCCGCAGCTCTGGGCGCCGGCGCAGATCATCGTGATTGGAGTGTCCACCGGCGGTCCAGACGCCCTGGCCCGGCTGTTGCCATCCTTCCCGGCTCAGTTTCCGGTGCCGGTTCTGATTGCACAACACATGCCACCAATCTTTACTTCCATGCTGGCGGCGCGGCTCAGCGCGAAATCGGGGCTGCCTGTTCGTGAAGGTGTATCGGGAGAGGCGGTGGTGCCGGGCTGCGCTCTGATAGCTCCCGGTGATTTTCACATGGTCGTAAAGCAAGAAGACGGCGTCGCGCGAGTGGCGACCCATCAAGGTCCGAGAGAAAATTTCTGTCGACCCTCCGTCGATGTCTTGTTTCGGTCGGTTGCGGCCGTTTATGGCGCCCGAACTCTTGCGATCGTCCTGACAGGGATGGGGCAGGACGGCCTAAAGGGATGCGAGTTACTGCGGGCCCAAGGCGCACGCGTATATGTACAAGATGAAGCGACTAGCGTTGTATGGGGCATGCCGGGGTTCGTGGCCAAGGCTGGATTGGCCGACAAGGTTCTGCCTCTGCAACAAATTGCCGCAGAAATCGTCCGCGCGACTACGCTGCAAACGGCTGCTCGCGTTTAATTCTTGTGAATGTCCGTTTAGGTCTTGGTCAGACTGTCGAGGTAACGCTTGTTGTAGAAGGAAGTGGTCTTTTGCACGAATTCCAGCACGCGGAACATTCGCTCGCGTGCTTCCCGGTTCATCTCTCGAAACTGAACGGCAATCCCGGTGCCAGGGTCCAGCCGGGCGACAACTCCATCCGCCGATAACGATGGGTCGTCCATGGAGAAGCCAAGCCTTATCTTGCTGCCCGCCGATAAAATAGTGCTGGTTTCGACATAACAACCGCCCAGACTGATATCGGTGATGTTTGCGAACAGCGGAACGCCCCCGCCTTCCGCCTGAACCTCGATCGTGGCGCGGCACTTAAGCCTAGGATGGGCCCTGCGATCTTTGTACGAGAGCTGTTTCTGCTTTTCGAGATACATCCGGCGGTCGGCTTCCGCCAGCAGTTGTTCCGCGTCGTTGCCGTCATCCGGGTAAACGGCGCGGCCCACGCTCAGGGAGAGAATCTCTTCGCCGCAGACCTCGCTTCCTGCCTGCCGCGCCAGAATACGCATCTGCTCGGCTTTTTTCCCGGCTGTATCTGACGCAAGGCCCGGGGCGATCACTACGAACTCGTCGCCGCCCATGCGGGCTACGTAGTCGTACTCTCGGCAGCTGTCTTTCAATGCTTGCGCGAAGAGGCGCAGCACGCGATTGCCTTCGAGGTGGCCGAAGCGATCGTTGATCTGCTTGAAACCATCCATGTCAGAAACCATTACGGTCAGCGATGAGTTGTCGCGCTTGCAGCGCGCCAGATCGCGATCCAGTTGCAGGAAGAGCGACCGGGCGTTTGGCAGCCCCGTAAGATAGTCGGTGACAGCGGAACTCTCTGCCTGTGCATACTTCAGCGCATTCTCGATGGCCAGTGCCATCTTGCCGCTGACCGCAAGCAGAATCCGCAAATGATCCGATGTAAAAGCATCGCGCTCTCCGCGATAGAGTGCGAGCACGCCAATGACGCCGGCGACCCCTTCGAGGGGCACCGCCAACGCGGAGCGCAAACTACTGAACTTCGAAGGATCGTTCAGATATCCCGGCTCAACCGAAGGATTCCCGTTGATGATCGGCTTGCGGTTGTGAGCGACCCATCCAGAAAGCCCCTGGCCGATTGGAATCCGCAAAGACGAGAACAGGCGATAGTTGTCGCCATTCACGTATTCGGGGATGAGCTCGTCTTCTCGCTTGATGTAGATCGCGATGGCGTCGTACGGAACCATCGGTTTCAGCTTCACGGAGAAGACCGACAGCGTTTCTCCGAGGCTGAGAGAAGCTCCTAGGTCCTGGCTCAACTCAAAGAGCGATTGAGCTTCCTGCCGAGCCGCAGCGATGGACGACAAGAACGTGGTTTCACGTCCGGCATAATCCTGAGCGACGGCGTTTTCGAATCCTGCAGCAGGCTCAAGGCCACGCTCAATTTTTATCCCGGTGGAGAGAGGAGCGTTTGGATCGTCCGCGGACTTGGCGACTGCGAGGCGCTCAAGCTGCTGATACCGCTTTTGCAGGATATCAACGACCTTTGGGTCGAACGACTTACCCGATTCTGCCGCGAGCTTCTGCATGACGTCTTTCAACGGCAACGCGCGTCGGTATTGCCGGTCCGATGCAAGCGCGTCCAGATAGTCGACTGCCGAAAGGATGCGCGCTCCGATCGGAATTTCAGCGCCTTTCAATCCCATCGGATAGCCGGACCCATCCCACTTCTCGTGATGAGCGCGCACAATCGGAACGACCGGATAGGGAAAGCGTACGCGCTCGAGAATCTCTGCTCCCACCAGAGTGTGGATCTTCATTTTCTCGAACTCTTCCGGCGTCAAACGTCCAGGCTTCGAGATGATGTGTTCCGGAACAGCGAGCTTGCCGATGTCGTGCAAGAGAGCAGCTGCGTGAAGAGCTTCGAGTTCGGGTCCGCTCACGCCGAGCTCTTTCGCCACTTCGATCGCATACACCCGAACGCGCTGCAGATGTTCGTGCGTGGTGTGGTCCTTGGCCTCGATGGCCAGCGCGAGGGCTTCGATGGTACGCAAATGCAGGTTCGCCATCTCCTCGACGTGGCGCTTTTCGTCTTCCAATTTTCCGAGATAGAGACGATACGACCGATAGATCAAATAGATCGCAGGAACGATCAGCAGGGACGTTTCCCAGTTGAAAGACTGGTTCAACCAGGCAATAACGCCGGCGATTCCGGCACCCACAAGGTAGTAGGGGAACGACCAGAAATAACAGTCAACGATGATTCGGGTGAGCGGGCGACGCTCGGTTAACGAGATGACCGTCGCAATCGAACCCGCGTTGGCAATGAAGTAGATCGTCGCCGACAGCCCCAGCAGGATGGCATGACTTCCCACTAACAGATTCATCAATCCGTTGTGATATGTCAGGTATGCGAGCGCTGTAGAGATGCTGCCGGCACAAACGTTAAACGTAACCTGAATCGCCTTAGGACGTTCCGGATACAGGCATTGGGCGAGCATCGAGATCGCGCCCAGGATCAGCGTCTCGGTGAAGCTCAATTCCAGAACGCCGACCAGGATGAAAAGAAAATTCACCGAGAGCGTGCCAGTGATTCCGGGCAGATTTACTTTCAGCCGCGACGCGAGAATCGCGATGCCGAGGTAGCAAATGAATTCGGCGATGTTTTTGCTGCTCTGGTGTACGCCGCCGTACACAAGGGTCGCCAATCCCGCCAATACGATCGAGGCGATAAACAACTTCGCTGGCAGGGACAGGCTTCTCCATGAGCGCGAGTGCTCGGGCAGACCAATGGCGATGCTGGTTGCGCCAGTCATTTAATAAGTTCGGTGCTGTGGGAGAGACAGCCCGACCTTCAAAAAATATCAGCTAAGGTATTTAGAAACAATGATTTGGGAGTTTTTCGGGAAACTTCAGTAACCCGCCGACATCCGCCCGGTGCTTGACAAACGTGGGATCATTTTCCGCCGACATCCGCCCGGTGCTTGACAAACGTGGGATCATTTTCCGCGCGATGGTTTGTTGCATGAGGCCCGTTCAATGAACTGCTCGTCGAAATCGAAAGTGCCCCGGCTCTGGTGGGCGACATTCGCTGCTGTGGCTTTACTTGCTGCCACCACCCACGCGGAACCCGTTTCTTTACAATCACTTGTAACGCCATCCTACGTGATTAAAAAAGATGGCAAGCCCGTTGTCTTTGCAATCCATGGTTTCATTGAATTCGAATCACTCGCAAAGCTATTTCCCTACATCGAGTCGCAAACCCGCCGCTGGTCAACGAACGATTTTGACGAATCATCGCGAAAAGCCCTGGGGCGACAGCTTCTGCGGGAAGGAATCGAGAGCCGCGTCATCTCGATGACTGATGAACGCCCGCTCGAAACCCTCACCACTCATACGAGGGCTGAACTCGAGAGCGCCCTGTCGCAGGTGAAGGAACCAACTCCGGAAGGTTACGCCGCCGCGTTTCTGGCCGTGCAGGACAAATGGAAACATTCGTCGAATTGCTGGAGTGCTGCGCCTTCCATTCAGGCCCGAGTTCTTTCGAACTGGTACCCGATCGAGGAAGGAATTCATTTGTACGGCGCTACGTATGATTCGACGGAGCACTTTTGGCAATCTGCTAAATATCATCCCAGCTTGACGGTTGCCGATCTCAAGGCGCTGCTCGGGGTGATGGAGAAGAAGGATTGGGCGCCATGGCTGAAACGGCTTGACGATGATGCGAAGATTTATCTGCCGAACGCTTATGCCATCGAATTTCTGCGCCACAATCTGACTCGCGAGCGACTCCTGTGGTTCGAGGAGGAAATGGAGCGGCAATCCATCACGTCTGGAGAACGCGCGCGCGAAGCTCAGCAGCGCAATTCGAAGCCATTTCGATTCACTGCCTTTGAAGAGAAAGTCTTGTGGGGCGACTTGGCGGACCTATTCCACCTGGTCTATCTTTTTTCGCCGCCGGACGAACCGATCCGGCGCGCTCTGGCCGAGAATCATTTTGACGGTATTTATTTGACAGACGGCAAGATTGGGTTCATCAGTGAAGAGTTTCGTTCCTTGATGTTGGAGATATGGAAGGTCAAATACCTGGAGATGCCGCGCTTTGGCGAGGTCATTCGATCAATCCCGCTTGAAATTCGCCTGTCTCACTTCCTGAACGACGGCGACTCTCCGGACATACCGATTCCGATTTACGTGGGATATCTGAACCAGATTCGCGATATGGCGATCGCGGCCGCACGCAGTTCGGTGCAGAAGAAATAAGCAATCAGTAACGCAGAATTAGACCGACTGAGAAACATCGTCATCAGCGACGTCCTGAATCCCGCCGACGGATACTGACGAGGCACTGGAAACCTTCCCGCGCCTCATAGCAACGATGCCAGTGCGAACCATCTCGAGCACGCCGTAAGGACGAAGAACGTCGAGCAGGCCATCAATTTTGTCTTCCGCGCCAGTAATCTCGATGGTGAGCGATTCCGGTGCGACGTCGACCACCCGCGCGCGAAAGACGCTCGCCAGCTCCAAGACATGAGAACGAGCCTCGTGCGTCGCGGCGACTTTGATCATCGCGAGGTCGCGAGTAATCGAAGGTTCGTTGGTAATGTTTTCCACTAGAAGCACGTTGACCAGCTTGTAGAGGTTCGCTTCGATGCGGCGCGCCTGGTCATGATCGGCATCAACCGTGATCGTCATGCGAGAAACCTCGGGTTTCTCGGTGCGCCCGACGGTGAGCGAATCGATATTGAACGCGCGGCGGCGAAACAGCGACGCTACTCGCGTAAGAACTCCTGGCTTGTTTTCCACGTAAACGACGTATGTATTCAGCATTTTCTTTATTCGTCCGCCGCAGTTTCGACGATCTTGCTGGGCCGTCGAATCATTTCATGTAAAGAAGCCCCAGCCGCGACCATCGGATAGACCGTGTCTTCCTGTTCTACTCGGAAGTTGATCAGCACCGGTCCGTCGTGTTCGCGCGCAGCCTGGACTGACGGAACCACTTGCGATCGTTCACTCACCGTCATGCTGCGAATCCCGTAGGCTTCGCCAAGCTTCGCGAAGTCGGGATTGAGCAATGGAGTTGCAGCGTAGTTCCGCTCGTAAAAGAATTCCTGCCACTGGCGAACCATGCCGAGAAATCCATTGTTAATGATGGCGATGTTGATCTTCAGTTTTTCCTGTACGACGGTGGCGAGTTCGCACAACGTCATCTGAAACCCGCCATCACCGACCACCACCCAGACTTCTGATTCCGGGCGCGCGACCTTTGCTCCAATCGCTGCCGGCAGCGCGAAGCCCATCGTACCCAGGCCTCCGGATGTGATCAGGCTGCGCGCCTTCTCGTGTTTGTAATACTGTGCCTCCCACATCTGATGCTGGCCTACATCGGTGACGACAATCGTGTCGCCCTCGCGAGTTTGCCGCCAGATATCGTTGATCACGTGGGCAGCATAGAGATGTCCGCTGTCTGGAAGATTCTGGATGTCACGCACAGCCGAATCGCCTTTCAACTTGTCGATGTGGTCCAGCCACTCACTGCGGTCGATCGATTCCACCTTGGGAAGCAATTCCTGGAGCACTTCGCGGAGATCGCCAACCAATGGGACATCCACTTTTACGTTCTTGTTGATCTCGGCGGGATCGATCTCGATGTGAATCTTCTTTGCATTCGACGCGTAGGTTTTGAGATTGCCGGTCACCCGATCGTCGAACCGCATGCCGAAAGCGAGAAGCAGATCGGCTTCCTGGATCGTGTGGTTCACCCATGCTTCGCCGTGCATTCCCATCATGCCAAGGTTTAGCGGATGAGCCGCCGGGAAAGCTCCGATTCCGAGCAAAGTTAGTGCAACCGGGATTCCCGCACGCTCGGCAAAGTCACGAACTTCATTCATCGCCCCCGAGATGATGATGCCGTGCCCTGCAAGAATCACAGGACGCTTGGCATTGTGGATGAGATCCAGCGCCTGCTCATATTCTTTCGGCTCCGGCGAAAGGTCCGGACGATAACCGGGCAGTTGCGGCTTCGCGGCATCCCAATCAAATTCACACGTAGTCTGTTGTGCGTCTTTAGTGATGTCGACCAATACAGGCCCTGGACGGCCCGATCGAGCGACGTAGAAAGCCTCTCGAATCGTTCGGGCCACCTCGTTGGCGTGGGTGACGAGATAGTTGTGTTTCGTTATCGGCAAAGTTACGCCGGTGATGTCGGTCTCCTGAAACGCGTCGGAGCCGATCAGCTTGCTGCCCACTTGTCCCGTGATGCACACGATGGGAGACGAATCGAGCATCGCCGTTGCAATGCCGGTGACCATGTTGGTCGCACCGGGTCCGGACGTCGCGACGGCGACGCCCACCTTCCCGCTGGCGCGTGCGAATCCGTCGGCCATGTGTGTCGCACCCTGCTCGTGGCGCACCAGAATGTGGTGGATCTTGCTGTGCTTGAGCGCGTCGTACGCGGGAAGGATCGCGCCCCCCGGGTACCCAAAGACCTGCTTTACTCCCTCGCGCTCAATGCATTCCCAAAGAATGCCTGCTCCGGTCATGTTCTTGCCAACCATCTTGTCCGTCATGCGAACCTTCTTGTCGGCCCTAAAAAGCAAAACCCACCGAGCCAGCGTTTCTGGCGGGGCGGGATTGGGGAGCCTTCAGATTTCTAGTTTCTCAGCTCACTGCATCCCTCCACACCGTTGGGGGCACAATAATTCGTACCCTACAGACAGCTGTTCCGACCCGGTGTAGAACGCGATGATTCATAGCTGATATCAAGGGTAAAAGGATGGTATCGAAGGCAATCCTCCGCCGCAAGGGGAAAGTCTGAGAGGTTCCCAGCGCGTAACTTGCAGGCTTCGCGCTCACCTCAGAGGCGTATTACATTCTCCTCTGCGTCTTTGCTGACTTGAACGACGTTCTCGGGCTTGCCGAGATCCCGCCAGTAGTAGTCATCGGCGCGAAACGCTGAAATGCTTTCTCCCTGGCCTGCGAGACGGAGGTAGGTCGCAATAATCGAAAAAATTCCATTTTCCGAAATCATGGGCAATAGCCGGGGCGAAATCACATGGATACCTGAGAACGCCAGCGCTTCCATCTCTGCGGAAGGCCGAACGACTTCTGGATTTTGATCGCGGCCCGCGCGCCTTCCGCAAAGCTGGTTTTGCGGATCGAAAAGCAAATAGCGAGACGTGTCCCGCTCTTGGACGGCAAGCGTTGCCAGCGATCGACTCTCATCATGAACCTGCACCATGCGATTTAAGTCGATGGTGCTGATCACGTCGACGTTGTGAAGAATGAATGGTTCTTGGCTGTCACCCTCCTGGAAAAACCATCCCGCTTTCTTCAGGCCGCCGCCCGTATCGAGCAGAATGTCTTCGTGCGAGATTTCGATCCGCATGCCGAAGTTGTCGTTCCTTTTGAGGTATTCGATCACGAGATCGGCGAAGTGATGAACATTGACGATCACGTCGTGAATACCAAACGATGCGAGGCGGAGCAGCGTGATTTCCAGCATGGTGCGGCCTGCAACTTCAACGAGCGCCTTGGGTCGATCGTTGGTGAGGGGGCGCAGGCGGGTTCCCAGCCCGGCGGCAAGAATCATGGCCTTCATTTCGCGGCTGCCTGGGCGCTCTCCGTCGCCATTCGTTCGAGTTCGCGGTGTTGCAACACCACCTCGACGCCACTGCGACTGCGAAGACGCTTCGCGACTTGCTCGGCGAGATATACGGAACGATGCTGCCCGCCTGTACAGCCGAACGAGATCATCAGGTTCTTGAAGCCCCGCTGCTGGTAGTTGTGAACGCTGGCATCCACCAGGGACATCACGCTCGCCAAATATTGATGAACGCTCTCCTGCTGATTCAGGAAATCGATGACGGGCGCATCGCGTCCGGTCAGCGCTTTGAATTGCTCCTGCCGCCCGGGATTGGGCAAGCTGCGGCCGTCGAATACGAATCCGCCGCCGTTGCCGCTTTCGTCTTTCGGAAGACCGCGATGAAACGAAAAACTGAAGATGCGAACGACTAAATTGTCCGCGTCCGTTGCCAGGCTTTGTAACTTCTCCGACGCCAACATGCTGTGAAACGCTTCCAGCAACGTCGGCAAAGCAACTGGCAGCGTGACGTTGTGCTGCAACCAGCGCAGGTTTTTCAGTGCGTACGGGACGCTCTGCAGAAAGTGGACCTTGCGCTCGTAGAATCCGCGAAACCCGTACGCTCCCAACGCCTGCATGATGCGGATATAAACGTAGGCGTAATAGTGCTGCATGAAAGTCTCGCGCTTCACATCAGCATATCCGCCCAGCTTTTCTAAATAATGGTCGAGCAGCTGTTGGCGCAGTTCCGGCGGCAGATCGGCTTTGGCATCGTAAAGAAGAGACGCAACGTCATACTGCAATGCACCCTTGCGGCCGCCCTGATAGTCGAGGAAGTACGGTTGCCCGCTTCGAAGCATGATGTTTCGCGATTGGAAATCCCGATAGAGGAAGAAGTCGCGAGGCGCACTCAGCAGGAACTTGGTTAGACGGCTGAAATCGTCTTCCAAAGCCTGTTCGTTGAACGGGATACCCGCGAGGCGAAGGAAATAATATTTGAAGTAATTCAGGTCCCAAGAAATCGATTGCCGGTCGAAACTGCCGCGCGGATAACAGACCTTGTAATTCAGATCGCGTCCCGCCTCGATCTGAAATCGCGGCAGCGTAGCGATGACTTTCCGGTATGCCTCCACGACTTGCGCAGAAACCTGTTCGCCGTTGCGATGTTTCGACAGAAACTCAAAGAGCGAAGTGTCGCCGAGGTCCTCTTCGAGATAGGCTCCCTGATCGAGATTTACGCCGTAGATCTCTGGAACCGGCAAGCCATGTTTTCGAAAATGCTTGGAGAATTCGATGAAGGCTGCGTTTTCTTCTCGGACTCCATACAGGATGCCGATGGCACTGGCGCCCATGCCGGTGAGTCGGATAATCTTCCGCCCAGAACCGCCAAGGTCGCCCTGAACGGGTTGTATCCGTTCGACGGTTGTGCGGAAATGCTGCTCGAATAGAGTTTTGAGAACGTCCATGCGATGTGCCGCCCTTGAGGCGCGGAAATCCATCCCAAAGATATCACTTGGAAAGAATTGGGCTGACGCGAGGGGGCAACGAAGAAAAACGGAGGTAACAGGGCGCTAGATAGAGAATTCGCCCTGGTTGGCGATCGAGCGACACGTCATTCCTGCCGCCGTGCCAGGATGTCGAAGGAGAATTTGACCTCGTCCTTGACCCGGATGGCGCCTGCGGCGGCCGTCACGAGGGCGATTCCGTAGTCCGTTTGGCGCAAAGTGAACTCCCCCGCCGCCCGTAAAGAGTTCCCGTTGAGAGTGACTCTGGTTGAAATCGGCAATGGATTGGTAACGCCGCACAGCGTTAGGGAGCCTGAGAGGGCCACCCAATATCGCTCGCCGCCGCCACTCGCGGAGACTTTCGAGCATTCATAAACGATTTCCGGGAAGCCATCGGCATTAAGGACCTCGTGCCGCATCCTACGATTGATCTCGTCCCGGTCCTTCGCGTTGATGTCGTCGGTGACCTCGAGAGAACCGGCGCGAATGCGCACCCGCAGCGTCGCTCCCGCCAGGGGGTTCGCGCCCGCGGCGAAATCCACCGACCCATCAAAATCGCGAATCGCGATTTTGGGGTTGTGGCCGAACGCAGAGAGCATACCGGTGGCAAACGCTTGCACCGAGAAACTGCTCTGCGAGGCATCGATTACGTGGTGGACGGTAGCATCCTCTGGGATCGGCATGCTCGCATGCACAATATTTGTTCCCTCTTTGCTCAACCCGCGGTGGCGGATTGCATATTCTCAGCTTGCTTCCGTGCCACTACGTAAAATGAAAACTTGAGCTCATCCTGCAATTTCAGAGTGCCTCCGGCAATCGAAGCGATCCGGATCCCGTAGTCGCTCTGCAGCAACGTAAACTCGCCGTACGCTCGAAACGAGTCCACTCCAAAAGCGACCTGGGAAAAAAATGATTGCCCGTTGGTCACGCCGTGAAGGCTTAATCTGCCCTCCACGTTTACCCGGTTCAGATTGTCCTTGATACGCTCCACGCCAATGAAAGAACTATCAAAAACGACCTCCGGGTAGCGTTTGACCTCCAGCACCTCGTCGTACATAACGCGATGAAGTTCTCGACGATCCGACTCTCTCAAATCGTCCAGGACTTCCAGAGATCCCGACCTGATTGTCACTTTGAGTGACGCATCACTGATCGTGTCCGGAACGAAATTGACTTCGCCCTTCCACCCACGGATCGCAATCTTTGGACTGTGAGCTACGGCCGAAATCAAGCCGCTGGCAAATGCCTGCACCGTAAATTGGCTTGCTTTCGGGTCAATCGCATACTGCACCTTTGCTAGATTCTGCGGTGTCATGGTCTCGCGACCACCGTCGGGCCGAACGCAAATCGACCGCCGGTGGAACTCCCCCTTTCTCGCCCTGAAATTGGGTTCCCACCCCTACGAATTGTGTTTTGTTTTTCTTACATCGATCGCAGTTTCAAATACCGATCGAGATCGGGCAACGCCGCTTGTGCCAAATTGCCGATTCCAACTTGACCAAGGTACTTCCGAACGAGCGGATTGGAAAGTATCAATCCGGCACCAAACACGATGAATGCTACGCCGCTCAGCATCAACAGCGTGTCTTTGTCGGTGCCCCCGTTTAGTTCACTACCGTTCTCAGCCACGGTCCGCCTCCTCAGTGTGATTTTGTTTCCTGAATCTTGTTCGTTACATCGTGCAGGATCCTCGCAGTTAGAGACATGATCATCTTTACGGCTTCATCGACCGCTGCTTCTACGGGCACGCTCAATCCCATTGCGCCTTCTTCGCCGCCGAACGTCGCCGGTTCACAACCAACCAGCAGAATCTTCTTCAATCCGCCGTTCATCGACTTGGCCATCCTCAGCACGTTCAGAGGATTCATCCCATGTGTTTCGACCATGCCTTCCTGCGGCTCGTCCAACTTGCTGAGATCGGGTTCCACCAGCGATACGGTTCCGGGTTGTTGGCCATGCGGATAGGCGTCAACAAGGACGGTAGTTTCATAGCCGTCATGCAGCGCGTACATGAGATCGAAACCGCGAATACCGAAATCGATGATGCGCACACTGGCAGGGAAAGTTTCAGCTGACAGGCGCTTCACAACCTCGACACCGAATCCGTCGTCGCCAAGGAAGATATTTCCGATCCCGGCAATCAGAATCTGCGGTTGCTCCACGGCCGCAGCGGGGCGCGACTGATCCGCCGGCAACGGCTCGATCTCGGACGAATCGAAAAAGAAGCGATGTCCCGGTTGTCGAAGCATTCCGAGATCGCGGCCAGGGTCGTCTTCTACGACGACGCAAACGTGCTGCTTGCCTTCGTAATCCTGCTCGAGGCTCTCGACGATGGCGATCTGACCGGCCAGGGCGATGTCGAGAACATCGCCTCCCTCGCGTGGACGCAGGCGCACGCGATCCCCGACTTTCACATCGATGCCATCGATGATCAGATGATCGACGGTCGTTTTGTCTTCCAACACTTGCCACTCCCACTCATTCAAGGGCGATCCTCCTTCAGTGGGCGCAGGCCCCGCACGACTCCGTGCAGTTTCATGAACTGGTCCGCCGACATAGCTTCGGTGCGCTCCAGCATTTGTCGCGCTCGACCGTCAGACTGGCGGATTTCCAGCTTCTCGTCGTCCGTCAGGGTCAGGATCCTGAGCGAGAGGATCTCGTCGATCTCAGTGCCATCGAAGAGATCCCCTGCACTCTCTGGTGCAATCTGCGGGTAGTCGTAAAGAATGATGGGGGAAGCCAACAATGTGTCACGATCTCCCGTATTGCCGACCAGAACTGGAAAAGCTCCAACGTTTTGGATTTGGGTAACGATTTCCTGCAGATCCTGTGGAGGTTCAAGCAGAGAAACGAATTCGCCCTTCTTCAATCCGAGAACGATGTGTGTAGAGACGAGAGCGCTCAGAAGCGCGCCATTCCGATCGTCCGCAAGAATCTCGCGCGATGTTGTGTTCTGAACGACAACGCTGACTTTGTAGATTCCGTCGCGCACTTCTTCGGCAGAGATATCAATGATTCCTTCCACCGGCTCCTGACGAAGCTCCACGCGACAACTAGCGATGCTTGTGGTGTCGGATTCGTCGCGATCATGAGTTTCTGCGGGAAATGAAAATGTATGGCTGAGAGGCTTACCGGTCAGTTCCCCAAGAGTCAATTCGGGGATAGCAACATCTCGTTCTTCCGCCTCTTGCCAGCTATCCATCGGAGAACTCATGCGCGACGGCGGAAACTCGGGTTTGAAGATGGAGGAACCGCAATCGTCCCTCTAGACTGGTATTCGCGTCTCCGGAGACCAGACACTGCGTTTTCATGCTGGAGATCTCCGCGCCCTCCAAGCGATAGGACTGCGGATAAACCACTCCGAAATTCCAGCGCTGCCGATTCTTGATCGAGGATGGCCGATAGGGATACAGCATGTATCCTTCGTAGAGCACAGCCTTCGCGATCTGATCGACGTGCGTCAGATTCATGAGCGCACCAGTTCTTCCGCCTGGAGCATTCTCTCGAGTGCTTGCTCCCAGGTAGGAATTCCGTTTCGCACTTTATACTCGTAGAGTTTCTCGAAAACGTCGCGGCGCAGATGGACCCAGGCAGTGTTCGGATAAAACGAGTCCATCATTTCGCGCCAGACCTTCACCGGCAGCGAGAAGCGCGCTTCTTTGTCCCAAGAGATGGGCGCAACTTGCAGCGACTCGTTAGCGTGTGCATAGAAAACAGTTCCGCTGAACATGACGCAGATTGGCACTTCGCCATCGCCCAGTCCATAAAAATATTTCGTCGCGCCCACGTTGAAATCGAACGTGCAAGGCACGGGCAAGTCGACCAATGTCTCGCCGCGAAACGGAGGAACGTTGAAATTTACGTGCGTCCAGAGAAGATTGCGCAGCGTGAGACTCCAGCGATCGGGTTCCCCGAATAGATCCCGCAGCTTGCGTTGCTCCTCCGCCGAATATCTCCTTCTCGTGACCTCGAGCTGAATCTGGCAACGCAACGCGATCGAGTGAATGCTTTCCGACGGATCGGAATTGGTGATACGTAGTTTGAGCGCAATCAGGGGAGACGCTGAGAACTTAGGCGATTCGGCGCCCTCGATCTTGAAGTTGAGCTCAGGCATACATTCTGTTTGGAACGACTTGTGCTCTCGCGCGCAAACGCGTGAAGAAATCGCCTATCTCTTTCCAGACCTCGGTGCCGCCCGACAATCCGCGCCAGTGGAGACGAATCAATCCGACAAGTTGATAACACGCGTCGACCGGCACGACGTAATATTCCGCCGGAGCCGCCCCGCGCGCAAGCCCCACGCGGTTCACGAGTAGTGCTTCGACGTCGGGTTCCATGTGGCGCAGGATCGGGTTGTTCTCAACGATGCCGTTCCACGCTTCGAGCGGCAACAAAGACTCCGTAGCTCCCGCCGGGCTGGGATAAAGCGCAGACACGCGCGAGTCCATGCTGTTCTGAAAAAGAAAGCCAGGTTAATCGGGATCAGCAGCGAGTCCCAATCGGCATTGCTGATTTGAAAGTCCCTAAGAAGCTTGATGTCTCGAGGCACGCGCCGGTATTTAGTCCCGGCCTGGCCGCTAAACAGCATCGCGCACGCATCGCACGCACAATGCAGCCTGCGTTGACTCACATGAATGAGATGAGGATGCTCGTCGCGCAGTTCGGCGCTGCACATTTCGCAATGCTCTACGTCGCGCCGTGGCCGCCGCGCGAACTGGCGCAGATTGTCGAACCCCAGCGGTGCATCGCGAATCGGGTCTGTCTTCATCAATGCACAGCCGGCAGTGCCGTTCTCAGTCCATCCCGTCGCTGCCGACGAAAGATGGCTGTTGCAACGTCGAGGCGCCCGTTTGCGGCGCCCCGATAAGTTTATCCACCGAAAAGAATCCTGAAGCGATCGGCTCTTCCAGTCCATCGATCTTGAGCGACTTCATATCGGGTGCAGCTTCGTACACGGCTTCTTCGACGATCCCTTGTGCCGTTCGTCCCGTCGAGCCGCATGAGTGACCTTCCACCTTGATGTGGACCCGTATGTCACCACCCTCTGTGCTTAACAGCGTTGCCTCGACTCCCATCTTGTGGAGCTTGGATTGAATCTGTTGAAGCTTCCGCTCCACGCGAGTCTGCAATTCTTCAGGATGAATGCCGTACAGAATGAGAAGACTGCTTACAAGCGGATCCTGGCCGAGGTCTCCGATAATTTGCGCGCCTGCTGTTTCTGACTGGAAAATAACCTCAAGAATTCGTTCGAGGCCGGCTCCGTGTAAATCCATAAGAGCCTGCACGAGTTGCTTTGCGCCAGCCCGAGCTTCCGGATCGGGAATCGATTCCAACTGGTTCACCAGTTCGCCAATCTTCTGCACCCGGGCCTGGAAGTTCTTTTCGTCGATCACTCGCCCTCCAAACGATCAATGCGAGAGTGGAGCGCCGCCACCGCATTGCATGTCCTGCGCTCCACTCCCACAACGAAGCTATTTACGGCTGCAGTCCAAACATTGGGGAATGCCTGGTCTCCAGCGTCTTTCCATTGCCCAGATACATGTGAACGCCGCATGGCAGGCAGGGATCGAAACTGCGCACCGCTCGCATGATGTCGATACCTTTGAACTTGTCGGGTCCATTTTCCTCAAAGATCGGCGTGTTCTGCACTGCATCTTCATACGGACCCGGAGTTCCATACATGTCGCGTGGATTCGCGTTCCACGGAGTCGGTGGATACGGGTGGTAGTTCGCGATTTTGCCCTTCCGAATCACTACGTGATGGGAAAGCACTCCACGAACCGCCTCGTGAAAGCCGCATCCGATCGCCTCATCAGGAACTTTGAATTCGTTCCAGGTTTTGGTTCGGCCGGAATGCAACTCCTGCAGCGCCTGTTCGGCAAAGTACAAAGCGCAGCACGCGGCGTAAACCTGGAAGTAGGTTCTTGCCCGGTCACGCTCAATGGCGTTGCTCCACTTCGGCACCTTCCATTCGAATTCCTTTTCTGGCAGTGAAGTCGTCTTCGGCAAATACATCTTCACGCTGTTGCCGGTTGCTTTGATGTAGCCGATGTCGACCAGCCCTGCGAGCGCTGTTGTCCACAGCCGCGCGATCGGACCGCCGCCCGTATCCATGGCAAGATGATCGCCGGTTCGCTTGTCGAACCAGCGCGGAGACATCACCCAGGTGTACTTTCCGCCGAAATCGCGCTTTTGCGGCCGGGGTATCGTCGTCTGGTTCCACGGATGGCGCTTATCCACAGGATTTCCCAGAGGATCCTTCTTTACGAACGTCTCTGAGTTTTGCCAGTCGTCGTAGAACGAACTGCCCAGCAGAATGCGGATGTTCAGATTGATGTCGACCAGGTCCGTCGTCACCAGCTTTCCATCCACCACGATGCCCGGAGTGACGAACATCTTGCGTCCCCAGTCCGTCATATTCTGGTAGGTGTAGTCGCAGTGCTCAGGATCGTTAAATGATCCCCAGCAGCGCGAGCAGGACCCGCCGCTGGCCAACTTTTTCGTAACCAGGCAAGCGCCTCGTAGAAGAAGTCGAAAAGATCGTCGTGCAGCGGTACCACTTTCTTCATGAACTCGACATACTTCATGAGACGCACGATGTAATCGGTGAAGAGCTGGATGGTGGGTACCGTTCCCACTCCACCAGGATAAAGGGTCGACGGATGCACATGCCGGCCCTCCATCAGGCAAAACATTTCGCGCGTCATGCGGCTCATCTGCAGCGCTTCCCGGTAGAACTCACCGGTAAACGGATTCAGCGCCCGCATAATGTCGGCGATTGTACGGTAGCCGTGATCATTCGCATGCGGAGCAGCTGTCTTTTCCGCTTTCGCGAACACCGCCGGATTGGTCTCTTTCACCATCTGCTCGCAGAAGTCCACACCGACCAGGTTGTCTTGAAAGATGTTGTGGTCGAACATGTACTCGGCGGCTTCGCCGAGGTTGACGATCCACTCGGCGATGGCCGGTGGACGAACGCCGAACGCCATGTTTTGCGCGTAGGTTGCGCAGGTGGCGTGGTTGTCGCCGCAGATCCCGCAAATGCGGCTGGTGATGAAATGTGCGTCTCGCGGATCTTTGCCCTTCATGAAAATGCTGTAGCCGCGGAAGATCGACGAGGTGCTGTGGCACTCCGCTACCGTCCGATTGGCAAAGTCGATTTTCGTGAAAATTCCAAGGCTGCCCACGATGCGGGTAATTGGATCCCAATTCATCTCGACAAGATTTCGTCCCTTGGTCGCGGATTCTTGGGTTGGTGCGGTAATCGTGCTCATCAGATCGCTCCTCTCAGGATCGTGTCAGTAGGACCGTGGGTGATAGCCGGTAGTCAGTTCGGCACGCGGATGCCGCCATTTCGGTTCTTTGTTACAGGTGGCCTGGGTCAAGTTGCGAAGAGCACTGATCGCGCGTCCGTAAGCTCCAACGGCGCCGGAAGAAATCTTTGCGCCCGGCGGCTCATCCATGAAAGGCATGAACTTGTCCGGAAAGCCCGGCATGGTGCAGCCAATGCAGATACCGCCGACATTCGGACAACCGCCAATGCCAGCCATCCATCCACGCTTCGGCACGTTGCAGTTCACCACAGGTCCCCAGCAACCTAATTTCACAATGCATTTCGCGGAGCCGTACACTTCGGCGAAATCACCCTGCTCGTAGTAGCCGGCGCGATCGCATCCTTCATGAACCGTCTTGCCGAATAACCAAGTGGGTCGAAGTTGATCGTCCAGCGGAATCATGGGTGCGCGTCCAGCCAATTGATAGAGGAGATAGAGCACCGTCTCCATGAAGTTGTCGGGCTGCACGGGGCATCCCGGAACATTCACGATCGGAAGCCCAGCTTTCGAGCTCCAGTTCCATCCCAGATAGTCTGCAAGCCCCATGCAGCCTGTGGGATTGCCCTCCATGGCGTGTATCCCGCCGTAGGTTGCGCACGTTCCACAGGCGATCACAGCCGTTGCCTTGGGAGCCAGACGATCAATCCATTCATTCGTGGTGATTGGTTGATTCGTGGTTGGATCTGTACCCAGTGCGGCCCAATAGCCTTCCTTCTTGATTTTCTCGTTCGGTATGGAGCCTTCGACAACGAGAACGAAGGGTTCGAGGCGGCCTTTTTCCGCCATATACCAGTACTTCAAAAAGTCGTCGCCGTTTTCATAGGCGAGCACGGGGTTGTGCAAATGTACCTTCGGCAGCCCCGGGATCGCTCCCAGCAGCACGTCTTCGATGCTCGGTTGAGTCGCCGCTGTGATTGAGACGGAATCCCCGTCGCAGCCCAGCCCGGCGGTCATCCAGACTATGTGTACCTCAGAGACGGCCGGCTCCTGCTGCGTAGAACGACCGTACGGAACTGTCTCCGCTGCCATAGCTGGTCTCCTTTCGTGTGTCAGATGCGAATTGTTAATTTTTCGTGCGCGGACAAATTCGGGAGCGGGCCTGGCCCGACGCACACTTGTGCAACAGATAGACGGGTCTTACAAATCCGCAGGCGCAACATCAGCGTCTGGTGGGTAACGCGCTTAGAATCGGCGCATTCGAAGAGTGCCTCAAGCGGATTCGTCCTCGTTTTCGGTAGTTATTAAGTCGTAGACGAGGGGTCAGGCTTTTCCTGCTGGGCGATCGGGGATGGAATGGCGCGGCAATACAAAACAGGTTTGACAAACTAGGCCGATTTTTCTTCCACGCTCCACTGAATTGCGTGTTGAACCAGTTCGCGAGCGCTGCGCAAAGACAACTTCTCCTTGATATGCGCTTGGTAAGATTCAACGGTCTTGACGCTGATGTGCAGTTCTTCGGCGATTCGCCGGGTCGAGTGGCCTTCGCCAATCAAGCGAAAGACCTCAAGCTCCCGATCCGTCAGGTCGGCGATCGACGATGGCCGTCCGGTGCCGCGGCTGCCTATGTAACGTTGCAGCATTCGATTCGCGATTCGCTCGCTGATATAAATCTCTCTCGTCAAGATTCGTCGGAGCGCCACCAGCACTTTTTCTGTCGCCTCCTGCTTCATGATGTAGCCCTGTGCCCCCGCGCGAAGGGCGCGTTCGGCATAGATTCCTTCATCATGCATGGAAAGGATCAAAACAGGCAGCTCCGGATATCTCATTCGAATGTCTTTGAGTAGGTCGAGACCGTCGGGACCGGTCAGCGAGATATCTACGATCATGATGTCGGGCTTCGCCGTTGCCACAGCCTGAATTGCCGTGTGGGCATCTTGCGCCTCACCGCAGACCGAGAGATCCGGTTCGCGGTTAATCATCAATGCCAATCCTTGGCGGATGATTGGATGGTCGTCGACGACGAACACTTTACTTTTCTTCGCGGTGGTGCTGACCTGATTCATGCGATCACCTCAAACGGATTCGCTTGCACCGACTGGAAACCGGCAAGTTACAGAGGTTCCCTGCGGATGCTCGCGGCGGATTTCCACATTCCCGCCAATGACATTTCCCCGGTAGTTCATAATCTGTAGCCCCGCTCCCGTATGAGGGGGCAACGGAACTTCGATGCCAAGGCCATCATCTTTGATAGTCAGAATTCCTTCGTTCTGGCTTCGGCCCAGTCGGATCACGATGCTCTTCGCTTTGGCATGCTTCACGGCATTGTTCACCGCCTCTTGCGCGATTCGATACAGGTGTGTGGCAGCCGCAGTGTCATGAATCAAAACGCTTTCGGTGCATTCAAAGCGACATTCAATTCCAAACAGGTCTTCCACTTCCGAAGCGTGCAGCCGCAGGGCTGACATCAATCCATGTGCCTCGGAAACAACCGGCAGCAACCCGCGCGACAGCTCCTTCGTTTTCAGGATCGCGTCATTGACGAGTTGGACAATCTTGGCGGCATCTCCGGCCTCTGGAACCTGCCGTTCCGCGAGCCGTTTTTCGTGCACCTTCGCGATGAATGCGATACCCGTCAGATGTTGGCCCAGACCGTCGTGAAGATCGCGCCCAATTCTGCGTTGTTCCCGTTCGCTGATTTTCAAAACAGTTCTTTCCAAGTGCTTGCGATCGCTGATATCGCGAATCGCGCTCGACACTAACACCCCCTCTTCTGTTTCAAGAGGGCTCAAGCTGATCTCCACCGGAAATTCGTGGCCGTCTTTGTGCAGTCCATACAGCTCGACGCCTCCCCCCATCGGACGCACCCTCGGCTCCGCGAAGAAGTGTTTGCGATGCCCAGGATGTCGTCGTCGCAATCGTTGGGGGACGAGTTTTTCCACTTCCTTGCCGAGCAATTCCTGTCGCGGATACCCGAACAATTTTTCTACCTGCGCATTGACCAGCACGATTTTTCCATCCTGATTGACCACGACAACCGCGTCCGGGGCAGCCTCGAGCAATCCCCGAAAACGCGCTTGCCCTCGTTTCTGCTCCGTGACATCGATGCCCGACGCGATCATGTAGCTTGGGGTCTGTTTCGCAGCGGGTAGAACTGCCGCGGACCAGGCAATCGTTTTGCGCTTGCCATCGCTGGCAACCCAGGATGTCTCATACTCTGTCCGCGATTGCCTTTCCCAGACTTGTTGGAAGACTTTTCGAAAATGATCCTTCTCCTCTTCGAGAAGAAAGACATCCCAAACTTTCTGTCCGATGGCCTGTTCCAGCGTTCGACCGCTCAATTGTTCGCAGGCACGGTTGAATCGCACGATTCGCCCTTCGCGATCAAGCACGAGCACCAAAGCTCCCACGGTATCGAGAATGGCGGACACGACGTTGCGCTGATCCTCAAGTTCCTGCTCGGTGCGCTTGAGATCGGTGATGTCGAATGCGACTCCGTGGATGAACCACGGGCGTCCATCCGGACGCCGAATCATCTTGGCTTCGCAGTGAAACCAGATGACCCGCCCATCCCGCGAAACGACCCGGTACGCAGATCGGAGGGGCTTGCCCGACAGGAACATCTCTGAAGCTTCGAGGCTCCAGCGTTCTTTATCGTCTGGATGGACTTGCCGATACCACAGAACAGGATCGCCAAGCCACTCAGATTGAGAAAATCCGAGCGTAGCTTCAATCTGCGGGCTCACGTAAGCTTCACCGATCCCGCGATCCAGGTAGGCCATGAATACAACCGCGGGAAGTTGCTCGACGAGCGCCTTATATCTGGCTTCAAGGTTTGGAAGAGGTACGTCCTCGTCGTTTGGAGGGGAGATCGTGTTCTGAAATACGTGATGAGCGGCGGTTGCTGAATCGGAAACATCGGGCATTCCAGATGTAGGTCTCGGCAAGACTGGCAAGAATCGCCTGAGCCTCTTCCGCGCCCAACGGAGGCTCGTCAGAGATCGAGATCGCTTCGCCCGCCGCGTTCCCCATCTTCCAGAACGTACTCATCAAAACAACTCCGGTCTGGTACTACACGGTTGGAGAAACCTTCCGGCCTCTCCAATTCGGTTCCTTATTTAAAGATGCCTGCGTGAAACGACGAAGGGCATGAATTGCGCGCCCGTAAGTCTGCACCGCTTGCGACGACAACAGCGATCCCGGGGGTTGATTCATGAATGGCATGAATTTGTCCGGAAACCCGGGCATCGTACATCCAATGCAAATTCCGCCAACGTTTGGACACCCACCGATGCCGCCCATCCATCCCCGCTTGCCCACGTTGCACTGCACCACAGGCCCCCAGCATCCGAGTTTCACAATGCATTGCGGAGATCCGTATTCCTCGGCAAACTGGCCCTGCTCGTAGTATCCGCCGCGATCGCAGCCTTCGTGCAGGGTTGCGCCAAACAGCCAAGTGGGGCGGAGGGCTTCATCGAGTGGAATCATTGGTGCCCGCCCGCACGCCATATAAAGGAGGTACAAGATCGTCTCCATCATGTTGTCCGGTTGAGCGGGACAACCCGGCACGCACACGATAGGAATCTCAGCTTCCGATTTCCAGTTCCATCCGAGATAATCGGGCAATCCCATACATCCCGTGGGATTTCCTTCCATGGCGTGAATGCCGCCGTACGTAGCACAGGTCCCGGCTGCGATCACCGCCCAGGCTTTCGGCGCGAGACGGTCGATCCAATCGCAAGTCTTGATCGGTTGGCCCGTTTGCGGATCAGTTCCGAACGAGGCCCAATATCCTTCACTTTTGTTATTCTCGTTCGGGATCGAGCCTTCTACAACCAAAATGAATGGCAGTGCAGAAGAACCTTCGGCCGCGTTCCAAAAAGGACGAACGAACTCGCTGCCATTTTCATAAGCGAGAAAGGGATTGTAAAAGTTGACCTTCGGGATCCAGGGCAGAGCCCCCGTTACGATGTCTTCAATGCTCGGCTGCGACGCACCGGTCATCGCGATGGTTTCGCCGTCACAACCGAGACCTGCGGTCAGCCACAGCACGTCGAGTTCCCGGATGGCCCTGGCGCCCTCGGATTCTCCGGCTCGAAGGACCATCGACTCTGCTCCCAATCCAGGTTGCATTGCGCCCGCGTATTCTAGCCTATTTCCACCCCGATGGTGCCCGGGAACGAACCGGGATTCAAATCGCGAAAATGGCTAGCCGCCTGCTTGCGCCGTACTCGCTTGCCCGCCTCTGAAAAGATTCTTGCTGCAAGCTTTTGCCTCTTGCTGCTGTCGGGCGAAAGGAGCGGCTCGAACATCGCCAGCAGTACAAGATCAAAGGCGAGCGTATTCCAATCCGGCTCACATCATGTGACCTTGGTCGGCATGGGTTATTTCGGACAATCTATATCCCTGGACTGGTTCCTATCTTTTCTCGCGATGCTGGCGACTCAGGCGTCACGAATTTCGGAGATACTGTTGACCCTCGGCAAAAAGATCAGACCTGCAGCGACCCACGAATTTCGCGCCGCGCTCGTTCGTCCTTTTCTCTAAAGGGCGTCTGGATGCCGGCGTGAACTTCCTCATCGCGAGCGGTTTTACCGGTTAGGCCACCGAGAGTTTCTATTCCTCGCCGATTCAAGAAGTAGTTGGAGTTCGAATTCCTTCCTATGGCAGTATCAGCCTGGCTTATCGACTCGGCTGCGGTAACGCACACTGAGCGTCGCATCAAAATCAGAGTTTGTCCGGATTTCGTAACAACTGGGACTTGGAATCCGGGAACTCGCCGGCATTGGAACGCTCTTCGAGGGGCAATTTCCAGTTCCGTGCCGAAACGTGGCCCGCTTGAATCCACGCGAAGCGGGTGACGAGGGATCCAACAATCGCCGAAGCACCCGCCAATCGCCGCAAAGACGCAGCCTTTTTTTGGCCGCTGAACAGACTCGCAGCGCGCAGCACCAGGGGGATCGGTCCTGACAATGCGCCACCCGCACGTGTGATGAAGCCGCTGGTTCCGTGCTTGAGCGGCTCGAGACTTGGATGGGGCCGACTTTCAATGCGAAGGCCTTCCCATGTTTCGAAGATCGCAGCTCCAATCCCAAGCGCCTGAAGGGCATGGCTCTTGTGGTGCCCCATCAATTCGAGAATTCCCACCGCGGCGCCGAGTCCTGACGCTGCGAAGTGAAGCGGCAGGTCTCCGGCATTGCGATTCCATACCGGTATCGCGGTGGCTCCGATGAGGACGCCGGTGTAGTTCGAGAATGGAAGACCGAAAGCGAGCGACGCGGCGGTCCCCGCGTTCTCCAGCACCCGCACCGGGAGAGAGGGGCCGTAACGCTCGCGTAAGAATCCGGCAAACGCTGCCGCAGCCGCTCCGGATGAGAAACCCAGCAGTGTCCACACGCCAACCGACATGGGGCTCTGCGGTTTGAATACGCGCAACATCGCCAGAAATCGTTCCGGGCGCCCCAAATCTGCAATCAATAAAGGAGGAGAAAGAACTGATCCAGCCGCAGCGATCCAACGCGCGTGTTTCACCAGTTCGCGATCGGCGCCTGTGTACTGAGCAATCGCGCCTATGACGGCGGCGGAAGCCGCCGCACCGCCCACAAAAAAGTAGAGAGGAATTTCCCACGTCCAGGGAGGCTGCTTCAGCAGCGGGATGCCGTAGTAACCGGTCTCCGGTGATGCTTGCGGGAATGGCGCTCCAGCAGGCCGCGTTCCCTGCATCTGCAACTGGCCTCGTTCTTGCGCCTGCTGCCGGATTTGATCGAGCCGCCGTTCGCGGGCTTGTCCTTTTGCGTTGTCGGATGTGAGGGCCGGATCGCTCATATCATCTCCGTCCACGATCGCTCAGAAACGCCAGAAGCGTTCCGCCCAAAAGCAACCCAGCGGCCATCGCTGACGAACCCCAACTTTTTTTCAGGTATGAGGAGGGAGCTTCAGGATTCGGTGGAAGGTTGTACGTTCGCGGATCTCCCCGCACGATGAACATGGCGTGCGTGCCTCCAACGCTGGTATCAGCGGGATCGTAGATGACGGCATCCTGCATTCCGCGCTCGTGCAGAACCGCAATCCGTTCCTTCGCTTGATCGCGAAGTTGCGAGAGCTCCCCGAACTTGATGGATTCGGTGGGGCACGCCTTCGCACAAGCCGGCTGAAGCCCAACCTTTTGCCGGTCGTAGCAGAACGTGCATTTGAACGCGCGGCCGTCCTTTTGATTTCGCTCGACTACGCCGAAAGGACACGACGCGACGCAGTATCCACAGCCGTTGCAAACGTCGGGCTGAATAAACACGCCACCGAATTCTGTGCGTACGATCGATCCAGTAGGACAGGCCTCAAGACATCCCGCGTTTTCGCAATGCTTACAGACATCTGAAGAAAAGCTCCACGAAGGCTGCTCCACCGCGTTGCCGCCGAGTCCCGGCACCGGCGCCTGCTCCACAAACTTGACATGTCGCCAGGTCGATGCGCCAACCGCTCCCGTGTTGTCATACGAGAACCCGCTCCAGTCGTAGCCGTCCTCGCCAACCCCATTCCACTCCTTGCACGCCACTTCACAAGCTTTGCAGCCGATGCACAACGTTGAATCGGTTAAAAATCCTGTGATACTCATGCGCGGCTTCCCGTGTGCATCTCAATCTCTTTCAGCAACTCCGGACCGCGAGCCCGGCGTCCCGGCGTCACATTGCAGACCAATGCTTTTGTTTCCATGATGCGGACGTTTGGTTCTTCGCTGATCACCAGCAGATCGTTCACTACGTCTCCAGTCACTTGTCCCTGATATCCCCAGTGATAAGGAAGTCCGACTTGGTGAACGGTTCGACCGTCGATATGCAACGGCATCATACGAGTCGTGACCAGGACCCGCGCTTCGATCACGGCGCGAGGCGTTGCGATGGTGGCCCAGTCTCCATGCTGCAAGCCCGCCTCCGCTGCTAATTCGGGTGAAACTTCCGTAAATAGCTCAGGCTGCAGTTCGCTCAAGTGAGAAAGATAGCGCGACATTCCTCCCGCAGTATGATGCTCGGTGAGGCGGTACGTCGTAAGAATAAAAGGAAAGCGCGCGTCGTTGGTCGCAGCATAAGGATTGTCGTGCCGGAGTTTTCTGTCGGCTGCCGGATTGTCCTGCTGGTCGTAGGCAGGATTTTTCACCAACGATTCCAACGGCTCGTAATGAGTCGGCAGCGGCCCGTCCTTCAATCCGCTTGGAACGTAGAGCCAGCCCACACCATCTGGATGTAGAGTGAACGGCCGCGCTCCTCCCAGAGCTTTCGTACCTTTCCCTTGATCGAGGTCAGCTGGCGTGTCGGGGGACATTTCTTTTTCGTAGTCGGCATTGTCGAGCCCGGTCCATTGCTTTTTGTCTGCATCCCACCAGACAAGTTTCTTGCGCTCACTCCAAGGCTTACCATCCGGTCTTGCCGACGCCCGGTTATAAATGATCCGGCAGTCATTCGGCCACGCAAAGCCCCATCCGTGTCCTAAAAGGTCTTCAGACTTTCGTTCCTTCGCTCGATTCCTGCCTTCCGGAAACACTCCGCAATAGATCCAGGCGCCACACGCGGTCGATCCGTCGTCTTTGAGGTCCGTGATATGGCCGAGCTGTTTGTGATCGGGGAGCGAGTATCCGTTGATTTCTTGCAATACTTCTTCCGCGCTGGGTTCCTCGTGCGGTCCTTCGGTCGAATATTTCCAGGTCAGCGCTGCGAGCCCCGCATTTCGAGGCCGCGGATCTCGCACCGCTTTTGCCTTCAGGCGATTTCCCAAGTGGTGCATAAACCACAACTCGCTTCGCGCATCTCCCGGCGGATCGATCGCTTTTTCGCGATATTGCAGCAAGCGCTGTGTATTTGTGAACGTGCCTTCCTTCTCGGCTGTTCCTGCAGCGGGAAACAAAAACACTTCTGTTCCGATCGTTTCCGGAGACAGTTCGCCGCGTTCGACCTCGGGCGACGCATACCAGAATGAAGCCGTTTCCGTTTCCACCATGTCCCGCACGACCAGCCACTTCAATTTTGCAAGTGCTTTCCGTTCGAGGCGTCCATTCGAAGCTCCCACGGCGGGGTTCTGACCCATGACAAATAATCCTTCAAGCTTCCCATCGGCCATATCCAGCCAATATCCGAAATGCGAATGGTCTCCAGTCACTTTGGGCAGCCAGTCGAATCCCCAATCATTTTCTTTGGTTGCCTTATCGCCGTAGTATGCCTTCATCAAGCTAATAAAATATTTTCCGAACCCTGACCACAATCCTGTGCGCGTCGTGTGTTTTTTGAGATAGTCCTTTAATTTATTCGAGTCCTTTTCGAACATTGGCATGGGCAGATAGCCGGGCAGGATGTCATAGAGGGTGGGGATGTCTGTCGACCCTTGAATCGAGGCGTGCCCGCGTAAGGCTAGAATGCCTCCGCCCGGCCGTCCGATATTGCCAAGCAGCAACTGGAGGATCGCCGCACTTCGAATCACTTGCACTCCTTTGGAGTGCTGCGTCCATCCGACGGCATAGCAAATCGCTGCAGTCTTCTCGGGGCCGGATGCCGCCGTGAAAATGTCCGCTGCTTTCAGGAATACCTCTTGAGGAATACCGCAGAACCGTTCCACCAACTGAGGTGTATATCGCGCAAAATGTCGCTTCAGCACCTGGTACACACATCGCGGATGTTGCAGAGTCGCGTCCGACTCGAACTTGGCGGTGTCTTGCGCTTCCCCGCCGCGATCTTTTCCATGCCCCCCAGTTGCGTCGGAATGCCCGGCCTTTTCACCTTCTTTCTTGCTCGCCATCCCTTCATAGAGCCAACTCTCAGGATCGTATTTCTTCTTTTCCGCGTCCCATCCTGAGAAAAGACCGTCGAGATCCTCGGTGTCACGGAAGTCTTGACGAAGAATCGTTCCGGCATTTGTGTAATGCGTCACATACTCGCGAAAGTCGCGATTGTTCTCGAGAACGTAACGGATCAGAGCGCCCAGAAAAATGATGTCGCTTCCAGCGCGGAGAGGTATCCAGATATCCGACATCGCGGACGTGCGCGTATAGCGTGGGTCAACATGAATAATCTTCGCGCCCTTCTCCCGCGCTTCCATTACCCACTGGAAACCCACCGGATGGTTTTCCGCCATCGACGATCCCATTATCAGAATCGCGTCTGCGTTGCTGAGATCTTGCAGCGCAGTCGTGGCGCCGCCTCGTCCGAAGGATGTACCCAGACCGGGTACGGTCGAACTATGTCATATCCGGGCCTGATTGCTGACGCACACCATCCCCAGTCCTGCGGCGAACAATTTCTTGATGAGGTAATTCTCTTCGTTATCGAGAGTCGCTCCGCCGAGATGCGCCATCGCGGTGGTTTGCATCAGGTTCTGCCCATCGCGTTCTTCGCTAAACGATTGATCACGCGTTTGCCACGCCCGCTCCGCGACCATGTCCATCGCGGTTTCGAGTTCGATCTCGCTCCAATGCAGCGAGTACGGGGCGCGATATAAAACTTTTTTCAAACGCCCCGGATGAGTATGCAACTCAAAAGTGTCCGCACCTTTCGGGCACAGATGTCCCCGCGAGATGGGCGAATCCGGGTCGCCTTCAATCGAAATGAGTTTTCCATGTTTGTGAAACGCAAGCTGGCCACATCCGACTGCGCAGTAGGGACAAATCGATCTCGCGACTTCAGCTCCATTCGTCTTCGGCCGCAGCGTGCGGGTCCGGTCCGTCATGGCCTCTGGTCCAGTACCGTCCAAGCCTGTCCGCAGCTGCTGAATAAACGGCCATCTGGAAAGCAAAGTCTTGAGCATTTCTATCTCCTCGAATTCGCAACGCAGTTTCAGCTGGACCGTAACCTGCCTGGCGCAGATCACTTCGATTACGGAAATTTCACGTCGCCATTATGAATGATTTCGCGTGGGAAAGACGGCTTCAATACGGTTAATCGGGTAAGGGATTGCAGAATGAGAATCTAATCTAAAAATCAAATGCCCTCGTAAAGATCGAAAGATCGAAGCCACAACTCTGACATCGACGATCGATCACATGGCGCTTAAGGTGTCTGCTGTATGCCTCAAAGGCCGCCTGCTCAGGAACTCTCCTGAAAATGCCGCCTTGGCCACGCACCTTACGCTACGAGCTCTCACCGTGGAAACAGAACTGTACCGGGTTCCCTTGATTGTTATGAGCGGACCAGAATTCTACGGTGAGAGAGACGATCAGCACGGATCGCGAGAGATTTCTTGCCGATTGTCGGGAACTGACCATCATGCTGCCTCGGATTCTCATAGTCGACGATAGCTCCCTGATCCGCGCTGGCGTACGAAGACTGTTCGAATCCGTGCCGGGTTGGCTCGTGTGCGGAGAAGCGATCAACGGGCAGGATGCGATTGATACAGCTCAGGTTCTGAAGCCGAATATCATTATTCTCGACCTCTCGATGCCTGTGATGAATGGCCTTGAGGCGGCCAGGGTGTTAAGCGAAGACCTTCCTGCCGTTCCGCTCATCATGTTCACCTCCTTTATTACTCATCAGATCGAAAAGGAGGCGATCGCAGCAGGCGTGAGGCAGGTGATCGCTAAAGACAAGCCGATTACCGATCTGGTTAGTGCCGTCAAGTCGCTTGTAGCCACGGAAGCGGCCTGAACTCCAGCGTTTACCCTCCGGATGTCTTCCACAGACTAAAAGGACGCTGCAACCGATATGACCTGGTTCCAGCGTCCGTCGTTACGTCACCGCGAACATTTAGTCCCTTACGTCAGCAAGTGCGTTCGGCAGCGTCCGCCGCGGCCGCCATCGTATTCAACGTGTCAAAGAATTCAGCGGGCTGCCCCAGGAAGAGGTTCATGTCGGTGAGAAACCCTACTACCTTGCCGGCGATTCCAGTCGGGTCTGTCGGTCGAATCACTGCGCACCGTGGCAATGATGGGTCAATGAACTCGCAGGGGATGGGGAAGATCAGATTCGTCTGCGTCAGTCGGGATCCCGAGGCATTCAAATCTGGAATGAAGAGCCCTGTCACCGGATCCGTCAGAGGGGCCAGTGGTGAAGAGGCGCCATTGCCGGCGAAGTCGACCCACTCCAGGAAGTGTGCGACCTCGTCTCCGCCGATACTCACGACGATACGCAGCACTTCGAGATTGCTGGCCTTCTGCACCATCGCTGAGTAAAGGCTACTGCCGCCCTGCTCGATCGTTCCAAAGTGAAAAGCTGCTGTGTCTGCAATCGCCTGAATATGATCTTTCGGCCCGAAGTCGGCATTGGTGATCGGAATGCCAGGCTTCCCCTGAATCGTAATCGCCTGGGGGAAGGTTGCTCCAAAGTCCGGATTCTTCTGGCTGCGGTAACGCGTGTACCAACTCGTGTCAACGTTGAGTTGCATCAGGTTCGTAAGTCGCCCGATCTGCTTGGCGCCCTTCGCCTTGCTGCTGGGCAGAGTGCGGAACTTGTCGAGATTGACTGCGGTAGCTCCCTTGGACTGCAAGTAGGCGTTGAGAAAGTTTGCATGTGTCAGCTCGTCGGCGGTGTTGCTCGTGATGTACTGCGAGCCGTCACCGTCAAGGTTGGCCAGCGCCGCCTGAAATGGATTACTTGCGCCGTTGCCGCCGAGTTCGTTGTATTGCAGCCACAAATCGGTCTCGATCAATTCCGCTGCGGCCAGAAATTGCAGAATGGCGATATCGCCACTGCCGAGGGCGGACGTACTGGAACTGGCGTGCGCCAAGGTCCCGAAACCGTTGCCCAACATTGCTCCGCCGAACGTCGCTACCGCGCCGGCCACAGCGCCTTTTTTCAGGAATGAGCGACGGCTGCTGGTACGGTCTGGCTTACTTAAGAGTTTCTCCATAATGTGATCTCCATGGCGAGCTTTTCGTCAGCTTTCGCTGCTCGATTGAGTAAGACTATGAAGATCGAAAATTTCACCAGTGTCACTGCCCGGTCAAATGTTTGTAACTTGGCTCGTGTGTTTGTCTCCGAATCACCTCGGCCGCACTTTTGCTACAGGGCTTTGCGGAGCCAGTATCAGGAAAAGTCCGTAGAGACCGGCGTTTCGCGAAGCACTGTCAAAATGAGTAACGATTCTCTGAGCGAGGAATTCGTGGCATTCCGCTGAAATACGGGAAGTCCTGTATCCAATCTTTGCGCGTGGTCGTCATAGCATCGTTCGAGTTGGAACAATCAGCAAAAAATCTATAAGGAGCATCCTTGAAAACAAGACTCGCAAATCTAGCGATTTCCGCCGTCGCGGCCATCGCGCTGTTGGGGTTTGTCGCCACACCGAGTGCGCGTGCGGATGAACGTTCTCGATGTCAGCACGCGATTGAAAAAGCTGAGGCGCGATTAGACAGGGCAGTTCATCAGCACGGAGAGCGCAGTCATCAAGCCGACGACCGTCGCCGCGATCTAAATGCTGAACGCGAACGTTGCTGGAACGAGCATCACCAGTGGTGGAACGCCAGAGAACATCGGTGGGAGACAGAACACAACTGGGAAAATCGACCGTAGGCGAGGCTGAATTTCGCGGCTCAATGCGCCGTCACCGGCAACTTGTCCACAAAGTTGAAGGTGGCGGCGGTGTGCTCCAGGCAAACGCAAGTTAGTACAGAATCAATTTTCCGAAAAAATTGCAGTCACGCCAGAAGAGGTCGTTCATTCCCGACCAGTGGAGTTCCTGCTTCAGCGGGCCTTTACCTTCGTCGTTGTCGTTGATCGCGACGTCGAACCCGATGAAACGGCCTCCGTCTGGCAGGGATTTCATCACGGCGCCAGGAAGCGACATTCTGAGCTCAAGGTTGTAACCATCTGCAGTGCGTTTGAATGCAAATGCTCCGTTGTATGGAGGATTCGCGAACTCACGCGTGATTTCATGCTTTTCCATCACCTCGTTGGGAAACGCCAGTGGTTCTTTCTCACCGCTGGGGAGCGTAAACATCGGTTGCGGCGCGCCCGCCTGGTATTTCCAGAAATTGTCAAAGACGAACGGATGCTTCGCGCTGTACACGAAGTGAAACTCGTGATGCATCGGATCGCCGATGTAGTAGTGCGACATGTTCGATCCGTCGTTGTCGAACATGAGCTCAACGCCGTCATCGTCCCATGAACCCGTATCGGTGCCGCTGACCAGCGTGCCGAACGGCTCGTTGACTTTGTCATCAACCACGTGAACGGCAACATACACGTATTGTTCGTCCCACAAAACTTTGAAGGTGGCGGAAAGATCCTTTGGACCACCCCAGGTTTTCGACGACATTCCCTGACCGACGAAAAAAAATTTCTCCTGGTCCATCGTGAATCCCTTCACGGATTCCCAATCGGACAGGTCACCATCAATGGTGATGGGCCGCGTTCGTTTGGCGGCGTAGTAGGTCGCCCAAGAATAGGGGGAGGATCCGAACGATGGCACTGCTGCCATCACCAGAGCAAGTGCAATGGCCAATGCTTCGGCCCCGCGAGCCAGCTTGTTCATTCGCGCCTCGCTTCTCGTTCCTCTCAAAGAAGAAAGCTCTTAGTACTGGGCTAGCAGATGTAACGTTCCCGACATTCCTGACGGAATCGTAATCGTTTCCTCGGTCGCATCAAATTGCGTCCAGGGTTTTCCGTTCAGGGTGACGGACTTTATTTTGGCATCTTCCGGCGCGCGCAAGCGCAATTTCGTAACGGCTGGAAACGCGCTCGGGAGTTCGACCGTCGCTGCAATATTTCGGTCTTTCATGTGAGACTCAATCGAATAGCCGACGCGTCCCCAGCGTGTCGGAGCAGCTGAGACCGAGGTGTTCTTCCCATCCTCAAGCCACTTGCGGGGAATCGCCTTCCCCAGCCAGAGCGTTTCCGATTGCGGATCTTCGAATACCAGCACCCACCGCGTCATGAGCGAGACCACTAATTGCGCCGGCGTGCAATAAGGCGCAGCAGGACGGTCAATCAAGACATTCCTGGTTTCCGGCGCTGTCCACGTTCCTCGCGTGTACTGATGCGCCATGTCCGAATACATCATCAACAGCGCTTCGCGAATCATGTCGTACTGAATCAGGCCGTATCCGTGTCCATACGACAAAAATCCTGCAAGCTCCGTGGTCGAATAGCCGTACGCGGTCGGCATTCCCAGAATCATGTCGTGATGATTGCTGCGATAGTCGACCACCATCTTGACCTGCTCTTTGGTCAGATTTCCGGAAAAAAGCATTTCCATGTACGCGCGATAAGACCGGAACTGCGGATCCGTTTCATCTCGCGCGACGACCACGTGAAATGGTTCCTTCACTCCGGCGATCGACGGCAACACAGATTTGCCTTCCGATTGAATGATCGATCGCGAAATTGAGGTTTGGATATCCTTCTGCAATTCCTCGGCTTCCCGAGAGAGGCGCTGGCCCCAGGCAGTTAATTCGGCATTGCCGGACTTCCTTCCGATCCGTTCCCATACCTTGCCCAGGTCGCGAAATCCGCGCGCAGCTTCGGTGCTATTTGAAAAGTAAGGCTGCATGTAGCGGGGTGGGTCCGCGTCGAGGCAGGCGTCCGCTTCGCTCCATCCTGCAATCATTCCGTAAGCGGGATCGCTGGCAGGCAACGTCTTCGCCTTTGCGCGCAGCAGCAGCAAAAGCTTGGTGACGCCATCGATCCGGCTCCGTCGCCGCAGGAGAACTTGCGGATCGCCTCCGAAATTGATGTATTGCGCCAGCAGCGTGAGCATGCGCCCGTACTGCCCGGTCTCCGGACCGCGATACAAGATCGACCCGTCATCTCTAACGTATTTTTCGAAATAGTTGTCGATGTATCGGCCCGCCAGATCGATCAATCCCCAATCGAGACTGGCAGCGGTGTCTACCGTAAAAGTGTCGGGGAAGCCCTCGTGTTCGCTGCCAAAGTAGTCTTTATCGAAGGCTCCGTAGTGCGGATAATCCTTCACTCGCGTCATCATGTCGCGCACGAGTGAGAACCGTGCCATGTTGGCCACGCGCTCGTCGGGCAGATCAATCTTCATTGCCGGAGCGAGCATCTTGTTCCAGCCATCGTTAAGGTTCGCCAAGTCTCGATAGAAAATCTTCGGATCGTAGTCGGTGCGCGGCGGGAACGGATGATAGGAATCGATGTACTTCGCCCATTTGAATGCTCCGCCCTCCACTCGAACTACCCGATACCAGACCGGCTGAATCCGGTCGTTCGCATTTGAGATTCGCAACGCTGCGAACGCGATCATCTCCGTCCAGTTGCCTTCCGACTCCGGATACACGAAGCGCAAGATCGGAAGATATCCGCCTACGACTCCATCGAGCACTTTGCCCTCATCGCGGATTTTGTTAATCGGCTGGTAATACGGCGCGGGATCGAAATTCGGGGTGCGGCCTCCATAGACAAACCCGACTTTGTCCGCGTTGTCCGGCGTGCCCACGAAGCTGTATGTCTTGATTTTTCGAATCGGCGGAAATACGCGCGCCACTTCTTCGTACTCAGGATCACCCGGTTTCGCCAGAATTTCGTTTCCCAGCAGGTCAGGGGCACTGGCTGTGATTTCCGCAGGTGTGTGCCCACCGAGGATCGTCGAAGGATCGGCGCTCGTCGGCTCCGAGGATTTCGGCAGATCCATTTGCACTCCTCGCGTATCAACGAACAAGACGTGGCCGTTCGGATGTGCCCAATCTTCGAGAACCGCGTAAGGTGGCTTCCCTGCTTCGTTGATGACCTCCATCAGCGTCCAGTCACCAATCCGCTCGCCCGCATGAAGGGTGTGTGACTGCTGATCAGCCATGATTTCGACGGCGGAACCAGCAAAGTGCACAACTTTGAGGTTTGGAGTGGATCCCTTCGCGCCAGCTGAAAGTGAGATCGCGAGACATGTCAGGAAAGCAAACTGCAACACCAACGCCTTCATCTTGGTCATCGTCATACCCCCATAACCGAATCAGTTTTCCTATCTAGTAACGTTTCGACGTGAGGCCCAGGGCCTCCATCGGCTCGAAACCCCGGTCCCTTATCGTTTTTCTAAACGAATGCGAAAACAATGAGCTATTGCTCGAAAAAGAAAGTCTTGACAACGTATCGTAAGTTAACGCAAACTGCAATTCGTTTCTTCGTAACGTTTCGACTTTCAGTTTGGCCGGCGGCGTAGGGGGCACTAGTTGGTCCGCCGCCGGCCAGCGTCCGCGTGAAAGGTGAACCATCCATGACACAACGATTTCTCTATGTAGTCTGTCGCCTATTCGTATTTCTGGTGTTCACCACCTCCGCTTTTGCTCAGTTCAGCGGGAGCGTTGCCGGGACCGTCCTCGATCCTTCCGGAGCCGCAGTACCCAAGGCCGAGATCGATGTCACGAACCTGGACACGGGTGTCGCCGTCCACCAAACGAGCGACCCCAGCGGAAATTTTCGCTTCAACAGCCTCGCGCCGGGCCGCTACGAACTCGGCGTCGCTATTTCCGGATTCGCCGGTGAAAAGATCCCGTTTACTCTGACGACCAACGAAACTCGCAGCTTGCCGGTGAACTTGCGCCTCGGAAGTGCGCAGCAATCCGTTGAAGTCAGCGATCAGGCACCCGTGCTCGACACCGCGGATAGCCGTCTTCAAATGACGATTGAATCCAAGGAGCTGCACGAGCTTCCACTTCCCGGAGAGAATTTTGCGGGCTTGACCGCCCTGGCTCCGGGAGTGGAAGGCTTGGGAGTGACGGTTGGCACGAATCCCAGCGCCAATAGCAGCGGCCTTCCCAGCCAGATCCCAGACAACTTCGCGACCGAACTTCCGGTGGACGCCAGCGCCAACGGACGCAGCCTGCTCAGCAACATGTTCATCGTCGACGGCCTCGACGTTACCAGCAACATCACTGGCGGCACCGCGAACTTAAGTCCCGAATCCTGACTCCATTCAGGAATTCACCATCCAGACGAATACCTTCAGCGTGCAATACGGACGCTCCGGATCGATCATCGCGGCTTCGACTACCAAGTCTGGAACCGATCAATACCACGGCAGCGCCAGCGACTTCTTCACAAATCAACATCTGTGGGCGCGCACGCCCTTCACCGGACCCCAATACGCTCCGTTCAAGAGCAACAATTTGTCAGGGACCGTCGGCGGCCCGATCATTCCGCATCATCACAGCTATTTCTTCTTCTCAATCGAGCCTCTGCGTTCCACCTTCTCAACGGGAAACCAGGCCTACTCGTTTGAGGATCCGCAATTCGTGCAGTACGCGGCGGCAAACTTCGCCGGATCGCTGGGAACGCAGTTACTTGCAGACCTATCCCGTCAAGCCCACCTCGAACGCACAAGTTATCGCTACCGCTAGTGACGTTTTCGGTGCAGGAGTGTGCGGAACTCCGGCGGCAGGAAATATTCCTTGCACGCTGCCCATGGTCGATCAAGGAAACTACGCGGCCAGCCCCTATCGAAACGGACTGCAATTCAATACGCGCGTCGACCAGTATTTTGGGAAAGACCGGTTGTACGGCAACTTCTATCGCATGGTGCACAACGACCAGGCTCCATCGGTCCGCACCGACATGGATTCGACCGCCCACTACGACACCAATTCGTTGCAGATCAACGAAACCCACACGTTCTCTCCGACGCTCTTGAACGAAGGCACATTCGGATTCATTCGCGTGCAAGGCATCGCCTCAGAGACCGGACCATTCTCGGTTCCGGTGGTGAACGTGACAGGTCAAGGCACCGGCTTCGGCGTCGGCTTCGCCCAGGGGAATTTCATCCAGCACAACTATCGCTGGCGTGATGTTCTCACCAAGATCAGCGGATCGCACTCGATCAAAGTCGGCTACGAGGGATGGCACGGCGACGACGTCGCGTTATTCGGCCCGGCCTATTCCCATCCCACCTTCGACTTCAACAACCTTCTGGATCTCGTCCAAGATCAGCCTCACGACGAATCGAGTCTTTCCTACAATCCTCTGACCGGCGGAGCGCAAGTAGGCCAGTACATTTACGCCGCCACAACGGGCGGTACCTTCGTCGAGGACACGTGGCAGGCGAGGCACAACCTCACCGTTACGGCCGGCTTGCGATGGGATGACTACGGCAATCCTTACCCGAAGCAAGATACGCTTCTGGCTAACTTCTTTTTGGGAGCGGGCCAGACCGAGGCCGACAAGATTGCGAACGGATCATCGATTCAGGTGCGGCATGTCTTTAACCATCAACTGTCCGGATTCAGCCCTCGTCTCGGCGTAGCCTGGGATCCTTCGAATAAAGGGAAGTGGGTGATTCGCGGAGGCGTTGGAGTTTATCGGGATTGGCCGACGCTAGGGATTGACGAGAACGGACTGAAAGCCAATCCGCCTGGATTCATTCTGCCAACCTTCCTCACAGGGACAACGAATCCGCCGATTTTTGCACTCGGCACCAGCGATAAGTATCCGTTTGGATTTCCATATCCGAGCCTTCCCCCCACTTCTCTCGACGGTCACGGCGGTCTTACAGGAGCCCAGCTTTCAATCGGAGGCTTGGATCCCAATCTCGTCACGCCGCGGACCATCACCTTCGTGGGCAGCGTGCAGCATGAGTTGCCCGGGAAACTCGTCACGAGCGTGAGCTATTCCGGATCTCGCTCCAACAAGCTTTTGACCGGCTCCGTCTTAAATCAGTTTCCCGGCACGGACGTAAATCGCTTTGCTGGAAACTTGATTACCGATCAGAACAACCTTACCCGGCTGAATCCCAGCTTTGGAACGATCAGCTACACCACCAATGGCGTCCATTCCACCTACAACGCCTTCATTGCGACGGTGCAGCGGCGTTTCTCCTCCGGACAACTCACCGCGTCGTACACGCGATCGAGTTCGTGGGATTTCGGGCAGCAGTATCCCGATCAGAACCAGATTTCCCAATACTGGCAACCGTCCGCGTTCGACGTTCCCAACCGTTTCTCGTTCACCGGCAGCTATGACATTCCGGTTCACAAGATGGAAAACGGGGCTATGGACAGAATCCTGCGAGGATGGGAACTTTCCGCCACAGCGATCGCTCAGAGCGGATTGCCATTCACGGTTTACAACACCGCCCCGTTCAGTCCGGTGTGGAGCGATCCTGCTTGCGCGACGACGGTGACTCCGAGTTGCCAGGTGATCGGTAATACGGGCGGAGACTACAACGCCGATGGCAACAACTACGACGTACCCAACGTGGCGCGCAGCTACGGTACCCCGACGGGCATCGGCGCATACTTGAACGGAATTTTCTCGCCGACGGATTTTTCCGCCCCTGCTCTTGGGACGGAAGGCAACGAGAGACTTAACCGCTTCCGCGGTCCTGGATATTTCGATGTGGACGCGGCTTTGATCAAGCAAACTGCGATCACGGAAAGAGTGCATCTGCAATTGCGGTTTGAATTCTTCAACATTTTGAACCACAGCAATTTGAACGGTGTGGATGGCAATCTTGCAGATGGGACCTTCGGCCGGACTACTTCGGTGTTCAATCCGCGCTGGTTGCAAATCGCAGCCAAGATCACGTTCTAACCCCGTCGCACGTCGCGAGGTAAAGAGTTTTGCGTAGCAAAACAACGCAGAACTCCACGCCTCGGGCAACACCCAACTTCGCCGATAGCGAAAATCGAAAAGGACGTATGGAAACGTCTTCTCAGTTGCGAGAAGGACCCGACGGGGATGCCCCTCCGGGGCGCATCACTGCAGGCGAAATCTACCATCAGCCACTTTTATGGCGCGACACCTTCCGTCGCATGCAGCACCGCTCGTGGCGAGGATGGGCTGAAGGCAGCGGCGTATTGTGCGGAGCGGGGACCTCCGCCTATGCCGCCGATGCAATCCGATCGGCGTGGCCGGCCTCGCGCATGGTTGCGACCACCGACCTGCTCACTGATCCGCGAGTTTTGAAACGCGCCCACTTTATGCTCTCGATTGCTCGCTCGGGAGATAGTCCGGAAAGTATCGGCGCCGTCAATCTAGCTCGGCGAGACTTCCCCAGCATGCCGCAGCTGGCGATTACCTGTAACCCAAACGGGCAGCTCGCGCGAGATGGTCAGATCGAGGTTTTGTTGCTGGACGAGCGCACCAACGACCGCAGCCTGGTAATGACGAGTTCCTTCTCTAATCTTGTTCTGGCAGGTCTGTGCCTGAGCCACCGAGAAAACTTTCAGATGCACCTCGACGCGATTTGCCATCGCATGGAAGAGCAATTGAACGGACTCGACGCCTTGGCAAGGGCAGTCGCTTTTTCGCGACCGACGCGCGCTGTGGCTCTTGCTTCGAGCCCTCTATTTCCGTGGGCCCAAGAGAGCTGTCTGAAGATCCTCGAAATGACAGCCGGTCGAGTCGCTGCGATCGCCGAAACATTTCTTGGGCTACGACACGGTCCGATGAGTTTCCTTGACCGTGACACGCTGGTTCTTTGCTTGATTTCGAGCGATCCCCAGCGGCAGCTATACGAAGCGGATTTGATTCGCGAATTGAAGGCAAAACAACTTGGACGCATCGTCTGCATCATGCCGTCCGATTTTTCTGGCGAAGGAATTGAAACTCGCGTAGCCGCCGCCGCTCCCGGAGCTTTCAGACGATCTCCGCACTCCGTTCGAGATCGTCTTTCCCTCAGCTCCTGGCATACCACTTGAGCCTCGCGATGGGATTGAATCCGGACAATCCCAGCCCCAGCGGAATCATCAACCGCGTCGTGGATGGCGTCCAACTACACTGAATCCACGCCGCATCATTGCCGCTTGCAAGTGATGTGGATGAGGTCAGCGCGAAATGGATCGGTTTTCCCTGCCTCTGCTTTCAATTGGAAGAAAATCTGATTCTCGCCGGCGGCAAAAGGCACGGTGCCCAGTTCCACGCCATTCACTTGAGTCACTTGGAGACTCGCAAATCTGGCTAGCTTTCCGGTCAATTTATTGTCGACCATCAGCTGCACCGTTCCTTGCGATGGCCCACGCAAGGCGTCGAGCGACACCAGGTAGTCGCCCGCCTTCGGAATTCTGATTGTGAAAGCGATGTAGTGTGGCCCAAACATTTCTTCGCCCTGCGCTTCGACAGAAAGAACTCGAACTTTCTTGCCCTCGACATCTATTTCCTGCTTGCGGAGGTTCATGTTCTGGAACGAGAAAGCAAAAATTGGTTCGTTCCATCCGGGCACAAAGATGATCTTTCCCGGATCGACAACCGCCCGCTCGTCCGGGCGCGGGAGACTGGACAAACTCGTTGGAGGTTGTTCCAAATATAAGAATGATGTGGCCGCATAGTCTGATGGCACGCGGTTTCCCTCCCCGCCATGCTCGATCGTGAGCTTCAGACTCTTGTGAAATGCATACGCGTCACTCAGCATCAGGCGATAAGCACCCGTGCGTCCCAGCGATTTCTGATAGTCGAGCGCGCCGCTCAGCGGAAGCGAGAACCGCCCATTCCATCGGCCGGGAATGTCGTACCAGCCGCCATTGAAAAAATCTTCCGAACCCGTGCCGTGAATCGCGAGTTCCCCGTCGAGAGTGGCCTCGTCGTCGCCTTCAAAAAACAGAGTCTGCCCCGACTCGAGACCTTGCGCTTGCAGAACGACGCCAACCAGGTGTCCGCGCCCTTCAACATCAATAAATTTGAATGGTTGTCCTTGAGGCACGGGGTTCTCGCGATTCCAGCGAGCATAGAACCGGCCTTCATTGTTCTGGCGCGCGACGGAAGTCGAGAATACTTCTGAAGTGAATCTTACGGCCGGTCCAGTCTGACGTTCAGATGAGATTTCGATCCGTGCCGAATGGTCGTACGGCATGGGAAAATATGCGTAGAGCGTGTCGTTGTCGACACCGACCAGCAGCGATCTCGCGCTCGGATCGCCGAAGCTGTATCCAAAGAAATCTCCAACTGGCACGAGGATGGCAGGGTGGGAATCCCCGTCCCATGAAGCTTTCAGAACAAGGCTGCGGTCGGAACCTGCGAACGCCGAAGCAGGCGACAACCGGATCGCCACCACACGCCCTGGCTGTTCGGAGTCGAACAGAGTGACGCTCTTCCCGGCCTCCAGCATCTGTTCTCTCAACTCGCGATGCGATTCTTTCGGAACAACCGACTCTGCAACGGACTTCCATGTTTCACCGATCCCGCCGATATCTCGCGGGAGCCTCGAATCTGCAGGATCTATGGTCCCGATCTGCGTTCCGGATTCATAAAGGCCGTAGTTAATTTGAAAAAACTGCATCTTCGGTCCGTGCAGCCGGATCTTGCACGAACGTTGAAAGGGCAGAGGGACATAGCTATAAAACCCCCCGCCCCCTGATCCTGCGAGCGGAGCAAGAAAGGGCGCGTGGGTGCCATCGAAGATTTCGCGGAAGGGCAGAACGATTCGCGGAGTCGCCTCGCCATCAAACAAAAACTCCAGTGGGGAATCGTTCGGCGTGGGCGTCCAGATCCGGGTGATGACGCCTGGACCTTTCAGTTCGGCGACAACGAGGGCGTCTCCTTCTTTGCGAATGAACGAATATTTCCCGGAGAAGCCGTCATCATTTCCCCCCGTGCGGTCGTAGCTGGAAAACGACCCCACCTTCACGAACGGCCGAAACTGCGCCAAATGATCGAGCCGCGCAAGGGCGTCGATAGGCGAGGGTACCTGTGCGGAAGTTGCCGGGACCATACCGCAAAGCGCTATGAGGAAAGACAGCGCAATATTGAGTACAGTTCTAAATTTCGATTCGTTTCGATTACCGCCGCCGAACGACTCCCCACGACTATCGACAGGTTTACTCGGGCCCAGCCAAAGCGCACTTTTCATGGCCCTCATCATAATCGAAATTAACGATTAAATGACAGAAAACACAGTAATTGACACTGATTCTTAAGCCTGCTACAAACGACTTATCGGCAACGCCGCGACTACCAATTTTTCGCTAGATCGCCTTTGTTGTCGGCCCTCCTAAACCACAAAATGACCTCTCCGATCATGTCGATTCGAAATTCCTCCCTGAAGGCTATCGCCGTAGCGGCAATCTTCTTTTCCTTCGCCGCTGTCGGCCAGGATCTGCTGGTCGATTCTTCTCCGGCGCGTGTTGCGAACGAGTTCAGTCCGGTCCGTGCACTTGGCGGAGCGGTGGATCGAATTGAGATGAAGGCCGCCGACCTCGCCCTCGAGCAACCCATGCTCAACGAAATTCTCGGCGCGGGATGGCAAGTCGTTTCGTATCGACAAAACACCGAACTCGAAGCCGAAGCCTGGCACTGGAACAACGCCGGAACCTGGAGCGATCCGTCGGGCAAGGGGTACTTCGTCGGTCAGTCCACTCCGTCTGCCGCAAGCCTCGATCACTCATTCGGATACGCTCTGCCTCATCGAGGTACGACCATGGATAGCGCGGAGCAAGGTTTCCACTACTCCAAGCTTACCGACGGAGACGCAGAGACCTACTGGAAGAGCAATCCGTATCTCACCCGACACTTTCACAGGGGAGGACGATTCTCTTCTGCCGCAGTGGGTCATCGTAGATCTCGGCAGCATGCAGAACCTCAACGCGATTCGTATCTCCTGGGGCGACCCGTACGCGACGCGATATCGAGTTCAGTTTTGGACGGCCGGCGAAAACAACCCGCGGCATCAAGCCACCAGCGGCATTTGGCAAACCTTCTCCCATGGAATCGTGAATGACGGGCGCGGCGGAACCATGACCGCGGCTCTCACCGAAATTCCAGTTTCAGCCCGCTACGTCCGCATCTGGATGACCGCTTCCTCCAACACCTGCGATTCGCACGGATCATCCGACCCGCGCAATTGCATGGGATACGCCATCCGCGAACTGTTCGCGGGCATTCTTCACAAAGACGGCAGTTTCAGCGACAAAGTTCTGCATGCGACCGGACCCGGCCAGTCCCGGACCATTTGTTCGTCGGTCGATCCCTGGCACTCCGCATCCGACCTCGTGAACAACGGCCGCGAACAAGTGGGTTTTGATCGCTTCTTCAAAAGCGGCATCACGCGAGGTCTTCCGGCGATGGTTCCAATCGCCATGATTTACAACACTCCCGAAGACGCCGCCGCGCAACTCGCATATCTCGAAGCCCGTCACTATCCCGTTTCCTATGTCGAGATGGGGGAGGAAGCCGACGGGCAGAATATGCAGCCCGAAGATTACGCGGCACTCTACCTGCAATTTGCCGCTGCGTTGCACAAGACCGATCCAAAACTGCGGCTCGGCGGGCCATCCTTTGAAGGAGCCAACGAAGATATCGAAGTCTGGCCGAGTGCTGACGGACGCGTCTCATGGCTCGGACGTTTTCTCGACTATCTCAAGGCGCACGGCCGCATTGCGGACCTCGCCTTCATGTCGTTCGAACACTATCCCTACAACTGTGTCTCCAAATGGAACGAACTCTACCGCGAGCCGGAGCTCATTACGCACATTCTCGAAGTCTGGAAGAACGACGGCGTGCCGGCCAACGTGCCTTTCATGATGACCGAGGGCAACCTGTCCGGGAGCAGCGGCGGCATTTTCCCCGACATCATGGGCGCTCTCTGGCTGGCAGATTTTGAGGGATCATTCCTTACCGCAGGCGGCGCCGCCAGTTATTTCTACCATTACATTCCCGAGCCGATGTGGCGTGGATGCGACGCCGGTGGCGGCAGCTTCAGCGCATTGCAGGTCGATAAAGATTTTCAGATCAAAGGACGACTCTCGCAATATTTCGCGACGCAACTCATCACGCGCGAGTGGGTGCAGCCGATCGATCAACCCCACCGGCTCTTCCGCGTGTCCAGCACACTTCGGAACGATGTTGGATTAGATCCGGTCACGGCCTACGCCGTTTTGCGTCCCGACGGACAATGGGCACTGCTCCTCGTCAACCGCGACAGGCCAAGCGTCGTAGGCACCTCGCCGCTCTCGAGCAGCTGTTTGAAGCGGCGAACGTCCTCACGCACGACGAACTCCGGGTGCTTGCCGAAGAGCGCGGCGAGACCGCTTGTAAGCGAACCGCCCGGTATCCCGTACTCCACGTTGGCGCTGACAAAGGTGCCGCGACCCTGCGGGTCAGCGCGGAAGTTCACTGATCCCCTTGTGTGAACTTCTGAATTGCCAAGGGAGCGCCACGCGATACGTTGGTTCGCTGTGTCCTCCGTGATCTCCGCAGTCCAGCGAGAATTCGCGTTTCCCGGGGCCCAGGGCAACCCACTCCGAACGACGACCCTCGAGCTCGCGAACGGATTTTAGATGCACCATGAAGCGAGGCAAGCCGGCGAAGTTGCGCCATAACCTGTAAGCCTAGCAATACATC
>CAVYUY010000002.1:0-42901 GCA_963771765.1 uncultured Acidobacteriota bacterium
TCGATTGGGAGATCACCATTTTGCTGTTGGTTTTGCCGCAGATCTGGCGGGCCACGTCGGGCGTCAACTTGGTGGCAGGCTGAAGGTTGAGTTGCGCTAGCGCGCCGGAGACTTTGTCGCTGCCCAGAATGTTCAGATAGGGTGTCTGCTCCAGTTCGTACCGCAACGCGGCGTCTAAGGCGTCGTCAAAGAGCGGATCGCCGGTCTCGTTTTTGACATCGGCTAGAACAATCGTATCTGTGGCAAAGAGCGTTACCCGGGGTTGGTGGCTGAAGTACAGCCAGAAGACGGAAGCGATAACTGCGAGCGGCGCGGCAACCGCAAATGCGTTGCGTAAGACGAGATAAAGTGGCGGCGATTTGGCAATGTTTTCTGCGGTTGGAAACTCCGGAGGCGGGGCGCCGTTTTGTGCGATTTCGGGCTCAGCAACCAGCAGGCCGGGAAGTTTCTCGACATCGAATGCATCGACGGCGGTGACGGGCGCGGTGAACTGGTAGCCCTTTCGGGATATGGTGACGATCAGGCGGGTCTCTTCGGAGTTGTCGCCGAGGGCCTTGCGCAAATGCGAAATGTATTGGGTGAGGTTTCCCTCTTCTACGAAGGTGTTTCCCCAGACCGCTCGCAGCAATTCGTCTTTGGTGACCAGCCGGTTGGGGTTTTGCACCAGAAAAAGCAGGACATCGAAGGCTTTAGGGGTCAGAGCAACGGACGAATCGCCGCGAGACAGCGTCCGCCTGGCTGGATCCAGTTCAAACTGACCGAAACGATACAAATTGGGCATGGGAATGGCGTAGCTTATAGGGCCATTCAGAGTTTTTCATCATTTTTCACAGTTCTCTGCAGGACTTGCCCCTGGCGATACCTCCAGAATCCGCACTCGATCCCCAGTTGCATCGCGAATGAGACTGCTGGACGGCGGCAGCGAGTTTGCATTGGCGGAATTCCGCTCACCACGTGGCGGGCGCCGGGCAATGGCGAGTCCTTTCCTGGTGGTGGTGCGGTGCAGTTCCGATGTGTGAATTGAGAGGAGTTGACCGAGCTATGGCGAGTCAGAACAGAGTCCCGATGAAGCCTCCGATCGCGCAACGGAAGTCTCGCGGCGGTCGGCGAAGAGGCGGTCCGTAAAGAACTCTCACGCATTCTGGAGAGCTCCGTTTTTGTGCAATCCGATCGACTTGGCCGATTTCTTCGCTACACCGTCGAAACGACCTTGGCAGGCAATGCGGAGGTGCTGAAGGAGTATCTGATCGGCACCGAGGTGTACGAACGTAAACCTCCCTACCATCCCTGTGTCGACTCTATCGTTCGCAGTGAAGCCCGGAGGCTGCGTTGCAAACTTAAGGAATACTACGAGTCGGTAGGGAAGAATGATTTGGTTTTTATCTACTATCGCCCGGGCAGCTACGTGCCGGCCTTTCGACGACGCGACAAGGCGGAGGTCGGTCGCGTGGCGCCCACGGTAGATGATGTGCCGCGAGAGCTCCTCTTCACTCAGGGAATCGTCGCGGAAGTGTTTGCGGCAAGTTCTGAGTCGCGAGAAGGCCGAGTGAAGATGATATTTGAAGGGACGGTACGAATCATGTGCTCAACAGCAGAATCACGGGGGCTTGGCGAGACGAGGCCGGGCCTGAGCGTCGCGAAACGGATCCAGTTGCGGAAGGTGGTGGGCATATCTCCCACGAATGCGGACCTAGGTTGACGTTGAACATCGGGTGAAAAACTGAGAGGGACAAGGGAGTATGAAGAAACCGGTCCTAGTCGTGACGACGCACTACATTCAAGCGGTAGAGGAACGCATCGATCTGAATTACGACGCGCGGCGTAATCCGAACGAGGCTCCGTTCAGCCGGGAAGCCTTGCTCCGGACGTCAGATGGGGCGGATGCCTTGTTCATCACGCCCGCTGACAGGCTCGACGCGGAGTTTTTCAACAATGTCTCGCCTTCAGTGAAGGTAATTGCGACGTATTCGGTTGGATTTGAGCACATCGATCTGCCCGGGGCTGCCCGCAGAAAGATTGCGATTGCCTACACTCCCGGGATCAACAGCGAAGCGACCGCGGACATCGCGATGTTGCTGATGCTTGGCGCTTCACGGCGGGCCTATGAGGCGCAGGAAATCCTCCGCACAGGAACGTGGAAATCTTCGAGCCCCAATATATTGTTGGGCTGGCAAGTCGGCGGAAAAAGGCTGGGTATTTTTGGAATGGGACGCGTGGGGCAAGCGGTGGCGAGGCGCGCGCGCAGCTTTGGAATGAAGATTCACTATTCGAATTCGTCACGACTCCCGGACGAAGTGGCCGGCGACGCGGTATTTCACGAACGTGCCGAAGATTTACTTCGTGAAAGCCAATTCCTGAGCCTGCATGCGCCGGAGACGCCGGAAACCCATCATTTTCTAAACGCCGCAACGATCAAACTTTTGCCGCCAGGATCAATCGTTGTTAACACCGCTCGAGGTGGATTGGTGGTGGACGAAGATCTGATCGCGGCGCTAAAAAGTGGACAGATTGCGGCGGCCGGGCTCGACGTGTTTGAAGGCGAGCCCAAACTTCATCCGGGGTATCTGGAGCTCAAGAACACATTTCTTTTACCGCACATTGGTAGCGCCACCGTTGAGACCCGCACGGCCATGGGCATCCTTGCATTGGACAACATTGATGCGGTGTTAGCCGGTAAACCCGCGCCGTCACTTGTGCCGCAGAATTCCGCTCCGAACACCGTGAGCTAGCGTCTCCTCACCTTCTCAACATTCCAGAAAAGTGTGAATTTTGTGGCTGCGGCGCGGATGCAAACCCGTGTCCATCGTGTTTACCCGACGGATGCCGGCGCGAAGCGGTGGAGGCAGTTCCATGGGCAAACCGGTCCTGGTGGTCACGGCACGTTTTGTAGACGCGGTGGAAGGCCGAATACAGCGCGATTTCGAGCTGAGACGAAAGCAAAACGGCGCTCACTTCACTTCGGAGGAATTGCTTTCGGCTGCGGACGGAGCGGATGCGATGCTGGTCACTCCGGCAGACCGGCTGGACGCGTCATTTTTCAATCAGGTCGCTGCGTCTCTCAAAGTTGTCGCCACCCACTCGGTGGGGTATGACCACATCGACCTTCAGGCTGCCGCGGCGCGAAAAATCGCGGTAGCTTCCGTCCCCGAAATTTCGACAGATGCTGTTGCGGACGTCACGCTGCTTTTGTTATTGGGGGCTTCGCGGCGAGCGTATGAGGCACTGCAAGTGGCCCGCAGCGGTAACTGGATTCCCTCTGACCTGACGGCGCTGTTGGGTTGGCAACTGACGGGTAAAGTTCTCGGAATTTATGGCATGGGGCAGATCGGGCAAGCGGTCGCAAAGCGCGCTCGCGGTTTCGGGATGAAAATTCATTACCATGATCCACGCCGGTTATCCAACGAGGTGGAAGGAGACGCAGTCTTTCACGCTGACCCTTACGATTTGCTTAGAGCCAGCGCTTTTCTGTCCTTGAACGCGCCCGAAACAAAAGAAACTCATCACTTCCTAAACGCAAAAGCAATTGCGCGCCTGCCGCGCGGGGCGGTGGTTGTCAACGCCGCCAGAGGCGGCCTTGTGGTTGATGAGGATCTGATCGCTGCTTTGAACAGCGGCCAAGTCGCGGCCGTGGGCCTGGACACGTTCGAGGGAGAACCAAAGCTGCATCCGGGATATTTGTCGCTGAAGACTGCGTTCGTCCTGCCTCACATAGGCGCCGCCACAGTGGAAACTCGAACCGCGATGGGCATGCTCGCACTCGATAACATTGACGCAGTGCTGCGCGGACTTCCTGCTCCTTCACTGCTGACTTCTGAGCCGATAGGCCAGACCCACTGAACTTACTCACGGTGAGCTAGCAGTTGCTTACATTCCCCTCCACCGCAGCGACGTGAGAATTTGCCCACGGTCGTTCCGTGGCAATTTGCGGAAGAGTCCGCCGAGGCCGCAAACGCAATCGTTCGAAACGATTCAAGAGACGAGCATGTGTGGACAAAGACGTTCTGCAGCAATGACAACTGGACGCTCCCCGCACAGACTGACCGCTTATCGAGTGATGCACCGAACGTTTAGGAGGGCGCGGCTGTGATGAGAAAACTGCTTTCCGCGAACCCTACGAGCATTGGGCGATTCGACGGGCCGCCAATGAGCGATGCATTCCCCGCCTCTCTGGTTAAGGGGACACCAGGCAAGCTAAAGTCCGATCTCATCGCCCTCTTGGGAAAAGAGAACGTGCTACACCGGGCCATCGACCTGGTGCGGTATGCCTCCGATGCGAGCCCGTATCGGTTGGTCCCTCAAGTTGTGGTGCTGCCTCGAACGACGGACGACATCGTCAAGCTCTTCCGTTATTGCCGCGAGACTGGGCGGCACGCGACGTTTCGGGCGGCGGGCACAAGTCTCAACGGTCAATCGCAATCCGACGACATTCTGATCGATGTGCGCCGTCACTGGAACGGCGCGAAAGTGGAGGATGACGGGCGCCGCGTGCGTGCGCGTCCCGGGATGATCCTCGGCCATATCAACTCCATGTTAGAGCCGCACGGTCGTCGTGTGGGACCGGATCCCGCAAGCTCGCACGCTTGTACGATCGGAGGCGTGATTGCGAATAACGCCGGTGGCATGCGATGCACCGTGCAAAAAGACGCCTACCACACGGTCTCCGCTCTCACGTTCGTAACGCCATCCGGAGCTGTGATTGACACGTCAAAACCCGATGCGGAAAAAGAGTTTGCGCTGGCGGAGCCCGAGCTTGCAACAGGATTGCTGCAACTGCGAAAAGAACTTCTGTCGGATCAGGTGCTCGCGGATCGTGTGCGGCGCAAGTACGCAATCAGAAATACGCACGGACTGCGGCTGTGTGCACTTCTCGACGGTGAAACGCCGCTGGAGATTTTTCGTCGTCTGCTGGTCGGCTCAGAGGGCACACTCGCGTTCATCGCCGAAGCGGTACTGGACACGATTCCAGCAGCACGCGTGACCAGCGTCGCCTGGATTCCAGTTCCCACCATCGACGAAGCGATCGCGCTTGTTCCGGGCCTCGTGGGACTCGGCGCCTCGGCAGTCGAGCTGATGATCGCTCCGGCGCTCACGGTAGCCGGTCAGGCCTTTGCGGAAACGCCCCCCTATTGGAAGACTCTCGATCCTAAAGCCGCCGCTTTACTTGTGGAGTTCGGCGCCGAGGATGCGGCCTCGCTCGAAGCTACACAACAGAAAGTCCTCGGCCTCGTGAGTTCCGCCAGACTGATCAAGCCTGTCGAGTTCACCAGTGTTGCCGAAGCCATCGAGCTCGCTTGGCACGTTCGGGAAGGGCTCCTGGGATTGATCGGCAAGAATCGACCGGAAGGCTCGACGCTGATCACGGAGGACGTTTGTTTTCCGCCCGAACGATTGGCGGAGGGTGCGCGCGATGTGCAGGAACTACTTGCCAAGCATGGCTTCATTCCGGGTGTAGCGGGACACGCAGCTCATGGGAACCTTCACTTCACGCTGGTCGCGGACCTTGGCGGCGCCGATGGATTATCACGCTACTCGGCGTTCATGACCGAGCTCGTGGACCTCGTCGTCAAAAAGCATGACGGCTCTCTGAAGGCCGAGCACGGAACCGGTCGAAATATGGCGCCGTTCGTTTCATCGGAATGGGGTGAGAAAGCCACCGCGATGATGTGGCGCATTAAAGAGCTCGCCGATCCTCAAGGGATTCTCGCGCCAGACGTAATTTTGACGCGCAATCCCAAGCTTCACCTGGAAAATCTTAAATCGTTCCCACAAATCGAAGGGATCACGGGTTCCTCACAGTGCATTGAATGTGGATTCTGCGAACCCGTTTGTCCCAGCCGCAATGTCACCATGACACCGCGCCAACGAATCGCTTTGCGGCGGGAGATGACGCGCCAGAAGGCCGACTCCGCCATGCTGGCGCAGCTTCAACGGGAGTATCAGTACGATGGGATCGAGACTTGCGCGGGCGACGGCACGTGTTCGATTCCTTGTCCGATCGGAATTAACACTGGGACCTTGATCAAAGAGTTCCGAGCGCGCGAGAACAGCTCCTGCGGCAGAGTGGGTGGCGCTGGGCCTCGCGAAGCATTGGAAAGCGGTCGAACCTTTGGCGCGCGTGAGCCTATGGGGAGCGCATGCGTTTTCCTCTGTGTTTGGAGTGAAGCCGCTTACAGCACTCACTGCGGCCGCGCGAAGTGTCATCAGCCCGGACCTCATGCCTGCGGTGCCCGGGCCTATGCCGCGTGCCGCTTCCAGTCTGCCCAAAACCGAAAGGAGCGGTGCAGCGGCAGTTTATTTCTGCGCTTGCATCAACCGCATGTTCGGTCGCGATCCCGCGCGGCCAGCCGCTCCTTCACTTGCGGAAACACTGGTGTCGTTGTCCAGACGCGCCGGTAAGCCACTGTGGATTCCGCCGGACGTTGCTGGGTTGTGCTGCTCGACGCCGTGGAGATCGAAGGGCTATCACCAGGGGCACAAGTACATGTCGCAGGCTGTTGCCGATGCGCTGTGGCGTTGGAGCGATGGAGGAGCGCTTCCAATCGTTGTCGACGCCGCTTCGTGCACCCTTGGCCTCAAAGAGGATGTCGCGTCACAATTGGAAGGAGAGCAAAAAGAGCAGTACGAGAGCCTCCAGATCATCGACTCGATCGCGTGGTGTCGTGATCTTCTGCCGAACCTGACGGTTTCGCGCAAGCTGCGGCGGGTCGCTGTGCATCCGACATGCTCGATAACGGACCTCGGACTGGCTGGCGCGCTCAAACAGATTGCGGGCCGCTTGGCGGACGAAGTGGAGGTCCCGATTGGCACAACCTGTTGCGGCACTGCCGGCGACCGAGGGCTATTGCATCCCGAGCTGGTCGTTTCAGCGACGCGGGAGGTTCGATTGGTGCTGATTGATCGGCCCTGCGACGCCTACCTCTCGGCGAACCGAACCTGTGAGATGGGCCTTCGGCACGCGACCGGGCGGCCATATGAGTCGTTTATTTTCCTGCTCGAGGAACTGAGTCGTCCGGAGGCGAGTTGAGAGGATCACCCTCATGCGCATCGTCCATTTTGAAACAGATGGAGTCCCCGGAATTGCCGCGGATGAAGGCTCGGGCTGGCATGGCCTCACGCAGCGCGACAGCGGATTTCCAGGCACTCTTCCCGAACTGATTGCGCAAGGCGCAGATCTGTTGCGCATCGGCAGAAGCCTCGGGCAATCGCCGGCAATCGACCTGAACGCGGTCCGACTGCTGCCGCCGGTGCCCGTGCCGCCGAAAATTCTCTGTGTCGGTCTCAACTACGATGATCACCTGGAGGAAAGCGGGCTGAAGAAGCCGGTCTATCCGGAAATTTTCGCGCGCTTCGCGACGAGTCTGATCGCTCATCGAGGAGCCGATCCGGCGGCCCGCGAATCGATCGCGCTCGACTATGAAGCCGAGCTGGCCGTGGTGATCGGCAAACCGGGGCGCCGCATCTCTCAGGAGCAGGCCCTCGATCACGTCGCGGGCTACTCCTTGTTCAACGATGCGACGATTCGTGATTTTCAGCTCCGCACACCGCAATGGACGATGGGCAAGAATTTCGATGGCACCGGATCGTTCGGCCCGTGGCTGGTGACGCCCGATGCCGTGCCGCCGGGGGCTCGCGGGTTGCGCATTCAGGGCCGTTTGAACGGCCGCGTGATGCAGGATGCGCGCACGGACCAGCTCATCTTCGGTGTCCCCGCGCTGATTGAAATGATCAGCGTCGCGATCAGTCTGGAGCCGGCGATGTGATCATCACCGGCACGCCGGGCGGCGTCGGGGCGGCGCGCAAGCCGCCCGTCTTCATGCAGCCCGGCGATGTCTTCGAAGTGGAGATCGAGGGGCTCGGAGTGCTGACCAACCCCGTGCAGGACGACTGAAACGTTGTGACGCCGAAATGGAGCCACTCCCATGCGATATTCTGATTACAAATGTTTCCGGTTCAGGTTTGATTCTGGAGTCGCATTCGTCAGCATCGATCACCCGCCGATAAATCTTCTTGATGAAGTTCTGTCGCAGGAATTCGACAAACTCGGCAGGGAACTCGAGGCCGATGAGAGCGTCCGGGTTGTGGTCTTGCAGAGCGCGCTTCCTGATTTCTTTATAGCCCACTCTGGTTTGGGCCGGGTTGGGCCGCTTCCAAAATGGTGTCCCACACGCGCAGCTTTCGTCTTACGCAGATGATCGGCGAGCGGTTCAGGAACATGCCCAAGGTAACCATTGCCAAAATCGAGGGACGGGCCCGGGGCGGAGGGAGTGAGATCGCGCTGGCCGTGGACATGTGTTTTGCCGCCGTTGGCAAAGCGATCTTCGGCCAGCCAGAGGTGGCGGTTGGGCTTGTTCCGGGCGGCGGCTCTACGCAAAGATTGCCGCGGCTCATCGGGCGGGGACGCGCCTTGGAGGTGCTCTTGGGTTGCAATGATCTCTCGGCGGAGCTGGCGGAACGTTACGGCTATATCAATCGAGCGTTGCCGGCGGACGAGCTGACGCCTTTTGTCGAGAAACTGGCTCACCGCATCGCCTCATTTCCCGCGCATGCCATCGCTCACGCCAAGGCGGCCGTGGATACTGGGGCATTTGGTTCCATGGCGGAGGGGCTTCTGGTGGAAGCCCATGAGTCCGATTTGAGTGTCGCTAGCGAGGTGACGCAAGCGCGCGTGACGGAAGCATTGAAGGTCGGCGCCGAAACTTATGAAGGCGAGCTGGAGATGGATTATTTATCGAGACTTTCTCCGGCAAGATAACCGCACTTCATTCCGATCCATGTCGTTTTTGTAATTACTGTGAGCTAGCCGTTCCTCACCTTCCAAAGACTTGCCCACGGTGTGAACGTAAGGCTGCGGTAGACGCTAATTTTCTGGCCGCATCGCAGCGAGTCCGTGGTTTTTGAGCGAGCAGATTTAATTGAAAGGCGGTGACCTTCATGCTGAAAGGTTTTCACTATCCTCTTACGCCAAAGGGCAAGTCGACGCTGAATCCACTTCCGCCGTGGTACTACTCTGCCGATTTTCTCAGCATTGAATTTTGGGCCGACCCTGCGGCGGTTGCGGCGGTATTACCTGCGGGCCTCGATGCGGATCGCGCCGCGAAGGGCCGCGCGACGGCGCTCTTCTACGATTGGCAGTTCAGCGCAAGTAACGAGGAATATCTGGATCCGGCGCGCTATCAGTATCGCGAGTTTTTCATATTGGTTGATGCGCTCTTCGAGGGCAAGTCCATCGCGTATTGTCCGTACATTTTCGTCGATAACGATGCCGCGATAGCCCGCGGCTGGAGTCAGGGTTATCCGAAACGCCTCGGCCAGGTATTTCAGACTCGCTACTACGCGGCCACTGGAAAAGCGGGGCCCGCCCTTGCTCTGGGATCGAAGTTCGCCGGCTCGCTTACCGCCAGCGGGCACCGACTGGCCGAAGCAGTGATCACGTTGAAAGAGCCGATAAAGGATATGGCGGTTATGAAGCAGGCTCCGATCGTGAATCTTCTGCACACTCCGCGTCTCGCGGCCGGTAAGTGGGACAAACCGGCGGTGCATGAACTCGTCGAAAATGTGCCGCATGACGTGAAGGTTGAGCAGGCCTGGATGGGAGACGGTTCTCTCACGCTTCCGGTTTGCAAAGGTGAAGAGGAAATTTCGGATTTGGCGCCGGTTCGCTGCGGCAGGGGGATACGCGCTTCTTTGGCGTACATCGTGGACGATCTCAAAACATTGAAGGATCTGCGGTAGCGGTCGACTGAGACGCCGCGTCACGCCGAATCAACTGTGGCCAATCGAAAAATAGTTCGCAGCAGAGAGGTGAAGTGAATGCCGCTTTATATCGCGATCACCCAAGATTTGCTGGCGGATAAAACCAAGGCCGAGATCGCCGAAGAACTCACGCGCATCCACACCGAAGTGATGAAGGTTCCCAGAAACTTCGTCCACGTAATTTTTCTTTCTTACCCAAAAGGATCTGGCTACAGCGCCGGCAAAGAGGGTCCCGCGGCCTCACTGAATTGCACGCTGCGAAGTGGTCATACGGACGAAGAAAAGACCGATCTGCTCCAGCAGTTGTGGCCGGCATTTCAAAGCCGAACGGGAATCCCGGCCGACCAATTGGTGATATCTCTACAAGAAATCCCCGCAAGCAACGCCATGGAGATGGGCAAGATCATGCCGGGCGTTACCCACCATTAGTTCGCAAGGGCGTTTCGAAGTCCTTCGTATCCTTTATATGTACGGACGATGTAGGGCGAATTCGACCGCCCCGCGCCAAGGCTACGGCGGTCGAAGTCATGACCCTTTGGTGCGGTATACAAGCCGTCCGGAGTAGAGCTCCAGTTCCTAGTGGAAGAGATTGGTTTTCGCCAAATCGATCAACTCGTCGCCGCGGCCATTCATTACCGTGCGAAGCATATACAGGCTGAATCCTTTGGCTTCTTCCAAAGTGATCGTTGGCGGCATGGCCAGTTCCAGCCGGTGTGTGAGAACTTCGATGAGCGCTGGACCTTTGTGCGCGAATGCGGCCTGTAATGCCGGCCGGAGTTGTTCGGGGCGTTCGACGCGCACGCCGAACATGCCCATCGCTTCCGCAACCTTTGCAAAACTGGGGTTCTTCAGATCAGTGCCGAAGGTGATAAAGCCGGTGCTCTTCATCTCGACTTCGACGAAACCCAACGCGCCGTTATTGAAGACCACAACTTTTACGGGCAGCCCCATCTGATTGAGGGTCAGGAGGTCGCCGAGAAGCATGGCGATGCCGCCGTCGCCCGAGAAGCTGATGATTTGCCGGCCGGGGAACGCAGCTTGCGCACCAATCGCTTGTGGCATGGCATTGGCCATGGAACCGTGATTGAAAGAACCCAGGATCCGACGCTTGCCGTTTACCTTGAGATAGCGCGCCAACCAAATAACCGGAGTGCCCACGTCGCAGGTGAAAACGGCATCCTCCTCAGCTACTTCGCTGATCATAGCGGCGAGAAATTCGGGGCGAAGCGGCGAAGTGCCTTCTTTGCCGGTGGCCAGTGCGTCGAGGTCTTTTCGCGTTTTCGCATAGTGTGTCAGGGCTTTGTCCAAGTGATTGCGATTGGCTTTGTCGGTAAGCATCGGGAGGAGCGCTTGCAGCGTGCTTTTTACGTCGCCGATCAAGCCGATTTCCACGTGGGTGCGGCGGCCAATCTGTTCGCCACGAATGTCCACTTGAATCACGGTGGACTTTTCAGGGTAGAACTGACGGTACGGGAAATCCGTCCCGAGCATCAGAAGTACGTCGGAATCCATGATGGCGTGGTACCCGGAGGAAAATCCGAGAAGACCGGTCATTCCGACGTCATATGGATTGTCGTACTCGATAAATTCTTTTCCGCGAAACGCAAACACCACGGGAGCTTTCAGCTTATCCGCAATGGCGATAAGTTCGTCGTGAGCGCCCTTGCAACCCGCGCCACCAAGAATTGTGATTTTCTTGGCATTGTTCAGCGCCTCGGCGGTTCGTTGCAGCTGAGTTTTGTTGGGCGTTACGGAATACGTGTCGCCTTCGACTGTGATGGCCAAAGGCTTTTGCGAACACTCGCTGAGCATAACCGGACCCGGAATGACGACGACCGCGACGGTGCGTTTGACGATGGCCGTACGCATCGCGGTTGCGAGAATGCGGGGCAGTTGATCTGGTTCGGAAACCAGCGCGCAGTAATCGCTGCATTCCTTGTAGAGGATCTCGGGGTGAGTTTCCTGGAAGTAGTTGTTGCCGAGTTCGATGCTGGGGATTTGAGCGGCGATCGCCAGCACCGGCACGCGGCTGCGATAGCAGTCGAACAGGCCGTTGATCAGGTGCAAATTTCCGGGGCCGCAACTGCCGGCGCAAACGGCCAGTTGGTCCGTCAAGTGTGCGTCGGCGCCGGCTGCGAATGCTGCGACTTCTTCATGCCGGACGTGAATCCAATCAAGCCCTTTGTCGGCGCGGATGGCGTCGGTGAAGCCGTTTAGGGAATCTCCGGACAAGCCGTAAACCCGGCTCACTCCGGCATTGCGCAACATTTCAACGAGGACTTCGCCTGTTTTCATGGCTCTGAGGCTCCTTAGCGATGGAAGAAGTTGCTCTGTGAGGCCGACCCGGGTCTCATCAACACTTCGAGCAATTTCTGCGACGCGTGATGCGCAGACTTACACGCGTCGCACGCGCTGTAAATGTGAGGAACGGTTAGCTCACAGTGAGTAGCGCCTCTGTTGGTTCGGATGTATTCGATTAAGCTGCTGGGAATCCGTCTCAAGATTCTGGCAAATCCACGGCTCGGTGCTTGCTGTGACGAATCGCTCTTATTCCGACTCCGTTACGATCTCCCAGCTCACCCCGCTGACGCCGGGTTCCATGCTGAAGCGGCTCACACCCTCCTCGAGCAGTGTGTTTTGATGGCCGCTGCTCATCAAGGTCGCTTGTATTTCCACTTTGTCGGTGTTTGGCAGATCCTGGCTCTTGATGGATTTCAGGTACAGCGGTAATCCAGTCAAGGCCTGCAGCATTCGTGCGCGCAGGTGAGTTTCTTCGCTGGTGTGGGCAATGACGCGAAACTTGTAGATGATATCGGCGTCGTCGTTTCCAGCCCGGTGATCGATGGCCTTGCTCACCGGTCGCAAACCAAAATTCGCAAGTACCACCGCCAGCGCGCCGATCGCCGCCGAACCATAGCGGCCATATCCGCAAAGTGTGCCGACGGCAGCGGAGCACCATAGAGTCGCGGCGGTATTCAGCCCGGTGACCGTGAGGCCATTGCGCAAAATGACGCCGGCGCCGAGAAATCCGATTCCGGATACTACGGCTCCGGCAATCTGAAAGGATCCGTCGCGGTTCTCGACCAGTGCCGAAAGCATGACAAACATGGCGGCACCGGCGGCCACGAGGGTATTTGTCCGGAGGCCGGCCATGCGTTGGCGCATTTGGCGTTCGGCTCCGATGAATGCTCCGAGCACACTTGCCAGGGCCAACCGCATCGCGAAGAAATACCACATCTGTTCATCCTCGTACCTCTGAGGTGCAACCTGTAAACGTGATGAACGGCTAGCTCACAGTGATTAGGCGCGCGAGAGAGAACTGGACAGATCTGAAGTAGGCAGAGTACGCCGACAAACTTCTCCACCTATTTTTGCCGCTTGGATGCATTTTGGACAGAAGAGATCGGTTCGCAGCGTTCGTCACTGTGAGCTAGCTGTTCCTCACATTACGAAATCAGCGGAGGGATGCAAACGTCCTCTGCGGTTGCGGACGGAGCTCGTGGTGACCCCCAGCGCACCTCTCCGAATTTTGCTGGTGATTCCCGCCGAACGGCGTCGAGAGATCGCCCGGCAGTTGCAATCTTTGAATGCAGAGCTGGTTTTTGCTGACTCTTCGGGGCAAACCGAGGTGCCGATTAAAGAAGATGACATTTTTCAGGTGGCGCTGCTTCCGGCGACACTGAACGACACCGCTTGGTGGAAACTATGGGGCGTGTTGGGAGTGCTCAACAAACGTCCCGCCATACTCGTATATGCGCGGGAAGCTTCCTTTCAGCTTTGGTCCGGAGTACTGGAGTCGGGCGGGTACGACGTGATCGTTGAACCGTTTTCGGATGGCGAGATTTGTAATGCGGTGCGGCAGGCGGCGGAGAACTTTGAGGAACGGTTGTCGAATGGCTTCTGAACGAGTGCGATGAGCAATTGGAAAGTAGGGATCTCGACGTTGTTGATGTTTGCGATGTCGCCGGCGGGAGCGTCGCCAGGCGCCGTCCGCTTCCCGGGTCCCGCTTATGCCGCCGAGGAAAAACGCGACGATGCCTCGGAGTTCTTCAAGAACTACGCCGGATTGAACAATGATCAGATCAAGGCCATCCGTAGCGGCCAAGCCGTCGCGAAGATATTGGACGCACCGACGGCGGATCAGGTGTTTGTATTCGGTGCGGTGTACGTGAAATCCACGCCCGAAGAATATTTAAAGATGGCGTCGGACATCGATGCGCTGAAAAAGCTGCCGAACTATCTGGCTATCCGCAAATTCAGCGATCCGCCGCAACTCTCCGATCTGGATGGACTGAGTCTGGAGGAAGACGACTTCAAAGATTTGCAGAAATGCCGGGAAGGCAAGTGTGAGATGCAACTGCCGACGGATGCGATGGAGGAATTTCGCACAGAAGTGAACTGGTCGGCGGCGGATGCTCACGACCAAGCCAACTCAATCGCGAAGCGACTCACACTGGAGGCCCTAAAGAAATACGAAGAGGGCGGCAACGCGGAATTGGGCGTCTATCGCGACAAGAACAATCCCGCCGCGGTGGAGCAGGCGCGTTTCAGGCGCTTATCAACAGGGCAAAGGCGCTTCCGGTGTATCTACCCGAATTGCAGAACTATTTATTGAACTATCCAAAAGCGCCGGCCGAACATATTGAATCGCTATTTTATTGGGAGAAGGTCAACTTTGGGTTGAAGCCCACCATTCGTCTGCTGCAAGCGGTGGTTTATCGCGGTACGGATGCGACTGCGCCGCGCTACGCAGTTGCGGTGAAGCAACTATATGCGAGCCATTACTTTCACACCGCATTGGACATAACAGTTTGCGTTCCCGATCGCCAAGGCGGCCAGCAGGGAATGTATTTGATCACCCTCAAAGGATCGGAACAGGCCGGATTGACCGGACTGAAGGGCGGCATTGTGAGGAAAGTGGCCGTCGACAAGACGCGCTCCTCACTGCAGCGGGCGCTTGCTGCTATGAAAGTTTCGTTGGAAGCCCGCACATCACCATGACCGCGACGCCGTCGACGAAATCCGTCGAATTGCTGGACCGGCGCACTGCGAAGATCCTGATCACCATACTGATCTTCGCCGCGTTGCTGGCCATTTTGTACGTCGCGAGAGGGGTGATCGTTTTATTTGCGTTTGCCGTTCTGCTGGCCTATCTGATCAATCCAGTGGTGCGTTTTCTTCAGCGCCATTCCCTCTTTCTCAAAAATTTGCGGGGACCGCACGTCGCGGAGGCCTACCTGGCTTTTCTTATCGGCGCGGGCTTCCTGATCCACACGTTTATTCCGGATCTGCACCGCCATCCGACCCGGCTTATTGAGAATGTACAAACCCTTACCGAGCGGATTTCTTCCGGAGAGATTGCCGACGATCTGGGCAAGAGTTTTGGCTGGGGCGAAACTCAAAACGTTCGGGCGAGAACATTTATTCAAGGGCATAAAGCGGAGTTCGACAATTTTCTTAAGACGGCCCGGCAATTTGTGTTTGTGGCGCTCAGCGGGCTGGTGGTCATCCCGATTCTCGCGCTTTTCTTTCTTAGCGATGGAGAGAAACTGGCGGAGCAGGTGATTCGGTTGGTCTCCAATCCCGGAAACGAATCAGCGATACGGTCCCTGGCGGCGGAATTGGATCTCACTCTGCAGCACTACATCCGCGCGAAAGTAATTCTTGGTTTGCTTTCGATGATCTACAGCGGAGTCGCGGCGCTCTTGTTGGGCTTTCCGAATGCAGTGGTGCTCGGTCTTCTGGCCGGCACGCTGGAGTTCATTCCCATTGCCGGCTGGATTTTGGCTGCAGCCACAATCTTGACCATCGGATTTGTCACTCATGCGCATTGGATCTGGATGCTGCTGCTTCTGGTTGTTTGGCGAATGCTGATGGACTACGGCATCGCACCAAAGGTCATGGGCCACGAACTTGAACTGCATCCGCTACTGGCAATTTTTACGATGATGGTCGGAGGCGCAGTGGGCGGAATCGTGGGAATTTATCTTTCGATTCCGCTGATCGCCGCGGGCCGGGTTATTTGGAGAAGAGTCGTCGCCGACTCGGCTCCGGCTGCGGGAAATCCTCCATTCCTTGAACTAAATCGCCAGCCTTAACTTCCTTCCGGTGTGTGATCGCGTAATCACTGTGAGCTAGCCGTTCCTCACGTTTTCAACCCCCGCAGTTGATGACACGCTGCCGCTGCAAATCCTCAATCGCATCAGCTTGCTTGGACACGGAGGAGAATAACTTGGCGGCCAGCGAAGCCACACCGGGGCCCGGTCCTTCCAGCGAACACCATGAGCCTGCCGGTACCGTGCAAACAACGCGCTGGCCGTGGCTGCGCTACGTCACGCCCATCGCTGTCGTTCTTCTTGCCGCAGCACTGGTGATCACCCTCACACGAAACTGGAACGCGTGGGAAGGCGGACGGGCCGAACAGTCGACGGACGACGCGTATGTGCGAGGCGACCTCACGCCTCTGAGCACAAAAGTTCCTGGGATCGTTCGCACGGTGAAAGTAACGGACTATCAACGCGTGCGAGCTGGCGATTTGCTGGTTGAACTCGAAGCCGACGACTACCAGGCGCAAGTCGCCCAAGGCGCGGCGGCCATTGAAGCGGCCAAAGCGGGAATCGAAAACAATCGCAGGCAGCGCGAGTTGCAAGACACCAAGATTGAGAAAGCGTCGGCGGGAATTGATCTTGCGAAAGCCGAAATAGCCGCGGCCGAAGCGGGAATCAATGCAGTTCAAGCGGACGTGACCAGAACTCTTGCGGAACGTTCGCGGCAAGAAGCGCTGCTCACAACGCAATCCACGACAAAACAGCGCGTGGAAATGGCGGTCGCGGATGAAGAGCGATTCCGCGCGCAGCTAGCAACTCGCCAAGCCGATCTGCAACAAGCTAAGACCGCTTTGCGAAGCAATGAGATTGCGGTTGAAGCGGAACGCCGCACCAAGACCGTACTGGAATCGCAGGAGCATCAACTTGTCGCGGACCTTCACGCAAAAGAAGCGGGACTTAAAGTGGCGCAAATCAATTTGGGCTACGCGCAAATCCACGCGCCCGAGGATGGAATTGTAGGAGAGCGGCAAGTGCGGGCAGGACAGCTGCTTTCTCCCGGAGCGCAGATTCTCACCTTTGTTGCGGATACCCGATGGGTGCAAGCGAATTACCGTGAAACGCAGCTTACGCACATGCAGGTGGGCGATTCCGCGGAAATTCGCGTCGACGTGTATCCCGACCGCGTTTGGAAAGGGCATGTCCTGGAGCTTGCTCCAGCGAGCGGATCGCAGTTCGCACTGCTTCCTCCGGACAACGCTACCGGAAACTTCACAAAAGTAGTTCAGCGTGTGCCGGTGAAGATCGCGTTTGACGATTCTGCGCGCGCGGCGGAGTTACGCCCGGGCTTATCAGCGGTGGTGGAAGTTCGCACCCGGCAGTGACCAGAAGATGGCGACGACCAGCGCAACATTACCGGGCACCGACAAAATGGCAAATCGCCAAAACGCTTTCCGGAGCGCTGCCTGGGGAGCTTTCGAGCAGCCCGGTGCTGGGCATCATCGGCGTGGTGATGGGCGCAGGAATCGTAACGCTAGCGGGGCGACTTTTGAGCCTGGGTACCGCCGACTTAAAAGGCAGCTTAGGAATTGGCTATGACGAGGGAGCTTGGATTGGAAGCGCATTCAACATCGCGCTGATGTTCATCGGACCATTTACCGTTTATCTCGGTGGTCTGTTGGGCGCGCGCCGAGTATTGATCATCGCGGCCAGCGGTTTCACGTTACTGAGTTTTCTCCTGCCATTTGCGCGTACGTACAATTTGCTACTCGTGGGCCTGGTGCTGGCGGGGCTGACGTCGGGCACATTTTATCCGCTCACATTATCTTTTGCACTGCGCAATATCCCCCTTCGCTTTCTCCCTTTCACACTGGCGCTTTATGCCAGCTTTGTCGACGGCGCGGTAAATATGGCGCCGACTATGTATGGATGGTTCCGCGACCATCTTTCCTACCGCTGGATGTTCTGGAGCATGGCGGTGCTTACGCCAATCATGCTCTGGTGCATTTACCGCGGCATCCCGCCGAGTCCGCCCGCTTCAAAGCGCGGCCCGGCTCCGAGCTTCGCGGGGTTTTTATATGGGAGTGCAGGAATCGCGCTGTTATTCGCCGCACTCGATCAAGGCCAGCGGCTCGACTGGTGGCGTTCGGGGTTATTTAACGCACTGTTTTTCAGCGGCACATTTTTTCTGGGAATTTCGATGGTGCGGCGCCTTCGCAGCCCCAATCCCCTGGTGGACCTGCCGTTTCTGCGGCGATGGAACACCGTCCTTCTCGGACTGGCGTTGATCTTGTTTCGATTCTGCCTGCTCTCCACCATCATCCTGGTGCCGCAATCGCTTGCAATTCATGGCTTCGAAGCGGATCAAATTGGTCCGGCGGTGATTTGGTCGGCGGTTCCGCTGCTGGTTCTGGCCTTCGTCGCGGCGTTGTTGCTCTTGCAGGGTGTGGACGCGCGATGGCTGATGACTGCCGGCTTTCTGTGCATCGCGGGAGCGGCACTGCTTAATGCCCGGTACACCAGTGCGTGGTCCGCGCCCGATTACTACCGGTCGGAATTGCTGATGGGAGTAGGGCAATCCTTCGCCTTTATCGGGCTGGTCGCCAATATCGTGCTGCAGGCTGTATTCTCCGGGGCCCTTTCCAAACCACAAGGCGTTCTGACTTTCTCGGCATTTTTTCACGTGGTGCGTTTGTTCGGTGGGCAAATGGGCGTCGCGGTGATGACCCACTTCATCGCGATTAGCGAACGAGTGCATTCGAACCTGCTGGGACTTCACGTGCAGGGCGGCGAATGGCTCACGGACACGTCGGTGCACCAATTGACAGCGGGTTTATACGGTAAGTCCGCCGGGTTGTTGTCAGCGAAGGGCAGGGCCGTGGGTCTTGTTGGTGCGCGTGTGCGCCTGCAGGCCTACACGCTAACTTTCATCGACGGATTCCATCTCATCTGCTGGGCCTGTGTTGGTGCGTTGCTGCTGACCGCCTTGGTTCGCACGGCGCCTTTGGACTATGGCGAACTCGCCTTTGGTCCGCGAGGTGCGGGAGCGCCGCGGGCATGAAGGTCCGAAACACAGCTCTGCTGATTTGCATCGCGTGGTGCGGTGGGTCCGCCTTGGCTCAGGAAAAAAAGCCCGCAACGGAGCGGGCCATCACGCTCGACGAGGCCGTTCAACTCGCTTTCCAACACAACCACTACGTTCGTCTGGCTGCTTACCGGGTCGATGAATCGCAGCACGCCAAAGACGTCGCGCGAAGCTCCTACTTCCCGAATCTCAAGAACGACAGCATGGCGGGCCAAGTAACGGACACGCAATTCATTGCCATACCGCGGGGAAAGCTAGGCACCGCGGACGGGACGCCCATCCCGGAGCAGACGGCGGTGCTGAACCAGGGTGGCCTCTCGTTCATCACCAGCGGAACGCAACTCAGTCAGCCCCTGCTGGAGTTGTGGAAGGTCCGTTCGGCGAACGATGCGGCGGCGGCCGACATCAAGGCGATGCGGAATAAGGCGGAAGAAACCAAAAATAAAATCGCGCTGCAGGTGCACCAGCTCTATTACAAGGTGCTGATCTTGCAGACCAAGCGCGCGGCCGTTCAAGCCAAAATCGAGGCGAACGAGGATCTACGCAGAGAGCGCATCGAGCAAGTAAAACTCGGCGCAACGCTGGAACAGGAATCGATCGAGGCCCGCGCCGGTGCGCTCGAAGCTCGGCAGGAATTGCTGACCACGGAATTGCAGCTTACCGATTCGATCACTCAGCTTAACGATGCCATTGGACTGCCGTTGACCACTCATTTGCTTCTCGATGGCGCGGTAGAGAAAGTTCGAGACAGCTGTGAACGCGAAGAATGCCTGCGCATCGCCATGGAGTCGCATCCAGAAATCCGCGAGGCGCGCGCTGAAGTGGAAAAGGCTTCCGCTGGCGTACGGCTGGCCAAACGCGAGTACGTACCGAGCCTCGATGTATTTGCGCGCTACAGCTACCAGAACAACGTGCCTTTCCTGGCGCGTAATTTCGGAACGTTTGGCGTGCATTTCGGCTACGTGCTGTTCGATGGCGGAAAACGAAACGCCGAGATTGGTGAGCGTAAATCTCAGCTCGCGCAAGCCGAGGAAAATCTCGCGCGGATGAAAGACGAAGTCGAGCTGCGAATCCAAACGGTTTCCAACAAACGCGAACGTACCCGGGAGATGCTGCAGGTTTCCGAAGAACTCCTGACCCTGCGAACCGAAGTGCACCGCGTTGTGATGCAGCAGCAGCACGAGGGAACGGCGCTGGCCTCGCAGGTGAACGGGGCAGCGGCGCAAGAACTCTTCGCAAAGACCGCAATGCTGGAATCGCAGCTGGAATATTTCGAAGCGGAAGACGAGATGCAGGAAGCGGAAGGCCTGACTCCATGAGCCGGGGTTGCTCGATGAAAACCGAATCGTACAATCCGGGTATCGGGCGAATTGTTCGATTGATCTTCGCGCTGATTATCTTGTGCTGCGGCGTGGTGTTTGCGGCGCGGCTCTGTTTAGCGGCTCCGCCTCAAGCGCAGCACCCGGTCCCCAGCGTTCTGCAACCGGAGTCGACCCCTGCGGACACGATCTACCACTTATCGTTTCTGGTGATCGCCATCACCCTCGCGGTTTTTGCGGTGGTCTTTGGATTGTTGGTGTACGTCCTTTTCCGGTTCGGACGGCGCACCCAGGATGCCGAGCGGGAGCCGCCGCAAGTTTACGGAAGCACGCAGATCGAGCTGGCCTGGACCGTGATTCCAGTGCTGATCGTGGTCATTCTGTTTCTGGCCACCGCGCGCGTGATTCACGGAATTCAGGATGCGCGAAAACCCGAATCAGCCGTGGAGGTGACGGCGATCGGGCACCAGTTCTGGTGGGAATTCCGCTATCCGAAATATGGCGTGATTACGGCCAACGAACTCCACATCCCGGTCAGCGATCCCTCTCGGCCGACGCCTACATTTCTGAAATTGATGTCGGCCGATACCGACCACAGTTTCTGGATACCGCAATTGGCCGGCAAGACCGATCTGATTCCCAATCGCAGTAATGAAATGTGGATGGATCCGAGGTCCACCGGGGTCTTCTTGGGGCAATGCGCGCAGTACTGCGGGACCCAACACGCGAAGATGCTGTTGCGCGTGACGGTCGAAACGCCAACAGAATTCGACGAATGGATTCGGAAACAACAAAAGGCGGTCACTTCCGCGAGCGCGGAGCCGGCCGGACAACACGTATTCGAAAGCACCGCTTGCGTGAACTGCCATGCGATCGAGGGCACCAGCGCGAAGGGACGGTTCGGCCCCGATCTGACTCATTTGATGAGCCGAAGCACGATCGCGTCAGGTGCGGCTGCCAACACTGAAGAGAACCTGCGTCTGTGGATCCAACATCCTGACGCAATCAAGCCTGGTTCGCTGATGCCGGCGATGAAGCTCAGCGAGCCGGACCTGGATGCGCTGGTGAAGTACTTAAGGACGCTCGAATAGGGCAGGAGACGCACGCGAGATGTCATCCGAAGCCATGGCGATTCCTGTTGCAGGCGGAAGAAGTCGCCTGTGGACTCAGGCGGTGCACGAATGGGTGATCACCGTTGATCACAAACGCCTCGGAATTCTCTACATATTGCTCGCGCTGTTTTTTCTGGTGATTGGTGGGCTGGAAGCCGCAATCATTCGCATCCAGCTTCATTCGCCCCCACAACGATTTCGTGTCGCCGCAAGTCTTCAATCGCATGTTCACCATGCACGGCACCACCATGATTTTTTTCGTGGCGATGCCGATTCTGTTTGGCTTCGCCAACTATCTCGTGCCGCTGATGATCGGCGCGCGCGACATGGCATTTCCTACGGCTTAACGCTTTCAGCTTCTGGTTGACGGCGTTCGGCGGGACGATTTTGTACTTCAGCTTTTTGGGTGGAAGCGGACTGTATGGCGCCGGAGACGCGCCGGATGTGGGTTGGTGGGCGTATGCGCCACTTGCGTCGCGAGCCTTTTCGCCTGGGAATAGTTCCGACTACTGGACAATTTCCTTGCTGGTGTCGGGATTCGGCAGCATCGGCACGGCGATCAATCTGTTCGCCACGATTTTGTGCATGCGTATGCCCGGGAATGAAATTGAGCCGCATGCCGTTGTTTGCGTGGCTCAACCTGGTCATGAGCGGCATGGTGTTGCTGGCCATTACTCCACTTTCCGCCGCGCAGATCATGTTGTTGATCGACCGCTATCTGGGTGGCCACTTCTTCGATACACAGGCCGGCGGCTCCGCAACGATCTGGATGCATTTTTTCTGGATCTTCGGCCATCCGGAGGTCTACATCCTGATCATTCCGTGCTTCGCGATTTCTGTCCGAAATTGTTCCGGTATTTTCGCGAAAACCGATCTTCGGTTATCCGGTCATGGTCGGGGCGACGATTTGTATCGGGTTCGTGAGTATAAGCGTGTGGGCCCACCACATGTTCACGATCGGAATGAACTCCTACGCGAACAGTTTTTTCGCATTGACCACGATGGCGGTGGGCGTGCCCACGGGAATCAAGATCTTCAACTGGATCGGCACCATGTGGGGCGGCAAGCATGCGCTTCGATACGCCGATGCTGTTCTGCATCGGCTTTCTCTTCCAGTTTCTGATCGCGGGCCTCACTGGGATCATGCTGGGAACCGCGCCTCTCGACTGGCAACTGAGCGGTTCCTATTTCGTGGTGGCGCATTTTCATTACGTGATCGTGGGCGGAATTCTGTTCGCCATTTTTGCCGCGTTCTATTACTGGTACCCCAAGATGACTGGCCGAATGCTGGAGTGAACGGTTGGGCAAGATTGCACTTCTGGCTGTTTTTGATCGGCTTTCATCTGACCTTCGACTTGATGCACATTCCCGGAATTCTTGGGATGCCGCGGCGCATTTACACCTATGAAGCCGGCCGCGGTTGGGAGATATGGAATCTGATTATCGTCCATCGGTGCGCTGATTCAAGCGGTGGCGATTCTGGTGTTCATCGTGAATTTGATTGTTTCGTATTTCGCGGAGCCCGAGCCGGTAACGATCCCTGGGACGCCTGGACGCTCGAGTGGAGCGTCACCTCGCCGCCGCCTGCTTACAACTTTGTGGAGATTCCCACCGTGGCCAGCCGCCGTCCTTTGTGGGACCTGCAAGCACCCCGAAGATCCGGACAGCCGTTATGAATAAAAGGACGCGACGATGAGTTCCGCGATTGCTGCGGCAGAGTCGATCTGGGTGCTGCCATATCGGGGGAAGGTAGGAATGGCTTGCTTGATCGCCGCGGAATCGGCGATCTTCACGATTTTCGTGGTTGCCTATCTTTTTTACATCGGCAAGAGCCTCTCGGGTCCAACACCCAAGCGAAGTTCTGGAGGCGCCGATCTTTTATTCCGCCTGTTTGCTGAGCAGCAGTTTGACTATTCACCTCGCGGTGAAATCGCTATCGCGAGGGAAGTACCCACGCTTTCTGTTGCTGTGGTTCTCGACCATCTTATTGGGCGGATTGTTCCTGTTCGGCACCGCGCGTGAGTGGCACAAGTTGATCTACGAACACGGTTTGAAAATCTCAACCAATCTTTTTGGCACCACCTACTACTCGCTGGTTGGCCTTCACGGATTTCACGTGTGCGCGGGATTGCTGATGATGACGGTCACGTTGCTGCTGGCGCTTTTTGGAGCGGTGCGTCGCGAACACATTCGCAAAGTGGACGTGCTGGCGATGTATTGGCATTTCGTGGATGCGATCTGGGTTGTGGTGTTCACGGTTGTTTACGTCATTGGGCGGTGAAGGAAGCTGAGTGGTGATGGAGCTGGATATCACAAACGAAATCGAGACTCACGAATTGCAAGCGCCGGCCCCAACCGTATGGCCGATCGTCCTGGCGTTGGGAGTCACGCTCATGTTTGCCGGTCTGTTGACGAGCGTTTCGATTTCGTTCCTGGGGGCAGTCCTCGCGGTTTGCGGGTCGGTGGGATGGTTGCGGGAGGTCGTCCCCCAGGAACACGAGATTCCGGTTATTCCGGAACCGCAGGACGGAGCAGTCGCGACGTCGCGAAAAATTGTCGAACGGTTTCCCTTGGCCGAAGCGCAAGTGCGCGCGTGGCTTCCGCTCGAAACTTATCCGGTGTCCGCCGGTTTGAAGGGCGGCATCGTGGGCAGCGCGGCCATGGCGATCACCGCGAGCATTTTTGGTCTGATTCACTCGGGAAGTATCTGGTATCCCATCAACCTGCTGGCTGCGGTGCTTTATGCGCAGTCGCAATCATTATCGGCGGAGCAATTGAACGCGTTTCACGCCAATAGTTTTCTCATCGCCACGTTCTTGCACCTGCTGGGTTCCTCGCTGGTTGGACTTCTTTACGGTGCGATGCTGCCGATGCTTCCCGCGGCGTCCGATTCTCTTGGGCGGGCTGATTGCCCCGCTGCTGTGGTCGGGGCTTTTGTGGGCGGTGATGAATCTCTTAAACCCGTTGCTGAGCAGGCATATCGATTGGGTGTGGTTCGTCGCTTCCCAAATAGCCTTTGGCGTGACCGCCGGCGTGGTGGTGCTACGCCAATCGAAAATACCGACGCACGAGAATGTGCCGTTCGCAATTCGTGCCGGAGTCGACGTGCCGGGAATCATGGCGTCGCGAGAGCGGGGAGAAGATCCCCGATGATGCGCCGGATTGTTTTTATATTGGCGGCATTGCAGTTGTGTGCATGCGGCGTGCATCCAGGAAAACCGAGGCGCGATGCGCAGGTTCTATCGCCGGACCAGGTCATGGATTTCGCGACGCTGTTTGCGCAGAACTGCGCAGGTTGTCACGGCAAAAGCGGGGATGGAGGCGCGACAATTCCAATTTCGAATCCGGTCTATCTTGCGATCGTCGACCCCGAGGCCCTTCGCAAAATCATTGCGCAAGGCGTTCGCGGCACTCCGATGCCGGCGTTTGCGCGGAGCGCGGGCGGAATGTTGACGGAAAAACAAATCGATGCCATCGCGTCTGGAATTCGATCGCAATGGAGCCAGCCCAATCTTCTCGCTGGTATCCAAGCGCCTAGATACAGCAGAGGTTCAGCCGGCGACGCCGAGCAAGGGGCCGTCGATTACAAAATCTTCTGCGAATCCTGCCACGGTGCGAATGGCCGCGGAGGCCCAAAGGGAAGTTCCATCGTCGATCCGGCGTTTCTGTCGCTGAAGAGCGATCAGGGACTTCGCACGATCATCATCGTCGGACGGCCGGACTTGGGAGCGCCCGATTGGCGCAGCAATGTTCCCGGCCGGGCCATGTCGGATAAAGAAATCACCGATACCGCGGCGTGGCTGTCACGGCAGCGTCCAGAAAATATCGCGCATCTGAATTCGCGCGACAGGGAGTTCCCAAATGTCCGATGAAAATACGCTTTCACGCCGAAGTCTGCTGATGAAAATTGGAACTTTCTTTAATGGACTGGTGGCCACGGCCTTGGCGGTTCCGATTGTAGGTTATGTACTTTCCTCACTGGTGCAATCGCGTTCGTCCCACTATCTCTCCTGGGTTCCGTTGGGACAGGTCAACGATTTCCCGGAAGGAGAGACGCGACTGGCCACGTTTCGCAATCCAAACGTGATGCCGAGCGATGGCAAGACCGTCGATACGGCTTGCTGGGTGCGGCGCGATCGAGGGCAACAATTCCAGGTGTTCGCGGTCAACTGCGCGCACCTGGGATGTCCCGGTCGGTGGTTTCCGCAATCGCGGCTTGTTCATGTGCCCGTGTCACGGCGGCGCGTACTACCAGGATGGTCTCGCGCTTCCGGTCCGCCGGAGCGAGGGCTGTTCGAATATCCTTTCAAAGTCGAAAACGGCATCGTCCAGATTCAAGCCGGCGAGCTGCCCACCCCGGGCGCTACGCTGCGGCGTTGTCAGGGATATACGGAACATCGCCATGCGCCTGATTCGCCCAGATCGGCGAATGGTTCGACAAGCGACTGCAGCTGGCCGCGCCGATTCGCGAAGCCGTGGAGCATCCCATTCCGCGCAATACCGCGAGTTGGTGTTTATGTGTTCGGAAGCGCGGCGCTGACGGTGTTCATGCTGCAAATCGTCACCGGAATTCTGCTGGCGCTGGTTACGTGCCGTCGGCGGCGGAGGCGTGGAACAGCCTGCAGGCGCTGAATCACGATGTCACGTTCGGCTGGTTCATTCGCGCGCTGCATGGCTGGGGCTCGAACTTCATGGTCGCCATCGTGCTGATCCACATGGTGCAGGTGTTTCTGTTCGGCGCCTACAAGTTTCCGCGCGAGCTGACTTGGATTGTCGGCGTGTTTCTGCTGCTGATGACGCTCGGGATGGCGTTCACCGGGCAGGTGCTGCGATTCGATCAGGATGCGTATTGGGGACTGGGCATCGGCGCCTCGATCTGCCAGCCGCGTGCCGTGATTGGTGGCGCGGCTGGTGAAGATTATGCTGGGGGGTCCGATCATTGCGGGCGCAACGCTGTCGCGATTCTTCGCGTTGCATGTTTTTGTGATTCCGCGGTCGCTATTTGCTTTGGTCGGGCTTGCATCTGCTGATGGTCTTGAAATTGGGGATCAACGAATGGCCCATGCCGGGTCGGTTGGTTCGCAAGTGCCGACTTATCGAGGCCGAATACCACGCACTGACGAAAACTGACGGCGCGCCGTTTTTTCCGTACGCGATCTGGAAAGATATGTTCTTCGCGGCGTATGTCCTGCTGGCCGTCGCGGCTTGCGCGTGGTATTTCGGTCCCTTCGGTCCCAGCGGCAACCTGATCCGACGATCATTCAGACTGCCCCGCGGCCGGATTATTTCTTCCTGTGGCTGTACGCGTTGCTGTCGCTGCTTCCGCCGGCGCTGGAAACTCCGGCTCTGTTGATCGGGCCCGGTCGTCGTGATTCTCGGGCTGTGCTGCTGCCGTTTCTTTCTGGCGAAGGAGAAAAGAGTTGGCGGCGCCGACCGATCGCGGTGCTTACTGTGTTGTTACGCGGTGGCGCTGGGAACGTTCACGCATCTTGCGGGTTATACGCCCTGGAGTCCGCACATGAATGCCTGGAGCGGTGAGCCGATTCCCAAACAGTTTTTGGACGGCCGCACCGCGGTGCAACGAACCGGCGCATTAGTTTTTCAGGAGAAGCAATGCCGCAACTGCCATTCCCTTGGTGAGAGCGGAGGTCAAAGAGGACCGGCGCTCGATCGCGTGGCGACGCGGCTCACCCCGGACCAATTGGTTCGACAGGTAATTCAGGGCGGAGGAAACATGCCGGCGTATGGCAAGAATCTGAGTCCGGCAGAAACGACGGCGCTGGTAGCCTTCCTCTCGACGCTTCATCCTCCTGGCCAACCTCCGGCCCGAGACGCATCGCGCGATCTCGCGAGCGAACAGTCGTCCCAGCGCGAGGACTCGCTTCCGCCAACGCGTCCATGACTTGGCCGGCTTCAGCGTTGACGCCACTCGCCATACTGAACGTAGCATTGTCGATCGCGTACTTTCGCGGATGGCAAAAGCTTCGCGTCCATCCGGGCAGCGCCGTGGCGCTGTGGCGAAGCTGCTGCTTTCCGGCGGGTCTGCTGCTTATCTGGCTGGCGACGAACTCGCCGCTTGCGCGTCTCGATGATGAGCTGCTGACGGCGCACATGGCCCAGCATCTGTTGCTGATGAGCGTCGCGCCGTTTTTAATTTCATGGAGCAGGCCGAAAATGCCGCTGTTGCATGGCTTGCCGGCAGGATTGGTGCGCGATGTCATCGGGCCGTTCTCACGAACCCGCCTTGCGCACTACCTTTCCAGCCTGTGGGGCCGCCCGGTGTTTTGCTGGTTGGTTTCAATCGGCGCACTGCTCGTCTGGCATGTTCCCTATGTCTTCAATGCGGCTCTTAAATTCGAAGCCTTGCACGTGATCGAGCACGGGTCTTTTCTAGCAGCCGGTTTTCTTTTTTGGTCGCCATTGCTGCCATCGCACGGCAGGCACGAATCGGCTACGTGGTCGCTGGTTTTGTATCTCTTCCTCGCGACCTTGCCGTGCGACATTCTCTCCGGCTTTCTGGTGTTCTGCGATCGCGTCATTTATTCGGCTTATCTCACTCGACAGCATTTCTCGAGTTGGTCGCCGCTCGACGATCAGCAGTGCGCCGGAGCGCTCATGTGGACGAGCATCACTATTCTTTATTTACTTCCAGCCGCAGCGCTCACCATTCGTCTACTCAGCGTCAAACACCCGACCTCGCAAGACCTGCTCGGATCTGAAGCAAGACCGCGCTGAATTCTTCGCCACTTAAATCGAATTCGCTTGCGAAGCCGGAGAATTTCCGTCCGCGACGCAAACCAGTTTCTTGTTAATGAATTCCTCGATCCCGAGGTTGGAGAGCTCTTTGCCGTAACCGGAGCGTTTGATGCCTCCGAACGGCAGATCTGGAGCACTCAGCGACGGATAGTTGATGAAAACCATTCCTGTTTCGATGCGGCTCGCCACTCGCTTTCCGTTGTTAATGTCTGTCGTGTAAATCGACCCACCAAGACCGAAGGGCGAATTGTTGGCAAGCGAAACCGCTTCGTCCTCATCTTTCACAAAGAACATCAGGGCCACCGGGCCGAAGAACTCTTGTTTAAAAGCAGGGTTGTCGGGTGTGATGTCCGAAAGAATCGTCGGCTGAATGAATGACCCTTTGTTGCCGGCGCGTTCGCCTCCCAGGAGCACGCGAGCGCCATTGGAGGTCGCCTCTTTGACCTGTTTCAGCAGCAGCTGCAAAGCAGCCTCGGAAGAGAGCGGGCCGAGAGTTACGCTTTCGTCGAGTGGATCTCCCAGTTTTAGATTGCTGGCCGCTTTAGTGAAGGCCTCCAGAAAGCGGTTTTTCACCGCGTCCACAACAATGAACCGTTTGGCGCCGATACAGGTCTGGCCATTGTTCCCAAACCGGCCGATGATCGCCATCTTTACGGTGTAGTCCAGGTCGGCGTCCGCCAAGACAATGAATGCGTCGCTCCCACCCAGTTCCATCGTCGATTTCTTGAGATTTTTTCCCGCGCGTGAAGCGAGCGCTTCTCCAGCGCGCTCAGATCCGGTCAACGCCACGCCCCGAATGCGCGGATCATCGATCAAAACGCCGACTTGGTCGTTGGAAAGGAACAGATTGGTGTACACACCGGAGGGCAAACCTGCTTCCTTCAAAATGCGTTCGAAGGCCAAGGCGCACTGCGGAACTCCGGGCGCATGTTTCAGCAAGATCACATTTCCGGACATCAAATTGGGGCCGGCAAAACGAGCGAGTTGGTAATAAGGATAGTTCCAGGGCTGAATGCCGATGAGCACGCCGAGGGTGAATACTCGATGTGGGCGTAGCCTATGGTGGAGTTCAGGCTGCGCTGGGCGAGGAATTTCTCGGCGTTGTCCGCGTAGTATTTCAAAATGGAGGCGCTCAGCTCGACTTCGCCGCGACTCTCCGCAATCCTTTTCCCCATTTCCAAAGTCGCGAGGCGCGCGAGGAGTTCTTTCTGCTCGAGCATGAGCGCGGCTGCCTTGCCAATGTACTTGGCACGCTCTTTATACGCAGCCATCGACCAGGACGTGCGATAGACGGCGTCCGCGGCGGCCAGCGCCTTCGTCATTTGATCATCGGTATGCTCTTCGAATTTTTGCAACGGTTCGCCAGTCGCTGGATTAATGCTTTGATATGGCATGACGCTCTCTCTCCTTCGGACCAAGCCTAAAAACCACCGCGCGCGCGGGCGGCCGTTATCTTGCGATTAGTCCGCCGATGTACTCGTTTCCGTAACCGGCTTTGCAGCAAGCGCGTCCCTCGAAATAATCTCCCCTTATACGTCGAAACCGAGATGGCCAAGGCAGAACTGGCCTCCAGGCTGGAGTGATCGTCGTAGTACGCAGCCTTAACCGCCTGGCGCAGGTGAGGATTCATTTCCTGGATCATCCCGTCGAGGAGCGCGAAGCGTTCGACTCGCGAATAGGCCAATTCGGGATTCAGCTGCAAATCCGGAAGCGTCTCAATTGGAATCAGGCCTTCCTCATTGGCTTCACCGAGTGAACGAACGATCGAGTTCTTGCGCTTGCGGCGCACCATAAAGGCGGCATTGATAACGATCCGGGTGAGCCAGGTGGTGACGGCGGAACGGCCTTCGAAATTTCTGAAATGACGGGAGGCCGAGAGAAACGCATCCTGCACGGCGTCTTCTGCGTCTTCCTGATTTCTCAGAATGCGGTGCGCGAGCCGCACCAGCCGGCGGCGCGAATTCAAAAATAGTTCTTCCAGTTGCTGCGGATCGGCGTTGGGCCGTGTTTCGAGCCAGATTTCTGGTGCTGCCGCCAGCTCGTAAGAATTAACGATCTGAACGGGCTCAAGTTCGCCGCTGGTCGCCATCGCTGTGCCGTCCTCACTTGGCACCTTGGCACGGCGATCGCTGTCGGAGAATGTGATGAACGGCTAGCTCACGGTGAGTGTGAAGACGAGGGTGTGAAAGTTCGCGTGGGGGCAACCTCGGGACGATGCCCCCGGCTTTTCGCCAATTGTCGAAACTTCGACATTTTCTGCGGCAACCAAGCAACTAAAGGCAATGCTTTCAGTAAGCGCGATTGGCCTCCAGGTTGCCGTGTATTAAGACCTATAGGTCACTCATTCAGACAGCGTGCGCGACCTTCGGCCCAAAGTTTCAACCGATGGCGGTAGTGCGTTTTCAGGAGCCGCATGTTCAGAATTCGAAAGCGCGGGAACGGGCATATCGTGTTCACACTCAGCGGCCGCATTGAAGGCGACGATGTGGTCGAGATCCAGCGGCAGTTGGCCGAAACGGGTTCCGGAAAAGTTGTTTTGGATTTAAAAGATGTGACCCTGGTCAACCAGGATGTCGTGGAATACCTTGCCCGCTGCGAAGCCAACCGCATGACGCTTCAACGATGCCCTGGCTACATTCGAAAGTGGATGGAGCAACTGAAGGAAGCAACAATGTCGATGAAACCTTGAAGCTTTGGGTTCAAAGGCGAATCAATTTATTCAGTTATTCGTGCGCAGCTGAGGGATTTCATGAGTATGAATCTGGACGTGACCACCAACAAACCGGAAGGCGACATTTCCGCGGGCGCTATACGCGGCCAGCTCCTGCGGATGCTGGATAGCCCGGTCTTTGTACATTCGCATCGGCTCAGCCGGTTCCTTCGCTTTACGGTCGAAACGACCTTGGCGGGCCAGGCAGACATCCTCAAGGAATATGTGATCGGCACGGAGGTTTATGATCGCAGGCCGCCCTATCATCCCAGTGCCGACTCCATTGTTCGCAGTGAAGCTCGGAGGCTGCGAAATAAACTGAAGCAATACTACGAATCGGCCGGCAAGGATGATTCGGTGTTTATTTACTATCGGCCCGGCGGATATGTCCCTGTTTTCCGATTGCAGCGCAAGAACGCCCACCGGATCGATACTGCTCGCGCCTTGAGCGATTTCCTCGCGGAGGGATTGGTCGCCCAGGGTCTCAATCTTCCCGGCGACGCCAGAGAACTGGATATCCAGATTGTTTTTGAGGGAACCCTTCGGATCTTACAGCCTGGTTCCGCGGCGCAGGTGTTGACTGATTTCCGACTCGGAGCACCCAGTACGAAGCGAAATCGATTGCGTCCCGTCTAGAAAAGCCAACACTAGAGCAGCGGAACAAACGTCACCTCCGGCGCCCGCGGTTGACGCCCACGACGGGTGCCTGGTACTCGACAAGAAATCGTTTTCAGAGGAGAACCGGACCTGGACGGTCTCCTCGCTCACCTTATGTGTCCCGTTTTGACCAGACCTTCGCCACAAACTAAATACCCAGCTTAGGTTTCTGTTCCAGTCAGCGATGAAAGGACTAACTTCAGGCCTCTTGGCGCATCGAACGCTGTTGGATTCGGGGCTTCACGGAGAGCTGTTCAGTCGTTCTTATCGGCCCCGATTTGAGGTGTATGATTCGCGGCATGCATTCCCCCAGGCCGGAAGCCGAGTCGGTCGATATTCACGTACTCGTCGATTCGATTCCTGCACTCATTCACACCGCCAGGCCGGACGGGTATCTCGACTACTTTAATAGACCCTGGTTGGAGTATTTAGGCGTCACTCTCGATGAAGTGGCCGGCTGGAACTGGACGGCCTTCATTCATCCGGATGAGCTCGACGGAATTTTGACGGCGTGGCGAAGCAGCCTCGCGACCGGCGAAATTTTTGAGTACGAAACTCGTGTGCGCAAGGCGAGTGGGGAATTCCGCTGGATGTTCCACCGGAAGATTCCGCTCCGCGATGCCCACGGCAGCATTGTGAAGTGGTACGGATCCAGTCTCGACATCGAGGAACGCAAAACCGCGGAACAACAGTTCCGGCGAAACGCCTTGGAGCTGCAGAGAAGCGAATTCCATCTGGCCGAAGGGCAACGCCTCGCCCATTCGGGAAGCTGGGCGTTCGATGCGGACGGCTTCTATTATTGGTCGGCGGAATTGTTTCGCATGCATGGCCTCGATCCGGCGGGCAAGCCGCCCGATGTTGAACAGTATTTGAAAAGTGTCCACCCACAGGATCGCGAGTCCATGGCGATTCTGATCCATCGAATCCTGAACGACGGTTTGCCGTTCGATGCTACGAAACGCATCGTCCGTCCCGATGGTGAGGTCCGCTATATCCGCTGCGTTGGCGCTCCGACCGGCGAAAAGCAAAGCTCAAAACAGTACGTCGGCAGTGCGTTGGACGTCACCGAACATGAGTTGCTGACCCAGGAGCTTCGCCGGCGCGAAGCGTACCTGGCCGAAGCCCAAAAGCTGAGTCACACCGGCAGCTTCGGTTGGCGACCCGAAAGTGGCGAGATCGTCTGGTCCGAGGAAACCTATCGAATATTCGAAAGCGACCCTGCCGAAAAACCCACCATCAGTATGCTCTTGCAAAAGACCCATCCCGAGGATAGGGCGCGCATACAGCGGACCCTCGAAGAGGTATCCCGGAGCGGTGCGGACTTCGAACACGAGCACCGTCTGTCACTGCCGAGCGGCGTCATCAAGCATCTGCAAGTGCGTGCTCACGCTTTTCACGATTCCGCCGGCATTCTCGAGTTTATTGGAGCGGTTACCGACATTACGGAACGCCGCAATGCGGAAATCAAGGTCGCCGAGCGAACCCTCGAACTACGACGCAGCGAGGAAGAACTTCGCGAGGTGCTTGACAACCTTCCCTCGATCGTCTGGAGCGCAACGGCTGAGGGCTCGAATTTGTACGCCAACCGCCGATCGCTGGAGTACTGCGGGTTGACGCGAGAGCAAGTCACCGGAGGGGGCTGGGAGTCGATCCTTCACCCCGACGATATGGAGCGGCACAACGCCGTGTGGTACGGGTGCGTTGCTCGTGGCGAATCTTGCCAGGACGAGGTGCGTTTCCGTCGCGCCGATGGGCAGTATCGTTGGCATCTGGTGCGCGGTGTTCCTGTGCGAGATGCCGCGGGGAAGATTCTAAAATGGTACGGCGCGCTCACCGACATTGAAGATCGCAAGCAGGCTGAAGACAAAAGCCGCGAGCAGGAAGCGGGACTTCAGCAGATTCTTGATCTTGCTCCTCAGCTGATCGTGGTATTTGGACTGGCCCGAGAACGCCTCTATGCCAATCGCACCACTCTCGACTATCTCGGCATCAGCCTTGAGGAGTGGCAAGGGGCAAGGCATGCGTCGGATGTCCACCCGGATGATGCGGAACTCGCCAAAACCTTTACTGAGCAAACCTGGTCGAGCGGTATCGCTGACGCAATCGAACTGCGCCTTCGCAAACGCGATGGAAGCTATCGCTGGTTCTCCGTCCACTGCAATCCATTGCACGACGAAAAGGGACGGATCACCCGTTGGTACCTGACCGGAACCGATATCGAAGAGCGCAAGCAGGCTGAAGACCGCCTGCGTCTGGAGAACGTCGCGCTGCGCGAAGAAATCGATAAAGCTTCGATGTTTGAAGAAATTGTTGGGACTTCTGTGGCTTTGAAGAGCGTACTCTCGCAGATTTCCAAAGTGGCGCCCAGCGATTCGACCGTTCTGATCATGGGCGAAACCGGAACCGGCAAGGAGTTGGTCGCCCGCGCCATCCATCGAAGATCCGAACGGGCTCTCCGGGCATTCGTGAGTGTGAACTGTGCGGCAATTCCTCGTGATCTCATCGCGTCGGAATTGTTTGGTCATGAGAAAGGTGCCTTTACCGGCGCGACCCAGCAACGCCTCGGCCGGTTTGAACTGGCCAATGGCGGGACGATCTTTTTGGACGAAGTAGGCGAACTTCCGGCGGAGACTCAAGTCGCGCTGCTTCGCGTCCTGCAAGAGCGCGAGTTTGAGCGTGTCGGCGGCAATCGCCGGATCCGCGCCGACGTTCGTGTGATCGCAGCCACCAATCGTAACTTGCATGCGGCCATTCGCGCGGGCTCGTTCCGAAACGATTTGTTCTATCGGCTGCATGTCTTTCCGATCGACATCCCTTCTCTTCGAGAACGAGAAGCGGACGTTCCTCTACTGGTTGAATATTTTATCGATCGCTATGCGCGAAAAACCGGCAAGAAAATCAAGCGGGTCAATAAGAAGACACTGGATCTGCTGCAGGCTTATCCTTGGCCCGGCAATGTTCGCGAGCTGCAGAATGTCATCGAGCGATCGGTGATTCTTTGCGAAACAGACATATTCTCGATTGACGAAAAATGGTTGTCGCAGTCGGTCGATCTGGCGCCCGAACCGAGGCAGCTCGTTGAACTTCCAGTCAAACTCATCACGCAAGAGAAAAATCTGATCGAAGCCGCCCTGAAAGATGCTAGCGGCCGGGTATCAGGACCAACCGGCGCTGCCGCAAAACTGGGAATACCTCGATCCACGCTGGAGTCGAAGATTCGATCGCTAAAAATTAACAAGAACCGCTTCAAAGGTTCGTCCGACGAATAACCACTGGTTGCGCCCATGAATCAAGCTGGCAATGGTTTTGCCCTCTGTCGGCTACCGACCCCTCGGTTGGCTACTGAACATCGAAACACCACGCCGCCCCAGATATACAGAGTCCCGCCGAAAATAGCCGAAGGTTCAAATTTCCACTTGAGAAACGGCTAGAAGGGTATTGGTACACTTCGTGATGACCGCACGACGTGAACCGTTGCATGAGGGTGCCCAGAGAACAGGGTCATTCGAATTGTGAGATCGCGAAGAGGAGGCTAGTTGGTATGTGCGATAAAACAGACACCCCAAAGGGAGTGATGACACGCCGCGCCCTTATTCAAATGAGTGCAGTCGCAGGAATCGGCGTTTGTTCTGCAAGGCAACTCTTCGGTGCACTTGAAAATTCATGCCGTCACGATGTTCGCAATAGGCGCACGCGCACCAGCACATCCCCCGGAGAGTTGTACGTCTTTCCGGGTCGAGACAAAAATGAAACGGTAGTTGCCTTGATCTGGACGGCGCCACTGCTTCGACGCCTACCCGAGAAGTCCCGAATTCGAGTCAATGTAGGGCTGGAGAAAAACCTGGCCGATTTTGTGGTCGGAAACTCGCCAGCGATCGAACGCATGGAAAGCGGATGGCGAGTATTCACCGGCGAAATTCAGAATGGTGCGGTTGGGTTCCAAGATTTTACGACCGCGGTAGTCATGCAAGGATCGAGCAACTTGCTGACTTCGTCCGACCCGACTGGCATTTGGGCGGAGCGACTGGTTCGCGGCGGGAATCGGCAGCGATTTGGTTCTCCTTTCCTCAACGCACTTGTGTCGGAAGATGAAGAACTCGCAACCATTTATCACGCGGCCTCTCCTGCGGAAGACCGTGCGAGGCTGATGGACGCGGTTTCAAACGCGATCGAAGTTCGGGTGCGAGAGCGCGGCAATATCTTGAGTCCCGATGTGCATGCCCGCAAACTTGCGTCCCGGCTCTTGCCAGACGTAGTGCACTACGATCCCAGTGCTCCCGTTGGATTTACGTTCGCAGCGCAAAACGGCAGACATCCCGTTGACGAATCTTCCGTAGTAGCTGACACGATTTTGAGCGGATTCGTTGGGTCGCCCAACAATACCTATCGCATTCCGATGTATGAGGAGTTTCCCTACTTTCGGCCGGCTTAAGCTCCGCAGGCGGTAATCAATATTTGACATGTAGACTTCAACGGATTCAATGGAAGGAGATTTCCGATGTCCCATCACTTCGACACGAAACTGGCAAAAGAAGACCCGAGCCTGAATATCTGCGATTTTTACTTGTTCGAGGGCGCCGGCGATTCCACGGTAATGGCGATGACGGTAAATCCGGATGTGGGGCTTTCCGCCCCGGACACATTTCACATCGAAGGCATCTACGCGTTTCGATTTGACCTGAATGGTGATAGCCGGGAAGAGGTTGCGTTCAAATTTCGCTTCACGGAGCCACGGCACGCCGCTGGGGACGAGCATACGCATATCCAGAATTTTCAATTGCACCATGCGACTGGCAAGGCCTCCATGCATGGCCTAGAAGGCGAGATGTTGCTGGAAGGCGAGACCGGCAAGGTGATTCACGGCAAGCCTGGAGTTCAAGCGTATGTTGGTATCGTTCCCGATTTGTTCGCCGGTGACGCCGCCGCGTTGCGCGGCTATTTCACGGCATTCGCGCAAGGACGTTTTGACGGCGACGCATTCCAGAACCGCCAAAATTTATTCGCCAAACGCAATGCGTCAGCAATCGTTCTGGAGGTGCCTAACGACCTCATCGGCCAGGGCAAGGTTCACGCCTGGGCTACAGTTTCACTGTTTGGCCACGCTCCGGAAATGCTGGTCTCGCGTTGGGGCCTGCCGCTGATCACCCACGTCTTTATTCGTACCAATGACGAATTGAAGGAAAAATACAATGCGACGGAGCCTCATGACGACGTAGCGCTCTTTGCTCGGCCAATCGCCGAGTTCACTGAAAAGATGGCTTCCTTTGCGGGATCGGTCGCGAATCCGGCGGAGTATGGAAAGCAGGTCGCACAGCGACTTTGTCCGATCGTTCTTCCCTACGAAATTGGAACCGCCGCTGCATTCGATCTGGCCGGATTCAATGGGCGTCCCTTAGCGGACGATGTAATGGACGTGATGATCACGCTTTCCGCTAACAAGCCGTTGGCGGATGGTGTTGCTCCTGACCGGTCGCGCATGCGCAGCGAGTTTCCTTACTTCGGTGAGCGGTTCTCAAAAGACGAGCAAGTTGGCGTAGTGCCGGTTCCACGCCCACCTAAGAAGTAGCCGCTACACGAAGATGTTCGGCGAACTCTGCTTCAACGCGGTTAGGTTTATAGTTGGGCAAAAAAAAATATCGCAGTATCTCATCTTGGAATGTGTATATATAGTATACTAAGCAGCGTGAACGGCGTTACCACCTCTGGCTTCACCCAGCACCCGCGGTCCTTCGCGCGTCGCTATCCTCGATCGCGTTTGTCTCTTGTCGTTTTTGCGCACTCGTTCTCTTTATTTTCAACAACTTCCAGCCTCTTTTTGGTCTCTTTGCTGCTTTTTGCGCGTGGGTTTCGTTTGTTTTCAACTACTTCCAGCCTCTTTTTTGAAAACACCCGGGGTGGGGGTATTGGGTGAGGTGGGTCTCCCATGTTTTCGTTCCCGGACAGGCTGAGGCCGGGTGGTTATTGGGTGAGCAGGGTGTAGAGCTGTTGCAGGTCGGCGGAGTTTACGTCGGAGGTGGCGTAGAACTGCATGCCGGTGCGGTGCCAGGTGAGGTATTGGTAGCCTTGGCGTGAGCCGGAGATGGGGTCGGTGTCGGAGGCGACGTGTTTGGCCATGAATGGCGCGGACGGGTCGTCGGGCCAGATGAAGATGTTGATGAGATGTTTGCGGCGGCCGTAGACCAGGGCGGCGACGGTGCGGTGATTGATGATGTCCAGGCGGCCACCTTGCAACGGGAAACCCTGGTCGGCGAAGTCGCGGACCGGTGGGGCGAAATCGATTTTGCCGTCGAACCACGGTTTGACCGTGTGCTGATCGGTGGAGAGTACGTCGGTGAGGTGGCCGGGTTGCAGTGAGCGCAGGTGGGCGTCGACGACTTCGGCGGTGAGTGTGGCGTTGGCGTCGGGTGCGCGGGTGAGCGAGACGATGCGCCAGGTGCCGAAGAGTGCCAGTAGCAGAGCGGCGGCGATGGCTAGCCATTGCCAGGTTTGGCCTGAGCCAGTGCGGGAGAAAGGCTTCTCGTAAAGTTTTGAATCTGGCTTTGCGAATGGGATCGTCGCCGAGGTCGCTGCAGTGCGTTCTGCAGAAGTTGTTGCAGCGCTCCCGGCGGAATTATTCGCCGAACCTTTTGCAGTGCTCATTCCGGCGAGCATTTTTTCACGCAGAGCTGCCGGAGTTTTCGCGTAGATCTGCGAATTGTTCAGCGACGAACGCAGAGATTTCAACGATTCGAGAGCCACGCTGCAGTCATAGCACTGCTCGAGGTGGCGCTCGAAGTCGGCGGCGCTGAGGGCGTCGAGTTCATTGTCGAAGTAGCCGTGCAGCACGGTTTCGGAGCGGTCACAGCTCACGGTTGACCTCCTCACGTGCGGTGTCGCCCAAAGTGGATTGAAGTTGGCGGCGGGCGCGGGCCAGGGTGGACATCACCGTGCCGATGGGAATGGCGGCGATCGTGGCGATTTCCTTGTAAGAACAGCCTTCCAGTTCGCGCAGCACTAAAACTTCGCGGTAACGCGGCGGCAGCGATTCGAGTGCGCGAGTGAGGCGCTCGCGCTGGTTGCCTTCGATGGCTAGCGACTCGGGGGTAACGCTCGGAGTGGCGCTGCTGCCTACTCCTGGTATCGCGTGAATTTCTTCGTTGAACTCGGTCATATCTTTTCCGTGGCGATTGCGGTCCAGCCAGGTGTAACAGGTGTTGCGGACGATCTGCAGCAGCCAGGCGCGGGCATCGGCTCCGCGAAATGCGGGGAAGAAACGATAGGAACGAAGCATGGCTTCTTGAGCCACGTCTTCGGCATCGGCGCCGCGGCGCATCAGCCAACGCGCGAGATTGAAGGCTGCGTCGAGATGCGGGAGAACCAGCGTCTCGAAGCGCAGTTGGTCCTGCGAGTCCAGCACGTCGGAACCTCTCTCCTTTTCCTGTCCCTCTTGGTGGATAGGGTCGCTCACTGAGTAAGACTCCCGAGGCCCCGAGTTTATTCCATCCGGGGCATTTTTATTTTGCGGCTTAAAAAATTATTTAGCGGCGCTTGGTTGGAATAAACGGCGAGGTGCGCTGGTCTGCATGGGTGGAACGGATGCGCGACGCTCAAGTTCGAGAATTTCCAAAGAAGGGCTGCGGCGAGGAGGAATTATGGCGAAGAACGGTAAAGATGAATTGCTTCACGATCACAACCACGACGGGATTGACCGGCGGGGATTTTTGAAGTGCATGGCGTGGGCGGGAACCGGTGCGCTGTGCGTGATGCAGGGCGGAGTGCTGAAGTCGTATGCCATGAGCCATGCGGATAAGGTGGCGGCGGGAGAATTGAGTTTTGTGCAGATTAGCGACAGCCACATGGGCTTCAACAAAGCGGCGAATACGGATGTGGCCGGGACGCTGCAGGCCGCGGTGGACAAAATCAATGGATTGTCGGCTGCTCCGGAATTCATGTTGCACACCGGGGATGTGAGCCATCTTTCCAAGCCCGAGGAATTTGATGCGGTGGACCAGATTCTGAAGGGTGCGAAAGCCAAGGATGTGTTTTATGTGCCGGGTGAGCACGATGTTTTGAATGACGACGGGAAACAATTCCTGGAGCGTTATGGAAAAGGCAGCAAGGGCGCGGGCTGGTACAGCTTTGACAAGAAGGGCGTGCATTTTGTGGGTCTGGTGAATGTGCAGAATTTGAAGGCCGGCGGGCTGGGTTCGCTGGGGCACGATCAGCTCGAGTGGCTAGAGGGCGATGTGAAACATTTGAAGCACAGCACGCCGATTGTGGTGTTCGCGCATATTCCGCTGTGGACGGTGTATCCGGAGTGGGGTTGGGGTACGCGGGACAGCGCGGAGGCGTTGGGATATTTGAAAAAGTTTGGATCCGTGACGGTGTTAAATGGGCACATCCATCAGACGATGCAGAAGGTGGAAGGGAATGTGACGTTTCATACGGCGATGTCCACGGCGTTTCCGCAGCCGGCGCCGGGGACGGCGCCTTCACCGGGGCCGATGAAGGTGCCGGCGGAGCAATTGAGGAGCGTGTTGGGGATTACCGATGTGAATCTGGTGCGTGGCTCGCATGCGTTGGCGGTGGTGGATTCGACGCTGGCCTGAGTCGGTGGGTTAATTCTTGAAACGGAAGAGAAGTCAAAACCGGCTTGAACGGATGGTTTTGTAGCGCCCACCCTCGCAAAGAACGCGAGGGTAGGCCACCCGGGTTTTGAGTTGAAGTTTACGTAGAAAAACCAAAGAAAAATTGAGAGGAGAAAAGTCATGAGGAGAGGTGTGTGCGTTGGAGTCTTGTTTGCGGCGATTTTTGCCACGGGTGTGATGGGGATGACGACGGTTGCGGGCAATTCTGGAGGCGGAGAAGTGACGCTTGCTGCTGCCGCTCCTGCCGCTCCACCACAAGCGGCCACGATGGAGGTGAAGATTGACAATTTTAGTTTTGGGCCGACGGAGGTGAAGGTGGCGGTGGGGACGACGGTGACTTGGACGAATCGGGACGATATTCCGCACACGGTGGTGAGTACGGACAAAGTGTTCAAGTCCAAGGTGCTCGACACCGACGAGAAATTCTCGTTCACGTTTACGAAGGCCGGGACGTATGAGTATTTCTGCTCGATACATCCGCACATGACCGGCCGCGTTGTGGTGCAGTGAGTCGGCCATGAGCGTGAATCCATTTGATTGGCGGACGGTGGTGCTGGCGAAGCATGCGCAGCACGTGGTGTTGGTGCATTTTCCGATCGGGTGCTTTCTGGTCGCGGTGTTGTTTGATTTTTTGGGGCAGTGGACCAGCGACCGCAAATTGACGGCAGCAGCGTATTTGAATTTGCTGATGGCGGCGATTTGTACGGTGCCGGTGATGGGGACGGGGTTGGCGGCGTGGCAGTTGGCGTTGGAGGGGCAGAAGTTGAAGGGAATTTTGTTGCTGCATCTCGTTTTTGGTGTGGTGTCGAGTTGTTTGATTTGGGTGGTGTGGTGGGTGCATTGGCGGAGTCGCCGAAAAACTGATGTACCGCTGCCGGTTTGGAGGCTGCCCTTGGAAGCGATCGCTGTGGCAGTCATCGCGCTGACCGGACATCTCGGCGGCTTCCTGAGTGGCGTGAACGGAGGCGGCTAGGAAGCGCGTTCGAAGAGGGCGGCGGCGCCTTGGCCGCCGCCGACGCACATGGTGACGACGCCGTAGCGGGATTTGCGACGGGCCATTTCGTTGGCGAGAGTGCCGACCATGCGGGAGCCGGTCATGCCGAAAGGGTGGCCGATGGAGATGGAGCCGCCATTGACATTGAGTTTTTCTGGGTCAATGCCGAGGCGGTCGCGGCAGTAGAGGACTTGGACGGCGAAGGCTTCGTTGAGTTCCCAAAGGTCGATGTCGTTGATGTTGACGCCGGTGCGTTGGAGAAGTTTGGGGACGGCGAAGACGGGGCCGATGCCCATTTCGTCGGCGTCGCAGCCGGCGATTTGGAAGCCGCGGAAGATCAGCGAGTAGGGGATGCCGAGGTGGTCGGCGCGTTCGCGCGACATTATTAAGGTGGCGGAGGCGCCGTCGGAGCGTTGAGAGGAGTTGCCGGCGGTGACGGTGCCGTGGCCGCTGTCGGGATCGAAGTGCGGTTTCAGCGCGGCGAGGCCTTCGAGGGTGGTGTCGGGGCGGTTGCATTCGTCGCGGGTGACGGTGACTTCTTCTTTGCTGATCACTTCGCCGGTTTTTTTGTCGAGGATGCCGCGGGTCACTTTTATGGGAGCGATTTCGCCGTCAAAGAAATTTTCCTGCTGCGCGCGGGCAGTGCGTTGCTGGCTGAGGAGCGAGTATTCATCCTGAGCCTGGCGGCCGATTTTGTAACGCTTAGCGACGACTTCGGCGGTGTTGCCCATGACCATGTAAACGCCGGGCATCTTTTCGAGAAGTACTGGATGAGGGCTGTTGTCGCGGGTGATTAGAGTGATGGTTTCGACGCCGCCACCGATCATGGCGTCGGCGTTTTCGTGAATGATCTGGTGAGCCGCGATGGCGATCGAGTTTAAGCCGGAAGAACAGAAACGGTTGATGGTGAGGCCGGCGACGGAACTGGGCAGGCCGGCGAGCATTGCGGAAGTGCGGCCGATGTTGTGGCCTTGGACCGAGTGGGGCTGGCCACAGCCGAGGATGACGTCTTCGATTTCGGCGGGATCGAGTTGCGGCGTTTTGCGCAGGACGTCCTTGATGCAGTGCGCGGCGAGATCTTCCGGGCGCGTGAGATTGAACGAGCCGCGGAAAGATTTGGCGAGCGGGGTTCGGGAACTGGCGACTACGACGGCTTCTCTCATGGGATTGAAGGTTGTTCCTATTAGAGCGGATTTTGGGCCTGGTGGTTATACGGGCTGGGTTGTTGCATTGACGCGATTGTGTTCGGATTTTTGTTGGTCGAACTGGGCGAATGTTTTGTTTTGATCTGCGAGCTGCTTGAGGAGCGGCGCAGGTTCCCACTGTTCACCGTGAGTGCGGTGAAATTCTTCGACGCGGTCGTAAACATTCTTTAGACCCACGCTATCCGCGTAGGCCATGGGTCCGCAGCGCGCTGATGGAAAACCGTAGCCGTTGAGGTAGATAGTGTCGATGTCGGCGGCGCGGTCGGCGAAGCCTTCTTCGAGGATGCGTGCGCCTTCGTTGATCAAGGCGTAGATGCAGCGGTCGGTGATTTCTTGCTGAGAAATATCGCGCTGGGGGATTTTTGCGTCTGCGACCAACTTAGCGAGGAGTTGCGTGACGGCGGGATCGACCGATTTGTTGCGGTTGTCGTCGTACTTGTACCAGCCAGCGCGGGTTTTTTGACCGAAGCGGCCGAGTTCGCAGAGTTGGTCTTCAGCGATGGGTTGACGGACGCTGGGCTTTTGGAGGTGGCGATATTCTTTGCGGATACGCCAGCCGACGTCGAGTCCGGCAAGGTCGGCCGTCGCGAGTGGGCCCATGGCCATGCCGAAATCGGTGAGGGCTTTGTCCACGACATC
>CAVYUY010000003.1:0-11429 GCA_963771765.1 uncultured Acidobacteriota bacterium
CTTGCCACATGCTGCGCAGTTTCCGATATTTTCTGGATCACTTCGTGCAAACTGTTCTTCATGCTGTTGAGCGACCTGGCAGCTTCACCCACTTCGTCCGCGGACTGAACGGTCATATCTTCAGCCGTGAGATCTTTCTGCGCGATCCTGGCGGCGAACGAAGCGCACGCCCGGACTGGCCGAATTGCGATTCGCTGAATCACGAAGTAGACCACTACGATCGCTGCCAGCACCGTCAGGAAGCTGGTCAAGAAAGTAGCCAGCATATTTGCCTTGGCGTTTTGCACCAGCGTGTCGGTGGGCGCTTGCAATACAAAGGCGGCTCGCAATTCCCCGAGTTTCATGCCCTCTTTGGGATATCCGAACGGGTCTTTCGCACCCACGGGATCTCCGTGACATTGCAGGCAATCCTGAGCCACACGGACAGGCTGGGCATAGCGCATGAATTCGCGTCCATCCACCATCGTGCGCTCCGAAAATTCGGTCGCTGCGGGATCCTTTTCGAACGTCTCCAAAGCGCGCCGTTCAAAGTCCGTCGCCTGATTCTTCGGGTTGCGCGGGTGCAGCGAGGGTGTGCGGAACGTCATACCTTCTTTGCTGGCAAATTGTTCTGCGCTCCGCATCGCAACGACGACGGGCACCTGTTCGAGATGCTTGAAATCGCGGTTCGGCACCATGACTTCAATGTTCGACGAGAACCAACTGCGCGTGGCGGACGCCATCCCCGTGATCTGGCGAAGCTTGTCGCGAAAGGCTTCCTCGCCCTGGCTGTTGATGCGGCTCTGGCTCATCCAGAAACTGATGCCGGAGGTGAACGCGAGGACCAGAATGATGGCCCCGAGAATTTTGGCGGATAGCTTCAGATTGTTGAACACGATCGTCCTCCGTATTTAATTAGCAGCTTGCTACAACCGCCATCGCCTTCGAACTCGTCGGCGCTGTTGCCCAGGAAACTTCACGGATGGAAATGCGCCTCCGTGCAGGCATCGGCTTGAAAAAGATCTCCTTCACCCTTTCGGAAATTTCCTTCGGGCTATTGGCATCTGACCCTTTCTCACCCGGTTCTCATGTGACGGTACATACTCACCGGACGCGAAGACTGCGCAGCACCGCATGCCTACGTTGCAGTGGCTGGCTCGTGGATATGCTCCATGAACCCAGGCACCGCTGCCCGTACCACCGCGGAGAGATCAAGCAGCTCCGTAATGGAGTCCTGGTTTGCAAACGAGCCGACAACACCCGGGCGCGTGGCCAGCGGGTCGACTGCAGCATGCTCCTCCACGATGTCGACGATGCAGTCCACGATCAGACCCACGGTATGTCCGCGCTCGGAATAAATCACGACTTCGATCGAACCGTCGGAGGTGTCTTGCTCTGCCTCGGAACTGCCTGGGGGAAGCACGCGCGACAGCCGAACCATCGGTATGATTTGTCCACGATATTCCATGACCTCGCGGTCGCCGACGCATCGCACTTGGTGCGCTGCAAACCCTTCCAGCCGCGCTACGGTCGAAAGAGGAATTGCAACCTGGCCATCCATCCCATTCCTCGCCAGCAACAACGTCTCCTGACCTTCCTTTGCAGAGCGCGCATCGTTTTTCAGGCTCTCCCTTGCGTTATCTCGCTTTTCCGAAACGACCCGAGCCCGCTGCGCCAAGCCAAGCACATCCAGAATTAAGGCGACCCGGCCATCTCCCATGATGGTTGCGCCGGAATATGCGCTAATGCTTTTCAGTTGCTCGCTCAACGGTTTTACGACGATTTCCTCGGTGTCGGCGATGTCATCGACCACCAGCCCGAATTGCTGCTTGTCAGCCTGCAGCACCACGATGCTGCTGCCGGCGTGATTCGTATTCGAGCCCGGGGCCGCAAACATAAGTACGCGGTCGAGATAGACCAGAGGAAGCAGATTGCCGCGAAGGCGATAGACGGGCACGCCATGCACCTGTTCCACACGCTGCCCAGCTTCGTTGCCTTCGAGGGCCACCAGTTCAAGGACGTTCACCTGCGGGATCGCGAACCGTTCTCCGCCGCAACTCACCAGAAGCGCGGGGACAATGGCGAGAGTCAGCGGAATCTTCACGCGCACCGTCGTGCCCGCCCCAGCGGAAGATTCGATGTCGATCGTGCCACTGATCTTTTCGACATTCGTTTTCACCACATCCATGCCCACGCCGCGGCCAGACACGTTGGTCAGTTTTTCGGCAGTCGAAAATCCCGGCAAGAAAATGAGATTGAATATTTCCCGTTCTGCCATCTGCTTGGCCTGTTGCGGTGTGATCAGTCCCCGTTCAACGGCTTTCTTGCGGAGACGGTCGACGTTCAATCCCGCGCCATCGTCGCTGATCTCGACATTGACCTTGCCGCCTTCCTGGAAGGCCCTCAACCGGACGATTCCGCTGGCCGCTTTGCCCGCGCGTCGCCGGCCGTCGGGCATTTCAATGCCATGATCCACCGCATTCCGAACAAGGTGCGTAAGAGGATCCTTGATCGCCTCGATGATCGTGCGGTCAAGCTCGGTATCCTGGCCTTCCATTTCGAGGGTGACCTCTTTGCCGCAATTCAGGGCGAGATCGCGCACAGTGCGGGGAAACTTGTTCCACACGTTCCCGATGGGTTGCATGCGCGTCTTCATAACCTGTTCCTGCACCTCCGTCACAATGAGATTCATCCGCTGCGAAACCGATTGCACCGCCGCGTCCTCTCCGGAATTGGAAACCTGCAACAGCTGATTGCGCGCGAGCACGAGTTCCCCGACCAGATTCATCAGCGTGTCCAGCAAATCGACGCCAACACGGACGGTTTCGACACCTGCATTGCGATCCCGCGCCTCAAGAATCTGCTGAGCCGCGTGAATGTCGTCCTGATTGCAGAAACCGAGCGCGACCAGAATTTCTCCGAGGCGCCGCTGGTCGCCGCGCTCCTGCTCTTGAAGGGCGATGGCCAGATCCTCGGCCGCAATGGAACCGCGATTTACCAGCAACCCTCCAATTTTTCCGGCGGCTGGAAGGAATTGCGCTGCCAGCAATTCCGCCGACGAAGCCGGCTCTGAGGCCGGCAACTGCGCCTCTGTCGTGGTGTTCAATGCGCTGGCGGGTGGGTCTGCCTCTAGAATCCGCAGGCCGGGCTCGGAAATCGGTGTAGGAATTTTCCTGGAAACCGCTGGCGTTTCGCCGCCTTGCGCTGTCTGCAGTTTGTTAAGCCGCTCCATCAGCGGGGCATAGTCGTTGTTCCCATCGCCCTCTGTCGCCTGGATTTCGTTCAGTATTCGCCGGACTGCATCCACCATGGCCAGCAATCCGCTGGTGATTTCCGCATTGAGGGACAAGGCGCCGTCTCGGAGTTTCGAAAGCAGGCTCTCCCCTGTGTGCGCAACTTTTTCGAGCTTGGCGAAACCAAGAAAGCCGCAACTTCCTTTAATGGTGTGAATCGTTCGAAAGATGCTGGCCAACAGTTCCTTCGAAGTCGGATCCGATTCGAGGCTAACCAACTCCTGGTCCAGACGATCGAGATTCTCGCGGCTCTCAATAAGAAAATCTTTAACGATGTCATCCATACTTGTCTCGCGCCAAGCCCTACATTTCGATTCGACCGCACGAGCGATCGGAATGTCCGGACTTTGAGGTCATCGGCGCGCAGGGGGATAACTTGAGAGAGAGTAGAACTCTGAGAACTCACGTCCGGTCTCTTAGGTGATCTAAGCTCTGCGGATTTCGTTCTGTCAGCCACTCAAACACACAAGCTACGACGGGAAATCATTGCAGAGGGTTAGTCAAATCAATCCCAAACAAATGATTGCGCGGTGAGCCTGCACGCCGTGGCTTTGGTGCATGTCCAAAGGAGGGTTTTCACACAGGAAAGTATTCGCCGCCTCGAGGTTTTTCGATGAATGGCGTCCTCAGGTCTGGCGATGCAGGTTGAGAATTTTTCTAGGCTTGAAGTTGTTGATAATTTCGGCTGGTCGAAGAATTTCAAAGGGGAATTTCACTGCAGAGGATGAAAGGAGAAGTTGCGCCGGGAACGAACAAGACTGATTCGCGATGGGAGAGAATCAGCTGATCCTCCCGGCGCCCGACTGTTCCTCAGTCGAACCCCTCGATCCATCGCCGCACGGCGAGCGGACGGTCGATCCACCCAGGAACGATCATGAACATCACTCCCAGTTCGGCCTTTTTATGGTGTGCTGTCTCTGGATGCTGGCGCAAATCAGAGAGCATGGAAGTAAATCCCCCATGCGCGTCGCCGGCGTCGACGTAAGCCAACGCGCGGCTCTTGCAGCCTTCAAGATATTCGTTTCTATTCACCAAGATCTGTTCCCCCTTCCCAAGGGTTTGGTTTTCGCCGGGATGCCGCACGCACCTCGGCACATACGTGTACAGGTGGCATTTCGAATTCAGCTCCACCCTTTGTTTAATTGTATTACCATAAGTACGTAGTTTGTCAGTTTTTTGGATTTCGCTTGGAAGGTGTCATCTGAGCGTAATTTATATTTATATTCAATAGTTTAAGTGGGCCTTCGGACTGCCGTAACTTGGCTGAGGGTCGAGTACGCTATCGTACAATCCTCTTACTGAACCGATTTACCCTTGTTTGTTTCCGCCAGGGCCGGATTGCGTCAAACATTTGCCGACAAACCATTTGATGTCGGTTGCGCCGACGTCATTACAGCCGATATGGAGAATGCGAACCGTGTCCAGTATCCCAGCCGACTCGCGGATTGCTGTCCGATATGTCTTTGAAGCTCGTATCCGAGTTCGAGTTATTCGAGACAATAAGGAAGTCATGCTGCTTGCCTGGGCGCGTGACATCAGCGAGAGTGGCTTGGGAGCGTTCGTTGCCGAATCTCTCAACCTTCACGAAGACGTCTTCTTATATCTTCCGTTGGAGAGCTGTGCCGACGGCATTTCGGCAAGAGTTGTTCGCGCTTCGGGAAGTCAATGCGGATTTCAATTCACCACGCTCAGTTCCACTCAGCGTCGAGAAATCCTCGAAGCCGTGAAAGCGCAGCCGATCGTTTCCCCATCGACTTCGTAGCAGGAATTGCGGTGTCGCAGTTTGCTGCTTTGATTTCCCCTCAGCTCATTTTGCGTCGGTCACGACAGAGCGCAGAATTTCTATCGTTCGCCCAAGATTCTTCCGAGCGATCGGTCGGACCGGATAGTAAGTTTCTGCGTTCTTCCCCTCCTGAAGCAGCGCTTCATTCAAGGGCGTATTTCCTTCACGATTGCGAAGGTTCAGATTCGCGCGGAATTCAAGCAGCAGCTCCACGAATTTCGCCGGGTCGACAACAAGGCGGCTCTTGATGGCGCGGTGGACGGCAGTGTCGCCAACCGCGTCTTGCCAGTTGGGATTCGCTCCATGCTGCAGCAGTACTCGTCCCACCGTCGTCGATGCCACCATCGCTGCGGGACCCCACGCGTGCGAATCGTACGGCATTCGATCGGCAACGGCGCCGTGCTCAAACAGCAGGATTGCCGACGCGGGTTGATTGCCGTACACCGACCATCCCAGCGGTGACTCGCCGGTGGTCAAATCGTTGCCTTGGCCAGGGTCGGTCGTGAGGATCTGACGAAGACGGTCGTGCAGCCCGTAGGCCGCTGCTGCGCAAACGTCGGGCACAGCTCCGGCATCGAGCAAGAGCTTCGCGAAATCATCGCGACCGAGTTCGAAGCAATCGTGCAGAGGCAGACGACCGTCCGAATTGCGCGCATTGAGGTCCGCTCCTTGTTCGATCAGGAGGCGCAAAACGTCGATCTTGTCCTCCGCAATCGCGAGGTGGACCAACTTCATGGTGAGCGGATCGCTGGGCCTGACTTTCAGCTCCAGGTTTGCACTCGCGTTGACAAGCTCCGGATGCGATTTCAGGATCGTTCGAATCGTATTCGTGTCGCCCGAGTGCACCGCATTGATGAGTTGCTGCCCAAAATCATGGATCGCTTCCACGTAGGATTTGAGCCGGCGCCAGCTTGCGAAGCCGTAGCTTCGCGCCACGAGCAGCTGCGCTTCAGAGAGGCGAACCGCGGGGTCCTGAATGCGCAATGCTTTCAGCCGCTGTTTCGCTTCATTCTTGAGGTGTTCGAGACTGGCGCGGGCAGGGAGTGTTCCGGAATGGATTCGACGATTACGACTGTCGTTCATGGACCTTCCTTCCTTGATCGCCCGCTGTCCGCGGTTTTCGGGCTGGAAGTCAGGTTTGTCTGAACTGCTTGGTGGATGGGCTGTGCCCTTTACGCGGACCGACGGCCCCCCGCGAGGCCGAAAGCAGCATAGATCAAGATCCGAAAGCTGTGCAACCGAGAGTTGAAGGGGCGGCGGCTGACGCGACACGCTGTAGGAAGGAAATAACCTGCGCCGACACCGGACCTAATAAAGCTGAACACCAGCAAGCAAAACGCCCCGACTTGTCGCCGCGCGCCCGCGAGTGTATTCTCTCCCACACGAACGACCTCCAATGCCCGCACAGACTCCCTTCCGGCGCGGCTTCACTTGAATCCCTCTCTCCTAAACCTCCGTCGGCGGTTACCAATCAAAATCAAGGTCTAAAAAGAACTTTTCTTATCCAGAGGAGAGCTTATGAATCGGCGCAACTTTCTTCAGTCGAGCGGCGCAATCTGCGCGAGCCTGGCATTCACGAAATCACTACCAGCCTTTGCCGACACCATGCAAGCGGGAGACAGGTGGCGGACGTTCGAGGTCACCGCGAGAGTGGACGTACTGAAGCCAAGGGGAGTCACCCATATCTGGCTGCCGTCCGCGATGATTCGTGACACGCCCTTTCAAAGGGTGCATGCGAACCTGTTCCACGCGGAGGGCGGAACGGCGCGGTTCACCAAAGACAAGCCGAATGCACTGGGCATCGTATCTGCAGCATATCCAGCGAACGCGAAACCCGTGCTGACGCTAACGAGCCGTGTTTCTCTGAAGAACTACGCGGTCGATCTCTCGGCTCCCGGGAAAGTTGCGCACGTTCCAAAAGAAGAACTGGATTACTTTCTCCAGCCCAGCCGCTATGTACCGAGGGACGGCATTGTGAAAGAAACCGCGCTCAAAGCGACCGCCGGCGCGACCACGGAGATGGAGAAGGCTCGCGCCATTTACGACTGGGTGGTCGACAACACCTTTCGCGATCCCAAGATGCGCGGCTGCGGGCGCGGCGACATCCGATTCATGCTGGAGTCCGGAGACATGGGCGGGAAATGTGCCGACCTCAATGCGCTCTACGTCGGTCTGGCCCGCTCCGTAGGACTACCAGCGCGGGACGTCTATGGCTTCCGGATTGCCAAATCGGACTTGGGCTACAAGAGCCTTGGGCGTAGCGACGGAAAAAGCCACCAAGGGCCAGCACTGCCGCGCCGAAGTGTACCTTCGCGACTATGGCTGGGTTCCGGTAGACCCCGCAGACGTGCGAAAAGTAGTGCTGGAAGAGCCGCCAGGGAATCTCCCACTGAGCGACGAGATGGTGTCGAAGGCCCGCAAGCGACTGTTCGGGTCCTGGGAGATGAACTGGATGGCGTATAACTTCGCTCACGATGTAGCGCTGCCAGGTTCCGCCAAAGCGCCCCTCGGCTATTTCATGTATCCGCAGGCAGAAACGGTCGAGGGCCGAGTGGACCCATTCGATCCGGAGAACTTCAAGTATGAAATCACGGTGAAGGAGACGAGCTAGGCTGCCTCACCGACGGAAAGCCAGCCTTTGACCTGGACGACGCATTCAAGCTTGCTACGGAGTGAGCTTGAAGATCGCACCGCTGAGATAAGTACCGCCCGCCTGCGTGGTGCCGTAGATGTTTCCCGAGGAATCGAACACCAGACCGCCATTGGGATACTGGGCGTCCGTAAAAGTCTGGCCAAAGTTATACAGGATTGACTCGCTCCAGCCGGTGCGCTGCCTCTCGCAATCTTCTCAGCATTCACGTGGGAGCGTACGGGATTGCGGGAAGCGGTCAATGCGGACCTTGGTTTCTCGCCAGCCACTTACGGAAATACAACAATTATGTTGACCTTCGTTGAGGATCATGGAACCGGCCTCCGCTGCCAAATCAGCGTACCAAGACAGGCAAAGTAAAAAAATAAGCAATTTAGAATGCGTAAGTAATGACGGCTCGGCGAGGCAGCATTCGACTGCAGGGAAAGGCGAATGTAAGGCGAAATGAGTTGTTTGTTAGCGACGAGGACCGTCGTAGAATGTTTGTTCGCACGGGATGGGACTCGCAATGAGCAACATCGAAGGAATTGAGTCAGAATTACTCGGCACAGGCGATCTACGCGAAAGAATTGTGCGTAACCTAGGAAGTTCTAGCGTAGCGATGTTGGCGCTCTACGACAATGCGGTCAAATTTGTAGGCTCGGGTTCCCTCGTTTTTGTCAATGACTCTCACTATATCTTGACCGCAGCACATGTTTGGGATGCGCTCCAGTCCGCACCGACGTTGGGAATTACCGTGACTGACAACATAAATCACAAGTTTCAAATTCCCATGTCTGCAATTGTGTCCAATACTCTCCAACCCGCGAACTTAGGTTGGAACGAATGGGGACCCGACCTTGCGTTACTGCGCATTCCCCGCGAGCAGGTTGGAGGCATCCAGGCATTCCAAGTCTTTGAACACGTAACGGCAGCCCCGAAGGCTTTGAATGTCGAGTCGGTAGAAGTCTGGGTGGCGATGGGAACGCCCGGAGAACTCGGAAAATTCACGCCGACCCATGCGGATTTGCAAATCTCTGGACGCTTTGTTAGCCCAGAACCCGTCACGCACGACCGATACGACTATTTCGATTTTAAAGTGGATTCCAGCTCTGCAGATATGCCGAAGAGTTGGGGAGGTATGAGCGGAGGCGGATTATGGCGAGTCTTGGTCTACCACTCGCCGGAAACCGGGAAAATTGACTGGGCTCAACGACTCAGGGGGGTTATATTTTGGCAATCTTCCGTTAACCGTGGCTTCCGAATTCTTCGCAGTCATGGGCAACAAAGCATCACTGCAATAGCGAAATCAGTCATACCGTGACGATGATCTAATCATGAAAATTGCATTCAGAGCCCTGAAAAGCGTACTAGGGGGTAGGATTCAACGAAAATGGCCGAAAAGCAAGTTCTGACAATCTCGCCCGCTATATTTCGATGGGCACGTGAGAGTGTCGGTCTGTCGCTTCCTGTGGCGGCAAAGCGTATCGGCGTAAAATCGGACAAACTTGAAGAGTGGGAGCAGAAAGCAGCCCTTCCAACTCCACGTCAACTTGAGCGAGCGGCGGATGTGTACAAACGGCCCGTTGCCACGTTCTTCCTGCCGACGCAGCCAGAAGAGCCGCCATTGCCGGTTGACTTCCGGTCCGCGGCTCCTGGTGAGCGGGAGATTTCAACTCCCACACGGCTTGCAATCAGACGCGCCCGTTGGCTCAAAGATGTGTATTCGGGCCTGACAGAGCACAAAAATTCTGACCTTCCACATCAGACTGATAGTCGGCCTGAATCGCTCGCGGAAATAATCCGTGAGTGGCTGTCTTCAACCCTTCGTTCCGTCAGAGGCAAGCAACCCGATGAGGCTCTCCGTATGTGGCGTCAGTCACTCGAAGATGCCGGGCTGTTGGTATTTCAATTCTCGCTGCCATCGTCTGAAGCTCACGCCTTTTCCTTGGCTGATGAGACTCTGCCAACTATAGTCCTCAATTCCCGCGATGTGTATGCGCGGCGAATCTTCAGTACGGTGCATGAGCTTGCACACCTGATACTTCGTCAACCTGGATTGTGCAACCCGAATGAGTACGTGGAAGTTGAAGGGGCGGCACAAATCGAACTTCGTTGCAATGCTGCTGCCGCACTCACACTCGTCCCCGAAAATTTATTGACTGAGCAGGCCCCGATTGCGCAGCTTCGGCGGGGCGCGCACCTGGCCCCGATATTGGAACAGCTTGCACGTACATTCGCAGTCAGCCGGGAGGTAGTTCTGCGAAGGCTTTTTGAGCTGGAGTTGGTCGACCGGGCCACATTTCAACGCACGGTGGCTTTGCTCCGCCAAGAATACGAAGAGCGGCTGAAAACAAAAAAGAAGCGGAAGGTCATTGTTCAGCCAAGTGCAAAGGCGGTTAGCCAGCTTGGCAAAAAGTTTGTGACGGATGTGCTCACGGCGCACGAACGCGGCGCCATCAGTGATTCGGACGTGTCTGAATACCTTGGTGTGAGGCTCCAGCATATCGACAGGGTTCATGAACTGGTGGGTGGTGAGTAAATGGCAAGCCTACGCTGCATTGACACCTGCTCATTCATTGCGTTGAGGCACTACCCGCGAGACCTGTTTGACCCGCTCTGGGGCTTCATGGAGCAATTGATGAGTGCGGGATACCTCATCGCTCCGCATGAGGTGCTACGTGAATTGAGCAAGCAGGATGACGAAATTTTCAAGTGGGCGAAGACGCTGAAGGGCGCCTTCGTGGATCTAGACGCGGCGCAAGGTGCCGTGCTGACCGAAGTGTTGGGAGCTTTTCCGGCGTTGGCTGCAGCGATGAAGGCGAGTCCTCACGCTGACCCAATCGTTGTCAGTCTTGCGCTAATGCGAACACGAAATGACCCAAAGAACGTTTGTGCTGTGGTCACCGAAGAAAAACTTCGTGGGGATGGTTCGCACAAAGTCCCAAATGTTTGCAAGCATTTCGGATTGGAGACCGTCACCCTGCTTGACTTGCTCCGCGATGAGGGCTTGACGTTTGACCTTCGAAAATGAACCGGGCACCGGAATGTCAGCGTTGGGTGGAACCCTGGCGGATCTTGAACGGCGGGCATTTGGGCAAGCGAATGGTCTTCCCGCCTGCGACCAATTTGTCATCTTGGACGGGGATTCGTCCGCGGAAACTTGCTTGAGTCAATCCCGTGGTGTTTGGGATGACATAGAAAAGGCCCGGTGCTTTAGATGCCACGACGCGGGTTTGGTCTGTAAAATATCCGGATGGCTAAACTCGTAATACACGCTCCACTCACAATGGCTCAGCAAGGCAAGCGCAGCTTCGCGCAAACGCTCTCAAGCGGCGTGGGGGATGGCTACATCCTTTCCAACAGTCAGCGCCAACAAGTCAATCCCGGAGACGGGCTGATTGTGTTGGATAAGGATACACAGCAGAGTGCTGAAGGGACGATTGTTGCTATCCAGCCGAATGGTTGGGCACTGAACGGCAGGCAGCGATACGACGTTTTGATGCAGACCATGACTCCGATTCCATTCCAGAATGTGCCGCTTAAAAGGTGGGGAGTCGCGGTCATCTGAGGCCCAGGCTTGTTAGAATCACAAGTTCAACTTCGGGGCATTTGCTATCAGTGCCGCGAGGTCACAGCTACATAGGGCGGGAAAGAGGTGTGTTCAAAATCATTGCCCGCATTGCTCACCTGCCTTACAATTCCGGCCGGAATGGGATCCCGCGTAAATGCTTGGTTTTAAAAT
>CAVYUY010000004.1:0-266475 GCA_963771765.1 uncultured Acidobacteriota bacterium
CCGTAAGGGATAAGAAGGGCCCAGGAAGACTACCTGGTTGATAGGCTGGAGGTGGAAGCGCAGTAATGCGTGTAGCTTACCAGTACTAATCGCCCGTTCGGCTTGACCATAAAATTTACTCGGTGCAGATACAGTTGTCAGTTCTCAGTTGCCGCCTTCAGTTCGAATCTGAACTGGACCGGTGATGTTGTTTGGAAGTTGTTCGAACCTGTTCGACTGAGAAGCAAGACTGATGACTGTGCGCCGACGCAAATGCCGAAGTAACATGTAACTGAAATCGGAACTAAGCAAGAAGAGAGTAAGTTACACCCAATCTATTCAGCTGTGAGGTATCGAACCTCACGATCTTTGAAAGTTTGCAGCGATTGCGCCACGGGGTTTGTGGAAGGGCATGGCTTGAGCCGTGCCATACAGACGCCCCTTCCGATCGGGCTTTAGCCCCTGAGGTTGCGCTGATTCGCTGAACCGAGATGGCGTAGAGATCCTTCGCTGAAAAGCGCTCAGGATTTCGGCTCGCGGCTCAAACGCCGCGAAAACGCCTCAAGTTGTCGGTGATCATACCGCGGGGGATCCACCCGTTCCCATCCCGAACACGGAAGTTAAGCCCCGCCGGGCCGATTGTACTGCACGCGAAAGTGTGTGGGAGAGTAGGTCGTTGCCGGCATTAATAAAGGCCGTTGAGAGAAATCTCGACGGCCTTTTCCTTTTTTGCGGCAAGTTTCAAGATCATCGGATCCTGGCCGACCTTAGGGTCACTACAAAAAAGCGGTTCGACCCAAGTGGTTCGTGGAAGGGCATGCCTTCAGCCGTGCCATCGATCGCCCCGAGCGAAGCACGGAACCTGCTTCAGGTTGTCATTCCGAGCAAAGGGAGGAATCTGCTGTTGGCTGGAGCTACAAAGTTTGCTGTCCGTCCGCCTCGGAAGAGTGAGCCCGGCCCAGATGTGCTGAGAGTTGACGGCTGAAAGCTGACAGCTACGACTTGTCGGCGATCATACCGCGGAGGATCTACCCGTTCCCATCCCGAACAAGGAAGTTAAGCCCCGCTGGGCCGATTGTACTGCACGCGAAAGTGTGTGGGAGAGTAGGTCGTTGCCGGCATTAATAAAGGCCAGTCTGAGAAATCAGATTGGCCTTTTCCTTTTTTGCGGCAAGTTTCAAAATCATCGGATATTGGCCGACCTTAGGGTCACTACAAAAAAGCGGTTCGACGAAGTGGTTCGTGGAAGGGCACGGCTTCAGCCGTGCCGTCGATCGCCTCCCAAGACGCAGGGCTTCAGCCCCTGAGGTCCGCTTTTTCTCCGTCCTCTTGGCTTTTCTTTTGTGAAGTCATTCCGAGCGAAGCACCGAATCTGCTTCAGGTTGTCATTCCGAGCGAAGCGAGGAATCTGCTGTTGGCTGGAGCTACAAGGTTTGCTGTCCATCCGCCTCGGAAGAGTGAGCCCGGCCCAGATCTGCTGAGAGCTGAAAGCTGACAGCGTCGATTTGTCGGTGATCATACCGCGGGGGATCCACCCGTTCCCATCCCGAACACGGAAGTTAAGCCCCGCCGGGCCGATTGTACTGCACGCGAAAGTGTGTGGGAGAGTAGGTCGTTGCCGGCATTAATAAAGGCCAGTCTGAGAAATCAGATTGGCCTTTTCCTTTTTGCGGCAAGTTTCAAAATCACCGGATCTTGGCCGACCTTAGGGTCACTACAAAAAAGCGGTTCGACGAACTGGTTCGTGGAAGGGCACGGCTTCAGCCGTGCCGTCGATCGCCCCCCCCCAAGACGAAGGGCTTCAGCCCCTGAGGTCCGCTTTTTCTCCGTCCTCTTGGCCTTTTCTTTTGTGAAGTCATTCCGAGCGAAGCACCGAATCTGCTTCAGGTTGTCATTCCGAGCGAAGCGAGGAATCTGCTGTTGGCTGGAGCTACAAAGTTTGCTGTCCGTCCGGCTCGGAAGAGTGAGCCCGGCACAGATGTGCTGAGAGCTGACAGCAACGACTTGTCGGCGATCATAGCGGAGGATCTACCCGTTCCCATCCCGAACACGAAGATAAGCCCCGCTGGGCCGATTGTACTGCACGCGAAAGTGTGTGGCAGAGTAGGTAGTTGCCGATATAAATAAAGGCCAGTCTGAGAAATCAGATTGGCCTTTTTCCTTTTTTGCGGCAAGTTTCAAAATCACCGGATCTTGGCCGACCTTAGGGTCACTACAAAAAAGCGGTTCGACGAAGTGGTTCGTGGAAGGGCACGGCTTCAGCCGTGCCGTCGATCGCCCCCCCAAGACGGCAGGGCTTCAGCCTCTGAGGTCCGCTTTTTCTCCGCCCTCAACCACATCCTTTGTGATTTCGACCCTGGGGCTGACTACCCTCCCCCAAAAGCGCGGGAAGGGTCGATCCACCACGATCTCGGGAATTGTGGGAGAGTAGGTAGTGACTGGCCTTTTCCTTTTATGAGAAGATCGGGTTGATAAACACTATGGAGGATACTGAAGACCGCGGGAGATTCTTGGCGACCTGTTACCACGAGGCTGGACACGCAGTCGCGGCTATGTTCCTGGAAATTCCACTGGTTGACCTGGAAGTTGTAGTGAACTCCGCAAATGATGCCGAAACCGTTCTCAAGTACACTCAAGACACGAAAATCACACAAGAATTTGTAAGGAAGTCGGCGGCAGGGAAACTTGCAGGTCCGGCTGCGGAGTGTCGACACCTGAATACGATTTGCGACGAAGATGTACTACGGTCCAATTACAGATTCGCTGAAGATCGATGTCAGGCTGAAAGAATACTTCAAAGCTACCTAGCTTGCTCGGGGTGCGTCGGCGCCTACAGGCTTGGTGAACTTCTTGATCGCTCAACAGAGGAAGCGCGCGCGATAGTCTGCGATCGGTGGGTAGAGATCGTAAAAATCGGCGAGGAGCTTTTGCACAAGCGCCACCTTTCTTACGAGCAGATCAAGAACCTGCTAGGCGTTTCCTAGAACGCGCATATTTACAAGTCGCGATAGCGCTGCTTTTGGCGAGCTTCCTCCCCCGCGGGATCTTGCAGCCATGAAATCAGGTCTTCGAGTGTCAGAAGCTCGAAGGCCGGTTGTTCTTGTGATCCAACGCTGAAAACCTGATGTGTCGCACCGAAAACCTGTCGTGTTGATCCTTCATCACCAACTAAAAGCGATTGAAGGTAAAAACGTTCTCGATATTGTTCGCCCGCCGACCAGCAAACAACGAAGTCGACGTGTTTAGCAAATTTGACTTCATTCTCGATGTCAGCCACCAGACCGTCGAACTCAAACTTGTATTCAAGGATTTTCGGCTCTGTCACATGGGGAAGAGTAAAATCCCGACGCACGCCGAGTCGATTGGCTTTAGCGTCAAACAGAATATTGTCGCTCTCGAAATAGTTTAGGAAAAAAACCGAATCGTATCGATCGCTCTGACTTGTACCAAAAAACTGGAGCCCTTTAATCGTCCTCGTTCCCACCAGTTCGTGGAAAAGGGCGATAACGTCCTGCTCTTGACGAGGCTTGGAGACAAGGCTAACAGGTTTGCCATCAAGGGTAAGGGAAAGCGGGTTGTGATCCCGGAAGGCCTCCTGAGCACGCTTCCAATCATAGACCTCCTTGTCTGGCGTAATACTCTGGGCGCCAGCATCCGGGCGCACATAGAGCAAGAAACGACGAAAGGCATTTACGCTCCGCACTGCAAGCTTTTCGGCAAGGGCCATCAACTCGGGTTGAAAAACCTTGCGTCCCATGTCTGGATTGCCATCGGTAAAATGGACAATAACATGGGAGTTCGCTTGGTACCCGATTGCGCTCGTTAATGGAATGACGAAAAGATCGCCTTGAGTCATGAAGTCAGTCGCCAGTTGAAGCCCTCCGTGGATTATCCTCTGCCCCTTTCGGAGGCCCAGCACCTCGTCATTGAATTCAGTCCAGAGTTTCGCAGAATGAAGAAATGCGGCATAGATAATTACATCATGCCGTTCGATAATCTCTCTGTCTTCGTCCGACAGAGCAGAACTAAAATAGGATCCGTCCTCTAAAATCTCGTCCTTTCCCCAAATGTCATAGACACACTGCAGGCGCTTAAATTCGGGCGCTAATTTTAGAAGTTTGGTTTGCGAATCTCCGGGAATTGCATCCGCCGCTTTGCTAACGTCACGCAGACTTTGAACTTTTAGATTGGGAATTTCGTGAGGATAGTAGTACTCGGCACGACTTTTCGTGTATTCGCTGACCTCCTTATCCGAAGAGCGTACACGAACTGTGACTCTGGGAGAAAATTTCGAGGTAGAGAGATACACTCCGCCAAGCGGCGTCTTAATACAGAGTACGTTATACCACTGCTCCGCTGTTCGCGCGCCGAGCCACGATAAGTCACGGGGGCGTTCCCCAGAACTCTTTCCAACGATAATTTCCACCGAGGTGCCAGAGTCGTCATCAGCGAGCTGGGGAACGGTGAATTCAGTCGTCGATAATTTGGGTCTCGGAATTGTCCCACTATTGTCCTCAGCCCACTGACGCCCCTGTCGAAGGATGACGGCTATTCCAGATGTCTTTTGCTTGCTCTGCAGCTTGATAAATGAGAATCCGTACGCCAGAAACGTAGCCCCCACGCCCTTATGTCCGCGAAGATCAGCCTGCTTCTTAAAGCTTACGCTTGGCCGAAGGCAGTACTTAATTTGTTCTTCGTCCATGCCAATCCCGTTATCAACTACCGTCACCTTCCTGTCGGAGATGTCAATTGATACCCAAATATGCGGGTCGTAGCCCGCATTCTCCTGGCGTTGCCGGGCTTGGACCGCATCAAGGGAGTTCTGAAGTAATTCCGAGAACAAGTCGAACGTCCCGGTATAACTCTTCAGAATGTTTTGTACCTCACGCTTTCTTGAAACTTCGAAAATCTGTGACAGAGCGACACTGCTTGTCGAGTCATCCTCAGCCAGCGGATCAAACCCATCAAGGTAAAGCGGAATAGCCATTGTCTATTCTCCTGACGAAACCCGGATTATAGGAGCGAGATGCCGTCTGCCGCTACCCCGTTGAAAAGATAGTTGGCGGGTGGCCGAGACTCTTGATCTTTCCTACAGGGCAACAAAGTGGTTGTGCCGTCCTTGCGCTTTTTGGGAGTGGGCTCATCCTTTCATAGTGAACGAATCTGCTCCATTTCCTCCCGCAAAAAGCGCGGGAATGGGGGCAACCGTCCATTTTTGGGAACCAGGGAAGGCTACGTATTCAACGCCGCGAGGTAAATCGGCACGGCAGATCGCGCAAGCTGCACGATCTTTTCCACAGATTTATTTCTCGCAATGTTCACATAACCGTGACTCTCGACTTTAAACGCGACATACTCCCCGAGTTACGGTAAAGATAATTCGCCAGCGCGGCCAACCTAAGTCACACGCGTTCAAGATTTTGCCTGTAACTTACTGCAGCTCAGAGATAAAACCATGTTTTCTCCCTAACTCGAACATTTCAGTAGATCGAGGGGAGGGGGATACCTAGGTTGCAAAGTCCCAGGCGTCGGCCGCCTCCTGCGTTCAACGTGCCCGAAATTGAAACCAAAAACTCGATTCGTGAAAAATCGAAACTGAAGCTGAGGTCCACATGTCTTCCTATCCCAATCGCTGTCAGCACATCAAGGTCAACGGAACTCAGTGCGGATCGCCCGCCTTGCGCCGCAACCGTTTCTGCTACTTCCACAAGCGCCATCACGAGGAACGCATTGCGCTGAATTCTGATCGCCACAAACGATCGCGCGCCCGCCGCGCTGTCGATCTGCCCGTCTTTGAAGACGCCAACTCGATTCAAATCTCCCTCATGCAGATCACGCGCCTGCTCATCGCCGGCGACATCGACATCAAGACCGCCGGACTCGTTCTCTACGCTCTACAGACCGCCAGTTGCAACCTTCACCACACCCGCTTCGAGCCCAATATGTGCGATGTGATTCTCGATCCCTCGAGCGTCTCCGAAACGCCGCTCGGCGCGCACGCTTGGGAAGATTCCGACTTTCTCGACGAAGACGGCGAAGCCCCGGAGTCGGAAGAGGATTCCGCCCGCCACCGCGGCATCATGAAGGCAGCGGAATATCTCTACGAACTGGACCGTAAGGCCGGAGGTAAAGACGGCTTCGCAACTAAGCCAGATCCAACAGCAAGCGTGAAAACCGTCGCGAAGACGAAGACCACGCCTGCGACAACAACCGAAACCGGCACTCAGCCCGGAACAAAAAAGGCGCCTGAGCGCGAACTGACCACCGCCGAAGTGCGCCAGAAGATTCGTCAGCAAATCGTCAACGCCGCGCCAGCCCTGCTCGCCGCGAACCCAAGCCTACTCCATGCAAATGCAAAGGAACCTTCCGATGCCTCGTCCTGATCGCTTTGAAATACAATCGAATCATTATGAGTAAAGTCAGGGTTGCATCGTTTTCAATTTCGGTCGATGGATTTGGGGCCGGGGTGCGGCAGGATTTGCAAAATCCTCTGGGCGTGCGCGGGACTGAGCTTCACGGCTGGTTCTTTCATACAGAAGCATTTAAGAAGATGACGGGCCATCCGGAGGCCCTGAGTCAGGGCGTGGGACGCGGCGTCGACAACGACATGGCCGTGAAGGCATTCGAGAATCTCGGCGCGTGGATTCTTGGGCGCAACATGTTTGGTCCGGTGCGCGGCCCGTGGCCCGACGATTCCTGGAAAGGATGGTGGGGCGACGAGCCTCCGTACCACGTCCCAGTCTTCGTCCTGACACATCACGCGCGTCCGCCGCTCGAAATGAAGGGCGGAACGACGTTCCATTTCGTGACGGATGGGGCGGAGTCCGCGCTGAAACGGGCGAAAGACGCCGCCAACGGCAAGGATGTGCGCATTGGCGGCGGCGTGTCGGTGATTCGACAATATCTCACCGCGGGAAAAATCGATGAGCTGCACCTGGCCGTTTCCCCGGTGCTGCTCGGAGAAGGCGAAAACCTTTTCGCGGGAATCAACCTCGATCAGCTCGGATTCAAGGTCGAGCGTAGCGTCGGAGGAGAGAACGCGACACATTTGCTGATAGGGAAGAAGTGACTCGCCGCCGAGTTACTTTGTGAAATCCAGCTTCGAGATCCAGGCGTTTGGATTGACTTCTTTCGCTGCCGCGACGGCGGCTTGAAATTGTGCTTGACCTTCTTTCGGCATCTGGCGATAGGCGGAATGAAGTTCCTGTGTCAAGCCTTTCATGGTTTCCGACTGGTCGAAGGGATTCATGGTTTGTCCCTTTTTTATTGCGGATGCGTAGCTTTTGAACTGGTCTTTCAATGCATCGAAGTCTCCGCCTTGCATCGCCGCGATCGAGGCATGAGTATAAGCGCGGGCTTCGGTCGAAACGTTGGCGTGCGCCGCGGCGTCTTCGACGACCTCGGCATCGGCCTTGGAGAGACTCGACGGGGGCTGCTGGCCGAGGAACTTGCGCAACTCGGCTCCCCCTTTGGGCGTCTTGACCCAATCCTGAAAATCTTTCATGCCGTCGGGAGTGTTGGGGAAGCCCGTTTTTTCCTGACGAAATTGGCCAAGCCACTTTTGCGCCAACTTCGAATCCTGCGCGTGCGAGATTTCGTGAAACAGCGTGCCTGCGGCTTCCTTGGGCTTGTCGAGCCTTTCGAGGCTGATCGAAATCGTGGGACGTCCGGTCATCAAATCGCCGGTATCGAAATACTCAGCGCCGGCTCCGGGCATTTGGTCGGCCGGATCGAGATTAACCTTCGACGACGAGTCCTGGCGCTGGGAGCGGTTAATCTGAATCTCTTCCCTGGGTATCCCCAAAACCGCGGAGGCCAGTTCTTCTTCCGCCTGGAGAAGCTGCTCGGCAAGTTGATCCTGGTGATTTTGATGGATTGCGGAAGCAACCTCCAGGTTTTGCCGGGCTTTAGCGATTTCGGCGTTGAGTTGCTTAAGCTCCGTTTTCAACTCTCGCACTTTGTCGCGAAGTTCGTCGATGTGAGCCGCGGATGGAAGACCTTCGACGGCACGGGTTGGAGTGTCGGCGGCAGCGTCAAGGCCTCCTGCAAAGTTCTGGTTGGTCTCGACCGCGTGCCATTTGCTGTCGTTCGTTTGGATCAGCGCTGCGGGATCGGTCCCGGACATGCGGGCTGCAGCCACGGCTTGAAGGCGGGTGTCGTATCCGTTAGGAGATCCAACTTCTTTGGTGACATGGATATCTTCGCCGTATTTGTTCACGCCGATGCGCATACCGTTCAGCGGCGTAGTCGGCGTTCCGGCGGCTGCAAGCGCCGAAGAAGCACTGCCGGCGGTCTCGCTGCTTTCCGCATCCAGATGGTTGCGAAACATGAAGGCATCCAGTTGGCCTTCGAAACGCTTGTCGTTCACGGTGGACGGCGACGGTGTGTCGAGCGTGGAGGGTACATCAGGTGAAGCGGTATCTTGAGCGGGCGTCGAAGGATCGTCGGTGGTGAAGGTGGATGGATTGACGCCGCTGTTGACGCGCATGGATTTCTCCTTACCTCTAGTTATCGGATGAGGTTGGCAAAGATTGCGTCAGGATTTGGCGTTAGGCGGAGTTTTTTTGCCCCTTTGGGCGTCCTTTTGCGATTGCCGGCCTATGGCGCTGGGGCGGGTTTGATCGCTACTTCAATGTTGGGAGTGAGCGGGCGGCGTCCGAAGAGGGCTTCTTTTACAAGCTTGTAGATGGTTCGGCGGTTCTCGTTGATGACTTTCAGCCACGCCAGTTTTCCCAGCATGGGGAAATAGATCCCTCTGAAACAGAGTCGCGCCAGCAGGATGTTGATGCGATATCCGAGAGGCTGATCGTCGAGCGAGTCGACGGCTTTAGCGACCGCTTCCGGACTGTAGGCGTGCGACCAGCCGTAGTTCACTTCGGCGTGAGCCTCTTCGATGGACATCTTCAGGGGCGTGTGGGCCATGGCAAATGGAATGAACTCCTGCCAATGCTTGCGGCGCGTGAGGCGTCCTGAGGCTTCGAGGCGCTTGTAGAGCGGCGTTGCCGGCAGAGGAGTCAGGAGTCCGAAGATCGGCAAGCCCGGCGGCCAGGTGCGAATCTGTTGCAATGTGCGTTCCGCGACTCCGACCGTATCGTTGTCCATGCCGAAAATGAAGGAGGTGATGGCGTAAACATTGCGCTTGGCCAGGCGATCGAGAACGGCGGCGTATTCGTGGGGATGGTTGAATCCTTTATTCACGTCCTTGAGATTGGTTGGATCGATGGACTCCATGCCGATGAAGACCCACTTGCCGCCGGAAGCCGCGATGAGGTCGCAGAGTTCTTCGTCGCGCAGCAGGTTGGCGCTGATTTGTGCGACCCAGTGAACCTGAGCTTTGGCCGCAATGATGTCGCGCAAGAGGGATTTGGTGCGCTTCACGTTGATAGCGAAGTTGTCATCGATGAAGAAGACGGCCATCTGCCCTTTTTCTTTGCGGGCGCGAGCTTTCAGCAAAAGCAATTCGTTCACGACGCTTTCGTTGGAGCGAAAGCGGATCGAGTCGCCGAAGAATCCAGTGACCGTGCAGAACTCGCATCCGTAAGGACAGCCCCGACCGGACTCGACAGGGACAATTCGAAACGTTCCCCACCCTTCGCCGACTCTTTTCAGCAGAGGGTAGACGACCTTGGGAAGCAGGTTGAACTGGTGAAGGTCGATCTTGTCCCAAGGGATAACGGGATAAGGCTTCAGGGAAGGCTTGCTGTCTTTGCCGGCGGCATTGACAGGTGCGTAAATGTCCTTCAATTCCCCGCGGGAAGCGTCGTCGACGATGATTGGCCATGTTTCGTCCGCTTCTCCGAGAGCGACGGCATCGGCGTGACGCGGGCCTCCATCGCGTCCGAGGGCTTCGTCGGCCAGTTCGGTAACATGGGGACCGCCCATGACGACGGGGACGCCGGTGGCACGGATGGCGTCGGCGATCCGATAGGCCTTGGCGATCATGCGAGTCATGGCGCCGATACCGACGAGTCCGACCTTCTGATCGCGGACGTACTGCGCGATCTGGGCCTCGTCCATGGGCTGGGCATTGCCGTCGATCAGGAGGACTTCATGGCCGGGAGGAGTCAGCGCCTGGAGGAGGAACATCCAGAGGTGAGGCATGAAATTGCGAGTGACACCATTGTCAGGGTTGTATAGCAGAATTTTCACTGGATCCCCTTTGCAAGCCGTACGTGACTACCGGTCGACGCTCGGTAAGAGCGAAGCCGCGAACCGGCGCCTGAGCCTTTTGTGCGGTAGCGTACGTTCTTGCGGGGTTTCCAGACGTCGGGGAATTGTACACCCCTATTGGCTGTTGGTTGTCTTTGTTGATTTTCTGACCTTTCATCCGGGGCGGCGGTCGAGAGACAGGGAAGCAGATTTTCCGTCGAAACTACGGGAGGTTTGGATGAGGAGAATAGATTATTCGCTACTGTATCGACCTTAGGCTCGCTTTCCTCGCCGGACGGACGTGGGCGTCCGTCCCTACATATGAATCGGAGAACGGTGGGCGTCCGTCCCTACATATGAATCGGGGAAAGAAGGTTTCTTTGTGCGACGGCAACACCCGACGGATTGGGGTCATCTGAAGGTTAACACTCTCCGCTTATCGCTCATTTGAATCCACCACAACGAAATCCGAAATCATCAGGAAACGGAGTTAACGATGAAAATCAAAGATTTGCAGAGCTTGTTCGAAACAGGTTTGCGTTACGCCTATGACAGTGAGCAGAAGCTGGCTGAGAAAGGCATACCCAGCATGATCGAAGCAGCCAGCTCGCCAGAGCTTCGAAACGCATTTGAACAACACCTTCAGGAGACACGCAATCACGTGGTCCGGCTGCAGAGGGTGTTTGGGATTATCGGCGCCGAACCGAAGACAGAGGACAACGACATCATCGACGAGATCACGGATGCGGCCGAAAACATGGTCGATGCCACCGAAGATGGGTCGCCCCTGCGAGATGCTGTACTCATCCTGAGCGGGAACCAGGTGGAGCACAACGAAATGGCGTCGTACGGAACGCTGCTGGCCTTCGCGAAACAGCTTGGGCTGAACGATGCGGCCCAGTTGCTTCAAGAGACTTTGAATGAAGAAAAAGCGGCCGACGCGAAGCTGACGCAGATCGGCGAGTCATCGGTAAACCCCAAGGCGACGCAGCAACTTCGCGCTGCTTAGATTTGAGGGCCGGGCATGGATGTGCCCGGCCTCTGTTTTCAATAACGTCGTTCTTCAGTGTGCGTGGCGTCCTTCCTGTTCCTGTCCTTCTTACAAAAAAATCCCCCACCCTGTCGCAAACATCCGCGACAAGGGTGGGGCAACCTGCAAAAAATGAATTTATCTCATGCGGAGGTGTGTGCTGCCAGGTCGACCGTTACGGTGTCGGGCTTTACGGCGGCGCCGGTTTTGCTGACTGGGTTGAATGTAATTGTCAGTTGTTTGGAGGTGGCGGAGACGCGGAGGTATCCGGAATTGGTTTGGTCGTGTTTGTTCAGCGTCAGGCCGGTGGATGTAAGCGTGGTGCCGTTGTCCATGTAGCTGACGTCGATGTTGTCCCCGGGCTCAGGAGCTTTCGTGCCGAAACTGGCGCTCGTCAGGCGAGTGACGTTGTGGCCGCTGTCTCCGCAGATGATGAAGGGGACGGAGTAATTCTTGCCCGCGAAGGTGAGGCCGCGAGTGTAGCGCTGGTAATTGTGGGCGTGTCCGGAGATCACGGCGTGCGGATAGACTCCGGTCTGTTTGCAGATGGCGTCGATCTCAGAGAGCATGACCGGGCTGCCATAGTGCTTGCCTCCGCCAGATCCAGTTTTTTGCGGAGAGTAGGTGAAGGGCGGATGGTGGACGGCGAGAATCACGGCTCCCTGGTATTTGCTCGTCTTGATCTGATTAAGTTGCGCCGTCAGGAAGTCGAGCTGGTAGTCGGGAACGGCGGCCCATCGCGCTTTTCCTTTGGTGGTTTCGCTCGAGATCACGCCGGGATCTTCGAGGGCGTTCGAGAAGAGCCCGATGATACGAACAAAGGGAGCGTCGAGCGCGAAGTAGATGCCAGGCTGCGTCATGCAGGTGCGGTGAAGCGGTCCAGCATCTTTGGTGACGGCGAGCGACGTTCCACAGAAGTTACGAATGAAAGTGGTGAGAGGCTCGTTGGCTTTAGCGGTTCCGGGAAGCACAAACGAATCGTGATTGCCGGGAATGGCGAAGATGGGCGCAGGATAGTTGCGGAACGGTTCGTAAAACTGATCGTAATAGTAATTCCATTCTCCAAAATTGTAGACGACGTCGCCGAGATGAAAGAGGAATGAGGGGCGGTTGGCGGCTGCGGAGGTGTGAAAATCATTGGTGACGGCGTCGGAGACCTTGAGTTCGGAAGAGTATGCGGATGCTGCGGTCGCCCCGCTGTCTCCGATCATGTGAAAGGTGATGCAGTTGGCGGCGTTGATGGATTTGATGACGTCGGAACCGTGATCTCCCCAGGCGTTTTCGAGAGGGAAAAGATCGGTCGGGTTTCCGGCGGCCTTTTTGAACGAGACGACCTCTTTGGTGAGAAGGCTTTCGACTTCCTTCGTGTAGAACTGCTGATCATCGGGCGTTACCTTGAACTGAGAGGGATCGGGAGTCGGGATTCCTTCGTTGAAGACTGGTTCGCTGAAGAGCGGTTGAGACACGGGCGATTTTGATTTACGCGGCATGCGGTATTCCTTTCGTACCGGCAGAATTTCGTTCTTGTGATCGAGGCCCGATACCGGGAGTCCGCCGCACTCGGAAGGCCCGCTGTTGAAAACGGTTCGGCGACGAAACGCAGGATCGCCGGAACGTTGTTGCGCTGCGTGGTCGGTTCGAGGACTACGAAAGCGCGCGGGGAAAGTTGAGAAAAATCTACTGCGCGGCAGGGGATTGCGCAATGGGAAAGTGGAATGCAATTTCCAGAAATCAAAATCCCCACTTCCAATGCCGCAAGAAGCGCGACGTTAGAAGTGGGGCACCCGGCAAGGTTACTGGGCTGGTGTTGCTTGCGGAGCCGGGGTTGGGTTGTCGGTTGCTACTTCGGGCGCGACGACCGGGTTGATCTTCACCGTCGAAAGAATCTGCTGCAGGCGGCTGAAAACTTTGTCGCGGTCGACGTGCTTAGTGATGCCGTCTTCCGACGCGTTCGTGGTTACGTTGAGCGCGAACTCGTAGCACGATCCGTTCTGGTAGACGTGGAAGTACTTCGAATCGCTCTGGCGGGTGCCTTCGCCGGATACGGCTTCGGTTGCGCGGAATTCGATGTCCCCGATGAGGAGTTTCGAGTTCGGATTCGTATCGGTTGACGCCTTCTCGGCGATTGCCGGATCGCCTGATGGCGTCGAAGAGGCTTCAGACTTTGGAGTGCTGTCCTGTGGCGCGACTTCGGTGGTTGCCGGTTCCGACTTGGCGACGGACTTTGGTTGCGGAACGGCGAACTCGCTGCATTGATCGGCGGAGAGAGTTTTGTGGACGCTCACGTTGAAGAATGCGGAGGAGAAATCGGTGTTGACGAAGCCGGTTTCGGGAAGTTCGACTGCGGCGAGCGCGACTCCACCGGGCTGCACAAAGTTCATCGGGATGGGGTTGGAAGCGACGAGTTGGGTCGCAGCGTCCCCGGTCTCGATGGCGTAGCGACGAGGATATTCAAAAGTCACGCCGGAGTTCTTGTCGGCGTAGTTTACCGTCGCGGGTCGCTTGTGAACGACGGGCTTCTTCGGCGCCGGCTTCGAATCTGCTTGAATAACAGGCGCGGGTGTCGGCGCGGGAATTGCGGGTTGCGTCACCGGTATCTGCTGGTTCGAACTGACAGGCTTCGGTTTCTCGCTCGAGCATCCCACGCCTACGGAGCAGGCAATTAGAACGGCTGCGAAGATGTAGGCGTTGAGGTTGCCCAAGGCTGCGGTTGCGATGGTTTTGGTCTCGGATTGCTTTTCCCCAAGATACGGAGTGAGCGGCGTTGCGAATGGCGTTGATGCGGGTCATGGTGGTTGCCTCCTGCCGGGTCTCGGCACTTTGAAGAAAAGCAAGGTGGGGGCCAACGAGGAAGGCGTTGATTCGGCTAGAGGTTAGTGTGGCCGCATTTGGTGTTGTGTGTGGAGGCCGAGACACGGCGTGGGCAACTGGCGACACCTGAAGGCAGCCGGACAGGAGTGGCCCTGCTTTCGCCTAAGCGTTACAGATTTTCCTGGATGAAACGCGGGCTCAAGTGGACGTCTACTTGGATAAGGGGCGAATCGCCGACGGCCTTGAAAGTGTGGACGTCGCCAGCTTTGATGACAAAGATGTCCCCGGCCTTTCCTTCGAAGGTATTGCCGTTGACCGTCCAAACCCCGCGGCCTTCGCGGATGAACTGAATCTCGTCATACGGATGACGATGCGGTCCGGGCCCCGATCCCGGCTGGCCATGGAACAAGAAAACTGAAACATTGGTGCTGCCTTGCTCTGCTCCAATGAACTCGTGCGAACTGCCAACGAACGGAAGATTCTCCTGACGAACATGGTGCATGGTTGACGATCCTCGGTTTTATTGGATGAGCCTCGGGGCTTCCGGGTTCCGCTACTGGGCGATCTGAAAATGTTCAGCGATGACGAAGGCGCAAAGATTCCCAGCTTCCATCGGCGGTCCACCCGCCATCGACAACGAGAGTGTGGCCATTCACGAAGCCGCTAGCATTAGGATCGGCCAGAAACAAAATGGCTTGTGCGATGTCGTCGGGAGAGGCAAACCGGGCCATGGGCACGCGTCCGGTGATGTCACTATCGGAGTAGCCTCCGGAAGATTGATCGGCCACGTCCATCTCAGTTTTCACCCAGCCGGGACAAACGGCGTTGACGCGGACACCGCGGCCACCCCATTCGGCGGCGAGGGTGCGGGTGAGCCCGATGAGGCCATGTTTCGAGGCGTTGTAAGCGGCGCGGTCGCCAATGCCGACTAGCCCGGCGATGGAGGCCACGTTTACGATCGATCCTTCGTGACGGGCGAGCATCTTCGCGCCAAATGTTTTGGAGAGGAGAAACGGCGCGGTGAGATTGATCTCGAGGACACGACGAAACTGCTGGACCGAGGTTTCCTCCGCGGGACAGATGGAGCTGATTCCTGCGTTATTGACCAAGACGTCGATGCGTCCCCACGCCTGTTCGACTTTGGCCGCGAGATCGGCGACGGCCGATTCGTCCGAAATGTCACCCTGAAACTCCAGAACGGGGGATCCTTTTTCGCGAAGTAAAGCGCCAACATGATTGGTCGGATGCAAGTCGGCGAGTGCGACGGCGTAGCCGTGTTCGGCGAGCAGTTCTGCGGTTCGGCGCCCGATCCCCTGGGCGGCGCCGGTGACAATTGCGGTTCGAGAGTTGGTGGGTCATGTGGCCTCTTTCAGCGGAGAAAAGTATAACGGGCGGGAGCGGAAGGGCAGCATCGCTGGCCGTTATGTGCGATGGGATGAACTGAAAAGCCCCACTCCTGGCGGGCTGAGCCGGAAGTGGGGCACCGTGACCTTTCCAGATGGGGCTCGAGATCTTCTCTCTTGCTTCTTACTGCAGTTTGCAGAGGCCGATCAGGTCGTTGGCGATTTGGGTGGCGCCATCGAGCACGTTCGGGATCGAGTGCGGCGCATCCGCGACGCAGGTCTGCTCTTTCTTGCTGGTGATTTTGTTGTACCAGTCGAGGCCGATCGGAATCGCCGAACTGGTGTCGGTTCCGCCGAAGACTACATTCACGTACGTCTTGGAGAAGTTGTAGGTGGCTCCGGGAGCTTCTGCGCTGTCGTCGAGAAAAAAGGTCGAGCCTCCGGGAGGCGGCATGCCTTTGGCTGCGTTCGAGCAGTAAGGGTTGGGAGTGTAGGCAGGATCCCAAACTGCGCCGTCGGTCACGCCGAAACAGGTGCCCACTAAGCCCTTTCCGCAGAAGGTGTTCAGCTTGCCTTCCTTGCACATGCAGCCCCAGTCAAGACGCGCTGTGGGCGGTCCGCTGGTGACTTCAGCCATGGAAATATTGTTGGGATATTGAGAGAGCACGTAGGCGAGGGCGCCGGCGCCTCCGCTATTAGCCGTGGCGCACATGGGCTTGCTCGAATTGTTTTGAACCTTGGTGTAAACGTAGTTGGCGACTGTGGCCCAACGACAGGACGCGGCAAGTACGCCTCCGGGGCCTTCGACCCATCCACCGGGTTGAGCGGTGTTGAAAGGCGTGCCCCAGGAAATTTGCACGGTTCGAAATCCGGCGTTATAGACGTTTTGCACCGCGGTTTTTCCGAACGTGAAGATGGTGTCGTAGAGACCGTTGCCGTCAGTACCGGTACCGTAGAGCACGGTGCCGAGCGGATTCGCCGGTGTATTGATCTTGAGGTAGGCGAACACGTTCGGGACGCTCGGGCAGGTAACAGTGAGTTGTTGGCAGGTCGCTCCTGTCAGGCCGCCGGCGTGGCACGTGATGGATTTCTCAGTCACCGTTCCGAGGGCGCGGGCAGGCTTGGCTGCCTGGGCGACTTCGTCCTGGCCAAGAGTCGTCCTGGGCGTATACGGCACCGGCGAGTATCAGGGTCACGAGTGCGGCGTATATACATTTTCGCATCGCAGTAAAACTCCTCTCATCATCATTCGCTGATCTTACGAGTTGCTGGCGCCTTGCCCGGGCTAGCGGCGAGGCGAAAATTTAGTGCGATCGTCCGAGGGGCGATAAATTTGTCTCGTGCACTCCGTCGGGGGGAGCGGAAGTGTGCTGAATTTCCCCAAGCTTTGATCAAGCGGCGCAGGACTGCTGAACTTGCGGGCCAATCTTCTGGCCGGACGAAATCGCCTGGAAGGTGATCTGCCCAGTACCGCGAGTCTGCACTGGGCAGAACTGGCTGTCAAGCGGCTTTTGCGGCTTGCGGCCATGGGCGCGGGTTGTAGAGGCGTTAAGTCGTATTCTTGGAGGCAGTTGCGGCGAGGCCAAGTCTGGCCTTCGACGCGACGCGGGAAATTCAGATATCGTGGTCGGCTTAAGTTAGGGCCTGTCGCAATCGAATTCGAGCGGGGGCGGGATGAGGCGAACTATTCGGCTTAGAAAGTACGGGGTGGAGTGTTTTCTGTGTTTGTCATTGTGCTTTTTGCCGGTCCTCGGGCGGGGCCAAGCATCCAGTGCTCCGGAGAAGATCATTATTGATACGGATATCGGAGACGATGTCGACGACGCGTTTGCGTTGGCGCTGGCGGTGAAGAGTCCGGAGCTTCAGGTGCTGGGGGTGATGACGGCTTTTGGCGACACCGAGGCGCGGGCGAAGATCACGGATCGTCTGCTGGGAGAGATGGGGCGAGGGGACATCCCGGTGCTCGCGGGAAAGGCGACGGCGACGAAGAATCCGATGTCGCAGAGGAAATATGGGGAGGTCGGAAAATTTGTTAAGGGCTCACACGCCGAGGCGGTGGAGTTCTTACTGTCGCAGATCCGGAAGTATCCGGGGGAGATCACGCTGATTGCGATAGGTCCGCTGATGAATCTGGGAGCGGCAATCGAAACCGATTCGGCGACGTTCCGAAAATTGAAAAGAGTCGTGTTGATGGGCGGATCGGTGCGCCGCGGCTATGGGGATTTGGGATATACAGCGCCGGTTCCACCGATGCCGGAGTGGAATATTCTGAACGACGTGGCGTCGGCGCAGAGGTTATTTTCGTCCGGCGTGCCGCTCTACGTGATGCCCCTCGATTCGACGCAGTTAAAGTTGGATGAAGTGAAGCGCGCGTTTTTGTTCAGCCAAGGGACGGCGGTGACCGACCAACTCGCTATCCTGTATCACTTATGGGGTCAGGAGACGCCAACTCTGTTCGATCCGATGACACTGGCTTTTGCGTTGCGGCCGGACTTGTGTCCGGTGCAGGGCATGCATATTCGGGTGGACGAAAAGGGATTCACGCGGGAGGAGCCGGGGGCGGTGAACGCGCGGGTCTGCCTCGATTCGGATTCGGAGAAGTTTTTTCGCTTTTATTTGAAGAGGGTGGGTCGGTAGGACGATCGGGAGTTTAACCTTCTTGGTCGGTCCCGGGCAGCTTGAGCAGCGGATTTCTCCGTCGCCCTCGGTCGAAATGAAAAGCATTTTGCGGGAGGCTTGCGAGACCGCGATTCACGGCTGAGAAATAAGGCAGGTAAAAATCTATGGACGAACTGGCACGGCGAAGATTTCTGAAAAGCGCGGGATTGGTCTTGCCGGCGGGAGCTCTCGTAGGGAAGGCGTTAGCAGCGCAGGATACCGCTGGGGCGCCACGTCCGGGATTGGCTAACGCTGGCGTGGTGTACGACGTGACGCTGTTTGGAGCGAAGGGCGACGGCAGGACTATCGACACGCCAGCGATCAATCGAGCGATCGCAGAGGCGGCTGCAGCGGGTGGTGGAACGGTATTCTTCCGGGCGGGAAATTATCTCTGCTACTCGGTCCATTTGAAAAGCAAGGTCGAGTTATATCTCGACCAAGGGGCGACGATTGTGGCGGCTGATCCGGCGACCGATCTGGCGCACGGATACGACATGGCGGAGCCGAAGCAGGCGTGGGAGGAGTATCAGGATTACGGGCACAATCACTGGCATAACAGCCTGATCTGGGGCGAAGGGTTGAATGACATTTCGATCTGTGGGCCGGGCCTGATTTGGGGCAAGGGACTCAGCCGCGGTTGGGGCGCGGGGCCAATCGCGGAGAATCCGGGAGTTGCGAACAAAGCGATTTCACTTAAGAATTGCCGGAATGTCCTGTTGCGGGATTTTTCAATTTTGCATGGCGGACATTTCGGGATTCTGGCGACAGGCGTCGATAACCTTACCATCGACAATTTGAAAATCGACACGAATCGCGATGGGATGGACATCGACTGTTGCCGGAATGTGCGCGTGTCGAATTGCACCGTGAACTCGCCGTGGGACGACGGCATTTGTTTGAAGAGTTCATTTGGATTGGGATATGCACGCGCAACCGAGATGGTGACGATCAGCAATTGCCTGCTTTCCGGCAGTTTCGAAGAAGGCGCACTGCTGGATGGTTCGTGGAAGAAGTTTCCGGATGACGAGAAGGTTCCGCGCATCGGCCGGATCAAATTTGGAACGGAGTCAAACGGTGGGTTCAAGAACATCACGGTATCCAATTGCGTTTTCGACGGCTGCAACGGGCTGGCGATTGAGAGCGTCGACGGAGCGGTGATCGAGGACGTGACTTGCACGAACATCACGATGCGCGATGTGACGAGGGCCCCGATTTTTCTGCGTTTGGGGGCGCGCATGCGAGGACCGGCGGGCGTGCCAGTCGGAGTGATCCGCCGAGTGATGCTGAGCAACATCACATGCGTGAGCGCGGAGGGTGCGCCACGTATCGGATCGATTCTGGCGGGAATCCCGGGGCATCCGATTGAAGATGTGAAAATCAGTGACGTGATGGTTGTGCATGCGGGGGGTGGCACAAAGGATGAAGCCCAGCGGCAAGTGCCCGAAAAGGAGAAGGACTATCCGGAGCCGAATATGTTTGGGAATACGCCGGCGCATGGATTTTTCATCCGGCACGTGAAGGGCCTGGAGATTCACGCCATCAAAATCGAGCACACCAATCCTGAGTCGAGGCCCGCGTTCTTGCTCGAGGATGTCACCGGAGCGGAGTTTGGAAGGATCAAAGCAGTGGCGGACGCGGGTGTTCCGACATTCTCACTGCGAAACGTGAAGGAATTCAGTGTTTATCGGAGCAAGCCGGTGAAAGAAACGGAACTGGCCGATGTTGAGCAGGCCGAGATCTAGCGAATAGTGAGCTAGCCAAATCGCCACTCTGAGGCCGCAAAAGAGCGCCGTTAAGAATGGCGCCTAATTCGTTACGAAAAAGGACAGATGAAGATCAGAACAGCACGGTTACTTCTTGTTCTCTTTTCGCTCTGGATTCCCGCGGTGGGTCAGGGCAAGCAGGATGTCGACTTGATTGTGAGCGGCGGGATCGTCGTCACTATGGATGGCGCGCGCGCGATTTATCAGGATGGAAGCATTGCGGTGCGCGGCGATTCGATTGTGGCCGTTGGGCCGCGAGCTGATGTTGAGGCAAAGTATCGCGGAACTCAGACGATCGATGCGCGCGGCCGGCTCGTGCTGCCAGGATTCATCAATGGACATACGCACGTGCCGATGACGTTATTCCGCGGACTGCATGACGACGTCACTTTGAACGACTGGCTCTACAAGTACATTTTTCCGGCCGAAGCGAAGAACGTGAATGAAGAGTTTGTGCGCTGGGGAACGCGGCTGGCGGCGGCGGAGCAGATCCGGTCGGGCGTGACCACGTTCGCGGATATGTATTACTTCGAGGATGCCGTTGCAGAAGAGACGAAAGCGGCTGGCATGCGCGGCGTGCTCGGTGAAACATTCATCGACTTCCCGGCGCCCGACAATAAGAGCGAAGCTGCAATGCTGGCGTACACGGAGAATTTCCTGAAGCGATGGCAGGGAGATCCTCTGATTCACGCGGCCCCGGCACCGCACTCGATTTATACGTGCTCGAAGAAGACGCTGCAGGATGCGGCTGCGCTCGCGAGGAAATATCACGCGCCGATTTTGATCCACGTTTCGGAGATGAAAAAGGAGTGGGAGGACAGCGAGAAGGCGAACGGGATGTCTCCGGTGCAGTACCTGGAGAAGATTGGATTGATAGGGCCGGACATAATTGCGGCGCATTGCATTTTTGTCGATGAGGCCGATCGCAAGCTGTTGGCTGACCGGGGAGTGGGGTGCGTGCACAATCCGTCGAGCAACATGATGATCGCGAGCGGCGTTTCCCCCGTGCCCGAGATGCGGGCCGCGGGAATCGCAGTGGGACTGGGGACGGATGGCCCGGCTGGAAGCAACAACGATCTCGACTTGATGGAAGAGATCGATCTGGCGGCGAAGCTGGCAAAGATTACGAAGATGAACCCCCTGGCCCTGAATGCGAAGGCGGTGGTCGAGATGGCGACCATTGACGGTGCGCGCGCGATACATATGGAAAAAGAGATCGGATCGCTGGAGGCGGGAAAGAAGGCGGATGTAGTTATGATCAGCCTCGATGAGCCCAACGCGGTGCCGATGTATGACATCTACGCGCAGATCGCTTACTCGCTCAAAGGAAGCGATGTGGAAACGGTGGTGATCGGCGGGCGAGTCGTGATGCGAGACCGGAAGTTGTTGACCGTCGATGAGCCGAAGGTGTTGGAGAAGGCGCGGGAATACGGGAAGTCGGTGAAAGCTTCGTTGGGGATGGAATAAACGCGGTAATGGCTCCTCGCTGTAGGAGCTGAAAGCAGATTTCTCGGTCGCCGTCGCTTCGCTCCGCCTTGGTCGAAATGACAAAACTCTTAAGCATCCGACTCTGATCACATTGTTCGAACTATCCAGAAATGTGGATTAATATCTGCGCCTGATCGTTTTGGTCGTCGTCGCTGTCGTGTGCGACGGGAATATTGCACGTCGCGAGACCCACAAGTCCGCAGATAGTTGCATTGCGAAACGTGCCCATTTCTAGCGGTTAACCGCTTGGCCTACAGAACGATCGCACAAACTTCTGCGACACCCAGAACCACCCACGCGATTGCCCTGCGGTGTTCTCCTGCCAGCCAAAAACCGAGCGCGGCACTGAAACAAAGAATCGCGCTCGTCGATCCACTGACCATTCCAGCCGGTCTGCTCAGCATTTCCAAGATTTTCATGGTGTGATCTTAAACGGCTCAGCGGGAGATGGCCAAAGAACTACTAGCGAAATGCGCTTTTGCCCTGGGGGCGCAGGAAGAAAAAGAGCAGCGCACCAACAATCATCACTCCTTGTTGGTGGGCAAACTCAGCGAACTGAGCGAGGAGAAACGACGACTTCAGGAAATCGAATAGACGCGACCGACTCATCGTCTGATTCTATTTGGATCACTTCGTGAATGCCCCAAGTCATGGGAGATCCCGAAATAGGACATTCGGTATTGATCCTCTTCCGGTAACGGTTGGCTTCGGGGCAATACTTCCCGCAAAGCCCATTCGATCCGATCGACACTCTGCGATATCACCTGAATGCTTTGCTGGTTTTGGATCGCATCGGTAGATAGGGAAATTGCTGCCAGCCCGTTCCGGATGTGGTGGTTCATTTCTGCGATAACTTGCATTCGTAACAGCGCCGCTTCTCGTCGCCGGTTCGCCTGATGCATTAGTCCCGCTGCCAAAACGGCAACAACCACCGCGGAAAGTCCCTCCGCAAGCAATCTTTCCCTAAGCCGGCCTAGGTCAGGAACCAGCAAGTAGTGCATAAGTTCGGTCACCGCAAAGGCGACGGCTCCCACCGCGAGTGGAACCAGTGTCGATCGTAAACCCGTGATAAGGGGTCCGTGGATGTGTTTGGTAGCAATTCTCTGGGTTGCGAAACGATAGGCCATTTCAACCTCCAAATCCGGATCGGAAGACAGACTGTACCTTGCACAGCCGAATGTACGACCACGGAAGGCACAACAGTGGACGCAAATAGCACGTGCGTCACGGATTGCTCCTCTCCGGTGAGCCAAATGGAGAGGATCTAGCCGACAATGGCTTTAGTCGGTAGGAGGCGGGCGGTTGAAATGGAAACCTTTTGTTTGTATTGCGGGGAGGAAGGGTTGGGTGAACTTCCAGTTCGCTTTCCTCGTGGACGTAAGAATGACGAAGGCGTCAACGGGGATGGTCCAATGTAATGCGTCAGAGTCGAAACGCTGGATCTGACCTTGTCTCGAGCCCGAACTAATCGAACACTGGGCAACCGACACTGAGGGAAATTTGAGCGGAACGCTCGTTGCTATCAAAAGCGAAAACAAGATGGCAAGTGTGGGAACCGATGCGCCCCATGCCGTCCCTAATATTCCGCTGCCGATGTTTCGGCCAAGTGGCATGTTATCTGATCCTAAAATGGCAGATGAGTGTCCTCGCCCCATTGGTTGCTCAAGGAACCGTCGTTTTCAAGGATATTCTGAGCGTTAGCACTACATCCTCCGTCCAGTGTCCAGTGCGAAGACAATTCAACCCATGACTGGTTTGCGTCTCCAAAGTTTATTTGTGGAACAGGGTGCACGCGCGATGCGTCAAGAGTGAGAAGTCGATCGCGTTGCTTGGTCGATCTATCTGGAAATTGAGGCCTCGTATCTCGATTTGGGCCGAGAGATGGTGAAGCTGTATTCGGACACGACATCAATCATCTGCTGTTGCTGGCGGAACGCTGGTGTTGGCAAAACCATATAAGCAGATCGAGGGGATCTGTAAGTGAGATGAGTGCGACTCAGAATGAAGCTGAAATTCTCGATCTAACGCGGCAAAAAGTTGCGACGTTAGAATTGGGCACGCGCCCGAACCCCCTGTCCGAGGGTCGGCCCCGGAAGGGCTTTCAAGAGACTTTGTAATCCCACCTGTCCCTTATAATCAAAAGATTCTCTATGCCTGCCGTTCTCGACAGGATTCTTGCCGCGACGCGTGCGCGAGTGGCGGAGGCCAAGCGTGGGGCGAACTTGCGCGAACTGGAGCAGAGGGCGGAACAGCATGCTCCGCGAGGATTTCGACGGGCTCTGCAAGCGAAGGCTCCGGACGGGATCGCAGTGATCGCGGAGTTGAAAAAGGCTTCGCCGTCGAAAGGGCTGATCCGGGCGGAGTTTCGTCCGGCGGAATTGGCGCGAGAGTTGGAGGCGGCAGGGGCTGCGGCTCTTTCCGTTCTGACCGACGAGGAATTCTTTCAGGGATCGCTGGGCAATTTGCGTGAAGCGTCGGCGGCGGTTCAAATTCCTTGTCTACGCAAGGATTTCATCGTCGACGAGTTTCAGGTGCTTGAAGCACGGGCGAATTTCGCAGACGCAGTGTTGCTGATCGTGGCTGCGCTGACTTTCGAGGAGTTAGACACCCTGGTGTCAGCCGCGCGTTCGCGAGGACTTGATGTTCTGTGTGAAGCCCATGATGAATCCGAACTGCAGCGTGCGTTGGACGCGGGTTGCGATTTGATTGGAATAAATACGCGCGATCTGCGAACGTTCAAGGTCGATGTGGAGACCGCGATCCGATTGGCAGGGAAATTTCCTGCGAATGTTGTGAGTGTAGCGGAAAGTGGAATTCATTCTGCCGGTGATGTGGCGCGATTGCGGGGGGCGGGGTATGGCGGGTTCCTGGTGGGCGAATCGCTGATGCGGGCGGAGCGGCCGGGGGTGGCGTTGCGCGGGCTACTACTTTCACAAATACCGAGTGCAAAGTAGCTCCGCGCGAAAGACAAGGTCCCTCGACTGTGGTTTTGCTTCGCCGATTGCGAAGCAAAATCCTCGCTCGGGATGACAGATTGAAATGACGTGGATCAAGATTTGCGGGATGACGAATCTCGAGGATGCGCTTGCAGCCTTGGATGCTGGCGCGGATGCGGTGGGTTTCGTGTTTTATGAGAAGAGTCCGCGCTGCGTGAATGTGGAGACAGCGCGAGAGATCGTGGAGAAGCTGCCGAAGAGCATTGAGAAGGTTGGAGTGTTTGCCGGAGATTCGATCGAACATGCGGTGGACATGGGACGCCGGGCAGGCTTTGACGCGCTCCAGGTTTATTTGCTGACTTACCGCAAAGCGCCGAAGTCAGAGCTGCAGTCGTCGGCAGTTGGCGGGCGAAGGCTGAAAGCCTATCTCGCTTTGCCGGTCAGTATGTTTCTGAGGGAAGGCGCTACTGTGGCGGGATTTTCGAAAGAGTGGCCGGCGGATGCATTCGACGCTCTCTTTCTAGATTCCGGAGGCTCGCAGAAGCCCGGGGGCACCGGCGTGCCGTTCGATTGGCGTGAAGCGGCAAGTGCGGTGAAACAATTGAGCCTTCGCCAGAAGATAGTTGTTGCCGGGGGATTGACTCCGCAAAATGTTGGCGAGGCGATTGAAATTCTGAAGCCTTGGGGAGTCGATGTGGTTTCGGGAGTTGAAGCGCGTCCGGGGAAGAAGGATCCGCAGAAGGTACGGGCGTTTGTGAAAGCGGTGCGTGAGATGGATCGGAAGACTGGCTAGGACAATCTGCCCGAATGAGGGAAAAGAAAGCAGATTCCTCACCGGCTGCGCCGGTTCGGAATGACAAGAGTTCAGAACTATGACAACGGTTCCGAGAACGATGAGAGTCAAAATCCCCACCCTAGCCGCAAAAGGCGCGGCTCGGATGGGGCACTCTCGAGATTCCTCTCACTCCCAAGCAGCACGTGCGGCGGAGCCAGGGCGGTTTGGAGTCTACGGCGGGCGGTATGTGCCGGAGACGCTCGTCGCTGCACTTGAAGAACTCGAACGCGAGTATGAGCGGGCGAAGCGCGATAAGAAATTTCAGACGCGGTTGGACGGAATTGCTCACGACGTATGCGGGGCGTCCGACGCCTTGTTTTTTGCCCGGCGGCTTACGCAGAAGTTGGGCGGGGCGAAGATTTATTTGAAACGCGAGGACTTGCTGCACACCGGGGCGCACAAGATAAATAACTGTCTTGGACAGGGGTTGCTGGTGGAGCGGATGGGAAAGCATCGGGTGATTGCAGAGACTGGCGCGGGTCAGCACGGCGTGGCGACCGCAACGGTCTGCGCCTTGATGGGGTTTGAGTGCGTCGTGTACATGGGCACCGAGGACATGCGACGACAGGAGCTGAACGTGTTCCGCATGCGGTTGCTCGGGGCCGAGGTGCGCGGAGTGTCGTCGGGATCGCGCACTCTGAAGGACGCGATCAACGAGGCGATGCGCGACTGGGTTACAAATGTGCGAACGACGCACTATCTACTGGGCAGCGTTCTGGGAGCTCACCCTTATCCGACAATGGTGCGGGATTTTCATCGAGTGATCGGACGCGAGGCGCGCGCACAAATTTTGAAAGCTGAGAAAAAGCTGCCAAGCTGCAGTGATCGCTTGCGTTGGCGGCGGCTCGAACGCGATTGGAGCGTTCTACGAATTCATTAAAGATAAGAGCGTTAAGCTCATCGGTGTCGAGGCCGGCGGACGCGGCGAAGCGCTGGGAGATCATGCGGCGCGGTTTCGCGGCGGATCGCCGGGCGTTCTGCAGGGAACCTATTCTTACGTGCTGCAGGATGCGGGCGGACAGATTGCGTTGACACATTCAGTATCGGCGGGTCTGGATTATCCGTCGATTGGTCCGGAGCATGCGGCTTTGCGCGATGCGGGCAGGGCGGAGTATGTGCCGGCGTCGGATGCGGAGGCGCTTGATGCCACGACGTTGCTAGCGCGAACCGAAGGAATTATTCCAGCGCTCGAGTCTGCGCACGCGGTGGCTGAGGTGATAAAGCGAGCGCCGAAGATGAAGAAGTCTGAGATTGTGATTGTGAATGTGTCGGGTCGCGGGGACAAAGATATCGGGATTATGCGGGAGAGCCTGAAGCTCGATTCGTGATTGTCGATTGCTGATTGGAAAATTGATAGCCTTTGCAGTGGTTTCTTCATCAGCAACCTAAAATCATTGATCACCAAAATGTTTTTATGCCTCTGACTTTTTATAGGAAGCCAGCGCTGGTGGCGTACGTAACGTGCGGCGATCCCGATCTCGCGACCACGCGGGAGATCGTGCTGGCGGCGATTGAGGCTGGGGCGGATGTTATCGAACTGGGAGTGCCTTTCAGCGATCCAGTGGCGGACGGCCCGGTGATCCAGCGGGCGAGCGAGAGAGCGTTGAAGCATGGAACCTCGCTGGGGCAGGTGCTGAAGTTGGCGGCCGAGGTACGAGTGCAGGCGCAATCGACCGGCCTGATCGTGTTTTCTTATCTCAATCCGATTCTGCGAATGGGAATGGAGAAGTTCTGCAAGGTGGCGCGGGCAGCGGGGGTGGATGGCGCACTAGTTACCGATCTGCCGGTTGAGGAAGCGGGAGAATATCTGAGGTGCGATGCGCGAGTACGATCTGGCCCCGGTATTTCTGGCGGCGCCGACAAGTCCGGATGACCGGTTGAAGCGGATTGCCGAGGCATCGCGCGGATTTGTGTACGCGGTGTCGCGAACGGGAGTGACCGGACAGCGGCAACAGTTGGCGGAAGATGCGCGCAAACTGGTGAAGCGGTTGCGGCGAGTTACGAAGCTCCCGATCGCGTTGGGATTCGGGATCTCTACGCCCGAGCAGTTTGCCGAGGTGGGCGAATTCGCGGACGCGGTAGTAGTGGGCAGCGCGATTGTGGAGACGATTGAGCGGAATCGCGGACGAGAGGCGGCGGCAGTGGAGAGTTTGTGAAGGCTTAGCGTGTTCGAAGGCTAGTCCGGCGCACTGAGGCCGGCAGTCAAGCTCCCGCGCTAAACGTCGCAAAGGGCGCGACATTAGAAGGTGGCACCTGACGCTAAGTGCATACGATCAGGGGCTGTTTATGGATATCGAAGATTGGCGAAAGAAAATTGATGAGCTCGACCGAAGCTTGTGTCCTTGTTAAGCGAGCGGGCAGGGCTGCGGTCGAGATTGGGAAGCTGAAGCGCAATACCTCAATGCCGATTTATGAGCCGGACCGCGAGCGGATCGTGTTTGCGAATGTGCAGGAAGCGAATCCGGGACCGTTGCCGGGGCGGGATCTGGTGCGGATTTACGAGCGCATCATCGACGTGATGCGGAATGTGCAGAAGGAAGAGATTGTACCGAAGGCGGCCGCGACGGAGTCGGAGACGGAGTTGGATTCGGAAGTGAATGATTGAGCAATTGTGAGCTACTGCAGCCATCAGCTCGTGAGCTATCAGATTCGAGATCGGAGCTCGAAGGCTCAAGCTAGACGCTAAAAGCTGAGGAGCTATTCCTATGATTGTGGCGATGCAGGAAGGCGCGGATGAGGGGCTGATTCAGCAGGTGATTGAGCACCTGGTGAAGATGGGGTTTGAAGTGCACCGCTCGACCGGGGCGCGGATGACCGTGCTCGGGGCGGTGGGGTCGGGGATTGATTTCGATATCCGCATTCTGGAGTTGTTGCCTGGGGTGCAGGAAGTCCACCGGATCAGTTCTCCGTACAAGTTGGCGGGACGAAGTTTTCGTCCCGAGGGAACGATCGTCAAGCTGGCGAACGGAATTGATGTTGGCGGAAACGAAATTATGGTGATGGCCGGGCCATGCTCGGTGGAATCGCGCGAGCAGATATTACGACGGCGGAGGCGGTGGCAAAAGCCGGTGCGCAAAGTGCTGCGGGGCGGGGCATTCAAGCCGAGGAGCTCTCCGTACTCATTTCAGGGGCATGGCGAAGAGGCGTTAAAGCTGCTGCGCGAAGCGGGAGACAAGTACGGGTTGCTGGTGATCAGCGAAGTGATGGAGATTTCGCAGATTCCGCTGATGCTGCCTTACGTGGACATCCTGCAAGTGGGCGCGCGCAATATGCAGAACTTCAATCTGCTGCGCGAATTGGGGAAAGTCCGCAAGGCGGTGCTGCTGAAGCGTGGGATCGCCGCGACGCTCGAAGAGTTGTTGCTGTCGGCCGAATACATTATGGCCGGCGGAAATTATGATGTGATTCTGTGCGAGCGCGGCATTCGGACGTTTGAAACGTACACGCGTAACACGATGGATATTTCTGCGATCCCGATCATCCACAAGCTGTCGCACTTGCCGATGACGGCGGACCCATCGCACGGCACGGGACGGCGCGACAAAGTTGCCCCGATGGCGCGCGCGTCGGTGGCGGCGGGCGCGGATGCATTGCTGATCGAAGTGCATTGCAATCCGGACAAGGCCATGTCGGATGGAGCGCAGTCGCTGTTTCCGGAACAGTTCGCGAAGCTGATGGACGAGTTGCGGATGATTGCGCCGGCGGTGGGACGGAAGATTTAGAGAAGTTTTCACCACAGAGTCACAGAGACACAGACGAACGATCTAGTGATTCTTGATGCCTAATTACTGACAGATCCTTGCTAGACCGCAGACTCTTGCTCAGCGCATCAGGAATCAACTCTAGTCGCCTTCCTCTGCGCCTCTGTGTCTCTGTGGTGAATTGTTCTTATGGCAATTCGGCAAATCACGATTATCGGGACCGGTCTGATTGGCGGATCGCTGGCGCTTGCTCTGCGGAAGAAGAAGTTTGCAGGACGGATTGTCGGTTGCGATCGTGAGGCGACCCTCGAGAAAGCACGGAATCGCGGCGCGATTGATGACGGAACCACGAATCCCGGAGATGCGGTTCGTGGGAGCCAGGTGGTGGTGCTGGCGACGCCGGTGCTGGCGATCGTCGATTTGATCGAACGTGTCGGGTCGGCGCTTCCTGCGAAGACTTTGCTGACCGATGTCGGCAGCACGAAGGCCGCAGTAGTCGAGCAGGCAGTGAAGGTCTTTGGGAAGACAGCGGGAAAGCGGTTTCTGGCGGGGCATCCGATGGCGGGAAAGGAATTGAGCGGCGTCGATTTTGCGGATGCGGATCTGTTCGAAAAGGCGGTGTGGTTTCTGACGCCATTGCCGGAGCAGAATCTGAACGAAGGATTGTTCGCGGAGTACGTTGGACTTATCGATCAGATTGGAGCGCGGGTCGCGATGCTTCCCGCAGACGGAACATGACCGGCTGTGTGCGTGGATCAGCCACGTTCCGCAGATGATTTCGACGGCTCTGGCGGCGGCTCTGGTCGAGGAGTTCGGGGCAGAGGCTCCGCTGCTTCCTGCTGGAGGACGTGCCCTGCAGGAAATGACGCGGATTTCGGCGAGTCCCTATTCGATGTGGCGGGATGTCGCGATCAGCAACAAAAAGAATCTGGAAGATGCGCTGTGGAAAGTGGAGCAGCGGATCGCGCATATCCGGGAGAATCTTGCCACGCGGCAATTGGCAGAGGAATTTGAACAGGCCCATGCGCTGCGGAAGAGCGTGCCGAAGAAGACTGAAACCGCACGCTCTAGTCTCGCGAAAGCAAAGCGAGACTAGAATGGGCGAGCGGCCGGCGGTGCTGAATTGATGTGTTCTGTCTTCCAGGCTGACACGATTGCGTTTCCTTCACGCGAGATCCTTCGCTTCGCTTGAACATCGGCTCCGCTCAGGATGACGCCTCACAAAGTGATTCAGACAGATGGGATTTTCAGTCTATCGATTGCTCAATTCAGTTAGAATCCTTGCGCTATGAATAAAGTTGTGGCCAATGCGGATGAGGCGATCCGCGACGTGTTCGACGGCGCGTCCATCATGATTGGGGGCTTCGGGCTTTGCGGGATGCCGGAGAACCTGATTCGCGCTCTCGTGCGTCGTGGAACGAAAAATCTGCGGACGATCAGCAACAACGTAGGCGTGGACGGCGTTGGCAACGGACTGCTGCTGGCGGCGGGACAGATTGTCCATCACATTGGAACGTACGTCGGCGAAAACAAGTTGCTGGAGGAGATGGTTCTCAAGGGAACGATCAAGCTGGATCTGGTGCCGCAGGGAACATTTTCCGAGCGGATTCGCGCCGGTGGTGCGGGGATTCCCGCGTTCTACACGCCCACCGGGGTGGGAACGATCGTCGCGGACGGTAAAGAGACGCGGGAGTTTGACGGGCGGCTATACGTGATGGAGCGCGGACTCACGGCCGACTTCGCCTTTGTGAAAGCATGGAAAGGCGACCGCGAGGGGAATCTGATTTATCGGAAGACGGCGCGGAATTTCAATCCAATGATGGCGACGGCGGCGAAGGTTACGATCGCAGAAGTCGAACATCTTGTGGACGTGGGAGAGTTGGATGGCGACTCGGTTCATACACCGTCGATTTATGTGAAGCGCATTTTTCAGGGAGAATTGTACGAGCGGAGGATCGAGCGGAAGACGGTGCGCAAGGGGTAGAAATCAGTACTCTGTACTCAGTGAGCAGTTGACAAGGGGTCCTTCGACTGCGGTTTTGCTTCGCATCGCGACGCAAAATGCTCGCTCAGGATGGCAGTTGGGTGGAGAGATGACTAAGCCAGCAAAAGACGTCGATAAGCGCGAGCGGATTGTGAAGCGGATTGCGCGCGAGTTACGCGATGGGTTTTATGTGAACCTGGGTATCGGGATGCCGACTCTCATCGCGAATCACGTGCCCGAGGGCATGGAGGTTACGCTGCAATCGGAAAACGGGATGCTGGGGATCGGGCCGTATCCGGTCGATGGCAGCGAAGATCCGGATCTGATCAACGCAGGGAAAGAAACTGTGAGCGAGATGCCGGGGACCTCGTACTTTTCGAGCGCCGATTCGTTTGCGATGATTCGCGGCGGGCATATTGATTTGAGCGTGCTGGGCGCGATGGAAGTGGACGAGACTGGGAGCATTGCCAACTGGATGATTCCCGGGAAAATGGTGAAGGGGATGGGCGGCGCGATGGACCTGGTCGCGGGCGCACGGCGTGTGGTCGTTGCGATGGAGCACACCACGCGAGAAGGGGCACCGAAAATCCTGAAGAAGTGTACGCTGCCGCTGACGGGAGTGCGAGTGGTCGATACGATTGCCACTGAGATGGCGTACATCAGGGTGACGAGGGATGGATTGGTGCTCGAGGAAGTCGCACCGGGGGTAACAGCCGAGGATGTGCAGCGGGCGACGGAAGCGCGGTTGATTGTGAGCCCTGCGTTGAAGGTGATGGAAAGTTAGGGATAAATCTTCGTAATTGATTCCCGGGAAAAGCGGCGGGCAGAGTGCCCGCTCCACGTAGTTATGCGGCGGCGATTCGCCGGACCAGGTCTTCTTGTTCCGGTGCTGACGGACAATTCGCGGAGATCATCACTTCCTGTAAAAATCGGCCGTCCGTGAGAATCCGGATCGCCTTTCAGTCAGACCCGGAATGGGGCGGCTAGGAGGCGGAACGGGAGCGTGATGCCGAGATAGATGACCTCGAGCACGCCATGCACCGCCACCCCAACGATGCGGAATGGCAGCAGAAGCAGCCAAACAAAGGGATACGCAATCAGGGCCAAGAGGGCGAGCGGCCAGCAGACGACGAACAGAAGGCACCAAAGCAAAAGCGTCAACATGACGGAGACCTCCCTATAAGCAATTGTACGTTTGGGAGGTCAGGAAAGTTCCGTGCCTCGGGGAGGGCGGGAAGGGCCCGCTGCTGAGGCGCTCGATTGGCCGGTCATTCAAATTGTTGGCGAAACGTCGCGAGTTGCTGTTGGATGTCGGAGAGGTCTGCCCGAAGCCGGGATACTTCTTCTTCGAGAGATGTGATGCGCTCTGACGTTGATTTGCCGCTGGCAGTTGCGGGCGAGGGATCCCGTTCCACATACTCTGCAGTGGGGTCCAAGACTGGTTCGCCTGAGAACAGGTGGGTGTAGCGGGATTCTTTGGTGCCTGGCTGACGTGGAAGCACTCGAGCGAGCGGACGGTTCCCGCTGGTCGAGGCGGTCGAGAGTGGAAACTACATCTTCGAGCGCTTCGAAGTGATACATACGGTCGGCGCGGCTGCGGAGTTCTCCGGGAGTTTGTGGGCCGCGCAACAGCAGAACGCAGATGACCGCGATTTCGCGGCGATCGAAATTGAAAACTTCTTGCAGGCGGTGCTCGAACTTGGTGACGCGGCTGTCGGCGCCACTGGCGGGGCCGGCGAGGCGCTTCTCCTGCAGCGTGCCGAGCGCGTCACGGACCGCGTTTTCGTCCAAAGTCATCACCGGGTCGCGATTATTTTTCTGGTTGCAGGCGTTGACCAGGGCGTTGAGCGAAAGCGGGTAGTAATCAGGAGTGGTGATGTCCTTTTCGATCAGGGAGCCGAGAACCCGGGTTTCGATTTCGGTGAGGATCACGGGGGAAATTTTAATTCAAAAACCTCTCAACCCAGAGGACACAGAGTTACACAGGGGCGAGAAATTCTCTCCATCCGTTTCTAAGAACGCAATCAGAAGGGCGCACTTACGATTGTGCCACGTCCCGCAGAGTGAGCGGGACGTGGAGCATCCGTGCTGTTTTGGTTCTGTTTCTAAAACAGCGCGGTTGAGCGCCGCTTCCAGCTCTTGCCCTTATCGGCTGCGATTTTTTCCATGTCGCCGACATAGGCTCCGGCTTGCGTCAGCACGTGATGCAGGTCGTTGCCGATGCTGATGAAGGTGAATCCTTTATCGAGGAATTCCCCCACGCGCGAGGTGCCGAATAAGAAAAGTCCGAGGATGACGTTGTTCTTGCGCGCGTGTTCGACCAGTTTCTTGGTCGCGGCGTCGAGTTCGGGAGAGGTATACATGTGCGGGAATTCGTACTTGTTGTAGAGGCCCATCGACATGCAGAGATCGTTCTGTCCGAGGAAGAGAATGTCGACGCCGGGGACCGCTGCGATTTCGGCAATGTTCTCGATGCAGGAGGCGGTTTCGACCTGAAGCGCGATAATGCCCTCATTGTTGAAGTTGCCGGCGTAACCGAGGAGTCCGGCTTTGTTCATGCTGCGCTGCGGAAAGTAGACGGAGCGCGTTCCGACCGTCGGATACTTTGTGCAACTGATAGCCTGGCGCGCTTCTTCGGCGGTGTTGATGTAGGGAACGAGAACGCCGTCGGCGCCCATATCGAGCGCCTGCTGGATGCCGGGGCGATCGTCGTAACCACCGACCCGAACCAGTGATTTCGCGCCGCCGTTGGCGATGCCGCTGAGCATGGCGGAAAGCTTTTCGTATCCCATGGGGCCATGCTGCGTGTCGACGAGGAGCCAGTCGTATCCGCTGTGCGCGAGTTGTTCGGCAACGGTGGGGCTATGAGCGTTGAGGAACAGCCCCATCTTGGGCTGTCCAGCGCGAAGTTGCTTTTTAAATTCGGATCCGCTGAGGGCGGGGTCTGGCATGGATGAATCCTCCTGAGTGTCGAATTGCGTAGTGTACCGTATGAGTCAGGGCGGCGGGAAAATGCGATGTCAAATTTTCGAGGTGTGACCCGGGGATAGATGAACGCGCTGAATGGCTGATTCATCGCTTACCCTCGCGTTCGCTCAGGCCGCACTGGGAATGACAAAAATAAAGGGTAGCCCTGTATTCTCTCGAAATAGACTTAAGCCTATATTCTCTTCAAGAGGTTTCGAATGCGACTGCTTTTGAATTGGGTGTTGAGCGCTGTCGCGGTGTGGGTTGTCGCTCAAGTCGTGCCCGGCGTCCACGTCAGTGGCGCGACGGCTGCGCTGATTGCGGCGCTGGTCATTGGATTCATCAACGCGACGATTGGCGCCCTGCTTAAGATTCTGACATTTCCTCTGACACTGCTGACGCTGGGATTGTTCTGGCTTGTCATCAACGCACTGATGTTGGAGTTGGCTTCCGCTCTGTTGTCTCCGGGATTTCAAGTGCGGGGCTTTCTGGCGGCATTCATTGGCGCGATTGTTTTGAGCCTGGTGAATCTCGTGCTGAAGGCGTTGGTGATGCCGTCCAAAGACGGACACTAAATCGGCCTTCTGGCGTCAGGCTGCCGCCAGAGCCAATGCTCCCTAAATTTCGTTTCGCGTTTCGTCGAAAATCCTAAGAACTTCGCTCGCTTGCGTGGCTTCAGAGATTCCCAGTCCTCGTTGGTGAGCGCTCTTCCAAGATTGCTGAATTCTCCGGCGCCCTGCAGGAATTCGCCGCCATCCATGCGGATCACTTCGCCGTTGATGTATCCCGATTGATCGCTCACCAGGAACGCGGCAAGATTGGCAAGCTCTTCGACGGTGCCGAAGCGGTGGAGCGGATTGCGATCGAGCGCGATAGTTTCGAGCTCGGGTCGAGGCAAAACGCGAGAAAATGCCCCTTGGGTCGGGATTGGTCCGGGAGCAATGGCGTTCATGCGGATGCCGCGGTTTCCCCATTCGACCGCGAGACTGCGTGTGAGCGCTTCGACTCCAGCTTTTGAAACGGCGGACGGCACCACGTAGGCCGACCCAACCGGCGCGTAGGTGGCGGAGATGCTGAGAACCGTGCCGCGCTGAGCAGACTTTAGCCACCGCTTTCCGCAGGCCATGGTGCAGTGCAGAGTTCCCATCAAGACAATGTTGATGACGGACTCCCATGCGCGCGGGGAGAGATCCTCGGTGCGTGAGATGAAATTTCCGGCGGCGTTGTTGACGAGAATGTCGAGCGCACCTTCGCTCCAGATGGAATCGATCATCGCCTCAACGGCGTCGAGGTTGCGCACGTCACAGGGAATGGGATGGATGGTTCCCTTTGGTGAGAGTTCAGCTGCTGTTTCTTCGAGGACGTCTTCGCGGCGGCCGCAGATGTGGACGATCGCCCCGAGTTCGAGAAAACGTTGGGCCATGCCTTTGCCGAGCCCGGTGCCGCCGCCGGTGATGAGGATGCGCTTATTCTTCAGAAGATCAGGATGGAACATTTGGGTGTCTCCGCCGTGATCCGTAGAGGTGTCGGCGAAATAGCAGGTTCGGTCTCCCGGCCTCGCCGCTTCTTAATGCCAAGTATCGTCGTGAAGGACAGATTATAGGGGACGACTACAGATCGCAGGCGACGCGGAAACCATAGTCAGCATATTGAAATTCCGGCGGGATGCTGGACCGGGCAGAGCAACGGGCTACTTTAACGTGGTGACGCCAAGAACCACCGCGAGAAGATTTGCGCGCGGGCTTCATGGAACTCTGCTCCGGGCCGCGAGGATTGCGATCGGGAGAGATTGCGTAGTAGTTCGGATCGTACCAGTCACTGCACCATTCGTGGACGTTGTCGCCAATGTCATACAGACCGAAAGCATTAGGACCGTATTGAGCGACCGGCTCAGGACCTGTTTGCCATCGCGTCGAATAGTTCGGCAACGATTGCGGAGGATCGTCTCCCCAGGGGAATTGTTTTTGCTCAAGGCCGCCTCGGGCGGCAAGTTCCCATTCGGCCTCGGTGGGAAGGCGGAACGTTCGGCGAGTTTCTGCAGTAAGCCAATCACAATAACGGACAGCTTCATGCCATGAGACTCCAGCCACGGGCTGATTGGGACGGCTGAAGTTCGGATCCTGCCAGAATTTTGGAGCTGGAATTCCAGCAGCGCGGAGAAAACGTTCGTACTCGGCATTGGTGACTTGCGTGGCGGCGAGATAGAAAGAGTCGATCCACACGCGATGGACGGGGCGTTCGCAATCCTGACCGAAGTGAGAGCCCATGAGGAACTCAGAGGCGGGAATGCGCACGACTCTGGGGAGTGTGGCGGTCGAGGATTCGGAGTATGCCGGGACGATGGTCATCAATCTTGCCGCAGTTTGGGCTCAGAGATAGAGTTTATCAGCGCGAAATCGGGAGATGGCAATGGCAGACAGAGAGAAGAAACTGCGGTTCAAGGCGAAGATTGAAGGGAAAGAAGCGGGTGTCGTCGCAGCGATTACCCCTCCGGTGGACGTGCCGGAGTATTTTGGCGTGCGAGGACGGGTGCCCGTGCGGGGGACGATCAATGGTTTTGCCTACCGTTCTTCGCTAATGCCGATGGGAGGCTGCCACATGATGCCCGTGAACAAAGTGCTGTGTAAGGGTTCCGGCGCGAAACCGGGCGACATTGTCGATGTAGTGATGGAGCGGGATGGAGACGAGCGGACCGTCGAGGCGCCGCCTGAGCTGACGAAGGAATTGAAAAAAAGCAAAAAGGCACAGGATCGATGGGACGGACTCGCATTTACTCACAAGAAGGAAATGGCGAATTCGATTCGCGATGCGAAGCAGGAAGAGACCAAGAAGCGAAGGCTGGCGAAGGTGATGGAGGTCTTGAAGTCGGACGCGAAATGGACAGGATAAAAGTCCTCTGAAAAGCAGGCGAGAGATGGGTATACGAAAAGGAGCCTTCAACACCGGGGCGCGGAGCCGCACGGGCGAAACAGCTAGAGGCCACGAAGTTGCCGGACGACTGCGGCAAGATCATTTTCCTGGAATAGGCGGATGGCGGCTATGCCGGCGGCTCCTGCTTCGAAACAGAGGCGTGCATTTTCCAGAGTTATTCCGCCAAGGGCCAAGACTGGAATTCCCTGATCGCACGATTGCTTGAGTTGGATCAAACCCTTCGGAGGCGTGGCAGGAGCGTCCTTCTTTTCGAACACCGGGCCAAATACGGCGAAGGTCGCGCCGCTATGGCTGGCCCGCGCGACTTCTGCCGGCGAGTGACATGAAACTCCTATCAAGGGAGCTTCTCGCGAGAGTTCGCGGGCGGCGAGGATCCGCGCCAAGTTTCCAGATCGACACTGCGTCATGCGGCGAGACATCGTCTCCTCGGAGGTGTATTCCGTCAGCTTGGGTTGCCAGAGCAACGTCGGTGCGGGAGTTGATCAGGAGAGCGGTTCTTCGCGGTCCGTTATTTTCTCGCGTCTGGTTCAAGATCTGGAGGGCTTCGCGAGCCAGAGATTCCAACTCGCGCGTGGGGAGATCTTTTTCCCGCAGTTGGATGTAATCAACGCCGGCTTGAGCGGCTTCGGAAATCTTTGCTAGCAGGAGCCGACGGCGCGTCGTTTCGTCTTCGGCAAACCCTTTGCGGTCGGTGATGTAGTAGAGGAGTAGGCGGTCGTGCATCTGGTTTGGAGTCTAACGCGACGCGGAGCAAGCGAGACCACTCAGGGGCATTGAGGTTCACGGCCGCAGCATTATTACGGTCTGGTTTTCGCTATGTCGGGGAGGACCTCGCCTTGCTTCCGGGGTGCTCCTCCGAGGTGGTACTTGGTGAGGCCGTCGCGTAAGAATTCGAAGGCCTCTTCGGGTGTGTCGACGAACTTGAACTGGTCAAGATCCTGCTGCGACACCGTGCCCGCGTCCACGAAAGCCTGGAAGTTCAGGATTTTGCTCCAATATTCCCGCCCGTAAATCACAACCAGAATTTTCTTTGCGAGTTTGTCGGTCTGGGCGAGCGTCAGGATTTCGAAAAGTTCATCCATGGTGCCGAATCCGCCGGGGAAGATGACGAGACCCTTGGCGAGATACGCGAACCAGAACTTACGCATGAAGAAGTAATGGAACTGGAAATTGAGCGCGGGCGTGATGAACTGGTTTGGATACTGCTCGAAGGGAAGCTGGATGTTGAGGCCGATGCTTTTACCACCAGCTTCGTGCGCGCCCAGGTTGGCGGCTTCCATGATGCCCGGACCACCGCCGGTCGTCACCACAAAGCGATGGCGGCGCGCGGGAATCTGGATCGACCATTTCGTGAGCATGTGCGCGAGGCGGCGCGCGTCCTCATAATAGCGGGCCATATCGACGGCGGCGCGAGCCCGCTTGAAGTCTTTTTCGAGTTGCGCGGGGTCCGACCCGACGTTGTTTTGTTCGAGTGTCGCGAGACTTTTTGACGCGTCCTGGCTTCCCTGAAAGCGAGCGGAGCCGAAAAACACGACCGTATCCTGGATCTGCTCCCGTCGAAAACGGGCGAGCGGCTCCTGATATTCGGCGAGCATGCGAAGGATGCGGCCATCCGGGCTGGAAAGGAAGGGTTCGTTTTGGTAGGCGACGGGGGCGGATTTGAGATGTTCAGTCATCAGTGGCTCGAAAGTAGTCGAAAAAATTCAGGGGCGGATTGCTTGATGCTTAACCTGGGATTGCAGGGTATCGCACATAATCGTCTTGTTTGTCTCCGGCCTGTGCCCAAACGCTAATGTTGTTCGTGGTAGTGGAGCGCTTCCCAGAAACCGATCCAAATATCCAACAGGCCAAGGCCGCTGCAGATGCCGCGGAAAAAACCGTTGGAGACTATGGTGCGGAGCGACGGAAACGAAAGCAGAAGGTAGTTGTCGGTCCACTCCGGAGTCCACGGCAGAATGATCAGCAAAACTCCAGCAACGGCGCTGATCAGAACAAAAAGAAACACGGAGATCCGGTGCATCCAGACTTCGACAGGATTGTGAGGGTGGAGCTGAGCGGTCTGGCTGTTGGGAGGAGGCGGAGAATTTTCCGGCGCCTCCGGCGGAGCGCCAGACAGCGGTTTGGGATCGATCATTCGGTGAGACCCCAAACGTAACGGATCCGGGCGAAGATCCGGGACGAAAAAGTGTGGCGGAAGAAGGCGGATGCCGCCGCCGGACAATGGGACACAAAAGCCATCGGGCTATTCTACGACTTCAGGGCCTTAATGCGCTCGGAGACATCGCGATAGTCGATGTTGCTGCCGTAGACGTCCATAAAATGGTGGAGAGCCGCAGGCTTGTCGCCGGAGGATTCGTAGGCGGCGGCCAGTTCGTAGTGCAGGGCCACGCGCGTTTCCCCGTCGATGCCGTTCACCTTCAGAGCTTTTTCATACCAGCGGACCGCCGCTTCGGGGACACCCTTTTCAAGGAAGCACTGGGCGAGCCAGGTGTAAGTCTGCATGATCTGCGGGAACGGGTGTCCGCGATCAAAGGATTGGCAAGCCTTCTGCAATTCGCCGATCGCTTCGTCGAGCAGACCCATTTCGCGGAAGGCGATGCCGAGGTTGTAATGCGTCTCGGGATCTTCGTCGGCGGTAGCCACATCGGCTTCAAGATCGTGTTTGAGCTCGCCGAACATTTCGGCAAGATCGACACCGGCATCTTCGGCAAAGGGCGAAGTCTTCGCGGCCGCGGCCGGAGGAGCCGACACCTGCGGAATTGGCGGAACCGGCGGCTGCGCAAGGTGGCTGACGGGCGCGGTCCATGCGACCGATGCGGCAGGAGCCGGCGGAGCGCTCATCACCGGAGCGCTTGGCGCGCGTCGGAGAAGGTTGTGCGACATGGTGCGTGGACGAGGCCGATGCTGCAGCGCTCGCGGCCAGAGGCTGTTGCGTGATCTTTGGAACGGCAGGCGCTGCGGGCGGCACGGGCCTGACCTGTGCAGCCGGCGCGGGAGATTGCGGCTCAGGTACTGGCGCCGCCTTCAGGAAATCTTCTCCGAGCGAGGCTTCAATGTCGGCTACGAACTCGCCCAAGACCGGAGCAGGTTGCGCGGCCGCCATAGCGCGGCTCGGAGTGAGCTGCCGGAACTGAAGCAGATTCAGGCCTTTCGACCGCCCCGGGCAAGAACGTATCTCCGAGCGACGATTCGAGATCGGTGACGAGACTCGTCAGAACACTTGGCGTGGGAATTGACCTCAGCAACTTGCGCCGGGGGTTCGTGAGCGGCGGACACCGCGACTGGCGGGGCGTGTACGACGGGTGGCACAACCACGGGCGCCTGAATTTGCGGAGCCTGAACCACGGGAGCTTTGGCGACGGGCGCATGAACAACCGGCAAAGGCTCGGGCTCGACCGGGGCTTCGGCAACAACAGGAATTTCTTCGACAGCCGGCGGCTCGTGGACGAGTGGCGCCGCTTCTTCCACTACGGCTGGAGCCTCGTCGACGACTTCGACGGCTGGAACATCTTCGGCACTGAGTTCTTCCACGACAGGTTCGACATCGACCTGCGCTTTCTCCGCTTCGGCCGCGGCCAATGTTCGCCGCGTCAACTTCGGCGCGAAGATCAGCAAACTGCGCGTGATGGGGAGCCAGGGTCTGGAGCTTTGCCAGGGCTGCCATGGCCTGTGGGGCCATGCCATGGTCAAGGTAGAAGCGAATCTCTTCGAGCGCCTCGGCAACTTTTTCGTTCTCAGCGGGCTCGCTCTCAACCACTGGTGCAACTTCGATTTCGGCTACGGGAAGCTCGGCGGCCGGCTCGGGAGCAACGGCGGCTTCCACCGAGAGGGAGTCGTCCCATTCGGAGGAGAGATCGATTTCCTCGGATGCGGACTCTGCTTCAACAACTGGTGATTCGGATTCATCAACGACGGCGAATTCAGGCTCGGCTGCAGGCTCGGGTGCAGTGGGCCAAGGGGCTGGCTGGTTCGGCAGCGGCCTCAGCTTGCGGCGCTTCCGGTTCGATGACAGAAATTTCTGCGGGGGCCTCGTCGATTGAGAACTCCGGCAGCGCGGCCTCCGGCTCGGCGACTTCCGCTTCCGCAACGTTGGGAGCGGGAGCGTCCAGGAAGATCGGCGCTTCTTCGTTCGAAAGATTTGGAGCGGGGGTTGGCGAACGATCTTCGTAACGCTCAGCCAGCTCTCCGTAGCGCGTTGCTTCTTCCGGATAATCAGCTTCGGAGTAAACACGCTGCAATGTGCGGCAGCAGAGCGCAGCTTCGGTGAAACGTCCGGCGCGCGTATGCAACGCGGCGAGACGTTGATTCATGCGAAGGTCGTTCGGCGCCAGCGGTAGAGCTCCGACCAAAGGCCCGAGAGCCTTCGCCGGCATATTGTACGAGATGAATAGTTCGGCGTCGGTAAGGGCCGAACGGATCGAAAGCGCAACCTCGTCCGAATAGTGCTGATGAATTGACGGCGCCGTGGCTTCGAGGTCATCGAGAAGAACGACCGCTTCTTCCGGCGTAATGAGCTTGCTGCCCGAGGTTCCACCGAGCTGGCTGACGACCTGCTGATAATTCTGCATGTGCAGGGCGTTTTGCGGCTCGAGCTGTGCCAGCTTCTGATACAGATCGCGGGAGCGGGACAGGTCTCCCGACTGCACGCTGGCGTGGGCCAGCAATTCCATGACTTCGCTGACGTGCGTGGTCTCTCCGGCCTTGTGGAACAGGTCGAGCAATTTCTGCAGAGAGTCGGGATTGTCGCGGACATGCCCGATGATGGTGTGCAGGCTGTCGAGAACCTTGCTGGAGTTTTCGGCCAGCAGGCGCTCGGCGTGCTGATCGTAAACCTGCAGGGCATTTTCGTACTGACCCGCCTGCATCAGCGCGTCGGCGAAAGTGGCGATGGCCGGCAGATCGTTGTGAACCGTGAGCAGCTTGTTCGCGATGGTTCCAGCGTCAGAAAGTTGACCGGTGACCAGGTATGCCTTGAGAAGATCGCGCAGGCCATCGGGCTTGGAATCGATGTCGGCGACTTTTTGCAGAGTCGCAACCGCTCCGGCGGCGTCGCCGGACTCGATCATGTTCTTGCCCTGCATGAGCAGCGCATACGTATTGCCCGGATCGAGGGTCAACATGCGCTGCAGTACTTCTTCGGCCGCGCTCAACGAACCTTTGGCGCGAAGGCTCTCGGCCGCAGCAGAGAAAATCTGCCACGCCTCGTTCTTCTTTCCCAGGCGGATATAAACTTCGGCCAGGCGGACCCGCATGGAACTGTTTTCGGGATCCATCTCGAGAATCTTCTGGAAGATTCGGACGGCGTTCTCGAGTTCTCCGGCTTTCAGGAATTCTTCTGCGACCTGCAGGTACTGCGCGCGGGCGTCGTTAAAAAGGCCCTGTTGGGTATAAAGTTCAGCCAGTTTGAGGTAGCTCTCAAGCGATGGCGCGAGCTTGCAGATCTTCTTGTACATCGCGATGGCTTTGACCGTGAAACCCTGGCTGGCATAGGCATCGCCGACGGTCTTGAAGAAGTCAGTCGCTTTTGAGGCTTCGCCGAGGCGCGAGTAGAGGTCGCCGACGGTGTTGGTAACAGTGAGATCCTTGGCGTCGTTCTTGAGGATCTTCTCGTACTCGGAGATGGCATTCTGCAGTTTGCCCTGCTGGACGTACTTCTCCGCATTGGCCAAAACCTTTTGCTTGTTGAAGCCAAACAATGCCATAAGAGCGCGAACTCCAGAGCCTGGTCTTGAAAAAGATCCGTGCAACTTTTGGAAAGCTGCTACGGGTACATGCCTCGGAGGTCATCTCGACATCGACAGATGGACCACCCGAACAAGGCCAATTGTACGTCGCGCAGTCACGAACCGCATGGTTACCAAGGGTTACCGAAAGGGAGTGTACGAACGGGTTACGAAGGAAACCGTGGCACGAGATCCGTGCCTGGCAGGGGTTTAGACGAGGAAAGGTCCTCCTGCCGATCTCAGCTCACCCGAAACATCATTTCAGCGAGAAGCCGTTCCACTATTTGTTGACGGGGCGCGAGATGTCATTTGCGGGGAAGAACTCAAAAAAATCATGCCATCCGGAAATCGCTTGACACAAAAACTACACATGTAGTAATACTGCCTACTGAGATAGGAGAAATGCGAAATGGCCGAGCCTAAGCTGGCAAAATTGGAACTCCAGATCATGGAAACGCTGTGGACGCAGGGTAGCGCTTCCATCCGGGAAATTCAGGAAGCATTTCCTGAGAAGGACCGTCCCGCATACACCACGATCCAGACGACCGTTTACCGCCTCGAAGGAAAGAAAGCTGTGCGGCGCGTAAAGAAGGTCGGCAATTTTCACATTTTCGAAGCGGCGGTTTCCCGCACGGCCGCGCAGCGGAGGCTGATCGACGATCTGCTGGCGTCTGTTCGGAGGACGCTCTCAACCCGTAATGGCTCACCTGATTGAGTCCGGAAAACTGACCCTGGCGGACGTAAAGGAAGCCGAAAAGACTCTGCGCGAACTGGAGAGGAAGGACGGATCGCAATGATGTGGGGATCTCTGAACTCACTGTGGGTCTCAGCCGCGCCGGCGATGGGCCGTCATCTGTGGCAGTCGACGCTGTTCGCCGTCATGGCGGCAGTAATGACGCTTTTCTTGCGCAGGAACCAGGCGCGGGCGCGCTACTGGCTTTGGATGACGGCGTCGCTTAAGTTTCTGGTGCCCTTCTCGCCATTGGTCGCAACGGGATCGTATTTTGCCTGGCACAACGGTGCGGCCGCGCCACCCAGCACCTTCTCCATCGTGATCGAGCAAGTGGCAAAGCCGCTCCTCGCGCCGGGAATCGCTTCGTCAACGGTCCTAGTACCGGTTGTGTCGTCGACCATTCTGCGCACGCTGCCTTGGTTTCTCGCTGGTGTCTGGTTCTGTGGCTTCATCGCGGTTGCTCTGATTTGGATGATCCGTTGGAGAAGAATTTCGACATCGATCCATGAAGCAGCGCCACTGGCGGAAGGACGCGAGGTGGAAGCATTGCGTCGGCTGGAACGAAGGGCCGGAATAGCGGGGCAAGTGGAAATCCGGCAATCATCCGAGACCCTGGAGCCAGGAATTTTCGGATTCAGGCGGCCTGTGCTGGTGTGGCCGGAAGGGATATCCGAACACCTTGACGACGCTCATCTGGACGCCATTCTTGCGCACGAATTGTGGCACGTGCGGCGCAGGGACAATCTCGCCGCGGCGGTTCACATGATCGTGGAAGCGATTTTCTGGTTTCACCCGCTGGTCTGGTGGTTGGGGGGACGCCTGGTGGACGAGCGCGAACGGGCGTGCGACGAAGAGGTACTGGAACTGGGGAGCGAACGTCACGTCTACGCTCAAAGCATTTTGAAAGTGTGTGAATTCTGCGTCGGATCTCCGCTGACTTGCGTGTCAGGAGTTACGGGCGCCGATCTCAAAAAAAGGATGGTGCATATTATGTCGGAGCAAGTTGTTCGCAAACTGGATTTCAGCAGAAGGTTATTGTTGACGGCGGCGGGGTTGCTGGCGATTGCGGCGCCGATCGCGTTTGGATTGTTCAACGCTACACCGAGTCGGGCGCAATCCCAGGAGAGCGCCGCCATGCGCGACGGTTTCGTTCGAGTCAGTCACCATCAAACCAGGCGAAATCCCAGACGTTGGGCGGATCGCAACAGATCGTCCATGACGTGCGAATGATGGTCGGCCCAACAGGGTTCAGAGCCGATAACGTGTCTTTGCGGGCGCTGATTCAAGAGGCATACGGAGTGCAGGCTGATCAGATCGATGGTCCGTCGGACCTGCTCGACACGACCTACAATATCGACGGCAAAACCGGGCATAGCGACGCGAGCATCAGGAACTTCGACCAAACGGCAAAGGAAAACCATCTGATGCTGCAGAATTTGCTGGCGGAGCGCTTTAAGCTGGCGCTGCATCACGAATCCAAGACGCTGCCGAGCTATGCCCTGGTCGTTGACGAGAACGGGGCTAAGTTACGGGCTTCGCGCTCGAATGGGCAGACCATGGATCTCATGGGTCCAGTTGACAAGAAGATCGGTCTCCACCGAAAGATGGCGTTCGTCGATACCGATGAAATGATGGGACTCAGCGCACAGGGAATCTCGACATCCGATCTGTCGGGGCAGTTATCGCGGCAGCTCGGAAATGCGGTGGTTGATAAAACTGGCCTGAGCGGAAGCTACGACGTGGATCTGCAATGGGCTAATGCGAAGAACGGCGCGGCAGCCTCAGGGCCTTCGATTTTCAAGGCTGTACAGGAACAGCTGGGGCTGAAACTGGAGCCACAAGAGTCGCCGATGGATTATCTCGTCATCGATCATGTGGAGAAACCGGCGGAGAATTAGCGCACCGATCCGGTAGCCGAATCCACGGGCAGAGAGATGACGGGGCCTCCTATCATTCTCTCTGCCATTTTTCTTGCGAGAGCAGGGGTTCCACATTTCGGCGCGCTCGCTGACTTCTTCGAAGCTGTTCCTCCTCGATATCGCTAATATGAATAGGCTATTGGGTTGGCGCGATCATCCATATATTTTTCGTGGACGGCCTTCCTGGCCAAGACTGGGGACAGCAAGCATGACGTGGATTCGAACCATACCTTTGACTGAAGCGGACGAGAAGTTGCGGCAGGCGATTGAAGGCGAGAAACTGTTTTATCCCAAGGAGTACGCCGAACCGGTGCACCCGGATCCTTCAGGAGCATCTTCGATTGTGGGATCACATACGCTGATTCCGCAGGCGCTGTATCACGCGTTCAGTACGTTTGGCGCGTTGATGTCTCCGGAATTGCCATTGTCGCGCCGCCATCACGAGATGATTGCCACGATGGTCTCGGTAACCAATCGATGCGTGTATTGAATCGAGTCTCACGCAGAGTTTCTGCGTAGGGTGACACTGGACAAGGGCCTGGTAGAGGCGTTGGAGAAAGATTACAAGACCGCACCGATCACGGCGCAGGAGCGCGTGATGGTCGATTACGTGGTCAAGCTGACCAAGGATGCGACGAAGGTTTGGAAGGATGACATTGAGGGATTGCGCTCTGCAGGATTCGATGACCAGGGAATTCTACAGATCACTCTCATCGCGTCCTGGTTCAATTACATCAACCGGGTTGCCGACGCGCTGGGAGTCGGACGGGAATAGGGTCGGCGTCACTGGGCAAAGGTGTTGCAGTCTTTCATGTCACCAGAGCTAAATCCTTTTTGGAACCAGTCCATCCGCTGCTGAGAACTGCCGTGGGTGAATGTTTCAGGATTAACAGCCCGTCCCGCCATTTTCTGGAGCCGATCATCCCCGACGGCGGCGGCTGCCGTGAGGCCTTCGCGCACCTCTCCGGGATCGAGCAGTTTTCGCTGATCGGTGGAGTGGCCCCAAACCCCGGCAAAACAGTCCGCCTGCAATTCCAATCGCTCGGAAAGCTGGTTTGCGGCTCGTGGATTGCTCTCCTGAGCCGCGTGAACTTTTTCTTCTATTCCGATCAGCTTTTGCACATGATGACCGAGTTCGTGAGCAAGAACGTACGCTTGCGCGAATTCTCCCGGCGCTCCGAAGCGCTGTTTGAGCTCGTCATAAAATCCGAGATCGATATATACCTTTTCGTCTTCCGGGCAATAGAAGGGGCCACTCGCGGACTGCGCCAAACCACAAGCTGAACGGATGCTGTCACGGAATAGCGCAAGCTTGGCGTGCCGGTAAGAAATGCCTTGCTGGCTTAAAATCTGCGTCCATGTTTTCTGGGCGTCATCGAGAACGAAGGAGACGAACTGGACGAGCGGTTCTTCCTGTTGATCGCGAACCGGGTTTGGCTGGCTGTTCTGGATGCCCGCGCTCGGTCCGCCAAGTCCGGCCAGAGCCAGGAAGTTTCGATGAAACACCAGGCTGAGGACGAGCAGGATCAGGAAACCGCCGATCCCGATGTGAATTCCTCCGAAGCCGCCGCCTCCAGCTCCGCCCTGGTCACGATCATCTTCGATATCTTCGCTACGCCCGCCGGGTGTCCAGCGCATTTGAAGTTCCTCGCAAACCGCGATTCCTAGTGAAGGGGACGTTGTGCTCTAAACAGATAAAACAAAAGGGCGAAGGGAGCAATAAATAGCAAGCCCATTATCAGGCAAACACAGACAACGAACAACCAGTCTTGCCAAGTGTGGCGCTCGAGAGACTGCTGGTCGCGGATCAGGAGGTTGTAGTTGCGCCGATTGGCTTTCCATGCGACGTGCGCGATGTCTCCGATAATGGGAATGGCGCCGAGAGTGTCTTCTACCGCCAGGTTCACCATCATACGAAGCACGGTGATGCGGGCCGCTCCGCGCTTCCATGCCGCAACGACGATAAAAAGCGAGGCCATCGCGGCCAGTGCGTCGCCAATTCCCGGGATCAGTCCGATGAGTGCATCGAGTCCGAAGCGGATGTGCGTTCCAGGGATTTCGAATCGATCATCCAACCAAGTGGCAATCAGGTTCAGATGCTCATCTGAAGCCGTTTCGGTGATTCGCGCCGGTTCTGACTTCAGCGGCGGAAGAATCTCGCCTCGAATGTAGACGGGCTTGGCCATGGGGAAAAGTTTAGACGACCCTGAACACCGCCAGGTTGCCATTAACTTGGCCGGCCGCTATTTGGACTTATGATCCGCGCTCAGAAGCGCGGTGATCCGCTTCAAGTCCTCAGCGGTAAGAGAATACGCACTTCCGAGTTGCCCGGTCAGCAGCTCGTTGATCTGCTCGATCGGCTGCTTTTTCGTCAGATCCATAAAGGTCACCCACTCTTTCGCGACCGCTGCGCGTTCTGCCTCATCTGCGTCTTCACAGAACTCGCGCACGGCTTCCTCCGGTGAGCCGTATTCATCTTTCATGTCCTGGTGAAAATACCCGCGCAGAAAGGTGCGCAAGGCCGGAAAACGTGCGGCCTCGATGACCATGCTCTTCTTCGAACTGTGGCTGTCGCTCACGCGCGGCACTCCGGGTAGGCAGTCAATACGTGGTAACTATTGGCGCCGTCCCATCGAAGAACGATAACGGCATGAGCGCAGGGTTCGACGCGATCTTCACCGCGACGCAATGTGCGCCCGAAAGGATGAGCGGAATCGCCGTCGTAATCAAGCACGAGGTTGGGATGGCGGTCGCGTTCGAGCCAACGGGAAATCTTTGTGTTCTGATCAGCAATGGCGGCCCCGATGGCGGTCTCTGCGCTCGCACGGTCGTTCCATGTGGAAGCGGCAGAAATGTCGCGTTCGCGGTTGAGGCGCTCGCGCAGTTCAGCGTCGGAGCGTCCGACGTGTTTGCGGAGCGTGTGTCCGCCCGCCGCTTCGTCCTGGGAAAGATCGTGGCGCGGATCGGCGAAGGGTTTGGGTGAGGCACTACTCCCAACGGTCGGTGGACGGGTGCATGCGACAGCAATGACGAGCGACAAGGCTGCCGAGAGGCTCCGGAAAAATGACGACTTGGAACTGAAACTCCGCATGGGAGGAAGCAAGAGTACACAATTGGGCCAGGAAAAGCATCTGAGCCTCAGCGGTACACAGAATCGTCGATCTACTAGACTTGAAGTGGACGTCCAGGGCCGTGTGTCGGCCCGACGATTTCTGCTTGTCATGGCTCACTCGTTAGCGTCGTTCTTCGTCGAGAATTTTCGGAAACACGGACGCGACTGCGCGTACCGGCAACGGCGAGGATACCGGACCGAATCGTTTACATACAGAACCGTTCTCGAGATGGCCGCAGGCTTTGCATATCAGCTCGAAGCGCGCGGCATCGTCAAGGGCGACAGGGTGTTGCTCTGGGGCAGGAACTGCGCGGAGTGGGTTTCCGTTTTCTTCGGCTGCGCGATGAGGGGCGTGGTGATTGTCCCCATGGATGACGGGGCTTCCACGGACTTTGCGGCACGCGTGGCTCAACAGGTTGCCGCTAAGCTTGTCGTTGCATCCGGCGAACACCTGAAGGAATGTGCCGCCCTCGATGGCCGTCGATTCCATCTATGGCGCTCGAAGATATCGCGCAGGGCGTCCCGCAATCTCAGAAACTTCCTGCCGTCGCAATTGAGCAACGACGATATCCTGCAGATCGTCTTCACTTCGGGTACTACGGCCGATCCCAAAGGCGTGGTGATTTCGCACGGAAACGTACTTTCAAACATGACTCCGTCTGGAGCAGGAGATCCGCCGATACGCAAAGTACGAGCGACATCGTTCATCCTGTGCGGTTCCTGAATCTGTTGCCATTGAGCCACGTTTTCGGGCAATTCCTTGGAATGTTCTTGCCGCCGTTGCTGGGCGGAACCGTGATCTTTCAGGATGAGCTGAAGCCGTCGGAGATTGTCGAGACGATCCGCCGCGAACGAGTGTCGGTATTGGTCAGCGTGCCGCGAGTATTGCAGTCGTTGAAACAGAAAGTTGAGCGGGACCTTGAAGAGACGGACGCGATGAGAAGATTCCAGCCGAAGATTCGCGAAAGCGAAGGGCAAACATTTCCTTCGCCGTTGGTGGATCTTTCCGCGCCGTTCATCGCCAGTTTGGATGGAAGTTTTGGGCGTTTATTTCTGGGGGAGCGGCGCTCGATTCTGGAAGCGAAGAATTCTGGGGTCGCCTGGGGTTCGCGGTGATTCAGGGATACGGTCTCACCGAAACAACTTCGTTGATCAGCGTGAACCATCCTTTCCGGCTGGGAAAAGGCTCGATCGGCAAGGTGTTGCCGGGACGCGAAGTGAAATTGGGGTCTGATGGCGAGATTCTTGTTCGCGGCGGCGGCGTGGCTTCCGGATATTGGGATGGTAGCGGAGCGCAAACGGCGTCGGACGAGCAAGGCTGGTATCGGACCGGAGACGTTGGCGAACTCGATGCGGAAGGCAATCTTTATTTCAAGGGCCGCAAGAAAGAGGTCATCGTTACTCCCGGCGGGACCAACGTGTATCCGGAAGATCTGGAAGCGGCACTCCGTCAGCAGCCCGAGGTGAAGGATTGCGTGGTGGTGGGAATCGATCGCGGAGGGAACGCCGAGCCGTGCGCAGTTTTGATTCTGCGCGAGCGCGGAGATGTCGAGGCGACGGTGCGGCGGGCGAACGAATCACTGGCTGAGTATCAGCGCATGCGCATATGGATCGAATGGCCCGAGGAGGACTTTCCTCGCACCAGCACGCTGAAGCCGCGACGAAAGATCATTGCAGAGGCGGCGCAGGCAAAAATGCAGCCGGATGCCAGTGCCACACAAGTGAGCGCGCGGCGGGCCTCTGCGGGAACTGATCGCGAAGACTGCGGGCGCGCGTTTCCGACGCTGCGGGACGATGCAAACCTGGACTCCGATCTAGGTCTCAGTTCGCTCGATCGCGTGGAATTGCTGAGTGCGCTCGAAGACCGGTATCAGCTCGACCTCAGCGAGACACGGTTCAGTGCTGTGCAGACCGTCGGAGATCTGGATCGGATGTTGCGGGGAGAATCCGCACCGGGCAGGGGCTATCACTATCCGAACTGGGCTTTGCGATGGCCCGTTACGTGGTTGAGGCTGGCTGCTCATTACTTTCTGATGCGTCCGGCGATTCTGTTGCTGGGTTGGCCGCAGATTGAAGGACGCGAGCATTTGCGGGGTGAAAAAGGGCCGCTGCTCGTCGTGTCGAATCATCTCGGCGATGTCGATCCGGGATTTATTCTTACTGCTCTGCCCGCGCGCTTTCGGCACCGTCTGGCGACGGCGGCCGGCGGAGAAGCGCTGGAAGCGTTGCGGACGCCGTTGCCGGAACGTCATCTCTTCGCGCGTATCTATGACCGGATCAAGTGGGCCCTGGGAGTATCGCTCCTAAATCTTTTTCCTTTGCCGCGCGAGGCAGGATTCCGCCGAAGTTTTGCTTACTCCGGTGAGGCCGTGGACCGCGGATATAGCGTGCTCGTGTTTCCCGAGGGCAGGCACACGGTGGACGGGAAGATCAATCCGTTCCGGTCGGGTATTGGTTTGCTTGCGGAGAACCTCGGTATTCCGGTCTTGCCCATGCGCATCGATGGGTTATTTGAATTGAAGAAGGCGGGGAGGAAATTCGCGCCCCCATACAAGATTTGCGTGAAGATCGGAGCGCCTATCCGATTCGAGCCGGGGACTGGCGCCGAAATAATTGCCGGTGCATTGCAGCGCGCGGTTGAGCAACTCTGATTCTTCCCAAGAAGAAATCGCCGGGCTCGTCACAACCGTGCGAGAACCCGGCGATTCTTTTGTCGATTATTACGACGACTAGTTGATCGTCACGGTTTTGGGAGCCGACGCGATGCCATTTGCTACCACGACAAGCGTCGCAGTGCCGGTGTGAATGGTGGATGGAACGTCGATCTGCGTGCTGACGACCTTGGAACCGGTCGCAACGCCGCCCACCCAGCTATGGCTCTTGCAATAAACCACCGCGCCGGTGGAATCGGTGATGCGTACGATGGGGAAATTCGTGGCAGCTTGATTGTCGTCCCCGTAGTACGCACCTTGATCCATGCCGTTGAATTGCGTGCCGGAGATTTTCACATTCGTGGCTCCGTGCTTGATGGTGGTGGGAGCGCTCGTGATCGTCGGGGCGCAATTCTTGCAAGCGCTACCGGAAGGCGTATAGATCTCGACATCCGACGTGAAATCGGTGAAGAGAACTTGTCCCGTGGGAAGCACAACCATGTTGCCGACGTACGAGGAATCTAAATGGGCGTTCGCTGGGGCAGTCGTCTTATTGAGATTCTTTCCGTCCCACTCAAAGAAGACGCTGCCGTTTTCGAAGACGCCAGGGCTGGTATCGAACAGGGCATTGCCGTCCGGCAGAACTGCCGCCGGTCCGTCAGCGATATCGAGGCCGCTGCCGAAAGAAGGCGCAACTGCCCAGGTACCGGTCGAAGCAGTGTAGATCGCGTTGTTGGTCGTCGCGCCCGCCTGGAACACTGTGCCGTTCGGAAGCAGAGGCGAAGGTCCGAGTTCGAGGGATCCCGGATCGACAAGGTTCACGATGGTGTTGTTGGTGGGCGTCGTCCAGGCGCCGGTGGTCGGATTGTAAATCTGGTAGCCCAATTTGCAGCAGGTTGGTTGTCCAACATAAGCATCGACGGTCAGAATGTTGCCGCCGGGAAGCATGGTCCAGCCTTCTTCGTCGTTCCAGTCGAATTTACCGGTGCCGGTCGTGGCCCACGAGGCGGTGCTTCCATTCAAAGTAAGAATCGCTTCCTGCGTGGTGCAGCAGTTGGCCAACATCATTTTGCCGCTGGGCAGGATGATGCTCTGCGCGTCGCCGACGGAGGTCCAACCACTGGGCGCCGTAAGGCTCGACCACTTATTCGTTGCGGGATTGTAGAGTGCGCCCTTCGTGGTCCATACGGCGGAGCCGTTGTTGTATTCGCCGCCCATGACGACGACTTCGCCGTTCGGTAGCAACTGCGAAGCGAAATAGAGAGGGTTGTAGCCGCTGGGCAAGAGTGCCGGCGTTGGACCAAGTGCCGTTGACATAGCTGCCAGTCGAATCCGGGATCAGTCGGTACCAAGGATCCGAGTGGTTCTCGAAGAACATGCTGTTGACGAGAACCGATCCGTCATTGAGCAGGATTGCGTGGGAAACTCCCGAAGCTGGCGTGTTTTTTGTTTTGGTCCAGGTGCCCGCGGTGAACGGTTCCTGAGCCATCGCGATACTCGACCAAATCAATACGCCGAGCAGAGAAATTCCGAGTGTCCGGAACAACTTCATAGGTATTGTCCTCGCGTGGTTAGGGTTATCGAAACGAGGCTTCGCGAGCGGACTTCCTTGATCTCTCACCACAGATAGAAAGAATCTCCCCGGCAGTCCAATCGAAGTCCCAAAGTCCGAGGATTATACCTTGATGGGCGGGCCTTTCCGCCGATCGCTACGAAGAAATTACGAATTCCGTGTCGCTGCCCGACACAATGTCACGGCAGGAGAATGGATGGAATTCCTTCACATGTCGCTGGTGACGAACGCTCTTGCGACAAGCGCCATCACGAGGCAAAAAGGCTCTGAGGCGAAAGGCCTCATCGATCCTTCGAGTTCAATGGCGCGACTACTCTTCGTCCGTGTCAGCGTCTTCCTGGCTGAATTGGGTGTGGAGATCAATCTCAGGAGCCTTTGACTCGCGCAGCGTCCGATTCAGCGGAGGCAGGTCGTTGTTCTTGAACTCATTCCAACGCTTTAATAACATCCTCGCTCTCGCGGGCTGCGGTGCTCATCGCCTCTATTTGCGCAGCGGTTGGCTCGGCGTCTGCCTGCCAAATTTGCTGATACAACGTGCTCGCTTCTCCATTGACGCGGCCGATCGTCACTTCCTGAGACGGTGGAGCAAAGAATCCGCCAGCGCCACCCAGCAAGGAGTCGAGCTTCTTCTGAATGGATGCAATTGCGTCCTTCGCCTGAGCGGCTGCCTCGGGGCTCAGCTTTTCGATTTGCGCGCGAATCGAGCCGCCCTGCAGCATCGCTTCCGCCGATTCATTCATCATCGAAGAGAGTTTCATTTCCGCTTGGAATTTCTTCTGCAATCCTGCAGGCGAAGTTTTCACCCGTGGGTCCATCTTGATGGTGAGAGGCGCCGCGCTTGATTTTCCGTCAACAGTGAGGCGGACGTTGTAGGTTCCGGCAAGAACCGTCGGTCCAAGAGGCAAACGAGGCGTGTCGTGCGGAATGGCCGCAATCGGATATTCGTGGCGCGTCGAAGCGGGCGAGGGATAGTGAAGGTCCCAAACCCAGCGATGCATTCCGGCGCTGGTCGGGAGTTGGCGGAACTCGCGAACCCAATAAAGGGGGATCAACTGCTTTTGCAAATCTTCTTCGCTGGCTTCAGGCTTATCGTTGCTTGCGAACCGGCGTATGGAATGGCCTTGGGCGTCGAGTATCTCGATCGTCACGTTATTCGCCGATGCAGGAAGATAGTAGTCGAGGATGGCTCCGTCCGGAGGATTCGCTGCTGCCGGCTCGTCCGGCGGAAGGGGAGTATCGGTGTAAGTGTCCCGCTGTATGCGATAAGCGGGTGCTGGGGCGAACAGGTGCGGTGCATTTACAAGCGATGCCGAGGTCTCGCGCAGGGGAGCGATGATCGTCGAGAACCCAGAACGATCGGCCATGCGTGGCGACAATCAGATCGTCGTCGTGAATCCACAGGTCTCGCATCGACGTGTGCGGTAGGTTGAGTTGCAAGGATTGCCAGTGATCGCCGTCGTCGAAGGAAACCCAAACAGCATTTTCCGAACCGGCGAAGAGAAGGCCCTTGCGAACGTGATCTTCGCGAATCGTGTTGATGGAGCCGAGATCCGGCAGCCCCGCTGTGATCAGCTTCCAGGATTTGCCGCCGTCGTGCGTGCGGTAGATATATGGATGAAGATCGTTGACGCGGAAACGGCTTACCGAAGCGTAGGCGGTCTGTTCATCGAAGTGCGATGCGGAAATCTGCGTCACCTTGCTCCATGCGGTCAGTTCTTTGGGCGTGATGTCGGACCAGTTTCGCGCCACCGTCGCGCGTGGTCCAAATCAGGCCGTCATCCGTTCCGGCCCACAGAGTATTCAAGTTTTTGAATGATGGCGCTAGCGCATAGATAACGCCGCGTTGCTTCTCGACGCCTTTGTTGGCGAGCGTCCCGACACTTTCCGGAATGCCTGGGCTTTTCGCGCGTCAGGTCTTTGCTGATGGTTTGCCACGTATCTCCGCCATCGGTCGTTTTGAACAGGACATTCGTCGCGTAATAAAGGATATGTGGGTCTACGGGAGAGAACATCAACGGCTCGGTGCGATTCGCCCGGTACTTGCCGTTGCGCACCGGAATCGGCGTGACATTTTGAACTTGTCCCGTCGATCGATGGAATTTCGAAACCTCAGTTCGACCGCCGCCATAAATGAGGTCTGGATTGAGGGGATCTGGCGCGACGTAGCCGTATTCGATCACGCCGACCGGATGCCATTCGCGAATGGTGATCGCGCCATCGTTTCCACGGGTGGAGGTACAGACGGAACCACTCTCTTGCTGACCTGCGCAAACGGAATAGGGAAAAGAGTTATCGGCGATGACGTGGTAAAGCTGGGCGGTGGGCTGGTTGTACCAAGAACTCCAGGTCGCGCCGCCGTTGACGGTGATAATCGCGCCTTGGTCACTCACCAGAAGAATATTGTTGCCGTTGTTGGGATTGATCCAGAGATTCTGGTAGTCATCACCGCCGGGGGCTCCACGGAATCCGGCCCAGGTTTTTCCGCCATCGGTCGAACGCATGGTGACAGTGCTGGCGACGTAAACCAATGTCCGGATTTTTCGGATCGACTCGCGGAATCGGCAGATCGCCCCCGCCGATGCGGCCGGAAGCTCGCGGATCGTCGGTCGCTTGGGACCAACTTTCGCCGGCGTCATCGGAGCGATAGACAGCTAGTTTTCCGGAGGCCGTGCCCAGCGTCGCATAGAGGCGTCGCGGATTACTCGGCGCAATGGCAACGTAGATCTGCGACATGTCTTTCGGCAATCCGTTGCTGAGTTGATGCCACGTGCTGCCGCCATCGGTTGATTTGAAGAGGCCGCCTCCAGTGCCGTTGAATTCGTTGCCGTCCTCCCAAGGCCCCTCTCGCACCTCCCACATCGACGCATACACGATGTCTGGATTTGACGGATCGATCTCAACGTCAGAGCCGCCGGTGTTTTCATCTTTCGAAATCACTTTCGTCCAATTCTGTCCGCCATCGGTCGAGCGGTAGATGCCTCGCTCTTCGCTCGGTCCGTAAGGATGGCCCAGAACAGCGGCAAAAACCTTGTTCGGATCGCGGGGATCAACAGCGAGCACCGGGATCTGAAAGCCATCGCGAAGGCCCAGATGAGTCCAGGTCTTTCCGGCGTCAGTCGATTTGTAGATGCCGTTGCCGACCGAGAGATCGGGACGGTGCAGCCCCTCGCCGCTGGCGACATAAATAATGTTCGGATCGGAGAGAGCGACAGCAATTGCGCCGATCGATTGAGTTGATTCGTGATCGAAGATCGGATTCCAGGTGCGGCCATAGTCATCCGACTTCCACACGCCACCGTTTACTTGTCCGACGTAGTAAACGTTCGGCTGGCTCGGAACGCCGCTGGCGGCGCGCGTGCGGCCTCCGCGAAAAGGGCCAATCATGCGCCAGTGCAGCTCCTGATAAGTGTTCTCGGGAACCTGGGTCCAACAGGCGGCTGCGGATAGGAAAATTGCGGATGAAAGGAAAAGACGAAGGACTGCGGTAACTCGGTTCACTCTTGCCCCCTCGAACCACAAAACCGAAAGCTCCATAGGATAAACCAAAAATGAAGGGACTAGAGGAGGTTGGTCTCCACATCGTGTGTGTCCGGTCCCAAATTATTTTAGCGGCGATCTTGCAGCGCGATTATGATGGCGTGGCTCGCCGAATAGCCCGATGATGATTGTCGATTCCAGAAAACTCCGCTCCTCGCTTGCGAGTATCTTTCGCTGTATTTTTTTCATCACGTTCTTTGTTCTCTCGCCGCAGGCCGCGAGCGCCTGACACGCCGCCCACCGAAGCTCAGGGATTGAAGCCGATCCTCGATTACATTTCCTCAGGATGGGACACGTTAACGCGCTCGATGACGGAATGTGAAAGCGTCGTCGATCCAAAGATTGCAGCTGCTTCCGTGCTTTACCTGCCTGCCGGATTCGCGGAGCCTCCTGCGGTGCAATCGCTGCGCGGCAAATGCAATGTGCGCGTTGAACATTTGCCGATGGAAATTCACCGGCTGGGTGAGATCGACACCAGCAACTTCAATCCGCCCGGACTGCTGTATCTTCCCGAGAAATATGTTGTGCCTGGCGGACGTTTCAACGAAATGTACGGCTGGGACAGCTACTTCATTATTCGCGGGCTGTTGCAGGCTGGGCGCGTCGAGCAGGCGCGGGGCATGGTCGAGAACTTCTTCTTCGAAGTCGAGCACTACGGCGCCATGCTGAATGCGAACCGTACCTACTATCTGACGCGCTCGCAGCCTCCATTCATGAGTTCGATGGTGGTGGATGTGTATGACGCGATCCAGAAACAAACCGGCCGCAAAGACGCGAGCGCGAGACCGGCAATGGTTAGAGCGTGCTTACTCCGATCTGAATAAAGACTACGAGATGTGGACGCACGATCCGCATCTCGCCGGGCAGACAGGTCTGTCGCGCTACTTCGATTTCGGCGAGGGCCCTCCGCAGGAAGCATTGCAGGATGAAGCGGGATCCAATCGCAAGGTCGCGGAGTATTTCTTTTTTCATCCTGCGGACGCCGACGGCTACCTGGTGCAGACCGGCGAGAACAAGACGCCGGTGGCGGGACCGCCATACTCGCTGCAACTGTGCGATGTTTCGCATTACGATGGCGCGTCCTGAGTGCGACAAGCCGATCCAGTTCAAACTGAGCGCCGACTATTACAAGGGCGACCGATCGATGCGGGAATCGGGATTCGACGTCAGTTCGCGGTTTGGGCCGTTCGGGGCAGCCACGCATCACTACGCTCCCGTCTGCCTGAACAGCCTCCTCTATAAAACCGAGAAGGATCTGGAACAGATCAGCCTATGGCTCGGGCACGACGACGACTCCAAAAAATGGAATAAGCGGAGCGAAGAACGCAAGGGGCTCGATCACGAAGTACTTGTGGAACCAACAGCAGGGAATGTTTTTCGACTACAACCTGCAGACAAACGCGATGTCGGAGTACCGCTACGCGTCGATGTTCTATCCGCTGTGGGCGGGGCTCGCAACTCCAGAACAGGCGAAGGCAGTAGTCGGAAACTTGAAGGGCTTCGAACAGCCCGGCGGTCTTCCGATGAGCACGATCGATACGGGAGCGCAGTGGGATTTGCCCTATGGCTGGGGAAATATCGAGATGATCGCGATTAGCGGCATGCGTCGTTACGGATTTAACGCTGACGCGGACCGCGTCTCTTACGAATTTCTATCGATGGTGGCGGAGAATTTCCGTCGCGACGGCAACATCCGCGAGAAGTACAACGTCGTGACCCGTTCGTCCGAAGCGCGCGCGGAGATGGGTTACCACATGAACGTGATCGGATTCGGTTGGACGAACGCCGCGTTTCTGGAACTCCTGCATGGGCTGCCCAAAGAAATGTCGACGCGGCTGGAGCAGGAACAGAATCAACCGGCGGCTAAGTGAAGGCGGCTAGCGCCATCTCTCGCTCGGTTCGGGCGGTGACAGGAACTCGGAAGGCACACCAGCCAGCGAAGGGAAAGTTTCGAGCCTCGCGTTGACGGCGATTTTCATCCCACCTAAGATGAGACACTCTGTACTCCCCGAGATATCAGAAAAATGATCGATCAGACCATCTCGCACTACCGCATCACCGGCCAGTTAGGCAGCGGCGGGATGGGAATCGTCTACGAAGCGGAGGATCTTAATCTTGGCCGCAAGGTTGCGCTGAAATTTCTTCCGCCACAGTTTTCGCGCGACCAAAACGCGCTGGACCGGTTTCTTCTGGAGGCGCGAACTGCGTCCGCTCTGAACCATCCGAACATTTGCACGATTTACGCGGTTGAAAACGCCCCCGGAGAGAATGCGGCTCCCCAATCATTCATCGCGATGGAATTGCTCGACGGCCAGAACCTGGATCAAAAACTGCGGTCCGGTCCCTTGCCCACCGATCGGCTTCTCGACATCGCGATCCAGTTAGCTGACGCTCTTGACGCTGCGCACGCAAAAGGCATCATCCATCGTGACATCAAGCCGGCAAACATTTTCATAACCCAACGGGGCCAAGTGAAAGTCCTCGATTTCGGTTTGGCCAAACTGACTCGCCCCGAGATCGAGATGGAGACGATCGGCGCGACGCAAGACTCGCCGCATCCCGCGAATCTGACCAGCCCGGGCGCGACAGTTGGGACCATCTCTTATATGTCTCCGGAGCAGGCGAGGGGAGAGGATCTCGACACTCGCACGGATTTGTTCTCGCTAGGCACGGTGATCTACCAGATGGCGACGGGCAAGCTTCCGTTCAGCGGAGCGACGTCAGCGGTGGTGTTTCACGCAATTCTCGAACTGGATCCGGTTCCGCCGTCTCAGTTGAATGCGACTTTGCCGCCGAAGCTGCAAGAGATTCTTGAGAAGCTTCTGGAGAAAGATCGCGACCTGCGTTACCAGTCGGCGGCCGACTTGCGCGGAGATCTGAAGCGGCTGAAGCGTGACACCGAGTCGGGCAGGAAGCCTCAGGCGTCGTCTCCCTCCGTTTCAGCCGTGTCTTCTGCGGACGCGCCGTCCTTGGCTCGCACATCTGGCAGTTCCGCTGTTGCGACCGCGGTCCGACAAAACAAGTTGGGGACGGGAGTGACGGCCGGTATCGTCCTATTGCTTATCGCCGCCGCCGGCTACGGAATCTATGCGCTTGTGACGCGCAACCGTCCAATGCCATTTCAGAATTTTGCCGTCAGTAAGATCACCGACACCGGCGATGCCGTCATGGCTGCCATTTCGCCCGACGGAAAGTACATTTTGAGTATTACAAGGGCCGGTGGACTCGGAAGCTTGTGGTTACGCAATGTCCCCACGAACAGCAACACGCAAGTGCAGCCGCCTGCGGACGTGTACTACGGTGGCCTGCGATTCTCGCGCGACGGAAATTATTTTTATTTCGTACGAAGCGATCCGGGAAACCCCGAATTGAAGTTTCTCTACCGGGCACCTTTGCTGGGAGGGGTAGCGCAGAAACTTGTCAGCGATGTCGATTCCAATATCACTTTCTCGCCCGATGGTCAGCAGTTTGCTTTTATACGTGCAGACAATCCGGATCCAGGAAAGTATCGCCTGATCATTCGATCGGTGAATGGTGGAGACGAGAGAATCGTGACCGGCGGCTCGCTGTCGGAAGGCTTGTACCAGCCCGACTGGTCGCCGGATGGCAAGACGATCGCGTGTAACGCGGTGCAGAATAGCAACACGCCTCAGGGAATCGTGACGATCGACGTTGCGACCGGGAAGAAGACAACGATCTTCAGCCGCCGCCAGGAAATTCGTGGGATTTCCCGACCTGGCTGCCGGACGGAAGCGCGCATGTTAGCGCTGTCATGGGATCAATCCAGCAATTTCAGCCGATCGCAGATCGTCCTCAGTTTCACGATCCGGAACCCTCACGCCCGTTACTCGGGATACGAACGACTACAACAATCTCAGCCTGGCTGCGAGCGGACATCTGTTGGCTACGGTTTTGAATGCGCCGCGCTGGAACTTGTACGTCATGCAAGGTCTCGCTGATCCGGCCGCCCGCATGCTGTCAGCGACTGGCGCCTATACCGATGTTACTTGGACATCGAATGGTCAATTGATCACGGACCAGGACAACCGGCTGAATCTGATTAATCCTCAGACGGGAGCAAAGTCCCCTATCGTCACCGAAGAGGGACACCCAGCAGGAGATCCGTCTGCCTGCGGCAACGGCAAGTACACAGTTTTTGTGTTGGGTTTTCACGGCGATACCAACAATCAGAATATCTGGCGTGTGGATTCTGCCGGCGGCAATCTCAAGCAGTTGACGGATGGAAAGAATGACACCTATCCAATTTGCTCACCGGATGGTCGTTGGGTTTATTACGTAAGCCAGAAAGATGAGAACAAACTATCGCGGGTTCCCATCGATGGAGGTGCCGCCGACGATCGTTTCGGAGCAGGCTGTGTCGCCTACTGCAATTACTTTTGACATCTCTCCCGACAACAAACTGGTGGCGTTCCCGACTCTCGAACATTCTGGTGAACACAAAGAAAAGATGGCTTTGGTCGACACGGATTCAGGGCACTCGACGGTGAGAGACCTTGATCGTCTGCGCTTCGGGATGCTGCATTTCAGCCAGGATGGCAAGGGCGTGGTATATCCCGCGCGCGAAAACGGCGTCGATAATCTGTGGTTGCAGCCGCTGGACGGCTCCAAAGGAAAGCAGTTGACCAACTTCAATACCGAACATCTTTGGGATTTCCATTGGTCCTACGACGGCAAGCAACTTGCCGTCGTACGAGGTCACAACGATGCAGACGTTGTGCTCATTCGAGACATGACACAGCAATAACCCTCAAGCCCCTACGCGAGTTGCGTTGCAGGCATTTGGCGAATCGGGTTGGACGGCTCCCAAAGCCAAGCGACGATCGCTCCAAAGATAAAATTCTCGCTGGTCACTTTGCAAAAATGCATCCACTTCATGGAGCTTGGGAAATACGGATTCGGCAACAACAGCGGAGCGCCGCCACTCAAGAGGGTGAAGAGGAAATATTTCCCTGAAAACACTAAGGGCGGCCATTGCTGGCCGCCCTCATTGCGAATTGTTACGTGCGAAGCGGTGTTAGACGCCCTTGACGTTTTCTGCCTGCCAGCCCTTGGGGCCTTTGACCACGTCAAATTGCACTTGCTGACCTTCCTGCAGACTGCGGAATCCACTGGCCTGAATGGCGGAGAAATGCACGAAGACATCCTCGCCGTTCTGGCGGCTGATGAAACCGTAGCCCTTGGCGTCGTTAAACCACTTCACTGTTCCTGTTTCCATGATGTTGCACTGTTCCTTTTTCTTGATGTAGCGCTGAAACTTTCGGGATTCTTCTGCAGGCAGGTCACGCGCTGGGTTAAGCGGAGATGCTTGTACTGCGAAGGAGCTCTAAAGTCAAACGCACCATTATTGTACGGTAAAATGCACAAAAATAGCTACATAATTCGCCAAAGGCTGTCTCTAAACAGTTGATACAGATACTGTTATGCGATTCAGCGCCAGGAAAGTATTTTCGCCAAGAGTTGCCACCTGTGCGGAAAAGCAATCATCATAATAAAAATGCGATATCGAATTCTTCTACTGATAACCCTTCTCGCGGCTTCGTCTGCATGGGCAGGAATTGTCGACAATGTGCGCAATGCTCTCGCGCAAAATAACTTTTCAGCGGCGGAAAGTGAGCTGTCATTCGTATCGTTCCCAGAGAGGCGTCGACGCGGAATATGTAGAAGCCTACTCATGGCTGGCTCGGGGCGCGCTCGAGGAAAAGCAATATGACCAGGCAGCATCCTATGCGAAAGAGACCAAGGCTCTCGCACTCGAACAGCTGAAAAAGCGTTCGCTCGACGCCGAGCCGCATCTTCCGCTCGCGCTCGGGGCGGCCTTCGAAGTTCAGTCGCAGGTGCTCGCGGCGCAAGGACAGCGGACCCAGGCGATGGCAGTTCTGCAGTCTGCCTTGCGAACGTACGGCAACTCATCCATTCACGATCGACTGCAGAAGAACCTGAACCTTCTTTCGTTTCAGGGGAAGCCGGCGCCGGTACTGAAGGAGGATGAGTCTCTCGGAGCGAACCTTCCGGCGGCCGCCCAACTCAAGGGCTCGCCAGTATTGCTGTTTTTCTGGGCGCACTGGTGCGGCGACTGTAAGGCTGAAGCTCCCATCATCACTCAACTACGCTCGGAGTTCGCGAGCAAAGGATTGAAAGTCATCGGGCCGACACGCCTGTACGGCTATACGGCGCAGATCGAGCACGCGCGCCCGAGCGATGAATTGCAATACATCGATGCTGTGCGCCATCGTTTCTACGGCGGACTACTCGACATGCCCGTGCCGATCAGTAAGTACAACTTTGAGGTATATGGAGCTTCGACTACACCCACGCTTGTGCTGCTGGATCGAACGGGAAAGGTCGCGATGTACCATCCGGGGGCATTGCCTTATGCGGAGTTGAAGGCGGAGATCGAGAAGGTAGCGCGGTAGGGGCGAGAGATAGCTCGCAAATAGGAATGTGGGCACAGCCGAGGGCGGCTGTCCCCACCTGGTTTACTTTACTTCTGTCAGCCTTCCCGTCTTCACGTCATAAATGAACCCCCGCACTGGAATCTGCTTCGGAATCCACGGGTGCGACTTCACTTTGCGAATCTGCTCGCGCACGTTGGCTTCTAGATCGTCGAAGGCGTAAAAGTGGGCAGGCTCACTTGCGACCGTCCCCATCTTTTCCGCCAGTTTCGCCCGTAGCTCATATTCCTTTACTTTCAGCAGGCCGCAGTCAGTGTGGTTGATGATGATGAATTCCTGCGTGTCGAGCAGGTGATGCGAAACGATCAGCGAGCGGATGGCGTCTTCGGTGGCGATGCCGCCGGCGTTGCGGATCATGTGCGCGTCACCAGGACGCAAGCCGAGGCAGTGCTCGAACAGGATGCGGGAATCCATGCAGGCGAGGACGGCCGCGTGACGGCGCGGGCGAACGTTGAGATCGCCCAGGTCGAAACTGCGAGCGAACATTTCATTGGCGGCTAAAAGATCATCGGCTACGGACAAGGCTGGCTCCTGTAGATCGTGACTCCCATGTATCGCAAGATCCGCGAAACATGGGGCACCCTAGTTTCTTGAGAATCCCCACTCGTTGGTCTCATTTAGTTTACCCGTTACAATCGGCGCGTGAATCTCGATGACACGATCGTCGCGATCGCGACACCGCCAGGGCGCGGCGGAATCGGAGTTGTGCGCCTGGCCGGACCCAGGGCGCGTGACATCGCGACCCCGATGTTGCGGCTGAAACATGAGCTTCAGCCGGGACGCGCCATCTTCGGCGAACTCGTCGACCCCGGCTGGCAGGATGCGCTCTCAACCAACGTGGGGACAGCCGCCCTCGGCTGTCCGGCGGGACAAGGCCCCGCGGCCCGCATCGATGAAGTCGTCGTTACATATTTCGCCAAGCCTCATTCCTACACCACGGACGATGTCATTGAGATTTCCGCGCATGGATCGCCCGTCGTTCTGCAACACATCGTCGAACTCTGCATCGCCGCCGGAGCTCGCCTTGCCGAGCCGGGCGAGTTCACCATGCGTGCGTTTCTCAATGGCCGCATCGATCTCACGCAGGCCGAGGCGGTGCGCGACCTGATCGACTCCCAAACTTTGTATCAGGCGAAAGTGGCGGCTCAACAGCTTGAAGGCGCGTTATCCCGCCGCCTGCAGCCAATCAAACAGAAGCTGGTGGAACTGATTGCGACGCTCGAAGCTGGAATCGACTTTGCGGAAGACGACGTTTCCTTGGCGCCGGATGAGACGATACTGGCGAACATCGCAGCCGTTCGCCAGCCGCTCGAGCAGCTTAGCGCCAGCTTCGCATACGGCAAGATCGTCCACGAAGGCCTGACGCTCGCGATTGTTGGGCGCCCCAACGTCGGCAAGTCGAGTTTGTTCAATCGCCTTGTCGAGCGCGATCGTGCGATCGTAACTGCTACTCCCGGCACGACGCGTGATCTGGTAAGTGAAACCGTGGCTATCGGAGGGATTCCGGTCCGGCTGGTAGATACCGCTGGCATTCGCCAGGCGCTGGACGAGGCCGAGTTCATTGGGATTCGCAAATCCATGGAAGCGCTGGCCGACGCGGACCTCGTGCTCGTTGTGCTCGATGCATCGGCAACACCAACTCAGGAAGACGCAGAATTATTGCGCCAGGTGGAGAACCGGTCAGCCATCATTGTCGAGAATAAGGTCGACCTCGATCCCAGGGATCAAGAGCCGGGGGGCGGAGGTCCGAGCCGGGTCCGTACATCTGCCACGACCGGGCTAGGCATTGCAGACCTGCGTGCAGAGATTCTTGAACACATCGGAGGCGGAGGAGCTTCACAGCAAGAACCTGGATTTCTGACAAACATCCGCCATCAGAAGCTGATCGACGATTCTCTATTAGCGCTCGATGCGGCGACGACTGCGGTGACGGGGAAGATTCCGCATGAGATGGTGTTAATGGATCTCTACAATGCGTTGCGTCCGCTTGATTCGATCACTGGAGTGACCACGACGGACGACATCCTCAACTTGATCTTCAGCACATTCTGCATCGGAAAGTAGAACAAGAGATTGACCTACTTCCAGAGTTGAATGCGACCGTGATTAGAAACGACCGCCGCGCACAGCCATGACAATAAGTCCGGCGACAATGAGCGCGAGGTATCCGACCGAAAAGACGTAATAGAGGACTTTCACCTTCGGCCAAATAAAGGCGGGCCATTTGTCAGAGAGCTTGTCGAAGAAAGTGTCTCCGAGGCGCGGCGGCAGAGCAGCCTCGTCAGATTCGGGCTTCCAATTGCCGGCGATCCAGGTCGCGCGCAAGTTCGACAGCAGGAGCGCGATGATAATAATCCGGACAACTCCAACGCCCGGCGAGTTCAGAAGCAGGAAGACAAATGATGCCAGAAAGTCCACCAGGTAATAGACCAACATGACGGCGGCCGCGAACGGATTGTGCTCACGAACTCCGACGCCGCCTAGGTGAAAGAGCATGAAGACCAGCAATCCCGTGATTGGCGCGCCAGCGAGCGTCGAGAGAGCGAGCGACACTAAACCGACTAGGGAGCATACCCAGAAGCCCTGCACCGCGAGATAGTCGACGTCAGCGCCGTTGTGGATCGAGGGCCAAAAGAGGCTTTTGAAGCGGCTCTCACTGCGAACGGTCGAATCAGAGAGGCCAAGCGTCTGCATGGTGCGGGATTAGATCGCAGGTTAAGTGCCCTGTCAATGGGTAGTAGTGCTACTTCGAGAGCCGCCCCAAAACAGAACGGAATAGCTGATCGAAGGTCTTCGCGGTTCCTTCTTTTGAAGCCGTCGCCAGCGCCTTCTCTGCGGCGGCCCGCTGATAGCCGAGATTCACCAAAGCCGAAAGCACATCCTCTTCATTCGAAGTCAGTGTAGGCATCGCTGGAGCGCGGGCCGTTTCCACTTCCGCCAACTTGTCTCGCAGTTCAAGCACCATGCGTTCGGCCGTTTTCTTTCCGATGCCGGGGATGCGCGTCAGACGCGTCACGTCGTTTCCCCGGATTGCGCCGACCATCTCGTCGGCGGCCATGCCACTCAGGATCGTAATCGGCGAGCTTGGGACCAATGCCGCTAACCGTGATCAACTTTTCAAAAAGCAGTTTTTCTGACGGGCGAAGGAAGCCATAGAGAGCGATCATGTCCTCGCGCACGTGCGTGTGAATATGCAACGCTACATCGGCACCGGGCGAGGGAAGGTCCGAAAAAGTAGGAACGCTGATCGTGACGTCGTAGCCGACGCCCGCCGTCTCGATGATGGCCTGGTTCGGATGCTTGACCAGCAATTTTCCGCGAAGATGAGCAATCATGCTGAGGCCATTGTAGACGCTGGGGCGACGGTAGGTTCTTCCAACTCAGCCTTGACTCTCCTTCAGCATGATCTCGCGATCCGGCGCAACCGCCGGATCCATTCGAGGTCGAGATCAATTGCGAGCGCACCGACGCGATAGACACTCCCGCGGAACGCCCTTAGAATCCAAATAGCGTCGAGCGCAAACATGTTTTGCAGACGCGTTGATCGTATGCTGTGGGGAAAAGTTTCGTTGCGATTGGTGGTGCTGGTGGCAGCCCGCAGTGTCTCCTGTGGCGTTGCCCTATCGCAGCAGACAGCACTCGATCTGGATGGCCGCCCAGTGAACCCGCTGACGGCGAGCAACAAGCCGGTTGTTCTGATATTCCTTCGCCGCGATTGCCCGGTATCAGCGCGTTATGCTCCCACCATCCAGCAGATCAGCAAGAAGTACGTGGACGATGCGAATTTCTATCTCGTCGACCCCGATCAGGCAAGACACCGCCCAGCAGATTCGTTCCTATCTCTCCGAGTACGGATATCTATTGCCGGCGTTGCGCGACCCTGCGCACTCGCTTGTAAAGCTAAGTCGAGTGCAGATCACTCCCGAAGTCGCCGTGTTCGGTCGAAATCGCCAACTCATCTATGACGGCCGCATCGACAACTGGTACGTAGATATTTCGCGCGCGCGATCTGCACCCACGACGCATGAACTGGAGGACGCGATTCACGCCGCAGCCGCGGGCAAGCCAGTCGGCCGCAGCGAAGTCAGAGGAGTGGGATGCTACATTTCCGACCTCGACTGAGTCTGATTCATAGCGTCGTCGCCTTTCTCATCGTGCTGGCTGGGGTTACTGGTGTGCTTGCTGCCGGATGCTGGCTCCGCAGTCGATGTCTTCGGGAGCGTTCACAAGTCACCTTCAATCGGGATATCGCTCCCATCATGTTTCGTTCCTGCTCACAGTGCCACCGACCGGGAGAAGCGGCGCCGTTTTCGTTGCTGAATTATTCCGACGCGAAGCGGCATGCGCGGCAGATCGCAGACCTGACACGATCGCGGGTCATGCCTCCGTGGCTCCCCGAGCCGCAGGAGCTCAAGTTTGCCGATGAGCTTCGCATTGTCGGACAGAGAGATCGAGCTGATCAGTCGATGGGTGGAACAGGGTTCGGTGGAAGGAAACGCTGCGGATCTGCCTCCGACGCCGAAGTTTGTCGAGGGATGGCGTCTCGGGAAGCCCGATCTGATTCTGACTGCGACCAAGCCACTCGTCCTTCCTCCGCAAGGAACCGATACGTATTGGAACTTCATCTTTCCGGTTCCCATCGACCAAACCCGCTGGGTGAAAGCCGTTGAGATTCGCCCCGGCGACAAGCGATATCGTGCATCACGCCAACATTCTGGTGGATCGTGCGGGTGCGGCACGCCAGCGCGAAGCGGAGCCGGGCGCGGGTTTTGGCGGCATGGAGATTCGCATCGAGTCGCAAGTGTTCGATCCCGACAGCCATCTTTTGTTTTGGAAACCTGGAACGGTTCCATCGGTTGAGCCGGAAGGCATGGCTCTGCGCCTCGATAAGGGGACGGACTTAATTCTGAATACTCACCTGCAGCCGTCGGGAAAGCCCGAGGTCATTCAGCCGAGCATTGGGATTTATTTCACGCCGCATGCTGCCACAAAGTTTCCCATGCTGTTGCAAATGGAAAATGATTTGAAACTCGACATCCCGCCGGGAGAAAAGAATTTCATCGTCACCGACGACTTCACTCTCCCGATCGATGTCGATCTAATGGCGATCTATCCGCATGCCCACTATCTCGGCAAAGACATTCAGGCTTATGCGACTTTGCCCGATGGGGCGAAGAAGTCTTTAATACACATTCCCGAGTGGAATCTGAACTGGCAGGCTGTCTATCGTTACGCGGAACCGGTGCGGCTGCCGAAAGGGACGACCATCAGCTTGCGGTATTCGTACGACAACTCAGAGCAGAATCCTCTGAACCCGAACCATCCGCCGGCGCGCGTGGTTGGCGGGAATCGGTCGAGCGACGAAATGTGTCATCTGTGGCTGCAGGTGCTCCCGGTGAACTTCGATCCGGCGCAGGGAGATCCGCGCATGGAACTGCAGGAGGCGTTGGCACGCCATAACGTCGAGAAGAACCCGCGTGATTTCGAGGCTCACTACAACCTTGGGGCGATGTTGCAGGAAAAGCGCAATCTGGAAGGAGCGGTCAACGAGTATGCGGCGGCAGTGCGTTTGCGGCCGCAGGATGCGGCAGGGAACAACGCTCTTGGCGCTGCGCTTGTAGCGGCGGGGCATCCGGAACAAGGCGTTGGATATTTGCGAACCGCATTGAAGTCTCGTCCGGGCTACTTCGATGCCCACTACAACCTTGGTATCGCTCTGGCGTCGGGCGAAGATTTCACCGGAGCATCGCAACAGTTCGAGCAGGCACTGAAGTTGCATCCGACCGATGCCAATGTGGAGGCAAATCTGGGAGCCGCGCTGGCGGAGTCGGGAAGATTAGCGGAGGCAAAGGCGCATTTCGAACATGCGTTGCGTTTGGATCCGAACCAGGCCTTAGCCAAGGAAAATCTCGATGCGCTCGAAAAGGAAATGCGCGAGCACTAGCTTTGCGAGCTGCGAGTTTCTCTTCCCGACGTAGTTAGTCGTCAAAGAAGCGTTACGTTGGCAGACGGCTGCGGCCGCTTTGATGTGCTCTAATCCTTAATATGAAAACGAGACTTTCCTTTTTTCGTCTCGCGTGCGCAGCGCTGCTTCTCTCTTCAATCTCACCATTTACCTTGTGCCAGTCGGCCGCGCCCGAGCTCCCTGCGGCTCCGACTCCGGTCGTGGCGCCGGAATTTGCCGCAGCCCGAAAGCTGATGCAGCAGGGGAAGGTTGACGAGGCGATCGCCGGTCTTCAGTCGATCGAAACTCGTGACCCTGCTACGAAGGGTCTGGCGCTGGAGCTCGGCACGGCCTATTACAAGAAAAGTGATTTCCCCAAAGCCATCGATTACTTGAAAAAGGCGACGTCGGAAGATCCGGCGAACCAGGAAGCGGTCCAACTGCTTGGAATGTCGTACTACGCCGGCGGACATCCGGCGGACGCAATTCCGCTGCTGGAAAAAGTGCAAGGATGGGTGTCGCGCGCAAACGTCGATGGCTACTACATCCTTGGTACCTGTTACATCCAGACCAGGAATTACGATGGCGCTCGCAAATCTTTTGGCAAAATGTTCGACGTGCCGGAAGATTCGGCTGCAGCCTACCTGTTTACGGCGCGAATGCTGCTGCGGCAGGAATACGATCCGATTGCCGAGGAGTATGCGCTGAAGGCTGCATCGATCGATCCTAAATTGCCGCTGGTGCACTTTCTGCTTGGCGAGCTATATCTCTACAAATCGCGGCTCCCCGAGTCGATCGCCGAATTTCAGAAAGAGTTGGCGATCGATCCCGCGAACGCAGCTACATACTACAAACTCGCGGATGCTTATTCGCGAGTGCAGAAATTTGACGATGCCCAGCGGCTACTACAGCGGTCTATCCGTCTTGACGCGACTTCGAGCGGCCCTTTCATCTTGATGGGGAAGGTTCTCGAGAAAAAAGGCGACTATGATCTTGCCGTCTTAGCACTGAAGCATGCGGTTACTATGGAGCCCACAAATCCGTCGACGCACCATTTGCTGGGGCAGGCGTACCGTGACATGGGAAAGAAAGAAGAGGCGGAAGCCGAACTGAAGAAGGCTGAAGAATTGCGAATCAAAACCGATCTTCAATAAGAAAGCCGCAAACTCAGATTGCCGTCGCTTGTTCCCGCCGTTTCGACTGAATCTCAATGAACACGTTGACCAGCGAGACCGCAGCAGGCGTCACTCCAGGGATGCGTGAAGCTTGACCGATGGTTTGCGGACGCACTTTAGCCAACTTCTCCTGCATTTCACGCGAAAGCCCACTGATCGACCGATAGTCGAACCACTCTGGGATCGAGTGCTGCTCGGATTTCTTCAACCGATCCATGGCGCGCTGCTGCTGGAGTAGGTAGCCTTCGTACTTGATTTCTGTCTCCACGGATTTCAGCTCATTCCGCACTTCTGAGGAAGAGACTTTGCCGCCTGTGGACCCTTGGCTGTCCCTGCCTTCAAAGAACTCCGGGGCCCGTTCGCGCAGGATCGCGGCTATCTGCTCAACGGTGACTTCGGGCCGCTTCAGCAACTGCGCAAGAGATTGACCGACGGCGGAACCCCATGGCCTGGCAGCGACAGCAGATTCCTCCTCGCGTGCCTCCTCGGAATGAAAAGGAGCAGGGGCGCGATCCGGGGTTGAGGAATCGGGAAGCTCAGCCATCGCTGGCGTCAGGCGCGTCGTCTCCATCAAATGCTTGATCTTTCCCAGGCGAGCCTGCTTTGCTTCGAAATCTGCCCAGGCGTTATCCGAGATCAGGCCCACGCGGCGTCCATAAGGAGTGAGGCGGCGGTCCGCGTTGTCGATCCGCAAGTGAAGGCGGAACTCCGCGCGCGAGGTAAACATGCGATACGGTTCATTCGTGCCCTTGGAGATGAGATCGTCGATCAGGATTGCCGTATAGGCTTCCGTCCGGTCGAGGATCAGCGGTGCTTCGCGTTTAACCTGTAAGGCGGCATTGATACCGGCCATCAATCCCTGGCAGGCAGCTTCTTCGTATCCGGAGGTTCCGTTGATTTGCCCTCCGAGAAAGAGGCCTTTGAACTTGCGCGTCTCAAGGGTGCGCTCCAGTTCCGTCGGATCGATCGAGTCGTATTCAATCGCGTAACCGGGCCGCAGCATTTCGGCATTTTCGAGTCCGGGAATTGACTTGAGGATCGCCAGTTGCACTTCGACTGGCAGCGACGTGCTCATGCCGTTAACGTAGATCTCGTGCGTGTTTAATCCTTCGGGTTCCAGAAAAAGCTGATGCACTTCTTTGTCCGGGAACTTCACGATCTTGTCTTCGATCGAAGGACAATAGCGCGGGCCGATTGACTGAATTTGCCCGCTGTACATGGGCGATCGATGCACGTTTTCGCGGATGATCCTGTGCGTCTCCGCGGTCGTCCATGCGACGTAGCAGGGCACTTGAGAGTCGTGGTGCGCGACGCGCTTGGTGCGGAAACTGAAGGGTGTTGGATCAATATCACCGGGTTGCACCTGAAAGCGCGACCAGTCGATCGTGCGTCCATCAAGGCGCGGCGGAGTTCCAGTTTTCAGGCGGCAACCCCGCAAGCCGAGATTCTTCAGCGACTCACCGAGCAAGACGGCGTTCGGCTCGCCCGACCGGCCTGCAGGATACTGTTGCTCCCCGCAATGGATGAGTCCATTGAGAAACGTGCCAGTGGTGATGATCACTGCTTGTGCGCCAACGGTACGTCCGTCACGAAGTTTGATTCCGACGACGCGCTGGTGCTCACTGGACGTCGAGCTTCGCTCGGTCAGACCCCCGTCGCCGGACGTTCCCAGATGCCCAGAGTTGGTTTCTGGCTGACACCCGCCAGCTGAGACCTGACAGCTTTCCACAATCAGATCCGCGACTTCTGCCTGCTTGATCTTCAAGTTGGACTGCGATTCCAGAACTTCGCGCATCTTCAGCCGGTAGGCTTGTTTGTCGCACTGCGCCCGCGGTGACCACACTGCCGGACCGCGGGAGGTATTTAGTAGACGGAACTGAATTCCGACCGCGTCGGTGATTTCGCCCATGATGCCGCCGAGCGCGTCGACCTCGCGCACAAGATGTCCTTTGGCGATGCCGCCGATCGCAGGGTTACATGACATCTGTGCAATCAGATCGACATTCAGCGTGTAAAGCGCGGTCTTGAGCCCCATGCGTGCGGCAGCCATCGCGGCTTCGCATCCGGCATGGCCAGCGCCGACGACAACTACATCGAATTGTTCTGTGAACTGCATGAGCTGTGGATTGGAAGGCCCCTATTTTCGTCCCACTTGTTTCGTCTTTCATTTTAGCAACTTGGCGGTCGCAGTGATCTTCATCACTTGCTCAGACGCGCCGGCGCCCGTATATTGGCCTGTCATACCGATCGTCGGAGGGATTCATGACCAGCGCTGAGTTCTTCGAGCAACTGGAGTCGCGCATCGCGAAATACGACCTGCTATGCCACCCGTTTTACAAAGCGTGGTCCTCGGGACGGCTGACCCGCAACGATCTGCGGGAGTATGCGCAGGATTATTACCACCACGTGGAAGCGTTCCCGTCGTATCTGGCTGCTCTTGGATTGCGACTCGAAGATGGCGAACTTCGTCGCGCGGTTCTTGCGAACATGTGCGATGAGAAGGGGTCCGAAGCTCGTGACGGGAAAGACGCGATTCCCCATGTTGATCTCTGGCTGGACTTTGCAGAAGGTATGGGATCTAGCCGGAACCTCGAATGGCACACGCCCGTCCCGGAAGTTCGTCAGCTCATTCGACACTTCCAGCAGGTCGTGAGCGAAGGAACGCCTGAAGAAGCGCTGGCGGCCTTTTATGCTTACGAATCCCAGGTCCCACGAATCGCGGAAGAGAAGGAACGCGGACTGCGCGCCACGTACAACGCTGACGACAAGACCTGTGGTTATTTCGCGCTCCACGCAACCGCCGACATCTATCACTCGCAAGTCTGGCACAAGCAGTTGGAAGAGCGCGTCACCGCGAGGCCCGAGACCGCCGACGCTGCACTCAATGCCGCCGAAAATGCTGCCAAAATGCTCTGGAAAGCTCTCGACGGAATTGAAGCGCGCCGAACGGCGTCCGTCGCAGCGTAATTCAAACGAGTTGAATGGTCTTGATCGTGGGCCAATGATTCCGTCGAATCATTGGCTCGTTTCTTTCGAGGAGTAATTGTGGCGAAAGACATTCCGATCGGGGTGCGAGGCGAGGCCAAAGAAACGGTGACGTTCGAGCACACCCTCACTTCCCGTCATTCGAAGTTGCCTCCGGTCTATTCGACCCCTGACATGATCCGCCTCATGGAAACAGCCGCGTTCCATGCGTTGCAGCCTTACTGCGAGGAAAATGAAATTACGGTCGGAACCTCCATCCGTATCGAGCATCGCGCCCCTACCGGTATCGGGGCGAGCGTCACCGCCGATGCTGTCCTCGAATCGTTCGACGGCCGCTTCTACACCTTGCGCGTCACAGCCCGTGACGAGGCACGCTTGATTGGGGACGGGACGGTCGGTCGCGCCGTAGTGAACGCACGCAAGCTGATCGAAAAGATGAAGACCGGATCCTGATTGGCGCATCGAATCGGGTATGCCGACGCTAGATCAGAAATCCAGGGCGGAAGCGCTTCTCGCACTGCATAGCGCGAAAGATATTCTTTTACTACCCAATGTTTGGGATGCCGCCAGCGCCCGCATCATTGAGAGTGCGGAATTCCCGGCCATCGCCACGACCAGTGCTGGTGTCGCCTTTGCGGAAGGGTATCCGGATGGGGAGAAGATTCCGGCCACGCGTATGTTCGCTGCGGTCGCGAAAATTGTGGCCTCGGTTCGCGTCCCCGTAACCGCGGACGTTGAGGCCGGCTACGGTTCGAAACCTGAAGATGCAGCGCGCACCGCTGCGGGCGTGATCGAATCCGGCGCGGTTGGGATGAATTTTGAAGATGCCACTGGAAATCCCGCTCTTCCGCTCTTCGAGTTGTCTCAACAGTTGGAAAGAATTCACGCCATCCGGGAGACCTCCGCGCGTCTTGGTGTGCCTTTGGTTTTGAACGCGCGTACCGACGTCTACCTTCTTCAAGTCGGCGAAGCGTCGGCTCGTTATGATGAGGCGGTGAAACGTTTGCAGGCTTATCGCGACGCGGGTGCGGACTGCGTTTTTCTTCCCGGCGTTCGCGAGAAAGAAATCATCGGCCGCGTAGTCGCCGATTTGCGATGTCCTGTGAATATTCTTGCGGGCCCGGGTTCACCTTCGGTGGCGGAATTGGCGGCACTGGGCGTCAAGCGAATCAGCCTGGGATCGGGCCCGATGAGAGCGACTTTGGGTCTGCTGCGGCGGTTGGGAAACGAACTCAAAGCAACTGGCACTTACGATGCACTGGAAGGTGCACCACCTCACTCAGAAATCAATGCTCTCATGGGCTGAGGCGCTAGGGCGGGAAGCTGAGAACTCCGATTGTCATAGGAATCATTTCCGACACTCACGGCTTGCTCCGTCCTGAGGCGCTGGAAGCGCTTCGCGATTCGCATCACATCATTCATGCCGGCGACGTCGGCGTCCCTGAAATACTCGAACAACTGGAACGGCTCGCGCCGTTGACCGCGATTCGCGGCAACGTTGATAAGGCGCCCTGGGCGCGGAAGTTACGTGAGACCGAAGTTGTCGAGTTGGCGGGCGTTTCGATCTATGTTCTGCACGACCTTGCTCAACTCGATTTGAAAGCCGAGGCTGCTGGGTTTCAAGTCGTGATTTCTGGGCACAGTCACGCTGCCAAAAAGGAGACCCGGAACGGTGTGCTCTATTTCAATCCAGGTAGCGCGGGACCGAGGCGATTCAAGCTGCCGGTGAGCGTGGGCAGGCTCGCCGTTCAAGACGGGCAAGTCGAGGCACAAATCATCGAGTTGGACGTGTAGCCCGTCGGACTTGTGGAGTCCCGGACGCCCCCGTTCGGGGATGCTAGCGATGGGGGTTGCCGGCTGCCCAGGCGTTTTCAAGAACGGCGCCCCGTGGTTTGGCAACTTTCACGACCTCGACGTTGAACCAGAATTATGCCGTCCCACTCGCCGCTTCGCGGCTCGGGGCGGACGGGGCGTCCGCCCCTACATGCGTTGCTACAATCCCAAAGAGCTAATGTCTATTGAATTTACCGTCGATCAGATCGCGGGTCGCGCGCGGCGTTCACGTCTGCTGACACCTCACGCCGAGATACAGACACCGGTTTTCATGCCGGTGGGAACGGTCGCGTCCGTCAAAGGAGTGCCGCAGGACACACTCGAACAGTTAGGTGCTCAGATCATCCTGGGCAACAACTATCACCTCTACCTGAGGCCCGGCGTTGAGACAGTTCGAAAGATGGGCGGGTTGCACGGATTCATGTCGTGGCGGCGCGCGATCCTCACCGACTCCGGTGGGTTCCAGGTTTTCAGCCTGAACGAGTTGCGCAAAGTGAACGAGGAAGGCGTGACCTTTCGCTCCCATCTCGACGGCTCCTCACACTTCTTCAGCCCAGAGAGTGCCATGGAATCACAGATCGGGCTCGGCGCGGACATCATCATGGCGTTCGATGAGTGCACCGAGTTTCCGGCGGAGGAGTCCCGCGTTCGAGCTTCGATGGAGATGACTGCACGATGGGCGGCGCGGAGCAAGAAGTACTTCGAAGATCACAAGCAGGAAGTGCCGTGGAAGGCGGTTTCCAGCAAGGACCCGGTGGGCACCGCCGGACAGCCGGGGGCGGGTGTCCCCACATATTCTGGACAAACGCAATCCCTGTTCGGCATCGTTCAAGGCGGGATGGACCGTGCGCTGCGGAAAGAGTCCGTGGAGCGCACGGTTGAAATCGGGTTCCCAGGCTATGCCATCGGAGGGCTGAGCGTCGGTGAACCGCGCGAACTCACCCGTGAAATTGTTGAGTCGACGCTGGAGTATCTGCCGAAAGATAAGCCACGTTATCTGATGGGAGTTGGCACCCCCGAAGAGATTGTTGAATACGCCAACATGGGTGTCGACATGATGGATTGTGTGTTGCCAACTCGTGCGGCGCGGCACGGCCTGCTATTTACTTCAGAGGGAAAGGTCTCGATCAAGCAGGCTCGCTACGCCCAGGATGCGGAGCCGCTTGATCCAAACTGCGGTTGTCGGGTGTGCCAGCGATATTCCCGGGCCTACTTACGGCATCTTTATGCATCCAACGAAGTGCTGGCGCAGGTCTTGAATACGATCCACAACCTGAGTTTCTACCTTGACACTATGGAGCGGGTGCGGCATTCTATCTCACTTGGGGAAGAGTCCCGATTTCACTCTGATATCAGGTCGCAGCCGAAACCGTAGACTCAAAGGGAATTTTCCCCGGGTTCAAGCCTGAGGCCGCAAACTCGGCCGAAGTCGATCCAAACCCCGTGGTGAAATAACAGCTCCCGCGGCCGAACGACGCGGGCTTTTTTTCGCGGATACATCCGCTTAGACCTCAAAAGAGAATGCAATTTTTCTTGGCTTTGCAGACCGGCGGCGGCGGTATGGGATGGCTTGGTATCGCCCCCCTCGTCTTCATTTTCGCTATTTTTTATTTTCTTTTGATTCTGCCGCAGCAGCGCCGCCAGAAGAAATGGCAAGGCATGCTCGATCAGCTCAAGACCGGCGACAAAGTCACCACCAGTGGCGGCCTGCGGGGCACCATCATGGCTCTGAAGGATGACTGCATCCATTTGCGCGTGCCGCCGAACAACTTGCTCATGGAAGTGACCAAGGCTTCGGTAACGCAGGTGACCACGGCCGATGACGAAGTAAAGACCAAATAAAGTTCCGAGTTTCGTGTCGCGGGGCCGCGCGAACTGAGATTCTCGAAACTCAAACTGGAAATTCGACACTGCATTTATGACCAAGAACCTTCTCTGGAAGATGGTATTCATTGTCGCCACGCTATTCTTTTTTCTTTTCGGAATTTTTGGAATTCCGAAGGGGGTTTCCGGCGGCGCATTGCTCGCCGCTCTAACAGACCACATCCATCTTGGCCTCGATTTGAGCGGCGGAACGCACCTCATTTTGCAGGTTCACGTCAATGACGCCGTCAGCGTCGACGCGCAGAATGCGATCGAAGTTCTGAAAGAACAGCTGAAAAACAGGAAAGTCGACTACAGCGATATCTCGCAGCCTGACCCACAAAACAACCCCGACCATGTGGTGCTAAAGGGAATTCAACCGGGCGCGCGGTCTGACTTACTCAGCATCGTGCAGGCCCGCTTGCCGGAGTACGACCTCACCGGAGGAGCCGACAATACCTGGACTCTTTCGATGAAGCCTTCGATCCTGTCGGATCTGAAGAACAAAGCGGTTTCTCAGGCCATCGAAACCATCCGTAATCGCATTGACCAGCTCGGCGTCAGCGAGCCGACGATTCAGGAGCACGGGCTCGGGCAGTATCAGATTCTCGTGCAACTGCCGGGTGTGGATGATCCCGGCCGCGTGAAAGACATCATGCAGTCAACGGCCATGCTTGAGATCAAGCAGGAACTCGGTGGGCCGTTCCCCAGCGAGCAAGCGGCTTTACAGGAAAAGGGCGGTGTTCTGCCGGCCGATTCACTCCTGCTTCCCGGCCACGCCATGCCCGGCTCTGAAGCAGATGGGCAGGCGTGGTATTTGGTGTCCCGCGTCTCCGCAGTCAGCGGAAAAGACCTGCGAGACGCCCAGCCGAGCAGCGATCAGAATGGGCAGCCGAGCGTGAGTTTCAGTCTTACGGGCGAAGGTGGGCAGCGATTCTTTAACTTCACCTCCGCTCACGTCGGCGAGAGTCTGGCTGTCGTCCTTGATAATAAAGTGCAAGAAGTTGCCAACATTAAAGAACCGATTCGCGATCAGGGCTCGATCAGCGGCGGCCGTATGAGCGACCAGCAAGCGAAAGATCTTTCCATGATCCTGCGCTCGGGTGCGCTACCGGCCAGCATCAGCTACCTCGAAGAGCGGACCGTCGGCCCGTCGTTGGGTGCGGATTCGATCCGCTCGGGCGTTCGCGCTGCGGTGATCGGCATGGTGGCGGTGCTGATCTTTATGCTCGTGTACTATCGCGGCGCTGGCGTCAATGCCGATGTCGCGCTGATCATGAACCTGATTATCCTTCTCGGATTTTTGGGATGGTCGACCATTGCGGGCGTGAATGTTGCCCTGACCTTACCCGGCATCGCTGGAGTCATTCTGACCGTCGGTATGGGCGTCGACTCGAACGTTCTGATCTTCGAACGTATTCGAGAGGAGTTGCGGAACGGCAAGACGCCTCCCTCGGCGGTCGACCAGGGATTTAGTCATGCCTGGATCACGATTGTTGATACGCACGTTACAACCATCGTCTCGGCTGCAATTTTGTTCATCTTTGGCACCGGGCCGGTCAAAGGATTTGCCACCACTCTGACTTTCGGTTTGCTGGCAAACCTGTTTACCGCGGTGTTCGTGTCGCGTGTGATTTTCGAGTGGGTGCTTAGCCGCAAACAGCGTGGCGACGCCTTGAGCATTTAGGGGTTCGTCCGATTTAAGCGATAGAAAGATAAGGGGTTAGATAAACCGGTGGAGTTCTTTCATAACGTCAACATAGATTTCCTCGGCAAGAAGTGGTATTTCCTCGCCTTTTCGCTCATCTTCAGCGTCGCGGGTGTGTTCTCGATGTTGTTCTGGCACCACATTCCGTGGGGCGTCGACTTCCGCGGCGGCACGCTCGTATACGTGAAGTTCACGCATACCCCGGACATTCAGGCAATTCACGCTGCAATGGACCGCGCAGGCTTGCGCGATCCGAAGATTCAGCCTTACGACAGAGCCGAAAACAATGAGGTTTTGATTGATCTTGACGTTCGGGAAACCAGCGAGAAGGCTCTGGATCAGGGAAAACTTAAGATCATCAATGCGCTCGAGACCAATGTGCCCGCCGGCAAGGTTGACCTCAATAACGCGAGTTCCTTGACGATCAAGAATTACCTGATGGACAAAGACCCCATGCATCTGGGTACGGATGCCGATCAGAAATATACCGCGCAGGCGCAGGCGGTCGCCAACTACCGCTACAAGGATCTCGGAGGAGTACTGAGTTCCTTAGATCAATTGAAGAGTGCTCCTGGCGTAGATCCTTCTGTGGCGGCTTCGATACCTGACGGTTTCTACCTTTCCGATTTTGGGGTTCGAGACGTGGCAATTGTGGGGCCTCAAGTTGGCGGACAGTTGCGTACTCAGGCAGGGCTCGCTACCCTCTACTCCCTATTGGGGATGCTGGTTTATCTAGGATTTCGTTTCGAATGGATTTACGGTGTTGCCGCTGTGGTCACGGTGTTCCATGACACTCTGATAACCGTCGGAGCCTTTTCCCTGACCAACACAGAAGTGTCCTTGACGGTGATCGCGGCAATCCTCACCCTGATCGGATACTCGAACAACGACACGATCGTGGTATTTGACCGCATCCGGGAAAACATCAAACTGATGCGGCGCGAAAAACTCTCGGAGATTGTCAATCGAAGTATTAATCAGACCCTAAGCAGAACGATCTTGACAGCGGGCCTGACCTTCCTTACTGTACTTGCTCTCTTTTTATTCGGCGGAGAGGTGCTACGTGGATTTAGCCTCGCGCTGGTAATCGGCATCCTGATCGGAACGTATTCGTCGATTGCGATCGCCGCGCCAATTCTGGTTGCTTATCAGGACTGGCGCATTGAGAAAGGCAAGCGTCCGGTCGCCATGCCCGGCAAAGCTAGGTAAGTTACCCTATGGTGCCGTCCTCCGGATTACGCTAGCCCTTCTATGTACGCTTTTCGAAGGTTTTGCTCTCGCGTCCCTGGTCAAAACAGGCCCCCGGCGCGGTATTCAGAACCTGGGAGCAAAAGAGAAGCAGCCGGTGTCTAAGTATCCGTAGGGGTCCAGGAAGTTTGGGGAGAAACTTATGTTTGAAGACAGCCTTATCGAATCAGGCGGCAGGCTAAAAACGAAGCGGGGATGGACGTCAATTGTCTCCTTCCTTATTCAGTTCATGATCATCGGTGTCATGGTGCTGATTCCGCTAATTTTCACGGAAGCGTTGCCCAAAACCGTAACGCTCGGATTTCTGGTGGCACCGCCCCCGCCACCCCCACCGCCTCCACCGCCCGCAGCAGCTCCCGTCAAAATCGTAAAGCAGATCCAAACTGATATCGTGAACGGCGAGCTTCGCACGCCCACCAAGATTCCAAAGAAGATTCAGATGATCAAAGAGGACGAAGCTCCTCCGCCGGTGATGGCTTCAACCGGCGTCGTTGGGGGTGTTCCGGGCGGCGTTCCGGGCGGCTCCATGGGCGGCGTGATCGGCAGCGTTCTGAGCTCGACTCCGGTCGCCGTGCCTAAAGTCGCTACCCCGCAGCGCGTACGTGTTTCGTCAGGTGTGCAATCCGGATTGCTGGTCCGGAAGGTTCCTCCTTCTTATCCGCCTCTGGCGCGCCAAGCTCGTATTCAGGGCACGGTGATCCTGCAGGCCCAGATCAGCAAGGATGGCAACATCGAGAACCTGCAGCTCATCAGCGGTCACCCGATGCTGGCCCCGGCTGCCATCGAGGCCGTGAAGCAGTGGAAGTACAAGCCGTACCTGCTGAACGGAGAGCCTGTCGAGGTTGAAACTCAGGTGCAGGTGAACTTCACGCTTGCTGGAGGCTAGACCGTCGGCTGGGTGGTTTGGTTTAGATCCATAGCGACAGTGTGCATTGGCCCTCCCAGCTCGCTAAAAATTAAGGGCTGGGAAGAGCCTTTCAGGAGTACGGACAGGCCGCTGGCTGCATCATAGTCAGCGCAGTCCGACTGTGCGGTGAGCGCCGCACAACCGTCGGCGAAAGTTCCCGGCCAGCGGTTGGCACTTCAAAGCGCATCAAAGTGTCCAAGTAAATAGGTAAAGAGTTCCGAGGAGGGAAAAGCAACTCATGTTCGCACTTCACGCAGGAGCTGTTCTCAGTCACGTACATGTCGCTGCCACCTGGGTCGTCCAGGAGGGCGGTGGCGCAATGGCAACCGATCCTTTGGGATTGTGGAAAGCAATGGGATGGGTTGCTCGCACCGTCGTTATCATCCTCTTCATCATGTCCGGCTGGTCTATTGGCGTGATGATCGATCGCTGGATGGCATACAGCGCCGCTCGTAAGCAGTCGCGCGCTTTTGCCCCCGCAGTCGCCGGCGCCCTTCGCGACGGCCGCATCGACGAAGCCATCAAGGTCGCCGAGCGCAACAAGAAGAGCCACCTTGCCAAGGTTGTCACCGCTGGCCTGATGGAGTTCAAGGCTCACCAGGATTCTCCGGGCGCAATCCCTGGCGAAACCATCGAAGCCTCGAAGCGCGCATTGGAACGCACTGAAGCCATCGTCCACGCAGAACTGAAGCGCGGATTGGGCGGCCTCGCCACCATCGGATCGACCGCTCCCTTCGTGGGACTGTTCGGAACGGTGATGGGCATTCTGAACGCCTTCATCGGCATTAATAACTCGAAGGCAACTGGTCTGGCCGCCGTCGCGGGTGGTATCGCCGAAGCGCTGGTCACCACCGCTATCGGGTTGCTGGTCGCGATTCCGGCCGTCATGATGTTCAACTACCTGACCGGTCGCGTGGAAGCGTTCGACGTTGAGATGGACAATTCGTCGAGCGAACTGATCGATTACTTCCTGAAGAAGCGCGGCGACGTTCGTCGGTAAGAAGCCCCGCCGGTGAAAGCCGGCGTCTGGTTTCCGCATTGAGTTGCTTGTCCGGCGCTGGAGCAATCCCGCGCCGGGCCTTCCCAACTCTAGGGCACTGAGCCAATCAGCCCACGCGGAAGCACGGGAGATTTCAAAGCTATGGCATTAGCGAAGAGAAACGAAGGAGCGAAGGTCAGCTCAGAGATTAACGTCACGCCCATGGTGGACGTGATGCTGGTCTTGCTGATCATCTTCATGGTGGTCACGCCCATGTTGCAAAAAGGCATCAGCGTGGACATGGCCAAGGTGAACAACCCGGAACAGATGCCCGACGCGGATAAGGAAGACGCTCTGCTGGTCTCCATCACGCGCGACGGAAAAGTCTATTTCGGCAGCGAACAGATTAACGATGTCGACAATCTGACAACGAAAGTCAAAGATCGTTTCGCCAGCAAGCCTGGCGACCGCAGGGTGTACGTGAAGGCTGACATGCGGACCCGTTTCGGCGGCGTCGTAAAAGTCGTCGATAGCGTCCGTGCTGCGGGTGTTGACGATCTTGGCCTGCTCACCGATCAGAGAAAGACATCCACCCCTCCGCCAGCTCCACCGACGGCAGGGCAATAAGGAGAACGACCATGGGTATGGCAGTCGGCCCCAGCGGGGGCCAGAGCGCGAACATTAACGTAACACCGCTCATCGACGTGCTTCTGGTGTTGCTGATCATCTTTATGGTGATCTCGCCTGTGACGCCGAAAGGTCTGGACGCGCTGGTGCCTCAGCCGCCTCCGCCGAACGCGCCGAAGAACGACAGCCCGGACCGCACAATTGTCGTTCAATTGATCGACCGAGGCCCAGGTCAGGACCCCGGCGTTAAGGTCAACAACGAAGACGCAACCTGGGACAACCTCCAGGGACGTTTGACCGACATCTATAAGCAACGCGCCGAGAAAGTGATGTTTGTGAAGGGCGATGACGCCATTCCCTTTGCCAACGTTGCCAGCGTGATTGATATCGCTCACGCCGCGGGCGTGGACAAAGTCGGTCTGATTACCGCCAAAATTGAAGCGGGCAGCTAAACTGTCCACCCGGTAAGGCCCGGAGTCGTCGATTCTTCTCGCTTGGCCCAAGGCACGGAAGCAAATGCTTCCGTGCTTACACGGGCTCCGCTTGTCAAACCGCTGTCTCTAGGCCTAGGATGCTGTGGCGAGGGAGACTTATACCGCAATGAATAAAACTCTAAAGCTGCTGACGCTGGCGGCGGTGACGCTGGCGCTCTTTTCTTCGGTCGGATGCGACAAGCTGAAGGCTCGTGATCAGCTGAACAAGGGCGTAAAGTCCTACAAAGACAATCATTACGAAGAGGCGATCGACCACTTTCAACAGGCAGTGCAACTCGATCCCAGCCTGATCAATGCGCGCATGTATCTGGCGACGGCGTTTGTATCGCAGTACATTCCTGGAGTCGACTCTCCGGACAACCTCCGCACTGCGCAGCAAGCGATCGACGAATACACCAAAGTGATTGATGCCAATCCTTCCCGCGATCAGAAGGTCAACAGCGCGAAGGGCATCGCTTACCTGTATCTGAATATGAAGAAGTGGGACGACGCCAAGAAGTATTATCGGATGGCATCCGACCTCGATCCAAATGATCCTGAGCCCTATTACTCGGTTGGCGTGATCGACTGGACCGCCTGCTACCAGCCGCGCATGGAAGAGCGTGCGAAGCTGGGCATGAAGCCGGAAGAGCACCTGAACGCTAAGGACAAGGATCAGAAGAAAGCCTGCGAAGATCTCAAGACGAAGAATGGACCTACGATTCAGGAAGGCATCGACAGCCTGAACAAGGCGATTCAACTTCGTCCTGACTATGACGACGCGATGGCGTATATGAACCTGATGTATCGCGAGCGCGCCGATGTGGAATGCGAAGATCTGGCTGCCCGTACTGAGGATTTGAAAACCGCTGACCACTGGGTCGACGAAACTCTTCGCGTTAAGAAAGCCAAGGCCGAGAAAGCGGCGCAGAGCCAAGGCGGTGGCATCACCGTGGACAGTCCTAAATAAGACCGCATGTTCTGACGGGCCTCCTTCGCTGAGCGAAGGAGGCTTTTCTATTTGGCGAACGACAAGTGCGGCCGCTATTGTTTGCTGTATAAAAGGACTTCCACTCTCAGAAAGCTCCAGCTCTGCAGCTTGGGATACTCTTGCGGCAAGTCATGCCTTAACAGTTCTGCCGATGGATCGGGAAACTTGGGTCCGTTGTACATCAATACAACCCAAATCCGCGGATGCCCGATCACCGCTGCGTGCAGGATTTCCGGCGAAAGTTTGCTCCGGAAATCCAGATATTCGAGCTTCGGCCCGTGGCGCGGGATACACGATCTCCGGGCCGATGTTTGCAACATTCGCCGGGTCGCCTGTCCTCAATGTGCGGAAAAACTCGTAGGGAACCCGGGTCTGGACAATGTGAAAGACGGCTCCATCGCCTGGCTGCGAATGATCGAGAATGAAATTGGTCGCCTCGCCGGCAGCGTCCCGCTCATCATCGAAATCATGGCCGTAGACGAAAATGATTCCCTGTGCGCACAGGAAAAATATCGAGGTCAGGGCCACGCCCAGCATCCACCCGCGCCGCAGACGGCTGAGTCCGGCTGCGAAAAGAATCACTAAGGGTGGAATGCAAAAAATCATGTAGCGTGGATAGAAGAGCGGTCTCGCGATCGATAGCAGAATTGTCAGCACGATCGGGAACAGCAGCCACACGAGCAGGAACTGCACCCGCCAGGTCTCCCACGTCGAATTCCTCTGCAGCAAAGTTCTTCTGAACGGAATAACCGCCGTGATGCAAGCTGCGCTACAAATCGCCAGGAGCAGCCAACTGTTGCCGCCAGCCATGTGCTCGCAGAACTGCAGAAAACCCCACAGCCCGGGACGATGGATCCACTTGATGGGGCCCGCTCCGGTCTTCACAATGAAAGCGATCAGGGGCAATACGGCGACAAAAATTGCAATCCATGCACCGCGCAATTCGCGTTTGATCCTCGTGGTCGCGTCAGCGCCTGCTTCATCTCCTGCGCTCGGCACCCCGAATTTCCAAACGACAAGCCACTGTGCGGCGACGAGCAAGAGCGCATAGAAATGTGCGTAAGAAGCCAGAGCACTCACGGCGACATAATATTTTCGATATCTTGATTTTGAGTCTCGCAAAAACGCGATCAGAAATCCCGAGGAGAGAGTTGCCAGCAGGAGAAAAAGCGCATAGCTGCGAGCTTCTTGTGAATAGCGGACATCGAAGGCGTTAAAGGCAAACAGTGCCGCAGCAATGAGTGCGACTCGTCGGCTGTAGAGCTGGTTCGCTAACCAGTAGACCGAAGGGAGTGTGGCGGCAGCGATCGCCACAGAAAGGCTGCGGATGAAGAATGGACTCTGGCCCAGGTGCATCCAGGCGCGCAATAATGCGTAGTAGAGCGACATATTGGCTTCGCGCCACCAAAGCAGGTGCAGGAAACTCCGCCAGTCGATCCTGCCAATCTCAGCGCTGAAGCATTCGTCGAACCAGAAGGGTTTGGTGGCCAGCGCCCACAATCGCGCCGCGGAGCAAGTGGCGACCAGCAAGAGCAATGTCAGCCATGGGACCGCACCGGCAGGTTTGGCCGGGGATCTGGACGTCGTTGCGATTGGAGTCGCCGGGTCGGATGGCTGCATGCGGGCGAGACGACGTGATTTCGCTCCAGATCATACTATGCGCTTCCGGTTATGCGATTGGTTGCGGAGGGGAACGACAAAGCACAGCGGGAACGAAATGGCTCCAGTACAATATGCGGTTTGGCCGGAGACTCCGCGATTGTCGGATTCTGGTCATGAGCATCATGTTCAAAAAAATTCTGATTGCGAATCGCGGGGAAATTGCGGTGCGGGTTATCCGTGCCTGTCACGAGATGGGAATCTCTGCGGTCGCTGTTTATTCGGATGTCGATCGCGCTTCGCTGCATGTCCGGAAAGCCGACGAGGCGTATCCCATCGGCCCTGCGGCGGCCGCTGAGTCGTACCTCAATATCCAGAAGATTCTCGATGTGGCCGCGCGCTCGGGCGCTGATGCCATTCATCCTGGTTACGGATTCCTGTCCGAAAACGCAAAATTCGCGAGGGCATGTGCCGAGGCCGGCGTCAAATTTATCGGTCCGACTGCGGCTGCGATGGACGCGATGGGCTCCAAGACGCGGGCCCGTCAGGCCATGGAGCGCGCTGGCGTTCCCTTCGTTCCCGGGACGTCACGCGGTCTCGAATCGATCAAGCAGGCCGAAGAAGTGGCTGCCGAAATTGGCTATCCCATAATGCTGAAGGCTGCAGCGGGTGGCGGCGGCAAGGGGATGCGCCTGGTGACCGCGCCGTCCGATCTCAAGTCGGCGCTGGAAGGAGCTCGCAGCGAGGCTGAACGCTCCTTCGGCGACAGCGAAGTTTACATCGAGAAGGCGATTATCAACCCGCGCCATATCGAAATGCAGATCCTCGCCGACGAGCATGGAAACACCGTCTACCTCGGCGAACGCGAGTGTTCCCTGCAGAGGCGTCATCAGAAAGTTATCGAAGAGGCTCCGTCTCCGATTGTCGATTCCGAAATGCGCCGCAAAATGGGTGAAGTCGCCGTTCGCGTGGGAGAGGCGGCCGGATACACGAATGCTGGGACCGTCGAATTCCTGGTGGACCAGAAGAAGAATTTTTATTTCCTCGAAATGAACACGCGCTTGCAGGTGGAGCATCCGGTTACGGAGTTGGTGACAGGACTGGACCTGGTACATCTGCAGATTCACATTGCGAATGGAGAGCCGCTCCCGTTCACGCAAGATCAAGTCACGATTCGGGGACACGCCATCGAGTGCCGGATTTACGCGGAAGATCCCGACAACAATTATTTCCCCAGTCCCGGCAAAATTACGCTGCTCTTGCTGCCTTCAGGCCCTGGCATCCGCCGCGACAGCGGCATGTATGAAGGTTGGACCGTACCGATGGACTACGATCCTCTGCTTGCCAAGCTGATCGGTTACGGTACGGACCGAGATCAGGCGATCGGACGCCTGACACGCGCATTGAACGAATATTTCGTGGGCGGCATCAAAACGAATATCTCGCTGTTCCGCCGCATCCTGACGAACCCGGAGTTTCGCGCCGCGAAGTTGGACACGGGTTTTCTGGACCGCCTGCTGAAACAAAAGAATCCTGATTCGATCTCGCCGCCCGATTCCGAAGGAGCAGAAGTCGCGGTCATCGCCGCGGGAATGTTTGCGGTTCTGGGGCAGACTGGTGCCGCGGCCGGAGAACGGCCCGTCATCAACGGCTCCGACAGTAAACCCCGGCTTGTCTCGAACTGGAAGAGCGCAGCTTACAAGGAAGGGTTGCAATGAGTAGGGTTGGGTCACACGTCGCAATCCATTCACTGAGCGCAGGTCTCCTAGTTCCTAGTCCCGGTTCTGCATGACTTACGAAATCTCGATTGACGGCAAGAACCACAGGCTCGACCTGGATCAGGCCGACGGGCGCTGGAGTTGTCGCGTCGATGGTCGCGATGTTGAAGTCGATGCGGTGCTCGCTCGTCCTAATGTTCTGTCTCTGCGAATCGGAAACAAAGCTTTTGAGGTCAAGTGTGAGCGGGTCGGCGGCGAGCTTCACATTTGGGTCGGCAGCGTTCGATACGCAGCGGAAGTTCGAGACCCCCGATCACTTCGCGGCCGCGCGGGCGCCAAAGACGATCACGGGCCCTAAAAAGTTGACCGCCCCTATGCCCGGCAAAGTCGTACGAATTCTCGTCAGCGAGGGGGCAGAGATTGAAGCCGGGGCAGGAATTCTTGTCGTGGAGGCGATGAAGATGCAGAACGAAGTGAAGTCGCCCAAGAAGGGAATCGTTCAGAAAATTACGGTCCGAGAAGGCGCCGCCGTGAATTCCGGGGACGTGCTCGCGATTGTCGAATAGGGCCGCCAGCTACTTTTCGATCCCGTTGTTATCCAGAACCTTTTTCGCGTAGTAGTTCTCAACCTTGGCGCTATCGCGCAGCACTTCGTAGTACGCAGACTTGAGCAATTGCTCGCGCCTGTCGCGAAGTTGCGAGCGGATCGCTTGCTGCACCCGTGGATCTGCCAGTTCCCGTTGGCCGGCCGGTTCTTTCGCCACCAATTTCACGATTCGAAATCCGACTTCCTGACGGGTTGCTGGGTTTACCACCGAAACGACGGAGCTGTATTGCCCGGGCTTCAGCTTCATGACCGCTTCGCGCGTCGCAGGATCCGTGCCCTTTAGGCCGGATTCCTGCACAGTTCCCAGATCGCCGCCGTTGCCTGAAGTCTCTGGGTCTTCGGAGTACTTCATCGCTAGCGTGGCAAAGTCGTCGCCACTGTCGAGGCGATTGGCAATCATTTGGATCTTCTTGCGGGCCTCAGCCTCGTTTTGCGCTTTGTCGTTCTGGTTGTGTGCCTGCGGGTTGGGATTAGGCGTAACCATGATTTGCGCCAGGTGATAGGTCGGCTCGATCAGATTGAACTCCGCCTTGTGCGCATTGTAGTAATCCGTAATGTCCTGATCAGTGACGTTGATCTTGGATACGACTTCCTTGTTCAGCACCTTGTCGACGGTGATGGAGCGCTTGATGTCGCGCCTGAAATCGGCAACCGTGATCTTCTGAGTCTGCAGTCGCTTGTCGAATTCTTCTTGCGTGAACGGCGCCTTTACCTCGTTGTATTTCCGGTCGACTTCTTCGTCGGTTGCCAGGAGCCCCAGCTTCTCGGCGCGCCGCATCACGATTTCATCCTCAATCATCTGGTGGAGGATGTTCAGACGGAGGGCGGTTGACTGTTCGCCGGTAGGCGCTTGTTGCGCCGAGGCGACGTTGTTTTCGTAGTATTTGTCGACGTCGGCGCGGAAGATCTTTCGGCCGTCCACAGTGGCCATGACATCGCCACCCGGTTGTGAGTTGCAGGCCAGCGCGGAGAGCAAGAAAACAGCCACGAGCCCAAAGCCTGGCCGGGCACGGAGTGAGTTTTTCAAGGACGTTCTCCCGTTACCGACTGCTGAATGCGAATGAAATCAGGTTGAGGACCGCGACTTCCGTTAGAGCTTCAATTACTTGGATGCAGGCTTTTCGGCCGGCGTCGTGGCAGCTGGGATGTGCTCCGGTACGGGTTGGCCCGCGTCCCGCAACGCGGTATCGAGCGCCGCACGGACTTGAGCGATCGGAACCGCACCATCAATTTTCTGCCCGTTGATGAAGAGGGTAGGCGTCGCGTTGACGCCGAGACCATCGGCTTCTTTCATCGATGCTCTGTACGGCGTCTTCGTTCTGGGCTTTGACGCATGCCTGCAGCTTCGCAGCATCGAGATTGTGCTTTTGGCCCTGCAGCATCGCCATCTTGTCGATCGTGTCGAACCGCGCATCCGCTTTCTGGGAATCGACTTCGCTCTTGTTGGCGTGAATATAGTCGGCAAAATCCCAATACGCATCGTTGTTCTGCGCCGCGATGCAACCAGCGTCCACCGCCGCATGGATCGCCCAAGGATGGATATCCACCAGCGGGATAGTCTTTGTAAATGAAAGTGACGCGATCGCCGTATTCCTTGAAGATCTCCGGAAACAGCGTCGAGTGCATCCGCGAGCAGAAGGGGCACTCGAAATCGTCGAAATTGACGACCACAACCTTGGCGCCCTTGGCGCCGCGCGTCGGGCGGCCATTCACGTCGATCTTGCTCATCAGCTCTGCGTATGGATCCTTTGTCAAATCAAACTTGGTTACTCGAAGCAACGTGTTGCGATCTTTGGAGAGCAGAAACTTATAGTCCTTAAGCTTGCCGTCGCCGCCGTCGAAGGTCAACGGAACGGTGTCGTATCCCGGCATGTCGCTGTTGGCCGTGATCGCGCCGACAGTCATCTTCACCTCGGGGGGAACGTTGTAGTAGGAGCGCATCTGGTGCTCGATCTTGCGAGCCACGTCCGGAGGAGCAGATTCCGCCACACATCCCAGGCAAACCAGAAGCAAAAGGAACAGGGAACGTCGAATTAAGATCACCAAGAACCGCCTCAGCATCACTGTGTTATCGATTTGATTATCTCACACGGAGATGCGCAGCCCCGCAGAGTGAGGCCCTTCCATTGCGACTAGCCGGTGCGGCGGAGTAGTTCGGCAGGCAGTAGAACATTCATCGATCCCGACCGGAATCCTTCGAGATCAAGCGTTACAAACTTGAAGCCAAGCTTGCGGAAGATGGCCGTGAATTGGGCAGCCATGGCTGGATTCAGTGCGCGCTCCATTTCATCGCGGGCGATCTCGATGCGGACGATCTCTCCGTGATGACGCACGCGAAATTGCCGAAAACCCAGCGCGCGGATCGCTTCTTCGCCACGTTCCACAACATCAAGCGCCTCTCGCGTAACCGGTCGTCCATATTCGATTCGCGAGGAGAGGCACGCCGACGCCGGCTTATCCCATATGCGGAGTCCGGCGGCGCGGGCAAGTTCGCGGATTTCTTGCTTGCCGAGGCCCGCGTTCAGCAGCGGAGCGGCTACATGATGAAGCTCCGCGGCTCGTTGTCCGGGCCGGAAATCACCCTGATCATCGCGATTCACGCCGTAAGCGATAGTGTCGAAGCGGCGGTTAGCCCGAAGCTCTTCCATGACCTTGAAAAGCTCGTCTTTGCACTGAAAACAGCGCTGCCCATCATTCTTGGCATACTCCGGACGATCAAGCTCCGAAGTAGAAATCACCTCCACTGGAATTCCTTGCTCGTCGGGCAAAGGCCAGAGCGTCGGCAAGTTGAGTGCGCGCCAAGCTCGGAGAGTCTGCGATTACCGCGAGCATGCGATCTCCGAGCGTGCGATGAGCTTCCCAGGCGAGATAAGCAGAGTCGACGCCGCCCGAATAAGCGATCAGCACCCGATCCAATCGGCTGAGTTCCGCCTTTAAGAAGGCCACCTTTTCGGAGATTCCGTGTTCTGACGACTGCATAGGCACTATGGTACCAGCGTTCGCCGAAGAAGCCAGCTTCAGTAGAGACGTTCCTGTCTCTTCAGGTTTCCAAAGGAGCCAATGTTCGCTAGGCTGAAGGTAAAGCGAAAAAGGTTCTCGTTACGCACATTGGCGATCGCATAGCGCCGGTATTCGAGCGTGACGCCGCAGCAATCCCAGTTGTAAGTCGTTTGCGCGGTGGCGAACTGCAATTGCCCGGTTTCGGAGTCGATACCGAAACTGCTGGCCGCGCTCAACCCTCTCCGCGTCAGGCCTCCGTAACCCAGGGCCACTCGAAACTGATTGAACTTGCAGGTTACCTGACTGGTGTGTGCGCTAGGCGCGCAGGTGCCCTCGCTGAGGCTGGGCGAACTGATCGTGGTCTGCGGAATCTGCAAGAACGCGTCGCCACCACCCACGGTGAACGGGCCAACGTTGTAGTTCACCAGCAGGGTGCTGGCGTTGATGCGGCTGAGTTGGAAGTCATAATCTATGTCCCATTCCGTATCCGTGTGGCTGCCGCTCGCAACGCGCAGGCGCGAAACCAAGGGGGACAAATGCCGCGGTTGGGTGATGAAGGCAATGCCGCTCAGATCTTCCGTTGTCGCAAAAACGTTACGCTGTCCCGGTACCAGCGCTCCTCCGAACGTGGGGTCGAGAAAATATTTCTGTGCGACCTCCCACGTGAGAACCTCCCTCGCTGCCGGGCCGGGACTGCAGCTCTGGCTTTCGAGGTTGCTGATACGTTGCCACGGAACCCGCTGTTCAGGAGCCGCAGCCCCTACTGCTAGCCCCGTCATCGGTGTCTCGCATTCTTGAATCGACGATGGAGGGCGCTTTGCATAGAGCCGCGTCACGAATCCGTATTCCACCTCGTGCGTGTCGCTCAGGATGTCGCGCTCGTCGAATTGAAGGACGTTCGCGAGATCATTCACGCCATTCACATACCGATACACAACGCGGGGCTCAATCGCATGTTTCCATTTTTGCCCCAGAAATTCTCCGTCGAAAATCTTCTCCAGCGTTGGTGGCCGGATTTCGACTGAGGTCTCTACCGCCTGGCGGTTGGTCGCGTTATTCACGGCGACACCGTCCACGAAGCGTTCCGTGTAGTACGTTTCATGCAAATCCAGAGCGGGGCGAACGGACCATCCGTCGAAGTGTAAGGGCAGGGATATTTCGGGACTGAAGTCGAAACGTCCCAGCAGGCTGCTGGTGTGAAAGCCCGGCTCGCTGCGGGACAATCCTGCGATCGAAGCATCGAATGACCACTCGAACGGGGTATGGGCGAGGCGCCGGTCGACGCTTGACGCGTCGACGCTCGGAGTGTGCAGGATGCGGATCGAATCGAACGTGGGCGGATTTGAAAGGGAACCGTCCGGGTTCGTCGACTGGAAGAAGTTCTGATATCGCTCGACCATTCCTCCTAAGGAAAACCCGTTGAAGGATTTTGAAAGAAAGGCCTGGGACTTCACTTCCGAGTTGATTGCCTGTGTGAAGACATCATTGAATGCCAACCGGAAAAGGAAAGAATTCAGATAATCGATGTTCGACACGGCCCGGAATCCATAGAAGTTGCCTTCGGCCACGAGACGAACCTCTTGTCCCCCTTCGCGCAGCAGCTGGGGACCGGTGCTGGTCCCGGTCTCGATGCCTCGATCGATCACCCCGAAGTAGTTCAGATCGATATACGAAGTGTCGCTGGGACGCGCGCGGAATTCTCCGCGTTGCGACCAGCCTCGCTTTGAAAAATATTCGGCGCCAATCGTTGCATCAAGGCTGCGATTGATCACCCAGTAGAACGAGTCGCCGACTTCCGTTCCGTTCGTCGATGAACGTCCACCGGTAGGGATTAGAAAACCCGAATGCCGCGCCTCGTGTTCGACGGGATGAGTCGCGTACGGGAAATAGAAAATCGGGAATCCATGCAGCAGGAAGTCGCTGTTGTAGATGGTGGCATTTCCTCCCACGTCTACAACCACTTTGCGTGCCTCGAACCTCCAGTTAGGATGCGGCAGTTCGCAGGTCGTGATCGTACCGTCATAGACGACATAGTGATCGGAACTGGTTCTCTCGACGCGCTTTCCGGTAAAGGCGAAAGGAGCTGTCGAAGTGAGGATCGCCCGGCCGCCATGAAAGCTCATCCCCGTCGTAGCAGTGACATCGTAAAAAGTTCCCGTCTCTGCGGTCAGGTTGTAGGATCCGTGACTTGCCTTGATGTGGTCGTCGTTCGGTCCCCCATCCAAAGTGAAATGACCCGAAGCCGTCGCCTCCTCGCTGTCGGAGTCATAGCTGACGTCATCCGCTCGGAGCACATAATTGCGGTAGTGAATCTCGACGGCACCGTGCAGCTTGTAGAGGTCGCCGGTCTTTTCCTGGTCGACCGCGCAAAGGATCGTACCGTCCTTCAACTGGGTTGCTGCTCGGCTGTCGCAAGGCCCGGTCGAACTGTCGGCGGCAGTTTTTTCGGGAGAATTTTGCACAGCGGAAAACGCTGGAATGCCGGAAACCCCGGAATCCGTGGACGGCAACTGGCTGGTTACTAGCGACCAAGCGAGAAGCTGATGACAAAGAAACAGCGCCGTGATAAGGAATCTAGTGCGGAAAGTCATCGGAAGAAAATCAAAAGAAGACGGCCGTCCATTGAAGGCGTACCTGTCCTTTCGCGCTGCCTGTCGCGGCATCGTGAACTTAGCATGGCGCTGCCCGCGAGGAAAAGTGTCGATCAAGGCTAGGATTGCCCACGCTTCTCTTCCGGTTGTATATCAGAAACCGCTTGGCGCATTATCCCGGGATTGTTTTGATGAATTGTCCGAAGTGCGGTGAGATTTGCAGTTGCCCTATGGAGCCCCTTCCCTCTGAAGCGTCGATGTCGGAACCAGTTTCCGCCGAACTCTCCGTCCCTGACCAAGCTCTGGCTGGGGCGGATGAAGGAGAAGGAACCGCTTGGCGGGACGAGCTCTCTGCGAGGCTGAACCGTTACCGCACTCGTCGCAAAGCGCCACCTCCGCGCTACCCGTCTCTCCGGTTGCCCTTTGATGCCGCCGGGGCTCAGGCGAGGGCCGCCGCTGCAGCCAGCCCTGTGTTCGAGCCTGCCTCGAACCACGCTCTTGCGCTTGATGGCGCGCAACAGGAATCCACCGCGATTGAGGAGCCGATGCCCGCGGCCGTCCCAGCCGAGGATCCAAAAAAGACCGAACCGCCGAGGACGTCGCGTTCGATTGCCCCGGCAAGGGCGAAAGTCATTGAATTTCCCCGGTTTGCTTGGGGACCACCGCCGCCTCCGCCGGATCAGCTAGCCGAACCGGTTATGGATCGTCCGAGAATTCTCGACGTGCCCGACATCGAGGCGCCGCTACCCGCCCTGGGCGGGATCACCATCGAACCTGCGCAGGTTGCCGAAGTGGAGAAACGACCCGGCATCGACGTGCCGCTGCAAACCGCCCCGTTGGGTTCGCGGGTGCTGGCTTTCCTCGTCGACGGCCTGATTGTCGGCGCGGCTGCGGCTCTGTTCGGATTTATCTTTTGGAAAGTGGCCGATGTCCGGCCGCCGCAGATGCAGATGGTTGGCGCGACCGCCGGGATGATGTGTCTCTTTTGGGTAGCGTACCAATATCTGCTGATCGTCCACGCCGCCAGTACTCCTGGTCTACGCCTCGCTGGGCTTCAATTGACAAGGTTCGATGGCTCCTCTACGACTCGGTCGCTCCGCCGCCTTCGCGTGTTGGCTTCATGCTTGTCCGCGTTCTCGTTGGGCATGGGATATGCCTGGGTCTTTCTCGATGAGGATTCTCTCTGCTGGCACGACCGGATCACTCGGACCTACCTCGCGCCCCGGAATTCCTAGCGCTCTCGCTGAGAATCATCCGACGACACAAATGCCTCTGTAATCTTCGCCTTGCAGGACTCGCACAACCGCTTCGCGCCCCCCTGTGCTATCTTCAATGCTTCACTATTGATGGCCGTATTGTTATTCAGGCATGCCCACCCCCGCTGAAGGAACCAAACCAGCCGTAAAGGTCTTCGTCGCCACCACGGTGATGCTGACCTTCATTTCGTTCTGGCGCGCGGCCGCCATCGTTCTCTCCGACTTGGCTTCCTCGGCGTACTACGCCGGAGGTGACGCCGAGAAGGTCATCGGCAAGAGTGCCCCGTGGTTCATCCTCGCGGTCATGCTGTTCAGCTACGCCGTTCGAGCGCTCTATATCGAATCGAGCAGCATGTTCACCCGCGGCGGCGTCTACCGCGTAGTGAAAGAGGCAATGGGCGGGACGTTGGCCAAGTTTTCCGTCTCGGCTTTGCTTTTCGATTACGTACTGACTGGACCGATCAGCGCAGTCGTTGCCGGGCAATACCTCGCCGGCTTTATCGAAGACGTCGCCCGCTATACCGGCCATCCACTGGCTCACTTCCCGCATAACTCCTTTGCCGCCAGTCTTCGGTTCGCTTGTTGCCATTTACTTCTGGTGGAAGAACACGCAAGGCATTCACGAGTCGAGCCAGAAGGCCGTGCAGATCATGATCATCACCACGGTGATGGTGGTGATGTTGATCATCTGGTGCACGATTACGGTTCTGCGCGTACCGGTCCAGCTACCGCCGAGCCCGCTTACGCCCGGCATCGTTCCACTGAATAGCGAATCTTTGGGATGGCTCGATGGTTCCTGGATCAGCCATCTGACATTCATCATCCTGTTTGTGGGATTCGGCCACTCTGTGCTGGCGATGAGCGGCGAGGAAACGCTCGCTCAAGTAAACCGCGAGATCGCTCATCCCAAACTGAAGAACCTCGAAAAAACCGGCTTGGTCATTTTTGTCTACAGCCTGCTGTTCACCTCGCTGGTTTCATTCTTCGCCGTCATGATCATTCCTGACAAGGTCAGGCCGGAGTACTTCGGAAATCTGATCGGCGGCATCGCTGTGTACCTGGTCGGACCGGAGTGGATCAAGCTCATCTTCCACGGATTCGTCGTGCTTGTAGGGGTCTTGATTCTTTCTGGAGCACAGAACACATCGATCGTCGGTGCCAACGGAGTGCTCAACCGTGTCGCTGAGGATGGGGTGTTGACCGCAGCCTTCCAGAAACCACACCCGCGTTTCGGCACAAGTTACCGCATCATCAACTTGATCGTAGTTCTGCAGCTGGTCACCATCGTCTTCACAAAAGGAAACGTTTTCACCCTGGCGGGACTGTACGCATTTGGTGTTGTCTGGAGCTTCGCCATGATGTCGCTGGCTGTTTTGGTCTTGCGGCACAAAGAGCCCGGCGGACGCATGTGGAAGGTGCCCGGCAACATTCATATCGGCCAACGCGAAATTCCAGTCGGCGTGATTATCGTATCGGCCGTCCTCTTTACCACTGCCATCGTCAATCTCCTCACGAAGAAGCAGGCAACGATCGGCGGCGTCGCATTCAGCGCATTATTTTTTGTGATCTTCACCTACTCTGAGCGACGGGTGGCCCGCGAGCGTCAAGGAAAGCCCGAGAGCCTCGATCAGTTCCGCGTTTACGGCAATCAGGAACTCGGCAGCGGCGCTATGGGTGTTCGCGCCGGAAACGTGCTCGTCGCCGTGCGCGATCCTCGCAATCTCTACTATCTGCGGCACATCCTCAGCCACACCAACACGCACGACCAGGATGTAGTGGTGATGAGCGCCCGACTCTATCACCGCGAGCACAGCTTCAGCGGGAACTCGGTATTCGAAGCCAGCCAGGTATTTGATCACTACGAGCAGGAACTTTTTACTGCGGCCGTGGCCGTAGCGGAAAAAGAAGGAAAGCCGATCTCGTTGCTCGTGGTTCCGGCGACCGACGTGTTCGAAGCCATCATGGTGACAGCTCAGCGTCTTGATGCCAGCCGTGTTGTTTGCGGCCTTTCGAACAAACTCACAGCCGACGAACAGGCCAAACTTACGGGCGATGCGTGGGAGCGGCTAACGGAACCTCGACCACGCATGATGTTGGAAGTCTGCGCTCCCGACGGTTCCATCCGCGAATATGCACTGGGCCCGCACACCCCACGCATGCGTGCACAAGATGTGGAGTTAATGCACAAATTGTGGCTCGATATCACGGCGGACCCGAAATTTGCCGGCGCCCATCACTACCACATCGTGGCCTTGGCGCTCGAGGAACTACAACGCGAGTTGACAACCGAGCAGCGCGCGCAGCTCTTGCAAAAATTGCAGGAGGAGATGGATCGCCCCAACCAGCAGTAGATCCCAGTCTTCAGGAGCAACTATGGCCCGGATTCCCGGCGCTCCCAAAAATCAAGGTGGACCGCTACGCCGCCTCTTCGTCGCGATTGTCTACTCGCTTACCAAGCGAAGGCTCGGACGCAACATCATGCCGGTTCAGGTTACCGCCCATCATCCCAAGATTCTTTGGGGGTACGGTCAGATGGAGCAGTCTCAGTCCGGCAGCAAACTCGTTGATCACAGATTGAAGGGGCTCGCTGAACTTCGTGTCGCAACCCTCGTCGGCTGTCCTTTTTGAATCGACATTGGCTCTGCCGTCGGCAGGGAGAATGGCATCGCAACCGAGCAGATCACAAATCTCCACGACTACCGGACGGACTTTCACTTTTCTGATCTCGAACGGCTTGTTCTGGAATATGCCGACGCCATGACGCGCACCCCAGTCGACGTGAGCGACGCCTTGTTCTGCCGCCTTCGCGAAAAATTCAGTGAAGCACAGCTTGTCGAGTTGACGTCTGCAATTGCGTGGGAAAATTATCGGGCTCGATTCGATCACGCCTTTGGCATTGAAGCGGAAAACTTCACCGATGGGGCAGTCTGCGCGATGCCGGTGCGTCCTCGGTCAACAAATCTTGATTGACTGTTCGGTGGAATTCTCTAAGTCCACGTCCCGTGAGTTCAAATGAAAGGCCCGGGCACCATCGCCCGGACCTGATGATTTGACACCGAACGTAACGTAACGGTCAGCCGCGAAGGCCGTGCGAGCAGCAATGCATGTCTGCTTCCATTTTCTTCTTGGAAGAGCAGCACCCTTTCTTGCACTCTTTCCCGCAGTTCTTGCCGCAACTCGCGGACGCCGTCTTGTCCTTCCCGCAACTGTCTTTGCAGCAAGAAGCCCCCATCTTGTCGCCGCGCGAGCAGGTCTTGCCGTCCTTGCCTCCGCAACATGCAGCGGTGGCTTCGCCGTCCCCAGTTTTCGCTTCGCGTGTGCAGCAGGAGTGCTCCGCCTTTGCTCCGGAGTTCGCCATCTTGTCGCAGCAGGGGCACTTGCTTTTCTCCGTTGTGACAGCGCCGGGTTGAGAAGTCGAGGTTGCTGTTTGTGAAGAAGTCTGTGCCCAGGACGCGACGGTCAGGGCCAGCATGAGAGCGAGCAGTCTGTATTTCATAAGATCTCCTATGAGTAAGAATTCGTTGATCGATCGAACCGCTTCTTGAGGAATGTTGGGAAACGTCTCAGGATCAGAGTCAGATGCGGAGAACGGTGCTGCTCAGAAGGTCGAGATTCGTAACCATGCATCCGCTCCTTCGCGTCACTTGAGCATGATCGCGTTCTCGATTAGGCGTCGTTCTTGAAACGGTCACCTCGGTGGTCGGGCGAGGACGCCGATTCATCTCCGGCAGAGAAGAGGGATTTTCTGGCGCATGTTTTGCGCAACACGGATGCTCGTTGCCGCATGGCATCGCAGTCTCACCGAAGCTCGCGGCCGTTTTCTGATGTGTGGCTGGACAGCACGAATGAGTTAGTCTTGAAGAGTAGTGAGCGGCGCCTGACGACTGGCTGCTCGAAATCGCGAGCGCAAACGGCGCGCTGCCCCAAAAGAGCGAAGCCAACATCAATGCGGCGATGATTCTGTTCGTCATTCCGTGCCTGTCGGACGATTTCAGAGTGACAGCACGGGGTTAAGCCTTCTGTGATCTGGATCACGTGGGCCGGTGACGCAAGGATTAGGCGCGGAGCAATCTCTCGAGCGACTCGCGCAGGGTGCGCATCTTGAAGGAGTAACGACTGTCGAGCAACTGCCCCGGTTGGACGCGCTGGCTTCCCAGCAAAACCGTTTCGCCCATTTCCCCAAAAAGGGTCTTTACGACGATAGCTGGAACCGGAAAAATCGCTGGACGATGCAGTACGCTGGCCAGGGTCTTGGTGAATTCCGCGTTCGTAACCGGAGTAGGTGCCACCATGTTGACGGGGCCGCGCAGGGAATCGTGATCGATGATATGAAGAATTCCGCCAGCCATGTCCTGCACGTCGATCCAACTCATCCACTGCTTTCCACTTCCGATCCTGCCTCCAACGCCCAGTTTGAACGGAGTCAGCATGCTGCCGAGCGCTCCGCCTTTGGGGCTTAGGACGATCCCGGTGCGGATCTGAACGGTACGAATCCCCGCATCGGACGCAATCCGCGTTGCCGCTTCCCACTCGCAGCAGACATCCGGAAGAAAGCCTTGGCCGGGCGCGCTGTCTTCTTTCAGAACTTCTTCGCCGCGGTCGCCGTAGTATCCGATCGCCGAACTACAAACAAATACTTTAGGTTTGATTTTTGCCTGGGATAGCGATTGCGCGAGATTGCGTGTGCCGATCGTCCGGCTATTGCGAATTTTCGCTTTCTTCGTCTCGCTCCATCGTCCGACGATACTCTCTCCAGCGAGATGGATGACCGCGTCGAAGCCCGTGACCGCATTGGGAGAAATCGGCTGAGCCGGATCCCACACGATAGTCTCTTGTCCTTGGGACGGAGTTGAGTTGCTGCGGGTGAGCCGCGTGACATGCGCGCCCGCATCCTTGAGCGCCGGCAGAAGGGCCGCGCCGATGGGTCCCGATGCCCCGCTTACTAAAACTCGCGCACTCCGCAAGTCGACCATTTGGGATCACTGTAGCAGAGCGTGAATGTCAGTGGGGCAGCCAATAAAAAAACTCTCATAGAAATTTCCTGGTTGGAAAATTCTCTGTCAGGCTTTTGACTAGCAGATCCCGGATTGCGCAGTCCAAATGTTTCAACCACCAATCGTGCAAACCGAGAGATCCGCAATCTCCTTGAACTTAGCGAAGCGGAAGAGTGCAATCCGCTTTCCCCCGAACCGTCAGACAGCCATAGTTGTCAAGCCTTTCCGCCTTCCTCCCAGGTTTCCCCAATAATGATTCTCACCCGTTTGCGGGATATAATCCTGCATGGCGACGTTACGCCAACAGATCGCTACCACTGCGCTGACCCTGACCAAGTTCCGCGACCTGATGAAGCGGATGCAGGAAAGCCGTCCGCAGGACGATCTCACGATCGTCAAGAAAGCCTACGATTACTCGCTAAAGCACCACGAAGGCCAGACTCGCGCCTCCGGTGAGCCTTATCTAGTTCATCCTCTCGAAGTTGCTCTCGTCCTGGCCGAAATGAAAATGGATCCGGTGGCCGTCGCCGCCGGACTGCTCCACGATTCCGTCGAGGACACTTCGGTCACGATCGTCGATATCCGAAAGGAATTCGGCGAGCAGGTCGCGCATATCGTCGAGGGCGTCACCAAAATCAGCAAGATCGACTTCGCAACCCGCGAGGAGCAGCAAGCCGAAAATCTGCGCAAGATGATGCTCGCGATGGTCGACGACATCCGCGTCGTTCTTATCAAACTCGCCGATCGGCTGCACAATATGCGCACGCTCGAACACCTTCAGCCCGAGCGCCAGCACAAGATCGCTGAAGAAACGTTGGAGATTTACGCTCCGATCGCGCACCGCCTTGGCATGGGAAAAATTCGTGGCGAACTCGAAGACCTTGGATTCCGCTTCCTCGATCCCGTCGGTTACGAGCAGGTCGAAAAAGCAGTCAACGCGCGGCGCAAGCAAGGCGAAATCTTTCTCGCGAAGATGCAGCAGATCATCAGCGACAAGCTAAAAGAAGCCGGCATCCAGGCCCGCGTCGAAAGCCGCATCAAGCGCCTTTACAGCATCCACAAAAAACTGCAGCGTCAGCACATCTCTGTGGACCAGGTCTACGATTTGTGCGCCATGCGAGTCATCACGCGTTCGCTGCAGGATTGCTACGCGGTCCTCGGCATCATCCACAATCTTTGGCGACCAGTCCCTGGACGAATTAAAGACTTCATTGCCATGCCGCGGCCGAATTTCTACCAGTCGCTGCACACCTCGGTGATCACCGAAGACGGCACGCCGTTCGAAATCCAGATTCGCACCGAAGAAATGCACAAGATGGCGGAGGAAGGCATCGCCGCCCACTGGAAATACAAAGACGGTCCGGTGTCGGCCCAAGACGAGCAGCGCCTCGCATGGCTGCGGCAGGTCGTCGAATGGCAGCGCGATGTCAGCGATCCCAACGAATTCCTCTCCACCCTGAAAGTCGATCTTTATCCCGAAGAGGTTTACACCTTCACGCCCAAGGGGAAAGTCGTGGTGTTGCCGCGCGATGCTACGCCTATCGACTTCGCTTACACGATTCACACTGAAGTCGGACACACTTGCATTGGGGCGAAAGTCAACGGACGCATGGTTCCACTGCGCCACAAGCTTCATTCCGGCGACATCGTCGAAATCCTGACACAGCCGGGACATAAGCCAAGCCGAGATTGGCTCGGGCTGGTGAAGTCATCTCGTTCGCGCAACAAGATCAAGCACTGGCTCAACATTCACCAGCGCGAACGCGCCATCGAAATCGGCCGCAAGTTGATTGAAAAAGAAGCGCGCAAATACCGCATCGCGCTGAAAGAAATCAAGGACGAAGAGTTGCAGCGGGTGGCATCGGGCTATGGTCTCGGTAAAGCCGACGACTTGATGTCAGGCATCGGCTATGGCAAGTATTCAGCCCGCCAGGTATTAGCCCGCCTGCTCCCAGCAGGCGCGACTCACTCCATCGCCGGGGATATTGAGTCCGAAGGTCTAACCAAGCGAGCCCGGCGGCGATCGCCAGCGTCGTTCGCCGAGTCTTCGGGGATCACAATGCCATCACCGTGCGCGGTCAGGGAGACATGCTGGTCTACCGTGCCCGGTGTTGCAATCCCATCCGCGGCGAAAGCATTGTTGGATACATCACGCGAGGCAAAGGCGTGGCCGTGCACTCCGTAAGTTGTCCGAACGTAACCAATCTTCTGTACGAGCCCGAGCGAAAAATCGAAGTCGAATGGGCCCGCGATGACAATACTCCAACCGCCTATCCTGTAAAGCTCACGGTTTTCTGCGACGACCGCTTCGGCATGCTGAAGAGCATCACGGGCGTGATCGGCGATGCCAAAAGCAACATCCGCAACATCACCGCCCACACGGCGAACAGCCAGGCAAGCGTCGAAGTCGTACTCGACATTTCAGACCTAAAGCATCTTGAGCAAATCATCGCCGGCTTGCGAAAGATCGCTGGCGTCCACGAAGTACAGCGCCTGCAGAAAATCTGACGCGATCTGCGGCGTCATCCAGGGCGAAGCCACAGACCTCCGCTACCTGGCATCGCCCATGCAAGCATCCGGATGTTCTGCTGTGGTACCCTGTGCCCTCTGTGGTTAAGTTTTCCGGAGAAGCTGAGAGATTCTCTTATGCGCGAAGTGATTTCCACCAAAGAATGCCCCGCAAGCGGTAGGCCCTTACTCGCAGGCAATCAAAGCCAACGGATTCATCTTTCTCTCCGGCCAGGTAGCCATCGATCCCGCCACACAAGAAGTGATCACGGGAGACGTATCGCTGCAGACGGACCGAATTCTGCGTAATCTGTCGCAGGTTTTGGAGGCTGCTGGCAGCAGTCTCGCGAAGGTCGTCCGCGCGGGCGTATTCCTGAAAAACATGAATGACTTCGCCGCGATGAACGAGGCTTATCGCAAACACTTCAGCACCGCTCCTCCGGCCCGGACCACCGTCGAGGTCGCTCGCCTGCCGAAGGATGTCCTGATCGAAATCGACGTCATCGCGATCGAATAACGAGGCACATCATGAGAATCACAATCGCTCTTTGCATCGTCGGCTGTTGCGACGGCCTGTCTGGGCGCAGACTCCAGCCCACAAGCCGACTCGGACCGTCCCCGTAAATACCAACGCGCCCACGAAGGTCACCGGGGAGGGCATGAAAACTGAATCCGGCCTGCAATATTGGGATATCAAGGTTGGCCTCGGACAGCTGGCCAAGGCAGGAGACCACGTCAAGGTTCACTACACAGGGTGGCTAACCACCGGCAAGAAGTTCGACAGCTCGGTCGACGCGCATCAGCCTTACGACTTCAATTTGGGACAAAGTGAAGTGATCAAGGGATGGGACGAGGGCGTGACCGGAATGAAAGTAGGCGGCAAGCGGCAGCTCCGCATCCCGCCCGAACTCGCCTACGGCGAAGCAGGTCACCCGCCGCAAATTCCCCCAAACGCAACGTTGATCTTCGACGTACAACTGCTGGGTATTATTCCCGCGAAATAGCAAGCTCTCACGCCGAGCGTGCAGGAGACCGAGCCAAGAACTCCCGTTCGGAAGCGGGAATTCCTCTCGGTCAATGAAATGGATGACTGGAAATCTCGGCTTGCTGGGTGATCTTGGCGGGTAACTCTCTACGCTTTGACGACTTTGCCACTGCGCAGGCAGGACGTGCAGACGCGGATGCGTTTCCCTTGGCCAGCGACCTTGGCGTGCACCGGACGCAAGTTGATGTTCCAGCGCCGCTTGGTGACGTTGTGCGCGTGGCTGATATGGTTTCCCGCTTGCGGCTTCTTGCCGCAGATATCACATTGTTGTGCCATTGGACTGCTCCCGAATCGTTCAGATCTTGTAAGGCAAACCTAAATTTTACAGGAACTTGCTCCAATTCGGCAATCCCGCTAGCGTTTCCAGTCTCATGCGATATTGACTCCATGCAGTCTCCGCTTCAATCCCCTTCGGCAGCGACCGATCCGAAGTCGGTGAAGGTGAATCTCACCTCCGGCGAGGGAGTCGACATCGCTTGGAGCGACGGCCATGCCTCGCATTACAGTTTCGTTTATCTTCGCGATGCGTGTCCCTGCGCCATGTGCGAGGACGAGCGGGGCAAGACCGGACGCCGCCCCGGTGACCCGGTCACCGTAGCCCCTGGCGCCCTTCTCATGTTCAAGCCCACTGCCAAGCCGCTTTCTGCGGAAGGAGTCGGCAAATACGCCATAAAGTTCTCATGGAACGACAATCACGATCTCGGGATCTATTCATGGGGTTTCTTGCGCGAAATCTGTCCGTGCGAAGAGTGCAAAACGGCCCGCGCTGCGCGCTAGGTTCTGCATCTCACAGAAAGAGCCGCTCGAAGGCTCTGGCTGCCTCGGACCGTCGGGATGACGGCAATTGGTTACTTGAACGCCGCCGCGAAAGCTGGATAATCCGTTAGATAAGCAATGAGTTCAACGAAGCCCACTTCGGCTGTGCAGTCGATCGTCGACGAGCTGTTGACGGAGTTGCATGCCAAAAGCGGCTGCGAAACGTTCGGCCTCTCGCGGGACGCTTTTGCCGCAATTTTGCGAGAGGTCGGCGAAAAGCAGGCTGGCACGGGGGCGCCGCAATCCGAGCTTCGAACATTTTTCCTGAGCCTTCGCGTCGATGAACTCAGCCTCGCCCGTGCTTGTGCCGCCGGGAGCAACGCCGCATGGGAAGTCTTCATGACTCGCTATCGCGAGAAACTGCACTTGTCGGCGCTCCGCATAGCACGGGAAGATTCGGCAGCGCGGGACTTGGCTGACACGCTATACGCCGATCTTTACGGCACCAACACCCGGGATGGCCAGCGCGTATCCAAACTTGCGTCCTACAGCGGACGCGGATCTCTTGAGGGCTGGCTCCGAACGGTCATTGCGCAGGAATACGTCAACCGTTATCGCCGAACCAAGCGTCTTGTCAGCCTCGACGAGGAATCCGAAGAGGGAGTTCAATTCCGCGCTCCCGTTCCTGAACCCGAGACACCGTCCGATAACCGTTTATCGCAGGCAACGGACGAGGCTCTCGCGTATCTTTCGGGCGAAGACCGCATGATTCTGAGCTCGTATTATCTGGATGGTCGCACACTCGCGGAGATTGCCCGCCTTCTGGGTGTTCACGAATCGACGATCAGCCGTAAGCTCGACAAACTGGCAAAATCTTTGCGGAAGCAGATCGTCGGCGGCCTGGCGCGCCGGGGCATGTCGCGGCGTCAGGCCGAAGAGGCTTTGGAGATCGACGTCCGCGACTTACAAGTGGATATTCGTCGGAGCCTGGCGCAAGAATCGCCTCCGTCAACGTTCTCTGAAAAGAGAGTGGAGGCCAGAGTTCGAGAAGGTGAAGGGTAAGGAGTAAGGTATATTAAGCTATTGACTGGAAATCGGTTAACGGAAATGTCAAGGTGTGAGCGGAACTTGTAAAGATGCAAAACGTCCCCAATATCGTTCGTGAGCGGCTGAAGGTCGCTGCGCCACCCGTCAACCATCCTGACGCGGATGCAATTACCGCCTTTTCTGAGCGATCACTCCCGGAGTTGGAACGAGCCACCGTTCTCGAACACCTCGCCCGTTGCGCGGAGTGTCGCGAAATCGTAGCTCTGGCCTTGCCGCCGAGCGAGGTTTCCAATGTTCGAGTGGTTTCTTCCACAGTTGGATGGTTTGCGTGGCCCTCGCTGCGCTGGGGATTCGTGTCCGCCGGAATCGTTCTGGTGGCGGCGTTGGGTTTTTTGCAGTACCGGCGAGGTGCCCACTCCAGCGATGATGGCTTCTCGGCAGGCAGAGTCGGGCGCCTGCGGCTGCAAAACTGCAGCCGAGAAAGACGGGCCCGTCAATGCCGGCCCTGCGGATGCTTCTGGTCCACAAACTGCGGCACCTCGACCAGTGAAGCTCAATTCTCTCGAAAAGATGCCGGGAACGAGTCTCCGAGCGTCGACAAGTCTGTTGACTGCGCCTATGTCCGCGACTCCTGCTACTTCCTCGACGCTTGCGAAAGCTGAAATCCGTCCGGCGGCTCGTCTCATCACGGCGCGTTCACCTACGGCCCCAAAATGGCGCTTCAGCAGCAGCAAAATGCAAACGCAACCAGGTGCAAACGGCCGCACCCGCCGCTGGCCTGCCCGCCGCCAAGCAAGTCGGTGCCAATGCGAGTGCCGGCGCACTTTCTAATATTTCGATCGACGGCGCGGTAGCCCAGGACAAAGTTGCCCGCACTGAACCCGCCCAAGACTTGCGCTCGCTTGCCAATGTGCCAATCTCTGAACCGTCGGGTAACTACGGTAGCGGAGAATTAAAAATTGACCGCGCCAAGCCCGCGGAGACAACCGTCCACATTGATGACGGAGTGAAAAAGGCTGCCGCAGGAGGCGCTCCGTTCCAGGCACCGGTTCGGGCGGGCAGAGCTCTTGCGGCTCCGCGCTGGTCGATCACCTCCTCCGGTGCGCTGCAACGCTCATTCGATCAGGGCAACACTTGGCAGGATGTGAATGTGAGTAACAGCGCACGCGGCGATTCATTTCACGGTGCGGCTGCCAGCCTCGATCTCGCCGCGAAGGCCTCCACCGCGAAGGCCAAAGATGCAGAGCGTGACGCGAAGGGCGACACTTCCACTCTCACATTCCGCGCCGTGATTGCCAATGGAACAGAAGTCTGGGCAGGAGGTTCCGCCGGCATGCTTTACCACTCAGTCGATTCGGGCGCGACATGGTTGCGCGTTGTCCCATCTTCGTCTGGATCGGATCTTTCCGGAGATATTGTCTCGATTCAATTCTCCGATGGAATGCACGGCAGGGTGACGACCTCGACCCCAGAGGTCTGGACCACTTCCGATGCCGGCCAGACTTGGCAGAAGCAATAGCTTCCATCCTCGTATGAGGATTAGCTGTGCTCTAACGGCGGATTACTAAAGTGATATTTACAGAAAACTAAACCACCCCCTAGTATCGCTGCTGTGGTTGGCAGTTCTGGGGGAGGACTGCCTAGGCGTCCTGGACTCGAATGAGTCACGGGCGCTTTTTCCTTTGGCGGATGTTTCAGCTGACTATTCACCGTCCGCCGAGCGTTTCACTGTAAGCATCATGTACTCTTCGTCGATGTAGCGCCCACCAACTTTCAATGCATTGGGCTCGCGTCCGAAAGTTTCGAATCCCAAAGAATGGTACAGATTCATAGCGGAGACTTGGGTGGTTGCGACCGAGATCAGCACAAGTTCTACGCCCTCGATCGAGGATGCTCTCTGCAGCACTGTCCGCATCATCATCCGTCCGATACCTGTGCCACGCTGCGCTGGTGTCAGATACACACCCCACACGCGCCCTTTGTGTTTCGACTTCGGCCCCGACTCCCGCTGAAATCCTGCGACACCTTCCAAACGGCCCTCACGGAACGCACCAACCACGAATGAATCGCTCCCCGGCAGACCTAAGCGTCTGCGAACGTCTTCCTGAGAAAGCGCGCGGTGTTCTTCGACCGAAGAACTAAACGCTTCCGGATCTCCTTCGAGCGCTTCCAACCGGAGTCTCCACCACTCGCTCGCGTCATTCGCTGTTAGAAAGCGGATATGCATCGGTACGTGCCTCTATTGTGTCCCACGGCACGTCGCGCAATAACCGCCGATCTCCAACCGCGAAACCAGCACGCGGAAGCGGCAATCTTTCTCTACTTGCTGCTTCAGTTTTTCGAAGCTGTCGCTGACGAACTCCGTGATCTTCCCGCAGCGCAGACACGCCATATGGATATGATCCTTCTCCAGCCTGCGTTCGTAGTAGTGTCCCTCGCCGTTAATGTGCATCAGGTCGAGCTCGTCGATCAATCCCTGTCGCTTCAGAAGTCGCAACGTGCGATACACCGTGCTGCGGTCGACGCTGGGATCAATCTTCTGAGCTTTCCGCAGAATTTGGCTCGCATCCAGATGCTTGTTGGCAGTCTCAATGACGCTCAAAATGGCCCGGCGCTGCTGCGTCATGCGGATGCCGCGCTCGCCAAAATGCGCCTGCAAACGTCCGGGCATTTCTGTCTGAGGAAGAGGCATGAGTCTTCTCCTGTGTCCGTTTGATTCAACTACTGTGGCACGTAGTCGCAAACGCTCTGCGACGGAATCTTCGCGCCAATCCTTGACGGTCGGAGTGCATGTCCTGCACCATCTAAGTATCCGTCAGATGCGACCCGGTCGCAACTAGAAATGATCAACTCGCACGCTTCGGATTAATGCGACCGTCGCAACTGCTTGGAATGCGTTCTTGTTGCGACAGGTTGCATCTGGATTTGTTATTGTACCCGATCTTTAAAGGCGTTGGGATTTGTTTCTCCAAACGAGGAATTATCTGGAGCCCGGCGTGTTCGACTCTTATGCGTACCAGGACAGGAAAAAATGAAAGGCCTTTACTTGAAACTGACTGAACTTACTCCCTTGTCGCCATTTTTGGGGCGGCTTGACGGCGGCCGAACTGCATTTTTCACCAGACATGCAATTCTAAGCTTGGCGTGCACCTTGACCTTGCTGGCATTTGCTTCTCCAACCCAGGCCCAGGAAAGCCCTTACATTGTGGCCTACGACCATTACCTCGAAGAGCCCGGCAGCCTTGAGGTCGAATATTTTTCTACTTTTGGCACCCAACGTGGCGGAAACGATTTCCTCTCGTTCTGGGCCGAATTTGAATATGGTGCCACAGCCTGGTGGACGACTGAGGTCTATCTCGACGGACAGACCACGTTCAACGACAGCACCATCTTCACAGGCTTCCGCTGGGAAAACCGTTTCCGTCTGCTGCAACATGAACACTTCATCAATCCCGTGCTCTACGTCGAGTACGAGAACACGAGTGGCGCTGACAAAATCCTGAAAGAGGTCGAAGGCCACGACGTCGAAGAAGACTATCTCGACCCGAATTCGGTCGCGCGCCAAGAGCACGACCACGAAATCGAAACCAAGCTGCTTCTCTCCAAAACGTTCAATGGCTGGAACATTGCCGAAAACACGATTGCCACCAAGAACGTGACCGGAGGAGATCCTTGGGAATTCGGCTATGCCATCGGTGCGAGTCGCCCTCTCGCACTGAAGGCATCGTCAAAGCGCTGCAGCTTTTGTCGAGAAAACTTTATTGCCGGCGTGGAAATGTACGGCGGCCTGGGAGACCGTCATAGCTTCGGCCTGCACGAAACTTCTCACTATCTTGCACCCGTGGTCGCATGGAACCTTCCTTCGGATTGGACTTTGCGTTTGTCTCCGGGCTTTGGACTCAATGACGACAGTCACCGCTTTTTGTTGCGATGGGGCGTGTCACGCGAATTCTCCGGCTTCGGCTCAGCAGTGGCCCGGCTCTTCGGAGGTCACTAATGCCGTCGCCAGATTCGAAAGCAAAATCGACTCCTGGGATACCATCAAAACTGAAAACATACATGCGACTGTCAAATCATCGATACCTGTTCATGTCATTGTTCCTCATCGCCGCGCTTGTCTTCTCATCCGAACGAGGCGTCGCTCAAACTGATAACGCGGCGACTCCCAAGAGCCAAAATATTCTGTATGCCGAATTGAGACAAGGTCCCGGCCAAAGCAAGCGCCCGCCACAACCCGATGGAGCACGATCGTGATGCTATTGAGGCTGGAGGGAAACTCTACGGCTTGCATTGCGCAGAGTGCCACGGCGCGACGGGTGAGGGTGGCAACGCGGCCAAGAAGGGCCCCAGCCTGCGTGCTCCCGAAATACAGCAGGCTACGCCCGGGAACGCTATTCTGGCTGCTCACGAACGGTGTTGTCCGGCGCGGCATGCCGGTCTGGTCGAAGCTTCCGGAACCTCAACGCTGGCAGATAGTTAGCTACATCAAGTCCTTGTCTGGACCGCCAAAAACCAAGGCGGAACCCGACAAAACTCCGGCTATCGGCGCATCGGGAGGGAACTGACCGGCCCAACCGAAAATCGGGGTGCGCAGCTCCCACGAAGCAATCCGCCATGCGACTTTCCTCCTCATATCTGCATCGAATGGGAGTGCTAAGATAAAGAGTTCGGCGCCCTTACGGGAAGCACTCATAGAGATCGAGCGATAGTGAGAGATTCGATGGAGCGTAGGCCGACAACGCTCTGTCCACAACGAGGAGACTTAACATGGCAGGCAACGGAATCGTCGAAGTGACAGATGCAAACTTCGACCAGGATGTTCTGAAATCGGAAAAGCCCGTTCTGGTGGACTTTTGGGCAACTTGGTGCGGCCCCTGCCGCGCGATCGCTCCAATCGTCGAAGAACTGGCGACCGAGTATCAGGGCAAAATCAAGATTGGCAAGATGGATGTCGACTCCAACAGCGCGACCCCTATGCGCTACAAAGTCACCGGCATCCCAACTCTGCTGGTTTTCAAAGGCGGTCAGGTCGTCGAACAGTTGGTCGGCTACAAGCCGAAGGACGCCATCGCCCAGGCCCTGAACAAGCACATCGGCTAAATCAGCCAGGTGTGCTCGCGGATAGATCAACGCCCGGGGAGAAATCCCTGGGCGTTTCATTGCCGAAAGCCTTTAGTACTTCCTCAACACTCCAATCACTCGACCCTGCACATCGACTGCGGCCGCCGGCACGATGATTGGTTTCATGGTCACATTGGAAGGCTGCAGTCGGACATTCTCCCCTTCGCGGTAGAAGCGCTTCAAGGTTGCATCGGTTGAATCGACGAGCGCGACGACAATGTCCCCATTGTGTGCGGTTCGCGCCTTCTCGACGAGGACATAGTCTCCGTTTAAGATCGCTTCATCCTGCATCGAGTCTCCCCGCACTTCCAGCACAAACACTTCCTTGGACCGCACGAAGTCTGCCAGCGAAATTGTCTCGGGAGTTTCCACGGCCTCAATCGGTTGCCCGGCAGCGATACGGCCCATCAAGGGCAGGACGACCCCGGTGTTTACGTTCATGGATTGCTTGAGTTTGCCCTTGGGTGGCAAAAGATCGATTGATCGACTGCGGTTATAGTCCCGGGTCAGCAATCCTTTTTTCTCGAGGTTCGAGATGTGTTTGTGGACAGTCGCCAGCGAATTCAACTCGAGGCCCTGCCCGATTTCTTCAAACGAAGGCGAGTAGCCGTTCTCGGTTACGAATCGTGAAATGAAGTCATACACTTCGCGCTGCCTGCGTGTGATTGCCATGGCGCCATTATTGGCGAACATAAAGCGAAAAGCAAGTGGGAAGTGGAGTTCCTTAACTGCCTGGTCAGGGGACTGTCACTTTCGACAGCTCAAGTGGCTCAAGTAGGGTGAATCGATGTTCCGATTCCAGCGGCTCGGGACTTGAAACTTTTTGCTCCCCAGCAACTCGAATCTGCCAGCGAACATCCTTCGTACTTGAGAGAGGAGACCCAAATGTCACCGTTCAGTCGTCTCGCGTTGCTTTTCTTGGGATCAATTCTTGGAACTGCTGCATGCACGGCGAAAGCGAGCCCGGCCGCGCCACTTCCAGCGCCAACGGTTGATGCCCCGCGTGCTTCCACTCCGAGCCAGCAAACGGTCGTTGTTTCCGGTGGATGCTTTTGGGGCGTACAGGCCGTCTTTCAGCATGTAAAGGGAGTGATCAGTGCAACATCCGGTTACTCTGGCGGATCGGCCAAGACAGCCGAATACGAAACCGTCAGTACCGGGGAAACCGGACACGCCGAGTCTGTACAAGTGGTTTTCGATCCGTCGCAGATCACGTACGGCGAATTACTTCGCGTCTTCTTCTCGGTCGTTCACGACCCGACTGAACTCAACCGCCAGGGCCCTGACGAAGGCACACAATATCGTTCTGCGATCTTTTACACCAGCGATGAACAGAAACGAATCACCGATGCTTACATCGTGCAGCTCGATCAGGCGAAAGTGTTCTCGCATCGCATCGTGACCCAAGTCGGACCGTTGCAAGCTTTCTATCCAGCGGAAGCGTATCACCAGAACTACGCGACGTTACATCCGAACCAGCCGTACATTGTTTTCAACGACGCCCCCAAGGTCCAGCACCTGCGCCAGGAATTTCCAGATCTCTACACTGGAAAGTAAACGCTGGTGCCGTGGTCCAATTTTGATTCGTCTTGCTGAGCAGCGAAGGGCTCGTAAAAGTGCGTTCAAAACAAATCGACAATCGTCGCGAGGAACCGATGTTCGACTCTGATCTTGATCACAAGAGCAAGACGCATGTGGGCCGTCGCGCTTTTATTACCACATCCCTCGCGACGCTTGCAGGTTTGGCAGTGTGGCAACTGAGAAGGCCGCGAGTTCTCGAGGCCTCCGCAGCGACAACGTTACCCAAAGAGGTCACGGTCGTTCTCTTTTCCGACTCCGGGGAACGGCTCAACAAAACCACCATTCCGCGGGTTGTCAAAACTCCAGACCAATGGCGGCAGCAGCTTTCTGCCAATGCCTACGACATCACTCGCAACGCCGATACAGAGATGGCCTTCACGGGAAGATACTGGAACCTTCACGACAAAGGACTGTATCGCTGCATCTGCTGCGACAATGCGCTCTTTGACTCCGCAACGAAATTCGAGTCCGGCACCGGATGGCCTAGCTTCTGGCAACCCATCGCTCCTGAAAACGTCACCGAAGTTCGGGACTCAAGTTTGGGAATAGTTCGGACCGCGGTCTCCTGCACTGAGTGCGACGCCCACCTTGGCCACGTTTTCGACGATGGGCCCGAGCCCACTCATCTGCGTTACTGCATGAACTCGGCCTCGCTGCGCTTTGTAAAGCAGACGTAGCTTTGTTTGAAAAACGGACTGAGGGCTTCCAGTGATGCGCTCACGATTTTTAGTTTTCTCATTCTGGTTTTGTGAGTTTCGTTATTCTGAGCGCGGAGAAGAATCTCATCGCATCCGTCGCTTGCAGTGGTCTCGACCGGAGTTTCCACGCCGCGCCGACAACGTTCGCGCGCGGTACAATTTCCAACATGACGTCCTCACTCCCGGCTTTCCGCGAGCCGACCGCTTTCGAAAAACTTTTCAACCGCACATTTGGATTTCTGATTGGCCTCGGTATCGGCCCGTCCCACATTTATTTACTCCAGGTCCGCGGACGCAAGAGCGGAAATCTTTTTTCTACTCCTGTCGACCTGCTCAATCTCGATAACAAGCGCTACCTCGTGGCTCCCCGCGGACGTACCCAGTGGGTACGAAACGCAGAAGCTGCCGGAGAGATCACGCTGAAAAAAGGAAGCAAGCGTTTGACGTTCCGGCTCCGCGCGCTTGACGGTTCAGAAAAACTTCCAGTGTTGAAAGCTTATCTCGATTCATTCCAACGGGAGGTACAGCAATATTTTCCCGATGTGCCTGCGGGATCTCCGCCGGAAGCATTCGCCGCTGTTTCTGCGAGTTATCCGGCATTCGAACTGCTTGCGTGAACTTTTGCGGCGGATCGCGCTCGCAGAAAAACTTATGTACATACATTTTCCCTCTTGCGCGATTTCCACAGTTGTGGCATCTTCAAACAGCTCATCACTACGAAAGGACGCCCGAATGGCGCATTTCATAAGTAAAACGCTACGCGGGCAACTGCGGCCCACCAATTGGCCCGGTTGCTTTGGGGCGTCGCTCCGGTCGCGCTAGGCGACTTCCGACCCTCTTCCGCAAAACATAATTACATCGTGCGTCGGTGGCATTTTGCCGGGCTGAACTTAGCTGGCGAGATGTCTCTGAGGCACTTCGAATCATTTTTGTGCTCACGCAATGCGCATGGGCAAGAGGAGTTCCCTGAACTTCGCCGGACGATTCCGTTCGCGCAGAGGTCCGACCCCGTGTCGGTTAGAAAGCAATGGCAAAAATGTTGCAGTTCCTTCGACAAATTTTGGATGGGCAGAACCAGTTCGCCTCTGGTGGACTCATGCTGATGATCATTGGTGGCATCAGCGTCTACCTGCGCGCGCTGCCCGTAAAACTTTGGTATTGGATCGTCGAGCAGACCACGATGACGATCACTGTGAAGGACGACGATGTCGCCTTTGTCTGGATCAAGGAATGGTTCCTGGAGCAGAAGTTCCTCACGCGTATTCGTCGTGTTGACCTTGACACAACGTTGCGTGGCAAAGGAACCTCGCTGATTCCTGCCCCTGGGCGGCACCGCTTCTGGTATGGCGGACGTCCCTTCTGGGTATGGTTTTCGCGCAGTGAAGAAACCAAGGGCTGGACTCCGCGGCGCCTCGAATCGCTTACGTTCCGGACGATCGGTCGACAGCAGGCTTTCTTGAAGCAGTTCGTCGATGAAATCGTCGCGTGTCATCAGAGCAAGCAGAAGGCTGCTTCGTACCTGTACGTCTACGATGATGGCTGGACGTACGTGCAGGCTTACACTCCACGATCGCTCGATTCGGTGATCCTGAAACCGGGCGAACGTGAACGGTTGGTCGAAGACATCGAGACGTTCCGTGCGTCACGCCAGCGTTATCGTCACCTTGGAGTGCCGTATCACCGGGGATACTTGCTGTATGGACCTCCGGGAACCGGAAAGACTTCTCTCGTGTCGGGACTGGCTGCGAAATTTGGCATGTCGCTGTACGCCGTCAACTTGACCGAGTTCAACGACCGAACTCTCAAGAGCTGCGATCAATGACGTGCCGCAGCACGCTGTGATTCTGTTCGAGGATATCGATTGCATGAAGAGCGGCAATCGCCGTACCGAGCAGAGCGAGCGGGATCGAGCTTCACCGATCGAGCGGGAGAAGAATGATCCGGCAGACCGCTTTGGCGTCAGCTTGTCAGGGCTGCTGAGTGTGTTGGATGGTTTTCATGCTCCAGAAAACGTTCTGTTCATGATGACCACCAACCACGTGGAATCGCTCGACCCGGCGCTCCTGCGTCCGGGACGTATCGATTACAAGCTGTATTTGGGAAAGGCTGCGGACGAGCAGAAGATCGAACTCTATCGCCGGTTCTTTCCCGAGGCTGCAGAACTCGAAGCCTGCGAATTTGTGGAAGCTCACAGTTTCGCGGAAACCATGGCTGAATTCCAGGGCCTGTTGCTGGGACTGGAACGTGAATCCAACGATTTGGAACTGATGCTCAGCCGGGAGCCACGGAATCTGCGAGTAGAGGGCACCGCAGCTAGAGATCTAGACATCACGTTATTAAGGTTGGCATCAGAAAGGAGGTCGCAATGCCCGTTGTAGTTTTCTGTTCGTCAGACTCGTCGTCGAAGTGATTCGCGCGATCGGGAACAGAATGCGCACTGTTAAACCGAAGTCGCTTTGTAGGGAGTGCTCTAACGCTCACGTGCAGTACGGCGTGAACGGAGAGCGTGCGATCTCCTGCACTTACGGTGGAATGGTACGTGTGGTGAAGTTGATGTTCTCTATTGCACCGACTACCGCGACCGCAACGCGCAGCCTCGTACAACTCGAATCGGATTCGAATTGGTTTGCGAAGTTGAGGCTGAACTGTCAGAGCGCTCATGAAGCGTGCTGTCTTCGGGAAAGACTCCCCACCCTGCTGCAAGTGCGCCGCGGGTGGGGATACCCGGATTGATTGTCCCGGGTTGGATCAACTGGTTCGTTACTTGCTATCGCCGTCGTGGTCGACGTCAACGCTCTTCAGGCTGACGGTGTCCTGTGGAAGCGACGTACTCTGAGGTTGTGATTGACGAACAGCCGGCTGTGAAGTCTGGCTGGCGTAGGTGGCGGAATGGCTGCTGATTGGACTGATCATCGCTGACAAGATCGGCAATTCGCCGCCTCCATCTTTAGCAAGATCGTGAACTGCTCGAAGGTTCTGGCGCAGCCACCGGTTGCGAATGCCTGTATTGCCATTTCACCAGGATCGGAGTAGGTCCGTACTACAGCGAGTTCTATTTTCGATCGGCGTCGTCGTCAGATTGCCCTGCGCTTCTGAGAGTCACTTGATCGTGGGAGAGCGCTCCACTTTTCTGTACCGGCGGAGTCTGTCGTTGGGGATCGGGCCTGTCTTCCGCCGGTTGTTGTGCAATTTGCCGGACGTCAATCGGATGAGCGTTGCCAACTGGAGTTATCATCTGTGGTCTCCTAAGGAACACATCGGGCCAGAGACACTGAAGGTTTAGGGCAGTCGTACGCGACCAGCAATCCTTGGTAAGAGTTACTCCGACACGATATTGATTCGGCCCTGCAAGAAATCCAAGATCAACCTTTAACGGGAAATTGCAGCGCGCGGGATTTAAGGTTCTTGCTGTGGTTTTTGGCAGAATTGGCGGGAGTTTCAAATCCAATTCGGCGACGCGGTGGATCCTGTGGCGTGATCAACTCGCGAATCGCTTCCATCAAATCCTGGATATCGGCGTCGTGGCCTTCGAGACGCCGCTCGACTTCAGACAATTTCGCCAGCACCTGTCGATTCGTTGCGATCGCGCGGCGCATGCGTACAAACGCGAGCACTACGAATACGCTCATCTCAATTGCGCGTTCCGAATTCAGCACAGTCGCTGCCATGATGGCGCCATGTTCGGTGAAGGCGTATGGCTTATATCGAGTTCCGCCGTGCCCTTCACTTGAGATCACATTTTGTGATCTCAAGATTTTCAGCTCATGCGCGGAAAGCTGAAAGCGAAATGCAAGCGGAAATCGTTTTGCATTGCGCTTCACCTGCTGATTCAGATGGCGTACCTTCACTCCATAAAGCTCCGCCAAGTCCGTATCGAGGATGACCTTTTGTCCGCGAAGAAGGAGTATTTTCGAGTCGACTTTTCTCGTAGCGATGATTGCTGTTTTCGTCATATCCAGATTTTGAGATCACAATTTGTGATCTCAAGATACAACTTGCCATTGCCCTAACAGGACGATGCCCAAGAATAACAGTGGGACTGAACGGGAACACAACGAAAGCAAATGATTAGGACATCAGTTCCGTCTCGGGAAAGGAAAGACGGGACGATCGATACAGGATCAGGCATTCGCAGCGAGTGCTTTATCTTCCGATTTTTCGGCGGCTTTCTCAGGGTCGGCTCCGGCGGCGACGTCCTGGACAAATTCGCGCCGGCGTTCCGGGCCTTTCCGCTCAACTTGTCGAACGCGTCGCGTCGGCATCGTGCTTGGTTCGAGGCTGATGAGGCGCCCTTCGCGTACTTGCACCTGCGAGCGAAACCAGTCCGTCCGAAACATTCGCCCGGATGCGTAGAATGTCATCGCAACTGCAATCGGTCCCTCGAACTCGTCCCCCGTGCACGCCAAGATTCGTTTTCCCATTTCTTGTGTCCACGTCATGCCGCCGACCAGCGGATCATTGATGCGGCAGCGCTCTGACGGAAGTGCGTGCGAGAGCTTGCGCAGTTGCAAGAGCTGCAGCAGAACTGACGTCTTCGCGAGATTAGTAACGATGATCCGTGCTTCTGACGGCGAAACGCGTTCCAGCTTGATGTGGAGATCCGGTGTCCACTCTCGTTCAAACTCTTCTCGCGCCAAGGCCAGTCCTTTGTCTGTCGCCTCGACGTACCGCAGCGTGGCTCGTGCCAGAATTACGCTGAAGAAAGTCGTTACCACCGTCGCGATGACCGGGATATAGCTGACCAGAGTGGTGAATGGGATGCGGAAGGAGTTCATCAGCTGCGTAGGCATAGATGAGCTTGTCTCCTGCGGGCGCGCGATGGGGGAGGGCGACCGAGGAGTGAAGTCTAGCGAGAGGCGCTTATTTGCTCTAGATGCGATTGGTGCCGGGTGATGAGATGTCAGGGTGTCGCGACTTTCGTAACGGGAAGACGACAAGATCGTGAAATAGAGACTTTCATCGGGCGGCCGCTTTGCTACTCGAGAACGCTATCGTCGAGCTTCTTTTTGCCCCAATCGGCAGCGGCTTGGACGAATGCGAGCACTACAGGATGCGGCGCTTTCTCTGTCGAAGACAGCTGAGGCTGGAAGAGCGTTGCCAGGTAGAAGCGGTGCGTCGGAGATTCGATGGCGCGAATCTCGCCCTGGGGACTGCGTGCGACTCCCGGAAAGCCAGCCTCCATTGCCGCCCATTCGAATTCGGGGTTTACTTCGAAATTGCAGAAGAATTCTTCCGTCACAACTTCTTTGTCCTTGCCGTAGAACGACTGAAGATATGAGCCTGGACGAAGGCGAATTTCCGGGACGGCACCGGATAATTTGGGCGCGTTCCCCTTTCGATCGGGAACTGCGCAGGCGACCGGATAGACGACCAAGTTCTTCGACCCTGAATTGTTCTCCGCGGTATCGGCGTCCGGGATCTTGAGAACGTTGCGAGCCAACTCGATAAACGCATATTGAAACCCGCCACAGGTGCCGAGGAAAGGCCAGTCGCGGCGCCGCGCGAATTCGATTCCCTTCAGCATCCCGTCGAAGCTTTTATAAGGACTTCCCGCCGACGCCCAAAATCCGTCAAAAGCTTCCAACCTCTTTTCTGTATCGGCGGCAACGAGTGATGGCGTGGGAATCCACTCGCTTTCGACCTTCATGTCCAACTTGCGGGCGGCATGCTGCAGTGCTTCGTTGGTGGCGTGGTGGGAACGGAATTCGGCGTTGAAGTCGCCCAGAATTCCGATGCGGACGGCGTCGCTCACGGGTCGATTGTACTAGAGGGCTTCTCGCAGGCCTGTTGAAGAGATCGTTCTATGGTTAGAAGCGTGGTGCGCCAAGCCCTGAAACATGCGGGAAGCCCAGGTCGCGAGCGTTTTAACATGCTTTTGACATTTACACCGGACGGGCATGGAAAAATCGGCATCGAATCGACCGTGTTTGGAGGCAACTATGAAAGTACTGGCCCGGCTGCCTGCTCTTGTATGCGGTGTTTGTCTGATGGCGACAATGTGCTCTGCGCAGTCTTCCTACTCGATCACCGATCTTGGCACCCTCAACACCAACGGATATAGCGCCGCGACGGCTATCAACGCCACCGGCGAAGTTACCGGCGCCGCCGGTACTACCAGCAACAATGTCAGCGAAGTATTTCTCTACAACAAGGGCAAAATGAGTAACCTCGGTACCCTGGGAGGAACATCCGGCATTGGAAATGCGATCAATGCCAGCGGCCAGGTCGCGGGTTACTCCCAAAATTCCAAGAACGTTTATCGCGGATTTCTCACTGTCGGCAGCGCGATGGTCGACATCGGCGATCTTGGTGGAGGGTCAGCCGTTGCTTACGGCATCAACGATGTCGGGCAGGTCGTTGGATCGGCCGTCACCGCGGATGGAAGCAATCATCCGTTTCTGTACAGCAACGGTGCGATGACCGATCTTGGAACTCTTGGTTCTCTGAAGGGCAATTCGTGGTGGAACGTTGCGCAAGCCGTCAACAACTCCGGTGTCGTTGCGGGTACTTCTTACGATGCGCACGGCAATTTCTTTGGCTTCGTCTGGAGCAACGGGAAGATGACGAAGATGGGAACTCTTGGCGGAGCATGGAGCCAGGGTTACGCGATCAATAACAAAGGCCAGGTAACCGGTGTGGGGTACACCAAGGCCGGGTTGGCTCACGCCTTCATCGCGAGTTGCGCAACCTGCGCGTTGAAAGACCTCGGAACATTCGCGGGCAGTAGCAGCACTGTCTGGGGATTCGGCATCAACGATTCGGGAGTCATCGTGGGCCGCTCGACGTTCAGCAACACCTATCACGCCTTTGTCTATAGCGCTGGAAAGATCAAGGATCTGAATGCGATGATTCCCGCGAAATCAGCATGGGTGCTGATCGAAGCGGATGGCATCAACGCGTCGGGTCAGATCGTCGGGATGGGTACTCACAACGGTCAGGAACACGGATTTCTTTTGACGCCGCAATAACGAGCGTTGTAACAAGGGGTGGATAACTTGGCCATGTTCAGCAATGAACTTGGCCTTTTTTCTAGCGGCAGATTCGAGTGGGCGACCGATAATCAAAAGCAACGCACAAGAGTGTCCGTTCCACGCGACCTATGCCTTCATCGCCTTCTGGAAGGCTGATTGAAAACGGTCCATTTCTGCTTCGGTTCCTACCGTAATGCGCGCCCAGGTTGGCATGATTGGCCAACTGCGGCCGATCATCACGTTATCCTTTGCCATGGCATCTCTCACTTGCTGCGCTGGGCGTTTTGTATCGACCATAAAGCAATTTGATTCGGAGGGGATATAGGTGTAGCCGTTGCGGTCGAGGAACTGGAACGTTTGCTGTCGGACGCCTGTATTGATGCGACGCCGTTCGGCTACCAGGGCAGGCATCCTTAAGACTGGCGGTGGCCGCAACCACCGCAGTGATCTGGCATGAAGTTCCATCCGCCGCGCGCCATGACTTTTTCGAGCAAATCAGGGCGGGCAACGATGAATCCGCAGCGAATGCCGGCCAAGCCGAATGCCTTAGAAAATGTTCGCAAGACGATGACGTCCTTGCCCGCCTTCACGAGGTCGAGAGTCGAGGGCGCATCCGTGAAATGGATGTAGGCTTCGTCTACGACAACCACCGAGTCTTTCGGTTTGTTGGCGACGAGATATTCGATGTCCGAATGCGGCGTCATCGTACCTGTAGGATTGTTGGGATTGCAGATATAGAAAACGCCAGCATTGGGAGCGGCGGCCACCATGGCCTTGACGTCGTGCGCATGGGAAGCGGTCAAAGGAATTTTGATCACTGGCGCGCCATTATGTTCGGACGCCATCATCCCAAGTTCGAATCCCGGGTCGGCTGTGACATAACTCTTCTGCGGCGAAGTGAATGCCAGCACGCTCAGGCTCAGAGGAGGAGTAGATCCGACGGTGGCCTGGATGTGGTCCGGGTTCAGACCTTCCATTTGCGCGAAAGTTTTCACCAGTTCTTCGGTGAGATTATCCAGATAGCGTCCACCTTGCGGGATGATGCTTGCCATGGCGTCGCGGGCTGCTTGCCCCGGGCCGAGTGGATTCTCGTTCGAATCGATCATGATTGCATCCGGGGCGTGTGGACGGCGTGCGGCAGCGGCCAGCATTGGCTCACTCATCACGCGAAACGCCGCGGCAGCGGAAGCGGCAGCAGAGAGATGCAGGAACGACCGGCGGGAGAAGCGGGGCATGCGGAACCCTCCGCAGGCGAGTTTAACGCGGTACCCAAAGAATGCAAAGGCTCTTCGCGGCAAGAATGTCGCTCAGGATGGCACCCACGCAAGCGCGGAGTGGACACGCCTGCCCGTGGACTCGGCGGCGCAGGCCCGGTCAGCTAGTTTTCTTTGCGGCCGGCGTAGTATCCGGCACGAGACTGGACTTTGTAGTTCTGTTTGTTCTTGATTTCGAGTTTGCGGTAGCTGCCGTCCAGTTTCGTGTTTGTCGGCGTATATCCGATGTTGTACTGGCTGCGCAACTCGGCGGCGATCTGATCGAAGGCATCCCGTAGTTTGTCGAACTTGTTCCCGACATTGATCACGCGACCGCCGGTTTGCTCCGTAAGCTTCCGCATTTCCGATTCGCCGGAATACCCAAATCCACCGTAAAATCCGCGGTCGGCGCACAGCAGGACATAGACGATCGCGTCGGCCTTTTGCGAAGCTTCAATCGCGTCCTGAAGCTTGAGGCGGCTGCCTTCATCCTGGCCGTCGGTGAGCAGGATCATGGCCTTGCGTCCAACCTCTTTCGAAAGCATGTCGTGCGCGGAAAGATACACGGCATCGTAGAGCAAGGTTCCCGGCGAATTGCCGCGCTGCGGGACCGGGCCGCCCCCCATCCCGGGGATGCCGCCGCTGCTGTAGTCAACATTCACTTTTGCCTTATTCAGTGCAGCCTGCAACCGATGCACGTCGCGGGTGAAGTCCTGGAGCAGATCGACCGTGATGTCGAAGCTGATGACGAATGACTCGTCTTTGTCAGTCAAAATTTGGCGAAGAAATGCGCCACCAACTTCCTTTTCCATGTCGATTACGTTGCGCTGGCTGCCGCTCGCATCAATCATCATGCCGATCGTCAAAGGCAGATTTGATTCGGCGGTGAAGTACTTGATGGTCTGAGGGGTGCCGTCTTCCGCGATGTCGAAATCGTTTTTCGTGAGATTGGGGATGAGCATCCCGTGCTTGTCTTTCACATTAAAAAACAATTGAACGACATTAACGTTGACTTTGAGAGTCTCGGTGGGTTGCTGAGAATCGTCAGATTTCTGATCTTGGCTCGTCTGGGGCGCCGGAGTGGCTGAGTTCGCCGGCTGCTGGCCGTAGACAAATGACGAGGCAACAAGTGCAACTAACAATACGGAGATAGCAAATTGTGGCGGCAGATTGAAGCGATTGGGCATCCAGAGCTCTCAGGACGAATCTTTGTTAGTCTATTCCTGAAGCTTTAGATGCACCAAATTGGGGTGAATCAGCATCCCAATAGAACTAAGTGCTTTTTTTTGTAAGGCAAGGGAACCCGATGTCGCCAGCTGGGAACAAAAAACGCCTGAAACTCCCTGCAAGTGCTTTGGCAGTCGCGGCTGCAGCTCTAATCTTCGCGGTTCCGCTGTCGTGGGGACAGTCCGGAAGCCAGAACCAAACCCAGCCCGCCAATTCCCAATCTTCCCAAGACATTCCGGATGCACCTTCGACTGTGCAACCCCCTGCTCCAAAGCCTGCGATTCCGGCAGGGAGTTCTTCGGGGAGCCAAGCTTTGCCGCGTCCCACCGACCGGGCCGACCGGCCGGAAGAGGGTAACTCGGCTCCGCCTCCAATGCCTCCGGTGGATACCGTACCTGCGGGAACATTTCCTGAGGCGACTTCTCAAGGCGGCACTCCCAGAAATCAGATCAATCCGAAGGACGACCTTTACAAGATTTCCGTTACCACGAACTTTGTGCAGATCCCGGTAATGGTGAAGGATAGCAAAGGGCGGCGGGTGGACGGTCTGTTGCCCAACGACTTCACCGTACTTGAAAACGGGAAGCCGCAGAAGCTCACGTACTTCACCAGCGATCCCTTCCAGCTTTCGGTGGCAATCTTGCTGGATTTGGGGATGGCAGACGTCGCTGTCCAGAAAGTGCACCAGACTTACGCGTCCCTCGTAGGTGCGTTCAGTCCCTACGACGAATTTGCGCTCTACACCTACAGCAGCACTGTCAGCCAGGTGACCGATTTTACTGGAAAGGCGCAGAGGCTGACGGGTGCGTCTGGAAGCGATGAAACTGGTTCGAGGTCATGAGAACGGTCCGCCCGTTCTCGGTGGCCCGCTCGCTTCAGGACCAACCGTGAACGGAATGCCGGTCGGAGGACCGCCGGTTCAACCGGTTAACACTCCGCCGAAGGAAGCCCACGTTTTGAACGACGCGATCTTACGGGCGGCAATCGACCTAAGTAAGCGCGACCGCGCCCGCCGCAAGGTGATTCTCATTATCAGTGACGGGCGGGAACGCGGCAGCCAGGCCAGCTACAGGGATGTGTTGCGGCTGCTTGAGACTCACGGCATCCAGGTCAAAGCTGTCGTTCTGGATGCGGGCGCCCTTCCTGTTTACAAGCAGGTCGAGAAGATCCACCACTTGTTAGGGCAGGGCTATAGCGACATTCTGCCGAAATACACGCGGGCGACGGGCGGAGGAGATATTTTCCCTGAGCTGAGTCGCAATGCAATTGAAAATGCCTACGGCGACATCACATCGGAAGCTCGAAATCAGTACACCTTGGGCTATTCCCCGAAAGCGGTGGCCGGTAGTTCGGCCTACCGGAGCATAGAAATCCTGGTCGACAAGAAGGGCCTCGACATCTACACCAAGGCCGGATATTACCCGGTCGGCGCGGTTCACTGATTCGAAGTTCTGACGTCCATAGATGCCCCCGGGGTCACCTGAGTAACCTGCCGTGGGTACTCCCCATATGATATAAAGACCGCGAGCCTTCAAAAGGACATTGGTGTGTGCGGCAGCCCCGAAGGGGAATGCCTGTTTTCGAGGAAAGCCTTTGAGTTTCATCAACTTCGCAGCCCGGGAAATCAATTGCAAGATCGTGTATTACGGCGCCGGTCTCGGCGGCAAGACCACGAATTTGCAGGTGATTTATCAGAAGACTGCGGACCAGCAGAAGGGCAAAATGATCTCGCTGGCGACCGAAACCGAGCGCACCCTGTTCTTCGATTTCCTGCCGCTTGATCTTGGTTCGGTTCGCGGTTTCAAGACTCGAATTCACCTTTATACGGTCCCCGGGCAGGTCTTTTACGACGCCAGCCGCAAGCTGATTCTGCGCGGAGTCGACGGGATCGTGTTCGTCGCTGACTCGCAAGAGCAGCGAATGGACGCCAACGTCGAGGCGCTCGAAAATCTGATGTCGAACCTGAAAGAACACGGGTACGACTTCAACAAGATTCCGTACGTACTGCAGTTGAATAAGCGCGACCTGCCAAACATCTTACCCATCGATATGCTCTCCACCGAGCTGCGCAAGAAGAACGAGCCCATCGTCGAAGCCGTGGCATTCCAGGGCGTCGGAGTCTTTGAGACGCTAAAGGAAATCGCCAAGCAAGTGCTGACCGAGCTCAAAGCCGGCGGATAGCAACTCCCAAGCTTCAATCGGGCTGCCCTCCAAAATGCTTCGCGTTCGTTACGCAGGACCATATCCCCGATCCTGTATCGTTCGTATCGCTCTGACACCTTCCGACCCTCTCGTCTAGAATGGCACCCGCGACAAATTGTGCTCTAATTTTTTCCGGTGATTGTGGAGAGAAAAAACATGGGTGTGCGCCGTCCTCTTCTTTTGTTCCCTTTTCTGATTGTTCTTACTGTGTCCCCGCAAGCGATCCTTTCCCAAACTGCGCTGCACAGCATCGAGGTAAAGGATCTCGACCGCAAAGCGGCTCCGTGTGACGACTTCTACCAGTTCTCCAACGGCACGTGGCGAGCAAACAATCCGATTCCCGCCTCGATGACTCGCTGGAGCCGGCGCTGGCAGGCGGGCGAATTTGCAAAAGATAAGCTGCACGACATTCTGGAAGCCGCTGCCGCTGAAAAGGGCGCCGCAAAGGGAAGCAACGATCAGATCATCGGCGACTACTACGGCGCGTGCATGGATGAGTCTCGCGTCAACGCGCGCGGAGTTGCGCCGATCAAACCATGGTTCGCCAAGATCGATGCCGCCCGCGACATGGCCGCTCTGCAGCAAGTGATCGCCGAGCTCCACGACATCAACGTGAACGTTCCATTCGCAATGGGCGGGCAGCAGGATCCACACAAGCCATCTTGGGTGCTGGCGGATTTCGGCGCGAGTGGCCTCAGCCTTCCCGACCGCGACTACTATTTGAAGCCTGAGCCGCGTTTCAAAGAGGCGCGAGAGAAATATGTTACGCACGTTACCGCGATGCTCAAACTCGCCGGCTGGGATGCGACATCCGCCGCTGCAGGCGCCCAAGCTGTTCTAGCGATGGAAACGAAATTCGCTGAGGCTACGCTCGGCAACGTCGAACTGCGCGATCCGGCCGCCACTGATCACAACACGACCTTCACGCAACTGCAGGCGATGGCCCCGCACTTCGATTGGGCTGCATACTTCAAGCACAAGCAACTACCAACCGACGTCGACATCAACGTCGATCAGCCAAAATTTATGCAGGAAGTTGATCGTCAGATGCAGCAGACTTCGCTGGCTGACTGGAAGACCTATTTGAAATGGCAGTTGCTGGATTCGGTTGCGAACTCGCTTTCGGCGCCGTTCGTCGAAGAGAATTTCGCCTTCAACGGCAAATATCTTGCCGGCGCGACCGAGATGAAGCCGCGATGGAAGCGGTGCGCGGAGTCATCCGACCGACTGCTCGGAGACGCACTCGGCAAGAAATATGTCGAGAAATATTTCCCGCCCGAAGCCAAAGCGCGCATGCAGGAGATGGTCAGAAATCTTCTGGCGGCGATGCGCGACGACATCCTGAGCCGCAGTTGGATGAGCGACGACACCAAGGAAAAGGCGATGGCCAAGATCGCCACCTTCCAGCCGAAGATCGGATATCCCGACAAGTGGAAGGATTACAGCCACGTTGAGATTCGCCGCGACGCATTTTTCGAGGACATGATTGAGGGACGCAAGTTCGTGGAACAAGACGATCGCGCGCACGATCGGCAAGACGGTCGATCGCGGCCGCTGGGGCATGACCCCGCCGACCTCGGACGCCTAGTACAACCCGCTGCATGAATCGAAATCGTGTTTCCCGCGGGAATCCTGCAGCCGCCAGCCTTCGACATGAATGCCGTGGACGCCGTGAACTACGGCGCGATCGGAGTCGTCATCGGACACGAAATTTCCCACGGTTTCGACGATGAAGGCGCGCAGTATGATTTTCTCGGACGACTACGCAGACTGGTGGACGGACGCCGACCTGAAAGATTTCCAGTCGCGCGCGGCCTGCGTTTCCGATCAGTTCGATCACTACTACATCGAGAAAGATATTCATCACAACGGCAAGCTGGTTCTGGGAGAGAGCATCGGGGACCTGGGCGGCGCGAAGATTGCGTTCCTTGCCTATCAGAAATCGCTGGAGGGAAAGCCGCGGCCAGCCGACGTCGACGGATTTACTCCGGAGCAGCAGTTCTTCATCGCCTGGGGACAGTTTCGCGGAGACGAAATTCGTCCGGAGGCGCAGCGGTTGATGGTGCAGACTGATCCGCATCCCATCGCGAAGTATCGGGTGATCGGGCCGCTCTCAAATCTTCCAGAATTTCAGAAGGCCTGGAGTTGCAAGGCGGACGCGCCGATGGTGCGGCCGGAAGGAAAGCGGTGTGACGTTTGGTAGGAAATTCAGAACCCGCTCTGACGTCATAGAAGGCACGATGTCAGAGCGGGAAGGCGTTTCTATTCTGCTGGTTCGTTCCACGCAACAACCCGTTTTTCGCGGCTGCTCTTGTGCGCCAAGACGAGAGCTCGCTGAGTGCGCAGAAATTGTTCGGGAGGCACATCGAGCGCCACCTTCTTTTCAATGGCATCTCTGAAGTTGGCGTAAAAGCCGCGGTAGTCGCCGCGTTCCGTCTCGATTTTGCGCGGTTGTTCGCCGACGCGCGTCAGGGTTCCCCAGTGATCCTTCGCCTCAAGGCCCCAGTTCTTGCCCCAGTCGAGCCCGTCAGGGCAGTGTTCGCTGCGAAGAATCTCTTCCTGAGGATCCATTCCGAACTTGATATACGATCCCTGCGTCCCGTGAACCAGAAGGTGCGGCCCCGGAGCATAAACGATGATGCGCGCGCGAAGCGTGGCGCGAATATACGGATATTGCAGGATCACGTCGAACGCATCGTCTGTAGTTGAACTCTTGCGCTGGCGCAGCGCTGCAGCATAAATAGACTCGGGCTCGCCGAACAACACCAGTGCGCCATCGATCAAGTGAGGACCGAGGTCCCAGAGAACTCCAGCCGCAGGAAAATCCGCTTTTTCGCGCCACGCGTTCGGCTTGGCATCAAGACGGAAACGGTCGAAGCGCACATCGTATTCGGCCACCTCGCCCAGCAGGCCGGTGTTAATCAATTTCTTGACCGTCAGAAACGCTCCGTCGTAGCGGCGGTCCTGATACACGCTGATCAACCGGCCGCGACTGGCCGCGAGCCGCACCAACTGTTCGGCTTCGGCCAGCGTCGGAGTGAGCGGCTTGTCGACGACGACATCGCGGTCGGCTTCGAGACAGGCCTTCGCATAGGAGAAGTGGGAATCGTTGGGCGTGGCGACGACGCACAAGTTAATGGACTTGTCGGAAAGCATTTCGTCGAGAGTCCGCGCCACTCGGACTTCCGGGTATCTCTCTTTCGACTTCGAGCCGTGACGTTCGAGAATGCAGGCTAATTCCATTCCCTCGACGCCGCGAATGACGGGCGCATGAAACGCCTGGCCGGCTAATCCAAATCCAATCAGTCCTACTCGTACCATGATTTTTCCTCTTCAATTCTTGCTGAGCCGCGCGATCACGGGATAGTGTCAGCGATCTTTTACGCGGCGAACAAATTTTAGCCCGGACCAGACTTCGGTGACCGCGCAAACTTTCACGTCGACGAGACCCTGAGCCAGCCCGATCTCTCGGATCGTATTTTCAGTGAGATCGGTTGCGACTCCGGAACTTTTCTTGGGCCAGCTGACCCAGAGCATTCCAGCAGGCGCCAGTTGTTTCGCAAGACGCTTGAATTCCTTCGTAAACAGTGCTTCGGATTTGGAGAACAGCATCGCGAAGTCGAGCGGCATTTCTCCAGTCTGCGCGACCTTGCAACGTGACAGTTCGGTTTTCAACTCTGTGAGCACTTCGGATGGCGCTCCTACAAGGCACACGACGAAGCCATCTTTGATCCCAAGCTTCTTCGGGAGAGGAGTGCCGGAATATCCTGGCATGTTTAGATCATCTTCTTTAAGCTGGATGGTGGCAGATTGTGAGCGCCGAGCCTGCGAAGTTTACATGAAGGAGAGCCGGGCTGACGAAGCTAATTGGCGGGAGCGTACCAACCGCGCCGTGAACGCACTCGCAGATTCTTCCTGTCGTTGGCAACGATTTCGATCGTCCGATAGTGACCGTCGTGCTTCAAATCGGCGGGGCGATAAGAAATCGCATACTGGCTGCGGAGTTCGTCCTGAATCTCCGCGAACGCATTGGCCACGTCGCGAATCTGAAACGGGAAAAACGCGCGGCCGCCGGTTGCATCGGCGATGCGCTCCAGCACTTTGTCGCCGGGACCCTTGGTTCCGCTCACGTTCGTCGAAATCGTGTAAACGATGGCCTCGGCGCGCTGGGCCATTTCAATGGCCTCTTCGCGGGTGACATGGCTCTGGTTGTCGTCGCCGTCGCTCAACAAAACAATCGCCCGGCGTACGGTCGCGTTCTTCGACGTTTTGAGCAGTTTGTCGCGGCACGCAAAATACAGCGCGTCGTAGAGCGCGGTACCGCCGCCGGGACGGAGCTCATGAACTCCGTGGGCCAACCGTTCCGTGTTGTCTGTGAAATCCTGCGTGACTTCCGGCGTCACGTCGAATCCTACGACGAATGCCTGATCGACTCGCAGATGGATTGTCTGGTTCAGGAATTCGATGGCCGATTCTTGCTCGAACTTGAAGCGATCGCGCACCGAGTTGGAGGCATCGATCAGCAGGCCGACCTCTAGCGGAAGGTTGGTTTCGTTGTGGAAGCTGCGAATTTCCTGCGGGGGTTTGTTGTCGTCCAGCACCTGAAAGTCGCCCTGCCTCAAGTCGGTGATGCGGCGGCCGTGTTTGTCGGTGACGGTGAAGACAACATTGACTTCGTTTCCCTGAACGCGAATCGTCGTGAGCGGCTCATCTGCCGAAGCATTCGGGTCAGGCGGCTTTTGATCTGGCGCGGTGGTACCGGTGGCGGGAGGTTTCGACGGTTGGACTTGCTGTGGCGCGGGCGCCGCGGGCTTTGCGGGATCCGAAGTCGATTGCGCCGTTGAAATCAGAGAGGTGACAGAAAGAATCGACAACGTCAACAGCGCAAGGCTGCCGCACACGATCAACTTAGCCCTCAAGGTGTCCATCCTTGCCATCATTATAGCTTTCACTTGGCGTTCTCGACATCCGCCAGAAACGCCTGCAATTCCCCGGGCAGTTTGGCTTCGAAAGCAAGCGCCGCGCCCGTTCTAGGGTGCCTGAAAGCAAGGCTGGCGGCATGAAGGAAGTTGCGCGACAGGGTGAGCGTGCCCCCAGTCGCCTGCTTGGCGCCGATCGATCTTCTTTGCATTTCTTTCGGGGCGCCGTAAAGATTGTCACCGACGACGGGATGTCCTAACGACGAGAGGTGTACGCGGATCTGGTGCGTCCGGCCGGTGTCAATCTTAACTTCGACCAAACTGAACTTGCCGAAAGACGTCTCGATACGGCGCAGCACACCATAGTGAGAGACGGCCTCACGGCCACCGGCATGGCGGGTTGTCATCCGAATACGGCGAATGCGGTCGCGACTGATGCTGGCGGATACGGTGCCAGAATCTTTTTTCATCCATCCGTGGACGAGGGCAATGTACTTTTTCTTCACCTCGCGTTCCGCAAATTGTTCAGCGAGCTTTCGATGAGCGGTGTCGTTCTTCGCCACGACGATTAGTCCGCTGGTTTCCTTGTCGAGACGGTGCACGATGCCGGGCCGCGTCTCGCCCCCTACGATCGACAGGCTGGCGAAATGATGAAGCAAGGCGTTCACCAGAGTCCCGCGATTACGCTGTGCGTCCGTTGCTCCCGCTCCCGCATGGACCATCATTCCAGCGGGCTTATTGATGACAGCGAGATCTTCGTCTTCGTAGACAATATCGAGCGCAATTTCTTCCGGCATCGCGCGGAGCGGAGGACGTTCAGCCTCTCCGTGGACGATGATGCGTTCATTCCCGCGCAGTTTTAGGGACGGCTTGGCCGGAGCATCGTTCACGAGGACTTTTTCCTCAGAAATGAGTTGCTGGACGCGAGCCCGGCTCACTCCAAGTTGAGGCGCAAGGATCTGATCGAGGCGTTTGCCGGCGTCATCGGGGACGACTTGGATAATCGTAGGAGATTCTTCCGGCATTTCGATGCGAAGAATACTACATGCGGTCCTGTAAGATCGAGGTACGCAACTCGTTCGCCAAAGGGGCGTGCGATGAAATTCGCGCCGGCAGGATTGATGTTGGTCTTGCTTTTTCTGGCGAACGCGCAGGGACCGCGAACGGGTACGGTCTGCGTGGCATCGCGGGCGGATGATCCCTTCCGCGGCCAAGTCATTTCTCCCACAGGAAACGTCGACTCACACGGACTTCGCGTCAAAATCGATAAATATCCGGCGGAGCTTTGGCCCCAGAGAAGAAGCCTGAAGATCGACGATCTCGATCTGAGCGAACGCCATCTGCTCACGATCCTCGACGTCAGGGCAAAACCAGTGGAATCGATCTGGTTCCGATTTTCGTCATACAAGAGCACCGACCTCTGTATGTCGTACGACGAATATCAGGGTGTTCAGCTGCGCGAGGCGACTCGGCACACTCCGTGGTGCAAATGCAAATAGAAAGGCGGTTGGCCTAGCGTGGCGAGGGCACAGGCGTTCGATTCGGGACCGTCTTGCTCGCAGGACGCAGCCACCAAATAAATCCTCCCGCCAGTACGAGGCCCACGGCAATCAATTGCGTACCCGTCAGAGCTCCGCCGAAAACAGAGCCGCGTCCCGGATCGTCGCGCAGATACTCGAGAAAGAATCGCGCGATGCCGTAGATGAACAGAAAGGCGCCGAAGATCTGGCCGTCGAATTTTCTTCGCTTCAGCATCCACATCAGAAAGAAGAAGTTCGCGAGCTCCACCGCTGATTCAAATAATTGCGTGGGCTCTAGCGGAATATTCAGCGGCGTGCCTGTGATCGAATTCGCCAGCGGGTTGCGAAACACTACCCCCCACCAGTGATGCGTCTCTTTTCCATAGCAGCATCCTGCGGCGAAACAACCGACACGCCCGATCGCATGACCTAGCGCGAGGCCGGGAGCGAAGGCGTCACACGTTCCAAGGGGGGGCATGTGATGTTTCCAGACATACCAACCGGCGGCAGCAAATGCGGCCAGCAACCCCCCGGAAAAAACGCCACCCGCCTGCAGCGTATTGGTGCTGAAGATCTCGCTGGTGTGCGTCGAGAAGTAGCTCCACTCATTGATGATGTAGAGCGCCTTTGATCCGATGATTCCGGCCAGCACAACCAGAATTCCCAGATTCCACGCCTTGTCCCCGTCGTAGCCTAGCCTCTCCGCGTTGCGGACACTGATCCATAGCCCGATCAGAACTCCAAGAGCTACCAGGAATCCGTACGTCGGCAAAAAGAACTTTCCGAAATGAAAGAGTTGAGGGAACACTGTTTAATTGGATGCGTGAAGGTAAAGTTTCGCTACAACTACAAGTCTAGCAGGAGGAAGAGACTTCGCGCGGTTGCGTGCTGGAAGAGATTGCCGAGAATTCGCTCGGAGGACCGAAGCGACGGTCCAAGGGACTCAAACAAAAATCAAGCCGACCCGCTGAACCGTGTGACGGGGCCGAGAATGAACCCGTCGGTAGACGTTGGGCGCCCGCCGAGACCCTTTAGGCATCTCCGCATGGCGGAGCGCTGCTCACCGGATCCTAGTTCGAGTCGAGCTCCCGTTCATTCAGCATTGGTTCAAATATCGGTTACCCGCCATCACCAACCCCGCAGGTCGACTTTCAATCTGGATGCTAGGGAAATTCGCCGCTCTTGGCAAGAGGAAGACTGCAAAAAGTTGGCAGGCGGCTTGCACTCGAAAAGTACGAGGGATCAGCAAAGTCTGAAGAATGCAAGGCTTTGCAGGCATCGTTGCACTGCTCGGGATTTGCTGCTACGCAAGTACCGCTCCCGCTTCAGGGCTGTGAGTTTATACTCATAATTCCAAGGTGCTGGTCCCAACGCCCATTCGTTGATGGGCGACCGAGCGTTGGAAACTCTTCGCCATGTCCAAGCTGCGCACATCCGCAATCGTCGCGGCTGGGGTCCTTATTGTCGTTCACGTTGCGGTGCTCGTTGCCCGCTACGGCACCGACACGGCCTCGGTCTGGGGAGATTGGATCGACACAATCGCTCCACTCGTTGCGACAGCCGTGTGCTGGTGGGCTTCGCGCCAGGCTGGGCCCTTCGGAAGGCGAGTTTGGCGGCTGGTCGCATTTTCCATGCTTCTGACCGCGATCGGCCAGGGACTATACACCGACTACTACGACTATCTGCACGCGCGACTGGGAACGCTTTGGCCAAGCGACGTGCTCGTCTTCTTTTGGGTTGTCCCGATCGTCCTTACATTGTTCCTGAGCCCGCGCGACCCAAGCAAAGGATATGAGTGGTTGCGCATTTGCGATTTTGTGCAGGTATGCACGCTCGCTCTTGCAGTGGAACTTTCAGAAATTTACGTGCCATCGCGATGGCAAGCGGCAGCACAGGCGATGCAGGTTCGTACTCTGTACGCCGGAATTTTTTTCTTTGGCATCATTGCCCTCAGCTTTATCGTTCGCAGTTTGCTGAGTGCGAACCGAGTCGAGAAACTTTTCTTTGGACGCCTCGGTGCGTTCCTGACTCTCCATGCCACGGTCCTGAACGGAACGCTCTACTGGCAATCGACGGGGCATTACCAGCAAGGCGAATGGCTCGACATCCTGTGGACTCTGAGCTATTGCCTGTTGATCGTGCTGGCTGGCACCTGGGAGATGGAAGAAGATGCGGTGCAAGGCGAGCCGCGTTCGCGCCGGTTGCTCTTGCTGGCGCAGTTTTCTCCCATGCTGATTCCGGCGATCGTATTTCCCCTTGTGCTCGGCATCGCTCAGGAACAATTTTTCTGGTCGGTGGTACTTGCGTTGGTCTCGTTCGCGGCGGCAGGCGGACGCATGTTCATCGTGCAGAGCCAGTTGCTGACGAGTAGCCGCGAACTTGAGAAAAATCTTTCTCTTCTGCGCGGGATCACGGAAGGCACAACGGACGCAGTCTTTGTCAAAGATCTCGAAGGCCGCTACTTGATGATTAATTCAGCCGGCGCCGGATTTCTTGGCCGGGCGGTCAGCGAAGTTGTGGGCAAGACGGACTTGGAATTGTTTACGCCAGAAGTCGGACGCTCGATCATGAAGAAGGATCGCCAGGTCGTTCACGCCGGCATGACACAGACCTACGAGGAATTCGGGACGGCGGCGGGAGTAACGCGTCTGTACTCTGCAACGAAGGGCCCTTTCCGAGACCCCGGCGGCCAGGTCATCGGGTTGCTCGGCATTTGCCGAGATATTACTGCCCACCGGCGCGCGGAAGAAGAGATTCGGCAATCGCAGCAAAAACTCCGCATCCATCTCGACCATACTCCGCTGGCGGTGGTGGAATGGGATCTCGACTTTCGCGTCGCGAATTGGAACCCTTCAGCCGAACGCATCTTCGGATATACACGTGAAGAAGCGATCGGCCAGTTGGGTCATTTCATCGTTCCGCCTCAATACCAAGACCAGGTAGCTCGAGTGTGGAAGGATCTCCTCGCGCACAAGGAAGGCAATTCCAACCCCGCAAGCCATAAATTCGGACGCAACGACAATGTCGCCAAAGACGGCCGCCTCATCTCCTGCGAGTGGTACAACACACCGCTGGTGGACGACGCGGGGCGAGTGTTAGGTGTTGCATCGCTTGTGCAGGACGTCACCGAGCGCGTGGCGCTCGAAGAAAATTTGCGGCACTCGCAGAAGATGGAAGCCGTCGGCCGCCTCGCTGGAGGCGTGGCTCACGATTTCAACAATCTGCTGACCGTCATACTCGGCTATTCGCAAATTCTTGCCGACGGTGTCCCGGGCGGGAGTCAACTTGCCGAGAGCACGGCGCAGATTCGATCGGCTGCCGACCGCGCAGCTGGGATCACGCGACAGTTGCTGGCATTTAGCCGCAAGCAGGTGTTGTCGCCGCGCGTCATCAATCTCAATGACAGCCTGGTGAATCTCGATTCGTTGTTACGCAGATTGATTGGTGAAGATATTGAAGTGCTCACAGCTCCTGATGATCACCTTGGCTCGGTGAAGGCGGATCCTGGCCAGATCGAACAGGTCATCATGAATCTCGCGCTGAATTCGCGAGACGCTATGCCCCACGGCGGCAAGCTGACCTTGGAAACAGCCAATGCCACGCTCGACGAAACATACGCCCGCGACCGGCAGCCGGTGGTGCCGGGGCGATACGTGATGCTCGCGGTCAGCGATACGGGCGAGGGGATGAGCGCGGAGACCCAGGCGCGCATCTTCGAACCGTTCTACACCACCAAGGAAGTCGGGAAAGGCACCGGCCTCGGACTGTCGATGGTGTATGGAATCGTCAAGCAGAGCGGTGGATACATCTGGGTGTACAGCGAGCCGGGCCATGGCACGACATTCAAGATTTATCTGCCGCGCGTGGACCAACACGCGGAAGAAATCGACTCGGAAAAGATCGTAGACCATGTGCGTCGGGGCACCGAGACAATTCTTCTCGTGGAAGACGATGCTCAACTGCGACAGCTCAGCTCATCGGTGCTCTCGCACTGCGGATATAACGTGCTGGTGGCGGGAAACCCGGAGCAGGGAATTGAGCTCTGTAAAGCCAACAAGAACGAGATCCGGTTGCTGGTTACCGATGTCGTCATGCCGCGGATGAACGGACGGCAGTTGGCAGACCAAATTCTACAAGTCTGCCCCCACATCAGGGTGCTCTTCATTTCCGGTTACACCAACAATGCAGTGGTTCACTACGGAGTTCTGGATCCGGGGCTATGGTTCCTGCCCAAGCCCTTTACGCTATCGGCGCTGGTTGGAAAAGTGCGAGAAGTGCTCGACGCCAAAACGAGCGCAGCGCCGGTGTAACCCTTTATTTCGAACCTTCAACCCAATAGCTGGTTCTCGCCAGGATCGTGCGATTCCCCGGCTCTTTGAGCCGCACTTGCAACTGGTGGAGTCCGGGCTGAGGCGCCTTTGGCGAGAAATTTAGGATATAGCGGCTATGCAGGTGGTTCGTGAAGTCGGTCATGCGGACTTCGAATTTCTTTTTTGTGGTGAAGAGCTCGTATTCGCCGCCGGTCATCGAAGCAACCGTACTCGGAACATTTTTCTTCATCGCCTCAACCGTGCGGTACATCAGGTCGAGAAAATTGACGCCCTGATGCATCTCGTTCTTATTGTTTCCACGACCGGTATCAAGGATGTTGGAAAGTGCGGGCGAGAAGGCGAGGGCATACATGACGGAGTTGCTCTGCCCGATTGCCGACACCGTCTCGTCAAGTTTCGCGATGCTGCCATGATCGCGGGTCTCGCTGATCAGAAGCAAAACGCGCAAACGGTCCGGCATTTCTTTTTTCAGGAGATCCACCGAATAACGCACTGCGTCTAGGATTGTCGCGCCGTCATTGCCGGCTTGCAGATTCGAAAGGTCGGCGTCGAACAAGCTCTCATCCTTCGTGAAGTCTCTGATCAGGTCTACCTGGCTATCAAATTCAACCAGGGCGACGCGGGCTGTCCCGGGCGCAAAAATGGGAGCGAGCATCGACTTGAGCCCTTGCATGCGCTGGAATTCATACGAGGCGCGGCGGCCTTTCTGGATCGCAACTACGAGCGACAGCGGCTGTCCTTCGGGCGCTTCGTCAAGACGCAAAGGTTGCTCGACCCCGTCGTCTTCAAGGACGAAATCCTTGGCTTCGAGGCCGTAAACGACGCTGCCGTCGGCGTCTTTCACGAGTGCCGGAATCAAAACGACGTTAGATTGGGAACGGAGAGTTGTTTCCTGAGAGATCGCGCAGACAGAAAACAGCGCGATAACGAAAGGTAGCAAAGCGAGGCGCAGGCTAACCAGCTTTGCGGGTGTCTTCTTGCAGCAGTTCGTCCAGCGCATGAGCTAATAGATGCGCCCGCTTCTGATAATCGGTTGTCCCGCCGTCCTGCTTTTTCTTGAGCAGGTGGTACTCGTCGGCGATGTTGAGCGCGGCGAGCACTGCGAGCCGGACGGTGTCGATGGTATTGGTGGCCTCGGCCACCGCGCGCATTTTGGCATCCACATACTCGGCGAGCTTCAGGATGTAATCGGGATCGGATCCGCGCAGGTTGTAGGGCTGGTCGAAAATCTCTACCCGCACACTGGCGTTCTGCGCGTCTCTAACAATCTGGTCCTTCGTCGCTGTCGCCATTCGATGTTCTCCCGAGTGAGTATCTGCCGTCCCGCACGCGCCGGATACCTAGCTGGCTTCGGCCAACGACTCGATCTGGGCCAGCATTTTCTCGACCCGGCCGCGAATGTCTTCGCGCTCTTTCTTCAGTTGGACGGCCTCGCGGCGGAGTCGCACCAATTCCTCTTCGCGGTCTTCATTCTGTTGCCGCAACCGCTGCACATCGCGCTCGGCATTCGCCTGTCCCTGCCGCGCAGCCTTGTACATCTCTATGGTGCGATAGATTTTCTCTTCCAGCGCCTGAAAATCGTCCGCCGGAACCTGATGTGGTACCTGTTCAATTGCGTTGGATGCCATACACACACATTCCCTGTTCGAAGAGTTGGGATCTTGATCGCAGTATACTCCAGATTTTTGTGGAGGAAATCGCTACCTCATTCTGTTTCGGCACCGAAAAAACACAGAAGTGCGGACTACCAGACGCGCAGCCATTTGAAGAGTAATCCGAGGCTGAACAGTGCGAGCGCCGGACCACCCCAGATGTCAAGCACGGAGCTTCGGGCGAGCCGGACAATCATGCGTTGAGGGTTCTCACGGGAGAGCACGAATGGGGCGCGATTCGCGCCCGCCGCTAGCATTACGCGCGGATGCAAGCTGAAGCTAGTGGCCGACACGAGAAGGCTGATTCGGCAGGATGCCGCCTGGAACGCCAAACTCTTCTAAACGCTCCCGACGCTGCAAGTCAGCCGCTTCGGCGCTCAAATAGAACTGCCTCTCGCCAGGTCCTTTTACCTCTGTCACCGGGACTTCGGAGAGAGTCCCGAGCACCAGGAGGGGGTCTCCCGGCTTGATCACCCATTCGGTCACGGTTGTCTCGGTGATGGTTGAGAGACCGTGTCGATGCAGAAAACGGCGGGCGCACTCAGTCATCGAGGCGCCGGAAATGGTTTCTGCATATTCGTCGGGCAGTTCCAGTTGCGCGTCGCGCGGGTCGATCATGAGCTGTCCGGACTCGTCTTCCACAAACAGGGGAGTGAAGATTATTTCTTCGGCGAATTGCCTCCACCTGCCGTTCGTCCTGCTCGTCTCGTCCATTCGAGGCCACGGCGCGGTAGTAGTAGCAATCCGCCCCGGCGAGAGGTGAGATCAGAGTGTAAGGGCCGGTTGCCTTCCCAAAAATCTTGACCGGCCCTATCGCCGCGGCGGAGATCTTCGTAATGGGAGTGTCCTCGAGCCACCGCTTCCTCTGAAGCTGCTCGAACCCACGAAAGAATAGGTACAGCCCGAATAGAAATCCGGTCGCGCCGAACAGGAAGGCCATCATTGATGCGGATGCAGGAGTTAGCGCGACCCGTCTGGAGGAGAAAATCCAGGCCGCGATCCATCCGAATAGCCACAGTCGCGACGCAACGGTTTTCATGTCAGATGAGCGGACTACCTCGAAGATTTCGGCCGCAACTTTTGTAGCCGGCTGCTCGCGCCGTCGAGGGTTTCAGGCCGCTTGCAGAATGCGAACCGAACCTGCCGTGCTCCGTCCCGCGGATCACGATAAAAGCTGGATCCCGGCACGCAGGCCACGCCGATCTCTTGAACCAGGTGTTTCGCGAACGAAACGTCGTCGCTAAATCCGAATGCGGAAATATCCGTCATGATGTAATAGGCGCCTCGCGGACGGAAGCATTGGAATCCGGCCGCGGTCAGGGCGGGCATGAGGTGGTCGCGGCGCACACGATACCCCTGGGCAAGATTCTTGTAGTAATCCTCGGGCAAGCTCAGCGCGGCGGCGCCGGCTTCCTGCAAAGGCGCAGGCGCACCGACCGTAAGAAAATCATGAACCTTGCGAATGGCGTTCGTGATCTTCTCTGGCGCGACCGCCCATCCGACGCGCCATCCGGTGACGCTGTAAGTCTTCGACATGCCGTTGATTGTCACGGTGCGTTCGCGCATGCCGTCGAGCGAGACCATGGAAATGTGCTCGGTACCGTCGTAAAGGATGTGCTCGTAGATTTCGTCCGTAATGGCCAAAACATCGAACTCGACGCACAGGTCGCGAATCAATTCGAGTTCTGCTCGCGTGAACACCTTGCCAGTTGGATTGTTCGGCGTATTCAGGATGATTGCCTTGGTGTGCTTGTCGAACGCGCGCCGCAATTCCTTTTCGTCGAAGGTCCATTCGCCGCCTTCATCTTTCGGCGGGCGCAGCTTTACGAACTTTGGCTTGGCGCCACTCAAGACCGAGTCTGGCCCGTAGTTTTCATAGAAGGGCTCAAAGATCACGACCTCATCCCCGGCATTGCAAACGGCGAGCAAGGTTGAGATCATTGCTTCGGTCGATCCGCAGCAGACTGTTATCTCTTTTTCAGGGTCAACAGTGATGCCCTGCCAGACGGCCATCTGCCGGGCGATGGCGTTGCGCAGACTTTTCGCACCCCAGGTAATGGCGTATTGATTTACGTCTGCAGCAACTGCACGTTGAGCGGCCTGTTTGATTTCGGAGGGAGCAGGGAAGTCGGGAAATCCTTGCGCAAGATTGACGGCTCCGTAGAGCATCGCTTGCCGAGTCATATCGCGAATCACTGACTCGGTGAAGTGCTCGATCTTGTCGCTGAGGAAATGCTTCCCGCGCGGAGGCGCCGGAACGTCTTTTTGAGTTTCTCGGGGAGAGGATTTCCCACTCTTCCGTGCGAGGCCTTTACTGACCGTTTTCTTATGTTTGATTGAGGTGCGCTGCGCCATAACGGCAGACTAGCATATTGTTCCGACGCCTTTGCTGGCGGTTCGGATGACCACTCAGGGCTTGAACCCAACGCTCTGCCAGAGTTCGGCGGTGTGATACATGGTCCCGTTCGTGATCACGTACTCGACGTTGCGGGTATTGTGGATGTCTTCTAACGGATTGCCCTTGATCAGAATCAGGTCGCCGCGTTTTCCTTTTTGGACGGTCCCGAGCTCTTTTTCGACTCCCATCGCGCGCGCGGGTACGAGTGTTGCAGCTTGGATCGCTTCCATCGGCGTGAATCCGGCTTCGACATACAACTCGATCTCGCGGTGAAGGCTGTATCCAGGAATCGCCTGATCCGTACCGGCGACTACCGGAATGCCCGCGTGATGGAGGGCGCCCACGATCGCGATATCTTTCCGAAAGCCTTTTTCCCCGAGTTCGGTGGATTCGTTCGGAGGTTCGACGTCAGTGAGTTGTTCGGCAAGTTCGATCGGAATCTTGTTTACGCCTGGTTCAAAACTGGCGGGAGGCTTCGCGGTGGTAGCCGTGAATAACTCAAACAGGGCCATCGTCGGATCGACCACCGTGTGGTGATCTTTCAGAAATGCGAGCGCTTTTTGCGCTTCGGGCGAGTTCAGATCGAGTTTGCTGCCGCTTTCCTCCGATCGAGACGGGTGGCGTTCGGCCGGCAGAGGCGGCCTCATGATGTCGGCGATGTACTGGATATGGTTGATCTGGTCCTGCCCAGCTTCGATTGCCTGATACGCGTTCAATCCTTCAGGCACGTGTCCGGTTACTGTCATGCCGAGACGATGCGCTTCTTCGGCGACTAACCTTTACCTCCTCCAGTTTGACCGAGCTGTAAATCTTCATCTGCTGGAAGCCGGCCTGGTGATAGCGATTGACCCAGTCGCGAGCACGTTCCGGCGTGTCCACGTTCTCGACTCCCAATGAAAGCGGACCGGCACCATCGACAACCCCGGCAAGCAAGAGTCGCGGACCAAGTCCTTTTCCCTTCGCGATGGCATCGCGCACCGCGGTGATGAACTCGAACTCGTTGCCGCAATCCCGGACGGTCGTGACTCCGGCTGCGAGGTAAATCGGCCCCCACTCCACCTGCTCGAAGTGTGCATGCATGTCCCAAAGGCCGGGAAGGATCGTTTTGCCGGAGGCATCGATCACATTTGCGCCGCGTGGAATCTTTACTTTCGAACGCGGGCCGGCGGCGGTGATACGACCATTCTTGACCACGACTGCGGCATCGGAAACAGGCGCGGCCCCGGTACCGTCGATCAGAGTTCCGCCAACAATCGCGAGAGTCGAAGCGTGACTGCCGGGAATTCCTTTCGAGATTTCGGAAAGAGCGGCCATGCCGTCGGCCCCGGCTCGTCCCACAAAATCGCCCAGTGAGCTCTCGTATCCGTCGCGGATGGCTTCGAAGTGATCGAACTCAGCGTCAGTCGTGACCGCGGCAACTAGGTTCCGATTGGAATCGAACCAGAGCGTTTCTCGTCCCCAGATAAGGCCTTCAATGGTAAATCGGTCGAGCTTCTCTTCTTTGCCGCCGATATGAAATGTATCTTGTCCACGCGGTTCGACCTTCACTGAACCGCTTGGAAGCGTCGTAAGTTGGGCCGGAGAGCCGTGGGACGCCCAGTAGCGCACCATGAGCATCTGCATCGCGGTCGGAGCGTATCCGGCGATCGTGAAGAATGCGCCTGTTGGCTGGGCAAGATCGCTTTGCTTGTCTCGCGTACGGAAATGCACCACGCCATTTTCGATATTTAGCGCCTCGTCAATCGAGACAGGACGAGCGGTGCGGCCTTTGATCTCGAAAGCCTGCGGAGTGAGATCGGCTCCGCCACGGAAAGTGGCGGTCAGCGGGACCGCCGATCCGCGATCGACGAACTTGAAATCCATCTTGGCGGTTACCGTGCTGCCGTCCTGCCGGATTTCGTAGGTTTCCTCGCCGATCGGCTGTTCAAACTTGTGAAGGGTGAACTTGCCCTTCTCAACCGTTCCGGAATCAGCGGCGGGTTGCTGCGCCGCGGCGGTGGTTGCGATCAAAGCGCAACTGAAGGCAGTGATAAGAAGGCGCTGTACGTTTCTCAGGGTCATGGGCATAAAGTCGACGATGTCAGGAGCCAGGCCGAATCCGATTTATTTGATCGAAACTATCGAAAGAAACCCGGCAATCGTGCCCGGCTCAGCCGCCGCAGGATTGTAACGGATTTGGAAGCACTGGTCTCGCCACCTGGGCATCGTGGTTGAAGGCCAGATCTAAGCCGCGCCGAACCGTTCGGCCGCGCGGGCTTTTGCCTTCGCCGCTTCCTCCTCGCGATTCTTCGGAGCCGCGTTGGTTTCCAGCGAGTGCAACAGCCGCTCCGAAATGGCTGCGATTTCTTCGACGGCTGACTGAAACAGGGCCTCGTTCGATTTGGATGGCTTGTTGAAGCCGGTGATCTTTCTTACAAATTGGAGAGAGGCCGCGCGAACTTCTTCGTTCGTCACCGGCGGATCAAAGTTGAATAGAGTCTTGATATTCCTGCACACGGCGAATCACCCCCATGGACTAGGAGCCTTGGCAGAGCGCCAAGACTTCGTTCCTGATATTGTCCCGCAAAACCGGGCATTTGGGGAACAATGAAGCCTGCGCCAGCTGGCGCCAGATCCGTGAAAACCCATTCGTTGAACGGCTTGCAAGGCTGCCACGGCGGCGGTATGATTCGCCTCTGTCTGGCGCCAATGACTTCGTCCAAGCCCATTTCACCAGGGCGAGAAGCATGACTTCTCGACGGAGAACTGCGTGCGGGAGATGGAAATGACATCTTCCGCGAGGCCTCTGGCTGTCGATGAACAGGTGGGTGGTTACAAGATCCTCGGCACTGCCGGCGTCGGTGGCATGGGGATCGTCTACAAGGCGCTCGACCTCAAACTCAACCGCACCGTCGCTTTGAAGTTCCTGCCCAACGACCTCAATCTTGCTTCGAAAGATCGAGAGCGATTCCTGCAAGAGGCGCGAACCGCATCCGCGCTCGACCACACAAATATCGGCGTAATCCACGGCATGGAAGAGACTGGCGACGGCCGGACTTTCATCGTGATGGCCTATTACGAGGGCCTGACGCTGGCGGAGCGGATCCGGCGCGGTCCCATGCCGCCCAAAGAAGCGCTGGAAATCGTCGCGCAGGTTGCGCGTGGTCTGGCCGAGGCGCACGACCACAGCATCATCCATCGCGACGTCAAGCCGTCGAACGTGATTGTGACGCGTCAGAATCAAGCGAAGATCGTCGATTTTGGGCTGGCGCGGGTGGCGAGCAATGCCGCGACGACTTTAACGGCTGGGCCGGTCGGGACATTGGCCTATATGTCTCCGGAGCAGGTCAGGAACGAGCCGTCTCGACCGCCGCACGGACATCTGGTCGCTCGGCGTTGTGTTTGAGGAAATGCTGACAGGAAAACATCCGTTTGAGCGATCGAACATGTCTGCGGTGCTGCTGGCCATTCTGGAGCAACCGCCTCCCGTGGACGGCCTCGATCCTGCTCTCGCCTCCATCGTTTGCCGCGCGCTGGCGAAGGATCGCACTCACCGGTACGACAATTGCCGCGAGTTGCTTGCCGACCTGGAAGGCTGCAAACCAATCATTCGCCGCAGAGCCGAGCGCGCCTTCAGGGCGGAATTTGAAGGTTTCATCCCGCGATCTGAGGCGAGCATTGGAGCACGCATCCTCGACTCGGCCTGTGGTAACGCAAGTCGACCGAGCCCGTCGTTGGGCGGTCGAGATCATCGCGGCGATTCTCTTGCTCGTGGCCGTTTCCCTCCTGGTCCCTTCTGTGCGTCAACGAGCAGTCGATCTTCTGTCACGCGGAGCAACTGGCGAGAAACATATCGCGGTGCTTGCCGTTCGACAACATCGGCAATGACTCCGCGAACGATGCGATTTCTGAAGGCTTGATGGACAGCCTCACCAGCAAACTCTCGAATCTCGATGGAGGGCAGCAGTCTTTGTGGGTGGTTCCAGCGAGCGAAGTGCGGCGTCGAAAAGTTACCGATCCGGAGGCGGCCTTGCGAGAGTTTGGCGCGACACTCGTCGTAAAGGGCAGCGTGATGCGTGACCCTTCTGGCGTACATCTCACCGTCAACCTGATCCGCACCAAGGACGTTCGACAGGAAGGTTCCCTCTCGTTGCAGGATCAAGGCGGAGATTTTGCCGCACTGCAGGACCAGGCAGTTTCAGGACTAGCCCGATTGATGCACGTCGAGGTTCCGTCAACGGCGTTACATGGCGCCGATGGTACTGCTGCGCCGGCGGCCTACGAGTCGTATCTGAAGGCGCTCGGTTATATGCAGCGTTACGACAAGCCTGGCAATCTCGATCAGGCTGTTGGAGCGCTATCGACTGCGGTCAGTGCCGATCCGCAGTTTGCCTTGGGATACGCCGGATTGGGTGAGGCCTATCGCCTGAAGTATCAGCTGGACAAGAATCCGACGTGGACTGAGCTGGCGCTGATGAATGGCACGAAGGCGACCAGCCTGAATAATTCGTTGCCCTCAGCCTACGTGACGCTGGGGCGCATTCACGACGCGACTGGGAAGAATGACCTTGCTCTTTCGGAATTCCAGCGCGCGCTTCAACTGGATCCCCGGAATGCCGATGCGCTGGCCGGGCGAGGCTCACACCTTCGAGCATGCTGGCCGCATGGCGGACGCCGAAGCGGCGTACAAGAAAGCGATTGCGTTACGTCCTGACTATTGGGATGGTTACAACAGTCTGGGACTTTTCTATCATCGCCAGGAACGGTATCCGGAGGCTGCGCAGAACCTGATTCATGCGACGGAATTGACTCCTGACAATGCCTGGGCGTATTCGAATCTGGGGTCTGTGTACATCGATCAAGGCGACGCCGACGAAATTCCCCGAGGCAGAGAAAGCGCTGCAAAAGTCCATTGAGTTAAGTCCCAGTTACGGCGCATACGCGAATCTGGGATACCTTTATGCTCTGCAGCACCGGTATTCGGAATCCGCGCAAGCCACCGAGAGAGCGCTGCAATTTAACGATCGCGACTACATCGTGTGGGCCAATCTTGCGATGGCATACGACGGTTTGCACGATCCCGCCAAACTCAACGCGGCGCTGGACAAGGAACTTCCGCTGCTGGAGCAGGCCGCACTTGCCACGCCCAGGGATGGAGGAACGCAGGCTCGTCTCGGGCTGTTGTACGCACGAAAAAAAATGCGCGACAAAGCCTTGTCGCGAGTGCAGACAGCGCTCGCCCTGGCTCCCGACGATTCCGACGTGCTCGAAAACATCGGCGAAGCTTATGAGGAACTGGGCGATCGCCCTCATGCCATCGAATTTATCGAGAAGAGCCTGCAAAAGGGGTATTCGATGGAAAGTTTGAAGAACGAGCCAGCGCTCAAGAGTTTGTTGTCCGATCCGAATTTCAGGCCGAGTCCCAAGTAAATCAAGATTTACAAGGAGAGAAAACTTATGGCAGCAAATCCCATTCCCGTGGAAGCTTTGTATCAAATCACGATCGCGCCCGGCGGAACGGTGAGTTCAAACGGGTACCTCAAGGTCACGAATCAGGATTCGGTGACTTTTCACAACACCAGTGGTTTCGCAGTGAACATCGTATTCACCAGTGCGTTCGGCACGATCTCAAACCTTGCCCAGGGGGCGACGAAGGCTCCAACCGGTAGCTCACCTTCGAATACAACGATCAACTACAAGATCGTTAACGCGAGTACGGGCCAACAAACCGGGGGTCCTTACTCAATCGAATTTGGTGGCGGGCCAATGACAGTTACTGTCACAAACCTGAATACGAGCCCGGATCCGATTGCAGTGCCTCCGGGAGGGCAGGTCGTCTTTGTCTGCGATGCTAAATACAATATCGTTTGGAAATCGAACGGTCTTCCCGTGACTGCATGGACGCCGCAGCCATTGCAATTGCAGGCAGGAACAAATCCGACGCAGACCGCTTTGCCCGCCGTCGTCAACCAGGTTTTGGCCTACACGATCACGAACGCGAGTGAAACGCGCGGCGGCGGGACGGTCAACGTCGGATCGTAGCGTTGGCGATCGCACGAGCCAAATCTCAGGCTGCAGTTCTCGATCGACGGAGGTTGGGATTTGGCTCGCTTGATGTTTTTCTGTGTTGAAATGAGTTGAGCTTCCGGTCGCGATTCGGCGAGTCGCGTCCGGCTCCGGAAACGCATGCTATAATTCTTTATTCTCAGTCGCTTAGAGCGCGGAGGACTGTATCGATAAACGTTTTATCCGCATTAATGATCGTATTCGGGCACGTGAAATTCGCGTGATTGATGACGAGGGCGCGCAGCTGGGCATTATGCCGCCTTATGAAGCGATCAAGAAAGCCCGCGAGAAAAATTTGGACCTGGTTGAGATTTCGCCCACGGCGCAACCCCCTGTCTGCAGAATCATGGACTACGGGAAGTATCTCTACCAGCAGGAAAAGAAAGAGCGCGAAGCCAAGAAGCATCAGAAGACGATCACCGTAAAAGAGGTCAAGTTCCGCATCAATGTGGACGACCACGATTACGAGACAAAGAAGAATCATGTTCTGCGCTTTCTGGACGAGGGCGACAAGGTCAAGGCAACGATCTTCTTCCGTGGACGCGAAATGACGCGCACGGGCCTTGGACGCCAGATTCTGGAGCGGTTGATCAAAGACGTGGAGCCGCACAGCATCGTCGAGTTCCGGCCGCGGCAGGAAGGCAACACGTTGCACGCGATCCTGGCTCCGAAGAAGACGGACAAGGAGCGCGAGAAGGAAAAGCAGAAAGCCGAAAAGGCTGAAAAAGCTGAGAAAGCTGCGGCACAGAGTGCGCCCAGCCCCAGCGCGCCTCCGGCGCAGGTCGCCAAGCCCGCGTCGTAGGGAAAGCAGATTCCTCGCTGCGCTCGGAATGACAAGTCTCATCTGAGCGAGTCATCTGATACTTGCGAGAATGATTGAAATCGACAGCCGCTGGCTGAAAGCCGACGCTGTTTTTGAGGACTGTATGCCGAAATTGAAAACCCATAAAGGCGCTGCCAAGCGCTTCAAGAAGACGGGGACGGGGAAGGTGAAGCGGGGACACGCGAAACTGCGTCACATCCTGACCTCGAAAGAAACCAAAACCAAACGCAAGATGCGCAAGTCGGGTTTGGTCAGCGACGGAGATCTGAAGAAAGTATTGCGGATGATCCCGTATCAATGAGAAGCCAGGAGTCAGGGCTCAGAACTCAGAAACCAGACGCAAGTCGATCCTTCTGACACGAGACCCATTCCCTGATTTCTGATTCGGGCGTGTGAAGAGGTCATCGATTGCCGGCAAGGCGATCGTCCTTACCTCCAGCCGCCGACACATAGAAAGCTAAAAAGGAGAGAACGATGCCTCGTGTAAAACGCGGAACCAAACGCCGCGCAAAACGCAAAAAGATATTTGACCGCGCAAGCGGATATTTCCTCACAAAGTCAAAACTTTACCGTTCGGCGAAAGAGTCGGTCGAGCGCGGGCTGAAGTTTGCCTACTCGGGCCGCAAGCAGCGCAAACGGCAATTCCGTTCGCTCTGGATCGTGCGCATTGGCGCCGCTGCCAAGCTGAATGGGATGAGCTACAACCAGTTCATTCATGGATTGAAGGTCGCAGGGATCGAACTGGACCGCAAGATTCTGGCGGATCTGGCAGTGAACGATCCGGCAGGATTTGCCGGGCTGGCGTCGCAGGCCAAGAGCGCGATCGGCGGAGCGGCGTAGAAGCGCTTCGCCGTCAGGTTCGTCAGCTTCTCAGCCAGTTCAGCAGTCAGCCTTAGCCATTGTCATTCCGAGCAGCTACGCAGCCGCGCGAAGCGCTGGAGTGAGCGCCAAGAATCTGTTCATGCCGACGGCAGCGAGGGCAGCAGGTCCTTCACGCAATGCGCGCTCAGGATGACATGTTCTGATTCATCGACATGGCATACACCGTTCCTAAACTGACGGACTATTCGGCGGCAGCGCTGGAGAAGGCTGCCGGCGAATGCATTGCTGCGTGTACGGCGGAAGCCGCTGAGGTTCGCAGCGATGCCGAACTGAAGGCGTTTCGCGATCGGTGGATGGCGCGCAAGAACGGAATTCTCACGCAGATCAATGATCTGTGGCTGAAGGGCGCGCCGAAAGAGGCGAAACGCGAGGCTGGAATTCGCGTGAACGAATTGAAAGCGCGGATCACGGAGCTCGTCGAGGGCGCGCACGTTTCGGCGGGACGGCGAAGATTATTGGCATCCGAGCGCGTCGACATCACACTGCCCGGTGTGCGTCGACCGATTGGGGCCGAACATCCCGTCATGCGGACGATGCACGAAATCGTGGGCGTATTCCAGAGGCTTGGGTTATTCCGTTGCCGAGGGCCCGGTCGTCGAGACGGATTATTACAACTTCGAGGCGTTGAATTTTCCGCCGAACCATCCGGCGCGCGATACGCAGGACACTCTTTTCATCGCGGGGCAGCAGTCGAAGCCGCAGCGAGAGCGCTTACTGCTGCGTACGCACACGTCTCCTGTGCAGATTCGCACGATGGAGAAGATGCGGCCGCCGATTCGGATCGTGATTCCCGGGACCGTGCATCGCAACGATCCGCCGGACGCGAGCCACTCGCCGATGTTCCATCAGATCGAAGGCCTGGCAGTCGATACCAACATTACTTTCGGAGATCTCAAGGGCACGCTCGATCACGCCATGAAAGCGTTGTTCGGATCGTCGTGTGAAGACGCATTTCCGTCCGTCATTCTTCCCGTTCACCGAGCCCAGCGCGGAGCTGTATGTGACCTGCTTTATTTGCGGTGGAAGCGGAAAGCGGGGATCGGACCCCTGCCGTCCGTGCAAACAAACCGGATGGATTGAAGTGCTGGGGTGCGGGATGGTCGATCCCAACGTATTCGAGTTCGTGAAGGATAACGGATATGACCCGAAGAAAGTCTCGGGATTCGCCTTCGGCATGGGCGTGGATCGCCTGGCGCTGCTGAAGTACGGAGTGGACGACATTCAATTGTTCTTCCAGGGGGACGTGCGGTTTCTTGCGCAGTTCGGGTAGGCATTGACTTTAGAGGAACTCGCAAACACGCTGCCAAGCGGATTCCACGATTCTGCGCTCAAAGGCTTGTCGATCGACTACGAGTGCCGGACCCTTCGGCTGAAAGTGTCGCTGTAAGTCGGTGATCGCAGATGGCCCTCGCGAATAACGGGACGACATTCGAGATGCCGAAGTCGAGATATCTGGAGTTGTTTTCTTCGTGATTGATCCTCCTTGCCCGGATCGAGCATACGATTTTGTGTTCGCTGGCGAAGTATGGATTGGAGATGGCCTCGATACTCTCATCCGCAATTCGCTAAGGAAAACGCGAAATTATTGAACGCGGTTCCTGAAGGGGCATCCGTTCAAAGTTTCGGCGTCACGAAAGGAATTCGTTCGCGCATGTCGCCGCACGGGACTGTGCCAATAAATGGTTAGGAGTTGCGCGGCACTAGAAGGGACGCGCTAGATTTAGCCAGCCAGCTGAGAAGGTCTACCTCATGAAACTATCTCCCAATTGGATTCGCGATTACGTCGATCTCACGGTCGACGACCGCCGTCTTGCCGAGGATCTGACCAATGTCGGCATTGGGGTCGAGGGCATCGCGGCTCCGGCGTGGACCTCACCTTCGAAATGGAGATCGGGACAAACCGCCCCGATGCGATGAACCATTACGGCGTGGCCCGGGAAGCTGCCGCGATCTATGACCTGCCCGCTGAAACAGGACTTTCAGCTGTCACAGGCTCCGCTACTAGCGGCTAAAGCCACTCAGGCGCGACATTTCCGATCACCGTTGAAGAGCCTGCGCTTTGTCCGCGATTCTCGGCGCGCGTGATCCGCGGGACTCACATCAAGCCTTCGCCCGAGAAGATCGCGCACCGGCTGCAACTGCTCGATCAGCGGCCGATTTCGAACGCTGTCGATGCGACAAACTATGTTCTGTGGGAGATGGGCAAGCCGACGCATGTCTTCGATATGGATCTGCTCGAAGGCGGGAAGATCATCGTGCGCAAGGCTCGCAACGGCGAGACGCTGAAGACTCTCGACGGCGTCGAACGCAAGCTGACTTCTGAAGATCTGGTTGTGTGCGATGCGAAAAAGCCCGTCGGGCTCGCCGGAGTGATGGGCGGATACGACACGATGATCACCGAGAAAACGCGGAACATCGTGATCGAGTCAGCCTGGTGGGATCCGGGGATCGTCCGGAAAATGTCGCGGCGGCACGGGATTCACACCGACGCGTCCCACCGGTTCGAGCGCGGGGCGGATTTCGAATCGACTGTGCTGTCGTGCGATCTCGTCGCGCAGATGATTCTGGAATCGGGCGGCGGAGAACTGGTCGGCGACGTGGTCGATGTAGTTTCGAAGAGCATGGACCAGGCTCCGGTGGTGCTGCAGTTTCGCGAGGTGCAGCGAATTCTGGGCGGAAGCCTCGACTCCGGGCAAATCTTCCGACTGCTCAAGCGGCTGGGATTCGAATTGATTCCCGAAGGCCAGGACGAAGCGCAATTCCGCGTACATATTCCCAGCTGGCGGCTGGATGTGGAGCGCGAGATTGACGTGATCGAAGAGATCGCGCGCCTGCACGGCTACGATAAATTTCAGAACACGCTTCCCGCTTATAGCGGCGCGGTTGTCGAATTGCCGCACGCGGCGATGGATGCGACTTTGCGCAAACGGGCGCTCGCGCTGGGATACAACGAGGCGTTGTCCCTGACATTTATTTCGCACGCCGATGCGGAGAAGTTTTCTGCGTCTGCGGCGCGAAGGTGCTGGAGTTGAGAATCCGCTGAGCGAAGAAGCGTCGGTGATGCGCACGTCGCCTGGCGCCGGGGATGCTCGACATGCTGGCGTGGAATTTGAATCGCGATGTGCCGAGGCGCGGCTGTTTGAAATGGGAAGCGTGTATGAGATGTCGGCGGCCTCGGCGAAACGCGGTGGAACCACGCCGCGCATGCCTCGGCGCGACTGCAGCAGCCGTGCGGGCCTTCCTGCCGAGTGGAAGCACTGGATGTCAGCAAGGACGAGCAGGCGGCGGCGGCGGAAATATTTCGCGGATTCAAGGGCGATGTGGAGAATCTGCTGGCGGCCTTTGCCGGGGAATCCAGTTACGACCGGGAGACGGCGGAATATTTTCATCCTGGACGGTCGGCGCGGGCGCGGGTGAATGGCGCGGTGGTGGCTCAGTTCGGGCAGATCCATCCGGAAGTCGCGACGGCGCGCAAGCTGCGGCAGGATGTGTTTATGGCAGAGATCGATCTGGAGCAACTGTATAAGAATCGGGCTGCGATCGGTGAAGTTCACGCCGCTCGGGAAGTATCCGGCGGTCGAGCGGGATTTCTCGTTTGTGTTTTCCGACCGATGTTGTCGTTCGAGGAGCATGCAGAAGGTCGTCTCGAAGTTTGAAAATCGCTGGAACAGTTGCGGGAGTTTCGTCCGGTCGAGATTTTCCGCGGCGGAGTCCATCCCTGCAGGCAAATATTCCGTGTTGCTGCGAGCCCGATTCCAATCGACCGAGAGAACATTGCGCGAGGACGAGAGTGGCGCAGTGGTCGGGAAAAATTGTCTCGGCACTCACCGCGCTCGGCGGCGTGCAAAGGACTTAAGTTCTGGCCTGCGATTCGGTTCTGCTTGAGGAAAACCAGCTTGAACCACAGGGGACAAAGAGGAGCATCGGACGGCTTGCACGTCGCACACAGTCCTTCCTCAATAGCTCTTAACTTTCTTGTCTGCGATGCGCCTCCGTCCCTTCACGCTTTCCGATTCGCTGCCGATAGAGAGATGTGGAGAACATTTCAACTGGACAAGCCGCGGCCCGAGCGCGGGTGGGGCAGCTAAAGCCGATGCGGTATGTGGCTCGGCAGCCGATCTTCGACCGCGAAGAGAAAGTTTTCGGATACGAACTGCTGTTTCGCGACGGCCTGGAAAATGCTTTCAACGGGGATACGGATGAGGCGTCTCGAGCGACGCTGGACCGTACTCTGCTGATGGGGCTGGATGTGTTGTGTGATGGGCGGCGAGCATTTGTGAATTGCACACGCGACACGCTGATCAAGGGATTGGTCACGGTTGCTGCCATCGACCATGACGGTCGTTGAAGTTTTGGAGATCGGTTCCTGCAGATCCGGACGTTCAGGCGGCATGACAGAACCTGAAAGAAGCGGGATACACTGATTGCTCTCGATGACTACGTGGCGGGCAACGCTCGCGGGAAGCGCTGGCCGAATCGCGGACATCATCAAAGTGGAAATGCAACTCACGACGGAGGAGCAACGGTCGCGTTATCAAGCGGTTCAGTCCGTGGCGTTGCCGGATGCTGGCGGAAAAAATCGAGACACGGACAGAATTTGTGCGGGCGCGGGATTTAGGCTTCGTATATTTCCAGGGATATTTTTTCCGCCGTCCGGAAATGATGGACAACGCGCGACATGCCCGCCAACCACCTGAACTATCTGCGAATGCTGCAGGAAGTTTCGCGTCCCGAACTGAACGTGCCGGCACTCGAGAGTCTGATCAAGACGGAGGCCTCGGTTTGCTACCGGTTGTTGCGCTATTTGAACTCGGCAATTTTCGGATTCAAGGGCGAAATCCATTCCGTGCGGCATGCGCTGTCGATCCTGGGCGAGCGCGATGTTCGGCGATGGGTGCGTTTGATCGCGGCCGTGGGCGCCGGGCACGAGAAGACCAGCGACCTGGTACTGTCGTCGCTGGTGCGAGGACGATTTCGGCGAATTGCTGGCGCCGCGAGTCGCGCACGGGGAATCCGATTTATTTCTGCTGGGCCTGTTGTCGCTGATCGATGCCATGATGGAGATGCCGATGGCTGAAGTCTTGGAGAAGATTCCGCTGGATCATGCGACCAAAGCCGTGTTGCTCGGACAGCCCGAGCCCACTGCGTCCGGTATATCAGTTGATGCTGGCGCATGAGAGCGGGGAGTGGGAAGCGGCGGCGGAGTTGAGCGAAGTCTGCAGGTCGATGCCGAGGACGTCGCGAGTTACTACTGGCAAGCGCAGCAGTGGGCGCGGGAGTTGCGAACGGGGAGTGAGAGGGCTTCGGTTTTCGAGCAGTTGACCGGCGAGCCAAGGAGCTCTGTCAGTTGTCGCGGAAACTCGCAGGCATGGCCTCCTGTGCAAAAGGTGGGTGGATGGGGCCTTGCGGAGTTGCGATAGGACGAGTACCATAAAGTTGTTCTCATTAGGCCTCGTTCCCGCGCAGGCCTTCCGCGCCAGCCGATCCGAGGCGGCGCCTTTACGGATCCGATAAAACGGAAAATCGATACTGAGTCAAAAAGTAAGGTTTCATTCTCAAAAGCAGTTCGTTTCAAGAGTTGGGGTTCGTTCCATCGTGTGTCCAGTCGCTACCCGCAACTGCGCAATCGAATTTGTGTGACGGGTGGAGTTGAGCGGAGCGGCGGGCTTCGACTGGGGATTTTAAATTCTGTAAAGTGTTGCAACAGTGTGCAACCAATTTGAGAGGACTATGAACGCAGGACCAGGAAAACCCTCCGGTGGTGGCGGAGGAAGACGACGGCGCCGGGGTCGCCGCCCCCACAATCAACGCGGACAGCGGCCCGGACAGGGTTTGAGCCGGGAAAACAAAGACGGCATCTACACGGCGCCCATGGATCACAGCTATCGGGCCGCCTGGGCGCAACAACAACGGGCACAAGGGCGGACGGCAGAGGCCAGGGTTCGCGACGCAATATCCGCAGCCCGAGCCGGAACCTCTGCCCGCCAACGAGGACGCGAATTCCCGCATTTTTGCCTTCATCGAAGATCTCTTCTTCATGGCGAAGATTCAGGAGACAGCGCGAAAGCTCAACGTGAAAGTTGAATTCGTGAAGTCCGACAAAGATCTGATGGAGAAGATGCAGCAGAATGGCGAAGAGAAGCCTTCGCTCATCATTTTCGATTTGAACAACAATGGCGTGAAACCGTTGACCCTGATTCCGAAGCTGAAGAGCAAACTGAAGAAGGGAACGTCGATCATCGGATTTCTGTCACATGTGCAAGGCGATCTGAAGCAGAAGGCGCACGAAGTTGGTTGTGACATGGTCCTGCCGAGATCGGCTTTCTCGCAGAACCTCCCGCAATTGCTGCGAAGGCATGGTGCGCCCGAGGATATGGAACCGACCGTCCAATAGTCGGATTGATTAGGTCAGCGGGCCACGCCTGGTTGCACGGCGTCAAGCAGGACGCATAGTCCATACAGGCCTTCACGCGCCGGTAATTCGCGGCGAAGAAATCCAACTCCCCGCCCGACGCCTATTCAAGAACGAATGTCCGACTATCCTGGAGGCCAGCTCAGCGAGCGTCCTCCGAGCAGGTGTACGTGCAGATGAAACACTGACTGTCCCGCGCCGGGTCCAACGTTGAAGACGGTTCGATAACCCTGCTCGATGTTGCGCTGGCGCGCAATCTGCGCGGCGGCCAGATGGCAACGCCCAATGATTTCGGCGTCGCCAGACTCGGCCTCTTTCAGTCCCGCAAAATGTTTTTTGGGAATGATCAGAACATGTGTCGGAGCCTTTGGATCAATGTCCTCGAAGGCGAATACGTGATCGTCCTCGTAAATTTTCTTCGAAGGAATTTCGCCGCGGATGATCCGGCAGAAGAGGCAATTGGGATCACTCGTCATCGAAGCCACCTGGCGGAACGATACCATTGTTTCTCGGTCCGCTTGTCAGCCACTTGAGTTGTGCGTCGCTAGTCGAGACGAACCAGGAAAACGGCGCCTTCTGAGGTCTTAGTCTCGGCGGCGAGTTTCTGGGCGCGGTCGTGATCGTCATCGAGAACGCGAACGCGAATCCACCAGTCGCCGGCCGGGCTGGAGAAGCGCAGCACCTTGGCGGTGTGATATCGGCGCGTGAGTTGGTCGGCAAGTTTCGTTGCGAGGGGTTCGTCGGTGAATCCGCCGATCTGAACCGCCCATTTTCCCGGCGCTCCGCGTTCCTGCGGACTGCATCAATTCAACCTTCACTTCCGCAACCCCGGGCTTCCATACATCGAGCTTGCGGGCGGCGGCCAGCGAGAGATCGAGAACACGACCGGGAATGAAGGGTCCGCGATCGGTGATTCGTACCAGCGCTGTGGATCCGGTCTTGACGTTAGTGACTCGCACGATGGAACCAAGCGGATACGTGCGGTGTGCTGCCGTCATGGCGTTCATGTTGTAGACCTCACCGTTTGATCCGCGGCGATTGTGGTACGGCGGGCCATACCAACTGGCGAGTCCCGTTTCCGAGGATAAAGGTCTGGCGTTGGCAGGAATTGTCGGCTCGGCGAGTGTCGGCGTCCTCGTCAGGACGGGCGGTCTTTTCTTTCGGGATCGGAACACTCACCGCAGGTTCGAGTTGCTGGTCTCGGCGGGCCCCGCCGGCGCAGGTGGCGGGGGTACGTACACATGCGCCTGCTTGGGATGTCCGCACGCTGTAGAGAGCAACATCGCGGGCAAAGCGACCAAAACCCAAATTGGGCGAAGCGGCGCGAATTCGTGAAGGTCGACAACGAAGGATGAGCCCGCATTACTTCGAGGGATGCTGATGGTGTTCCATGTAGTCGGCGAACTCCGAGAGCTTTTGCGAGGCGACGCGCAGCGCTTTGGTCGAGTGCGTGCGCACCGCAGGCACTACTTCGTCGTTCAAATACTTGATGAACTCGGGAATTTCTTTTTCCAGGCGATCCGCAGCGTCGTTGATGGTTTGGCTTACGCGGGCCGAGGCACTTTCAGCCTTACAGTTGAAGTTGCTCATGGAACTCCTAGAGATGTTCGGAAGAACAGAACTCACTCGTTCGAACACAATTGCCAGACCATTATTTCGCGCTTCAGAAACTCGGTCAATGCCGACGGTGGTGACTTGGCTGCGATAGAATGCGGGTTCCCATGAGCCCTCAAACCAGGAATGCGGAGCTTCGTGCCGCGCGGTTTCGGCAGCTTCTGCTGGAATGGTACGACGCCAATGCGCGCGACTTGCCGTGGCGGAGGAGTCGCGACCCGTACCGGGTCTGGATATCGGAAATCATGCTGCAGCAGACGCGAGTGGCTGCCGTCCTGGAGCATTATCGTCAATTTCTTCTGCGCTTTCCGACGGTCGAGAAGCTGGCTTCGGCGCGGGAATCGTCGGTATTGGCGGCGTGGAGCGGCCTGGGATACTACCGCCGTGCGCGGATGTTGCATGCGGCCGCGAAGGTCGTGGCGCGCGAACTAATGGGCGATTCCCTGAAACGGCGGAAGTATTACGAGAATTGCCGGGCATCGGAAGGTACACATCGGCGGCGATTGCGAGCATCGCATTCGGCGAGGCCGTCGCTGTGGTCGATGGCAACGTGGAGCGCGTGTTGCAACGGGTCTCCGGGCAACGTCTCTCGCAAGCTGATGTTTGGCGTGCTGCGGACGAGTTGCTGGATCGCCACCGGGCAGGAGATTTCAATCAGGCCATGATGGAGTTGGGAGCGGTCGTGTGTACGCCGCGAGTGCCAGCGTGCTTGACGTGCCCGGTAGTGGAGTTGTGCGCGACGCGCGGCGAAATGGATGGCGGCGAGAAGTCTTCGCCGCAGACCAAGAGGGAGGTTCACTACGCGCTCGAATGCCACAATGGAAAAGTACTTCTAGTTCAGCGCCCGCCGGATGCTTCGCTCATGGCGGGGATGTGGGAACTCCCTGAGTTGGCGGGAGTCATGCCGAGGTCAGGCGCGAAGCAGATTCCTCATCTCGCCACCAATGACTACGTAAAGCGGAGTCAAAGTGCGAAGGGAAACGGCCAGTTAAAGGTTAGAGATAGATCACAGCGGAGTGGCAAGGTTCATGCGCTTCTGTTTTCGGTGAAGCATTCGATCACCGTGACCGACTACACGGTGCGGGTTTGGGACGCGTCGTCGAAGTCAGCGCGAGGAGAATGGATCGCGGTGAACCGGCTGAACCGAGTTGCCCTGACCGGCCTGGCGCGAAAGATTTTACGGAAGGCTGAAATCCTGGCGAGCCACAATAGGCAGGGCTAGACTGTTCCGGATGAGACTGTGTATCGCGTTGCTTTTCTTCTCGTTGTTTTTCGGCTGTTCTCAGAGCGCGCTGTCGCAAGCCAGCAGAGGTGACGGCACTGTCGATACCGGAGTCGTCTTAACCAAGTTGTCGCCTCCGGTCTATCCTGCGCTGGCGCGGCAGACGCGAATTGTTGGGGACGTTAAGGTGCGAGTATCGATCCGCAACGATGGGGGCCTGGAGTCGGCTGAGGTCGTTGATGGGCATCCCATACTGAAGCAAGCCGCTCTGGATAGTGCGAAGGATTCGACCTTCGAGTGCCGGGACTGCAAGGGCGTGGAGTCCTACTTCCTGACGTATACCTTCGCAATCGACGACTCAAACGCATCCAAACCTGACCCCTGTTGTTGTTCACATCCGTCGAGTGAGATGAAGCACTTCGATCCGCGGATTGAACAGCTCTTAGGTCACGTCAGCATCACAGTTATCGCAGAGCCCGTCTGTATCTGCCCCGACGCGTGCGACGTGAAGTGGGCAGAGCAACACGCAAAATTTCGGGCGGCGAAATGCCTCTATCTCTGGAAATGCGGCTTTCGGCCAATCGCGATCGAGTAATCGTGTCGTTCGGTGAGAGTGTACGACGAACGCGAGCGAGGTCGCCACAACCGTTCGGTGATCGATTTTTCTTGCGCCTGATGAATTGACCCCATCATCTAAGATGGGTGGCGCGGAAGGTATGCGCGAACGGTTGACGATCTTAGATCGCGGAGCACTCTTTATCATGGCAGCATTGACGGCAGGAACAACGGCTCCCGCATTCGAGTTAAAGACCTTGGACGGAAAGCGCTTCTCGTTGAGCGAAGAGTTGGCGCGGGGCCCGGTCGTGCTGGCTTTTTCAAAGTTTCGTGTCCGACTTGCCAGTACGCCCTGCCTTTTCTGGAGCGGCTGTACAAGTCGTACCGCAAGAGCGGTGTCACGCTGGTGGGCATTTCACAGAATGATGCCAAAGACACCGCTGCCTTTGCAAAGCAATTCGGCATTACATTTCCCATCTTGCAGGACGATACGAGTTCCTACCCAGTCTCGAATGCATACGGCTTGACCAATGTTCCGACGGTATTTTGGATCGCGCAAGGTGGCGAGATCGAAATCTCCAGCGTGGGTTGGGTCAAGGCCGATTTTCTGGAATTGAATCGCAGAATGGCCGAGCTTGGTAAGATCCCGCCGTCGACAGTTTTCCAGCCCGGCGAAGAAGTGCGCGATTTCCGCGCCGGTTGAGGGTCCAAGAATTAGGCGCCGGTCCGGCGTCTTTCACCGAAAGCAAACCAGAACACAAAGCCCAATCAGCCATGCCGCCCGGCGGGCATCCGGACACGTCCTGAAGGTGCCCGATTCCGCCGGACGGTACACTCTCGTGCACCGCGCCGTGCAGTTCTCATACAACTGAATCCCACACCGTCTATTACAATTCTTGCAGACTTCCTAAGAAGCGCTGTTTTTGGCTGTAATTCGTTGGGGGAGATACCTAAATCTATGCAGAGAATCGCGAGGATGGTCGCGGCGTGCCTGATTGCGTCTATGAGCCTTCTTGTTTGGGCGGAGGGCGGCGCAGGAGGCTCCAAGGCTCCCTCGGTCCGGCTGCCCGGCCCCGCCTTTGTGGCTCTCGAAACGATCAATCCAGAGCATATTCGTTGGCACGTACGGTATCTTTCGCACGATCTGCTGGAGGGGCGTGGCACAGGGCAGCGCGGCGGCGACATCGCTGCCGAGTACATCGCCACGCAATTTGCCGAATACGGACTCAAGCCCGCGGGCGATCATGGAACCTACATGCAGAAAGTTCCATTAGTCGGCATCACGACCCTCCCGGAGACGTCCTTTTCCCTCATTCCAAAACAGGGCGAGGCGATGAACCTGAGGCCTCTCGATGAATATGTGGCTTTCGATCAAAGCCAACAGCCGCAATCCGACGTCGATGCGGACGTGGTATTTGTCGGCTACGGGATCGAGGCGCCCGAGTACGGCTGGGACGACTACAAAGGGACCGACGTCCGCGGCAAGGTCTTGCTGATGCTCGTCAACGAACCGTCCTCCGACGATCCGAAATTCTTCAAAGGAAAGGCGCTGACCTACTACGGCCGATGGACCTATAAATACGAGGAAGCTCTTCGCAAAGGAGCGCTGTCGGTGTTCTTCTGGTTCATCAGACCCAGATGGCGAGCTACCCGTGGGAAGTGGTGCGGAACTCCAATTCAGGAGAGAAGTCCTTTCTGAAGGTGGAAGGGCCGGCGCTGAAAGTTGCGTCGTGGGTGCATCTGGACGTGGCGACCCGGCTTGCTTCCGCTTCTGGGATGAAACTGGACAAGCTGATGGAAGACGCGCAGTCGCGGGATTTCCACCCGGTGAATCTGGGCGCGAAACTCAAGGCGCATATGGTCAGCAAGATCCGAAACTTCGAATCGAACAACGTTCTCGCCATCCTGCCTGGAGGAGACCGCAAAGTTGCCGATGAAGCGGTGGTCTATACCGCGCACTACGATCACTTTGGCGTTCGCGCGGAGATGCAGGGCGACAACATTTTCAACGGAGCCGAGGACAATGCTACCGGATGCGGCATTTTGCTGGAAGTGGCGAGAGCTTACGGGAACGCGTCGATCAAACCGAGGCGTTCGATCCTGTTCGCTGCTGTGACGGCCGAAGAACAAGGACTGTTGGGCTCGGAATATCTGGGCAAACATCCTCCCGTCCCTGCCGGAAAGATTACGCTGGACTTGAACTACGATGACGTGAAGCCACTCGGAGCGCCGGAAGAAGTTGAAGTCTCCGGGGCCGAGCGCACGAGTTTTTATCCGGAAGTTGAGGCTACAGCGAAAGAATTTCGTTTGGCGATCCGTCCCGATGCGCGCCCTGAAGCTGGTCACTTCTACCGGTCGGATCACTTCAGCATGGCGCGTGTTGGCGTGCCGTCTTTCTCAATCAATGAGGGGATGAAGTACAAGGGGCATCCGGAGTCTTGGGGCGTGCAGCAAGACCACGAATACGTCGAAAAGCGCTATCACCAGCCCAGCGACGAGTATCGTTCGGAGATGGACTTTACCGGTGATTCGGCGATGGCTCGATTTGGATTTGCCCTCGGTTGGGAAGCTGCGAGCCTGACCAAGCTTAATCGGTTGGCAGAAGGGCGACGAGTTCGAGTCTGCGCGGGCGAAGAGCCAGCAATAGGCCGTGAAATCACATCCGCTCACGATCATTCAGGTTGACCAACTCCTGTTGCCGATTTGCCGACAGCATTTTTCTTCGCCGGTATTCCACTCAGAATCAGCGGCTTGCGTCGGTAACGGAGGTAACTTTAGCCCTCCCATGGCGCATGCTAACCTCCGTATGTACGTTTCAAATCAGTAACTTCCAAAGAGAATCCTACACAAGGATGCCTAGAATTCCAATCTTTCGCCTGGGTGGCGGCCCCGAGAAACTGCCCCCGCCGAATCTGGCTGCCTCGACTCCGTTCGTGGCGCTCGAAGGCATCGCAGTTGGCGTCGATAATCTGCGGCACGATGTGGTGCTCAGCCCGCGATTTGTCGAGCTGGCGCGCGCCCAGATCGCGCGCCTGATCGCACGGCATGGCGAGATTGAAGGCTTGTTGATGGCCGAAGCGCCGCAGCAGTCGCAGGCCCCCTCGTGGATGAGGCGCCAGCTCGGCGCTCCGCCGCGCTCTAAAGACGATCCGGCCGAGTGGAAGTCGGTGCTGACCGAGTTGCAAGTCGCATCGCTCAACCGCTCCAAGAAAGAATTCAATCTCTCAGTCGATCTTTTGGCGCGCTTGGCGGTTACGAAATTCTTGCGCAGTGAGATGAGCCTGCAATTCGCGCAGGTAGTGGAACGATGCCGCGTACTGTTGAAGAGTTATGACAACATGCGCGCCCAAAAAGCGCATGAATACCGCGAACGGGTCGCCGCTTTCCAGGTGCGCAAAAAAATCATTCTCCGCAAGACCGGTCAGGAGATTTTTGAAACCCTGCGCGAAGTCGAAAAGAGCACGCTTGCCCGGACCCGTCGCTCGCTCTTTGGAGAAGAGACCAGCGGGGGCGCTTTCTTCACGTATCCGCTGTTTCTGAACCGCTTGGTGTTTTCAGAAGACGGGCGCGACGATTATCTGTGCGCCGAACATTACGTGATGCTCGGGAATTGGGATCGCGACCCTGATCGCTACGGGCGGATGCAGGAGATTGCTTGCGCGTTCTTGCGCTCGCTCTATGGGGAGGAGATCAGCGCGGAAACGTTGGACGCCTGGATGAGCGTCCCGGAAAATGCGCGGGACCTCGTCGGAACCGGAACTCCAGAGGATTCAGCCGAAGGATTAGCCCAGCAGGATCGTGTCGCGACTTGGGTCCGTGTGCTCGAAGACGAGCGCGTGATGGAGAACGTCATCGCTTCCTATCACGTCATTCCTCTGTTGAACGAATACGCTCCGCTGATCAACCCGCAACAGCTGAAGAATGCGCTGATCGATCGTACAGAGTGCGATCGCGTGGAGCGGCTGATCCAGGAGCACGGCAAACTCTCTCCGACCAGTTTGTACGGAGCTGTCGCAAAAGTAGCCAGCTGCCGCGGCGCGGAGCGGGCGAAAGTGGCCGCGCGTTTTCTTGGCGACTTCTTTCAGTATCACCGCGATTTGCGGCGCCTCGAGGTCCTCAACGCCGCCCTGGATTCGGTAAACCTCGTCGCCAACGAGCGTTTGCAGGAATTATCGCGAGTCAATGGAACCCTGTATGAATTCCTGCTGCCAGAAGAACAGGGAGAGGCGGAAACCGACCGTGTTCTCCGGCACGTGGTGCTGAAAGCAGACGTCCGGGATTCGACTCGGCTGACCCGGACGATGATGGAGAAGGGATTAAATCCCGCATCGTATTTCAGCTTGAATTTTTACGATCCGGTGAACAAGCTGCTGGAAAAATATGGCGCGCAGAAAGTGTTTCTGGAAGGCGACGCGATCATTCTCGCCATCCTTGAACGCGAAGGCGAGCCGGGTCTTGCAGTCAGCCGCATGTGCGTGCTCGCCCGCGAGATCATCGAGATCGTTCGGGGATACAACGAACTGATGCAGCGCTCTGGCATGCCGCAACTCGAGCTCGGACTCGGTATCACGCTGCAGGAATCGGCGCCCCTGTATTTAATGGACGGCGAGCATCAGATCATGATTTCCGAAGCGCTGAATGAAAGCGACCGGCTATCGTCTTGCAACAAGCGGGCGCGCAAGGTGATGGAGCCGCAGGCAGGGCCGTTTCACGTATACGCGTTTCAGGCCGCCGAACTCGATGAGAACGGCAATCCGGAAGACGTAATTCTCAGCTTCAACCTGGGTGGCATCCGAATGAACGAGGCCGCCTTCAGCAAGCTGCAACAGGAAATTACTCTCGAACCTCTCAAGGTAAAGCTGCCGGCGTCTCTGGCGTCTTCCGACAAAGGCGAATACAAGCTGTTCAGTGCTACGGTACCCGTGGACCGCGACATCTTCCGCAAAATTGTGGTGCGCGAGAGCCGCATTCCCATGATCGATCCGGCGGATTTCAAGGTCAAGGGATGGACCAAGCGCCCCTATTACGAAGTCTGCACCGATCCAATGATCTACGCCGCGCTCGAAAAGCGGAAGGGCGCGAGCAACACCTAGAGATTCCCTGCCTCGAAGTGCTCTCACTCTATTTAGTTTCCGAATATCCGCAAACAAACGGGTTTCGCTGCGCCGCCAGCCTTAGAAGTTGCTTCCTACGCGGGCAGGACGAAAAGGTATTTGAAACGTCGCTTCGACATCGACGGGAGAACCGTTCTTCGTCGCAGGCTCAAACTTCCATTGGGCAACAGCGTCGCTGGCGAAGCGGTCGAGTCGGTCATCTACGCCGCGCAATACTTTCACATCCGCGACGCTGCCGTCCGCGTGAATGACGGCGTACAGAATTACAGTGCCCGATACGTTCTCACGCATGAGTTGCAGCGGATAAGCGGGGTCGACCTCGTGCGTGGCCATTGGCTGCGATAAATCTGGCGAAGGTGCGCCTGCAGCCGCTGAGTCGTGATTAAGCTCTGCGAACCGAATGACCCAACTTCCTCCGGACGAATTCAGGTTCGGCATGTTTAGCGTAACCGCGTAGAACTTCCGGCCTGCCGAAAACAGTCCGTTCGACTGGCGACAGCTTCGCTTCATCGCCCGGTTGCATCGGGCGCGCAGTTGTGGAAACGCGCGGCGGACGTACGCTCGCCATCAAATTGGGATTCACCGATGTCGACGATGCCTTGCTTTCCGGCGGACCGGCGACCGGTGAAGTTTTTTCGGGCGTCTTGCCGACGTATAGTCCACCGGGCAAGTCTGACGGCTTATTTCGTGCGGTTCCGCTTCCGCTGTCTTTCCCGCTTGCATTTCCGGAAGCCGTTGCGCCCGAGGCTGCACCGCTTGTGGAGCCCGGTGATCCCGAGGCGCCCGCGTGTCCTTCTGCTGTGGCCGCGAACGCTCCGCGACGATTGCCCGCTGGCGGATCGGGGGGCGCACCAACAGCCGGATGAAGATTCAAGGCGATGATACGGCCGCGTGATCCGAAGGACGCATCCGATGAACCCGATGTTGCAAGCGAAGGCGGCGGAGGAACGACTTGCGGTGCGATCGCGCTCGCAGAACCTAACCTTCCGCCCGGGTTGGTGCGTTGCGACGCGACGGGCAGTTGAGGCGCAGGAGCGATCACTGCGCTCGGCGCAATGTCAATTTGCCCTAATGATCGCGTTGAAGCTTCGACGGAGGGTGGCGGCGCAATAAGGTCAGGCTGAAGGCCTTGGATCGGAGCCTTATTGGACGCGCGCAATTCTGGTGGCGGAGCGACCACCGAATTCTGCAACTCCGGCGAAGCCCGGCGATGCGAGAGACGCGCTGCATCCGGTGGTGGCGTGACCACGGAGTTCTCCAGCTTGGGTGCGATGCGTGTGATTTCGGCCGCAGGCGTAAGAGGTGCGGGAGGAATAGCAAGGCGAGGTTTCTCCGTGTCAGACCACGCCACGATGTTCGGCATCTCCACGTTACGCCGCAGGCTGACTTTTGGCGGCGTCACAACGGTTTGCTCACGATTATCCGCCTCAGCCGGAACGGAGATGATCGGCTGGCGGGAAACTTCCGGATCAGCCTTCCTCGGGCGATCCGCGGACTGGCTTCGAGTGTCCAAGGGTGGCAGATATTCCGACGGCTGATAGTAGACGACCTGTGAATGCTCGAACACGGACTGCTGCACGACGGTTGGCTGCAACCCGAAGAGATGCGTGAGGCCCATGAGCAACCCGACGGCAATCAGATGGTAGGCGCCGGATTGGAGAAATCCATCCCATGGAAGGTTTCGCTTGACGAACACGTCAGGCCAGAAAGCGGCCGGGGCAGAGCGCAGTTCGAGGAGTTCTTCTTTGCGAGGCGCAATCAGATCGCGAAGGTTGACCAGAAAAGTTTGCCGCCGCGACGGCAGTTCGACCAGCAGTCGTGGAACCTCCGCTGACTGCGAAATGTCGATCACCGGCCGAACAACAGACATCCTTCCATAGTAGATGCTCTCTCAAGACTTCGGATAGCCGACAGGGCAACAGGAATCCTCACGAAACTGAATCGGGAATTGCCACTGCGGGAAGAACGACTCCCTGCTGGTGGACCGTTTATAATCGGGGATTCAGCTTCATAACTGACTCGCACTGTAAGGACTAACTTTGCTCGACTTCCTAGGAGATCTTCGACGTACCCATATGTGCGGAGTGCTGCGTGCTTCCGATGCGGGGAAAAAGGCCGTGCTTATGGGCTGGGTCAATAAACGCCGCGACCACGGCAACCTGCTCTTCATCGATCTGCGCGACCGCACCGGCGTGACCCAGGTTGTGATCAACGTCGAACGCGGGGCCGCGATTCATGAGAAGGCGGGAGACCTGCGCAATGAATACGTCATTGCCGTTACTGGAACCGTTAAGCTCCGCGACGGTAACACGGTCAACAAGAATATGCCGACGGGAGAGGTGGAGCTCGTGGCGGAAGAGTTGCGGATTCTGAATGAATCGAAGCTGCCGCCCGTTCTTGCCGTCGGATACCAGCTCTGACCAACGAAGAGACTCGGCTGAAGTACCGCTACATCGACCTTCGCCGGGATGCGATGCAATTCAATATCGAGACGCGGCACAAGGTGGCGAAAGCCATCCGCGATTATCTTTCGGCGCAGGGATTCTTCGAGATCGAAACGCCTTTCATGACACGTTCGACCCCCGAGGGCGCGCGCGACTATCTCGTGCCCAGCCGCGTGCAGCCGGGAACGTTCTATGCGTCTGCCGCAGTCACCGCAGACTATTCAAGCAGATCCTGATGATCTCGGGGTTCGACAAATATTTCCAGATCGTGCGCTGTTTCCGCGACGAGGATTTGCGGGCTGATCGCCAGCCGGAATTTACGCAAATCGATTTGGAAATGTCCTATCCGCAAGCCGAGCGAGTTTGGGAAGTGGTCGAAGGATTCCTGACCGCAGCCTTCCAGGCTACCGGCGAGAACATCAAGACTCCGTTTCCGCGGATGGATTATGACGAAGCGATCCGGCTGTACGGGATCGACAAGCCCGACTTGCGCCTGCCCGCTTTCACCGATGTCCGCGAGTGTTTCAGCGCCGAGAATCTGCAGGAACTGGCCATCAATGCAAATTTGCCGGTGATCGCCATCCGCACGCCGAAGGTCGGCGAACTGTCACGCAAGGAACGTGACGACATCAAGCCGATGTTCCATGCGAAAGGCGGAGCGCGCGTCTATGAAGACTTCAAGCGCATCGGTAATAAATATCCGGACGCCGCAGCCGCAATCGCGAAGAAAACTGCTACGGAGGAAGGCGACTTGATTGTCCTCGTGGCCGGATCGGCACAAGCGGGTCCGCAGACGGCGATGCCCTCGCACCGGAAAGTTACGCCCGCTGAGCTTGCGATTTACGCGTCTGCCGGACTGCTTCGGCTGGCACTCGCGCAGAAATATGCCGATCGTCACGGAATTTTCAAGAAGAGTGGCGATCCGTCGAAGGATTACCGGTTCTTGTGGGTGACGAACTTTCCGATGTTCGAATGGGACGAAGGTGAGAAGCAGTGGATGGCTGCGCACCATCCGTTTACGTCGCCGCACGACGAAGACATGAGCCTGCTTGAGCAAGGGGTGGAGTCGGTGAAAGATCCGCAGTCGACTTTAAGTGCGGTGCGGGCGCTTGCCTACGACGTAGTGTTGAACGGCACGGAGCTTGGATCGGGCTCGATCCGTATTCACCGCCAGGATATTCAGAGCAAGATTTTCCGCGCACTGGGCATGACCGACGAAGAAGCGAAATCGCGATTTGGATTTTTCCTGGAGGCGTTGGAGTACGGCACACCGCCGCATGGCGGAATCGCGCTGGGGCTCGATCGAATTGTGATGATTCTGGCGGGAGCCGAGAGCCTGCGCGAAGTAATTCCGTTCCCGAAGACGGCGCGTGCAGTCGACCTGATGGTGGATGCTCCGACGCCGGTCAGCGAGCGGCAGCTGAAAGAATTGGGGATTCAGATTCGTAAGGCGCAAAACTGATATTTGACGAGCCTTTGAGCGATCCATCGATGACATCGCTCACCGAAGCCGAGGTCCAGCGATTGGCTTCGTGGGATCCCTTGAGACGCAACTTCAGGTAGTTGTCAGTCAAGGCTTCGGTGAACTCGCCGTCCGCGTCGGTCCCTCCGACATTTAACGTGATTGCTTCGAGCTCCCTGCCCACGAAGCTCCGCATAAATTCCAGCTTCTTTTCTGCTGCCAGTTCGCGCAGGACGCGGTTCCGCTCACGCGCCCGATGAACCGGGATTTGATTCCGCATATCTGCCGCCGGGGTTCCAGGCCGCGCGGAGTAAGTGAACACGTGCAGATAAGTGAAAGGCAAAGTATCGATCATCGCCTGCGTCTCTTCGAATTCCGCATCGGTTTCGCCGGGGAATCCAACCATGACGTCCGCTCCGATGGCGGCATCAGGCATTGCGGCGCGGATTTTTTCGATCTTCTCGCGATAGTGCCAGGGACGATATTTGCGATGCATGCGGCGCAGCACAGCATCGCTGCCAGACTGCATGGGTACGTGCGCATGTTTCGCGATGCGCGAGGACGACGCAACGAGCGAGATCAGGTCGTCAGACCAATCCATAGGTTCGACGGACGAGATGCGAAGCTTCTCGAGAGCAGTCTCAGCGAGAATCGAGCGGATGAGGGACGCCAGTCGTTGGCCGCCCGTGGTTCGCCCCTGGGGTCGTAGGGGAAGATCTCTTCCCCATCGCCCTAAGTTGATTCCACTGATTACAACTTCACGATATCCGGAATCTACCAGCGCGTTTATTTCGCGGATGATGCGGTCCACACTAAGCGATCGGCTCTGGCCGCGCACGTAGGGGATCACGCAAAATGAACAGCGATTGTCGCAGCCGTCTTGGACTTTGAGGTTGGGACGAGTGCGTTCGTTGGCGGCGTCAAAAACCGGCGCGGCCAGGAGTTCGGTGTGGGCAAAGATGTCGGAAACGAAGATCTGTCGTTGGTCTTCCGCCGATGGTCGCTGGCTCTCGACGGTCAACGCCGTTAGCGGAACGAAAGCACCCGGCGGACGAAGCTCCAGATCCGCATTCAGTGCGATTTCCGCCAATTGATGTTTGTGAGAGTTGCCGACGACCAGGCTCACGCCGGGAAGAGCCGAGATTTCCTGGGGAGCCCGCTGCGCGTAGCATCCCGTGACGACGATCTTTGCGTCAGGATTTTGTCGGCGAACGCGGCGAATCGCGGCCCGCGCATCCTGGTCCGCCCCTGCGGTAACCGTGCAGGTATTCAAGACTACCAGCGACGCCTGCGCGGCGCTCGGGGCACGAGACAATCCTCGCTCCTCGAACTGGCGTTCAAGAGAGGCGCCGTCAGCCTGTGTGGCTCGGCAGCCAAAGTTTTCTACAAAGAATCCGGGCACATCGTAATGTTACAGCACGCCTCAGCCGAATTAGAGGGAAAGGCGATGAATCAGGCTGAAGCTTGTGTTCTACGCGCCTGGAAACATTCTCGGCAAAATACCGGACGCCCCTGGGTCGGCCGGAAGGGAACGGTGGTCTGCTTCCCGCATCCCGAACAGGTTGCCTGGGTTTCTACTTTCGTATAGCGATAGGCTTGTCCGGGTGCCGGAGGCGCACCCAACACCGCGACACGTTTGGTCTTGCAAGCTTTGCAACGCTTGGGTTCGTTTTTAAACTGCTTGTCGTGGAAAAAAAGCTGTTCCCCGGCAGTGAAGATAAAATCTTCCCCACAGTCGATACACTTCAGCACCTTGTCCTGAAATTCCATTGAGGATGGCTCCCTTCAGCCCGTCTCCGCGCGCCCACCCGCGAGGAAAGAACTGCGGTGGTACACCGAAATACAGGTTGTGTACTGCTCCCCCTCTTTACAGCCCCTTGGACTCGGCCCGCCCCGCACCTGGAACGGCGCGTGGGTAATAACTTTTTCGTCTTATGCCGGGAAATCTGGTGAGTATGATATGAAAAGATCCCTGCTGCAGCTCAACTTGGTGGGGGCCAGATCGAGCAGAGCCGCCCCGGGAAGGAGCGGCCCTTTCCTGCTTAGTCCTGTTCTTTTCGCGTTTTCTTGCGAGCTCGCTTCCGAGCTAGAGCAGCCTTAACTCGCTTCTTTTCGCCGGGCTTCAGGTAAAAGGAGTGGCGCTTGACCTCCTTGATAATGTCTTCCTGCTGCACCTTGCGTTTGAAGCGGCGTAGAGCGTTCTCGAGGGATTCGCCCTCTTGAAGTCTAACTTCTGCCAAACTGACACACCCCCAGACTCGTCCGGATGGACCGAATAGTTATTACAAGGTTTTGACCGTTAGTCAAGGGGGGTATGTAGAATTTCTCCACAATAGGCCCGTTATTGCTGCCTAAAACTGAGTTTGAGGCTTTCAGTGTGCAGATTCCTTCATGCCGAAGCGGAGACTGTAAGGAAAAGTAAACCTTGTGATGAGATTCCGTTGCGAAAGTTTACAATTCGCCTTCAACGCTGCGTCGAACCTCAACTGCTGTTCCGTTCTTTCCGTATTTGAAAGCTGTTAAACCTCTCACAGGCTCGAAGCATGGTCGATCGAGACCTCAAAAGATAAATTTCAACGCCAACTGAACTTGCCTGGGAGCGTACGCCGAAGTCGGCTTCGTAAAGCTCGTGGGAAGCTCGTAGTACCCGGGGTACGGCGTGATGTTGTTTCTGACATAACTCTGCACGAACGTGCTGGCGGAGGCCACCATTCCATTTGCGGTGATCGCGACTCGCTGATTGTCTCGGTTGAAGAGGTTGAACGATTCCGCAACGAGATTCAGCTTGTAGCGCTCGTGAAAATGGAGCGTGCGAGTAACGCGAAGATCTGCCGTGGCATAATCCGGGCCCGTGAATCCGTTGCGGCTGTAACCGGGCAGACGGTCGTTTAGACCGTTTCCATCTTGATTGGGATCTCCCGCGACTGTCGCGTTGAAAGGCCTTCCAGATCCGTAGTTAACCACGCTGGAAAACTTCCAATCGTTAAACAGGTGCCCGAGCATTTCGTGGCCGCGATGAAAGAAACGCGGTTCCGTTGAAAATGCTGCGACCAGCCGCTGCCGTTGGTCTGTGACGCTCGGCCCTCGTTCGGCGGACGGATTGTAGGAGTTCTGCACCGTGGCCGGCTGGCCGGCAACAAGGGCGTCCTGCCCATCGTCGATGGCGTGGGCGAATGTGTAAGCCAGCCGCATATAGGTTCCACGCGCAACCCGGCGATTGATCGAGAGAGTCGCTCCGTTGTAATAGCTTGATGCCGCGCTCTGGAATTCGTTGATCGCTCCGAGTTGTGCGATCGGGCGCCCGAGCGGGTTGATGCATGGCGGCCACGGGCAAGTCAGCGATCGTGTGAATTGCCATGTCGCAAACGAATCGACGGTGTAGTAGCCGCCCTGGAAAACCGAACCTGTCGAATCGAAGATCGGATACTGCAGCGCGGCGGGCTGCGGTAGATTTACGTCGAGCGCGCGAATCAGGTGTTCGCCATGCACGTTCAAGACAGACAACGCAACCGTCGTGTGTTCGGCGACTTCCTTTTCGAGAGTCAAGCTGGACTGTTGCACCCTCGGCGTGACGAAGTTGGTAGCGAACGCCGAAACTTCGTTGGTGACGCCTTGGGTAAATCCGGAGGGCAGCTGACAGCTTGCGGCATACAACGAGCAGCTCACCAGAGGGTTGGGATACGAAGGGAAGACCTGGTGATCGTAATAGTCCGTGTTGTTGAGAAAAACGTGAGCGTCCGATACTCCATTTTCAGTCTGGATCACCGAGCTATAAATTTGTGGGATGCGGACGAAGAAGATTCCGTAGCCGCCGCGAACGACGAGCGGCCGCTTGTGCCCGAGGGAATATGCAAATCCTGCGCGCGGGGCGAAGTTATAGGGCTGGAAAGGGAACTTGCCCGACGGCGGAAACAGAGGGTTCGACAGCAGTCCGGTGCTCTTGAAGGTTTGCAAGTCCCAGCGCACGCCGAGGTTCAAGGCCAGGTGATCGGTTACGCGAATCGTGTCTTGCGCGAACGCAGAATACTCGTTCGTGTCCGGATGTGAAGTCGCTGTCCCAAAATTCTGCAGATAGTAGTGCGGGATCTCGTGCGCGTAGGCTCGCAGCGGCGTGAGCTCCAGCCCGGCTTCAACCGGCTGGAAGGTAAAAGGGTCCACCTTGATTGGATAGAAAAGGTATTCGCCGCTCTGCTGGTTGGGAAAGAAGTCGTAGATCCAGGTCAGCAGCCCGTCGCCCCCGAACTTCCACGAATTTCGAGGGCCTTCCAGGCTGAGCGTTTCGGCGAGATGTAGCCGATGCTCCCGCGTCTGGCGAGGAAGCAGATTGGAGCGTCCCAAGCCGTCGAGAACAGTGGGGATCTTCACGAGTACATCGCTGGTGTTGCTGTAGGACTGCTGCTGGTCGCGAGAAAACTGGGCGCGTAAATGGCTGATCCAACGCGGCGACAAACTGCTCGTGAGTGAGACGTTCGCGGTTTCTGTGGCGACCAATTCCTCCCCGTTATCGTTGATCGCGTCGTAGGTGACCGGGCTGCCGGGATCGAGAAACACATTGTTCGATCCCCAATAGCGCGAGGTGTTGACGCGCAAGGTGAGTTGGTTGCGGGGTGAAATGTTGATATCGAGCTTGCCGTACGAGGAATTGCCGATCTGGGCAGCGGGATATTCTCCCGCGAGAGATGTAAGTTGCGCGGCGGAAGAAAAGACCAGCGCCTGATCGATCGCTTCGTAGTCTCCCGGGACGGCGGGTGTCCCAGCTTGCGGCACAACCTTCGAACTGCCGTCGAGAAACTCGACGATGTTTGGCACGTGAAATATGTGCTGATCGAATCCCGCGAAGAAGAATACTTTGTTGCGCTTCAGAGGACCACCCATCGTGCCTCCAACCTGTTGCTGGCGGCTGTGTGGCTTGAACGCGAGAAAGGGGTCCGTGGCTCCGAGAGAACTGTCACGCATGTAATAGAACGCCGTGCCGTGGACATGATTTGAGCCGGATTTAGTTACGACGTTAACGACTGCTCCGCCGGAGCGGCCTTGTTCGGCTCCATAGGAGTTCGAAGAGACGCGGAACTCCTGCACAACTTCGGTTGAAAACTGATACGGCGCGCGATAACGTCCCCGCGCCTGGGCGAAGAAGCCGTTGTTGTTATCGCTGCCATCGACGAGGAAGCTGTTCTGAAATCCGCGAATCCCGCCAAAGGAAAGGTCGCCGTTGCTGCCCGAAGTCAGGCTGCGTGGATCTTGTGTAACGCCGGGAGATAACAACGCGAGGTCGGAAAAACGGCGGCCGTTCAAAGGGAAGTCATTGATTGCCCGTTCGTCGAGCAGCGTCGAAACTGCGCTCGGCTGAGTCTCAACCTGCGTCGGCGAGGCGGAGACGGTTACGGTTTCCTGCGCGCTGGCGACAGTGAGGCGAAATTCGAGATCGGCCGTGCCGCCGACATCCAGATGCAACTGAGGCGTTACCTGGGGAGACATATTCTGAGCCTCCGCGCGCGCAGAGTAGTCGCCCGGCGGAAGCAATTCAAGCGCGAAGCGTCCTTCGCTGTCGCTGCTGGCTGTGAATCGCGTTCCGTTCGCGGTATTCACGACGACGATGGATGCCTGCGGCAACGCGGCTGCCCGTGGAGTCAAATACCGTGCCTCGGATGGCTCCCGTCGCCGAGTCCTGACAGGCAAGTTGGTTGGTGGCGCAAAGTGAGAAGGCCAACAGAGAGCTGAAGAGAAAGATGAAGATGCGCGACGAGGACATAGAAGACAACCTGGATCCGATGCGAGTTTTCAAAACCGCAGAGCATATTTCAGCGAATGCGGCCCGAGAAATCCGCGCAGAAGTTCCGGAGGGCAGACAGAGTTCGTGCGGCCGGGAAACGTCTGCGCGGCAAAGGAGAAACCAAGTTCGGTATAGCATTCGGGCCACAGCAAACTCTGTGATTCATCCATACTTATTTGAGGTTCTTCCCAGAGTGGGAACTTGAAGACGTTGTTGCGGAATTGAAAACGCAAAGTGGAACTACGGGTGATGGTCTTACGCCGGACGGCGCTCTCGTGGTATTTTCAATTTCCTTTGAATGAAGACATGATCCGACCGTACAAAGACGTAACTCCAACGATTCCAGCGACCTGCTACGTCGATGAATCGGCGCAGATCATCGGCGATGTTGTGCTCGGCGAGCATGCATCGGTATGGATGAATGCGGTGGTCCGTGGCGACGTGCACGAAATCCGCATCGGTGCGCACTCCAACGTGCAGGACAACAGCGTGCTTCATGGGATGAAGCAGCAATGGGGCGTCTATCTGGGCGAATACGTGACGGTGGGACACACCGTCACATTGCACGGGTGCGTCATCGAGGATCGCTGCCTGATCGGCATGGGATCGATCATCCTGAACGGTGCGCGAATCGGGGCTGGATCGATTATCGCCGCAGGAACTCTAATACCTGAGAAGACGGTAGTCGAGCCCGGGTCGCTGTGGATGGGATCTCCAGGAAAGTTTCGGCGCAAGCTGGATGAGAGCTGATCAGGAAACGATCATGCGCTATGCGCGCAATTATCTCGGCTATAAAGAAGAGTATTTGAAAGGAGCGCATGAGCCGCAGCGAGCATTGAGCTGCGAGCTAAGGCAGCTGTGCCGCCATTAGAAGCGCAGGTTGCTCGCTTCGCTAAGATTGACAAAGTATTGGCAGAGGGAAGAGTGGGAACGGAATGATCAAGGCGGTTCGAGGGACAAGGGATCTGCTGCCGCCGGACACGGCGCTTTGGAATTTTGTGGAAGCCGCGGTGCGCGACGTGTTCCGCGCCTACAACTTCCAGGAGATTCGCACGCCAATTTTTGAAACCACGGAGCTATTCGCGCGCGGCGTCGGAGAAGAAACCGACATCGTCGCGAAGGAAATGTATACGTGGGAGGATCGATCGCGCGCAGAAAGCGAGAAGGGCCAATCCCTTACTCTTCGTCCGGAGGCTACGGCCGGCATCGTTCGGGCCTATATCGAGCACAAGATGTGGGATCGCGGCCTGAATAAGCTCTACTGTATCGGTCCCATGTTTCGCCGTGAACGACCGCAGAAGGGACGTTACAGGCAGTTTTATCAGATCGATGCCGAAGTAATCGGTCCTGCGTCGGCTGGGAGCGATTCGCCTGTTCGCGATGCGGAAGTTCTTGAGATGCTGGCTACTTTGCTCGATCGCCTCGGCATCAGCGATTGGAATCTTGAACTGAATTCCGTGGGCACTCCTGTCGATCGCGGGCAGTTCAACGAGGCGCTCCGCAGGGCGCTCGATCCCGTCAAGGACAAGATGTGCGGAGATTGCCAACGCCGGGCGGTCACCAATCCGCTGCGCGTGTTTGACTGCAAGGTGCCCGAGGATCAACCGATCATCGAAACCCTGCCTCGCATCAGCCAGTTTCTGGGAGAAGATTCGCGGAAGCATTTCGATGCGGTTCAGGCAATTTTGACGAAAGTGGGAGTTCGCTTCAACTTGAATGATCGCTTGGTGCGCGGCCTCGATTACTACACGCGAACAGCCTTCGAGTTCACGCATGGCGCACTGGGAGCGCAGAACGCGATACTCGGCGGCGGGCGATACGACGGGCTTTCGGAGGCTCTCGGCGGGCCCGCCGCTCCAGGCATCGGGTTCGCGATCGGCGAGGACCGCCTCGTCATGTCTCTACAGGAGAAAACTCCAGCGGAGAGTGTGCTGCGGAAGCCGGACGTATACATCGCTCCGATGGCCGACGATGAACGGCGATGCGGCGAGCTCTGGCGCGAGAGTTGCGTCGCCAAAACCTCGTCATCGAACTTGGGGATGACAACTTCCGCCTAAAGAAGTCATTCGAAGCCGCGACGAAAGCCGGCGCGAAGTACATCCTGATCGTTGGCGAGAACGAAGTGAAGTCAGATGCGTTCGCGCTGAAGAATCTGGCGACAGGAGAGCAAGTCTCCGTCGCGCGGTCGGAGTTGGCCGCAAAGATTCGGGGTTCTTAAGCGCGCGAGTTTTCGATTGCTGCGAAGGAAGTCCCAGAAGTCGCAGCAGTATCGACGTATCGTCCGGCACGTTAAGTCGGTGGATCTTCCCATCGACGGCAGTTTGGAGAGAAAGCCATGAGAAGCTTGTTTCGTGATCTGCCTCGCACTGGTGTGCGGCGCTGTCTAACGTTCGCGCAGGGACCGGCGAACGTTCCCGCAAAAGCCCCCACCGCGCTCGAACAGACGTTGATGGATGCCGAGAAGAGTTTCATTGCCGCTGCAAAAAAAGGAGATGTCGGGTTCTTCAAGCGTACCCTCACCGACGACTTCTCGTTCGTCGCTTTCGATGGGCAGATGTATGGCCGCCAGGACATGATTGACCAGTTTTCAGACCCTGGAACCGATGTTTTGGCCTACGACATGAAAGTGGTGAGCGCGGGCGAAGGCGTCGCGATTGTCACCTACAACGTCGTTCTTCGTGTCCCGGCGGCTGAGGATCAAGGTCCGCCTCCGCGGTATCAGCATTTCAGCACGGTTTGGGTGAAGCAAGGCGATGCGTGGAAGATGAAGTTCCTGCAAATGACGGCGTCACATTGGGGAGATTGGTAAACCTGCGGCCGAATGACAATTGTCAGCCCCGAAGTCTCAAGGGACGGCGTGAACTGGATGACTTTTATGGGCGGGGAAGCGGCGAAGAAATAAGAATTGCCGCCAGCGAAAACTTCAAGTGGGTTCGGCAATCAGTGGCGCACTTCTTGCGGCAGGGTGGGGAATGTTCTTGCACCCGAAATCCCCAGCTTGGTCGCGACTCTCCGCGGTAGTACGATTGGGCGGGGACGTAGACTCATGAAAAGCATTCCGCTCACTTTGCTGTGGTTGTGCTTTGCCGTTTTCTCAGCCACGACTATCAACGGGCTCGCCCAGGATGCCAAGCCCGCTCCGGATGCGGCGCCAAAGGCATCCCAACCCTCGCCATCTCCTCAGAAAGAGGCGAAACCTTATTCAGGGATGTACACCTTCCTGAAAGACGGCGAGTTCGTGCAGGTCACGGTCGAAGATGACAACAGCGTCACGGGCTTCATCTCACGGTATGGGGAAGGCGAAAGCGACAAGGGAGCGTTTCTCGATCAATTCTTCAAAAGCGGAAAACTTGACGGCAACAAGCTGACGTTCACCACGGAGTTGGTTCACGGCGTAGGGTTCGACTTCAAAGGAACGGTGGAACGAGGGGAAGGGAAAAATCCCGAGGAAGATGGCTACTTCGTGCTCAAGGGAACTCTTACCCAGAATGTCAGCGACGTAAATAAGAAGGTGACATCGCACTCGCAGCCCGTCGCCCTGAAAAAATTCCCGGAAGATTCAGAACCGGTTCCGTCGGCGAGAAAGTGATGTAAAGGCGGCTATTGCCCTGCCCGTAGCGGGGAAAGACTGAGGCGGCCGGGCGTCTTCTTGCGAGCCCCTTCGTGGCCGTAGACAAGATCAGGGCTGCCCTCCGAATTAGAGGACGCTTCAGCCAGTGTTTCCGCCAAGGAGCGGAACGAGCGGCTGATTTCCGGACTATCCTGCAACACCACGGGCGTGCCGTGATCGATCGAAGGTGAGATCGACTGGTAAGCGTTTGGAATCTTCCACAACACTTTGCAGTTTGTAACCTGCTGGACATCCTCGTCCGTGAAGCCGGGAATCTTCTTGTAGCGGCTCAACACCATGCGCAATCGGTCACGTCCCGTGCCTTCTTCGAGGAAGGTATGGATGCGGCCCGCGCTCCACAGCGACACGACGTCTGTCTGCGCCACAACCAGAACTGCATTCGAAAGATCGGACAGCAGCCGGGTCGTCGGATCCAGGCGGCTCGAGGCGTCAACGACTACGAATCGGTAGTGGCTGACGAGCAGATCGAACAGCCGCGCCAACTCTCCTGGAGTGGGCTCGGTCGGATAAGGCTGCGAAGGACCAGCCAGGAGATGAAGTCCCTCTTTGGTCGGAGTCATCAGGCCGTCGAGCAACGAGACGTCCATGCGATGAAGGTTCTGCAGTGCATCGAGCACTCCGAACTGCGGCCGCAAGTTGAGGTGAAGCGCCGCATGACCGATGGGAGCGAAATCCAGCAGGACGACATCGCCGTGAGATTGCTGCAGCGCGAGCGCGGTATTGACAGCGGCCGTTGTGCAGCCGGAGCCCCCCTTCGCGCTGAGAAACGTAAACACCCGCGCCTTGCCCGAACCTGAAAGGGATCGCGTGCGCGAAGAACTGAAGCGGGTCAGAGCCTCGAGCAGGGCTTCTGAACCAGCCGCGTGGTCGAGATATTCTCCCGCCCCGGCGCGCATGCTCGCGACAATGGCGGCGGGCTGCGACATCTCCCCGTTGGCGAAAATAGCGATCTGCAGGGTGGTCGCGCGAATCAATTCGATCGTACGGATGGCGCGCTGGGCTTCGTGAGGCGAGATATCGACGATCACGACTTCCGCCCGCGAATCCTGCAACTGGCGCAAAATCGCGTCCGTCGGTCCCGTCGGAAATCCCACGTGGCTGAACACGGCGCTTCCCAGCCGCGTCGCCTCGAGTCGATTTTGCAGCGTGGATAGGTGGTCCCGGTCCTCGGTCAGGAGGGCGACTGCAATCCCATGCATAGCGCGATTCTCGCTAATTTCTATCGGTGTCTGCATGTTAGAAAGAGAAGGTACTCCCCGCCAAGTGACCTAGGTAATCGAAAAACCTTGCCTGGCAGGCGATCCGCACGACCACGCACACCCAAAACATCTTCGAGGGCCACGGGGAAACATAGAAGCCTTCGAAAACTGCCTTCCTCGGTGCCAACATTGTAAGCCACGACGGAATCGTTTGAAAAGGCGGCCGGGATCGAAGTGACTGGAAGCGTGGGACCTACTCCGCCAGCGGGCGGATGGACGTGCGCGTCGCCGGTCGTTCTTCGTGACGTTCGGGATGCAGAGTCGAGATGCGCGTGAAATTTACAGAAGCTTCCGACGAAGTCGGCAGATATTCGTAGCTTTCGAGGCGAACAGCAACCCCAATTTTCGTTTCAGCCTGAAGCGCGTTCGGGCTGCTGTCTTTGGCGTTGACCGGACGCACAATTCGCAGAATCCTGCCGCGGCATCGAACCGGCATACTCTCGCCGAGGGTAATTTCCGAAGGCATACGAAGAGTCAGTTCGATGTCAGAGCCCTCCGTCAGCGGAAGGTCGGTGAAAAGAAAGACTCCCCGGGAACTCAGGTCTTGCGTGAAGCCGGCACCTTCCAGCGAGGTTGCAGGTTCTCGCAGCGAGACCGAGAGGAGGTAAGGAAACCGCTGACCCACACGGCGTTCAACCCGAACCGGAGGAGTGGTCATACGTGCAATCCTTTGGCGAATCGCCCGAAGGCAGGTGGTTACTTTAGCTCAGAACTATCGATTGGAGAAGTTACAACTTAGTAAATGCTGCGGAGGCTGATTTACCGGCTCTTAAACGGGCTGCCAGCGCCACTATCACCTGCGGCGCGAAGGCTCGCGAGCTCCAGGCGATGGCGCTGACGGAACGATATATTGATGCTTGGGGATGCCGTTCGTCATCGAAGGTATTTACTGTGTCTGATTCGAAACCCTCCATCCAGGAAGTAGTGCAGTCGAGCGGCGAGCCGCCCGCAAGCCGCAAACTGAATTGGCAGTCTGCAGGCCGAGCTCTGCGGCACCGGAACTTCCAGCTCTTCTTCAGCGGACAACTCATTTCACTCGTCGGCACCTGGATGCAGACCGTTGCTCAGTCGTGGCTCGTTTACCGGTTGACCGGCTCTGGATTGCTCCTGGGTGCTGTCGGGTTCGCGAGCCAGATTCCTGTCTTTCTCGTCGCGCCCCTTGGTGGAATTGCCGCCGATCGCGGAAACCGGCAGCGCATCGTCATCGCCACGCAGGTGGCCTCAATGCTGCTGGCGTTCGTTCTTGCGGCTCTGACCCTGACGCACACGGTCAAGGTCTGGCACATTTTTGTTCTCGCGGCGTTGCTGGGGGTGGTCAACGCATTTGATATTCCCGGCCGGCAGGCGTTTCTGGTCGATATGGTCGGCAAGGACGATCTGATGAACGCCATCGCGTTGAATTCGTCGATGTTCAACGGAGCGCGCGTGATCGGTCCCGCCGTCGCCGGAGTGCTGGTGGCTCGCCTCGGCGAGGGATGGTGCTTCTTTGCGAATGCTGTCAGTTACATTGCGGTCATTGTCGGTCTGATGATGATGCGGGTCCACGCTCCCGCCAAAGCATCACTCAATACCTCGCCGTGGGATCACATCATCGAAGGATTTCAGTTTGTGAGCCGAACCGCACCGATTCGTGCGTTGCTCATCTTGCTCGGCCTGGTCAGCGTGACCGGAATGCCTTACGTCGTCCTGATGCCGATTTTTGCGGACAGGATCCTCCATCATGGAGGACAGGAATTCGCGTCCATGATTGGATCGCACGATCTGGGTGCGGTTCGCCTGGGCATCTTGATGGGCGCGGCGGGTGTCGGAGCTCTGCTCGGAGCCCTCACTTTGGCGGCGCGGTCCGGAGTAAAAGGCCTGGGCACGTGGATTTCGGTATGCTGCGCAGGCTTCGGAATCAGCCTGATCCTGTTCGCGTTCTCAACTTCGTTCTGGCTGTCTGTGGTGCTGCTGCTGCCGGTGGGATATTTCATCATGCTGCAGATGGCGGCCTCGAACACGCTGATTCAGGTGATGGTGCCGGATGCGCTACGAGGACGCACGATGGCCGTCTACTCGATGATGTTTATGGGGATGGCGCCGGTCGGAGCACTTCTCGGCGGCGCGCTTTCAGATCGGCTGGGTGCGCCGTGGACCGTTGCGATCGGGGGACTGGCCTCGGTTTTCGGAGCTTGGTGGTTCAGCCTGCAATTACCCAAGATCCGCGTCGAAGCCCGAAAGCTGATCATCGCGCAAGCCATGGCAGGCGGGGAGCCCGCGGAAGAGATGACGACGCCGGTCGTCGAAGACTAGTCGTGATGTCCAAGGCTGCAGATTATTTGCGCAGGGCGCTGCGTCCGAGCGCGACGAGGAAGACGGCGCTCTTCCCTCGCGCATGCGGTGAGAAAAAGCTTACGACATCGTCGTCATAAAAAGTCAGGCCGCTGGCACCGAGCCGTTGGGCATAGGCCGCGAGATACATTTTGCCGCCTAAAATGCCCGCTTCGAGTTGCACGGCCCGGTATCCACGATTCCCGTATCGCTCCAAAATCTTCTTGAGGTCGGCAAGAAAGAATACGTCGACGGCCGCGTCTGCCGGGATCTGTTGCTCGAGTCCGAGGTAGCCGGCCTTTTCGCGAAAATCCCCGGTCTTTAAAAGTTCAAGACTTCGATCTTTCCAGCGATAGGCGTAAGCGCCCGCATCCAAACCTACGACGTTATTCACGATCAGATAAAGGTCGTTCAAGTGCGCTTCGGCAGAATCCAGAAAGTCCGCAGGAATTCCACGCGTCGAACGATCGAGAATCGTCGAGAGCTGCGCCAGCGTAAGTGGATCTCGCGAGAACTGGCGCGTTGAGCCTCGTCGCGAGATGACTTGTTCAATCGTATCGGTGGGAACCTTCGATCCTTCGAGTGGCTTCAGCCGTACTGGCGTTCCCTTTGGCGAACGGTGCGCGTGAGTCGGTGTGCCGCCGCGCCATGCCGTAACTTCCGGGCTCGAATCCAGCGACGAAGCCTGATGCATCTTGCGCATGGCCGGATAGTCAACTTCCTTTTCGGAATAAGGAACGATCGGAAACTCTATCTTCTCAACCAATGGTGTGTTCGGCGGCGTCGAGCCACTGCGCCCGACAGAAACAATCGAAAAGGTGACTTCCCGCTCCGTATTCAGCCCGAGCAAACTGTTGACCTGGTCGTCGATGAACGCGTCGACGATCCGCGCCGGGAGCTTGCAGGCGGCTGACATAGCCAACAGATTCGCGAGAATCGTGCCGTTGTCCCATCCGAAATGGCGGTACGTTCGCGAGCGATACTTCCACGCGTTGCGCCAATATGTGCCGGTGCACAGCAGGATTACGGGAGCATGCTCCAAAGAGGGATCGTTGCCGGCAGCCTCAACTACAGCTCGTCGAAAGTCGCCGGCACGAAGCTGTCGCAGGCCGAACTCAGCCGCGCCAAAGTGGTATACGCCCGCCGGAAGCGACGGTGCACCTCCGGCAGCTTCATCTCGGCTCTTAAGGTTTGTGCAAACCACGTATAGTTCGATCTCATACAAGGCACCGGTGCAAGCCGCGGCTCGAAAGAATGTCTCTCCTTGCGGATGCTTTCGGCTTCGTGTCACACCGGCCGAAAAGAACAAGAGCTGTGCGAGCGTGTCCAGGTCGGGCACAGCTTCTCCGTCGACCGCAATATCTCGTTCTGCAATCGCAGACAGCGCCGCGACGCCCGTTTCCCGGAAGTCTTTTGGCAGGCGCGTTACCTCGAGCGTTGGGTAGATTTTGAAGAGGAGAGGCTTGTTTTCCCAATCGAGCGAGTGTTGATCGGTCCGCAGGCTCAAATACGAGTGTTTGGTTCCGCTGTGATATTGCCAGGCAGCGTCGAGATGTTGGTTCTGGCTCAAATTCGCGGTCCGAGGATCGAATCCGATTAGCGGTAAGCGTTAGGCGGCAGGCCTGTGATTCGGATACCAGCATGCCCTTTGTGGCGGATGTTCATCCCTATGAGCAGCGCGGTGATTTGCTCAACGATGCGGGCATTCTCGAGCTTCCCACCGTCAATGGCGCGCACGCCGGGAATTTTCGCCGCAAGTTTGCGCGTGAGTTGCGCCGCATCCGGATCGTCGCTGCAAACGATCACGTCGCAGTCCAGCGGCTCGTCTCCGTTCAAGAGTTCCGCAGAAATGTTGTGAAAGGCAGCGACTACGCTGACCCCCTTGGGCACAAGTTCCGCGGCTTGCTGCGCCGCCGATCCTTGCCAAACGCCCAACGGCCGCGAGGCGCGTCCTCCAACCGAAGACGCGAGCGGAACGGTCGCATCGATCAGGATGCCGCCCTCCTGGATCGACGATTTCAACTCTTTGAGAAGGGAAGCTTGGCCCTCGAAGGGGACCGTCAGCATCAGGACATCGGCGGCGGCGCACGCGGCGCTGTTTTCCATTCCTGAAACGTTAGCTGCCGATCCTGCTCGGCTCTGAATCGCCGCAGCCGTTTTCTGCGCTCGCGCAGCGTCACGCGATCCGATGATGATGGCTTCTCCAGCTCTCGCCCAGCGCAAGGCGAGTCCCATACCCGCAGGTCCGGTGCCGCCGATGATCGCGATCGGGCGCTCTGCTCGGGCTGCGCTGGAACTCATGCGAACTCGGCCTCGAACGCCTGCTCTGCTGTGAATTCGTCGAGCGCAACCTTGATATTGATACGCGAATACGTGGTATTGCGCTCCGCCGGAATGCGTCCGGCCTCAAGAATGAGCGACTGGAAATCCTCCGGGCTGGTGTACTGGCCGGCCGTAGCACCAGCTTCACGGGAAATATTTTCTTCCATCAGAGTGCCGCCGTAATCGTTGGCGCCGGCATGCAGGCAGAGCTGCGAAAGTTTCCGGTTCAACTTTACCCATGAAACCTGGATATTGCGAATCGATCCTGCTAAGAGCACGCGGGCCAGCGCGTGAACCTTGAGATGTTCTCCCATCGTTGGACCAGTGCGCGCCAGACCCTGCGCGAAGAGAATCGTGTTTTGATGGATGAAGCCCAGAGGTACGAACTCGGTGAAGCCGCCCGTTTCCGATTGAATGTCGCGAAGCAGCCGCATCTGCCGGACCCAGTGTGCCGGTGTTTCCGCATGACCGTACATGAGAGTGGAGGTAGTGCGAATTCCGCAACGATGCGCTGTCCGGATCACGTCGACCCACTGTGCGGTTGAAACCTTGTTAGCCGAGAGTATGTGACGAATTTCATCGTCGAGAATTTCAGCCGCCGTGCCCGGGAGCGTGCCCAATCCGTTATCGCGCAGCATTGAAAGATAGTCGGCAAGCGGCATGCCCGTGAGTTCAATGCCGTAAATAATCTCCATCGGAGAAAATGCATGAATGTGCATTTTTGGAACGGCATTTTTCACTGCGCGAAGAATATCCCGGTAGTGAAATTTTGGCAGGTCGCGGGGTAATCCGCCTTGAATACAAACTTCAGTTGCGCCAAGTTGCCAGGCTTCCACCGCTTTTTGCGCCATCTGCTCCATCGTCAGAAAGTACGTGTCAGATTCGCGCGGGCCGCGGCTGAAGGCGCAAAACTTGCATCCCACGAAACAGATATTTGTAAAATTGATATTACGATTCACCACGTAGGTGACGATGTTGCCGGCAATTTCCGCGCGCAGAAGATTCGCAGCGACGAGAAGGCCAACGAGATCGTCTCCTTCGGCGCTTGCCAACGCATAAGCCTGCTCCAGAGAAATGTCCCCTCCATCTTGTGTTTCGAGAACCTTTTCGAGAGGAGTGCGGACTTCAGGGGAGAGCCGTGACGAGACATCGGACCAGTCGAGAGTGAAGAAGCTTTCCAGCTCCGTGGAGGATAATTCGCGGTGCATAGTTCGCTCCGTTGTCGCGCAACTCGCTGCCTGCTCCAACATCGGCAGCGACATGGCGAGAAACGCTCCTACAGTGTAACGGAACTTTCAGCGGAATAGGTCGGTGGCGGCAGGACGAAGTAATTCCTTCGCGCTGCCTTTTCCGGTTGCGTAAGAAAAACCTCGAACGATGCACGCCGGAGATCGGTTGAGCTTGCCGCATACGAGGCCCGCCGCGCATGCGAGTTCGTCGGCCACCGCTTCAACGCTCGCTTTCAATTTGTAGCCGTGAGGATCGCGCTGTCCACGATCGTCGCGCAACGGTTTGAGTCCTGCTACCCCAATGGCGAATTCAGTAAGTCCCTCGCGCCACGGCCTGCCGAAACTGTCGGTGATGATGACGGGTACGAAGATACCTGTCTGCTTCTTGATCGCGCGTTGAAGATGTGCTGCGGAGCGGTCCGGATCTTCCGGAAGCAGCAGCGCCCGGCTACCGCCATCAACATTCGAGACGTCAATGCCGCTATTGGCACACAGAAAGCCGTGACGCGTTTCGGTAATCAGCACGCCATTCTTGCGACGTATGACAGAACGGCTTTCGCGCAGCGCCAGTTCAATCACGCGGGCGTCGAGATCGTATTGTTTCGCCCATTCGATGGATTCCACCGACGGATGAATCGTCGATAGATCGACCACGCAACCTTCGGCTTTCGAGACAATCTTGTGTTTCACCACTAAGATGTCGCCCGCAAGGAATCGCATTCGTCGACGCCGGAGCGAAGCGAGCATCTCTCCTACAAGTGAATCGCCGGGGCGGATTTCGCCGGTGAAGCCGAGTGGGATCAGACGAATCTCAGCCGGTGCAGCAGCGGAGTTCGTTCGCCGCTTCGTCCCCTTGCCTTCCGATTCTTCTTCGTTGGAACTGGACCCTTTCATCCCGCAATCCTAATTGTCCGACGGCAATGTGAACGACAAGACGAGGTCATCGAGAAGAATGCCTTGGAGGAGCACCGATGCCCAAAGCGAGATATTCGCGGGCGAGGCGCTGCGCTCGAGTATCCCCCGGCAACGAGGCTAGTTGTTGAAGGTCCGGCGGATTGTCGACGTCTACGGCGATCCCCGGAAAATTCAGCACGACGCAAGGTTTTCCTGTCGCTTGCGCTGCGGCATGATGTGGCCTGAAGCTGTCATTTCCGAATCGCAATGGAAATAAATCTGCTGGACGCCGGAAGGCGGCGTTGGTTCCTCGTCCATCGCCGGCTGGGACCAAAACACTGCCTTCCGCGGGGGCATTCTTGAGAATTTCTTCCAGTTCCCGCGCTTGAATCAACGGAATATCGGCTGGAATGACAAGGGTGCTGTCCTCTTCGCGCTCCACGCAAAGCCGCGTTGCCATCTCGATGGCGCCTGTTTCCCCTGGATTTTCTGGGTCGGGAATCAACTCAAATCCATATTCTGCAGCTAGCTTCGTCGCATACGGATCGCTGGTGACGATCCCAACGGACGGTCGATTCCCCCAGGAGTGCAACGTGCTGAGCACGTCATGCAGCATGGCCTGCGCCAATTTTGTGCGAGATGGTTGATCCAACACCGAGGCTAGACGCTGCTTTGCCGACGCGGTGTTCTTGATCGGAACCAGAATCACGGTTGGCGGTCCAGGCGTCGAAACGGAGTACCCGCAACCGATTCGCTCTTCCGCGTTTCCGGTGAGACAGACGCCAGTGCTTCGCGAGCGAGCGCCGCCTTGTCTTCAGCGCTGCGCATGATGGTCTGTGTGCACTGCACGCGCAAGCCGTTCTTGCGGAGCAGCCTCCGCCGCCTTGGCGTCCCGCGTGTCGCAGATCAGAACATCGAGAAAATCTTCGTAGGCTTGCGCAACGCCGGCGATGGAGCAGGGCAGCCCTTGGGCTTGCATCAAAATTCCCGCCGGGCCCGCGACTGGAGCGTTGCCCACGATCGGACTGACGGCAGCAATTTTCCCGCGTGCGCGCAGCAGCGCATCCCGAATTCCAGGAACCGCGAGAATCGGACCGATGCTCGTCACGGGATTGCTTGGGGCGATCAAGATCGCGTCGGCGGAAGTGATCGCGTCGATTACTCCTGGAGACGCTTCCGCATCCGAGGCGCCAGCGAAGCGCACAGAATTGACGGGATCCTGATACCACCGCTGAACAAAATATTCTTCGAAGCTGAGTTCTCCGATCGGAGTATCGACGCGGGTTTCCACTCGCGAATTGCTCATCGGCAGAACGCGTGCCTTGACGCCAAGCTTTTCGGAAATGACCGCCGTGGCCTCCGACAATGTCTTTCCCTCAGCGAGCAGCCTCGATCGCAACAGATGCATCGCCAGATCGCGGTCACCGGTGTGGAACCACGTCGGCTCGCCGAGTTGACCCATTGCTTGTAGGCAAAGAAAGGTGTCGCCCTTTACGCCCCATCCGCGTTCGCGGCTCAACATCCCGGAAAGTACGTAGGTGATGGAGTCAATGTCTGGGGATACGTAGAGCCCCCACCAAAGCAGGTCGTCGCCAGTGTTGACCACAAGCGTGATGTCTTCCGCCGGCATGACCTGCCGAAGGCCGTCGATAAACTTTGCTCCCCCGGTGCCACCGCTCAGGACACAGATCATGCCGCCCTCCGGGCGAAGCCGTCGTCCGACATGGCCGCTCGAAGTTTGTCGGAAAGCAAGCCGCCCTTGGCGATCACACGATCTATAAATTCCGGATACACCGGTAGCCGTTGCTGAAGTTCGAATCCCTTCGCGTCGGTGCGCTGGCGCAGGTGTTCCAGATGCGGCCACGGTTTTTCCGGATTGATGAAGTCCGGCGTCAGCGGCGAAATGCCTCCCCAGTCGTTGATTCCGGCGTCCATCAAATCATCATAGTAAGGCGCTGAGAGATTGGGGGGCGCTTGAATATTGACGTCGGGCAGTAGCAATCGAGCTACGGCTACGGCGCGCAGCATCTCGCCGTGCGACGGTTCGGCCCAGTGCGCCATCGGAATCGACGGCTTGACCCGGAAATTCTGAACGATCACTTCCTGGATGTGTCCGTATCGATCATGCAGATCGCGGATCGCAAGAAGCGTGTCGACCCGGTCTTCGGGTGATTCGCCGATGCCAATCAGAAGTCCTGTCGTGAAGGGTACGTTTTGTTTACCGGCCTCTTCGATCGTGCGAAGGCGTTTAGCCGGCACTTTGTCGGGAGCGTTATCATGTGCCGCGCCTCGAGCAAGAAGTGCGTCGTTAACGGTTTCGAGCATCAGTCCCATGCTGGGCGACACGGCGGAGAGGCGCGCGATCCAATCTGCGCTGAGCAATCCCGGATTCGGGTGCGGCAGAAGACTGGTTTCTCGCAGAACGAGGTCGCACATCGCCTCCAGATAGTGCAACGTGGACTTGTATCCTAACTGGCGAAGCGTGTCGCGCATCTCGGGGAAAGGCAGTTCCGGTTTGTCGCCCAAACTGAAGAGCGCTTCCGTGCATCCCAAGGTTTCACCCTTGCGCGCGACGGCAAGCACCTCTTCGGGCGTCATCGTATGGGCCCCCGGGTCCCCCGGATCCCGGCGAAACGTGCAATATCCGCAGTAATCGCGGCAGAGGTTCGTCAGCGGAATGAAAACCTTGCGCGAATACGTAATGATTCCGGGCTTGAAACGATCTTTGGCGGCGCGAGCGATAGCAAGCAGCTGGGCAAGATCATTTTCCGGGCAGCGGATCAGTTGCAGCGCCTGTTGCCGCGAAACCGCCATGCCGGGCTCGACGGCAGACAGCGTCGAAGCACAGGAAGAATTGCTCAAAGAGCAGGAACGCGTGATTGGCGCAAGAGCCACGTCGCCTCGAATGATACAACGCCGCGTCGTGGTAATGTAGGCGGGGAATGCCTTGGTGCAGCTGGCTACCGCCGGCTGATCCACGTTCCAGCTTGTGTGGAAGTCGACGTTGCAGGCAGCGTTTCGACGAGCAATGAGCCTGAATCCCTCTGAGTTTCGGAAGGCGATGGGGTGCTTCGGCACCGGGGTCACCATAATTACGGTGGACCTCGATGGCGAAGTCCACGGAATGACCGCCAACGCCTTTGCCTCGGTTTCTCTCGATCCGATGTTTGTGCTGGTTTGTGTCGACCACACCACCCGCACTCACGCCCACCTTCACACCAAGAAGCGCTTCGGAATCAATGTGCTGTGCGAGAGCCAGCGGGCGATTTCCGAATACTATGCTCGTCCGGAACGCTCCCACGAGAGCGCCGAAACGGAAGCTGGCGCCCGTTTTGATCGCACGCTCCATGGGACCCCGGTTTTGCACGGAGCGCTCGCCTATTTCGAGTGCCGGCTGCACTCGGCCGAGCTCGCCGGGGATCACACCGTTTTCATTGCAGAGGTTGAGGATGTCGTAGTGCGGCAAGGAGATCCGCTGCTCTTCTTTCGGGGCAAATACCGTAAGATCGGCGACGATGTAAAGTGAGTAGAATCAGCGACCTGTCCCCGTTACGAGGATGTCACTTTCTACCCGGTCGAGCATCTAATGGAAGCAGAACATAGAGGATAAATGGGAGTCATTTCATGACGGAAAAGACAGCGGAAAAAGTGAACAAGACTGAATCCGAGTGGAAGAAGCAACTGACCGACGAGCAGTATCACGTGACCCGCGAGGCGGGAACTGAGTGCGCCTTCACCGGCAAGTACTGGAATACGAAAGAGCCGGGGACGTATCACTGCGTTTGCTGTGGAAGTCCGCTTTTCGACTCGAAGACGAAGTTCAACTCAGGCACGGGGTGGCCAAGCTTCTACCAGCCTGGGGAGAGCAGCAACGTGGTCGAACATCGCGACACGCAATACGGCATGGTGCGGACCGAAGTTCGCTGCGCCAAGTGCGATGCGCATCTGGGCCACGTATTCGAAGACGGCCCGGCGCCGACTGGATTGCGGTATTGCATGAACTCGGCATCGCTGGACTTCAAGCCGGCGGACAAGAAGTAAATTCTGTCGAGCGCGATACCGTAAGTGGTGTGGCTTCGTGTAAGTGACTGAAAAGTCGTAGAACGGCCCTGGCAAGCTGCGGGGCCGTTTATTTTCCCCGGTCCGATACTTTACGCGAGCGCACAGTCGATCGTCGCAGCAAGGTGCCATTCCGGCCCCGCAAAGGGCATTTTACGACGCGAGTAGGCCGTCGTTTTATCTGTTCTTCGTTGAAGACTTGCTCACTATACGTACTGGGTTGTACGTACAAATAACGGCAAGCCCAATGTGATGAATTGGTTTGACCAAAACGAAAGGGGCACGCGCGAGCGTGCCCCTGTTTTTATCCAACGCGAAAATACCGTTTACGCGTTGGCGGCTGCTGCCATCGCCTTCGGCTGCTCTTGCTTCTGATTGTGATCCTTCTGCTTGCCTTCGCTGCGGACCTGGATTCCACCTTTGAGGGCGGCGCCATCTTCCACGCTGATGCGCGCGGTCGAAATGTCCCCGTGAACCGAGCCTTCTGCGCGGATGTCAACACGGTCGCTGCACTCGATGTTTCCGGTCACCTTGCCCATGACAACGACTTCGCGGGCCTGGATGCTGGCGTCGACCTTGCCATTGCGTCCGATGGTGACGCGGCTCTCGGGCATCGTGACTTTGCCTTCGATCCGGCCATCAATGTAAAGAGATTCCGAACCGCTGACTTCGCCCTTGATGACCAAGGTGCGGCCGATGGTCGCCTGATCTACGGGAGCGGTGACGTTTTTGGATGGGTTATAGGCGTTGGGGTTTGAAGCCGGCGATCCGGACTTCGGGTTGAATGAGTTCTCCGACGACTGAAGCATGCGACCTTCCTTGGGTTCCCGCGCGGCGTGCCCTGGGGCGCCGCTGCATGCGGTTGCTCTTTGAAATTTTGGCCTTCGGGGGGTTGCTGGCTACTCGGCCAACTCGACTATCGCACACAGGTAAGCGACTCGGAGAGATTACGGAAGATCGTGTCCAGATGCGGTTCTCGCGCTATTCCGAGGCTTGCAGGGTCGCTGACAAATCTTCCCACTCCCGGATCTTCGCCGCGTGGCTGGCCTTTTGCTGATCGAGATCAAGGGACTGACGCTGGCTTTCATCGGCGCTCACAAAGTTCTGCATCGCGGTTTCCAGGTTCGCGATCGCGCTCTCCGCGCTGCCGATCTCTTCTTCGAGTTCGTGAATCCGATCTTCCAACTGCTTGCGCTTGATCGGGTTCAAGCGTTTCTTCGTCGTGTCCGGTGTCGGCACTTCTCCGCCGTGACCGTTCTTTGGGACATTGACGGTGCTCGCCGGGGACGCGACCTTTGGGGCGCTGACTCCGGGGACGTCATCCAGCGTAGGCGCCACACGTTGCCCGCCCTGCTTGCGCCACAAGTAGTCCTCGTAATTCCCCGGGAAGATCTCGACTTTGCCTTCGCCCACTTCGAAGACGCGCGTCGCCAGATTGTCGATGAAGTAGCGGTCGTGCGATACGAAGACAACGGTCCCCGTATATTTCATCAGCGCGTCGAGCAGGACATCTTTCGCCCGCATGTCGAGGTGATTTGTCGGCTCATCGAGGAGCAGGAAGTTTGCCGGGATGCAGCAGCAAGCGGAGCAGGGCATAACGGCCTCGCTCGCCGCCCGACAGCACGCCAATCTTTTTGAAAACATCGTCCTCTGAAAACAGGAAACAGCCCAGCAAGCTTCGTAATTCCGTCTCGGTCGATCGCGGGGACAATTCTCCCAAATCATCTAGGATGCGCGCATCAGCATCGAGCTCTTTGTACTGATCCTGCGCGAAATAGTCCGGCAGCACATTGTGTCCCAGGCGAAACTCGCCGCCCGACAGCGGTTCCGTCTGGGCCAGCAGCTTGATGAGCGTCGATTTGCCAGCGCCGTTCACGCCAACCAGCGCGATGCGATCGCCGCGCTCGATCATGAAATTGACATCCCGAAATACTTCTTTCGAGTTGCCGTTCTTCTGATAGCTCTTGGCGACACCTTCAAACTCGGCCACGATCCGTCCGCTGGCCTTGGGCTGCGGAAACGAAAAGTGGATCGACTTCTCCTCTGGAGGAACCTCGATCCGCTCGATCTTTTCCAGTTCCTTGATCCGGCTCTGGACCTGTTTTGCCTTCGTGGCCTGGTAGCGGAAGCGATTGATGAAGACTTCCAGTTGCTCAATGCGATCGCGCTGGTTGCGATAGGCCGCCTGCAATTGCTCATTGCGCTGCGTCTTCTGCGCGAGGAATTTGTCGTAGTTGCCGGTATAAAACCAGAATCGTTTGTTCCAGATCTCTGCGATCTTGTCGACCGTGATGTCGAGGAAGTAGCGGTCGTGAGAGATCAGGACAAACGCATAGGGATATTCGACGAGATATTCCTCAAGCCAATTGCGTGCTTCTAGATCCAGGTGGTTCGTCGGCTCGTCGAGCAACAGGAGGTTGGGTTTCTGCAGAAGCAGTTTGGCCAGCGCCAGCCTCATCTGCCATCCACCGGAAAACTCGTCGGTCATCCGCTGCCAATCTTCTTTGCCAAAGCCCAGGCCCATCAGCACGCGCCCCACTTCGGCTTCGATCGAATATCCATCCCGAGCGCGAAACTCGTGCTCCACTCGCTGATACCGATCCGCCACCGCCGCATACTCTGCGCTGGTGTGGTCGATCTCCGCCATCTTGTGCATGAGCGACTCGAGTTCCTGTTCCATGGCGCGCACGTCGTCAAAAACCGACATGCACTCGGCGAAGACGGTGCGGCCGGAGAGAGTCAGGCCGTCTTGAGGGAGATATCCGGCGGAGGTGCCTTTGGCGACGATCAGAGATCCGTAGTCGAACGTATCCATGCCGCCGAGAACCTTCATCAGCGTGGATTTGCCCGTGCCATTGCCGCCGACCAGGCCGATGTGATCGTTATTCGTGATCAGCCAGTCGACGTTTTCGAAGAGAAGTTTGTGGCCGAATCGTTTTCCGGCGCCGGAAAGCTGAATCATGGGACTGGAATCATCGTAACAGGGGTAGGAGGGTCGGGAGACAGGGTGCGGACGGTTTTGCGTTTGATCGCGAACTACGAAAACTACCAATGCAAAATGTGAAGATCAAACCGGCCGGTAGTGAACGGATGACGCGCGGCCCGCACTCCGTTTGCGCCGGTGCCGCCAGTTACCGAGGTTCATGCGATTGCTGCAAGGAATCGGCACCCAAGCCACGCCCTTTCGACTTTATAACTGCAGACCATTTTGGAGGTATGGTGGGCATTACGTGGTGCTTGCACTGGCCGACAGGCGCCCGATCCTTTGGAACACGCGAGGAGGAGTGCAATGCACAGTGCAGACGTCCCCACTCTACATCGGCGCAGTTCGAGAGTGCCGACCGCAGTTCAAGTCTTGGTTACCAGCCTGGAAGGAAAGCATTTTTCAGATGTGTGTGAAACCCTGGTGGTCAACGCTCATGGCTGTGCAATCCTGACAGCGGTCAAGCTCGAGAACGGCGTTCCTCTTCACTTTCACAGCAAGGACGGCCGCGAGACTACAGCGCGCGTGGTCAGTTGCCAACCGATGAGCTCCGATCACCGACACTGGAGACTGGGAGCGAAGCTCGATCGCCCTGAGAACTTCTGGGGATTGAGAGATTGTCCTCAAGATTGGGTACTTCCACCCGCAGTTGTTCCTCCGCCGCTTCCACAGATTAAGCCAGCAAATACGATTGCCTCTGCCGAGTTGCCGGCCCAGACAAATCCGAACCGGGATGCCGTGCTCGACCGCGCACGGCAACTGGAAGCACAGATGAAGAGGATGATTGCAGAATCAGTTTCCCCGCTGCAGGCCGAGATCGGGTCTCTCAAGGAGCGCTTGGCGCAACGGGAAGCGAATCGCAGCCGCTTTGAAGTATCGCTTTCCAGCATCCCTCCCGAGCTCGAACAACAAATCGAGGCACGTCTGCGAAAGGATCTCGGGCCGAAAGTGCTGGACGAGGCTCGCGAACAATCTGCGCATCTGCTGGCAGCCGCGAAGACAACCATGGACCAGCAAAGCAGCGAAGTGCGCGAAAGTTTTCGCCGCATGGCCACGGAAGAACTTGGTGTCGTAGAAAAAAAGGCTCAGGAAATTTCTGCCCAGATATCTGAAAACACGCAGGAGCATTTGCGCTGTGGTTTAGAGGACTTCAGCAAGAAATTATTGGACGGAGGCAACTCCCTCAAAACCTTGAGCGAAGAGCTTCTGGAGTTCCTGCAACAGAGCTTGAATGCCGAGCACCAGGCCCGCCGCGGAGACCTGGACCAACTGCGGGCCGCGGTTTCGTCAGAATCCAAGCGCTTGCAGGATCAGGTTGGGTATCTGGATACGCGTATCGGCAAATTGGACCAATCTGCCAGCTCCCTTGAGTCTGGGCTCGACCAACGCCTTAGCCGGCTTTCCAGCGAGACCGTCAAGGAAACGCGCAGCCAATTCCAGAGTGTCGCGAATGAAGCTCTGGAGGACTTGTCAGCACGCAGCCTCAGTTTCCTTCGCGATCAGATGGAAGAAACAAACCAGAACATCAAGACGATCCGTGACGAAATCGTCGCGTCAGGTTCCGACTCATTGAAGCGCCAGGCAGCGGATGCGTTGCAGGCTTTCGAAGGTTCCATGGAGCAGATGGCAAGACTCTCCATCGAACGTTGGCGGCTCAAGTTGGAAGGCGGTTTGAATGCGCTGACGAAGAGTCTTACATGAGCAATCCGGCTGCGGAGGCAGGATCATTCAAGCCTTGGCAAATTCGACTGAGTGAGTAGCGCCGCACAACAATAGCAAAGCGTCAAAGGCGGTCATGACCCCAACTTCCTTAAGCGACTCCTCGAGATACTTTGTCGTCATCAATTCTCCTGGCCTCATAGCGATGTTTTCGGGCGGGATTACCAGGTATGCGTGCGCTGTGGGATCGCATACGAATATGACTTGGTTACGATGCGTCGTACCCGCCGCCTGAGGTCGGTGCTGCGGCGTCCGCCAGAATTCAACAGCGGTCAATGAGCGCTACGGCGAGGACTTACGGCCAAACTGCGGTCACGATGGGATCTTTCGCTGCAGGGCGGGCATTGCGCGCGTTCGGATACGCTCCCCAAAGTTCGCCGTGGAATATTATCCGTTCCATCGCGCGATCGATCACAGCCCCAAGTTCGCTGGAATATTTCACTTCGCGTCCCTTGGCCAGGCGGCGCTTGGCTTCTTCCGGGCTGAACCACGTCGGACGGCGGTTCGATTCGTCCGGGCGCCGCATTTGATGGATCTCCATCAGAAATGCTTTGACGACGAATTCCTGCACGCCTCCGGGCTGCCAGAAGACGCCCTTCGAGCAAATGTAGAGATGAAAATGACGAGGCTCGATGGTTCCGAGAGCGCCGGCTTCTTCCGCCGCTTCCCGCTCCGCAGCCTGGCTATGAGAGAGCCTGGGTTCAATGGACCCCTTGGGAAAGGTCCACTTGTTGCCGCCCTGGGTATTCACGAGAAGAAATTCAACCGCAGTCCCGCGGCGCCGGTAGCAGATGGCGGCTACTTTAAGCGGCAATGACTTCGCGGCGCGGGTTGAACCCATCAGCGGTCTCCTGAATACAACCTACATGCAAGATATTTCAAGAGTGTGAAAGTGCAACAAAAATTGTGCACCCGACAGGGTTACGAAAGGGTGACGTTTCCTCACAGGCCCGCTCCATACACGGGGATGGCCGCTCCCGTCACATCCTTCCCGGCATCTCCCGCGAGCCAAACGATGAGGCTCGCGACGGAAGTGGTTTGAACCCACTGCGATAGGTCAGCCTTGGGCATGGCTTTCCGATTCGCAGCCGTATCCATGGTTCCGGGCAGGATTACGTTTGCAGTGATGCCGGCATCCTTATTTTCGAGCGCCACGGTCCGCATCAAAGACACCAACGCCGCTTTGGACGCGCTATACGCGCCTACGGTTGGCCCGGGATCTTCCGCCGCCCGGCTCCCGATGGCAATCACGCGTCCGCTTTTTGCCTTGCGCATATGAGGCAAGACCGCGCGCAGCATGTGAAAGGCGCTATTCAAATTCAGCTCGAACATGCGATTGAACGTCGCGTCGTCAGTGTCGGCTACTGTCTGACCGCCAGCGAACGCGCCGACCAGATGAGCCAGGACATCGACCTTTCCGTACTTCGAAACGACCGAGTCCGTGGCTTTCCTTGCGGCTTCGAGGGTACTCAGGTCTGCGGCAACCGCCATGAACCGAGGGTTGTCGAAGTCCGATGCTTTGATGTTCGGGGAGAGCCCAGCGACCGTGAATCCCGCGTCCAGCAGGGCTTTGGTGACGGAGCTTCCAAGTCCGCCGTTGGCTCCAGTTACGAGCGCAATTTTGCCATCCATCCGATCAGCGTATGAGAAACGTGCACGGATGGCAAAGGAGGGCGAAGAACATGAGAACGACTTTCGACTAAGTCAGAGGATCAGCGGCAGACGCAGGCGAGTGGTCTTCCCACCATATGCCCGGTAGATCCGGCGTTGACTTCTTTTGGAAGGAATAACCCAGTCGCCGCAATTCCTGCACGATGATGCCAACCGCACTCTGCGCTGATTGCCGCACGTTATCGGTCAGCGGCATTCCGGGTTCACATCGCTTTCCGACAATTCCGACCAGCAGCACCTGCTGAGGGCTGGCTCCAAGCATATCGGCGGCCAACAAGCATTCCGAAAGCGCCGGGGAGTGCGGATCGAGTCGTTCCGCCGGCGCGATGCGAACAATATCTTCCTTGCAGTAAAGCTCAATGGTTCCCGGGTCCTGATCGCTTGTAACACAATCAACGAGGATGAGGGCTCGCAGGCCAACGATCTGATGGGTAAGATCCAGCGCCGGGGTGCCCAAGTCGGCGAGTTCAACATCTTCGCCGAAGTCATACTGCGACTCAAGCAGCCGCACAACGAACGGGCCCACGCCGTCGTCGCCGAGCAAGACGTTGCCGATCCCGCCGATGAGCGCTGTTCTCAAAGGATTTTTGCCACGCCGATCTTTCGGCCGGATGGATCAAACGCGTGACAGGCGCACGCCATGCACGGGTCAAACGAGTGCACGGTTCGCAGAACTTCGAGTGGTTCCTCAGGCCGGGCCAGCGGCGTGTGCAGTAGCGACGCTTCATAAGGGCCGTGAGCTCCTGACTTGTCGCGCGGACTGGCGTTCCAAGTGGAGGGGACAACCGCCTGATAGTTCTTGATCTTCTGATCCTTAATGACGATCCAGTGGGATAGCGTGCCGCGTGGGGCCTCGTGCGTGCCCACTCCCTGAATTTCATGCGAAGGAAATATCGGGGCGTTACGGACCGTGTAATCGCCCTTAGAGATATTGTCGACCAGCATTTGCCAGTGACTGTGCGACAGCTCCGCCAGCATGCAGGCGCGAATTGCGCGGGCAGCATGACGTCCAAGTGTCGAGTGCAAGGCCGCCGGAGTAGCCCGCAGGCCTCCGATGGCGGCGACCTTCTCGATGGCTAGGTCGGTGTATTTGCGCGTTAAAGGGTGCCCTTGCGAGTATCCGACGAGAACCTGAGCCAGTGGCCCGACCTGCGCAGGTTCGCCGTTGAACCGTGGAGCTTTCACCCAGGAATACTTTTGTTCGCCGTCCCAGCCGGTGAATGCCGGTTCGGTCTCACCTTCCCACGGGTGCAGCGGCTTTTCGCCCTGGTAGTACGCATGAATTACATCTTCTGTAACGGACTGCCGAAAAATCGGATCGGCAGCCGTCTTGAAGGTACTCACGCCGGCGAGGTTGCCGTCGCGAATGAACCCGCCGGGTAGATCAAAGGACGATGCCTTACTATCAAGAGGAAGGTCGGGAACCGCCAGATAGTTCTTCACCCCGCTGCCAATCTTGAACCATTCCGGGTACATGGCGGCCACGGCACACACATCGACGAAATAAACTTGTTGGACGAACTGCATAACCTCCGCCAGCAGTCCCCGAATCATCTCCAGCTTATCCATGCCGAGCGCCGATGGGCTGTCGAGATCGATCGCGTTGGCCACCCCGCCCACGGCGAGGTTCTGAATGTGCGGTGTTTTCGATCCCAGGATGCCGACGACCTGAAGTGCCTTTCGCTGGTATTCCAGTGCCTGAATGTAGTGGGAAAATGCCAGAAGGTTGATTTCAGGGGACAACTTCATCGCTGGATGTCCCCAGTAGCCGTTGGCGAAAATTCCAAGCTGCCCGCTGCTCGCGACTGCATTCACTCGATCCTGCGCCGCTTTCAATTCGTTTCGCGAATTGCGCGGCCACGGCGAAAGGCTCTCGGCGAGCTTCGAAGCGGCCGCCGGATCGGCTTTCGGAATCTGCAGAACGTCGACCCAATCGAGCGCCGATAGTTGATAGAAGTGAACGATGTGGTCGTGCAACGCGTGCGCAATCAGGATCAGATTGCGGATGTACTGCGCGTTCGGTGGAATTTCCAATTTCAAAGCGTCTTCTACGGATCGCACGCTGGCCATCGCATGAACCGTGGTGCAGACTCCGCAAAAGCGTTGAGTAAAGAGCCATGCATCCCGCGGATCGCGGCCCCTGAGAATTTTCTCGATGCCCCGCCACATGGTGCATGAGGCCCAGGCGTTGGTGACCGCGTAGTTGTCGACCTCCACGTCGATGCGGAGGTGTCCTTCGATTCGGGTGATGGGATCGATCGTGATTCGTTTCGCCATAGAGTCCTGCTGTCAGTCGGAACTTGAAGTTTCGCTTTCGTTCTCGCCGAAGTGCCCGTATTTGAAATAGCCGGTCCAGCGGATGTAAGGACGCCGGAACCGGAAGTAACTCGCCATGCCGTGCCACTCGCTGAGCGGAGCGGGCAAAATCGCCAGCCGCTTCACTGCGATGAGAAAACCCAAAATGCCCAGGGAAATAAATCCGAGAGAAACCAGAACTTCCACCGTCGCCGGAAAGTACAGTGCTTGTGGGTTTGGACGGAATGCCAGGGTTGTTGGGCTGAAGCGATAAATCATTCCGCCGGCGGAACTGAGGATGTACCCCATAAACATTGGTTTGGGCGCATGTTGCTGCACGGACTTCCAGAGCAGAATTCCTCCGGCTGTCACGAGTGACGTTTCGAGCCAGAAGACGCCGGCAAATCGGTCAAAGTGAAATGCCGTTCCCACCGCGCCGCGGAACACGATGTCGAGCAGTCGCAGCCCGAGCCAACCGAAGATCAGCCACGAGGTGATCCGGGCCGCCTCCTCGAGAACTTCCATGTCCATCGCCCGCTTCCATATCAGGCAGCACAACATCGTTGTCCCGGCCACGCAGCCAAACGACATGAACGAGGCTGCTCCCAAATAAAGCACCGGAAGCCACGGAGTCTGCCACAGCGGATGTACTCGTTCGCCGGCCAGCAGCATCAAGGCGCCCAATGACGACTGATGCATCCCAGGCAGCAGATAGGCTGCGGCAATGAGCCAAGGGAAGAAATAGTGCAACCGCTTTTCCACCATCTCGACGGTGGGCCGCAAGCGGGAATCGAAATACCAGAGGCGTTCCAGAACAGGTGGAAGGTTCTCGACCGCCAAGGGGATCATGGCGTAGATCGACATGCAGATTGCCACTTCTGCCAGTGGCGAATGCATGTTCCACTTCCAGGGAAACACCATCCAGTAAAAATTCCAGGGACGCCCCGCGTCGATACCGAGCAGAAGCAATCCGCAGGCATAGGCCAGGAAGCTGGTCAGCAATGCCATGCGCATCAGCGAATGCAATCGCTTCCGACGAAAAACCCACGCTGCAATCCCAATCGCAAATGCTCCCGAGCCGAGCGCGGTCAGCACCATCACGTTGAACGTTTTCCAGATGCCCCACCCGTAGGCGTCATTCATTCCGCTGACCGGACCCAGCCCAGTCAGCTCGCGGTACGCAGTGAGCGCGAATGCGATCAGAACCAGAGAAAGAAGGCCGATAAAGAATCCGTTTACGACCGGAAAGCCGTAGACCGGCACATTTCGTTCCCACTTGCTGATCGGCTGATCGATGTTCGCCGCAGTGGTGCTCATAGTTGCGCCCTCAATCCGGTTTCTTTCTCACGCTGATGCGCTTCCTCTTCATGGCCCCGCAAGCTTTTGCGGATGACCTGTACCAGTCCTGCATACAGCACGGCCGGCAGCGCGAAATATTGGTAGAAGCGCCTCTGCCAGCGGAGTGTTCTTGCAGGGATGGATTCCGGTCCAAGTTCTGGAAGCCCAAGCTTCTCGAACGGCACGCGGGAGAGGTATAGCGCCTGCGTTCCCCCGTTGTCGTTCTCGCCATACACTCGATCCTGGTAATAACGTCCAGGACTATTACGGATTCGCTGCTTGGCTTCGAGTAGCAACACCGATCGTGGGCCAAAGATCACGGCGCCCGTTGGACAAACGGTCGTACATCCGGGCTTCAGTCCTTTTTCCAACCGCGTCTTGCAAAGCTCGCACTTCGTGACGCGCGGATTGAATCCCGACCACTGGAATCGCGGGATGTGATACGGACAGGTGATCGTGCAATAGCGGCATCCGATGCACTTCTCGGCGGTCCATGTAACGATTCCACTCTCCGGGTCTTTGTGAAGAGCTTGAAATGGACATCCCGCCGCGCACGCCGGATCGAGACATTGCATGCACTGTCGCTTGACGAAAGAAAATGCGCTGCCGTCCTCAGGCTTGTAGAGCTTGATGACGTTGCGCGTCATGTCATTCAGGTCCGATGGAGCCTGATGCAGGTTGTCGCCGCGAATATCCGGAGGTGTATCGTTGGCTTCCGCACAAGCCGCGACGCATGCCTTACAGCCGATGCACACGCTCGCGTCGTAGAGCAAGCCGACAGCGGCATTGGGAACAGGAATATGTTCTCCGGCCTGCAATACATCGGTGCCGACGGTAATTGCGACGGCAGTGGGCACTCCAGCCTTGGCAATTCCCGTGATGAGCTGTCGCCGAGTGATCGCCACGTCAGACCTCTTTCTTCTCGACGGGTCTTTCAGCTGTCTTCAGTTTTTCCGCGTGTGCACGATCGGCCGCAATGCGCGTAACCCCCGCTTCCATGCTGCTCTGGAAGCGTTGCGAAGCGACCCACGCCGCTCCTCCAACCGCTCCCGTGATCGCTCCCACCAAGGCTGCCGCGCCGACTTTAACCTGGCCGGCTGTACTGAACACGGGCGGATACGTGTCCGGAGGTGTCGCCAAGTGGATCGGCACAGTCTCGAACGTGCTTATCTGCCAGATGACGCCCTTTTCCGTGCACCCGACACACGGAATGCCGGTCCCAATTGGCCAAACGCCGGGAATCTCGTTGAAGTGACGGCTTGCGCAAGCGGCGTGCGTCACTGGGCCTTTGCAACCGAGCTTGTAGAGGCACCAGCCTTGCCGATGTCCTTCATCCCCGAACGCAAACGCGAATCGTCCGGCGTCGAAATGAGCACGCCTTGGGCAGCTCTCGTGAATGACCCGGTCGTAAGCGAACTTCGGGCGGTTCAAGGCGTCAAGTTCCGGCAATCGCCCCATCGTCACGTACTCGAGCACCACCGCAAGCAAGTTGTAAGGATTGGGAGGGCAGCCCGGGAGATTGACAATCGGCTTGCCAGAGATCACGGAATCGACGCCGACCGCCCCTGTCGGATTTGGATCTGCAGAAGGGACGCCGCCCCAGGACGCGCAGGAGCCGATCGCGATCACGGCTGCCGCTCTGGCCGCAACTTCCTTCACAACCTGAATCGCAGGACGGCTTCCCAACTCCATGTAAACGCCGTCGTCCCGCGTGGGGATCGAGCCTTCGACGACCAGGACGTATTTCCCGGCGTTGTCTTCGATGGCCGACTGCAGGGCGGCCTCGGCTTGCGCTCCAGATGCCGCCATCAGGGTCTCGTGATAGTCAAGCGAGATTACATCGAGGATCAGATGAGCTACGTCGGGAGCCGACGTCCGCAGCAACGTCTCGGTGCAACCCGTGCAGTCCTGGAAGTGCAGCCAGATGACCGAAGGCCTGCGGGCTTTTCCTACAATTTTGGCGACTTGGGCTGCCGTTGCCCGATGCGTCAGACTCAAGCCAATCGGTGCGGCAACGATGATTTTTGAACAGAGCTGTAGAAAATTTCGTCGGGATACGCCGCTTCTTCGCAGATGATCCGCGATCGTTACATTCGCGCCTGTCGACATAGACAGTCTCCCCGGCAACGTGGCCGTGCGACTCGAGATATCGTCTTCGACAGCGAAAGGGCGCCGGAAGCTATGGGGAAGGGAATGAAGAAAGGATGAATGGGAATGTATGAATGATCCTACTGATGAATATGTTCCCCCAGAGTGCTCTCCCGACGGCTCCTTTCGAGGCTGATGTCAGCCTGCTACGGTCGAATGGAGTGTTTATCTTTCATTTCGAGGGAATGATCAGTGATGTAGATCACATCACGTCGTGAGACAAATCATCAGGTTGTCTGTTCGCAGCTTCGATGTGCTGAAATACGCTGCAGGTGAGGAAAGATGAACCACAAACCTGGAAGTCAACTGGAAACTCTGGATGAGGCCTCTGTTGTTCGGAGACGCGCCAGCGTTGAAGAAGATTGGCAAAACCAGGAATAACTACTGTTGCAGGATCTGGCCCGGGTTCGGATGTACTTGCTCGCCTTTGATCTGACTGGCTTCCCATCCTCCACCAAGAGCCTTCACAAGATAGACGGAGCTGACCATCTGCTGCCCGAGCAGTTGAGTTTCAAGGCGCTCGCTGCTCAATAGCGTCGTCTGCGCGGTGATGACATCGAGATAGTTGGTTACGCCCCCCACATACCGGTTGTTAGCGATATCGAGGGCCCGGCGCGCGTCCGCAACTGCAGCTCCTTGCGTTGAGAGCGCTTGCGAGAGCGTGCTCAGATTGCTGATCCCGTCTTCCACCTGCTGGAAGGCGACCAGGACGGATTGCCGGTAATTCGCGACTGATTGGTCGTAAGCGGCGCGAGCGGCCGCGAGATTGGCCCGGTTGCGGCCCCCCTGCAGGATCGGCTGCAATGCATCCGCGCCAACCGACCAGATCAGGCTCGGTGCGCTGAACAGCGACGCGATGTCGGTGCTCTGCCATCCCCCGGAACCGTACAGGGTGATGTGCGGATAAAAAGCGGTGCGAGCAATTCCTACCTGGGCGTTTTCAAATGCCATTTCGCGCTCGAGAGTCGCAATGTCAGGCCGGCGTTCGAGTACGTCAGACGGAACTCCGAGCGGCACCGGCGGAGGCGTTGCATCGAGCGGAGCGACTGGAACATTGAAGCTAGGAGCGGGCTGTCCTACCAATACCGCAATCGCGTGCTCGTATTGCTCGCGAGACTCCTGCACCAGAGCAGCCTGAGACACCGTGGAATCCAGAACCGTCGCTTGCTGTGCGACCTCAAGCCCGCTGGCAATGCCGCCGTCATGGCGCCTCTGTATCAGGTCGAGCGCCTTGCGCTGCGAGTCGATGGATTCCTGCACAACCTTGTACTCAGCATCCAGCTCGCGCAGCGTGAAATAGTCGGCCGCAAGCTCAGCCGTCAATACAAGCTGCACATTTCCTAGATCGGCGGCGGCAGATTGCAGCGTCGCATTTGCGGCCTCCACGTTGCGCCGCACGCGTCCGAAAAGATCAGCTTCATAATTCAGCGAGAAGGGAATCGTGTAGACACTTTGCGTGTACGGCGCAACCGGCTGTGGAACGCCGTTGATAACGGCAGGCGCGGCGCCATTCAGCGGGCGGTTGCCCGAGCCACGCTCCCGCACCGCGTCAGGATTAGCGGAAAGTTGAGGAAAGAAATCGGCGGTCGCGACACGAGCCAGCGAACGCGCCTGATTGAGGTGATCTCGCGCCGCGATCAGCGACTGGTTTGCCTGCAAGAGTTTCTGTTCGTAATCGTTAAGCGTCGTGTCGTGAAAGACTCCCCACCAATCGCCTTTGGGAATCGCATCCTTCGGAGCAGCCTGCTCCCACGGGGGTTGCGTCTTCCACGCGTCAGGAGCCGGCGCAGGAGCCGCAGGACGGCTGTAACGCGGGCCAACTGTGCAACCAGCGGAAAATACCATCACTGCGAACGACAACGTGATCAGCGCCCGTTTCAATGCCCGCTCCCCTTCTGACCACCCGGCTGTTGGCTCGGTTGCAGCGGAGCGTTCTCCTCTTCCTGCGGGCTGCGCGGCTTCTGTTGCTGCGAAGCCGGATTTTGCGCCGATCCTTCCTTGGCCGCAACGCAGATTCACCTGCTGCCCGTCTTCGAGCGAATCGGGTGGGTTGATCACAATCTGGTCGTTCACCGAAACGCCGCCCAGCACTTCCAACGTCGCGCCGTAATCGCGTCCGATATTGATGGGCCGCAAATGTACATTTTTGTTCGAATCGACGACCACCACGCGCGGTCCCTCGGACCGAAATAGCATGGCGTTCACGGGAACGGTGACCTTGTCCACGTTCGAACCGACGGCAAAGTGCACCTCGCCGAACGATCCCGGCAGAAGGCGCCCGTCTTTATTCGGCACGTCGACTTCCGTCAGCAGCGTTCGCGTAGTCGGATCGATCGCTTCCGCGGTGCGCGCGATCTTGGCGGAAAACTTCTGTCCCGGAAATTCCTGCAATGTCACAGTCGTAGTGCCGCCCACCTTGATGAAGGGCGCATACGCCTGAGGCACGCTGGTGTAGACGCGAAGCGGGTCGACGCGCGCGATATCGAATAGTTCGCGGCCCGCCGCGCCCGCTCCGGCATTGATCAAAGCGCCCGGATCAACATTGCGCTTAGTGAGCACTCCGGAGAACGGGGCATAGACTTTCTTGAATCCTTCCAGCTGTTCGAGACGCTTGACATTCGCATCCGCAGAAGAAAGGTTTGCTTGCGCCTGCTTATAACCGCTGGTCTGCTGATCCGCTTCCTGGGCCGAGACGGAATCGCTCTTCCGCAGATTCTCCCAGCGATCGGCGCTGATCTTTGCCAAGTCCAACTGCGCGACGATCTGTTCCCGGGCTGCGCGGGTCTGATTCAATTCCTGATCCACTTCCGGAGTATCGATGGTGGCTAGCAATTCACCTTCGTGAACGCGGCTGCCAATGTCTTTGTACCAGCGCACCAGATATCCACTCGTGCGCGCGTAGATCGGGGATTCCTCATAGGCCAGCAGGGAACCCGGCAGCACCAATTCTTCATCAGGCTTTTCAGCGAGCGGACGTACAGTCGCGACGGTTGGGACGGTATCCCGTTCTGTCTCATTGGCCAGCGCACGCTCGTGGCTCACATGACCCAGCAGAGTGACGACACCGGCGACGATCAGGATGATCAGAGCCACGCCGACGATCATCAGCGCTTTGCGCGGAGGCGCAGGCGGGATCTCCGGAGGCCGCTGAATGCTGGCTTCCTGGTGCCGCGATCGATCTTCCATCGCCCTGATCTCGTCATCCCGCTCGGCTTGGCTGCCGTGAGCATGCGGATGGCTGTTTCCATCCACAGGCTGCTGTTCGGAGTTGCCCCGCGCTCTCAACTGCTCGTCGGGCGGGGTTGACTTCGTTCGGTTGTCTGCGCTCATGCTCGGCTCCGCTCTCTGCGATCACTCTTCATAATTTGATGCACTACGCTTCCATTTGGCGCTCGCGCCTGGATTCGCGCCGGCCATGGAAAATGGCAAATACACTCGGAACAAAAAACAGCGTTGCGACGGTCGCGAATAAGAGGCCGCCGATCACAGCGCGGCCCAAGGGCGCGTTCTGCTCGCCGCCTTCGCCAAAGCCCAACGCCATCGGCACCATTCCGATGATCATCGCCAATGCGGTCATCAGTACGGGCCGCACGCGTGTGTATCCCGCAGCCACTGCGGCCTTTACGGCTGGAATTCCTTCATCCATCTGCTCGCGCGCGAAGCTCACCATCAGAATCGAGTTTGCTGTTGCGACGCCCATGCACATCACGGCGCCAGTCAGGGACGGAACATTCAACGTCGTGTGGGTCAGCAGCAGAAACCAGCAAATCCCCGCCAACGCTCCCGGCAGCGCGGTAATGATGATGAAAGGATCAAGCCACGACTGAAAATTGATCACGATGAGCAGGTACACGAGCAAGATAGCCCCTACGAGTCCGACACCCAGCCCGAGGAACGACGACCGCATGGTCGATACCTGTCCCCGCACAACGATGTGCGTGCCTCGCGGTAAGTGATTGTCGAAAGTCTTCAAGATTTTGTCGATGTCGGCTGCCACGCCGCCCAAGTCCCGATCTTGCGTGTTCGCGTAGACGTCAATCACCGGCTGGACATTCCAGTGACTCACGGATGCGGCGCGAACGGCTGGCGTCAATTGCACCAGGTTCCCCATCAACTGCGGTCCCTGTTGCGAGATCACAGGGACGTTCAACAGATCTCGAAGGTTGGTCATGCGATATTGCGGCGCTTGCACCGCGATCTGATAGGTCACTGCATTTTTGGGATTGAGCCAGAAGTTCGGCGACGTCTGGAAACTGCCGCTCAGTGAAACAAGGGCGCTCTGCGCGACGTCGCGAGCTGTCAGTCCGACTTGCGTAACCCGAGTGCGTTCGATATCCATGTGCAGCGTTGGCAACGAAAGCAACTGCTGCACGTGTACATCCGCGGCGCCCGGCACATGCCGCACTTTGTTGGCGATCTGCTGGGCAATGGCGTAATTGCTCTGCATATCCGTCCCGACTATTTGCACATCGATCGGAGCGGGCAAGCCAAAGTTCAGAATCTGCGTCACGATGTCGGCGGGTTGAAAGAAGAACTCTACGCCGGGAAAACGTCGCGGCAGCGACTGGCGAAGTTGTCGCTTCAGTTCCGCTGCAGGTGGGTGATGCTCCGGATCGAGCGCGATCAGAATCTCAGCATCGCTGGTTCCAATCGTTCCGCTGGAACTGTACGACTGGTTGATGCCCGAGTTCGGCAGGCCGATGTTGTCGAGAACGGTTTGTAACTGATTGCGGGGGATTTCTTCGCGGAGAGCGGCTTCGATTTCGTCGCAAAGACGCGCCGTCTCTTCAACGCGCAACCCCGCTCTCGCCCGGACGTGGAGCCGGAGCAGTCCAGCGTCCACCTGGGGGAAGAAGTCTTCGCCCAGGAACGTGAACAAGCCGAGAGAGAGTATGCAAAAAGCCAGGAAGCACGCGGCGAATAATCCGCGATGCTCGAGCGTGGTTTCAAGCAATGCTTCATAACCCCGACGGAAGTCTTCAAACTTGCGTTCAAATCCGCGTTGGAAGCGGCCGAAGATCGAGGATGGCGCTTCCGCCCGATGTTCATGCCCGCGCATGATGTACATCACGAGCGTGGGAATCAGTGTGCGCGAAAGCAGATAGCTGGCTAACATCGCGAAGCTGACTGCTTCGGCGAGTGGGACGAACAGGAATTTGGCGACGCCCGTCAAAAAGAACATCGGCACAAACACGATGCAAATGCTCAGGGTCGAAACGAAGGCCGGCACGGCGATCTGCTGTGCGCCATCGAGAATCGCCTGCTCGCATTTCCTTGCCCATCGCGAGATTGCGCTCGATGTTCTCGATTTCGACGGTCGCGTCGTCGACCAGAATGCCGACGGCCAGCGCCAGTCCTCCCAGCGTCATGATGTTGATGGTCTGTCCGATCGCGCCGAGAAGAATGATCGAGACAAAGATCGAAAGTGGAATCGAAATCGAGATGACAATCGTCGGACGCCAGTCGCCCAGGAAAATGAGGATCATTAATGCGGTCAGGGCGGCGGCGATCAAGCCTTCGCGCAACACTCCGTAGATCGAGGCGCGCACAAACAACGACTGGTCGAACAAGGATGCGATCTTCAGTTCGGGCGGCAAGGCCTGTGCCGCCTGCTGCACGATCCCTTTGATTCCGGCCACAATTTGCAGAGTCGAAGCGCTGCCGTTCTTGTAGATCGACATCAGCGCGCCGCGGCTTCCGTCTTGGCGCACAATGTTCGTCTGCGGCGCGAAGCCATCGCGGATATGCGCCACATCGCGCATGTACAACGTCGCTCCGGCGATGGTCTTGACAGGAAGGTCATTCAGTTCCGCGATCGTCCGCGGAGTTCCGTTCATCTCGACGTCATATTCCAACGGCCCCAACTTCATCGTGCCCGTGGGCAAGATGATGTTTTGAGCGTTGACGGCATTCACAATGTCGTTCGGCGAAAGTCCGTATGCCTGAAGCTTCGTGAGATCGAGATCGACCTGTACTTCGCGCAACTTGCCGCCGTAAGGGTAGGGAGTTGCAGCGCCGGGAACGGTCGCGAGAAAAGTGCGGAGGAAATTCTGCCCAAGATCAAACAGATCCTGCTCCGGCAGAGTCTTGCTGCTGAGGCCCAGCTGAATGATCGGAGTGGTCGACGCGCTGTACGAAATGATCAGTGGAGGAGTGGTTCCAGGCGGCAAGCCCCGCACAGTGGTCTGAGAGATCGCAGTAATCTGGGCGATCGCTCCTTGAACGTTTGTGCCGGGGCGGAAGAAAACTTTGATGACTCCCAATCCATACACTGACTGGGACTCCATGTGCTCAATGTCATTGACTGTGGTGGTGATGCCGCGCTCGGAGTTGGCCACAATGCGGTCAGCCATATCCTGCGGAGCCATGCCGGTATAAAACCAGACGACCGAGACGACAGGAATATCAATGTCGGGGAAGATGTCCGTGGGCGTGCGAACGATTGTGACACCGAACAGAATGATGATGACGAGCGCCATCACGACGAACGTATAAGGGCGTCTAAGGGCTAACGCAACAATCCACATTGGCTACTGGTACTCCCCAGCTTTCGAGTTAATCGTATCGCGACACGCTTGCCCCAAGCGTTTTCCGCCTGCCAACTTTGGATTCGATACTGTACGTATCGGATTCCAATTAATTCCACCGATTATATGGTAGGTTAGAGCAATGCGCCAGCGACCGTCGGCGACGGCATACAGTGAAACCCGTAACGGAAAGCGACCGCCGGGTCGTCCGCGAAGCGAGGAAGCTCGAATCGCGATTCTGCGCAGCACCCTGGAAGTGCTCGGCAAACACGGTTTTTCGGACCTCACGATCGAGGGAATTGCCGATCGTGCGGCGGTCGGGAAAGGCTACCGTCTATCGTTGGTGGCCGAACAAGGGAGCGTTGATAGCCGACGCGTTTGCCAGCAGTACAACCCGCAACCTTCGATTTTCCCGACACAGGCTCGCTTCTCAAAGATATGAGCCGGCAGATGCAGCAGCTGGTGAAGGTATTCTCAAGTCCTCGCGGGCGCATCGTTTCCGCCATCCTGGCCGCGGGGCAAACAGATCCGGAATTGATCGAGGCGTTTCGCGAGCGCTTCCTCAGGCCACGTCGACGGGAGGCCTATGCGACCCTGCGTCGTGGAATTCTTCGAGGGGAGTTGCGCAAGGATATCGATCTTGACCTGCTTTTGGATTCGCTCTACGGTCCGATTTATATGCGCTTCCTCATCCAGCATGACCGATTGACGCCCGATTTCATCAATCGACTTTGCTCACTGGTATTGCGGGGCGCCCGGCCCCTGCGGCGAGCAAGTGGACAGAAATCACGCGCCTCGCGTCTGAATCGCTAGAATTCGTCGGCGCCAGCAAATCTCGGATCAGGCGTGAGCGGCCATGCGTTTCCCGGGGCGCAGGGGCGCTATCGGTTCTCCCGAGAGCCCGGAGCCGTTTTCAATTTTGAATTGCTCTACCAGTCCGCGGAGTTGTGCGGCCATTTCAGCCAGTTGATTCGCGGCTTTCTGAGATTCCTGGGCGCTGTTCGATGTTCCCTGCGCGGCTTCCGCCACTCCTGCGATGTTTCGCGTGATTTCACCCGATCCTTTGGCCGCGTCGGAGACGTTACGTGTCATTTCGTTGGTGGTGGCACTCTGTTCTTCGACCGCGGTGGCAATCGTTCCCGAAATATCGTTGACTTGATTGATCACCGTGCTGATCGTTCCAATGGCTTCGACGGCGCCATGGGTGTCGGACTGGATGGCGGTGATTTTGTGGCTGATGTCTTCGGTGGCTTTGGCAGTTTGCCGGGCGAGTTCCTTCACTTCGTTGGCGACCACGGCGAAGCCCTTGCCGGCTTCTCCAGCGCGGGCGGCTTCGATGGTCGCATTCAGGGCGAGCAGTTTGGTCTGCTGGGCGATGGAAGTGATGACCTTGATGACTTCGCCAATCTCCGCACTCGAGTCTCCCAGCTTGCTGATGGTTGTGTTTGCGGCTTGAGCCGTTTGCACCGCATTGCTCGCAATGGTGGCCGCCTCGTGGGCGTTCGAAGCGATGGATTGAATTGTCGATGACATTTCCTCTGCGCCTGTGGACACGCTTTGCAGGTTCGTGTTGACTTGCTGCGCGGACTGAGAAACCACGCTCGCCTGCGCCGATGTCTCTTCCGAATTCGCCGTAATCTGCTGATTGGTGGAGGATAATTCCTCGCTCGCGCTCGCCACATGCTGCGCTGTATCGGCGATGGACCGGATCACTCCGCGCAGGTTGTTCTTCATCTCGTTCAGAGCCAGTCCAGCTTTTCCCAGTTCGTCCTGGTTGGCAATCTTCATATCCGCAATCGTCAGGTCTTTTCGTGCGACGGTCTCAATCATCCCCAACATCTGCTCTATGCTCTTTCGGACTGACCGTATGATCAGAATCGCCACCCCAATCCCAACCGTGAGTCCAACCAGCAGGAATACGATCATCGAAGCCTGAACGCGTTTCGTCGTCTCGGTTTGCGCGCGCTGCGATTCTTTCTGCATCTTTGTCGTCAATTCTTCCAACTCGTCGACGATAGAGTCCATCTCCGTCCGGAGTTGCGTCGTATGCTGTTCGAACAGGAGATCAACCGCTGCCTTGTTCTGACCCGCGCGGCGTAGGCTGATGGCCCGTTCCTGAATTGTGCTGAGTTCGTCCGCATCCTGCAGAAGGCGCGCATAGACTTCTTTTCCGCGTTCGGTTTCGAGCAACGCCCCCAGTTGTTCCATGCTGGCTTTTGCTTGATCGATTCCTTCCTGGCGATGCTTAAGTGCCTCGTCACTCCCGGTGAGGAGGAAGGTTCGCATCCCGTTCGTCTGCATCTCGTATCCATCATCAGCCGAGTAGGCGAGTACTGCCTTGCTGAGCTGTTGGGCTACATCCTTGCTGAGCGCAGACAGCTTGTTGATCGCCATGTAGCTCGAAAAAGCCGTGGTGCAAACGACGACGAGCATCGCTCCGAAACCGATCGCTAACTTCATCTTCAGGCTGAGTTTGTTCACCGCAACCTCCATGGTTGTGCACGCAGACGTGAGACCCATCCTTCGCTAAACGAGAGGAACGAATTCCACCGCCAGGAGTGAGGTGTTCGTCACGTTAGGTCATCGGCGGAGCGCTTGGAGACTTTAGGTACGGTTCGTCTGCTCGTTCAGAACGATGCCACCAGGCGCGGAGTCACGATGGGACAATCTGGATTGGAGCGCAGCCCGCCCGGATGATGGACGAACTGGAAGTCCTGCACAAACGATAGATGCTTTGTGATGGCGGCCTTGTAGTAGCTCTCGAAGATAAACTCTCCTCGATAGTCGAAGCTCGCGGCTGGTTCCGAGGAGAATCGCACCCAGGTGATCGCGACGCCGATGGAGTCTTCCGTCCGCTTGTGCCCTGTTCCTTGAAGAACCGTCCCTGCACCCAAGTGACGTTCAAACGGGCTGACCCGGCCATCTGCCGTTCCCAGTTGGAGAAATCCGGAAACAGAGCGTTGGGCATGCTCCGGCTTTGAGTTTCGCCAGAGAGTTTGTTCAAGCACCGAATAGAATCCTTGCGATCCGGCGGACACCTTCCCATCAAATCCAGATAGATTCCCACCCAATCGCCAATATCCACCGCTGACGTGACCCCGATATTCGGTCTGTCCTAAGCTCCAGGTTCGTCCCGGTTCAATGACCAGAAGAGAGCCAGCGGCCGCGGTTTCAAAAACTCCAAGACCGATCGCGTTGTTGGTCGTTGGGCGCAGGAATGCGTTGAATCCCAGTTTGGGCTCGGGATAGCTCGGGAAGGCGACGATCGTTGGACTGTATCCCATCGATGAATTCAGAAAGTCGTTCGCGGTTTGCACGGAGTCAAATTCAGTGTTCGCGTCGATTTTTCCCACCTTGAGGCGGAGTTTGTCGGAGAGCAGACGCTGTTCGATCCACGCTTCATAAAGTGTGGTACGCGGGCTGCCATCGATGTTGGAGTAGGCTTGCGCCGCACCTACGCAGTCCTCTCCGAATTCTTCCTGGTGATTCCTCATTCGTATCAGGCCCGCACTGCCATTCAGCCCCCACAATTTCTTTCCATCGATCGGGATGCCGAAATCAAACGAATAGCGGCCGAATCCCGGTCCAGAATCCGCAGCATCAACAGACTTCGACCAGTCGTAGATCATTACGCCTTGAAAGGAGATCCCATGATCGTTCAGCTCATGCATGCCCTGCTTTGCAGCTGTTGTTAGCGTCGCAAGGCTGGAAGATCGGGAGATCAGGTTCTGCGAAATGCCTGGATTAGGAAGGGCTAATATGACAAGGGCGACCAGAGAAGTGAATCTCGAATGGCCGATTTGCACGAGTCGGGCCTCCTGATGGGGCGGAGATGGAAAGGCGCCTCATAAAAAGTATCGGCTCGAAACAGATCTACTTCACCCTTTTGGATATGTCCTTTGAGCTATTACTTTCTGACCTCTCGTCATTAAATCTCCCTTGCCATCTGAAACTTCTCCGACCGGTGACTGAGCGCACACTTCCTGCACTCGAAGATCGCGCACCCGAGAATGTTCGCTACGCTCCGGCAGCCAATGCGTGGCCGTCCTCCATGAACCCGGGTACCGCTGCCCGTACCACCGCAGAGAGATCGAGCAGCTCCGTGATGAAGTCCTGGTTCGCAAACGAGCCGACAACACCCGGGCGCGTGGCCAGCGGGTCGACTGCAGCATGCTCGTCAATGATGTCGACGATGCAGTCCACGATCAGGCCGACGGTATGTCCGCGCTCGGAATAAATCACGACTTCGATCGAACCGTCGGAGGTGCCTTGCTCTGCCTCGGAACTGCCTGGGGGAAGCACGTGCGATAGGCGAATCATCGGTATGATTTGTCCACGATATTCCATGACCTCGCGGTCGCCGACACATCGCACCTGATGTGCCGCAAACCCTTCCAGCCGCGCTACGGTCGAAAGAGGAATCGCAACCTGGCCGTCCAGCCCATTCCTCGCCAGCAGCAACGTCTCATGACCTTCCTTTACGGTGCCCGCATCGTTTTTCAAGCTCTCCTTTCCCTTGTCGCGCTTTTCCGAAACGACGCGAGCCCGCTGCGCCAAGCCAACCACATCCAGAATTAAGGCGACCCGGCCATCTCCCATAATGGTTGCGCCGGAATATGCGCTAATGCTTTTCAGTTGCTCGCTCAACGGCTTTACGACGATTTCCTCTGTGTCGGCGATGTCATCGACCACCAAGCCGAACTGCTGCTTGTCAGCCTGCAGCACCACGATGCTGCTGCCGGACTGATCCGTGCCGGATCCCGTGGTCGCAAACTTAGTTCGCGGTCGAGATAGACCAGGGGAAGCAGGTTTCCGCGAAGACGATAGACGGGCACGCCATGCACCTTGTTCCACGCGCTGCCCAGCCTCGTTGTCTTCGAGTGCCACCAGTTCAAGGACGTTCACCTGGGGAATCGCGAACCGTTCTCCGCCGCAACTCACCAGCAGCGCGGGGACAATCGCGAGAGTCAGCGGAATCTTCACTCGCACCGTCGTGCCCGCCCCAGCAGAAGATTCGACGTCGATCGTGCCACTGATCTTTTCGACATTCGTTTTCACCACATCCATACCCACACCTCGGCCAGACACGTTGGTCACCTTTTCGGCAGTCGAGAATCCCGGCAAGAAAGATCAGATTGAAGATTTCCCGTTCTCCCATTGCTGGGCCTGTTCGGCGTGATCAAGGAGCGTTCAATGGCCTTCTTGCGGATTCGGTCCGCGTTCAAGCCCGCGCCATCGTCGCTGATCTCGATATTGACCTGCCCGCCTTCGTGAAATGCCCGCAGACCGGCGATCCGGTCCGCTTTGCCCCCCTTCACGCGGTCTTCGGGAAGTTCGATCCCGTGATCGACAGAATTCCGCACCAGGTGCGTAAGCGGATCCTTGATAGCTTCGATAATGGTCTGGTCGAGTTCGGTTCCCTTGCCCTCCATCTCGAGGCTGACTTCCTTGTGGCAGCCCAGCGCCACATCGCGCACCGTGCGGGGAAACTGTTCCAGATGTTCCCGATGGGTTGCATGCGGGTCTTCATCACCCGCTCCTGCACCTCGGTGATGATCAGATTCAGACGCTGCGAAACCGAGAGCACTGACGTGTCCTCTCCGGAATTGGCAAATTGCAAGAGCTGGTTGCGCGCCAGCACCAGTTCGCCAACCAGATTCATCAAGCGTGTCCAGCAAATCGACTCCCACACGGACCGTCTCGACACCTGCATTGCGATCCCGCGCCTCAAGAATCTGTTGTGCTGCGTGAACATCATCCGGGCTGCAGAAACCCAGCGCGACCAGAATTTCTCCGAGGCGCCGCTGGTCTCCGCGCTCCTGCTCCTGAAGAGCAATCGCCAGAGTCTCCGGCCGCAATGGAACCGCGATTTACCAGCAACCCTCCAATTTTTCCGGCGGCTGGAAGAAATTGCGGTGCCGGGCAATTCTTCTGACGAAGTCGGCTCTGTGGCTGGCAACTGTGCCTCTGTCGTGGTGCTTAGAGGCGCTGGCAGGTGGCTCCGCCTCTAAAATCCGCAGGCCGGCATCGGAAATCGGTGTAGGAATTTTCTTTGGAAGCCACTGCGCGTTTCGCTGCCTTGCGCTGTTTGCAGTTTGTTAAGCTGCTCCATCGGTGGGGCGTAGTCGTTGTTCTCCATCGCCCTCTGTCGTTTGGATTTCGTTCAGCATTCGTCGGACTGCGTCCACCATAGCCAGCAATCCGCTGGTGATCTCCGCATTGAGGGACAATGCGCCGTCTCGCAGTTCGAAAGAAGGCTCTCCCCAGTGTGCGCAACTTTTCGAGCTTGCGAAACTGGAAAGCCGCAACTTCCTTAATGGTGTGAATCGTTCGAAAGATGCTGCCAGCAGTTCCTTCGAAGTCGGATCCGATTCGAGGCTCACCAATTCCTCGTTCCAACGATCGAGATTCTCACGGCTCTCAATAAGAAAATCTTTAACGATGTCATCCATACCTGTCTCGCGCCAAGCCCTACATTTCCATTCGACTGCACAAGCGATCGGAATGTTCGGACTTTGAGGTAATCGGCGCATAGAGGGATAACTGAGAGTAGAACTCGGAGAATTTACGTGCCCGTCCGCACCTGTTCTGTGGTGGACAGAATTTCTCTACGCTTGAAGTTGTTGATATTTTCTGCCTATCGAGGAATTTTAGACAGGGATTTCACTGCAGAGGATTAAAGAGTAAGTTGCGCCGGGAACGAAGAATACTGATTCGCGATGGGAGAGAATCAGCCGATCCTCCCGGCGCCTGACTGTTCGTCAGTCGAACCCCTCAATCCATCGCCCACAGCGAGCGGACGGTCGATCCCCCCGGCACGATCATGAACATCACTCCCAGTTCTGCTTTTTTGTGGTGTGCTGTTTCCGGATGCTGTCGCAAATCAGAAGCATGGAAGTGAACCCCCCATGCGCGTCGCCGGCGTCGACATATGCCAACGCCCGGCTCTTACAACCTTAGAGATTCGTCCCCTATTCGCCAAGATCTGTTCCCCCTTCCCAGGTTTTGGTTTCGCCGGGATGCCGCACGCACCTCGGCATGTACAGATAAAGGCGGCATTGTCCACTCGATCTCCACCCTTTGTTTAATAGTATCACCATAAGTACGTATTGTCGGTTTTCTGGACTCGCTTAGAAAGCAGTAATCGGAATGCGATTCATTTATTATTTTCAATAGTTTACATGGATATTGGATGCCACTTCGCCGCAGGGTGCATTTCGGCCGAGTAGTTCCGCGCATCGGGAAGCCAATGCGGATTCCAATGCACCACGCTCAGTTCCACTCAGCGTTGAGAAATCCTCGAACTATGAAGCACCAGCCGATAGTTTCCTGATCACCCGGTAGAAGTCTCGGGAGCGTCGTCGTTCGCTGGCTTTGATTTCCCCTAAGGTCATTTCGCCTCGGTCATGACAGACCTAAGAATTTCTATGGTTCGCTCAAGATTCTTCCGAGCGATCGGTCGGACCCGGATAGTAAGCTTCTCGTTCTTCCCGGCCTGAAGCAGCGCTTCATCCAAGGCGTTTTTCCTTTATGATTGCGAATGTTTACGATCCGCGCGAAATCGACAGCAGCTCTACGAATCTCGCGGTTCGACAACAAGGCGGCTCCTGATCGCACGGTCGACGGCAGTGTCGCCCGCCGCATCTTGCCAGTTTGGATTCGCTCCATGCTGAAGCAGCACTCGTCCAACCGTTGTCGATGCCACCATCGCCGCCGGACCCCACGCGTGCGTATCGTACGGAATTCGGTCAGCAACGGCGCCATGCTCAAAACAGGAAGATTCCCGACACGGGTTGATTGCCGTACACCGACCATCCCAGCGGCGATTCGCCTGTAGTCAAATCGTTGGCCTGGCCAGGATCGGTTGTGAGTATCTGACGAAGGCGGTCGTGCAGCCCGTAGGCCGCTGCTGCGCAAACGTCGGCCACCGCGCCGGCATCGAGCAAGAGCTTCGCGAAATCATCGTGACCCAGTTCGAAGCAATCGTGCAGAGGCAAACAGCCGTCCGATTGCGCGCATTGAGGTCCGCGCCCCGCTCGATCAGGAGCCGCAAAACGTCGATCTTGTTTTCCGCAATCGCGAGGTGGAGCAACTTCATGGTGAGTGGATCACTGGGCCTGACTTTCTGCTCCGGGTTTGCACTCGCATTGACAAGCTCCGGATGCGCTTTCAGGATCGTTCGAATCGTTTCCGTCTCACCCGAGTGCACCGCATTGATGGTTGCTGCCCGAAATCATTGATTGCATCCACATAGGCCTTGAGCTGGCGCCAGCTTGCGAAGCCGTATCGTCGCGCTACCAGAAGTTGTGCTTCAGCGAGGCGTGTCGCAGGGTCCTGCAGTCGCAATGTCTTGAGCTGTCGTTTGGCTTCATTCTTGAGGTGTTCCAGACTGGCGCGAGCAGGGAGTGTTGCGGAGATTAGACGACTTGGAGTGTTGCTCATGGAACCTTCCTTCCTTGATCGCCCGCTGTCCGCGGTTTTCGGGCTGGAAGTAGGTTTGTCTGAAACTGCTAATGGATGGGCTGTGCCCTTTACGCGGACCGACGGCCCCCACGAGGCCGAAAGCAGCATAGATCAAGACCCGAAACCTGTGCAACCGAGAGTTGAAGGGGCCGCTGCTGACGCGACACCCCGTCAGGAAGAAACAACCTGCGTCGACTCGGACATCTCAAAACCCCCAAAGCAAAACGACTCGACTTGTCGCAGAGCGTCCGCAAGTGTATTCTCTCCCACACAAACGCCCCCCAATGGCTACACAGACTCCCTTCCGGCGCGGCTTCACCTGAATCCCTCTCTCTTAAACCTCCGTCGGTGGTTCCAATCAAATCAAGTCGTAAAGACAACCTTTCTTTTTCCGAGGAGAGCTTATGAATCGGCGCAACTTTCTCCAGTCGAGCGGCGCAATCTGCGCGAGCTTCGCATTCACGAAATCAATACCAGTCTTTGCTGATACCGTGCAGCCGGACGACAGGTGGCGGATGTTCGAAGTCACCGCGAGAGTGGAAGTACTGAAGCCAAGTGGAGTAACCCATATCTGGCTGCCGTCCGCGATGATTCGCGATACGCCCTTCAAAGAACGCATGCGAACCTATTCCACGCGGGGGCGGGACCGCCGAGTCACCAAAGACAAGCCGAACGCACTGGGCATCGTATCTGCGGCATATCCAGCTAACGCGAAACCCGTGCTGACTCTGACGAGCCATGTTTCTCTGAAGAACTACGCCGTTGATCTCTCGGCGCCCGGCAGAGCTGCGCACGTTCCAAAAGAAGAACTGGATTACTCTTCAGCCCAGCCGCTATGTACCGACGGACGGCATCGTGAAAGAGACCGCGCTCAAAGCGACCGCCGGCGCGACCACCGAGATGGAGAAGGCTCGCGCCATTTACGACTGGGTGGTCGACAACACTTTCCGCGATCCCAAGGTCCGTGGCTGCGGGCGCGGCGACATTCGATTCATGCTGGAGTCGGGAGATATGGGCGGAAAATGTGCGGACCTGAATGCCCTGTACGTTGGCCTGGCACGCTCCGTGGGACTACCCGCGCGCCATGTCTACGGCTTGCGGATCGCCAAGTCGGACTTGGGCTACAAGAGCCTTGGAGTAGCGACGGACAAAGCCACCAAGGGCCAGCACTGCCGCGTGGAGGTTTATCTTCGCGACCACGGATGGGTTCCTGTAGACCCGGCAGACGTACGCAAGGTCATGCTGGAAGAGCCCCTGGAAATCGCCCACTCAGCGACGAGATGGTGTCGAAAGCCCGCAAGCGTCTGTTCGGTTCATGGGAGATGAATTGGATGGCATACAACTACGCTCATGACGTAGCCCTGCCAGGTTCCGCCAAAGCACCGTCTTACGTATTCATGTATCCGCAGGCAGAAACAGCCGAGGGACGATTGGACCCATTCGATCCGGACAACTTCAAGTATGAAATTACGGTGAAGGAGACGAGCTAGCTGCCTCGCCGGCGCGCAGCCAGCATTTGACGGTCGCCGCATCCAGCATTGGGTAACGCTGCTCTTCGCATGCCCGCGAAGGAGGCGATCAGAATGATCCAAGATTCTTTTAGCCGCGAATCTGAAAAAGAAGAAGGGAAGATTGGACGGGGCGATAGGATTTGAATCCGTATGACAACGTAAACGCAATGCTTTACAGGGCAGCAGATGGCACGTTGTACCCTGTTTTCGACTAAAAGCAGCGCGAACGGCACGGAGATTGGCACGGGAAGAGCGTGGATGATGAGAGATTGGAAACGAAGGTAACGGCACGTGGGCCGAGCGGCGAATTAGGTCCCTGCTTCCAAGACTGCAACAGCCTCCATTCTGTCCACCGTCCCACGCCGGGCAAGATCTTCAACAGCTCTTCCTCAGTCAGCACCTCTACAACCCTCTCTCAAACAGTGTTGAGCCTTTCTTCGGGAACGGTGTTCACTAACACAAAGCCCTGATGGTTGAGCGTGCCGTCCGCTTTACGCGTGGCGATTCCCACAAAGACTTGACCGGGGTACTTGAAGATAACTTGGTTTGTGCTCATGCTGCCGCCTTTGCGTCTTCCAGAGACGCGAACTGTCCCAGCATATCAGTCGAAGACCCTCGCTCAAAGCGGGTCACAGCATAAAAATTCCGTTGCATCGTGCCATGGAATTGGACCAAAACTCTTAGCTCATCGTTCACAAACAGGCGGGCGAGTGCTACATATTGTGGATTGCTTGCAGCCCGGAATGCATCCAATCATGTTCCCATCGCGTCACCATCTTCATTTCTCCACTAAGCTACCGAAGGTTGCGAGTGCGGATCTTCCAACCACTCCAGATGAAACTCTCTCAGTTGTGTTAGCCGTTCGTGGTCCGTGACTTCATTTCCCAATTCGACTTGCAACGTTCCACAACGCAGGCGGGAAAAAATTCTCGCGCACCACTTCCCAATATGTTCCGTCCTCTTTGCGGAAGACGGCCCAACTAGCCACTGTTCACATTGAGTCCCGTTACCATCCAACACCCCGGATAATCAACCGGCACCCCGCCGCGAATTGTCCACTGTCTATTTGCGGTATTCGTGTTTTCTTCGCTCATAGCCTAAGTGTGCCAGATGGCGGATGTCATGTCTAGTTGGAACATCGAGCGGAGCCACAGAGGATTGGATTTTTGCGTCACCCGTCCAGGTTGGCCGGTTGCCGTATTCTTACACCGGAATCAGCAAAGAATTGCAGCGAGCGGCAGATGTCGCTGGACTCGGACATCTTCGCAGCCATTCTTTGCGGCATACTTTCCGCACGTGGATTGATTCGGTGGGGACGCCGGTTGGGGTCCAGCAACGTCTCATGCGTCATGCGGACATCGCTACCACTATGAATATTTACGGCGATGCAGCAACGCTGGACATGAGCGAAGCACACGGCAAGATTGTGCGGCTTGCGTTGAGCGGCACGGAAACGGCACGCAAGCCCACATAAGTCTTTTGGAATTGGTCGGGGCGATAGGATTTGAACCTACGACCCCCTGCGCCCAAGGCAGGTGCGCTACCAGGCTGCGCTACGCCCCGACTATTACTTTCCATTGGATTATAAATGACTGGCGCTCGCGATCATCGCGCGCGCTTCGATTTCAATTCTCCACACTTGCCTCAGGGCTTTTCCGTTTGAATCTCCAGGGATCGTCCCGGCAGCGCCCCACTCGGTGCGGGCTGTATAATTTTGCTTCGAGTATGCAGAAGCTTCGTTATGCGTTGGTAGCGTATTTGAGAAACCCCGCGGGAGAGTTCGTCGAAACGCTCCGGCGCGAGCTGCATCCCCAACTGCCCCATTTCGATGCCCACCTCACGATTCTTCCTCCCCGTCCTTTGCAAGGAACCGAGAGTTCGGCGCTGGAGATTCTTGAGCGAATCTGCGGCGAACATGAGCCCTTCCATGTAACGTTGGGCTCCGTCGAGACGTTCGTCCCGGTAACCCCCACCATATTCATCGGGGTCGATGCCGCCGCCTCGCAAATGACCGATCTGCACCGCAAGCTGAACACGGAAGTGTTGCAGTATCAGGAGGAGTGGCCCTACATTCCTCATCTGACTATTGCCAAGATGACCACCGAGCAGCAGGCTCGAGAGGCATTCGACATCGCGCAGGAGCGCTGGCACCAGTACCCGGGCAGCCGTCGCGTATTGCTGGAAAAACTCACGTTTGTGCGCGAGGATGCCCAGAATTGCTGGGTTGATCTAGCCCCCGTTCTGCTCGGCCGTACCCTCGTTTCTCGATAAGCGTCCGGTAATCACCGGTGACGTTACCATCTCGCCATTACTCCCGGCATCGCAGCCTCGCTTCTGGTACATCTCCCTCCCGTGCGTTGAAAAGCGACCTACGTGCCTGTAGATAAGGAGTAGAGCAAGTATTCGGCAGTCCCGTCAAAACCCCCTACCGACGCGGATTTCCGGCCACGAGGGAGACAACATGCAGATCGGAGTTTACGGTTCGGGATACCTGGGAACGGTGATTTCGGCCTGTCTGGCGGATTTCGGTACGCCGGTTTCCTGCTGCCATCCGGATCGCTCCCGAATGGTCGAAATGGCTCAAGGCAACATCCCTTTCTTTGAAAAAAATCTGAAAGAGATTATCCGCCGCAACGTCCGAGCAGGCCGCCTCGCCTATTCCACCGACATCGAATCCTTTGCGCGGAAGACCGGTGTGATTTTCCTGGCGGAAGACAAAGCAGACAACCTGAGCGACATTGTGATGCGCATCGCGCGTCTTGCTCCAAAGCCTCCAATCCTCATCATCGTGACGCCGGTTTCTGTGGGCACGGCCAATGCGCTCGAAAAAAATCTGAAGGATCTCGGCCTGCACGCCACGATCGTTTCACAGCCGATGTTTTTCACCGACGGTTGCGCAGTCGAGGATTTCAACTGGCCCGATCGCCTGATTCTCGGATCCACCTCGAGCGAAGCTGTCCAGATGCTCAAACAGATTTTTCATCCGCTGGTTATGCGCGGAGTTCCGGTCATCGTGACTAACCAATCGACCGCGGAGTTGGTTCGCGAAGCGGCGACGGCATTCGTTGCGACCAAGATTTCATTCATCAACGAAGTTGCGACACTGTGCGAACGCGTGAATGCCGATGCTGTGAACCTCGCGCTCGCGCTCGGTCTCGACAAGAAAATTGCACCGCGTTGTCTGCAGCCCGGCGCCGGAATGGGCGGAGTGTTCGCCGAGTCCGACATGGATTCCCTGGTTCAATTGGCGGAATCGCAGGGAGTGCCGCTGCGGGTGTTGGGAGCGGCTCGCGACGTCAATCGCACGCTCGCCGAACGCCTGGTCGAAAAGATGGCTCACTCGTTGAATACGGTGGAAAATAAGGACGTGGGAATTCTCGGGCTCGCGTTCAAGCCGAACACAAATTCAATTGCCGGATCATCTTCTGTCCGGCTGGCCGAGACACTGTTGTCCAAAGGCGCGCGTGTGCGGGCCTATGATCCTGTCGCGATCCCTGAGGCAAAGACGCATCTCAACGACACGGTTCGCTTTTGCGATTCCGCGTACGCCGCCGCCGAAGGTTCGGACGCACTCGTCGTGGGTACCGGATGGCCGGAATTCCGCGCGCTCGACTTCGACCGCATCAAGCATCTTCTGAAAAAGCCCGTGATCTTCGATACCAAGAACCTGCTCGATTCGACTCGTCTGCGAGCCTTGGGTTTCGAGTACGTCGGCGTTGGCCGCGCATAGTGCTGGCTTAATAAGTGATCGGGAGACGGCCCTTCGCCAATTCCTCTGCCCTTGGCCCGCGGCGTCCCACTCGCTGTAGCTCGCCAAACTGTTCTGGTCCCCTATCGACCTCGGAACTTCCATTGCTATAATCGGAAGGTTGCGGTGGGAATAGCTCAACTGGCAGAGCACCGGACTGTGGCTCCGGCGGTTGCGGGTTCGATTCCCGTTTCCCACCCCAGTTTTTCAGCCGGCTCCTGCCGGTCAACCGGGAATACCTTCTTCCCGTAAATCGCGGCCCCGTAGCTCAACTGGATAGAGCATCAGACTTCGGATCTGAGGGTTGGGGGTTCGACTCCCTCCGGGGTCGCCAGACCTTAATCGGGTCCTGCAGAATTCGGCAAACTCTGCCAAGATCACGGAATAGGTTCCGCCCGCCCCCCCCGATGGTTCTCCGTTTACATGATGCGCCGCCGCGTTCCCCAAAAGGCGGGTCTTTTCTTGGGTGGCTCTTTCGGAGCGAAGAGTTTCATTTCGGCGTGGCAGCTTTTATGAACAGCTCTGCCGTCCTTATCTATTTCGCAGTCTTTTAATTCAACGGGCTGGAAACAAATACTGCAAAGCAATGGTCGAGCTCCGGACATCGTCAGCCCTCCTCATCGTCAGCGCTCGTGTTCGGGGCCGCTTTTTCAGGAACCCGACGAGATGAGTTCTTCTTCAGCTTGTCGGTGTAGCAATCGGTGTGAACCGCTTGGCCTTTCTCGTCGGTCTTGCTGAACTTCAAGTCAAGCAGTTGGCCGCAGATGCAGCAAATGAACTTCTCTTTTTCCATCTCCAGCCCCAGGGTACTTCTCCCCACCGCACAAACTACGGCGAATAGTAGCACTGGAATTCTGAAGTTTTCGTGAAAGATTTTTACGGGGGTCCTATCGGAAACGCTGTATGTGCGGGACCGTACATATGTAGCAACTGTTTGGTCAATTCACCCCGGGTTTCGCCCACCCTCACAACGGAGCGATTTCAGTATTTCCGGTATGCGTGTGATCGTGCCACATCGAGGGGATGGGATTGAAATTACAGTAGATGTGCGACTTTTTTCATAATGATTCAACCGATCCTGGATGCCTGACTCTCCTCGGCAAACTACCGCATTCCCCGTATTCGCCATCGAGGGTCCGTTGGCGATGCTTAGTTATGCAGCCAACTCGGACGTTCACATCGCAGCCACGCGAAACGCTCTCGGTCATAGAAACGGATGATACGAAGTCGGCCGCCGTTGATGCAGCCCTTGCCTGGCTGATGAGTGTCCCTCGAAAGACCAGAGTTATCCCCAGCCCAGACTCGACAGAAAATCCAGACCTGTATTACTGAAAGTGTTGAATTGTCAGGGCGGCCCAGTCGGGTGGTTTTTTCCTTCTAAAACATGCCTCGGGTTATGCGGCGACCGTCCGCGAGGGAAGGCGCTGATTCACCTAACAAAATCATTCACAATCCGCCCATGAGAGCCATTCGGCGGCACGAACTTCCTATTGCCGTCATTCCCGAACTCCGGTCCAATGGCTAAATAATGTCCAGCAGTATTGAATCCGTAGCATTCTTTGTCGCCGGTCTCTGTTTTTTGGTTCGGCTGATTTGGCGATACCGATCGCAGTGATTTGACTTCACGCTCCGCCCAAAATTCAGAACGCCGCACAGAGTTCCCAGAAATACGATCGTGAGTCGTGGACCCGTGAACCGTCAACGCTTGTCCGCGTTTTGGTTCCGAATTTTGTTTGGCCGGATCTCTTCGAAAATTCCGCTGCCCTCGCCGAGATGACAATCAGCGCGAGTGCCGATTTGCCCTCCCCCAAGGAGTCGACCGGCACTCGCAGGCGAGTATGCCCCGGCAAAGGCCAAAACCTAGGGATCACGCGAAATCCCAAAGTCCTAACCTAAGCGTTGCGAGCACGCTCGGCCAAATACGATAGCCAATCGTTACAAAAAGGTTTTCGACCACGGAAAAAACGACAGCTCGGCAGCTTCCTGGTGGATCGAAGAGGGCACAATTTCACTGGAAGCCATGAAGAAGTGAAAATTTGGGTTACATCGGCGCACGAGATTGTTTCGACAGAGCCAAATCGCCGCCGACCGAGGTATTACGGAAATCGCAGAAGAGCTGAGTCAGTTCGCGAGAGCGGTCGAGGACGGCATCAACAAAGATTGAGCGTGAGATCAGCGATCAAATCCCAAGTAAAGAGATTCTCACGTACCCACGCTCCCAAGAAACCGAAACATCAGAATCCTATTTTTGGCTATTATCCTTTTCAGTAAGCTGTTTGTTTTGAGTGGGGTAACAGAGTTGGAGGCAGCCTCCGAGTCGCAGGCCTTCCCTGGATCCCGCAGGATTCGAAGCGCCCCTGCCTGGTCACACCTTGCTCGAATGAGCGATCCCGCGATCTTCCTGCCTAAGATCTTTCCTGCGTAAGATCTTTCCCGCCCAAGATGTGCCGCTATTCCTGCCATCAATTGGACCTTCGTAATTTTCCTTCGTACGGTCAGGGACTGACAATCGGATCGTCGGATTTAATATTCGGTTTAGATATCCAAGGCCTTACCAAGCCCCGTGACGCATTTTGGTGGAGGTTCTTCATGTTGGTCCTACCGGCTCCCTCGGTGCACTTCTGTCGGATATGCGGCAGAATGTGCCAATTGCAAGACTCGAAAATCGACGAACATGGGTTGGCCGTTCACGCAGCCTGTCAGGCCAGTCGAGCGGTTCCTGTGAAAGCTGACTCTGCTCTCCATGCAAATGCGATCCGGCAAAATCGGCCGGTAGAGTATCTGCATGGCTTCGTCGTCAAGGATTTCTAGATCCTGATCTTCGCGAACCTGTTGTCCAGTCCTGGCGCTTTCCATCAGAACACTGCGGCGCGTTCTCGTTGAGCCCGCGCGCGGTCCACTTTCTTTGACCGTCTCTCATTCTCGAACGAAACGGCAGAAGCTCAAGCAACACTATTCCATCGTGTAGCGATAACTATTGTGTGAGACCTGCCAACACACTGCCGCAAACAACCTCGCAACGAACCCCACCTTTAGGACGGGCAACTACGGCCTATCTCCTTTCCACGTGTCCGCCGCGAACACCCCAAAAATCGCGGCTCTTTTTTATTACAACGAAAATCGGGCGCATTTCAGCATTGAACTGTATTTGCGTGAAGTTGAATCCCGATCAGAATGGCATCGTCGAAGGAGGGTCGATGGACCCATCCCCGGTGCCAAATGTTTTGTTAGTTTGCCGGCGCTGCAACGAGCCGGTGCTGGGAGCTACGGTCAGGGTTGATCATGATGGTCATCCCCTGCACGAAAGATGCTACCTCGACGAACTTCTGGAATCTATAGAAGAGAAGAAAGATAGTGCCGCTTGAAATTGGCTTTGATACAGGAGGCTTCTCGATGTCGATATCGCAAGTGACACCGTTGCTTCGTTGCCGGCTCTGCAACCATCCTCTGCTCCTCGAACCATCGCGTATTGACGGACACGGTCGTCCCGTGCATGAAGAGTGCTATGTGCTTGAGCTGATTTCCGAGCCGTATCCAGAAGAGCGCGCGGCATAAAAAAGCCCTGGGGTGTCGCATTCGTTAGAGAGAAGTCCTCTGGGCGTCAGGGGCTCGAACTAGCGCGCATGTTCTTTTACCCCATTATCTGGTGTAGTTTTCTCAAGCAGTTAGTAGCCTTCTAATCCCTCCGCGGCGATTTTCCATCAATTGATTTGTCATCGATGAGCCAACCGATACCACCTGAAGGAAACAAAGTGCGTCCAAGTAGGTAAGAGCATTTTTGAAGATTGGGAAAAATAAATCGCAGAACAACTGATTGGTGAAAACCGATTGATTCAATCTCGGGTGCCATTCATCGGGTGTTAACGAACAGGCACTAGAATCAAGTCAATTGCTAGAAGTTACCAGCCGGACTAGGTCGAACGGTCCCTTGTGCAACCCCCCCTAAATGCAAAAGGAGGCCTTCAATGGCACATCAATCTTCTCCTCTCTCAAATCAGCACGAATCCGCGCAACAGTTCTTTATCTGCAAGATCTGCCGCCAGTCGATCGCGATCGAAACCTGCAAAACCGATGAGAAGGGCCAGCCGGTGCATGAAGCTTGCTATCTGGCCCGTCTGAACTCCTCTGACATGGAGCCCTGAAGGGATTCTCCTAGTGCAATCCGAGCGCTCGATTGAAACGTTCCCTGTATGGAACGCCACTATCGCTCTTTGGCACATTGTGGATGACTGCCAATCGAGTGCCGGAGAATTGACATGTATGACATTCAATTCGTAGAGGCAATTTGCAGGGACTTCGAGCGTGAAAGAAGAAATCCGGCGCGGGCGCACCAGCTGTTGGATCTGCTTCAAGCGGTCGTCCTCGAGAATACCCCGGAGATACAAGAGCACCTGACGGCGATCATCAAGGCTGACTGTTCGAGGGTATTGCGCCGCGAGAACTAGAGATTCCCACCGCTGGCTGTGTTCCGTCTTTCTCCAACGTGATACTATGACTGGTAGTTCCTGGGAGCTGACGGGGAGATTTCCCCATAGAAACTTCAGCCCTCATCGCGCTCCTCGTCGCCCCGGAACATTGCGGTAGTTTCGCTGGGGCGGGAGCATCATCAGCACTCAAATCTTGTGATTCCCACAGGCTCAACTGGCGCAAAAGTTGAGCCATTTTTGTTTCTGCAACAGACTCAGCTCCAGAATTCGCGATTGAGCGCATTCAAAAAGCCGGACGTTGAATCTCGCCCGGCTTAGTAAAATCGAAGTAATCAGAAGCGCAATCTGGCTGGACCCAACTTCACCGTTGGGTCCGTTTTATTGAATCTGGCCAACTTTGGGTATGCATGAAACGTTCCACGAGCGGATCGGCACTATCCGGATAGACGATGGAGCCACTTCCAATCGTCGACGGAGAAGTTGCATGTACGACGTTGAGTTGGTCGAGGCGATTTGCCGGAGGTTTGGGCGGGAGCGAAGAAACTCGCGCCGCGCAAACGCCCTTCTCGACCTCTTGCACGCCGTCGTACTCGAGCAAATTCCGGAGACGCACCCGAATCCTATCGCGTTGATCGAGGTCGATACGCCCGGCGGTATTCGTGGCCTGAACTAGCGCCGTCATTCTTCCGTCCGCCCAGATACAGCGAGCAATCGAGGATTTCGCCCGCCAAAAGGCTTGTGGCAGGCTCTCCCGCTCAGATAGAATCCTCTCGACTTGAATGTCATCGATGAAGCGAACCTTTCATTTCCGTACCTCGTCTTCTGAACTGGGCCCCCTCGAAGAGCGTTTGCTCGAATCTCTTTGGCAAAATGGAAACGCTACCGTCCGTGAGTTGGTCGATAGCGCATGCCATGATTTGGCCTATACGACCGTGATGACCACGCTCGACCGGCTCTTCAAAAAGAATCTTCTGTTGCGCGAAGCCGAAGGCCGAGCATTCCGCTACACACCCCGGTTTACGCGCGAAGAGCTTCACCGCGAAGCTGCAGGCGAGGCTTTCCGCCAATTACTTGACGCCAGCCCAGCTTCGTCTCTGCCTCTTTCCTATCTCGTGGAAATCGTGACGGAGCGCGATGCTCATTTGCTCGACGAACTTCGTCAGGTGGTGGAGACCAAGCGCCGCGAACTTCGCGAGCGCGCGGGAAACCCTGGAGTATCTGAGGCCCGATCGCCACTCAAGGACAACGAATAATGTTCGCGCTGCGCGGTACCGCTGTATCCTTGGCGGTATTTTTTTTGACGTATTGCCTCTTGTCGGTGGTCGTCAGTTTGACGTGGCGAAGAATTCGTCCCTGGACGCGAAACAATCCATTGCGGCTCGTAGCCGATTTCCTTTTGCTTCTGCGCATCTTCCCGCTGCTTGGCTCTGCCCTGATCACCCTCGTTTTCGCCCTGCCTTCCTTTGTGTTGTTGGAACCCCGCAACATTGACGAGCCGATCGAAGGCATTCCCCTGGCTCTCGCCCTGTGCGGAGCGATTCTCGCGCTGGCAGGAATTTGCAATGCCATCCTCGCTATGACTCGTGCTTCGCGGACGATTTCCGAATGGGTATGCGACGCCGAGTCAGCCGAAGCTGTCGCTTCGATCCCGGTGTTGCGGATTCGCAGTCGGGTTCCGGCAATGGCGGCTGCCGGCGTTATCCGGCCACGGCTGTTCATTTCGAGAGCGGCGGAAGGAGTTCTCAATCCAACGGGAATTGCAGACGGCTCTGAATCACGAGATCGCACACGTTCACCGTCGCGATAATCTGCGAAAGCTGGTACTTCACTGCGTACCTTTTTTCGGAATGCGAGCCCTTGAATCGGCATGGCTCGAAGCCACGGAGATGGCTGCCGATGACGCCGCCGTTTCAAATGCCGATCAGGCGCTCGACCTGGCGTCAGCCCTGATCAAGCTCTCTCGAATGGGACTGGCGGGTTCCCCTGCGGGCCTGACAACGGCTTTTGTCCACAGCCCGGTTGATATTGTGAATGCCCGTGTTGAACGCCTGATTTCCTGGACCGATGCCCGGACTGCGTCGTCGGATGGTTGGTCTTGGTGCTACTCGCTCACCATCGCGTTCGCTGCCGTGCTGGTGTTTGGCACCGTCTACAACCATTTGCTGTTGGATATCCATACGGCGACAGAATGGTTGATGCGGTAAGACCGCTTTTCGAGAAAATCCTAGAAATTCACCCGGACTCCCAACTGCGCCGCGAACGGAATACCCACCGTAGTGCCGGGACCAAAGAAATCTCCCAAACCTCCTGAAGGGAACAGCAACTGCTTTTGCGGATTGGTGACAGGCACCATCGCCGTGCAACTCGGATCTGTGCAGATGGAAGTTACGTTGCTTAAATCGTTCACCGGATTCGGCAGAGCGGAAATGTCTGTCACGTAGTTCGCCCCGGGATTGTTCCGGTTAAAGACATTGAAGAACTCGGCGAAGGGCAGGATTTCCCATCGTTCGCCAAGGTGAATCGGGCGGGTCACGCGAAGGTCGGCCTGAATGAACGGCGTCCCACGGAACTGATCCAGCGTAGTTTTCACACCGTTTACCACGGCGCGATCCCCGGCCGGAGTGGTCAATGTAATCGGTCTCGCCGACTCGGCTTGCGTCATGGTGGTGACGTCGATCCCGCCGGGGAGGTGCAGCGTTCCCGCCAGCACAAAGCGGTGTGTGACGTCCTCACCCGACGGTCCGTAGTCTCCGGGCCCGAACGCATTCAGCGGATCGCAGACGCCATTCACATAATCGAACAACTCGCCCAACAGGCATCCCCAGGTCTTGGCCTTCGATAGCGTGTAGTGCGCAATCAAATTGAAGCGGCGATTCACATTTCCTTGCGCGACGAGCATTAGCGCGTTGTAGCTCGACCGGTTGTCCGATTTGAAAAGATTCAGGTTGGGCACGACGCTCTGCTGGTCCGCGTCATACGTCGGATCCGAGGCCGGAATCAGCGAGCTGAAAAGATTCGTATCGCTGGCAAAGCTGTATCCGCGGTATCCGTGGTTGCCCTCTTCATGCGTGAAGTCAGCGCTCACCGTCCAGTTGCGTGATAGTGCGTGCTGCGCTCCGCCGGTTAAGTGAATCGCGTAGGGAGTTTTGTAATTCGGGTCGATCAGGTTTCCGGCCGCCCCCGCGCCACCCTGCACACATCCTGCTCCGGTCAATGTGTACGCACCGTTTCCGCCTTCCAAGGTGCACGGTCCGGTCGCAACATTCGTCGCATTCACACCCTGGAAAGCCGTCGCCCAGCCGTTCTGCGCAAGATCGTTGTAGAACATCCCAAACCCCATGCGGATCACGGTCTTCCCGCTCTCGCCCGGCGAATAAGTGATGCCCAATCGCGGCCCAAACTGCCGGCGATAGTCATGCGGAACTCCGAGCGTCAGTGGAACTTGCAGCGCTTCGAGTGTGATCAACGCAGGATTCAGCGCCTGACTGTGTCCCGATCCCGTGAACAATCCAAACGTCGTTTGCCAGCGCAGTCCGGCATTGATCGTCAAATGCCTTCGACACCCTCCACGAATCCTGCGCGTAGAGTGCAAGCCGCTGCAGGCTCTGAGAAAAAGTGCCATCGCTCGCCGGCGTGGTCGCGGCTCCAGCCGTATAGTCGATCGGAAACTGGGCGGGATTCGACGAGGTAGAAACTCGGATCTTCCGGAAACGAATACAGCGTTTCCTGATTTCCCGGGAACGCTCCACTCAGTACAGGCTCGTGAATGAAATTGATTCCAAACTTGAACGAATGATCGCCGGTGGCATGATCTACGTCGTAGCGAAACTGGTATTTCTCCTGATTTCGCAGCGACGGAAAGAATGTAATCGGAGTCGCAAACTGATTATCCCCGTATGTCTCAAAGCCCGACACCGTAAGCGATGTCGCACTGAAAGGAAAGGCCAAGGCAAATCCCTGCGTCGAATTTCGAGCTTGCGTCAGATGCAATTCACTCGCATCGAAAACGAACGTGCTCAGCCACTTCGGATTGAACGCATACGTGTTGCTGATGACGGTATTCCAGTAATTATTGTGCGTGGTTAATCCCGTCGAAGGCAGCGTCGCTTGTTGCACCAAATTGTTGTGCGTCAGGTAACCGTCTGCAGAGACGCGCAAGAACCACTGCGACTTCGTTGACTCCGCCCAATCGAATCGCAGCGAGCCCATGATGTCGCGAAAAGGAATGGGCACGCTCGAAGGTACGCTGATCGAAGGCACTCCCGGAATCAGGCCGTCCGACGCCAGTTGCGCCAGGGCATTAAACTGCGCCGTGCTCGCCGGGCTATATGCGATGCTCGCATTCTCGCGCACATACTCGAGCGACCCGAAGAACCAGACTTTGTCGTGCTCGATCGGGCCGCCAACGGTACCTACATAATTCTGCCGGGAAAACGGCTGCTTCGGATTGTTAACGCACCCATTGGCATCGCAAGTCTGCGCCGGGTTCTCGATGGGAAATCTCGCATTCAATGCCGCTGCGCGTTCGTAAAATGCTTCCGTCCCGTGCCAGGCGTTTGTGCCGCGCTTCGTCGTGATCACCACCGATCCCGCCGTCGTCCCGCCCGTGTCCGCATCTTCGTTCGCGGTGCGCATGGCGAACTCCTGAATCGCATCGGGAGAGAAATTCTGCAGAAATCCGCCAATCCAATCGTCTGAATTGTCGCCGCCATCAACAGATAATTCGTTGTTCAGGCCGGAACTTCCGCCGGTGGATACCGCTGTGATCCGAGCTTTTGTCGGATCCGAGGGCTCGACTGGTTCCGTCCCTGGCGCGAGGTACGCGATGTTCGCGAAGCTTCGTGCCGCCAGCGGAAGGGTCTGAAGATCTTGTTTCCCGACGACACCTTGATGAACCGCACTGACCAGATCGATCGGTTCCGTCGTGATCGAAGAGTTCGTGCCCTTTACGTTCACTCTTTCCGATGCCGTCGCCGGTGTCAAAGTGACGGTGACTTCCCGAACGGTGCCCACTTTGATGACGACCTCGGCTTTGGCATCCGCGAAGCCGGAGGCGCTCACCGTGACCCGGTACGGCCCGGCCGGAACGTCGTCCACTCGAAACTCGCCTCGATCCTCAGTCACGGTCTCGCGCAGCATCGAGGAATCGATTGCCTGTACCGCGATTTTGGCAGCCCGAATACGCGCGCCACTGGCGTCTTGCACCGTGCCGCGCAGTGATCCACGAGGGTCTTGCGCCATCACGACCGTTGCCGCAACGAACAGACCGACAACCGCAAGAATGAATCGTTTGAACACGCGAAACCCTCGCTTTTCGCCCGTGAGGATTGAAGGAACCACCAATTAGAGGTGCAACAAATCGGGGACAAAAAAGGTTAGCCGCCGCCACGGGCAACTACCAGCGCCCGTAGCATGACCGGGCGGACAAAGAAACAGCGAAATGTCTCCTTGCCCCACACGTTGGAGAAATCAGTCCGACCATCGTTGCGGAGTCCGATCCCAACGATGCTTCTTCAATTCCTCCAGCAGGTTCTTGTCGAGAGGTCCTGCATCGCTCGCCGCAATGTTTTGCCGGACGTGGTCGGGTTTCCGCATTCCAGCAATCGTGGTGCTCACCGCAGGGTGAGACAGAATAAAACGCAGAGCCATCTCTGGCAGGGTCATTCCGGCGGGCAAGATCTCTTTGAGTTTGTCGACGCGGTGGATTGTTTTCGCCAGATTCTCCGGACCAAAATATCCAGCTCTCCAATCTCCCCGCGGAAACTTCGTTTCAAGCGTCATCTTTCCGCCGAGACTTCCCTCATCCAGTGGAACTCGCGCGATCACCCCGACATTCAGTTCCTGGCAAACAGGGAAGAGTTGGTCCTCGGGCGCCTGATCGAAAATGTTGTAGATCACCTGTACCACGTCGACGAGGCCGGTGTGCAGCGCTTTGATGCCGTTCTCCGGCTCCCAGCGGTTGATGCTCAATCCGAAGAATCGGATCCACTGATCGTGTTTCAGCTTTTCGACCGTCTCCCGAAATTCCGGTTCCTCGGTCCACGCATCAGTCCAGACATGGAACTGCAGCAGGTCGATCGTGTCCACGCGTAACTTCTTCCGGATCTGATCGGCGTACTGAAAGACGTGCTTTGCCGAAAATACGTCGCTGTATTTGTAGCTGGCGAGGGCCGGCCATTGCTGATTCCCGGGTGGTATTTTCGAAGCGGCGTACAGCCTTTTTCCCGAATTCCGCCGCATGATGTCGCCGAGCAGTCCGTCGCTCTTCCCATCGCCATACGCCCAGGCGGTGTCGAAGAAGTTGCAGCCGAGGTCGACCGCCATCTGCATCGACGTCAATGATTCCTGGTCGTCCGAGCCGCTCCATCCGCTCATCCCCCAGAGTCCGTGGGCAACGTCGCTGACTTCGAATCCAGTACGTCCGAGTTTGCGGTATTTCAAGTGATTTCCTCGAGAGAACTATTCAAAACCCGACCGAACAGCATATATCGACGGCCGATTTTCCGCCCAGACAGGCGTCCTGCCCAGAATCTGACCGCCGGAGATCGCCTATCGTTTTTTTAATAGCTCCTATCAAAATTTCGGCGACCCTTTCAGTCCGCTACAGGTGTTTAATGAACCAAGATCATAAAGATTAAGGAGGTTTCCTGTGAAATCTGAATATCCTAATAACCCCACACCCACGCGGCAGGATGAGTTGAAAGCGCCGTCAGCCTCCCGCCTCACCGACGAGAAAATCTCTGATGAGACAGGGACGGAAGCCAAGACCAACAGCGCACTTGCGCCGGCTGGCCTGAAAAATCCGTTCTGGAACTAAGTTCAACAGGTTCGCAGCGCCGGTTCGCTTACCACGAAACCGGCGCTTATTTTTTTGGTCCGAAATCGGGCTAGCGCAGGATCGGCAGGCAGAGGCAGGGACGCAATGTGAACTTGAGGCCCGCCATCTCATCCAAAGCCGGACGCAACTGTGAATCCCGGCACGGCTCCAGCGTAATGACGAATGGCAGCGATGTTTTGTCGAACCCCGGCTTCTGCAGAAGAGCGTCGATGTTCAGATGATGTTCGGCCAGGATCTGCGCCAGCCGTGCCACAATGCCCGGCTGATCGCGGACAAAAAACCGTAGATACCACGCCGTCTCGAAGTCGCAGCTGATCTCCGGTGCCGAGACGTGGCTTGTAACGTCTTTCTTGCCGCCAGCGAGGGTCTGGGCGACCGACATCACATCTGAAACAACCGCCACTGCCGTGGGGTCGCCGCCAGCTCCCGCTCCAAGAAATGCCATGTCTCCGCCATATTTTCCGGACGTCAGCACCAGATTCAGATTGCGCTGCACACGCCCAAACGGGGAATCGCTGCGTACCAGGCACGGCCCCACTTCCGCAAATAGGGTCTCGCCTTTCAGATCGGCCCGAGAGATCTGGCGGATGGTGCATCCCAATTCCGCTGCGTAATCGAAATCAACGGCATCCACCGGACGGATCGTTCGCGCCCTGATCGATTCCGGCGTGACCCGCGCATGCAAGCCCGCAAGCGCCAGAATTGCCAGCTTGGCCCTGGCATCTCCGCCGTCGAGATCTTCGGAGGCGTCAGCCTCGGCGTATCCGTGAGCCTGTGCCTCTTCGAGCGCTTCACTGAACGGAATCCTCGCGTTCTCAATGCGGCTCAGGATGTAGTTGCAAGTTCCATTCAGAATGCCGGCGATGCCGTGCAGACGATCTCCCGACAATCCCGTTCGCAATGCCGGAAGAACGGGCACTCCGCCGGCCACCGATGCGCCAAATTCGAGTTGGGATCCTTTGCGCGCTGCGAGTTCGAGAAGGTCAGGACCGTGCCGCGCGATCAGTTGCTTGTTGGCGGTGACCACCGCCTTGCCGCCTTCGAGGGCAGTTCGCACAATCTGCTCCGCTGGAGACAGTCCGCCGATGAGCTCGATGACGATATCGACGTCCGATTTCAAGACCGATTCCAAATCGTCAGTCCAAACGACGTCGCTCGGAACCCACGCCTGCTTCTTCTTCTCGACATTTCGATTGCAAATATGCGTCAGACGTAGCGATCGGTTGCCTCCCTCGCAAAGGATCTTCGCTACGGCCCGTCCAACGGTTCCAAACCCGATCAGCGCAACCGTGCGCGAGGGCCTTCTGTCAGATTCGACGCTTGCCGCGCCTGTGCTGGGTGCTTTCGATACGTGCTTTGCCAAGATGAGGTCCCGTGAAAAAAGAATTCCTTATCATACTTGCGAGAGTCACGATCCGATACTGGAAAGCAGCGCTCGCGGGGCGGCATCACGGGCGGACTCAGCATCAAAGTTGGTAATATGGTGCCTGCCTGCTGCGAGCGTAATCCCGGCGGGAGCATCGCGGACACGCTCTTTCACAAGCGCCTGTCGTTGACGAGTTAAGTTTCCAGCGCTACGGTCCGCACGCCCGGCAGCGGGAGGAGAATGAATGATTCGAAAGTTCGCATCGGTTCCTGCAGTCAGCGTCGTTCTGCGTTCGATCCTGATAACGATTCTGGCGGGAGCCGCAACCCTCTACGCGCAACAGACCCCATCCCAGGATCCACCCGCCGACCAGGCCCCCGCTCAACAAGCTCCGGCTGCAGCGCAACCCGAGAATCAGCAAGCGCCACCGCAGCAAGCCGCCCCTCCACAATCCAGCCCTGGGCAAACCAGCACGCCCTCAGCCACTTCCCAGCAGACCAGCAACAGCCAGGAGCCCTCCACCGAAGAGATTCCTGCGAAGCAGCCGAAGCCGCGGGGCTATGACAATTGGACGTTCAACGTCGGGGGCGGCGCCAGCCTGACGAATGGCACTACAAAAACATTTGTTCGCGGCGGAGGAGGTATTGCGGCCGCGGGCGTTGCCCGCAACTACAGCAAGTATTTTGGATTGCGTCTCGATTTCCAGTTCGACAATCTGCCGCTGCGAACTTCGGCTCTGCAAGCCGCACAGGCGCCAAGCGCAACTGATCACGTGTACTCTGTGACCCTCAATCCCATCATCAACATCGCGGCAACCAAGGTTTGGGGCGGATACCTTACCGCCGGTCCCGGTTACTTCCACCGGTCGGGCAAACTCGAATCATCGACTGCCATTCCGGGGTCGGCCTGCAATACCTTTTTCCTCTGGTGGGGGCACTGCTTCAACAACAGTCTTCCGATCAACGGAAACTTCCTCCACTCCAGCCAGAACCAACTCGGATACAACTTCGGCGGCGGCATCACGCGCCAGATTCGTCCAGGGCTGGATTTCTACGCTGAATTCCGCTATCTCCACGGCAAGCACAACGGCATCACGACCGATCTTCGTCCCATCACCATCGGCGTTCGCTGGTAAGGCCCGCGGCCTGCGTCGTTATTCCGGATTCGTACGGTAGCTCCACAGTTCGCCCGTGAGTTTCTGTAGTTGGACGAACGAGCCGCCCACGGTTGGCAGGGAGACAGTGGAGTTCGCATTTGCTTCAGCGACGGCAGATTCCACCAACTGATGAGTCGGCGCGAGCGAGCATGCTGGGTCCGTAATGGTGGCGTCTCCAGCGAGCAGAAACGCCTGGCATCGACAGCCGCCAAAATCTTCTGTTCTGCGGTCGCAACTGCGGCAGGGTTCGTGCATCCATTCCTCGCCGCGAAAGCGCTGAAATGAACTGGATTCCCGCCAGATCCAATCCAGCTTGATCTCGCGAACGTTCTCGAATGTCAACCCAGGCAGGATCTCCGCGGCATGGCACGGCAGCACTCTTCCGGAAGGATTGATCAGCATCAATCTCCTTCCCCACCCCCCCATACAGGCCTTGGGATATTTTGCGTAGTAGTCCGGAACCACTGAATCAATGCGGATTTTTCCAGACAATCGCTTCTCGGCCTCGGCGATGATGGCAACTGCCTTTTCCAGCTGCTCGCGGGTTGGCATCAACGCGGCCCGGTTCGCCAGGGCCCAGCCGTAATACTGGGTATGCGCGATCTCTACACGTTCGGGATTCAATTGCTCGATGAACGCGATCATCTCCTCGAGATGATCGAGATTCTGGCGATGTACGACCAGATTTACGGTGAATGCGATCTTGTGCCGGCGAATCGCCCGCGAGAGTTCAATCTTGTGCGCATGCGCCTTCGCGCCGGCAATCCAGTTTGCCGCTTCCTCCCTCGAATCCTGAAAGCTGATCTGGATATGATCGAGTCCGGCGTCAATCAGCGCCTGTAACCTCTGCTCGTTCAGTCCAATTCCTGAAGTAATAAGGTTGGTGTACAGTCCTGCGCTGCGTGCCGCCGCAATCAGTTCCGTGAGATCGGATCGCGCCAGCGGCTCTCCACCGGTAAAGTGCGCGTGCAACATCCCGAGCTTGCCGCACTGTTCAAACACGCTCGCCCATTCACTCGTAGAGAGCTCCGATTGCGTTTGCGCAAGCTCTAACGGATTTGAACAATAAACGCAGTGCAAGGGGCAGCGATGCGTGACTTCGGCAATGAGGGCAAGCGGGTTCGAAACCATGAGCAAGGCAACTTCTTAGTAGTCGACAATCCTCTTCTTCTGTAACTGCTCAAGAAACGCGCTGATGTCGGTGCGAATCTTTTCAGGATCGGTTTTTCCAAACTCCCCTTGCAACTCGTCGATAAGCTGACCGAAGGTGCGCGTACCGTCGCAGCGTTCAAGAATCTGGCGTCCGGTGCCCTGCAGCTTGATCGCGCCTTCGGGAAACAGGATGACGCGGTCTTGTTCCGTTCCACCCCACCGGCATCCTGCGGCGAGCCGAGGCTGGCTTGCGTCTGAAGGAGGCGCCATCGCTAGTTTCCTTCTCCGTCGATGCGAAACGCTCCCGGCGGAGGCCATCCAGGCTGCACGTACGCGAAGTAAAGCGCGTCGAGCTGCGCCCATAAGATGTCGCACTTGTCGCGCAGCGCCTGAATCGCAAGTTCCTGCTGGCCGCGGGTGTTCGCATTTTCGTAAACGTAATTGATGGCGAACTTTGCGTCCTCAGGAGCCTGTGTCAACCGCGCTTCGAAGTAGTCCAGCCCTCCCGCCAGCCACGGATAATGCTGCCTCATCCGGTCCATGCGCAATGAAATCAGGTCGCGCGAAAACAATTCTGTCAGCGACGACGCAACCGCCTCGAGCAACGTGCGGCTGCGGACAATGTTTAGATATTCGTTCACCGCAAAGCGCGTGGCCGGAAGAATTCCTTCGCCGGACCGAACGCGTTCCGCGCTCAATCCTGTGGCTTCCGCAAGTTTCAGCCAGCGGCTGATACCGCCTTTGCTGTCGCTGTCGCCGTCGTGATCGACGACGCGCTTGCGCCAAGAGCGCCGGAACGCCGGATCGGTGCCCCGCGAGAGGATAATCGCGTCCTTGATCGGAATCGTGCTCTGGTAGTAGTACCGGTTGAGAGCCCAGGCCTGCAGCTGTCCGCGGCTCAAGCGTCCCTCGTGCATCAGCAGGTGAAACGGGTGCTGATGGTGATAGCGCTCCTCGCCAACTGCTCGCATCTTGGCGCGCAGTCCTTCAAATGAAAGAAGCGTTGTGTCCGCGAGACCCGCGTCTATAGGTCGAACTGCCATCCATCCTCCGCGATCTCCCAGCCTGCGTCGCGTACTTGCCGGTACTCAGGGCCGGCCTCGTTCAGCATGGGATTCGTGTTGTTGATGTGTAGATGGATTTTACGTGGGCGCTTCAATTGCGCCAACTGAGCGAGGCTTCCGGCGGCCGAAGAAAGTGGAACGTGTCCCATCTGCTGTGCGGTCTGTCCTGAGCCTTGGATGCGGATCAGCTCGTCGTCGCTCCAGAACGTGCCATCAAAAAACAGCAGATCCGCCGCCTCGAATTCTTTCAGGAGTTCCTCACGTTATCCTCGGCACCGCGGGCATGTAAGCGGTGCGCTTGCCGGTCGGCGATTCAATGATCAAGACCGAGCGAGGATTCCGCGGAATTAAGCCCGGATTGGCGATTCGACGAGACATATGCGGGGAAGTGTGGCGCGAGCGAGATTGCCCGGCACCGTATGCCGGAATCTTTTCCCGAAGGATCGAGCAAAGAGAACGACTCGCCCGGCGCGAAAGTCGTCCACGTCAACTGGTTTGGGACGCGCTGCAGCATCCGGAACATCGAGTTGTCTTCCGCAACGATCTTGCGGACCGACTCGGTCGCATATACGCGAAGGGGCTGCAGTTCACGCAGCAGAAGCAATCCAAGAACATGGTCAATGTCGGCATTCAAGAGAATCGCACCGGCGATAGGGGACTGACGCAGTCCTTCTCGCGGATGCAGGTCCGGAGTCGCTTCGATTTGGGCGCGAAGGTCCGGAGACGCGCCCAGCAAAAACCACGATGCGGGAATCGGCGCTGATCGCGACTTGCGTCTGGGTGCGCGCCTTCCCAGTGAAAACTCCGGCGCGGAAAGCAGCGCAGTTCGGGCAAGCGCAATTCCATTGCGGAAAGGCCCCTCCGGCCGCCGACCCTAAAATTTCCACCCGCATGCAGGGAGTGTAGCAGCAGGCTGAGATCAGCCGATTTACAAAACAGAGGCGGCAGGGGAGTGGGGAACGATACTACGTCTACATTGCCGTGCTGATTGCTTCTTCCACTCGGCAGACAGGGGATGCAACCAGCATCATGTTCCCGAAGCGTGCAAGACCCATTTCAGGGAGAGCTGTCACGAAAAATCCCATTTCTGTTGAATAGCATGTGGTGACGAAGGAAAACCCTCTACCTCTTCCACTTCCAAAGTTGTCGCCATACTTGAACGAGAGTCTGCATCTGCTTCGGTGTCGGGATGCGGCTGTAGATCATGCGGCAATCCTGATAGGCCCGTTCGTATGCGTCACGCACTGCCCCGATGCTGAGATGTGCAAGGTTGTAGCGGAGCTCATCCAGATCTTTTTCCGAAAAGATTTCGACTTTCGAGCGATCGGGCGGCCGAGCCATAAACCGGGATTTTAGCAGAGCGAATAAAAAGCGAAAATAAAAATCGTTAGGATTTCCCGGCCCCGATTACGTCAATTCCCTTATGGGCATTCGGTCGCCCAAGGCGTAAGGCTGAGGTATGAAACCGAGTTGCCGGCGCACGTCTCAAATCTCTGTCGGGAACTGGTGCAGGCGCGAAATGATCTCATTGAATTCACCGCTCGGGCCGAGGAAATGATGGGCGTCCTCAAGGAGCATATTGAGCTTTTGCAGTTACTCGAACGCCGCAGAGCAAACAGCAAGTCGATGTATGTACTTCCACGCGGCAGGGAAAACACCATTCACTAGGACGATGATCGAAAACGCGGGCTCAATCGCGTTAGGAAAATCGCCCGCCCCATTCACGAAGCACCGTCGTAATCCTCCTCAGGACCCCATCGCTGGCACCGTAATCCTCGGCCTCAAACCACCATTTGAGGATCGCAGCCAAAATCCCTTTCCAGGCTAAACCCGCCAAAGAATATCTCTCCGTTTTGGCTTGACATATTCCCATATAGGCATATATAGTTCAGCCCATGGCAAGGGCGGCGACGACCTCCGATGCTTTCAACGCGGTGGCAGAGCCGCGGCGCCGCGAGATTCTCGACCATCTGGCCAGTGCCGAACTGCCGGTGGGCGATCTCGTCGATCAAGCTTGGGATCGAACAGCCGTCCGTCTCAAAGCACCTGCGAGTGTTACGCGACGTCGGGTTGGTCCGGGTCCGGCGGCATGGGAGACACATGTTGTATCGAACCAATGGCGAGGCGATCCGTCCATTACATGAGTGGACGAAAACGTTCGAGCGGTTGTGGTCGCATCAGTTGATGCGCATCAAGGAACGCGCCGAGGAAAAAACAAACGAAGTGGACAGCAAGTAGGCTCGGAATCAGAGCCAGCCTCTTCTCTGAAGGCAGCCACGACGTCGCAGCAAGAGTTGTTTCAAAAATCTTATCGATCACAAAATTTCAGGAGGATGGAATGAGCACGACTTCGACAATGCCGGGAATTGAAAGTTTGACGCTGGTGATCACACGGGAGATTCAGGTGAATGCGTCTCTGGAAAACACTTTCCAGGCGATTCTCGAACAATTAGGCCCGGAGAACGAGACGCCCGAACAAAAGATGCCAATGAAGCTCGAGGCATGGCCGGGCGGCCGATGGTTTCGCGATCTCGGCGACGGAAACGGCCACTTCTGGGCGCACGTGCAGGCGATCAAGCGTCCAACACTACTTGAGTTCTCCGGGCCGCTGTTCATGTCCGATGCGGTTCTATCGAACTTGCAGTACCGGCTCACCGAATCGAAGGGCGGAACGCTGATCAAGTTTCACCACAAGGCGTTCGGCGCGATTCAGGAAGATCATCGTCGCGGCGTGAACCAGGGTTGGGACAACATTCACGCAAAGGCCAAGGCGCGAGCCGAGGCGAAATAAATCGCAGGAGGCATTTATGTGTCCAGCATGCATCGCCAGTGCCGGAGTGGTTCTGGGCAGCGCAGTTTCGACCGGGGGAGTCACCGCCCTGGTCCTGAAAGTCTTTCGCAAAAAGAAAATTGAGAAGAGCGATTCAAAGGAAAAGGAGTAGCGATCATGACGACAGCGACGATCGAGAAGTCCGCAGCGAAAATCGTGCCACCGGCGGAGTGGCTAGCCGCACGCAAGCAATTGCTTGCCAAAGAGAAGGAATTCACGCGCCTGCGCGACGATCTCAGCCGCCAGCGGCGCGAGATGCCATGGGAAAAGGTTGAAAAGAAATATGTATTCGAAGGCGTCCACGGAAAGGAAACGTTCGCCGATATGTTCGACGGCCGCAGCCAGCTCATCGTGTACCACTTCATGCTTGGTCCGGGCTGGAAAGAGGGATGCCCGAGTTGCTCGTACCTGGCAGATTCCTTTGACGGAGCACGAGTCCATTTGGCGCAGCGTGACACTACGTTCGTTGTTGTATCGCGGGCGCCCCTGCCGGAAATCGAAACCTTCAAGAAGCGTATGGGATGGCAGTTTAAGTGGGTGTCGTCTTTCGGAACTGATTTCAATTACGACTACCACGTTTCTTTCACCAAAGACGAAGTCGACAGCGGGAAGGTGAACTACAACTACAGCTCGCAAGACTTTCGATCGGAAGAGGGGCCCGGCGCCAGCGTCTTCTATAAGCAGGGGAACGAGATTTATCACACGTACTCGGCGTATGCGCGCGGACTCGACATCCTCGTGCCGACTTACAACTTGCTGGACCTGACTGCCAAGGGCCGCGACGAAGATGCTTTGCCCTTTACGATGGCGTGGGTGCGTCATCATGATCGCTACGGAAATCCCAAGGTGATGGACGCCATTACCGTGCTTGCGGGCAAGCCCTGTTGCTCGGAAGAAAGTAAATAAAGGAAGCCGAACAACAAAAGATTTCGCGTTGGCGGGGAACCGCGCCGGCCCCCGCCCGCGCTTTGAGCAAGGAGAGCTGAAATATGGCTACATTCGATCCGATGTTAAATGAGTTCCGCGAAGAAGCCGCTACGACGAAGAGAGTTTTGGAAAGAGTGCCGGAAGCGAAGTTAGCCTGGAAGCCTCATGCCAAGTCGATGTCCCTCGGCCAGTTGGCTTGGCACGTCGCCAGCGTTCCAGGAGGCGTGGCTCACATCACCCAGCAGGAAAGTTTTGATGTGACGCAGGGAAATTTTCAGCCGCCGCAGCCGACGAGTGTGAGCGAAATTCTTACCGCGCACGACGACAGCGTCAAGAACGTGGAAAACGTCCTGCAATCATTGACCGATCAGAAGGCGCGCGAAAAGTGGCGGCTCATGAAAAAAGACAGAGAGCTTTCCGCCAGGCCGCGCATCGAGTTTATGCGATCGATCATGCTGAATCACTGGTATCACCACCGCGGCCAGCTGTCGGTCTACCTGCGAATGTTGGATGTTCCGGTCCCGGTGATTTACGGCCCTTCGGCGGATGAAAACCCATTCGGATAAACGTGCAAATCTCGGCACACATGCCGGAATTTGCAAGCTTTCTGTGGGGGGCATGCAGGTAAAGTGAAAGAGTCTGCATCGTGGAAGTTCGAGCCGCGCTTTATTCTTGCTTCACACTGGGGATCGGCTCATACTCATGTCGAGTTCAGCCTTCCTCCACGCCCTCCCCACCTTTCTCGTCTTCCTCAAAATCAAAAGGCAAGTGAGCCCTGTCCATCGACAGAGGGCGGAGCAGCGCTAATTCATTGAGCAGGAGCCAGGGCCGCGGGGATCGCCGCACGATCCGCAAGGTCCAGCGGAGGGCGCCGGACTTGACGAGCCCTTCGCGGACACGGCGAACACAGAAAGCTGCGGTTCGAGTTTTTTGGCGTGACACTTCGGGCACTCAGCCTTCTCTTTGCCATAGACGAGCGCTTCGAACTCGTGATGGCATTCCTTGCAAATGTATTCGTAGATGGGCATGAGACGCCTCCGTAAATTGTGCTCTATCGTATCGGGGCGGTCTTTCTCAAACCAGTTCTACCCGCCGGTCTCTATTAGAATTCAATTCGTGGGGGCTTCGCAAACAAATCCTGCTGGAACGGTTTCCCGCCGCAACGACTGGCGGGACCGGGAGCCGTTTCGAGCGCGCCGCTGGCTGAGCGGCGGACACGTTCAGACCATCGCAAGTTTTCTGCTGCCGCGAAAAATCCATCTGCCTCTGGCCGAAGAGCGATTGGTTGAAGTGGCACCCGGCATCCAGGTTCGCTGCTGGTGCTACTGGCAAAAGGATCATCGCTCGGACGCGCTGACTCTGATCGTCGTTCACGGCCTCGAAGGTTCGTCGGATTCACAGTACATGAGCGGAATTGCGCGGAATGGCCTGGCCTCGGGGATGAATGTTGTCCTGATGAACCAGCGCAACTGCGGCGGCATGGACCATTGCGCTCCGACTCTCTACAACTCCGGTCTGTCGGGCGACATTGCCGCGGTGGCGCGAAACGTGATCGAACAGGACGGAGTCTCGCGATTCGCCTTGATCGGATTCTCGATGGGCGGAAATCTGGTTCTGAAGCTGGCGGGTGAGTGGGGAGCGGACGGGCCCAAAGAATTCCGAGCCGTTGCAGCGGTCTGTCCGGCGATGGATCTCGCGGCGTCTGCCGATGCGCTTCACGAACCGGCAAACCGTATTTACGAATACTACTTCTTGATGCAATTGTTCCGGCGGCTACGAACCAAGGCGAAACACTTTCCACAGAATTTCGATGTCGCCCGACTTCATGGTGTGTCAACTTTGCGGCAGTTCGACGACCGGGTTACAGCTTTCTACTGCGGCTACCAGGGAGCGGACGACTACTATGCGCGCGCGGCCGCGTCGAATGTGGTCGATCGGATCGCCGTTCCGGCTCTTATTATTCATTCCGCGAACGATCCGTTCATTCGAATGGAACCGGCCACCCGCGAACGAATCCTGGCGAATCCGAACATCACTTACATTGAGACGGAAGATGGCGGCCACTGCGCGTTCATCGGAGAGCATAACGGTAGTGGCGACGATGGACATTGGGCCGAGCGGGAAGTCGTCGACTTCGCTGCGCACGCGGGATAGCGCGGCCGAGAATACGTTCTTAGGTCCCGCTGCCTCGTGGCTGTAATCGAGTGGCAGGATATTGAGATTCTCTGACTCCTTTGTTCTTCCATCCGCTCGCATGCGTGCGGATGTACGCCAGCGCCACCATCGCGAGAAAAATCACTAGCAGCCCGGCGGTTGCAGCGCCGATTCCCTCCGCCCGCTTCGGAAGAATGGACACCCTGCCGTAAACAAACTCAATGTGGACCCAATAGACAAGCAGGGACGCTTGGCCTAGCTGGATGAATGGGCTGAATCCCCACTGACCGGCGCCCCACCTGCACCACACATAGCTTGCCGTCAGAATCACCAGGAGCATGCCGACGCGGATCAAAAAGAACTGAGGACTGGTGTGCCAGTAGTCGTAAACAGGATAGATGTGACTGGGCATGGCATCGAGCCAGCGGGAAATCTCGATGAATATTCCACCGACAAGTCCCGCTCCGAGAAAGCTGTGAACTTCATGCGTGCGCACCCAATCGCTCTGCAGGATGAACCCCAACGCAAGGCCGGCGAAGGCGAACCCTGTCCACGGAAAAACGGGAAACAGGCCAGCTTGGGGAAATCCGAGATAGTGAACTCCGTCCAAATACGACTCAACGGGCCAGGGAAGCCAGGCCGGACGCCATGTGGTCCATATCAAAGGCGCGAGAAGCGATATCACGAGTGCGGTGCCCGCGGCTGCGAGTATGAGACTGGCTCGCGTGCGCGATGACGCGATCTGCTGCAGGTGTTCCGGTCCGAAGCAGTCCTAAAACCAGCCAGCACAACAGGCCCATGAGCATCATCGAAAGGCCGATGGTATTCAGAACGTCAACCCGGAGCAGGTCGGTTTTAGGCGCCCATCCCCAGGCGATGACGTATTCTTGCAAACGGAACAGCAGCCCGAAGGCGAAGATTTCCGCGCCCCGTTTCATCGTCTGGCGTGCGATCTGAGCCGTGGTCAGACCCTTTCGCAGAAGCTTTTCGGTCACCAGGGCGAACGAGATTCCGGCCAGAAACAGGAAAAGCGGGGCGGGAAATGTACCTCCGAGTTGGGAATACATCAAAAAATCGCCCTTCCGGGCGGATCCGCCGAGCCATGAGTCGTAACAATGGGTTTGAAACATCAGCACGCAGGCTAGTCCGCGCATCCAGTCGATGTAGGCCAGCCGGGGTTTGGTGCTGTTAGTCGAGGTCATGCGCGGCGTGGGCAGTATACGGTACCGGCCAAGGACTCTGATTTTACAAGGCCTTAACACGGTTTCAGCCGCGGATTTCAAGGGCTAAAGGTAAACTGGGAGGGTAACGTTGGTTGATGTTACCTTCGTGTCCCCCCATACAACCTTGAAGGCGAGACTTTTGATCGAAGTTGAGGTTGGTCGTTATAAGCTAGCGAAAACCAGAATCCACCTTCTGCAGGGAGTTGCTATGTCAAAAAGTAGGGCCCTCTTGTGCCTGCTGTCGAGTGTTGTCGTGTTTGCAAGCGCGAGTTTTGGTGCCACATCTGATCGAGTGGTTGGAGCAATCAACGGGGCATCTCCGGTTGCGTTATCGCAAAGCACGCATCATTTGGCACAGCCACAGTTCGACCAGGGATCGGTGGATCCCGCACTGCAGATGGGGACGATCACGATGATGATCTCGCCCACGCTTGCCCAGCAGCAGGCTTTGAAGCAACTATTGGCCCAGCAGCAGGATCGGAAGTCGCCCAACTATCATAAGTGGCTGACCCCTGAGCAATTCGCTGACAAGTTTGGCGCAAGCAAGAATGACATGCAGCAGATCTCTGCCTGGCTGAAGGCGCAAGGTTTCAAGTCGGTCCATCCGGCGCGAGGAAGGAATTGGATCTCGTTTACCGGAACGGCTGCGCAGGTGGAGATCGCCTTTGCGACGCAGATTCACCGATACAACGTGCAGGGTGAGGCCCACTACGCGAACTCGACATCGCCGAAGGTTCCCGCCGCGTTGGCAAACATAGTCGTCGGATTTCGCGGGCTGGATGATTTTCGTCCGAAGCCCAGAGTCCACCATGCGCGTGCCGAATGGTATAGCTCTTCATCATTGGAAAGCTTCATGGCCCCGGGAGATTTCGCCACGTTGTATGACGTGAATGCGCTGTATTCGGCTGGAATCGATGGCACAGGACAAAAAATCGCCGTCATGGGCCAGACTGAACTCTACCTGGCGGATTTGAACAACTTCAGAAGCGGTTTTGGACTTTCGACCTACAACTGCTCGACCGATACAAATGGCTTGATCACGTCCTGCAACGATCCCCACTTCGTATATTTGCTTGATGGAGCCTCGAGCCTTTCGCAAAACGGGGATATCAGCGAAGCTGACTTGGACATTGAGTGGTCCGGGGCGGTCGCCAGAGGCGCCCAGATCATCTACGTGAATTCGAGCGATACCTTCACATCTTTCTATTACGCGGTGGATCACGTCACGGCGCCTGTCCTCAGTTTGAGCTATGGCGAGTGCGAGTTCTTCGACAGAAATATCATCACCTCGAGCGGAACAGGGAACGACGAACTCGAACTGGAAAAGGCCAGCTCTGAGGGAATCAGTTTCATTAACTCCAGCGGCGATACCGGCGCGGCCGAGTGTGATTCTGTTAACACCGTGACCGGCGCAAACCTCGCGACCCTAGGATTGGCGGTGAGCTATCCAGCGAGCAGCCCGGAGGTCACTGGAATCGGCGGCAGCGGGATCGTTTTCGCGGATTGGGACAACCCATCGTTCTGGGGAACGTCCAACGGCACTGACGGCGGTTCGATCTTTCCGCCTCAATATATTCCGGAGCAGGTCTGGAACGACGATTACGAGTTCCTCCAGTATTGCCAGTTGAATACGACCAGTAAGTTCTGCAGCCAGGGTGGCAGCACCGCGCAGCCGGGTTGGGTTCCCATTACCACCGAAGCAGCAGCCCAGGCAGATGTCGGTATCTCGTCCAGCGGCGGCGGTGCCAGCAATTGCGCATCGAAGACTACAGGGAACGCAGCTTGCGCCGCAGGCTTTCCGAAGCCGACATGGCAGAACGTAACTGTGGCGGGAGTCGGGAGTGTCCGCTTGTCGCCGGATGTGTCGCTCCTGGCTACACCGAATTTCCCCGGTTACGTCTTCTGCACACCACTGTCGGAATTGTCGAATACCACCGACACGACCAGCAGTTGCGCCGTCTCAATCACTGACGCAGTCGATAACAACTTTTCGATCATCGGCGGGACGTCAGCTTCGGCGCCGGCCTTCGCGGGCGTGGTGGCGTTGCTCAATCAGTATCTCGGAGGTTCGACGGCAGGCCTGGGTAACGTTAATCCGATGCTGTATCAATTGGCCGTGTCGAGCCCGACAGCTTTCCACCAGATTACGACCGGCGATAACAACGTTTCTTGCCAGCCCAATACGCCATCGAATCAACCTGCTTCGTTGCAGTGTCCGGCGGGCGGAGTCATCGGGTACAGCGCAGGTACCAAGGATGCGGTTACTGGATTCAACTTGGTGGCCGGTTTGGGGTCCATCGACGTGAATAACTTGGCGATCGCGTGGGCTGCTACCCGCACCGCCACTTCAGCGGTACTGACCTTTTCTCCAGCGAGCCCGTCCCAAGGCTCGGCTGTCACTTTGACTGCGAACGTGACCCCGTCCACGGCAACCGGAAACGTCACTTTCAAGAATGGTTCGACGGTTCTTGGAACATCCGCCTTAGCGAGCGGTGTCGCAGCTCTTGTCACCTCGGCATTGCCAGTCGGTGACAATAGCGTCACCGCGACCTACAACGGGAACTCGTCGCTCAATACCTCCACTTCGCCGGCGGTGACGGTCACAGTCGCTCCGGGATTCTCCCTGACTCCAACAGCCACGAGTTTCCAGGTGGCACAAGGGTCGAATGTCAATGCAACCGTAGCCGTCGCGTTCGCCAGCGGGTTCAGCGGGACGATCGCTTTTAGCTGCACCGACCCCGCTTCGGGATCGACATGCACCTCGCCCACAGCGATCAACGCTGCCGGACAGGTGACGTTCGCGATCACCACGGCCGCGCCAACCGCAAAACTGGAACCACCGTTGGGCCGCGGCATGCGAATCTTCTACGCCGCTCTTCTCCCCGGCTTACTTGGCCTCTTTGTGACGGTTGGTTCGAGCAAGCGCTCGATGCGCGGTATGAAACTTCTGGGACTGATTGTGGTCCTGGGACTTTCGACGATGTGGATGGCTTCGTGCGGCGGCAGTTCCGGCAGCAGCACGAAGAGCCCCGGCACTCCGAAAGGCACCTATACGATGACTGTGACTGGAACCTCCGGAAGTTCGATCAACACCACGACCTTCCAGCTCGTGGTTCAGTAAGCGGTCTGTTAGTTTCTGAGCGCTCCCCGGATCGGGGAGCGCTTTTTTCTTGCCCGGCAAGAGATTCCTTAACCCCGCTGGGACTGTGGTTTTGTTTTTCTCCACTTCATCTGAGAAACTGACCAGTCGCGCACTGGTCCTGACCCCCCGATCCCTGGCTGCTGTCCCATGGGCCGCATCCACGTTCTCTCCGACACCGTTGCCAACCAGATCGCCGCTGGCGAGGTGGTGGAGCGGCCTGCCTCCGTGGTGAAAGAAATGCTCGAGAATTCGCTTGGACGCGGGAGCAACGCGGATCAAGATTTCCGTCGAGGCGGGCGGAAAGAAGCTTATCCAGATTACCGACAACGGATGCGGCATGGTTCGCGACGATGCAATGCTGGCCTTCGAGCGCCACGCGACTTCGAAGATCAAGAAAGCCGAAGACCTGCTGAGCGTGACCACTCTTGGTTTTCGCGGCGAAGCGCTGCCTTCGATCGCCTCGGTGTCGCGCCTGCGTCTTGAAACTCGCGCCGCGGAAGAAGCCTCCGGAACCGTAGTTGAAATCAACGGCGGAAAGATTGCCCGCGTGGAAGAAGCGGGGCTGCCGCTGGGAACTTCGATCACCGTGCGCGACTTGTTCTTCAATGTCCCCGCGCGCAAGAAATTTCTTGAAGTCGGAATCGACGGAGCTGTCGCACATCGCGTCTCTGGTCACGCACTACGCGCTGGCGCATCCCGACAAGCATTTCGAATTGCACTCGTCGACCAACGCCATGCTCGTAGCGCCTCCAGTTGCGGGACACAGCGAGCGCGTGTACCAGGTCTTCGGAAAAGAAACGCTCGATCAGATGATTCCGTTAGCATCGCGGCAGGCGCTGGAGCGCGTGGGGTTGCCGCAACCTCCGCCGTGGCGCCGCAAAGAAGTGGACGAAGATGGAGAAGAGATCGCGCCGAAAGATCCGGGGGAGATGCGAATCCACGGGTTCGTTTCCAAACCCGAAATCCAGAAGTTGAATCGCAATTCGATTTTCATTTTCGTGAACGGACGACTGATCCGCGATCGTCTTGTGCAACATGCGTTGACGGAAGCGTATCGAAATATCATTCCGCCCACCGTCTATCCGGTCGTACTGCTATTTCTCGAACTGCCGTCCGCCGAGGTGGACGTGAACGTCCATCCGTCGAAGACGGAAGTGCGGTTCCGCCAGCAATCGGCGATGCACGACTTCGTGCGCGACTCCGTCCGCGCCGCCTTGATGAAAGCGCGTCCCGTGCCGCAGTTTGTGGCGGAGATGCGGGCGCACGCCACCGCGAGTCAGGCATTAACTCCCGGGTCGATGACGCCCGGCGCGCATCCTTGGGAACCGGGCGATGGACTTGTTCCGGAAGCAGCAGGCTTGAACCGCATGCGCGATCCGCATAGCCGAAAGATTTTCTCTGCACTCTGCGGTCCTTCCTCCTGTTTCCACGCGCTTCCAATTCGAAGGCGGCATTGCTGTAGAAGCGAATGCGGCCATTCCCGTCGCACGCGGACTGGAGTCGGCCGAACTCGTTCCTGGTTTTGAAGCGGAATCGTTGTCCCTGCACGCTGGAATCCATTCCCGATCATGGTTGTGCGCCTCCGCTCGAAGTCCGCGACGACGAGCCTACTTTGTCGTCCCTGGGAACGCTGAAGCCGCTGGGGCAGATCCGCAATTCCTTTATTCTTGCCGTCAACGAAGATGGTTTGTGGATCATCGATCAGCACGTCGCGCACGAGCGGGTGCTGTTTGAACGAGTACTGAAGCAGCGTGCCGCACAAAAAGTAGAGAGCCAGCGGTTATTGATGCCGATCGTTCTCGAGCTCTCTCCCGCGCAACAAGCCGTGTTTGCAGAAATTTCCGACGAACTGCACTTCAACGGCTTTGAGGCCGAACCGTTTGGAGCAAGAAGCGTCGCGGTCAAAGTCGCGCCCGCAGGAATCGAGTCCGCGGCTGTGGAGCGAATGCTGCACGAACTTCTCGACCAGTTCTCGCGTGAAGAACAATCGCTGAACCTCGAAAAGATTCGCACGCGCATTGCCGCCTCGATCGCATGCCATGCCGCGATCAAAGTGAACATGCCTCTCGAGCAGAACAAAATGGACTGGCTTCTCGCGGAGTTGGCGAAAACTGATCACCCGATGTCATGTCCGCACGGCAGGCCGGTGGTCCTGAGGTATTCTGTGAAGGACATTCAAAAGGCGTTTAAGAGAATCTAGCTTTTAGCTGTCAGCCGTCGGCCATCCGCTTTCAGACAAATCATCCACTTGGCTGTTTGGCGCAGATGGATTTGAAATGAACACTTGTTTTTGGGGCTTGTGCCGAAGGCTGATGGCTGGGAGCCGACGGCCGTTCTTATGACTGATCTTGAACTTCAGCAACTGCGGCGTGAGAAGTGGCGGCTCGATGGCAAAGCCATCCGGACGATTGAAGACGCGCGCGCGTTTTTGGAAGAGGTCGGCTTTTGCCTGATGTATCCGCAGCGTCCGGCGCCACTGGTTCCGACATTCATCGGGGCCTTTGTGGGATCGGACGAGCGCTTGCCGGAATGGCAGCACGCATTCAAAGATCCGCGGGCGGCCGAGGCGACCGAGTTGATGGTGCGCCTGCTGCGCGAGCGGGCCTCGTTCGAGGCCAACCTGTTCGGCGAGAATAATGGGTTCCTCGTGGCAGCGTCGGTGTTTCCGTTTTTCTATGCGTTGATGGGAGAGCGCAATCCGAAGCTGGCTCCGAAGGCGGGTTCGCGATCTCCTTATTCAGCGCTGGCGTGCGATGCATTCGAAGTCATCCGCCGAGATGGACCGATCTCAAAGCAGAAAATGCAGGAAGTCCTGGGCGGAAGTGTGTCGCTCGCAGCGCTCGATGGGGCGCTGGGCGAGCTGTGGTCCAAGCTGCGCATCACGCGCGTGGATTACAAGGTGACCGAAGGCTCGGTGTGGGATCTGCTCACACGCTGGGCTCCCGAGGCGGTGAAAGAAGGCGTAAGTCTGTCGGTGCAGGAGGCTCTTACAGCCCTGGTGTCGAAGTATCTGGATTGCGTGGGCGCAGTTGAGCAAGCCGACCTCGAAGTATTCTTCGGAAATTTTATAGCGCGTTCCAAGGTGAAAGACGCAGTCAACGCGCTTCTGGCGGCACGTGAGCTGAGTTTTGTCCATGTAAGCGGCCGCTCGATGCTGCAAATCACTCCGGCGAAAGTTCCTGTCGTGCCGGCGCCGCAGAGCGCAGTTCGTTGAAAAAATGTTTTGGCCGGATGATCCGAGAAAAGTCATTGCGTCCGGATCGCGCAGAGGTTATCGCGGCCGTCTTGCCCCATCGCCGACTGGGCTTCTGCATCTCGGCCATGCACGGACGTTCTGGATTGCGGCGCAGCGGGCGGCGGAGCACGGCGGCACATTAGTTCTTCGCAACGAAGATCTCGACTCGCAGCGGTGTCGCGTCGAATTTGTCGACGCGATGTTTGAGGACTTGCGATGGCTGGGAATTTCCTGGTCCGAAGGGCCGGATTGTGGCGGGCCGTATGCTCCCTACACGCAGAGCCGGCGGCGTCAATCCTATCTGGACGCTTGGCAACGGCTTCGCGACACGGGGATGATTTATCCGTGTACTTGCTCGCGCAAGGATGTCGCGCTGGCGGCTGGCGCACCCAATGATGGAGATGATGAGCCGGTCTATCCGGGAAGCTGCCGGCCGCGGGAAGGTTTAGCTCCTGACGCGGTTCTACACCAACATCCAAAAACTTCCGCCGGGCTTCGCCCTGGCGGGACGGCCGAGGCTGCCTCGACAAGGTTTGAGAAACCTGCGGGCTTCAATTGGCGGTTTCGCGTGACTGATGGTGAAGAGATTTGTTTTACCGACCTGCACCTCGGGCCGCAGAAAATGACTGCTGGGAAAGATTTCGGTGATTTCATCGTGTGGCGACGTGACGATGTTCCCGCATACCAGCTGGCGGCGGTGGTCGATGACGCGGCCATGCACATTACCGAGGTTGTCCGCGGAGCGGATTTGCTGAAATCCGCCGCGCGTCAAATTCTCTTGTTCCGCGCTCTCGGGCATATTTCTCCCGACTACTACCATTGCGATCTTGTACGCGACAACGATGGGCTGCGCTTGGCGAAGAGGCACGATTCGTTGAGCATCCGCCATCTGCGTGCCGAGGGATTTACGCCCGAGCAAGTACGGACTGGCGCTTGACTCCATGACGGCTCACACTCGGCGCAGCGCTCCTCGGGACGGACGAGGGCGTCGCCCCTACTTGCCACTTGATGAGGCGAGAGCCGACGGCTCCCGCCTCACCAGCTGTTCCTTATAACGATCGCAGGAAGTTCAACAGGTCCTGCTGATCTTGTTCAGAAAGCTTCTTGTAGTTGTTGACCACGCCATTCGCCTCGGAAGCGGCGAACCGCCCGGTGCCATTGCTTGCGTGGTAGAGAATCGCGTTGACCAGGTTCTTGGTGCGGCCATCGTGAAGGAAGAAAAGGCGCTGTCCGAGTCCCCAAAGAGGAGCGGTTCGGAACTCGTCTCCTTGGGCCTGCCCTTGCACGATGTCATCGGCAAGACTCGCTCCCATGTGATGCAACAGCAAATCAGAGAACAGGTTGGCCTGAACATTGCTCAGAGCCGCAACCGAGGAACTGCCGGTTGTAAAAGACGGCGTGTGGCAAAGCGCGCATCCGATCTGCTGAAACACAAGAGATCCATGCTGTGTGGAAGGGCTTGATGGTCCGGGTTTCGGCTGATCGAGAAATTTCATGAACATCGCAAAGTGCACGATGTCGCTCGACATCTCGGTGCCGGTTAAATCGAAACGAGTGCCGTCTTCCGGGAGACCGTTGTACGAGCAACCGGGAGTTTGATCGCGCTCGTTCGGAAAGAGTTCGTTGGTGACGCCCATTTCGACGTTGTAGGCTTCGCCCGCAAAAATTTCGAGCGACTTGTTCTGTGCCTTCCATCCAAATCGCGTTATCGTGCCGTCGTTGCCGCTGGTGTTGACACTGCCGGCGATCGTGTTGCCGTGCTGCGTGTTAGGCCGTCCATAAATTCCCATGCGGTGCTTCTGGTCGCTCTGAGAATTAACCTGAGCCAGGATGGCCGTTTCGGGAATCGTCTCGATCAGTCCGCCTCCATATACGGGCGTAGGGACGCGGAAGATGACGTTGTTCTGATCAAGTGCTTGCTGGAAGTTGGGCTGTTTGGCGTTGCATCCGACAGCGTCGCTCCTGCCCGCAATGGTGAAGAGATCATGCACACCCCCATCCGGATGCCTAAGGTCGGAGGTCATCGGAAAACGGGCTTCGCGCACCGGACCATTCGTCGTAATGAACGAAGGAATCTGATTTGCAGCTCCCTGATCGATGGCGAGCGTGACCTGTGGGTTAACCGCGGGACTGCTTCCGCCAACGGCTGGAGCGGCATGGCACTGAGCGCAGCTTTCTGCGTTGAAGCCCGGGCCGAGTCCAACTCCGGTGCCGGACACGGTTCCTTTGACGGACTCGATCTCGTTGAAATCCATCAGGCCAGCGGTAAAGAACGCTTGTTGGTTCGAGGTCAGACCTGCAATCGGCATACCCGCGCCGGCAACTCCTCCGCGCACGCCAGGATCGCGCGCCGCAGACTGTGACTCGCCGAGTTTCATGGCGGTGGGAATGCAGAACAGGGCCGCAACAAGCACGGGTGTGACGCGTCTGGAGATTGGAGATTTTCGAGTGGTTTTTGGGCAGGGATCTTCCTTGGTGTGAAGACGGGACATTTGCTGCTCCTTCGACTGGGTGGCGTAGAGGCTATGCCGGCCCCGCGGCGAATTGACGAGCGTCGTGCTGTTGGTTGGTCATTGTTGTCCTGATGGTGGGATTGGGACAGATATCAAAAGGGCCGTGTTTCTCTGTCACAAGGCTTAGGCTTAATGTGTACAAGCGGCCAGCCCTCCATTGCGTGTTGGGAGGCCGCGGGGCGGGAATTCGGACACCGTCCCCGGCGAGACAACACACGCGATCTGAAATCGGCGAGTGTGTACAATCTCTAGTTCCGCGATGAATACGACTCCGCAGCGAAAACTGATTATCGCCATTGATGGGCCCGCAGGCGCGGGCAAGAGCACGATCGCGTCACGCCTGGCGAGAAAACTGGGATACGTCAACCTCGAGAGTGGCGCTATGTATCGCGCCCTGGCGCTCAAAGCCATCATGAAAGACGCTTCGTTCGAGGACGAAGCCGTGCTGGTGAAGATGGCTGAGGCGGCGCATATCCGGCTGGAACCGACCATTGGAGGAAACCGCACGCTGCTCGACGGCAAGGATGTTTCGTCGCGCATTCGCGAGCGCGATGTCACTGAAGCGGCTTCGCGCGTGTCCGTGCATCCGAAGGTCAGAGAGTGGATGGTTGCGCATCAACGCGAGATGGGTGCGGGCGGCGGCGTGGTGATGGAAGGCCGCGACATCGGAACGAAGGTTTTTCCTGATGCGGACCTGAAGATTTTTCTCGATGCAGATCCGGTAGTGCGCGAGCAGAGGCGAATGGCGCAGCAGAAAATCAAAGGGGAGATGGCAGAAAGCGTGGCTGCTGAGCTTCGGGAACGAGATCAGCGGGACCGGACGCGGGCTGCATCCCCGCTCGTCGCCGCCAGCGACGCCGTGGTGATCAACTCAACTTCCATGACGGAGGATGAGGTGCTGGCCCAGGTGGAGAGGTTGGTGCAAGAAAAGCTTTCGTGAGAGGGAACGAGCAGTGAATCCCGGCTGTTGGCAGGGTTATAAGAGTTCGAAGTTTCGAAGGCCCAAGTATCCAACCAGACTAAGTTGGAACTTGGGCCTTCTGAACCTTGTACCCTCTTAGTTTTCCGTCGGCTCGACGTCGGTTTTCGGCGGCGTGAGGGATTTCCTGCTCTTGCCCGGACTCGGAGGCTCGGGCGGTTTCGGCGGCGTGGCGCTGGCCTTGCGGATTTCGATGCCATCGTGTTCGTTGTTGATCACGATATGCGCCGAACCATTTCCTACGCTGCCGTTGGCCTTGGACTCGTGGTCGTCGTTGCTGACCTTTAGCTCCGAGAAATCCGACTGAATCTCACCGTCCCGGGCACGGGCGTCAAGGCGAAATCCTGCTTTGTCGGGAAGGCTTAGCTGTACGTCTCCATTGCGATTGTCGATCTGAACGTTGCCAACCGACCGCATCCCCAGTTCAATTGCCCCATTGTCATCCTGCAACCTCACATCGCCGGAGACGTTCTCCAGGCGAATATTTTTCGAGCGCGTCGTCAGGTGAACAGGACCGGTAATCTCATCGGCGTGAAGGTCGTCGGAGTCGAGATCGAGCGAGCCCGTGATTCGAGAGAACTCCATATCCGTTCGCGAGGATTTGAAGGTAACAGTCTTCGCAATTCGCTCGAGCTTAATGCTCTCCTGAAATTCGCCGTCGAGTTGCAGCGAGCCTTTCACGTCGGCCACCTGAACTTCGTTCAGGCGCCCTTCAATGTGGACGTCGCCGCTCACCTGCTCGACCTTCGCGGAGCCCTTTTCCTGGCTGACCTTGACGTTGCCGTTCACGTCTTCGATCGAAGTATCGGCGTGCTGTGCGGAAACGTCGACATCGCCGTCGCGGCCGCTGACATTCACGTCGCCCCGTCGCGAAGTAACCGATGACTGGGGCTTTCCGAGGAATTGAAATGTCGAGATCGACCTCGACCGGATGATCACCCGCAGCTTCAGCCTTTGCATCGATTGTGACCAGGCCGCCAATGGTGGTGATGGTCGGCTTGGTTTCGTCGTTGTACTTGTTGGCGTCGTTCTGATTGTCCGCGCCAATGCGCTTGCGGACGGCGATCGTGATCTTGTTGTCGTCCGCCGCGTGAACGCTGACCGCGCCCCGCGTGTCGATGACTTTGACGCTTGCTCCAGCGGGAAAGTCCTGTTCGAGATGGTCGTTGTAACTAAAAGTGTCTCCGCCGAAGATGTGGGAGAAATCGTCGTCGTCGAAATTGAAATTATCTTTCAATCCCGACCAATTCACGCGTTCGAGTTGCGTGGCGATCAGGCCGAATACCACGATCATCACGATGAGCACGATGCCGCCGCCGCCGATTCCCGATGAGCGCGTGCCTTCGCGCTGGGCTTGCATGTGCTCGACCAGCTTGATGATGCCCCAAATGATGAGCAGCACCGGCCAGTAGTTCGCGAACAGGTGAGCCAACCGGCCCACCGAAAGAACTCGCATGGTCCCGAGCAGGAAGACGATGCCGAGGACAATCAGAACGAACGGCCCGGCAAACGACCGGTGACGCCGCGGCGGCATAGGAGCGATGGGTGGCGGAGTCATTACAGGGCTAGACATTTTTCACCTCGCCCGAAGACGATTGCTCGGTACTCGGAGCCGGATTCTGCGGAACGCTTGGCACTCCGGGAGTCGGCGGCATCGGGGGCGGCGGAAAGCCAGACGCTCCCGGCGGCAGCGGTCCTACGTGACCTGCCATCGACGCGTTACTCTGCATCAACTTCACGACGCCGATCACCAACAGGATCGCGGGCCAGGTTCTGCCAAACCCGATGTGCGAGGCGCTATCGAGCAGGAACAGAACACCCAGGGTGACCAACATCGCCGGACCTACAAGCCTGCGGCTTCGGCAGTGCTGGCACTGGCAGAAGGCTCGGCTGGTGCTGATCAGTCCCCATTGCTTGGCGAACAGCCAAACGCCGAGGAAGATCAGGATCAGCGGCCAGAAACGATCGAGCCCAAACTCGAACAGTCCGGCGGTGTGCAAGAGGAACAGCACGCCCAGGCCGATGAGAATGGCTGCACCGGACGGAACTTTGGTTCCTTCGAATTTCTCGCCGGCACCAAATGTCGCGGCCAGGCCGAACGGATCGGGAGCAGGCTCGCCCATCTGGACTGCTTTGGCGGTGCGGATCGCGTCGATGATCTGGTAGATGTAAAAGAACCCCGTCGCGATCGCCAGCATGGTGATGACGTACCAAGGCAGATCGGACCCGAGTCCGAGAATCAGCAGCACCATGATCACGAGGTGCGACAGTCCCTTGGCATACTGACCTGCGTAGACCGCGCCCACGCCGATCGGAAAGAATCCGGCAAGGATTCCGGCTACGGCGGGATTCGGCCCAGTGGCCGGTCCGGGCGCGACTTTCAGTCCAAGGCCCTGATCCATGAATTGTTGATATCCAGTCTGTGGCGGAACGTAGGGGGCTGCTGGAGCGGAGCCTTCCATGCGCGCCGCAAGGCAAGATTCGCAGTAAATGACGCCGCGGACGTCGCGGGTGCATTGGTTACAAAGTGGCTTGCCGCAAGTGCGGCAGAACGCCACCGCAGCTATGTCGCTGTGATTGGCGCAGTTCATACGAACCTCCTGTCAGTGGTCACCGACACTACAGGCAGATTGCGAAGAGATGGACCCAGCGGGACGCTGGCCAGAATGAGTTGATTTTCAATCTGGCTGTAATTGCGCTCCTGCTTCTGCTCGGGCTGTTGTGTTGTGTCGTTCTTGCGTTGTTTAGTTTTAGCCGGTCCAGGTTCGGCCGGGGCGTTCCGCCGCAATTCGTGCAACATCGACTGCAACTGATATACGACTTTCACATTGTCGTAATAGCGGACGACGCGAGCCTGCGTGTTGTAGTACGTGTGCCGGATCGCGGTCGGACGAAGGTCGAGTGAACGAATGTCGCTGGGTTTCACGCCAGCGACGGTCAGGCCCACCGACAACGCGAAGAATGCCATGCCGAACGACATGGCGAATCGCGGTTGCCGTACAACGGACCAGAACGGCTCGAGGAACGAAGCCTGTACTCGCTCCCACCATGAAACGTGTGGCTGGCGAACGGGTACCGCTGTCCTCAGGCGTTGGGTGTCAACGCCCGTCGTGGATGCCAGGATATTGTTGACCAGGTTGGCTGGAGGCTCCACCTCCGTGAGATCCTTTAGCCAATTGCGGCCCGCCTCAGCTTCAGCGAGCAGCGGCCCACACGCTTCACAACCGCGTGCGTGAGCCTGGAAACGGTCGAGCCTCGCCCCTGTCAGGACGCCATCGATCGCGTCCGTCAGCAGGAGTTCGAACTCGCTGCACTGCATCCCGTTACTGGTGTGGTCTGGCATCACATCACCTGCCTATAGGTACGTTGAAGGAGCCTTGCAAGTTCCGCACGGCCCCTATTTATTCGGGATTTCACGGTACCCTCCGGAACCTTTAAAACGGCTGCGATCTCTCGATAGTCCATATCTTGTAAGTCCCTTAGAATCACTGCTTCTCGAAGCTCAGGGGACAGCTTTCCCAAGGCGGCGTGGACGGTCTCACTGACCTCCCGGCTGCGGACATGGGCATCCGGCGGGGCCGATTGGTCAGGAATTTGCTCACTGAGGGGTTGAGAGTCCTCGTGGTCGCTGGAAGTCGTGTCCATGGAATCGGTCATGCGGTCCTGTTTCGACTTCCGGAAATGGTCCACCAGCAGGTTGCGGGTGATGGTGGTAACCCATGTCACGAAGGCGCCCTTGCCGGGGTCGTAACTGGAAAGAGTGCGGTACATCTTGATGAAAACGTCCTGCGTCAGGTCCTGGGCGTCGTCGGAGGATCCGGCGAAGCGATAGCAGATGTTGTAGATTCTCCGGTTGTAGGTCTGCACGATTTCCTCCCAGGCGGCGGCATCGCCAGCGATACAACGCCGGACCAGCATCGCAACGACCTGGACGTCTTCCACGTTCACTCCCCGGAGGTACTGCGTCCTGCACTGAGACTTGGGCCGTAAGAACCGAGACCGCTTCCAGGCCCACTAGACAGTACGTGATTGAAGGCCTTGAAGTTCGGCTGGACGTTCGCGTCGGACACCAGCCAGCGAAACAGGGAATTGTAGCAGTGGGTAGAAGGGCACTCGGTGACTCTGGTACCACGACGCCTGGAACCCGCAAGCGCAATAGATGATCTGCTACGCTTGCGTGTTCCTTTCGCGATCAGGAGACTCCGCCTCCTCATGAAGATTCAGTCCTGGCATCGCTTCGTCGGATGCCTGCTCGCCTCGCTTGTTTTCGGCCTTCAATCCACGGCCGCGACCGATCCAAACGAAAAAGCTGATGCGTTGCTTGCGACAATGCAGGATGAAATGCAGCGCGCGCAAACCAGCCTCGGCAAACTCGATCCCGCTCCTTACTACTTGAGCTACTCCGTATACGACCAGGGCATCGCGGTTGTCGTGGGAAGCCAAGGACAACTTGTGAGTTCGATTCGATCGCGGAGGCGCACTGGGGATGTGACGATGCGGATCGGCTCGGCGGCGCTCGACAATTCGCACGCGCAGAATCGCGCATCCGCTCGTTCCTCCGGCTCGCTGCCTCTTGAGGACGACCGAAACGCCATCGCGCACGAGCTTTGGCGGCTGACTTATGAGGAGTACAGGAAAGCCTCGAAGGCGTATCTGAACGTGAAGACCAACACCAAGGTCAACGCGGAGGAAGAAGATACATCACCAGATTTTTCGGAAGAAAAGCCGTCGAGCCACCTGGATTACAAAACCGTTGGCGCGACTCCCGACCAGCCAGCTCTCGAAAAACTCGCCCGCCAGTATTCGGCACACTTCCGCAAGTATCCCTACATTTATTCGTCGATGGCGGCAATCAGCGCTCAGAGTACGCGGTTCCATTTCGTGTCGACCGAAGGCAATCATCTGGTCGTGCCGAACGGCTACATCCGCGTTGCCATTGAGGCCGAAACCCGCGCCACCGATGGCATGGAACTCATACGGGTCGAGACATTTCAGGCAGAAAGCCTGAAGCATCTTCCGCCGGAAGCAGAAATCAGCGCGCGCGTCGAGAAGATGGCGACGGACCTGAAAGCCTTGCGCGACGCTCCGCTGGCCGAGCCCTTTGCCGGCCCTGCGCTGCTCTCGGGCCGCGCCGCAGCCGTTTTCTTTCATGAGGTGCTGGGCCACAGGCTTGAAGGGCATCGTCAGCGCGGCGAACAGGAAGGGCAAACCTTTACCAAGAAAGTCGGCGAGCCGGTGCTTCCCGATTTTCTCAGCGTGGTTGACGATCCAACGCAGCGGTCGCTCAACGGATTAGACCTTGGAGGCTGGTACGAATACGACGACGAAGGCATGCCGGCAACGCGAGTCGACATTATCAAGAACGGGATCCTCAAGAATTTCCTGATGGCGAGAATGCCGATCAAGAACTTTGCGAACTCCAACGGGCACGGCCGCTCTCAACCCGGCTTGATGGCGACAGGCCGACAGGGAAATTTGATCGTCACTTCGTCGCGGACGGTGAAAGATTCCGAGATGCGGCAGAAGCTGATCGATGAAGTGAAGAAACAGGGGAAGCCCTACGGACTTTATTTCGAGGACATTCAAGGCGGATTCACGCTGACTCAGCGTTCGACTCCGCAGTCGTTCCAGGTGCTGCCGGTGCTGGTGTGGCGGGTTTATCCGGATGGGCGGCCCGACGAGTTAGTGCGCGGGATTGACATCGTGGGAACTCCGCTTGCCGCGCTGAATCGAATTCTGGTTACCGGAGACAAACCCGACCTCTTCAATGGCGTGTGCGGCGCGGAATCGGGACAGGTGCCGGTGGCGGCCATCGCTCCAGCCATGTTGTTCTCCGAAATCGAAGTGCAGAAGCGCGCGCACTCGCTAAACAGGCCACCGATCTTGCCGGCGCCATCCGACGATGTCGGCTCGGAGAAAGCCGCGGGAGGGAAACAATGAGCCCGACGGCGCATCACCTCCGGCAAGTTCTGTTCTCGCTCATCGTTGTTTCATTTCTGTTTCCCGCGGCCGTCGCCCAGAAGAAAAGCGATGCGAAGGATGACGTCATCCTCGCCGCAATGCATACCGAGCTGGACCGTTCAAAGGCACAGCTGAAAATGGAGCAAGTGGCGGCGCCATACTACATCGAGTACCGCGTCTTCGATGTGGACGAATATGTCGCAGATGCTTCATTCGGCGCGCTGCGTGGCGATCTTCGCACGCGCTTTCGGTTTCTGCGCGTCGTCGTCCGGGTCGGCGACTACAAGCAGGACAGCTACATCGGCCGCGGGGAAGGCACCCTCGACTTCATGCCCGTCGACGACGACATGCTTGCGTTCCGGCACCAGCTGTGGACTGCGACCGATCGGGCATACAAAGCTGCGGCTGAAGCGCTAGCAGCCAAGCAGGCGCAACTGAAGCAACTCACCATCGATCAACCGGTGGATGATTTCGCTCGCGCCACCCCGGTGCAATCGATCGGCCCGGTGGTTTCGCTGGAGTTCGAAGCTGAGCCGTGGAAGAAAATGCTGCAGGATGCGTCCGCGGTCTACAAAGACGATCCCGCACTGGAATCATTCGATTCGAACTTGAAGTTTTATGCGGTCAACCGCTATTTCGTAAATTCTGAGGGCACGGTCGTACGGAGCGGCCAGCGCTTCTATGAGCTGAATACCGCAGCGAGCGCGCAGGCTGCTGATGGCATGAGCCTGTACCGAAGCAATGGCCACGCTGTGACGAACTTGAAGCAGTTGCCGTCGGCGGCCGAGTTTGTGGCGACGGCGCAAGGACTCGCGAAATCGCTGAAGGAACTTCGCGAAGCGCCGGTCGCCGAAGAGGAATATCGGGGCCCGGTATTGTTTTCGGCCGATGCCGCTTCGACTATCTTCTCTACGACTGGTTGGCGAGAACATTCTCGGACACAAGCCGGAGTTGGGGAAAAACGCGCGCACCACCGGGGCGTTCATCGCGAGCTACAAAAGCCGCGTGCTGCCCGATTTTCTGTCCGTTGTTTCGGATCCGACTCTCTCGACGTACGCGGGCGAGACGCTTTTGGGTCACTATGAAATCGATGACGAGGGCGTCCCCGCGCAGAAGGTGCCGGTCATCGAGAAGGGAACTCTCGTCAACTATCTGGTTGGACGTCGAGCCGATTCGAGACTTTCCTACATCGAACGGACACGGGCGCGCACAAATTCCGGCGGGCAGTCCCGGACCGCAGAACAGCAATCTGATTGTCACGACGTCGCAGCCAGTTTCCAACGACGACCTGAAGAAAAAACTGCTCGACCTTTGCCGGCAGCGGGATTTGCCCTACTGCTATTACGTAGAAACCTTCGGGCCGAATTTAACGCCGCGCCTGATGTACAAAGTCTGGACGAAAGACGGTCACCAGGAACTGGTGCGCGGCGCGGCTTTCGGGGACCTCGATACTCGATCGCTTCGAACCGGAGTGATTGCCGCGGGCGATCAGGCATACGTGGACAGCAGCATCCTTAACGTTCCCCGCAGCGTGGCCGCACCCGCCGTCTTGTTCGACGAGCTCGAGGTCAAGCGCGCAAATGTGAACAAGGACAAATTGCCAGAGTATCCCGCGCCCGCGTTGGTCGGACAGCGCTGAGACTCTGCCAGCGAAAGCAGATTCCTCGGCGGCTGCGCCGCGTCGGAATGACAAGTGTTGAGGTGGATCAGTAAGTGACAAGCCTCCACCAGACTTTGTCATTCCGACCGAAGGGAGGAATCTGCTCGTCCCCGACGCCACAGCCGCTGCAAACGGACAGCAGGTTCCTCGTCGCTCTCGCTCCTCGGAATGACAACGGTTCCGGTTAGGGCGAACAAGTCTGAGTCGCTGTAACCGCGGCGCAACTAACGGGCTCCGACCATAAGCTTTGTCATTCCGATAGATCAACTTTGTCATTCCGACCGAAGGGAGGAATCTGCTTTTGCCTTCGGCGAGTCCTGCGTGCTGCGCCCAAATAAAAAAGGCGCCCAAATTCTGGGCGCCCTGATCCATCACACCGCCTATTGCGGTCTCTCATTCCGCTTGTTTTGTTCATCCTGCTGCTTCTTTTCTTCAGGCGTTTGCTTGGGCTGCGGACGCTGTTGCTGCTGCGGTGCTCGCGCGTCCGGGGCAGGTTGCGTTCGTTGCTGCGGCTGAGAAGCCTGTGGCCGGTCGTTGCGAGGCTGATCCGGCCGGGGTTGATCCTGCCTCGGCTGATTTCCTGCGGGCTGATCAACCCGAGGTTGATTGTGTTGGGCGAGTATTCGGCTGCGCGGTTGACGGAAAATTGTTGCGCGCCGGAGGCTCACTTCGATTTGGCTGTGGACGATTATCGGGTTGTGGAGCCGTCCGATCTGTCGGCGTTGGCTGATTCACACGCGGCTGATTCGGACGCGGCTGATTCGTGTCCGGACGGTTATCCGGCTGTGCCGATGGCGGACGATCGTTCCGCGACGGCGGATTGTTGGGCGAATTATTTGGCATATCGTGTTCGGCTGCACCTTATTCGGAGCGGCTGATTAGCGGACGGTTATTCGGTTGCGCAGAAGGCGGCCTGTCGTTTCTGTGACGGCGGTGCATTGGGCGATGCCGGATTCATCGTCCGGACGATTATTCGGAGCCGGTTGATTCGGCTCGGGCCGATTGGGCGATGGTTGATTCGGCTGACGGCCGGTTTGGCTGGCGGCGAGGTCGGCTGATTGGGTTGTGGCTGCGCGCCGGGTTGCGCGGACGGAGGACGATCATTCCGACCCGGCGGCACGAACGGCCGGTTGTTCGATGCCGGGCTGGTTCGTGGGCGCCGGTTGCGCGGACGGCTGGTTCGCCGCCGGGTTTCCAGCGGGACGCCCAATCGCTCCCGGGTTTCCAGGTTGATTGCCCGGTTGGTTTGGTGTGGGCCGATTCGATCCAGGTTGATTCGGACTTGGCTGATTCGCGCCGGGTTGATTCGACGCTGGCTGGTTTCCGGGCCGCCCGACGGCAGGAGTCGCGGTGGCGGGCTTGGCCGGAGGCGCTTGCCGAACCATCTGCGCCGGGGCGCTGGCCGGACGCATCTGCTGCATCTGCGCGCGATTGATGGCCTGTCCCGGATGCTGCGCCAGCACTTGTTGCCTTGCTGCAAACGATGCTGCTGGTGGAGGCGGGGTAGCTTTCGCTATTACGGTTCTGGTCGCAACCGCCTTCGGAGGCGCCGCCGCACGACCCACCGTCCCGGCATTTGCTCCGAGAACGGCTTCGTGCACGGGAGGAACCGCTGCTCGCGAGACCACGGTCGCCCGTGCCAGCTCTTGCTGATTTACAGCGACGGCCGTTCTTCCTACAGGCTGGGCGCTGGCGAACGCGCGCTGCGGCATTGCGGTGACTCCGCCTCGCACGTTTCGATTCACATAGGTGACGTTATTGATCGTTGTGTTGTTGTTGACGATGGTCGTGTTGTAGACGTTCGTCACCTGCGTGACGTTGACCGTCGTGTTCGTTACGTTCACCCGGTTCACATAGGCCGGGCTCACGCGGTACGACGGGACGTAGACTTCACGCGGTCCGAGCGGGAACCACGCCACGGTGCTGCCCACGGCAAATGATCCACCGACGAAGGCAACGAGGGCTGGAGCATATACAGGGCGTTCCTGGATAGGTCCTGGAATCCATCCCCAGCGTCCGCCCATGGATGCCCAGCGGCCATAGTGAAAGGGTGCGTATCCCCAGCGGGCTTCGTCGACCCAAGTCCATCCCCACGGATCGATCCAGGCCCAATGTCCGGTGTGGTACGGTGCCCAGCCAGCTTCGACCCGGGGAAACCAGGCGTAGCCGTATTGCGGCGTCGATTGCCAGTCGCCGTTCTCGTCGAGATCTTCGAAGCCCACAACACGGCGTGAGCAATAGCGCGCCGACGGCGAATCGTCGTAGCGGCGCTCACGGCTGTCGGCCCAGCTATCGAACTGGTCGGAGCCGCCGATCTGTTCGACTTCCGCGTTCAACGCGTTCGTTCCGGTGAATGTCGTGCGCTGACCGGCGTGCAGCGTATAACTTTGGCCGTTGCCGGTAGACTCGCCTTCTCCGTCGCGGATGGTGACGACCGTGGAGTTGCCGTCTTCGGAGGCATCAACGCGATAACGGCCAGGCTGAAGCACAGAGAACGCCTGATTGGCGGTATCGACTTCAAAGACGTTATCGCGTTCCAGGTTCCACACGCGGATGTTCACCGTTCCTGACGTGAGTTCAATCTGGATCGTGCGGTCGTCGAGGTTGAGAAAAGAGAACCCGGTGTTCGGTGCGAGATTGATCATCGCCGATCCGAGCTGTACTTCGGCCCGCGAATCGCGGTCCGCCCAGATTTTGTCCCCGGTGGTTAAAGGACGGTTTGGAACCGCCTCAACCCATTCGGACTCGCCAGCCGGTTGAAACGAGACGGAACCTTGGATGTATCCCAGACGAGCCACCCGTCCAGGGGGATCGTCCTGATCCTGCGCATTGGCTGCCGGCGCGAGCACCGTGATGAGAAACAGCATTCCAACAAATGCGATGGCGCACCCGATCGCGCTAATCGCCAGAGTTGTTGTCAGACCCTCTGCTGCCTGACTGCCGCTTGAGAATTGCTTGTTCATGAGCCCCAAAACCTTTCTGGACGCAGCCGCGTCCGAGTCTGCCGCCCGAGCGGCAAACTCTTCGGAGTGCCCTTATTCGACCCGAGCTTTCCTTTAATGTAGATGCTACGCCGAGGACGGCGCGACATACTGTCATTCCGGTAGATGAGAGGTGTTGCTTCGGATGCGCGCGGTAGGGAGCAAAAAAAGTGGCGCACCGGAGTGCGCCACTGGTAGAGCGGTCTTGCCTGGTTATTGAGTGAGCTCGAAATAGCCCAGCGTCAGTTGGTTTGAATCGTTTTCGATCGCGATTACGTTGTTCGAGTCAACGACGTAGTAGTCGAACGAATCCGCTTGCCCCGTGCCGAGCGAAACATCCAGGCCGGTGATGGTGTTTCCCGTGCCGGTCGAGACCCCACCAGAAGGAGCGGTGAAGGCGCCCGCCACTGTCAGGTTAGGAGTTGGGACTGCAGCCGTTGTCGAGCTGAGCCAGTTCAGGTCCGCAAAGCCGGAGAAGCTGCTGGTTCCGTCTGCCGTGACCGGACCAACCGCGTCCAGTTCGAACTCGTTCGTGCTGTTGTCGAAGCCGGTCGCATCCATGACGTAAGTCCCGGTGAACGCAGCGCCAGCGGTTTGCTGGTATCCCACGCCCTCCAGAACGTCCTGAGCCGTATCCAGGGTCATCGCCAGGGCGTTGCCGTTCCCGTCGATGTACAGCTGGATGTTGAAGGTGAAGACGCCGTCGGTCACTCCAGTGAGAGTGACCCGACCGAGATTCGTCGCGTCGGCTACGTAGGTCCCTGCAGAAATCGCAACTGCCGGACTCTGCGCATTCAGCAAATCGTTATAGGTGATAGTTCCGGTAACGGTTCCGCCCGAAGTAGTAGTCAGGAGTCCGGCTGCCTGGAATGGCAAGAAGGTATGGAAACCGGACATTCCCACCACATAGCTATTATCGGAAACCGACAAGTTGGCCGTGTTCTGAGCGAGAGCAACACCGCCGGTCGTACCGCCAAGTTGATCGGCACCCTCGACGAGTCGGATGTGAAATGCATCGACGATGTATCCCACGAAGTTCATGGCACCGATTGAACCGGAGTTCGACGGCGTCAGTGAGAACGTCACGCGGCCCGTGGCATCCGGGGAAGCAACGGAACCAGTGGTGATTGTTTGTGCAGCGAACGTGTTCCCGCCCGCATTCAGATCGAAAATGGTGCCGGTTGTCGACAACGTTGCACCGGAAACGTTGAGGATGCCTGCGATAGAGAGCTGGCCTCCGGCGATTCCTTGAACAGCGAAGGCGTAAGGTCCGGTCGGAGCCGCGGCGGCTGCGGTGGTGTCCTGCAGTTCCAAGGTTCCGCTGGAAGTAGCCGAAGCGTCGAATTCAACGATCCGTGCTCTTGTAGCCGAAACCAATGTGCCGTTGATGGTTTCGAGTCCGGTGCCCCCACCGACGACTGGATCCACTTGAGTGCAATCCAAAGCGAGGCATGTGGTCAGAACGAGCTGAAGATTCCCGTCCGCGGTTGTTGTGAAGGTGCTGGCTGGACTCAGCGAGTCATGCAGAGTGGCCGTGGTGTTATCGACGAAATCTTGTTCGCCGCCGGTAATCAAGCCGCCAGCAACGGTAAAGACGCCCGTCACGAAATAGGCTTGCGGTCCGCCCGCGACGTCCATACCACCAAGCGAGAAGACATAATTTCCATCTGCCAAGGCGATGGGAGGAGCCGTAATGGTGACCGTCGCCGTGCCGGTTTTGGTGCGATCCGTCACGGAAGTGGCTGTGATCGTTACAGAGGTCGGTGCCGCAGGGGCAGTGTAGGTCACGGCCGTGCCGCTCGCGGTATTGGGAGCGCTGAATGTTCCGCACGCTCCGCTTGGAGCGCAACTCCAACTCACTCCGCCGTTGGCCGAGTCGTTTGCTACTGTTGCGGTGATGGGCGCCGTCGTATTTGCTGCCAGCGTTGCAGGTGCACCGGAGAGAGTGACAGTGATCGGATTCGTGCCGCCACCGCCGCCGCCGCCCGTGCTGGAACTGCCGCCCCCGCAGGCAACGAGCGCTGCGGTCATCAAGACGGTGATCGACGCAAAGAAAGTTTGACGATAGCTCACAGGCCACCTCCGAGGTGCACAGTCTTTACACCCTTTTTGGAACTTGTCGAACCAGAGGATTGAGCCGGTGTGAGGTAAAAGCCATATTTGTTCCGAATGGTCAGCGTCTGGCCCCCGTAGCCCAGCTGTCTGACGATCAGATACTGCTTGCCACGCAGCGTTTCCATCGCTCCAACAATCTGCACCGGGAGGCCCATATGCAGGGCTTCCTTGGCGCTCTTGGACATATACGGTCCGACGTGCGCGTCGACTAAGCCCTGAGCTCCGCTGACCATCAGGTGCATGCCCGCCGGGCTGCCGGCGACATGCTTGGTGATCACCTGTTGCACGGTGCCGTTGATGGTGATTTCACGGGTAGCATCATATTTCGCAATCGCGTTTCGCTCGGGAACACTTCCCGCTGCGGGTTCCGCGACGACTGGTGTTGCTAACGACACCATCAGCACTCCGGGCAATAGCCCCGCGAGCGCAAGGGTGAGTTTTCTGGTGCAGGTACTTCTCATGGACCGCTCCTTGGAACGATGTTGGATGTAGTAGTGAGTTCGCGAATTCGGCTGGAGAACCGGGATACGTGCACGCGTGAGAACTTGCCAGACATCGGCAACTCACGGCCGAACGGACGCGAATCCCCATGGCGATTATGAGCGCGATGACTCCGGAGTCAATAGGAAAATCGGGCTACAGGATGTTTCTCAGGCTGGTTCGCAAGTGAGAAGATTCTCAACAATCATGCTATCTCACTGATTTTACTATGGTTAATTTAGCGTTCTTGGTTTAGTTCCGCGCCTATCAGTGCTAGTACCTTCGTAACGTCGCACTATTGGCCGATGAACCTCACGTTAATGAACGCCTCCCGTTGCAATCGCCTCCCTTGTTCTTGAGCTGGAAGGTACGAAGAACGCCATACGACTCCGAGGGCAGTGGCCGCCAAGGCTGGATCGGACGTCTGGACGACCTCGGCGTCGAGGACCTTGCCCTTCTGATCGAGAATCACGTGCACGATGACCGGCTGGATCATCCCGTTGTATCCGGCGGGGGCCCGGGTGGATTCCGGAAAGCGAAACGGTCCAACCATGATGGCTCCGGGACCGTGCGACATCATTTTCTTCGTGGGCACGAACTGCTCGGGATCGTTGCTCGGCTCCTGGATGCCTTCGACGTGGATCTGGAGGACGGTGGCCCCACCCTCGACGATCGTGATTTGGCGAGGCAGGACGCGTCCGTGGAATTGAGCGCCGCCGCTGTAGTCATAGATGGAGTAAATACCCGGCGCCTCCGAGTGCATGCGAAGCAGGCCGGACTTCGGATCGATGCAGTACTCGCTTTCTTCCCAGCGGCGCCCCGTAGTCGCTGTCGGATCATTGCCGCCGCGAGAAAGCAGAATGCATGCCAGGTCCGCACCCTCCCACTTCGCGGTCGCAATTCGAATCAGGGATGATGCGAAGTTTCCGACAACCGGCCAGAAAACCGCATTCGCACCATCTGGATCCGGAGGGGGATATGGCCGTGAGGTTTGTCATCGTAGGCTGCGCCCTCGTAGAAAATCCTGAGTTGTGAGTAGTCTCCCAAGCGTGCCGACCAGCGCCAAGTCTGTCCGTTGAGCCATGTTTCTTCCACCTCGCCGTAACCCTGGTCGCGGGAATTGCGCCCCACGGAATTGAATGAGGCCTTGAGGTTGAATGGGCCGGTTCCGGGCGCGTGCATCGCGTTGTTTTGGCGAGCTCGTTCGAGCAGGTCCAGAAGAATGGCGCGCTTCTCGGGAGTTTCGGGAACGGCCGTGGGACCAGTCGCCAGCTCGAGCGGATCGAAAGGCAGAGGTGCCACCTGACGAGAGTCTTGCGAGAAAGAAGGCAGGCTAACGAAAAGGAAAAGATCGCAACTCGCAGGGCCCGTTTGGACATAACGCACCCTCCAGCGGACAGGTCGAGATGTTAGCGCGAAATGCCGGGGGCGGCAAGACGCCAAGGCGTCAGTACATCATGGGAATTGCTAGCAGAACCATGTGGTGACGGCCGCCTCGGCCGTCCAAGCCCGCGCAGCGCGCGGCGCCCCATGTTCAGTCACCGCTATCACCCTGAGCGAAGTTGTCGTGAGCAAAGCGAGCGGCGTGCGCAGTCGAAAGACCCTATGTTAGCTGATCCTGAAATGGGCGCCTCAGGAAGTTTCTTCTACCGGAGCCATCCGCCAAAAATCCCTGGCAGAGTCCTGAGTCGTCCAAGCGGTAACGGGGCCTCCGCTTCAGCTCAGAACGAAAGGAGGTGACAAGTAGTGAAGCGAATCACTGCTGGTGAAGTAGTCCACCGTGACCGGGTTCTCAA
>CAVYUY010000005.1:0-843692 GCA_963771765.1 uncultured Acidobacteriota bacterium
AGACTCTCCACGGGAACTGGCGCGCGATTCAGGATCGCCTCGAAGATCACGCCATTGCTGCTTCCAGAAAACGCCATCTGCCCCGTCGCCATCTCGTACATCACAGTGCCGAAGGCAAACAGGTCCGTGCGCGGATCCAACTCCTCCGCCCGGACTTGCTCCGGCGACATGTACGCGACCGTTCCCATCGTCGACCCGGACTCGTCATCGCTCCTTCCGGCGTCGTCAGCGTGTGTTCGGTGTTCTGACGCAAGCTTGGCCAGCCCGAAATCCAGAAATTTCGCCTGCCCGCGTTTCGTAACGAAAATATTCGCCGGCTTGATGTCACGGTGAATAATCCCGCGACTGTGAGCGGCATCGAGCGCGTCCGCGATCTCAATGCTGAGCGCCAGCAGCGTCTCAACGTCCATCGCGCGCCCGCCGATGCGGTGCTTCAGGGTCTGCGCCTTCGAGGTATTCCATCGCGATGAACGCGTTTCCGCCGTGTTCATCGATCTCGTAAATCGTGCAGATATTCGGATGGTTCAGTGAAGACGCGGCTTGTGCCTCGCGTTGAAAACGGGTCAACGCCTGTGGATCTTTCGCCACATCGTCAGGAAGGAATTTCAGCGCCACGAAGCGCTTTAGCTTCGTGTCTTCAGCCTTATAAACAACACCCATACCGCCGCCGCCAAGTTTCTCCAGAATGCGGTAATGAGATATGGTCTGGCCGATCATTCAGTGGGATCTATCGCAGCGCAGCTATCTTATGGGCGCATACAATTTCGCGCAAGCTCGTTCTGCATTCGATCAGTGCCAGGCGGATGCCCTGATTTAGCAGGCAATTCGGGCCCAGTGGTGAAGAAGTTCAAAGCGCTCGTTCGCCGGGAGTCGGAGAATGGGCGATTTTGAGATGTTCGTCGAACTTCTGCTGAAGAGACTTTTGATAGGCTTCGCGATTCGGCCGATGACTGGAATTGTCTGCTTTGAATGACGCGGTCGGACAAGCGGTGCAATGTGCTTCGACCGGGATGTCCCCAAGCCACTTCGTCACTCGCAAGGTTGGTTTTTTCAAGCGCGTTTTTCCTTCTTTGTGGTGGGTCTGGTTTTGGACTGTTCCGACTGATGCTCCTGCCGAACGAACGACAGTCCTCGCTTGAGTTCGGCGGCTAAGTCCGTATTTTCGGTGGCGACATGTACCGGCTTACCCGATTCCTTGCCTATCCAGGCATTCAATTCCGCGGAGGTTGTGCTGACGAAACGCCCTTCCCGTCGAAGCGGCATCCCCTCCGTCGCCCATCTCTGAACGACGGATGTAGGCTCCCCGAGAAAGGCGGATATTTGTTGCCAGCCTTTCAGAGTGTCCGGGACGCCTTGGGTCGCGTCGACTTTCTTTTCACCTTTTGCCATGGTCGTCCTACTTGCCCTGGTATCGAAGAGCCGTGATCATTCACTCAGAGTAGCCGTCCTCTTCTTCTTCGTCGTCGGCATCGCCATCTTGCTCTTCGTCCTCATCCTCGTCTTCATCTTCTTCCTCTTCGGTTTCGTCCTCGCGGAGGAAGAGATCAAGAATGGAGGATCGATCTTGATGCTGGCAGCTAGAGATAGCGGCATTTGAGTCATAGGCAATGGTACGCGCTATCCTTCGGGCTGGTCCGTCCTGCACCGTTTTACATTTTCGTCGAGCCGATATTCGTCTAAAGTATCCGGTGAATGAGATATCTATTCCTCGCATTTTTGTTGTTCATCAATTTCGGAAAAATGACCGCGCAGACTAACGACAATTCGACCACTTTCGACGCGCACGCAGCCGAGCGGTTCGCGAATCTCGCGCTGGGATGCGTCCACAAGGAATATCCAAACAAGCTGAGTCATAGCTTGAACAGCGACGCGGATGTCGCGCCGCCTCGAAAACTGACGCCGGCATTTTACGGATGTTACGACTGGCATTCATCCGTGCATGGACATTGGCTGCTGGTGCGATTGATTCGGAGATTTCCCACGGCGTCCATTCGTTCCATCGGCGCGAGAGGCGCTTCGGCAAAGTCTGACGGCCCAAAACATCATTCAAGAGGCAGCATATCTGCGGGCGGATGGGCGGTCCAGCTTCGAGCGACCCTACGGACTTAGCTTGGCTGCTGCAACTGGCTGCGGAACTTCGCGAGTGGAACGACCCTCAGCCCACGAAATGGCCGCGAACCTTCAGCCTCTGGAACAGGCCGCTCTGGAGCGGTTGAAAGATTGGCTGCCCAAACTCTCTCATCCGGTCAGGATCGGTGAGCATTCGCAAACTGCTTTTAGTTTGGGCCTGATGTTGGATTACGCTCGGATCACGAATGGCGATACAGCGTTCGCCGAGCTGTTGGAGGCGAAAGCGCGACAGTTTTATCTCGACAGACAAGAATTGTCCGCTTGCATACGAACCGTCAGGAGAGGATTTTCTCTCTCCCTGTCTCGGCGAGGCTGACCTGATGCGGCGCGTTCTGCCCAGCGAACGAGTTTGCTCGCTGGCTGCACGATTTTTTGCCCCAGATTTCTGTCTAAGTTGGCTGAAACCCGTAGTGTCGCCAGATCGCAGCGACCCAAAGTTGGCACACCTGGATGGACTCAACCTGAGCCGCGCCTGGATGCTCGAAGGCATCGCGGCCGGCTTACCGAAAAATGACAACCGCATTCAAGTAATCCAGTCGACGGCTGACGAACATCGACGTGCCGGCTTGGCGGCAGTGACCGGAGAGCACTACGAAGGCGGCCATTGGCTCGGCAGCTTCGCGGTGTATCTCGTCACGAAAAGGGGCCTACCAGGCGCACCGTAGGTCGGGAGGCTGGAACCGCGTAGGCGCACCGGAGCGGGGTTGCTTCGACTCTTATTTTCGCCCCGCCTATTGAACTTTCGTGTCCTTCAACGCTCTGAGCACGCGGCATACACTGCAATCGTCTGATGTTCCGCCGCCCACGGAGAGAAACCACGATGAAACGCCTGTGCTCGCCATTGCCTTCGCACTGTTTTTGTTGTTCAATCTTCCAACTTTCGCTCAGGCTACCAATGAGGATGCGACGGCAGTACGCGACCACCGTCACAAACTACATCCAGGCGTATTACACGGGTGATGCTCATCGGATGGAGCAAACGCTCCACCCCACTATCTAAAGCAGAAGATTCACGGCGATATCCCAGTGCGCGAACAGACCGGCGCTCAGTTGGTGAAGGATGTACGCAGCGGTGGAGGTATTCGGATGCCCCAAGCCGAGCGGACGGAGCAAGTCACCGTGCTGGACGTTGCGGGAAACATCGCATCCGCAAAGTTGGTGACGCCGAACTGGGTCGACTACTTTACGCTTTCGAAGGTCGACGGGCAGTGGAAGATTCTCTCAGTGGTGCAACGAATCGACAACTAGCGGCGGGAGTAAATCAATTTCCGGTGCCGGAAACAATGCACGCCCAGACGGATAGGTGCGCGAACTACAGGAATATTGGTGAGCGCGGATGGACTCGAACCATCGACCCATGCCTTAAAAGGGCATTGCTCTGCCAGCTGAGCTACGCGCCCTCACTGCGGATGTCCGTGAACAAACGCCGATACCTAATTTAACATGCCCTTCCCCTCGCGCGCCGGTTCCGCGCATGATTGGCGCATGAAGGTTCCCGGCAAGTTTGTTGCGCTGAGGCCGCATGCGAGCCGTGCTATCATCCCGCGCCATGAACATCTCCGCGCTGCGCTATCTACTCGCCATCGCTTTCTTTCTCACGCCCCTGAAAATGCTGACAACCCAGCAGGCACCGAGCGCACCTGTGGGGGCCCAGCGCACTCCGCAATTTGAAAACGATGAAGTGTCTGTATGGCGGACCATGATTCCTCCCAATGCGCCAGTGCCGATGCACACCCATAAGCATCCGCGAGTGATAGTCGCGCTTACCGGAGGGAACATGAATGTGATGTATGAGAACGGCGCCTCCGAGTCCCACAACTGGGAAACCGGAAAGGCCTACTGGCTTCCGACATCCGAGGGCCTCAAACTTCATTCCGATGTAAACACCGGATCGGCTCCAATCGATGTCATGGTAGTCGAACTGAAGAAGGCAGACTAGCGAGCGACTGAACCAGCAATCGGGCTTGACAGAATCCGAGGCCTCGTCGGCCCTTCCCATTCAATCGAACGATGAACATCCAGCAGTCTTGCTAGAATCGTCCGTCACTCAGCCGCGAGGTTACCTCATGCGCTCTTCCCTGCTGGCAATTGCTCTCGCAGTTTCGTGTTGCACATCGGCTGCAGCTCAACTCGACGACATTCTCAAGAAGGCCGATGCGTTCCCTCGAACATCGCGACACTTCCTCCTTGAGCGACAGCAAAATCGTCTCCGGTCTAAAGCAAGCTCTGCAAGTCAGCACCAGCAAGGCGGTCGCGCTCACAGGGCGTCCCGACGGATTTCTGAAGAATGAAGCGATCCGGATCGCACTGCCTCCCAAGCTCGAAACCATCGGACGCGGCATGCGCTTGCTTGGAATGGGCGACAAAGTCGATGCCCTCGAAACTGGGATGAACCGCGCCGCCGAACAAGCAACGCCTCAGGCGAAGCAAATCTTCCTCGCCGCGTTGCGGAAGATGTCGTTCGATGATGCGCGCCAGATTCTTACCGGCAAAGACACGGCAGCGACTGAATATTTCAAGCGCACAAGTTCCGCGGATCTCACCACCGCGTTTTCTCCGATCGTTCACACCTCGATGGAGCACGTCGGCGTAGTCCAACAGTATGACCGGGTCATCAAATCTGCGCCGGGCGGTAGCGCAATCGCGAATGAATTTGACCTCGATAAATACGTTGTGGGGAAAACTTTGGACGGTCTCTTTTACGAACTCGGTCAGGAGGAGCAAAAGATTCGCAAGAATCCCGCCGCCCAAACGACCGCATTGCTGAAAGAGGTTTTCGGGGGAAAGTAGGGCCACGAAACAACCACTAGATTCTTCACCGCAAGGAGCACCTGCGTGGACCTGAATCAAGCCATCCTTTATGCGCAGTTGGTCAACGCCGCCTACGCGATCTCACCTCAGAACACGACCAATGCCGCCGGACAGACAGTCTCTGTCGGCGAGGTGGACTATCAGGTCGTAACCTCGATATTTGCCAACGATCTCAGCACCGACATGAATCCGATCTCGCGGGCAAAACCGCGTCTCCATCGGCCTGGTACTCCAGGCGGCGGGCGGTGGCGACGTTGTCATCGCGATCCGGGGCACTGAAGGCATTCAGGAATGGATTCACGACGCCGACTTCTTGATGGTGCCGTGCCCCTTTTTAGCTGGGTCCGGACACACCGAAGACGGCTTCACGGCGATGTATTTGTCGATGACGACTGGCATCGACCGCCGGATCGCCCACTTTGATCAAAGCACTACCCACCATGGCGTTCCCGAAACCGGTCACTTCTGTGACGATTTGCGGCCACAGCCTTGGAGGAGCCCTTGCCACATTGGCGGCGCTCGATATCGCCGTTAATACGGCGTTCAAGAAGCCGACGGTCTACACCTACGCCAGCCCGACGAACCGGAGGACCACAATTTGCGGCCACCTACAACCAGGTTGTTCCAAACACGAATCGGATCGCCGGTCGACTCGATTTAGTGCCCAAGCTTCCTCTCCCGCCGTTGTATGACCACGTGCAGGGACTCGTCGAGTTGAACTCGGTTCAACTCGGGGTTCCGCCCAAAATTTTGATCAAGACTGAACTGCTATGCCTTCACATCTTGACCAGCTATCTACACCTGATGTCGCAGCTCAGCGGGGGGCCGGTCATTCCGCTTCAGGCGACCTGCATTCCGTAGTCTCGTAAAGACTCTCCACGAGTGTCCATTCTCGCGGCGGCGGCGGCGTCTGGCAGGGTTGGCGACAATCCGGCGGAGTAACCTTCTCAAGCACTGGCATTTCGGCAAATTTGTGCAAAAATCGAAACCTTCGCTGCCTTTCAGCGTTAGACCAAGCAGATCACTGCGGGCTGAATATAGGGCTCGCACGCGCGAATAAGACCTGTCCGCGAATCTTGCCGCCGTCGAACTCTTACGGTGGTTAGTTGGGGTTCATCTTGGCGCGTACCGATCGAGCCGATAGGGTATTTTTTCTCCGGCCATGGAGTCTTCGAACTCTAGTGATTGCTTGAGATTCCGGGGAAATTATCAAGTAAAGGATGGCCCTCTCGTTGAGGTATACTACCTCGCCGGGAAGCTGGCCTCGCCGGGTGCCACGAATCGTCTATGAGTCAACGGCCGATGCTTGATGCCGACTCCTTCCAGAAGCTCCTGGAGGCGGCGTGGGTTCTGCAGCTCGAACGCGACCGTAGAGTCAGCGAACTTCCCCAGGTGCAGTCCCCGGGGGGCCTCCCCACCGAACAACCTTCCGTTTTCGTTTCGCGAGCCTCCCTCGGTGAAGTATTGGAAGCAGCAGCGGCCGTCGATGAGGCTTGCACGGCGACGATCTCTCCCGTGCTCGCAAAGGTCGGAAGCGGCAGCTATCACCCATTCCAAGTGTTCGAAAGAAGCGGACGCACGGTGTTGTATTTCCCCCGATGCATGCAGCGATGTTTGCGCAACCTTCGGGAAGCGCGCTTCCGCTGCAGAAAACAGGATTTGAAGTTGCGCTGGCGGTGGCAAAAAGTCGTCGCAACGAACCCTCGCGCGATGCGATTCCGAAGCAGGCAGTTGAAGCGCCTAAGGCCCACGGTCCGCCGACAGGTCTCTCCATCAGACCTGATCCATCGACAAAGGCTGCGATTGGTCCAACTGCGCGAAAAAATTCAGATCAACCGGCAAGTTAGGGTAATCATCCCCGCAGAGGCGCGACGCACCGCTGTCCTGTATGCCCGGATCGCTGTGTTATTGGTGATTGTCGGACTTCTCGTGTCACAAATCCTAAGGCACAGGGCAGGAATGCCCTCCGTCAAAGCAGCCTTTCAAAGCTTGCGGTTCGCAGTGGAGAACTCCACTCCACAGGTCGTCGAGGCCCAAACCCGCGTCGATACTGGGTATGAACTCTCGGCGATCGAGTCGAGCCACTTGCGAGTCACAGATTTCGATTCCGAGTCTGCCGTGGAGGACCTGAGCCGGTTTGAAATGCAAAACCTGCGCCGCCAGGCGAAATATGGAGATACGGCCGCCGCTCTGACGTTAGGAATGGCATACGAAGTTGGAAGCCAAGTTCCGCAGAGCTGTGAGCAAGCCGCACATTGGATCGCCATCGCGGCTGCGGACGGCAATCCTGCAGCGGAATACAATCTCGCGCTCCGCTATCTCAACGGGGATGGCATTCCGCTCAATCAGGATGAAGCGCGGAAATGGTTCCGAGAGGCAGCGAACCACGGAAATTCAAAAGCTGCGAGCGCTCTCGCCACGTTGGACAAGCAGTCGAGTCCCAGTCCAGAAATGACACCCGGACACGACGACGTCGCCCGGCGCTAGCCTGTCAGAGGTGTTCGTTAACGCACTTCAATTTTGGCTCACGTTCGTCTTCAGCGCTGCCTCTGACTCATGCAACCTGCGCTGCAAGTCTTCGACGGTTCTCGCATTCTCCTTGGAGAGCGGAGTTTTCCGACCCGGGTCGAGCCAGTAGCCCAAGCTTTTCTGATAGCTCGAGCGGGCGTCTTGCCACAGCTCCCGACGCTTATAAGCCGCGATTTCGGGACTGCCCGCCATCGAGGCATAGTAGATGCCGAGATTTTGGTAACGATTTGCCAAGGCCTCAGCTGCATCGACATTTTGCGGATCGGAAGCAGCCCTTCTTTTCGCCGCCGCCAAGCCTTTTGAGTAATATTCCAGAGCTAACTTCAGCTTTCCGTTCTTCTTCTCGGCGTCTCCAAGATGTGCGTAGATCAAGGAAATGTCGCGGTCGATCCGGCGGTTCGAAGGGTCTTGTGCAGAGATCGATTCCGAAACCTTTGCAGCCTCCGTTAGGTCCGTAATCCCTTTGGGATCGCCCAGCGCTAGCGCAACATCTCCGATGTCTAAGTAGGTCACGGCTAGGTTTCGCAGCAGTCGGGTGTTGGTGGGGTTATTGGAAAGCAACTCTCGGAGTATGAAGAGCGCTTGCTGGTAGTCTTCACTGGCGAGTTTGAGTTCGCCAGTCCGTTCATGAAGGAAGCCAATTTTGCCGAGGACAACGGCGATCATGCGGTGGTATTCGGCAACATCCGGGTGCGCAGACGATAATTTCTCGAATGCCGAATGGGCGCTTTCGTAAGCTTGCCTTGCCCCTGCCCAGTCGGAAACCTCGATCAGCGCGTCCCCAAGACTAACGTTGGCAGAAGCAAGTTCGCGCTGTGCGGTGTCGGAAGTTGGGTCCGACACCGCAAGCGCTTGCCGGATCGCTACCACCTGGCGGGTCTTCTGCAGTGCAGCGGCTTGGTCGCCAGTCGTATAAAGGACATCTGCCAGCTTGTAGTAGCTTTTCGCCAGGTCCGCTTGCGTGGCACGGTCTTTCGGATTGTTCCTGGCCAGAACCTCCCGGATCGCCAACGCCCTTTGATAGCTCCTCATCGCGCCGGCCGTATCCCCAAGGTTCCCAGAGAAAAAATACCCTTGGACGTCCCCCACTCGTTCATACGCAAAAGCGAGTTCACGCAGCAGCGAAGGATCATTTCCGCTCTCGGTCGACAAGCTATCCAGATATTGCAGGGCACGATCTACGAGAAGTTTTCGGGCAGACGTCGATCCCGGCAAGTCGTGAACGGAGTCGTAAATTTCAAACATCAGAGAGTTGGCGATTTTTCGCAGCTCGTTGAATCGCTTCTCTGCCCTGATTTCCTGCATCCGCGCGATGTGTGCTTCGTAGAGGGTTGCGCCCATTCCAGCAAATAGAACGAAGGCGATTGCCACACCGGCCACGACTGCAGCCCTGTGCCTCCGCACGAACTTGGAGGCCCGATACCTGAGGGTGTCGGCGCTGGCGCTGACAGGCAGATCTGCCAGGTACCGCTGGATGTCAGTCGACATTTGCTCGACGGAGCCATAGCGCCTCTGCGGCTCCTTTCGCAAAGCCATCAACACGATGTTGTCGAGGTCTCCTTCCAGGAGTTCGGCGCGCTCGTTTTTCGACATGTTTTGGGAACTCAGAATCCTGTTTCCCCTTCGAGAGACCGCGAATCGCAACCGACATGCGTGCGGATTAAACGCGCCGTCGGCATTGCGTGCTCTTCACCGGGTTATCCCTTTGGCGGCCAGGAATACTGCCCGCCGTGCTGATGAGCGAGGTTGCCAATATGTCCGGCGCGCGCCGCCGCCACGCCCGTCTCAACCGGCGCCGCCGGCTCTTTCCGCGCCTTGACGCATTCGAAGAAGTTCTCCATGTGAGTAATGGTTCCATCACGGAAGCTGCGCGAAGTGAGAATAGGATTTTGTTTCTCCTCAACATGCTCCCGATAAATGGCGAATCCATTCCGATCGATTTTCAAGGTTGCATCCGTACCTCGAAATTCGAGGCCGCCGTCGTCAATCGACGAATTCATCATTCCTTCGTAAACCACGTCGAATCCCGGATAGCGAAAAGCCGCCTGAATCGTGTCGGGACAATCCCATTGGTCGAAAATATATTTGTCGCCGAGCATATGTGCCTGGCGAGGCGTGTCGGCTTTCATTGCCCAGTGCACCACGTCGATCCAGTGGGTGAAGAGATCCGTCATGGCGCCGCCGCCAAAGTTCCAGAACCAGCGCCAGTGGGAAAACTTTTCGTCACTGAAGGGCTGGTCTGGAGCAGATCCGAGCCATTGCTTCCAGTCCAGAGCCTGCTGATCGAGAGGCTTCAGCGGTCCATTTCTGTGGTAGTTCTGCCACCAGTAAGTGCGAACTTGTACGACACGGCCAAGACTGCCGGCTTGGATCATGTCTACAGCATCGCGAAAATGCGTCCAGCTGCGCTGCTGCATGCCGCACTGTAAGATCTGCTTGCTCGAACGAACCGCCTTCGTGAGCGTGGCGCCTTCTTCGATCGTGTGGGTCACAGGCTTTTCGAGATAAACGTCTTTGCCCGCTGCGAGAGCGTCGACCGCCATGCGGACGTGCCAATGATCGGGAGAGGCGATGATGACTGCGTCAATATCCTTCTCAAGCACTTCGCGATAATCCAAGTGGGTCGTTGCCAGACCGTTCGAGCGCTCTTTGAATTCGTCGCGGCTGGGCCCGTAGACGTCGCTGACAGCAACGATCTGATAGCTTCCGGCTTTATCCGCGGCATCGAGCAGACCTTTCATGCGATGACCAGCTCCGATCACTCCGATACGAAGGGTGTCGTTAGCGCCGAAGACGCGGGTTGAGGCGAGAGCGGTGACTCCGCTGGCAATGATGAAGTTGCGGCGAGTGATCATGCGAATGCTTCCTCCATTTTGGCGGAACGATAGTATCAAGTTGCACGTCCAAATGATGGGGTAAAAAACGCGCAATGACGCCGGCGGCGAGGAGAATTGAAACTTGGACGGTTCAGAAATTACTGGGCGGTCAGAAAGATTGGCTTGTAACCGATTGGCACCGTGCTGGCGGTCAGTGCGGTCTTTGCGCCGGTCAGGTCTGTCTGTTTCGTGTAGGACGGCGGATAGGTGTAATTGGAGGTCGTGCAGACACCGCTGCTGCAGGATTGAGCGGTATCCCACACGATCTGTCCATTGTCGACATTGCAGGAGTAAACGGTGCCGCTTGCCACGCAAGGACTGATGGTGTGCCCAATGAGCCATCCGGCGACGGTATCCCAAGCGGTGCCTGACAAGTTGTCTTGTTCACCGAGGGGAGGATTGTCGTCCCATGCATAGACATACTGACGTGGAATGCCGATGCCGGCGCGAACCGCAACTTCACGAACGAGGTACCCGGCCAACTCATCGGGGTCGGTAAGACCATCGGTGCCCCTGATGCCATGCTCGCTATCCCAGAGCGGTAAATTGTTCAGCTTGTTGGTCACCAGATCGGCCTCTATGTTGGCATAGGTGCTGAGGAAAGCTTCCGGTGTCAGATTCAGTGGACCGTTGCCCCGCATGTGCATGTTGACGATGTCAAACGTGGCCGCGCCTCCCGCCTGAATGTATGGGTCAAACCATGTGTTCATCGACCAGACGTGGCCGGAGGGACTAAGCAGCTTCGCGTCCGGATCGATCGAACGGATGATCGCCGCGGCGTCTTTGTTCATGCGCACCATTTGAGCTTGCGTCCCTGCGAAGTAACAGGTGCAGTCTGGCTCATTCCAGAGTTCGTAAAACGAGATCTCCCCTTTGTAACGAGTTACTAACGCGGTCACGAACGCGGAAAAATAAGCGTCTGTTCCGGTCCCATCTGGATTCACGTCGTTTGGCGGAGAGCAGCCATAGTCCGAAGGAATGACGCAATGTGTCGGAGGATTCGGAATCGTTCCATCAAACTGAGGAGTGTCGCCGAATGTATAGAGCACGTCGAGGTTTTGCGACTGCGCCATGCTGATCCAACTGTCGAGTTGCGACCACTCGTAGACACCGGGAGCCGTGTTGATCTGCCCCCACTTCACTTCATCGTCCCAGAGGCGCAGGCCTCCAAGAGTTGCAATGCGACCCAGTCCGTCGGTTCCCGGCCAAATCAAGCCAGTCAGAAGAAAATCTGCTCCGAAGAAGGATTGAGTAATTGCTGTACCGCTCGTAGGAGCGCAAGCGACCGAAATATTCGTCACAGCAGCGCTGACCGTTCCGGTGCCATTCGATATGGAGCAGAATTGTTTCGATGGCTGCGTCAGAACCTTGACGTTGTAAGTTGCACCCGATGCAATCTGCGTAAGAAATGTGAACTTCCCGTTCGACAGAGAGTGACAGGTTGTCGGTGTTGTTGTCCTGCAGTACGACCGAACCGTTGGTTAAGCCAGAGAGCGTTCCTCCGATGGTGAACGTAGTCGTGCTGCACGTGATGGCAACATTGCTCACATTAGCGCTGGCAGCCCCCGTATTGTTTGTGACCGAGCAGGTTTGAATTGGGTTTGATGGTTGGGTCTTGACGGTGACGATGTAAGTGCCGCCCGCAGAAATCTTGGTAGCAAACGTAAACACGCCGTTAGCCGTGACCGGCAGATCATCAGAGGAATTATCCTCCAAAACCAACCCGCTACCGGAGAGCCCTGAGACCGTTCCACCGATCGAATAAGTCGGAACCGCGTTGGTCGTGCAAGTAACCAGCACACTGGTGACAGTCGCAGTTGCCGTTCCCTGGCCATTCGTCACCACGCACGATTGCGATGGGTTCGCTGGTTGCGTCAGAACCGAAACGTTATAAGCGCCGCCGTTGGTAATCGGCGTCGTGAACGTAAAGATTCCGTTCGCGGAAACAGCAAGGCTGTCGCCACCGTTATCCTGCAAAACAAGCCCTGTCCCGGATAAGCCTGAGGTCGTGCCGCCGATCGAGTAGCTCGCTGGAGGCGGCGGCGTTGTCTTACCGCCTCCTCCGCCGCCACTGGTGTTGCCGTTTGATCCTCCGCCTCCGCAACCTGTAAGAGAGAGCGCAGGTAACACCGCGAGGGAAAGGATGACGCTTCGAAGGGAGGAACTCGCCTTGAACACTCTGCCCAGGTCGTTGAAGCTCCAACACTCGACGTGAATGGACAGCCGCTGCATAACCTTCCGGACTGTACGGCAAGAATTTGAAACGCGTCAAGATGAAAGGAATTGCAACTATAGCCGCACTTTTAGCGGCTCAAAAGATACTCTCGGCTGGTACCACGATCTTGGAGACGAAAGTGTGAGGTCTAGTACGTTGTAGTTCTCAGATTAACTCGATGGTCTATTGAGTCGAAGAACTCGCACAGTGCTCACCCCAGCGGTAGCTTTAAAGGAGAGACTTGCAAGCCTTTCCAGATTTTCTCGAATCGTGCCTCGACACAGACGGTTTTGGAATAAAACGGATCACCCAAGGTTATTACCAACAGAGCGCGGGCAAACACCGAAGAGTCAGAAAGGCGTAGCGCGCTACTTCCGCGTTCATTCCAGAGGTTCCGATGAAAAAACGAATAACCCTAGTTGTACTGACGGTGTGCTTTTTCAATATATTCACATTCGCAGACAATCCGACTGATGCTCCCCTCTTACCCGAAACTACAGCCTCAAAGGTTGCGCCCGCCAAGATGAACTCAGGACAAATCCGTGATCGCCGCAGCAAGAAAATGATTTGTTCATCGCAAACTCCGGCCGCCACAGACTCAAAAGTTGAAGGCCCGCAGAACGATCGAAAGCGGGATGCCCAAACTCAGCAACCGAGCGCGCAGAGCAACTAAAGTTCATTCACTACGATTTGCCTTCGAAGGCGGATGAAATTGCGCACTGCGCCGAGCGGGGCTTATAGAGCATGCGCCGCAAGCCGGTCGTTGCACAATCGTAATCTCCGCAACATGGAAAATTCGCATCAGAATAGGGTGATGCAGAGCCTGGGCGGGATCACCATGACGATCTTGCTGTGCGCGGTGGTCCCTTGCGCCGCTCGCGCCCAGGACGACTCGCGTCCAGGATTTGCCTCGAATTCCGTATCCTCGAAGACGGCACAAGCGGAGGTCGAATGCGCAGTACGCGAAAGCAAGGCAGCACTTTGAGTACGGACGAGCGATTGGCCGTCATAGCGTCGGCGCTCGATTCCAAGACGCCGCGGTTTGCAGAACGCGACTGCTCTCATCTGGTACATGCGATTTATGAACGTGCTGGCTTCCCATATGCCTATGCGAGTTCAGACGATCTTTACGAAGGGGTTGAGGGATTTCAGAAAGTTTCTCAACCGCAGCCGGGAGATCTCGTGGTATGGCATGGGCACGCGGGAATCGTGATTCGTCCAACGCATCACGTCTTCTTCAGCTTCCTGCATGCGGGGCCCGGCATCGACGACTACGAAAGCCGGTACTGGACCGGCCGCGGACAGCCGCGCTTCTTTCGATACCTGAAGGGCGTTCGCTGTTTACGATGTGGGGCTCGCGGCAAGGCGGAACGACTTAAATGAGTCTGCAGAGTATGTCCTTTTCCCTCGATCGACTGAGCTTAAAACAAAAGGCCCGCAACCTAAGAAGGTTGCGGGCTCAAGATATTTCAATTCATTTCAGTCAACCGGCGGAAGGATCTTCCCAAAAAGTCCTTGCGTATATCCGGCCGGCCCTGCGGCGAAGAACAAGTTATTCTTCGATCCGCTGACTGGATCTCCCGCTCCAAATGCGAGTCCCCATAGGCCGCCGATATGAAAATCCTGACCGGCGGTGTTTTTCAAACTTCCAAGAAAAGCCCCGCTGTTTGGATCGAAAGCATTGATGTGTCCGTTGTCGACATTGCCTACAAGCAATGCATTGCTGAATGGGCCGAAGTTCGCAGGGGACATTGCCATGCCCCAGGCTCCCTCGAGTGGCCCACCTGGTCCGTTAGTCGATAGCCGTTTGATGAAGTTTCCCGTCAGGCCGAACACGTCGATGGCCCCTCCGGAGAACGGAACGGGGCTGGCATACGTGACATAAATTTGGTTGTTAATATTCTGCACGCCGTACACCGACAGCCCGGCAGGAGGTGCCGGATCCCCAAAAGACTTGATCCATTTGAAGTTGGTGTTATAGACATCGATTCGATTGTTGACCGCGTCCGCCGCGTAAAGCAGCACGTGCGAGCCCGTCTGGGCGTACGCCAACCCAGTGTAAAGGGCGAGGGAAGCTGAGTTGTCGACCGCGATGATGGCGTTGGTCCCATCCACTGTCGGTGCCCATCCGCTAATCGTTCCATCTTCTGTTGCAAACACGAACGCGGCTGCACCGGAGACTCCGTTCTCTGTGACAACGAAACCGGCGGTAGGGTTCGCGATGATTCCGGTCGGGGTTCCAACTGGGCCAAACGGTTGACTGGGAGCCGGGGGGATCGTCACCACCAGCGGGATCAGGTTGCCGAATTGGTCGTACAACGTGGACTTTCCTGTAACGTTGTCAGAAACCCAATACGGCCCCCCGGGAAAGAATGCGATTCCCCATCCATTGACCAGGTTGGGATCGTTGTGAGGTGTGGTTCTCGAGGAAGTCGAAACGAGATTTACTTCCCTGTATTGCGCAAATGCAGTTGCAGATGCGATCGCCAGCGTGAGTAGCGCGGCGGCCTTGCCGAAGAATCGTGCGGACATAGTACAGCCTCCTTCAGGCTCGGATCGAATTGGAAAGGAAACTTCTGTGACCACGGGCCGCAACGCTATGAGCATCCTCGGACGTTGACCCTGACTGCGAAGGACTCAGAATGCTTCTCGATAACGTTGCTTCGAGCCCGAGGAGCAGAATCGTACTTGTCGATTTCCGTGGCAGTGTCAAGGAATTGTAAAAGCCAGAGAGAAGATCTGATAACTCGCTCTACGAACATCAAACGAGTGCCTCGCGCGAGACAGCAGTCGGGCGCGACGCGTCCCTGTAGGTTCTCAACTATATTTTCTGGGCAAAGTAAATACCTGCTGCGCAGGATTCTCAGCTGGGACGTTGTCGCTGACTGCTTCTTTGGGGAAAGCACTATCGGCCAGAGCGGCATCTTAAGGAAGCACGAGAACTATAGATCGTTTTATCCCGACGAGGTGATTTCTGTCTTTGCCCATTGAAGACTACGCAATGATCGGCGACTGTCACACCGCTGCATTGATCTCCAAACAAGGTTCCATCGATTGGCTCTGCGTGCCCCACTTCGACTCGCCCGCTTGTTTTGCGGCTTTGTTGGGTAATTCCGAGCACGGGCACTGGTCCATATCTCCCGCTGAACCTGTCCGCAAGATTACCCGCCGATATCGCCCCGGCACGCTTGTTCTGGAAACCGAATTTAAGACCAGAAGCGGCTCTGTGCTCCTCATCGACTGCATGACACCGCCGTCCGATGATGCGCCAGAACTCATCCGCATTGTGGTCGGCAAGCGCGGAGAAGTTCCGATGAAGCTCGAGCTGGTAATTCGCTTCGACTACGGCTCTGTAGTTCCCTGGGTTCGCGGCGTGAACCGTGGCATAACGGCGATCGCGGGCCCCGATATGCTCAGCCTGAGAACGGACGTACCGCTCCGCGGAGAAAATCTCAAAACTGTTGCCGAGTTCACCGTAAAGAAGGCCCAGCGCGTCCCATTCGGGTTGACATGGTACCCATCCCACAAGAAACGGCCCACGCTGAGCAACATCGAAAAGAAAGTCCAAGCCACGGAAGATTGGTGGCGAGAGTGGTCCAGCCGCTGTTCCTACAGGAGCAAGTGGCACGACGCCGTGCAACGCTCTCTGATCACGCTCAAAGCCCTGACCTTCTCGCCCGCAGGTGGAATCGTCGCGTCGCCTACGACTTCGTTACCCGAGTGCATCGGCGGGGTTCGCAACTGGGACTATCGCTTCTGCTGGGTTCGAGATGCCACTCTCACTCTGCAATCCCTTCTCAACGCGGGATATATCGAAGAAGCACGCGCATGGCGCGAATGGCTGTTGCGAGCAGTGGCGGGAGTTCCGTCCGAGGTCAACATTGTTTACGGTCTCCGGGGTGAGCGCAGACTGACAGAGCTTGAGCTGCCATGGCTTCCGGGATACGAAAACTCGGCTCCGGTCCGCACGGGCAACGCTGCCTACAAACAGTTCCAGCTCGATATTTTCGGAGAAGTCATTAACACTCTCTACTTGGGACGCGAAGCAGGGATCGAGCCCAACCCTCGCCGGAACGGGCAAAGCATCGGACAAGCGATTCTCGGATTCCTCGAGACGGCGTGGAAGGAACCTGACGAAGGTATCTGGGAAATGCGCGGTCCGCGACGGCATTTCACCCATTCAAAAGTAATGGCGTGGGTTGCCATGGATCGCGCGGTTCGTTCGATCGAGCGAGGCTGGTTCGCGGACGGAGTCGCAAACCACTGGGCTGGACTTCGGGATGAGATCCACGATCAAGTCTGCCGCGAGGGCTTCAACCCCGACCTGAACTCCTTTGTCCAGTACTACGGATCGCACCATCTAGACGCCAGCTTGCTGATGATCCCCCTCGTCGGATTTCTGCCCGCCGATGATCCGCGCATGATTGGCACTGTGAAAGCCATCGAGAAAGGATTGATGCAGGACAACCTTGTCGCCCGCTACACCGTCGACCCAGCAGTCGACGGACTGCCACATGGAGAAGGCCAGTTCCTTGCATGTTCGTTCTGGCTGGCAGACAACTATCACCTTCAAGGACGCCACAAAGATGCGGAGAGATTATTTAAACGACTGCTGAGTATCCGAAACGATGTGGGACTACTTTCCGAAGAGTACGATCCACAAGCCAAGAGGATGCTCGGCAATTTTCCGCAGGCCTTCTCTCACATTGGTCTGGTCAACACCGCATTCAATCTAAGTCGCGGTGTACCGAAAAAACGGGCGAATGGGAAAATGGCGAGAAAGAGATAGATGTTGAAAAGCTAGGTGACCGCGAATGAGTGAAGTCGCGTGTGCCGCCCAATCCGATGCTGCCTGACCGCCGGATGTCCCCATAAAGTGGCATCCCATCCCACGTTGGAGCAGGTCACTCCCCACGTTCGGTCCATTTGCATTGATTGATTCGTGATCTATCGTTGCGATTGAAGTAGCCGTGATTATCGCGGCTGAGAGACGGGACTTTGCCTCGGGGGAGGATGGTCCCGTTTCCTCTTTTTTGGGCCACTACTTCGATTCGAAGTGAGTCTACTCAACAGCCGATCCTGCCGCTTGAGAACCGGGCGGCCGAGGAATTCGTCCGAACATAATCCCTGTTTCCACGTCGACGGGGTGGCCGTCGACGAGGTAGGGTCGAAACCTCCATTGCATCAAGGCATCGGTAATCGCCTTCGATTGGTCTTCAAACGCGCTCAGTAGATGAACGTGCTTCACTTTCCCTTTCTTGTCGATGATGATCCGCACTGGCACCGCGTTGAACTTGGGCTGCGAGAAAACGGGGTCGACCTTCTCGAGCACGTTTTCTCCGCGCGCGTAGCCCTTCACACAAACGGGCACGTCTCCTCCACCGGTGCCGGACATGATGCCGGCTTCGACTGGGCAGCGACATTTTGGCTAAGCCTGCAATCAAAGACATCGATCAACTTCGTGTCCCGGCTGCTTACAACAATTTCCACGGTGTGACACCGGATTTGGGTGGCCATCACGTACCAGTGCAATTGCGCAGCCGGCGACCAATACGAGAGAAAAGAAAATGTCCGCCCGGCGATCTGGGTTTGCGAAATCGGCTCCTCTAGCTTGTAGTCCGCCTGCAGCGTGTCTCTGATGCAGCCTCATGTGGTCGGCCACATTTGCCGCAGGCATCGGTGTAAAGAACATATCTTGCGCGGTCATCAAGATGCTTCCGCGAGTATTTCCATTTCGGTCTGGCAGGTTGAATCTGCGCCAGAACATACTGGCCGGTGTCAGAGGGAGGTGGGCCCTCATAACGTTCGATCCAGCCCATCGGCAAGGGATAGTGGATCCGAAAATAGTCGTCGTTGAAGATATCGCTCCTTCACCGACGCGCCTTCCGGCACGGGCGTGATCGCATCGCTCGCGCTCGACCAGGCTCCTTTCACCAGAATGACGCCCCGGTCGGGAACTTTTGTACGGCGAATCGGTTGCGTTGGAAAAGTCACCGCCTTCAGCTGGAACAGTGGCTCCGCGTTGGTTGTGTTTTGCCGGGAGTTGGATTGTGGCAATTCGCGCAACCGATCGAACTGAAGAGGGATGCGCCATTTGAAATTGAGCTTGAGGCCACGGTTGTGCCGTTCAGCACAACCGAACCGGTCGGTGGTGGAGCAAGACCACGCATGAAGTTGGCAAAGGCTGAAACGTCATCAAGGAGAGCCGCCCCCGATGCGCCTGGATTACTGATGTCCTCGGGATAGCCCGTCCCGCTGAGAGTTCAGGCAACTAGAGGAAAATCCGGCAAGCCCGCTGCCGCCTCCGCCATCTTCGCCCGGGAGAGGACAATCCTGCGGGAAAAAGCAAGTTCGTGATCCCCATTTCGACGTTGTAAGCTTCACCCGCAAAAACATGGAGAGACTTGTTCTGCGCCTTCCATCCGAAGCGGCTGATGGTTCCGTCGTTCCCGTTGTGGTTGAACGTGCCCGAAATCCCGAGACGGTTGTTGAGGTTGACGGCCCAGTTAAGTAAGAGAGTTGATTCATCCAGGTTCTCCACAAGGCCAGCGCCAAAAACCGGAGTCGGAATGCGGAAGATGATGTTATTCGCCGCTTGGGCGGCGGTGAAACTCGGTTGCGTCAGAGAGCAGGATCCAGCATCAGAGCGTCCAGTCACAGTAAACAGCGCTTCGACTCCGCCGTTCGGTGAACTTAGATTCGCTGATCCGTTTTTGTTGAAGTAAAACGGGAACCGCACTTCCACGGTGGGACCGGTGGAAGTAACGAAGTAAGGCATTGTGTCCTTCGGAGCGACACCACTGCTGATGAACTGTGCCTGCGGGTTTGACGCAAGACCAGATCCGCCAAGCGCCAGGCTGTCCGTGACATGAACTGCAGCTGTTGGAATTGAACCGTGGCCCCAATCCGTTGTTTACGCCTCCTGAAACCGACTCGACTTCTTGGAAGCGGCCTTGTCCGTCGTTGAAAAGTGCGAGAATTCCGGGATTGTCATCCGAGAGAACCGACGATAAAGCCGCCACCGTGCCACGGCTTCCGCTTTGCGCTCCAGGATCGGTCTGAGCAAATGTCATTCCGACCAATAACAGCGACGTTAACGTACAACTCGACACGAGCTTAACGACGTTAAGCATGATCCCTCCTTAAGGTTGTGTGGTGGAACTGGTCTGGCAGGCGGGATTGCGCATGGCCAAGCAAAAACGCCGGGAGATTACGAAGCCAGAACAAATTTCGCGGTAATTTTCTGACGTGTACTGTTTTCTATTCTGTAGCTATGCCCCATAAAACGCGCAGTGGACAATGAATAGGACTAACACCGTCTAAGAAATTCCGGCTTCCCGAACGAAGTGTGACAATTTCATTGCTGCTGCCCAAAGAGCCACTGCCCGAGGGATTGACGCCCGGGATAAAATGGCAGTGTCTCGTGATGTGGCACTCCTCCCCCGACCCTCGTTCTTCGAGAGGAAAACAATGGAAAGCTGCAACTCCAACCTCGAGCCGGGTCACTTCCGTGCGGTGTTCGATATGCTGCCGATCGCGGTTTACTGCACGGACGCAACTGGCCATCTCACCTACTTCAATCCCGCGGCCATAGAGTTTTCCGGTCGTGTGCCGACACTGGGGACGGATCGATGGTGCGTTACCTGGAAATTATTTCGACCAGACGGCGAACCCCTTCCTCACGATCAGTGTCCGATGGCCGTTGCTCTGAGAGAAGGGCGAACGGTCAGGGGTGAAGTTGCAATAGCAGAGCGGCCTGACGGATCTCGGCGTCGCTTCACACCCTATCCGACCCCACTGCGTGACAGCGCGGGAAATATTATTGGCGGCATTAACATTTTGGTTGATTTGGCAGGTCGCAGCGAAGCCAACCGGTCGGTCGAGCTTCTCTCCGCACTCGTGGATTCCGCGATTGATGGCAGCGTCAACGAGAATCTCTCTCGTTTCATCGAGAATTGTAACCATCTCGAACATCATGTTCCCAGATGTGCGGCCTGCGGGCTTCCGATAGGCGAGGGCGGAAGTTCGAGCATCAAGCTTCACGTGGAGTGTTATCAGGAAAATGCTCGCATCAACTCCGCGAATCGCGAACTGGAAGCTTGGCGCACCTTTCAACAATTGCATCGATCCACACAGACGCGTTCGACCCTCTGCGCTAAAGAATCGAAGCGAAGCATTCAGTAACGTTGGTTTGCCTCGACTTAACGGCTGCTCGCGCTTCAGCCCGAAGGCCCCCTTCCCTTTTTCATAACGAACGGTACGACTCCCTATTGCTGTAAATCCTCTGATCCGGGATCGCTTAACGCCCCTCTAGATAATCGATTTTGTGAAGATTCTTTTACAAACTCCTGACACCGCTTCCGCTATGGCTAAATACGCTACCTTCACACTTTGCGCTGCCGTTCGCAGAGGCATTCAACTCGAAGGGACAATTCATGAAGAAGCAAGCACAAGAATTTTGGGGCGTCGATTCGCGACACATGTTTCGCTTTGCAGTGAGCTGTTTAGCATTGGCGACGTCTATTTTGGTCGCTGACAAGCCAGCCACGGCTCAACCGAATCCGCAAGTGGGAGCGGGAAATATTATTGTTCATCCGCAATTCGGGGGAATTATCTTTGGCTTCGATATCGATCCAGATGGAGGCGAAGGAATTCTGAGCGAAGCGGCCGAGCAGTCAGACGGAACGATCATCGCTGCCGTCGAGACCTTTGATCCTTCCACAGGAAAAATAATCAAGATCGTATCGAAGACACAGACGAAAGATGATTTTGTAACCTTAGGGATTGTAGGGAACTCCGTGGGCCTGATCGAGCGCGAGCATGTCGTCAGTCTTTTCAACGTTCAGAGAACCTTCAGCCTTCTCAACCCGGTAGGCGGGAACAAGATCACAGGCTCGTGGACACCGCCGATTGACCAGGCGCATGTCGTCAACGAAGTGAGTCGGGCTTCGGGCAGTCCGAATGTTGCAGTCTATGCTTTGGATACGAGCACGAAACAACGTCCCGTAGTCTTCAGTTCCAATGTGGCTGCCAACACCTTCGGCACAGCGATCCCAGTGCTTGACAACGACTTTAACTTCGAGCAATCGCCCGTGATCGCCTACAACAACGTCACGAACCAAGCTGTGATGGGGCACCAGAAAAACTCCCAGTTCATTGTGCCGCCCATGGTGGGCATGATGGATCTAAAAACTGGAAAGTTTACGAAGTTCACCGGACTGGGCCTGGGTGTCATTAACGGGATCGCGGTCGACCCTCAGGACGGCATCGCTTGCACAACGACCTCATTCGATGCATCGGTCCAGTTTTATACGCTGGCCACCAAGAAGGGCGTCAGCGTGCGACTCCCCGGCGCGCAGGAGAATTCTCTTTTTTCCGGGCAGCACATTGTTTACGATTCGGTTAACAAGTTCTTCCTCGTGGCGCAGCCGTTTTCAAGCACCAGCAGCGGTAGCAGCATTCAGATATACGACACGAAGGGCACCTTCATCGAATCGGTCAATGGGCTCAACTTCTCGGGCGAGGGAAATGTGATTCCGGTCCACATCGCAATCAACCCGAGCAAGCGCACCGGCTTCGTCGACGGCCCGAACACAGACGACACCGATATCCAATCGTTTTCTTACTGAATTCGCTTGCGGTCTGAGGTGTGTAAGGTTGCGGAAAAGCGAGACTTCGGTCTCGCTTTCTCTTTGCGTGATTATCCCTCGTGGGAGGATTTGATCCTGTCAGTGTTGAACTTGATCTTTGGCCGCGAGGAAATGATCTCGGCATTGCTTAGCCTCCGCCAAAATTGCCGGATACTCGGGTGACTTGCGAAATCCAACCAGCGCCGGATCCAGACGCAGCCCGTCGTACCCACAATATCCGTCGTGAATCGCTGACCTTATCAGGCGGGACGTGAAATTATTTCCGAGGCAAACATTGAACAGTACGGCCTGGCTGAACCGCGGCTCGGGATCGCGGAACGTGAACAGCTCTTTTTCTGTTTGCTGCAGCAGTTCCGCCGATCCAGTTGGGCGCGGAGATGAATAGCAGGCCTGCAGAGCGCGCGTATGAAAGAACGGGCTGTCCGGCAGGCGGTGAAGTACCTCAAGTAGCCTCACTGGTCTTGCCTTCGCGCAGCAGGATGTTTGCCTCGACATTGTTGGAAAATTCCGACCCCGCATCGAGCTTGGCAAATTCTCGTGCGCGGTCGAACTTTCCAATCACGATAAACAACGCCGAGCAAGACCGGAATTGATAGTTACCTGGATCGAGCCGCACCGCTGCATCGCACTCTTGTTCCGCTTCTTCCGTCAGACTCGCGTACCGAAGCACGTACGACAAAGTGAAGTGCGCAAAGCCACTTTGCGGATGCTTCGCGACCATCGTCTTCGCTTCCAGAAATGCCTGCGTCAGTTTGCCGATGTCGGCATCCATCGTGACGATCTGCTGTTCCGCATCCTCCAGATTCGGATCTAAGATCAGCGCCCGCCGCAGGGCTGGCTCCGTGCGAGACGTATCCCCAATCCCCCCAGGTCCATACTGATCTTCGTAGTAGTAGCGCTTTCCGAGTGCAGCCCAGGAAGGCGCGAACGAGGGATCCAGCCCAACAGATCGCTCGAGCATTCGGATCGCCTCGCGGTTTTGATCCCCATCGTGGGCAAGCGCCACGCTTCGCAGGTACAGGTCGTAGCCTTCTTCGTTTGTGGGGCGAGTCCCGCTGTCCGCCGCCTGTGTCGTTGCTCCGAGTTCGGGAATCAGTCCCTGCCTGATCTTGGTGGTCACCTGTTCCCGCATCGCGACGAGGTCTTCCGCCGGAACATTCAGAGTGTCTTGCCACAGCACGCGATCGTCGTTCACGTCGACGGCCTGCATCGTCAGCGCAAACTGGTTGCGAACCCTCTGATAGTGGCCGATGACGACTCGGCCAACATGCATCTCTTTTCCGGCCTGCTGAACGTCAAGGTCCGGCGCGGAGTACTTCTGCGTGGTCGCGAAAGGGCGGATCGACAGAGCACGAACCGAACTCAAAGTGCTGGCGACTTCATCGGGGAGAGCCATACGCAGGAAGTCGTCCTCTTTGTCGCCGCCAAGATTCTGGAACGGCAGGACGGCAATCGTCACTGGACCTGAGGCGGAGCGTTTGCGCCGGCAGGTGCGATGCTGACTGAGAGCGCCAAAGCAGAACTCCGGCCACGATGACGAGTGCCAAGGCCAGCAATATCCATATCCAGGCTTTGTGACCTTTACTGACCGGAGGCTTGGCAGCCACAGAGGCCGAGGAACCCGAAGCCGCGTCTCTTCGAGCGCGCGCCAAGTCCGCTCTCATGTCGGAAGCGTGCTGGAAGCGAACTTCGCGATCTTTTTCCAGCGCTTTCTGGATTACCCTTTCGAGTTCTGGCGGCACCAGCGGATTTATCCGCGTTGGCGCCATCGGGCTTCCGTGCAACACGGCGTCAAAAATTGCCCCCGAAGTCTCCCCTGTAAATGGCAAAACTCCGGTGGCCATCTCGTAGAGGACGATTCCGAATGAGAAAAGATCCGTGCGAGCATCCAGAGGCTTGCCCAGAACTTGCTCTGGTGACATATACGCAACGGTTCCCAGAGTCGATCCGGGGCTGGTGAGATGGTCGTTCTGGGACTGCGTGTTTGCCGCCAAGAGGCTGGTCGTCGATGTGTTCTTCTCCTCAAGTTTGGCAAGGCCGAAGTCGAGAATCTTGGCGTGCCCGCGCTTCGTAACGAAAATGTTGGCCGGCTTAATGTCCCGGTGAACGATGCCTGCGGTATGGGCGGCGTCGAGCGCATCCGCAATTTCGATCGCCAACGGCAGCAGGGTTTCGATCTCCATCGCCCGCCCGGGGATCGCGTGCTTCAACGTCATCCCTTCGAGATATTCCATGGCAATGAAGCGGGTTGCATCGCTCTCGCCGATCTCATAAATCGTGCAAATATTTGGATGGTTCAGTGAGGATGCGGCTCGCGCTTCCCGGCGAAAACGTTCCAATACCGCGGGATCTTGCGCCACCGCATCCGGCAGGAACTTGAGCGCAACGAATCGGCCTAAAGACAAATCCTCGGCTTTGTACACTACTCCCATGCCGCCACCACCGATCTGTTCAATGATTCGGTAGTGCGAAATTGTTTGGCCGATCATTCCGCTCGAATCTTAGAGACGGAGCTAGGGCAAGTCAACGAGACGAGGCTCTGGCATCGGAGAGGATCAGAGTCAACCGATCACAGCGAGTTTGGTGAGTACGGCGATGTAGCCGGCCACGGCGACGACGCCGTGAATACGTATTGCGCGATGAGATGCGCGCCAGGGGAACATCAGCAGGCCGAAAGTCGGCATCAGTTTGTCGGGCCAGACGAGTCCGGCAATCCCGAAAACGAGGTTGAGTTGGACGATGCAATAGAAGATAAAATTTTCCATGCTGTGATTGGGTGGGAACCATTTCATTACAACGGCAAGGCCTGTGGAAAATAAAATTACGAAGGTACCTGCGGATACTCACTGACGTCTTCCACTAAGATACCCATGCACGATGACTACCCGAACCAAGACCACCGGACTTCGCTACTGGATGTTGCGAGTTCTCGAAGAATGCGACAACGTCGCGGCGGACTTCAGCGCCGATCCAGTGCATGACTTGCGCGTTGCATTGCGGCGATGCCGTTCGCTGGCTGACGGCATGATTGCGATGGACCCCGATCACGACTGGAAGGCCATGAAGAAGGCGGGCAAGAAACTCTTCCAGCGGCTTGGAGCCCTCCGCGATGTGCAGATCATGATGGAATGGATCGAGACCCTCGCGTTTACGAGACCGGGTAAAATAACACTGCCGCTGGATCGGGACCTTGATTCCGGTGGTCTAACATCCCCGGATCCATCACAGCTCAGCTCCGCAAAGGGCAACACCGACGCAGACGATACGCCACACGATCCGGCAAAATCTCTTCTCAACATCCTGAAATCTCGCGAACTTGAGCAAAAGCGTGAGGCTCAAGCAGCACTTGAGGAATTCGATCGCAAGCAATGGCGCCAATGGGCCAAGTCCCTGCCTTTACGAGCGACACGGATTCGGCCTGGAAGCACTGTGTTCAAACATCTGGCGCTGGAGCGGTGGATGGCTGCGCGGGATCTGCATGTCCGGGCCATGCGTAACCGATCCCAAGTCTCGCTTCACACGCTGCGCATCGGCATTAAGCGCTTCCGTTATATTGTCGAAAATTTTCTTCCCGAACAACACAAGATGTGGAGCAACGACCTCAAGCACATGCAAGACCTGTTGGGTGAGGTCCACGACCTAGACGTGCTTTGGGCAACGGCTCTCTCGTGCCGCATCTTCCGAGATGATCAGGTGCGAAAGGAGTGGCACGACCGCATCATCGAAGAGCGAAGCAAGCGAGTCGGCGAATATCGGCAAAGGACGACGGGCCCGGAATCTCTGTGGAATGTATGGCGCTCGGGCCTGCCACAAGGCAAGCAGATTCAGGAAATTGCAATACGGCGCCTGATGTTGTGGGCGAAGGTACTCGACCCCGACTTTCCTCACTCCGAGCGCGTTGCAAAGCTATCTCTCGAAATTTTCGATTCTTTGTTGGCGTCCGGCTTATTCGGTGGCAAAAGCTCCCCGGAATCATCGTCAAACAGCGTCGATACGGACCTGCGCGCGAGTCTCTATGTAGCGGGTCTCTTACACGATGTCGGCAAGGCAAAAGGCAATAAGGGTCATCACAAGACCTCACAGGAAATGATCAAGAAATACGGAACTCCTCTTGGATGGAAGTCAGGAACCATGGAGCGCGCGGCTACGGTGGCCCGCTTCCATTGCGGCGCCTTACCTGCGCGCAACCACAAAGCCCTGCGACGACCTTCTGCCGGACGAACAGAAAAACGTCATTCGATTGTCTGCGATTCTTCGCTTGGCGAACGCTCTCGACGTCAGCCATGACGGGCACATTCGCCGCGTGAAGATCGAGAATGCACCCCCTCCCAAGCGCCGTTCGAATGGCTTTCTGACGAAGCGTGAGCCTTTGGGAAAGAACGAAGCTCTCGTTATCTCCGCCGAAGGCTATGTCGATGGAACTCCTACCGCTCAGGCTGCCGCTGCGGAAAGATATCTGCTGGAATCCGTACTGCGCAGGCCGGTTCTGGTTAAGCCCGCCCTGGGGCAGCAACGCAGGCGTCGCCTTCAGCGTCCAGCCGTCAGGGCATGAAAAAGTAGAAGCCTGGCAGTTACTTTTTTGCGAGACCCTGACGGCGTACAACTGGCAAAGATTTTCGGTTTGTGCTTTTGGAAAACTAAAGTCGAAGACCGATTTTATGACTCATGCGCAACTAGTGGAACGGGCGGTGCGGTGGCTGCGAGCTTACCGGTGCGGAGTCGTTCTCTCCGAGCAAGCCTGCGTCAGCGGGGAAATGCCGGACGCAATTGGCTGGAAGCAGGCATGCCATTCTGTTTTGGTCGAGTGCAAAGTCACGCGCGCGGATTTCCTGGCCGACCGCGCCAAGCCCTTCCGGCTGAAGCCTGAAAAAGGAGTTGGCAGCGAACGCTTCTATCTGACTCCTCAGGGATTGGCAAAGATCGAAGAACTCCCCCCAGGCTGGGGGTTGCTTGAACTTCGGCGCGGACGGGTCGAGATGTTGCAAGCGTCCGCGAAGAATCTGCGAACCGCCGCGGGTTTTCGTTACGAGATGAACCTTCTTCTTGCCAGCCTGCGCCGGGTTGAAGTCCGCATCGAACCGCAAAGCATCACCGACTTCCTCAAGTGGAAAAATCGAATGGCTGAGTACAACCGCGGCGCTTTGCCCGAGGGATTGACGACCGCCGACGAGGAACTGAATGGATTTCTCGATCCGGAAGTGCCTTGTTGAATCGCACTTCAGCTACTTCGCTTCTTCTCGCATCTGTACCAGCGCCTTGACAACATCGGCCGTGCATTTCGAAAATTCGCTCCGCGACCCCACGCAGAGTTCCTCATCAACCGACTCTCCTGCAGCGACCTTGCGTAACAAGTTTGCCGCGGCCCTGTGAAACTCGGCATGTCTCGTTCTCAGCATCGCGAAAGATGCACTTGAATTCCACTTCTGGCCTTCACTGTAGATCCACTGTCCTAAGGTGCATTTCTGGTCCGACTCGATCTCATCGTTATCTAGTGAGATGTCGTTGTGCTCGAAATAGGACTTAAACTTGTTCTTCCATGAAGTATGCGCAACGATGGCGGCATCGAAATTCATGGCGGCTCTCCTTTTCGGAACAAGGCAAGGCTTCAACTAGCAAACTTCGGCGCGAAATGGACGAGGCTTGAGGATCCGAAAGGTCGTAGCCGGCAAAAGAAAACCGGGCTGGTTGGCCCGGCTTTTCAGCGTCGAGTTGGATGCGGTTACATCTCAGCGCGGCGCGACTGGCCTCGGGTGCTGTCGGCAAGGCCGGTCATAAATCGCGACTCACGCGAGTCAGCATCGACTATGCAACTGTGATTCCACGGCTTCCCGTCGTCGCGCGCTGAATCCATGTGACTGATTTCACGTATTTTCGGAGTGGAGTGCGGAGCAACCCATTTCAAGCGAGGACGTTCAGTAGCGGCAAAGGATTGCATATTTGCACACAGAATTGTGCGCAGGAAGCGGAGGAAACCACAAGCTACATGTCGCGTCGACCTTCCATCGCCTTCAGCATCGTGATCTCGTCCGTGTACTCGATGTCGCTGCCGACGGGGATTCCCATGGCGATGCGGGTCACTTTCACGCCGGCGCGCTTCAGTTGCTGGGAAAGATAGGTTGCAGTGGCTTCACCTTCGACCGTGGGGTTAGTTGCGACGATAACCTCGTCGACATTGCCTGCATCCACGCGAGCAATGAGATTCGAGATGCGCAACTGCTCCGGTCCGATGCCGTGCAGGGGAGAAATCGCGCCGTGAAGCACGTGGAAGACCCCATTGAAGTGCTTCGTCTTCTCAATCGCGGCGATGTTGGTTGGTTCTTCGACGACACAGACGAGACGCTGATTTCGCGTCGGGCTCGTGCAGTAAACGCACGGATCAACGTCGGTTATGTTGTTGCACACCGAGCAAAGGCGCAGGTTTGCCTTGACGTCGCGGACGGCTACAGCCAGAGCCTCGGCATCTTCGTCACTCGATCTCAGGATATGGAACGCGAGGCGCTGCGCGCTCTTGGCGCCCACGCCAGGCAGCTTTTTCAGTTCATCGATCAGACGAGACATCGGTTCAGCAAATTTGGACATAGAAAATTCGTTCAGCTATTTGAACATTGCGATCTTGAACGCGGAAATCGAACCGTTACCAGCATTGTAACCGCGAGATGCATGACAAGATCGGAAGCCGTTGCGCAACCCTCAACTCTTGCCCGGTAGCGAGTACTCAAAATCGTAGGAATGCTTGCCGTCAGGCGCGATGTTGATCATCATCTTGCCACTGATGCCCTTCAAATCGCCGGTCCCAGAATCAGGGACCACAGTGATCGAAAGTTGCGGAACTCCTTGGGTCATCGTGCCGGAGTGCTGGAGCACGAAACTGCCGGAGTGACCTTTCAGGGTGCCTGAAAATCGCTCAATCGCAACATACGCTCCAGAGCCTTTGACTTCAGTTCCGGCAGCGAGCATCTGGCCTTTTCCGGTGCCATCCAGATCGCCGTGATAGTGCTTGTCGAGGGTCATGCGATTCAAAAGAGGTTCGGCTGGCGTGTCTTCTTGCGCAGTTACTTTCACATCGAACGATCCAGATACATGATCGGTCATAGGGGATCCTTTCGGGTGTTCCTGAGTTTGAGCGTTGCCAGAAGTGACCAGTGAGAGCAAGAGAACAACGAGGATAGCTGACGATCGTTTCACGATAAATTCCCGCCTGCTTGTGAAGTTTAGAGTGGTAGATTCGTCGCGGAGATCAAAGGCCGGGAATGTTCAGGCCGCCGAGCATGCCGCCCACCGTGGATTGCATCTGTGCATCGATCTTTCGTGCGGCCTCGTTGATCGCCGCGAGGACGAGATCCTGAAGCATCTCGACGTCACCCGATTTCACCGCCTCGGGATCAATTCGGAGGCTGAGCAGTTGCTTGCGACCGTCCATCTTTGCGGTCACTGTGCCGCCGCCTGAGGAGGCCTCGACCACAGTCTCCTGCATTTTCTTTTGCAGGGATTCGTATTGCGCTTTCGCCTTCGACATCAGTTCCTGCAGGTTGAAGCCACCCATGAAAATCCTTTCAAAACTCTCGGATGTCGCCGTCTTTTCAAAACTTTTAGTTGGGAAATCGCTGCCTGAGGGCTGACAGTCGAGTCCGGGTCGTTAACGTTTTTCCCTGTAGTCGATCACCGTCCGAATTTCTGCTCCGAATTTTTCCTGCATGCGCCGGACGACCGGATCTTGCTCGGCGCGGCCACGGCCACCGGGTCCTGGAGCCAACCGCGGCGCCCCGTTACGTTTGCCGTCCTGCGGGCTGACCGTGGCTCCTGGGACTAATCTCAGCTTGACCGCACGCCCCAGCACCCCACTCGCTGAGGCGATCGCGATGCGCCTGGCATCGTTGCCGAGGGACATATCAATCACGGTCTGCGATTCGGCAATCTTGATGACCACTTCGTTGCCTTGGACACTCCACTCGCCAGCCGACAACATGGAGACCAGGATGCGCTGGTTGTTATCGGTGAGCGCCTGCAGAACCGCGACCTGCAGCTTCTCGATTGAGTTACCTGCATCAGAAGCCGCAGTCGTTGCGGCCGTTAGCCCGAGCTGGGATTGCGGCTCCGGCGCCGGTGGATCCGGCGCGACAGCTGTCGAGACCATACTGGCTACTGTCCCGGCGTTCCGGTATTGGCTCGGGATCGCGTTGCGGTGCCGGCGCTGCTGACCCCATGATCACGGGTTCCGGCTGGCTGGCGGTAGCGACGATTCGAGGCCCGGGCAACAGAACGGCGGCGCGGACGTCCTCTTGGCGTGGTGTGCCCTTGCGCGCAGAGTCTGCGGCAAACGGACTTACATAAGTCGAACGAGTTGTCGCAGGGTCTGGCCGCCGCCCTTCAGGCGTTGGCGAACTGGGCACGATTGCCGGCCGGGCTGGCGTTTTCTGCGAAATGCCGGATTGGGCAGGAACAGAAATCGAATCACTCAGCAATTGCTCGATCGGGATCAGTTTTTGCGCGTGCGCCATCTTCAGCAACCCGAGTTCCAGATGGAAGCGCTGTTCCTGCTTGTATCCAAGCTCGCCGTGGGTGCGAAGCATGATTTGCAGCTGGCGCGTCAGGTCTTCTTCCCCGAATAGCTCGGCGACGCGCTCGACGCGCTCGCGTTCTTCGCTCGAAATCTGCAGCAACGAAGAATCCTTGCCTGCAATCTTTGCGACCGTGGCATTTCGCAGAAATCGGACCATCTGCCGGGCGAAGTGGGTCGGGCTGTGTCCCTCACTGATGAGGTGATCGACTTGGCGAAGAATTTCTTCGCTCTTGCTCTCCGACACGGCCTGCATCACTTGTTCCAGAATATGGGCGGGCGCGGCGCCTACGAGATTGCGGACGGAATCGGCGCTCAGCCTCTCCGTGGAACTTGCGATCGCTTGATCAAGAATCGACAAGGCATCGCGCATCGAGCCGTCGCCAGCTTCGGCGAGCAGCGCGAGTGCGTCGTCGTCGGCTTCGATTTTCTCGCGCGTGACGAGGTCGCGTAGCTGCGCGACGATGGCATCGAACTTGACCGCCCGAAAACTGAAATGCTGGCAGCGCGAGCGGATCGTCTGCGGAATGTCTTCCGGCTGGGTCGTCGCCAGCATGAATACAATGTGATCCGGCGGCTCTTCCAGCGTTTTCAGCAGCGCGTTGAACGCGGCATCAGTAATCTGGTGCGCTTCATCGAGGATGTAAATCTTGAATCGGTCGCGTGCAGGACGGTAGCGGGCGCCTTCTCGCAGCTCTCGAATTTCGTCGATGCCACGGTTCGTGGCGGCGTCGATTTCGATCACGTCCACGGAGTTTCCCGCTCGGATTTCGGTACAGGATTCGCAAACGCCGCAAGGTTCTGGGACGGGGTGGTCCTTGGAGCGGCAATTCAGAGCGGCCGCCAAGATGCGGGCAACGGTGGTCTTGCCGATACCGCGATGGCCGCTGAAGATATAGCCATGCGCCGTCCGGCCCTGTTCGATCGCATTCTGGAGCGTGCGGGTGACGTGCTCTTGCCCGATGACTTCGGAGAACTTTTGCGGACGGTATTTTCGAGCTAGAACTGTATAACTCATGTTCGAAGACACGATTATACGGGATGAAACAGGATGCCGTAGACGCGTGATCCATGGAGCGATCTTGAATGGGAAAGCGGTCCATCCAGCCTCACAGCCCATTTCACTCGAAAGGCCCTGGGGCTTGCTAACCTAGTCCCCAGGCGTTAGGCTTGTGACCTCAGACAGTGCTGGAGATGCGGCTGGGACGGGATTCGTCCACGGGTAGTCGCTGAGGAGAGTTACCATGCAATTGAAACTTACAAAAAGAACCGTCGACGGGATTCTCGCGATCGGGTGCAGCGGGAGGATCGTCTTTGGCGAGGAGTCGTCTCTGCTGCGCGAGGAAGTCAAGAAAGCGCTGGCGGATGGAGCAAAACGAGTCGTTCTGAACCTGGGGGAAGTCACCTACATTGATTCGGGCGGGTTGGGAACGCTGGTAGCGCTCCACACTACCGCGCACAATTCGGGAGCGAGTATCAAACTAGCGAACCTGACGAAGCGTGTGGGAGATCTTCTGCAAGTCACCAAACTTCTGACGGTATTCGAGGTTTACAACTCAGAGTACGAAGCGCTCGAAGCATTTCGCCAAGCGGCGTAGGGGCATTCTGCCTCACATTCCGTTTGCTTGAATTCAGATCCGCGTTTTCGCCAGCACCATCCGGCGGGGACGCGGACTTTGTTCTTGTTACCCGCAACTTTCCCACTGAATTCTCAAGACGACAGTGAAACCGAAATCATCCCGGTCGCAAAAAGGCGAGACTGTTCCAGACAAATCGGCAGTCATGCGGATACGGATCGAGCGTGCGATCCGTGCGATCCCGCCCGGCAAGGTATCGACTTACGGCGCAATCGCGCGAGCGGCCGGACTGCCTGGCGCAGCACGACAGGTGGCGCGAGTCCTACGAAGAGGATTTGGACTGCCCTGGCAGCGCGTTCTCGGCGCCGGAGGACATATCAAACTCACCGGAGACTCGGCCATCGAGCAAAGGTTGAGACTCGAGGCCGAGGGTGTGCGTTTTCGCGGACGCCGTGTGGATTTGAAAGCACACGAGTGGAAAGCTCAGCTATCCAAAGACTCGAAGCAAGAGTCCAACAACCACGACTCGCAGATCGCGCTGAGGGTCATCCCCGCCCTAGACTCGGAGCACCCAATGAAACAGTTTTTGCTGGGTTGTTTGGTGACACTTATTCGTGTTAGCGGTGGGCGCGATTCTGTATCTGCGATTGGACTGGCCGAAGTTCGCGCTGATGTTCCTCCATCTCAGATCGAATCGGCGTTGATGCGTATAGCCGTGCATGCTTCGGTACGGCGGCACGCGCCGCGAAATTGCGAATCCTATCGCGCCCAACGAAGGGAATCTGATTGCGGGCGGAAAAATCTATTTGGCCGAGTGTTCGGGTTGTCATGGAACACCGCGGAAAACCGTCGACGGAGGCCGAAACGTTGAACCCTCCGGCTCCCCGCTTACCCGAGGTTGGAACGGAATATTCAGAGGCGCAGATCTTTTGGGTCGCCAAACATGGCGTACGCCGAGCCGGAATGTTTGCGAACGGAATTTGGGACAGCGATGAGAAGCTCTGGACCGTCGCAGCCTACATCTATCGAATCAAGAATCTTCCGCCGCGAGTCTCAGAAACCGTCAACAACGCGGCGAAAAACGGAGGATAGATCCGTCGCTGAAACCGCATGTGGGGCGGCCCATCGCTTCATTTTCTTGAACTGTGGATCGATCTCGACCTGATATCCGGTAACCATCTTATTGGTCTCGTTGGCCATTCCGACCACTGCCATTAGTTCTTTGAACATGGCGTCGCTCATGCCTTTTTTCTGCGCCGAAACGGTGTGTGAGGCGATGCAGTAGTGGCACTGGTTGGTTACGCTGACGGCCACGTAAATCAGTTCCTTCGTAAGGGGATCAATCGCACCCGGCCCCATGATCTCCTTGATGTCTTCCCACGTGCGCTTCAGAGTCGCGGGATCGTGAGCGATCGCCTTCCAGAAATTGTTGATCCAGTCGGTCTTGCGCGTTGCCATGATGTCGTCGTAAACGGCACGGACTTCAGGGCTGGCATCTTTGTATTCGATAAGGCCAAGAGTAGACATGAGGGCTCCTTGAGGAGGTTGAGGACATCAAAGAGACGGAGTCTCGAAGAATTAGAGACGAGTCTTTCTCAGCGTCTCGTGTCTCCGTGGTGAGTTATTTTTGGGGAATTATTCCGGCAGTTCCCCGCTGAGCAGCTTTTCGAGCTGCGCTGCATGGACGCGAACTCCAACATAAAATGTGCCGAAGAGTGCGTAAACGGCGCTGACTTCGTCGAAGCGCATTTCGTAGATCAGCTTCTTGAAAACGAGAGGGTCTTGGGCGAAGAGATCGACACCCCATTCCCAGTCATCGAAGCCGATGGAGCCGCTGATGATCTGCTTCACCTCTCCGGCGTATCGTCGGCCAACCAGGCCGTGATCGTTCATCTGCCTCGCGCGTTCTTCGATCGGCAACTTGTACCAGTTCTTATCTTCGCCGCGGCGGCGATCCATGGGATAAAAGCAGGCATAACGGTGCGACGGAATCTCCGGAAAAAGCCTCGGCTTCATCGCTTCTCGGTGTCGGTTTAGCTTGCACTCGATTTCAGCCTTCCATTGATCCGAGTGCGGCTCGATCCCTTGGTCGATGAGTTCTTTGTAAATCTTCAGCGTGGAGTCGTAGAGCCCTAGCTCGATGATCGAGAGGTACGAAGTCGTCGGCTCGAGGTAATCAGTCAACCTCAAATTGGCGAGCTGTAGTTCGGCTTGGTTGAGGTCGGCGAAGGATTCACGGAAGTGAATCAACATCAGGTCGCCCTTATGTCCAATCAGCGAGAAAAGCGCAGACTGGCCCGGAGAATGTTTCTCCATCGCGGCTAGCGCGTCCGAGGCCTCCCGTGCGATCGCCGATTTTTCCGCTGCGGGCAGCGAACGCCATGCGGGCCAGCGCACGCGCATCATCTGATGCAGGACGCTGTAACCCTCGGTGGTAAGGGGAACTGCCGGGACTTCCGCGGCGACTTGCGGGCGAGGCTGGTGAGTCGTCGTCATGAGCGCCTTTCTGAAAGCAGGCTTCTTGGAACCAAACATTATTGTACGCGGTGAGACTAGAGGCGAGAACCCCGGCGCTCAAGTCGTAGCGGAGCAAAACAGCAACTGAGCAATTATGTATTTGGCGTTCGAGCCTGATCGGTGGTTTCGCGAACGATCAACTTCGGTTCCACCGTAATTTCTCCGCCATGATTCGACCCCGATTGGCGGACCCGTCGCAACAGAGTCTCTGCAGCAATTCGACCCATTTCCTGCAACGGCTGGCGAACGGTGGTGAGTGCAGGATTCTGATAGGCCGCGCTTCGAATGTCATCGAAGCCGACAACCGATACATCCTGGGGAACGCGCAATTTCGCTTCCCTGAGAGCCCGCACCGCGCCCATCGCTGAGATGTCATTGAATGCGAATAGTGCCGTAAATGGTCTGTGCGACGCTAGGAGCCGTCGAGTCGCTTCATAGCCCAGTTCCGGCGAAGAGGAATCTCCTTCGAGTTGCGAGACAAGTTCCGGAACGATGGGAAGCTTCAGTCGCCGTGCAGCTTTCTCGATGTTGGCCCAGCGAACCTCCGTGTCAGAGCTAAATTCCTGGCCCTTCATGAACGCGATGTGACGGTGACCCAGTTGAGCCAGATGCTTGAGGGCAATTTCAGCGGCTCGCACGTGATTGAGAACGATATTCGTAACTCCTTTGACTTTGTTGTGTCCCGATACGGTAACGACAGGCACTGAGAGAGACAGCGTCCAAGGAGTGTCGACCGCAATGAGCCCGTCGACGGACCTCTCGACGAAGAGCCGCGGATATTCATCGATCAGGTCGGGGCGATGGCGGTGGCTGACGACGAAGTAGAAATATCCTTCCTGAAGGAGAAAGTCTTCAATTCCGCTCATCACCGAAGCGGAGTATCCATCGCTGACTTCCGGAACGATCACTCCGACGGTAAAGCTATACTGGGCGCGGAGCGAGCGAGCAAAAAAATTCGGCCGATATTTGTATTTGCGGGCGGCAGCAAAAACACGATCTTTCGTCTGCTGGGGAATAGAATCCGCTACGGGCGATCGATTGATGACGAGCGATACGGTCGCCGGAGATAACGCCAGATGCTCCGCCAGTTCCTTCAGACTGATCGGTTTCGAAGCCGCAGGCGCCGACAGATCGGCCTTCCCCTTTTTCTTCATTCTCACGGTGCGAAGTCTCGCACAAAGCCAAACCGGTCGCAAGAGTCGGCCAGCCTATCGAGACCTCGCGGATTGACATTCTGCGCAAAAACGTTTTTGATACACATCGGAAACGTTCTACTAACCCGATTTAGTAGAGGATGGGACTTAGGACCAAACGGAGGCTTTCATCCCGATGCCACGATCAACTCGACGTAATTTCGTCATGCATTTTATTTCCGAATCCCGCCCTTTAAACCGTGGCCTGATTGCGACCTGTGTCTTGTGCTCGGTCATGGCCATGACCCCCTCTTCGACCTCGCAATCGAATAGCGGCCAGCCAGCCGGAAGGAAAGGAATCGACGATCCAACGATCGATGTCCGTGTCGACAGCCTTCTTCGCCAAATGACCGTGGAAGAAAAGATCGGGCAACTCGTCCAATATTCCGCTGGGCAGCCGACCGGGCCAGGCACAGGACGCACTGACTATGAGGAAATGATCGCTCGCGAACAGGTTGGCTCTTTCCTGAATGTCAACGAACCGCGGCTCATCAACCAGTATCAGCGTATCGCCATGGAAAAAACTCGGCTGCATATTCCGATTCTGTTCGGACTCGACGTTATTCACGGATTCAAGACCGAATTTCCAATTCCGTTAGGAATGGCGTCGAGCTGGGATCTTTCAGTCATCGAGAAAGCTTCGCGGGTTGCCGCCATGGAAGCGGCAGCAGACGGGATTCGTTGGACGTTCTCTCCCATGGTCGACATCGCCCGTGACGCGCGCTGGGGACGCATGGCGGAAGGGGCCGGAGAAGATCCTTTCCTGGGCTCAGCCATGGCGGCTGCCTATGTCCGCGGATATCAGGGCTCGCGCCTGGATGCGCCGGACAGCATTGCGGCCTGTGCCAAGCACTTCGTGGGATACGGCGCCGCCGAGGCCGGTCGTGACTACAACTCGACAGAAATTTCCGAGCACACGCTCAGACAGTATTATTTGCCGCCATTCCATGCAGCAGTCGAGGCAGGGGTAGCGACGTTGATGAGCTCATTCAATTCGCTCGACGGAATACCTTCGACCGCAAATCCTTTCACTTTGAAACAAGTACTGAGAAAGGAGTGGGGTTTCCGGGGATTTGTCGTCAGTGATTGGAATTCGGTCGGAGAACTGATTCCTCACGGCATCGCAAACGAAGGCGCAACAGCGGCGCGAAAAGCGTTCCTTGCCGGCGTAGACATGGATATGGTCAGCAGCCTCTATCACGACAATCTGCAGGCTGTTCTGGCGTCAAGGCAGGCCTCGATAACCGAACTTGACGATGCTGTGAAGCACGTCTTGCGGGTAAAGTTTGCTCTCGGTTTGTTCGAACATCCGTACGTCGATGAGGCCGCGGCACCGAAAGCTCTGTATCTCGAGGACAGCTTGGCGGCTTCTCAGAAGGCGGCGGAGAGGTCCTTTGTACTGCTCAAGAACTCCGCTGGCCCGGCCGGCAAACCGCTGCTTCCGCTCACCAGCGAGCCCCAGAACATTGCGGTGATCGGTCCCCTGGGAGACGATTCCACATATCCGACGGGAGCGCCAGAAGGGTCGGGGCCTCGCATCGGACTCGCAGCCGCCCTCGCGCAGAAGATCGGAGCCGATCACGTTTCGCGCTTTAAAGGAACGAATATTCTGGACGCTAAGAATGACGAGATTTCGGCGGCAGTCGCCGGGGCTCAGAAAGCGGACCTCGTGATTATTGCGCTGGGCGAGACACAAGACATGAGCGGCGAAGCTGCCTCGCGCGCCCATCTCGGACTTCCGGGACGCCAGCAGGAATTGCTCGAGGCAGTTGTCCACACTGGCAAGCCTGTCGTCTTGATCTTATTTAGCGGCCGACCTCTTACACTTCCGTGGGCATTTGAACATGTGCCCGCGGTTCTGGAAGCCTGGTTCCCCGGAACACGCGGTGGCGCAGCGCTCGTACGAACTCTTTTCGGAGATGCGACTCCAAGTGGGAAACTCGTTGTGAGCTGGCCACGAGCTGTCGGACAAGAACCTTTGTACTACAACGCTCTGAGCACGGGCAGACCCGCCGGCGATGTCGATTTGACGCGTCCGCCGTCCGACGTAGTCAGCCGATACGTTTCGCGCTACATTGATGAACAAAACTCACCGCAGTTCCCGTTCGGCTTCGGCGAATCCTACACAACATTTTCCTACGGACCTACGACGATCAGCACGCAGCGCCTCAGTGCGGGAACGCTCAATAAAACTTTGAATGCACCGTCCGCGATGACTGCGGAAGCTGACGTCACCAATACCGGCTCGCGTGACGCGGACGAAGTCGTGCAACTGTACATTCGCCTTCAGGGGACGAGCGTCGCCGAGCCGGTGCGCATGCTCAAGGCGTTTCAAACCATCTCGTTGAAAGCTGGAGAGACGAAGAGGGTCCGATTCGACCTCAAGGCAGAAGCATTCGCGATCTGGAATGATCGGAATCAGTTTGCAGCGGAACCGTCGAAGCTAACGGTCTGGATCAGCCCGGATTCGGCGCGAGGAACGGCTGCTCAAGCAGAGATCGTGCAGTAGAATTCGGAAATCTACCGCACATCTTTGCCGTGGAAAAACGCGACCGGAAACGTCCTGAACAAATCGGCAAGCATCAATGACGACTCTCCCTCGCCTAGTCCAACTCGCAATTCGGATGCCGAGAGGATGCTGTTCCACTGCGCAGGGCTTTGTGCCGGCAGCAAGACCCGCGTGTCGCACCAATCCTCGTTGCCGATCCCTTGGTCGGTTGATTCACTGCTTTCCGCCAGCCATCTTGGGAACACTACTAATACCGACGATGTCGGAGTGCGCCGGAGAAATGCCACAACGTTGCGGGCATAACATCCCGCCGATTGCAAAGGCAGGAACTCCCCCAGATGGAACAAGTCAGCGTGATCGCGCCTGAAACGCAGAGCTTTGCGGATCAAATGCAGTTTGATCTTCCCGTTGGACCAATGTTCCACCAATTCCCGCAGCAATTGATCGGAGTTTGATCCTTCGCCGCTTGCCACCTCCGTTAACGCCGCTGCCCTGCTGCGAAAATCAACCTGGCCCCGATTGTCAGGATCCACCAGACGCAAATCCCACAACTCTGATCCCTGGTAAAAATCGGCAACACCGGGTGACGCGATCTTGAGCAGCGTCTGAGACAGGGCGTTGACCATTCCGAAGTAGGCAATCTTTTTCTGAAATCGCCCGAAGTCATCCAGAAACTCGACATTTTCAGTTGCAAGGATACGCGCGATAAATTTCTGTAAAGCCTCTTCGTGCGCTTGGTTCGGACGCGTCCAACGTGTGTGAACCATGGCTTCGCGCGTGGCTTTGACGAGATGTCCTTGCAAGCGCTCAATCAGATCCTTCTTCGACTCCTGATCGAGCGGCCACACACCCAATAGCGTCTGATACAGAAAACATTCTTCGTTGCGATCGGGCGCGAATTGATCGCCGATTGGCTCGCGATATCGGGCATTGACCGTTGCCCATCGCTCGAGGTGGTGCTTCCATTCGCCCGGAATTTCCGAAAGCACATTGATCCGGGCACGTACATCCTCGCTACGTTTCGTGTCATGCGTGGAAGTAGCGTCCATCGTGCCGGGCCATCGCTGGCGGCGAGTCTCCATGAAGGAATAGAACTCGGCGAGCGAAGGGGCCGTTGACGGTTGCGGGTTGCCACCGACCTCGTTCAACGACAGCAAGGGGTGGTAGACGTAGAGCGCGGTGTCTTCGAATCCCTTGGCGACAATTGGACCGGTAAACTGCTGCCAGCGCATGACGAATGCCAGTCGAGCCTCACGCTGGTCGGCAAGCACGTGAGGCGGGTTCAACAGCAACAATACCTCGCGAACAAAATTAAAAGCTCCTACCCGCAGTCTCGGAGCCTTGAGGCGCGCGGCTGCGACGGCCTCTTCGATGTATTTGGTTGAGTTAGCAGGCAACTCCACGTTCCGGATATACGTTCGATAAACCTCGAAGCACGCGGTAACTTCAATTAAGGCGTCGATCAACTGAATACGATCTAATTCCCGGGCGTAGCGGTCCTGTGCGGCAAGTTCTGCCAACTGCCGGCCGAGCGTCCGCATCTCCACGCCGAGAAGCGTGTTCATCACCAGTTTCTTTTTCTCGTAAACGACGTCAGTGAAATTCTGCTTACGTCCGATAAATGTGGAATAAATCTCCTCGATCTTCTGGGCGCCTTCAGGATCGACGAAAATACCATTTGCCTCATTCACGTAGTCGTAGCCTGTCGTCCCCGCGACCGGCCAGTCGTCGGGAAGATCCTCGCCGCGTGCAAGAATTTTCTCGACGAGAACGTATGCACTCGTGCCCGCCCGGCTCTCTTCCGCCCCCAGACGTTCCTGAAGCCGGTTGAGATACGAAATGGGATCGCGGAGGCCATCGATGTGGTCGATCCGCAAACCAGCCGAAGGATTTTTCGATACCAAGCGGAGGATGTAGCCGTGAGTCGCCTCGAAGACGATCGGATCTTCGACGCGAACTCCGACGAGATCGGCAATGGTGAAGAACCGCCGGTAGTTGATACTTTCGTTCAGGTTCTGCCAAAATGCCAGCTTGTAATTCTGTTCCCCGAGCATGCGTTGCAACAGCCCCAGGCTGCCCGGATCGCCTTCCTTCCCGTTCAACTCGTCGACGTTCTCCAGAACGAGCTGTGATATTTCCGGGCTCGTCGTCATGACAGTTTTCAAGCGATCACGAACCGATTCGAAGCGCATTCGCTGTTCCGAAGCAGTCGCCGCGACTCTTCGATCGGCCCGTGCGAAATCAAGAGCCGACGACAAAATGCCGGAGTATTCGTGATAAGCGGCGGCTTCAGAGCTCAGCGATTCTTTAAGGCGCCCGGCATGCAAATTCAGGATCGCGTGATAGGACCGCGGCGAAACGGGAAACAGTGACTCAAAGTATCGAAAATAAAACCGGCCCTCGTTGTAGATAAGTTTGATCTCTCCGGAATCAAGCGCCTCCCCGAAAGGCCTTCCAAGGACGGGAAGCAAAATTCGTCCTTCAAGGCTGCGGGCATGGGGATGCCATTCGATATCGAAAAAGCCCGCGAACGCCGATTGCGCGCCGTTCTCAAGAACATCCATCCACCAGGGATTTTCCGCGCTCGCCGCCATGTGGTTGGGAACGATGTCGAGGACCAGCCCCATTCCACGGTTCTGCAATTCCGCCTGGAGGGCATTGAACTCTTCCTCGGTGCCGAGATCAGGATTGATCCGGCTGGGATCGATGACGTCATAACCGTGCGTGCTGCCTTTACGACTGGCAAGAATGGGGGAAAGATAGATGTCGGAGATACCGAGGTGATCCAGGTAATCGACGATCTTGAGAGCGTCCGCAAAACGGAATTCCGGATTCAACTGAAGCCGGTAGGTTGCAGAGGGAAGGCGCGTCGGCGGCATCGTTCTAACTCTGCGGCAACAAAATATGAAGTTGTGCCGCGAGACGGTTTAACTCTTCATGGCGATGAGCCGCCGCCGGATCTACATCCGGAGAATGCCATCCGTTCTGCTGGTAGGCGGTCAGCAACGGCCGATACACTAAATTCTGAGCTTCCCACAGTACAACCGGAAACGGCAGTGAAGGAACCAGGTCCAGCAGTTTGAGCATCCGCTCCGCGGCGCTCAGATCCGATGGATTTGCGGCAAAATCCGAAGCCTCTTTTTCAATCCGCCTGCGGACTTTGAACTCAAGCGTCGTCCCATCAAGCTCAATCTTGCTTGCCGCCGCCTCGCGTAGCAGACTTTGAATAGCGTCGGAGTCGAGCTCCGGACGTTCAAGTAGTTGTTGGAGTTGATTGTTGAGAGCAATTTCCGCGGCGGACTTCAGGGCGTTTGGAACCGGGATCTCGAGCCCATTCAGGAAACGAATCAGCGGCGCCTGGCTTTCAAACACAGTGCGGTATACGGCAGCCGCAGAATTCACTGAGTCGGTGAGAATAAGGTTCGTGATCTTGCGCTGCTCGTCGCGGAATAGCTGTCGTAACGAGAAGATATCCTTGCCGTAAATCTGATCGAGTAGGCGGATGATCTCCGCGGTGTCGGCCTGATCAAAAGCCTCTGCCAGTCTCTTCTCGTCCTTCTCAGCCATGTTTTCGAAGGGCTGAATTCCGGCGGTCACATTGTGATCGCCCAAATGCACGACAGCAAAAGCAAGCGCAGCGCATTCACCCGTGATCATCGATCGAAAACGAGCCGCGCCCGTACCTAACCGCATCTTCCCTTCCGCTTCCAGTGAATACTTGAGCCGGTCGACTTCATAGCAGTAGACACGGGTTTTCTCTGCGTAATTCTCGAACAAAGAACTGATCGCGTAATGGCCGGCGACCCGGCTAATATCAATAACAGCAGGCTTCACCCACTTCTCGTAGATTTTGGCCCCGTCTCCGTGTTCGGCGAGATTGCTTTTCGCTTTGGCGAGATGCTGCAGGAATTCAGGTTCGATCGACTCGCCCGAAATGTCTTCCGCCAAGCGCAATGCGCGGCCTGCGTAGTGGATGACCTGTACCGTCTCAATCCCCGACAATTCGTCGAAGAACCATCCACAGCTGGTGTACATGAGCATCGCGTGTCGCTGCATTTCCAGGAGCTTCAGAACCATGACTTGTTCGCCTGCCTCGAGTGGGCGAATCGAGTGATCGGCAAAGAAGGCCACGCGGCTTTCTTCCGAACGGTCCAGAATCACGCGAATATAGTCATCGCGGCCGGCCCATGGATCTTTGAAATAGAGCTTCAACCTCGACTCAAAGATTGGAGCGAGACGGTCACGCAGCCAGTCAAGAGCCGCCCGAAGCGGGGCCCGCCATTTCTGATCCCAATTGTGTCCGCCCGAGTTACACCCGCAATCGCTGCGCCAGCGTTCCACCCCGTGGACGCAACTCCACGAACTATTGTCGACAATTTCGACCTGGTCTTCTGCGGGATATTTTTCGAGAAACTCGCCGTAGTTCGTCAGCTTGGCAACGCCATTACGATCGATCTCATCCAGGGCGTAGCTGAGCGCCATTTCGCCGAAGTGATGATGGTGACCGTAACTCTCACCATCGGTTGCAATGTGAACCAACTGCGGGCCTTGGCGAGCGTCAGAGAATCCGCTCATCAAGCGGTCGGCGAACCTTTTGCCATCGCTCAGCAAGCCTTCAAACGCGACCCCCTGCGAGATGGGCCCATCATAAAAAAACAGGTTGATCTTCTTTTTCGATGGCAGCCTTGCGCTATACGCATGCGCTGGATCGATTCGTGCTCCGGTAACATCGTGGAATCGAGTGCTGTCTTTTGCGCGCACTCTCTTCGCCTGTCGCGGAGCCAGGATTGTGAAGACAATTCCGTTCTCCGCTAAGACTTCCAGTGTCTCGGTATCGACCGCGGTTTCCGGCAGCCACATTCCCTCCGGTCGCCGGCCAAAACGGCTTTCAAAATCCTTGATGCCCCACTTGACCTGTGTCGCTTTGTCGCGCCGGTTGGCGAGCGGAAGGATCATGTGGTTATATCCCTGCGCGAGCGCAGAGCCATGTCCTGAGTATCGTTTCGCACTCTCTTTGTCTGCCCCGACGATTTCCTCATGAACCCGTGGGGCTTGATCTTTCAGCCAAGAAAGGAGGGTTGGGCCGAAATTGAAGCTGATTTGATTGTAGTTGTTCTTAAGCTTCAGAATGCGGTTTTCAGCGTCGAGAATGCGCGACGCCGCGTTCGGCGCGTAACACTCGGCAGTGATACGCTCGTTCCAGTCGTGGTAGGGATAGGCGGAATCTTGCAATTCAATCGCCTCGAGATACGGATTCTCGCGCGGCGGTTGATAAAAATGCCCATGAATGCAAACGTATTTCACTCCGCCTCCGCACACGATTGAACTCGATCGAGTACAAGAAATGAATAAGGGGAAATCCCTACGCCGCCGGAGATGACTAGCGTCGGCGCCAAATCAGGCCCCTTCCCCGTCCAGCGCATACCAGCCGAGTGGATCATGACCGTCCAACTTCCTTCCAACTCGGGCACCTCGAACCTTGTCGCCTCGTCTGCGAAGCTGAAAATCACAGCCGACTCCCGGGAGTTGTGATGATATCGCAGCAAGAGCCCATTGTCCCCAAGCGCGCGAACAGTTCTCGAAATGTCGGTGCCCAACTCAAGCTCTTTTCGCGTTCGTATTAGCAACTGATACAGGCGTAATAGGGTTTGATGCGGCTCTGCCGCAACCAGCGACAAATTCAATTTCGATCGCTCGAAGGTCTGCTCGTCTTGCGGGTCGGGAACACTGTCTTTCCAACCAAACGCTGCAAATTCTTCAAGCCGGCCCTTCCGGACCGCTTCGACGAGATCCGCATCACCATGACTTGTGAAATATTGAAATGGAGCAGTCTCGCCGTACTCCTCGCCCATAAATAACATGGGAACAAACGGCGACAGGATCGTTATGCCCGCCGCAAGCTTCAGCGCCTCGAAACTGACCAGGCTTGTAAGACGATCGCCAGCCGCCCGGTTTCCGATCTGGTCGTGATTTTGAGTTGCAAACCACGAACTTCGATGCGGCCATGCCATCCGTTGAATTTCCAAAGTGCCGCTTCCTATATGCCGAATATTGTCCGCCGTAATACCAGCCGTTACGCAATGTCCCGACTAACGGTTCAATCCCGCCAAACGCGGAGTAATAGCCGCGATCCTCTTTCGTCAGCAGCGCATGCACCGAATGATGAAAGTCATCGCTCCATTGCGAGTCCAGGTTGTACCCACCGTGTTCAAAATCACGCAGAAGGCGCGAGTCATTCAGATCACTCTCGGCGATCAATGCAAGAGTTCTTCCCACTTTCGCCGAAAGCTCCGCCGCGGACGACTTGAGTTCCGCGAGAAAATGTCGCGCTCCGAAGTCGAAAATTCCATGGACGGCATCCAGGCGCAGTGCGTCGAAGTGATACTCCTCCATCCAATACAATGCATTTTCGATGAAGAACCTTCTCACTTCGTCGCTGTCTTCACCATCAAAGTTGATGGCTTGTCCCCACGGCGTTCGGTAGCGATCGGTGAAATACGGGCCAAAAGCGCTCAGGTAATTCCCTTCAGGCCCGAGGTGGTTATAGACGACGTCGAGCGCGACAGCGAGTCCGGCGCCATGAGCTGCGTTGACGAGTCTCTGTAGCGACTCCGGAGTGCCATACGAGTTCTGCGGAGCAAATATGTAGACGCCGTCGTAGCCCCAATTCCGTCCACCCGGAAACTGGGCAAGCGGCATGAGTTCGATCGTCGTGACACCAAGGTCAACCAGTCTTGGGAGTTGCTCGATTAACGCTTCGTACGTTCCTTCGGTTGTGAAGGTGCCCACGTGGAGCTCGTAAAAAATGCTTTGTTCAAGCGACAGACCCTTCCAATTCTGGTCGGTCCATTGAAACGAGCCAGTGTCCACTGCCTGCGAGGGGCCATGCACGCCTTCAGGCTGATATCGCGAAGCTGGGTCGGGAAGTTGCCGCCCGTCTTCGAACTGATAAAGATAACGAGGGGCCAGCTTCGAATTCGTAACAACGGCGCGATGATAGCCGCGCTCGCAAGGCTCCATGGGCTGCTTCTCGTCGCTGTCGCAGAGATACAGTGAGACCGAATGCGCGTGCGGAGCCCAGACAAGAAATTCCCAAGCCCCGTCCGATGTGCGGTGTGCGCCGAGGCGCGGCGAGTGCGTGACCGTTTCGATAACTTGCATCTTCAGTCCGTGATCGTTTTTATATATCAAATATCCGGTATACGGAGGAGGGCTCGCGGGCCTGCAAGAGAGTGACGGCCACGTTGTAGACGGGACTGCCGCCGATCGTTTTGCCTTCGAGTCGACCGTGGTGCGCGTGGCCGTGAACCACGAGGTCGGCGCCATGACGGTCGATCACCTCTGCAAGACGCGTGGTTCCGAGAAATGGAAATATCTCCGGTGACTCTCCCTCTACGGTGGCGGCGATCGGCGAGTAGTGGATAACGACAACTCGTTTCGGCGTGCGCAACTGAGCCATGGCGCGTTCAAGTTTGAGCGCCTCATCGATCGAGGCCTGCACAAACTGCTTAATTTCAGCCTCGCCGAATGCGGTCAGAACGCCTCGCCCAAAGCCTCCAACGAACCCCTTGGTGCCAGCGAATCCAACTCCGTCCCGCTCGTACGCGGTGCCGTCGAGAACCTTGATACCTGCGTTCTCCATCATTCGCATCAATTCTTCTTGCTTGCCGCTTTCGTAGTCGTGGTTGCCCAACACTGCAACGGTAGGGATGCGCGAGCGCAAGACGACATTAAGCAGAGGTTCCATCTCCTCTGTCTTGCCGTAGTTCGTGAGATCGCCTGCGAGCACCAACACGTCAGCTTCATCCCGCACGCGCCCTAATTGGTCGTGCAACGCGCCCTGGCGCGACGCGGAAAAATGCAGATCGGCTGTGGCGGCGATTCTCATGAATCCTTGCGGATCTCCGGCAGTGTTTGCAGTCGGCGCTCGCGATTCGATTGCATCACATTCACCAGCCCCCACTCATTCAAATCAATCGCGAACATCTTGTCGTCGATTAAGCTTCCGCGAAACTCGGCATTGGGGTCTGGGTGAGAAACTGCATACGAAAACCGGCCCAAAAGATCGTGCCACACGTCGGCCGGAACGTATTGCGTCTGCCCAGGGTAGACGTAGCGGAACAGCACGAGGGCCCAGAGGAGAATCTCCCAGTGGTCGCCAGTCAATTGCAGGATGCGCGCCCAATCGAGTGCTCCGCGGGTTCCGTAGATCACATGTGCGATGTCGGCTCCATCGAAGCGCTCCCGACGAGTCACGAAAAGTTTCGAGCAGAGCAACTCCTCCGCCGCCAAGACACGAGTACGAACGCCGTGAACAGTTGCAGGCTTCGCTCGCTGGATCCACGAATCTTCGACACTGATCGTCGCGTTACTCATGCCGGTGATCAAGTCAACATAAAATCCATCCCGGTGCGCTTTAAACAGCCACACCGGATCGCAAATCTCGCACTCGAAACCCTTCTCCCGAAGGAGGCTTAAAGCGACAGTCACGTTCTCGGAAGTGAGAAATAGATCGAGATCCTTCGTGTCGCGGCAGATTCCGGTGTGTGCCTGCAGCGCGAAAGCTCCTGCAACTGCGTACGAAAGCTTCTGCTGTTCAAAGAGCTCGAGAATCTCGCGAAAAAGAAGTTCCTGGTCCTCTGGGAGCTTGATCGGCTCTGACGAGGTTTCGGGTAAGGCGTTGGCTTCCCGGTTCGACATGGAAGCGGCTTGGATGCAAAGAAAGAAGAGACGGTTGTCGATGGCTCAGAGCGCAAGAACGGCGATTTTTCTCGCAGCTAAGTGAAATCAGTACGCCCAGTAAGGCCCGCTGCCCCCTGGCGTCGTCTTCGATTCGATCGCGGTAAATACGTTGCGGCCGAAAAAGAAAGGGAGTCCCCAGTCGAACGTCCCCGGATTCGGACCCGCCAGCGGCGCGAATACAGCGTCTGTCGGGGCGGAGAAAAGCGAATCAGCATTCGCGACCACGAAGCTGATGTTTGCCGTGACGCTTCCCGAGATCGTAGTAGCGGTGAAATTCGTCTGCGACGCCGGACAGTAAAACCCTGAACTCGCCGAACATGCGGGAAGCCCGGTCAAGGTAGAGTTCAGGAAGAATAGAGCGTTCGAGCCGCTGTCGACGAACGCGGGATACGTCTGTCCTTTGAACGTGGTGTTGAATTCGCCGCTTGAGTCCAGCGGAAATACCGCAGCGCTCCCGAGAGCATTGTTCGACTGAGTTCCGATTCCGAACACCAGCGAACCAGCCAAAGTCGCGGCACTGCCCGACAGCGAGGGCAACTCGATGATGACGCCATTGTTATCGGTATCGAACAAAGGCACCGGGTTTTGGACTTGTGCGGTCACTGACTCGGCCGTGACCTGGCACGAAGTTGAGGCGCAGTCCCAATACAATCCAGGATTGGTTGCCCCCGTTGCGGCGCAAGCGCTTCCACAATCCTGCGCGAACGGACCGACGCCCAGAATTCCGTTCGACCCCAGAGCCTGCAGTGTGTCGTCTTCAGGTACCCCGCTGGAAGAGCAACCCGCCGGCACTGTGGCGAAGGTGGGATCGATCACCTGCAGGGGGACGCTGTTCGCCTGCTCTCCGGAAAGAATGATGTCGGCCGTCTTCACCGGACCCCAGGTAAGGCCGCTGACGAAACCCGCACACTCCCCAATCGGATTGCCATCGCTGGCATCCTGCTGCGGCAATGACAAAGTCAAAGCGCCACCGCCGGCGGACGATAACAGTCGTAAACCGTAGGATCCTGTGTCGACCAAAACACTGTCGATCGTCTGACAATTGGTTGTGGATGGGACACACACTGTGACGCTGGTGAATACACCGTTGGTGTAGCTACCCGTCGGACCTGCATTCACCGAGATCGGCTGCACGTTGCTGCCTGTCGTGACGACTGTGTTCGTCACGGTATTCGCATGGGTTCCCCCGCCACCGCAGCTTGTGGCAAGCGAAGCAAGCACAAACGCTCCCGCGCGACTGAATCGGCCCGAATAGGGGGAAAGGCGAATCAACGGATCTGCTCCAGGCTAACCCCCTCTGGCGTCTGGTCGGTCAGGTACGCTCGTCCAACAAAGTCGCGCATGTGTCCTCCCAGCTCGACAACAAGCCCGTCTTGCTGGATAACGACCGGCCCGTGCCCTGCCCCGCGAGAAGGTGCCTGCAACCGCACGCGATAGGCATCGAAGTGGGAGCCGAGCAGATGCTTGAGGTCGGGTTGCCACGGACCATGCCATGTAACGGCGAACACTTTGCCTGAAGAAGAAGCGTATTCGCGTACGACTACGCCAGAAGACGAATGGAGTTCGTGAACCGCGTACCCAGATTTCTGCGTGACTAGTAAGGTCGCGTTGAAATGGGCTTGATCATACGGCACCGTCGAAATATCTTCGCCCAAGACTGAGAAGGATGGGACGCTGCTCAGCGCAACCATCGTGGTTACGGCGATCGCGACTCTGATCTGACTTTGCCTCGTGTGAAACCCCAATGCTTTTTTGGGTTAGAACCTCTTATCTCTCATTCGGTTGCCCGTCTGGCTCAATCGGGGTCTTTAGGAGTAAGTTTTGTGAGGTTGTAGATACATCGACGCTTTGTGGCACATACACGGTTTTCCCTAAAGACAGTGGTGCCGCTAACGCATAGGCTGGAAGATGAGGTTTAGTGTGTCGATATTGGTCGAAATAGCCCTAGAAAGACTGGTCGCGGTGGCCCTAGCACGCAAATCCTCAAGTTGCTGAATTTCAACTGGACGGCCTCGCGCCCTCCCAAACAATTAGGAGATCAAGATGAAAATCAACAAGCTGATCAAATCAATTTTGAATACAGCCGTGTACATCATGGACCAGACGGCCGATCAGGTGGATCGTGTTTCCGACCGCGCCAGCGTCATGGCGGACAACGCACGCGAGGTGATTGCGCCTCGTGAAGATCACACTCTCCGTAATATCCTGAGCTTCGCAGCTGGAGTCGGGGTCGGCGTGGGTGCAGGGTTGTTGCTAGCTCCCGCGAGTGGAGCGGACATCCGTAATTCGATCACCGACAAAGTGCAGGATATTACCAACCGCGTGAAACGTGGTGACACGTATGCCACCGGAAGCGACGTTCGTTAAAATCCGCCCTGTGTAGGGCTGGTTTCATCACAAAAACCCTGTTGAATCTCGAAAGGAGTTTGAAATGAAGATTCGTAAATTCGCGATGGTGCTGTCGCTGGCTGGTGCCTTGGCTGGAATGACTCTCTCGGCAGTGGCGCAGGACGATCAAAGCGCCAAGCAGGACATGAAAGACGCCGGACACGACGCCAAAAACGCCGCCAAGGATACCGGTCACGCGACCAAGAAGGCCGCAAAAAAGACCGGTAAGACGGTCAAGAAGACAACCAAAAAAGCTGTGAACAAAACTGCGAAGAAGACACAAGAAGGCGCCGAAAAGGTACAGGACAAGACTCAACCGCAGTAAATCAGCCAGATGCAAAGGCCCCGCTGCTCGTCGGAAGTCAGACAAGCGGGGCTTTTTCTTCTCCCACCGCAAAATTTCCCGTTACGGCGATTTCTTCGTCCAGTCACCGCGAACCGTGAACTCGCAAAGTTGCCCTCTCAGGCCCTGCCTCGTGGTTGCCGCTTCTTCTCCGCCGTTGTAGCATCAAAAGGTTTGGGCACTCATTGTTGTTATGTAAGGAGATCTAATGGCAACCGATACGTTGGCGACTCCAGCGACGCTCAGCACCAGCCAGACTAGGGTTTTCAAGAACTTTATTGATGGGGAGTGGGTCGAATCCGCGACGGGCGAGACGTTCGAGAACCGGAATCCCGCCGACACTCGCGATCTGGTCGGCATCTTCCAGAAATCTTCAAGAGCAGATGTCAACGCGGCGGTCGACGCTGCCAAGCGCGCATTTGCGAAATGGCGTCTTGTTCCGGCGCCGCGGCGCGCTGAAATGGTCTTTCGGGCGGCCGAAATCCTGATCGAAAGGAAAGAAGATTGTGCCCGCGACATGACACGCGAAATGGGGAAAGTCCTCGCGGAAACGCGCGGCGATGTACAGGAAGCGATCGACGCCGCGTACTACAACGCCGGCGAAGGACGACGTTTGTTTGGACCGACCGTACCCTCTGAAATGCCTAACAAGTTCGCAATGGCGGTGCGACAGCCGATCGGCGTCTGCGGGATGATCACACCGTGGAACTTCCCCATGGCGATTTCCTCGTGGAAATTATTGCCCGCAATCGTCTGCGGCAATACGTGCGTAATCAAACCGGCCCAAGACACGCCTCTTTCGACCTTCAACCTGGTCCGCGCACTGACCGATGCAGGATTGCCAAAAGGCGTCATTAACGTCGTGACGGGCTACGGTCCGGAAGTCGGCACGCCACTGGCCGAGCACCCGGACGTGCGCGCTATCTCCCTCACCGGATCGTCAGCCGTCGGCCGCATCGTCGGCGGCATCGCTGCCCAGAGCTTCAAACATTGTTCGCTGGAATTGGGCGGAAAGAACCCGATGATCGTGCTCGACGACGCGAACCTTGATTTGGCGATCGAGGGCGGCCTCTGGGGTGCATTCGGCACCACGGGTCAGCGCTGCACGGCCACGAGCCGCATGATTGTACAGAAGGGTGTTTACCGCGAGTTTGTTGACCGCCTGGTCGAACGCGCCAAGAAGCTGAAAGTAGGTAACGGCCTCGACGAGACTGTGCAAATGGGTCCGGCCGTGAACGAAAAGCAGCTTGAGACTGATCTCAAGTATGTGGAGATCGGCAAGAGCGAAGGCGCGAAACTGGTGTGCGGTGGAAATCGACTCGACAAAGGTGAATATCAGCACGGCTGGTTTATGGAGCCGACCGTATTCACCGACGTCACGCCAAAGATGCGAATTGCCCAGGAAGAAATCTTTGGGCCCGTCGTCTCGATCATCCCCTGCGATGACCTGTCCGACGCGATCGAAATCGCGAATGGCATTGAATATGGCCTTTCGTCCGCGCTCTACACCAAAGACGTGAACAAAGCGTTCTCAGCGATTCGGGATTTATACGCGGGCATCACCTACATCAACGCGCCCACGATCGGCGCCGAAGTGCATTTGCCGTTCGGCGGAACCAAGGCAACCGGCAATGGGCACCGCGAAGGCGGAATCGGAGCAATTGATTTCTACACCGAGTGGAAGTCAGTTTACGTCGACTATTCGGACAAGTTGCAGAAGGCTCAGATCGATCGCGAAGACTAAACGCCGCAGCGACTATTCCAGCCCCGCATCCTTACCCGGTGCGGGGCTGATTCTTTTGGTCGCAGTCCTGCGGTCGGTACGTCAGTAATCTTGTTTGCAGGTTACCGCCAACATACCCTCACGAGATGAGGCCTCTGCTCGGGCCTTAACTCCCAATCTTGGATCGCCCTGTGAACGTGTTTCCTGGATACAAACTTCGGAAAGCTATGCGCCCTGGGGAGCGCATTGTCTGGTGCGCGCTTGCAATCGTCTTCATTTCGCTAGGCAGCGGTGCTTTTGTTCTGGGACAGAGCGCTCCAAAACCTCATCGTAAGCCGGTCCTCACAGTCGAGCCTCAATATCCGGCAATGCTGAAAAGTGCCCGTTTTGAGGGAGTCATTCGTCTCGCTGCGACTGTGCTTCCGAACGGAAACGTGTCGAAGGTCGAGGTGAAGGGCGGAAACCCGATGCTCTGCCAGTATGCGTCCCAGGCCGTCATGCGCTGGAAATACGCGCCCGGGCCAACCCAGACTGTCGAAGACGTGATTTTTAATTTCCATTCTGACAGCCAGTAACGGCCAATACTAATTTCGGCTCAAGACCCCTCCGACGCACGGATTTACTCGTCTCCGAGGCGCGATCATATAGAATTTCCTTCTGAGCCCCGGCGCGCATTCCGTGCTGTGGCCGAGGTTTCCATGACCACGATCAGTCAAGCTCGCGAGATCGCTCCAGCCTCCCGCCTCGAGAACGTGCGTTATGCCATTCGAGACCTGGCGTGTGTGGCCGACGAAGTCATCCAACAGGGGCACAAAGTACTGCCGCTCAACGTGGGCGACCCGTTGAATTTCGATTTCGAAACGCCTTCGCACATCGTCGAAGCAGCGTACAGAGCTATGCGGGACGGAAAAAACGGATATGCGCCGTCGCCCGGAATCCCCGAAGCGTTGGACGCGATCCGCGGAGAGGCTGCCCGCAAAGGCATCACAACCGTGCGGGATGTCTTCGTGACTTCGGGAGTGAGCGAAACCGTTGATCTTTGCCTCTCCGCCCTGGTCAATGCTGGAGAGGACATCCTCACGCCCAGCCCCGACTACCCGCTCTATTCTGCGGTTCTTTGCAAGTTAGGCATTCGATTGAATGCATATGACCTTAATGAAGAGGACTCGTGGCAGCCGGAACTGGCTGACATCGAGCGGAAATTAACGCCGAGAACGCGCGGGATCGTGCTGATCAATCCTAACAATCCAACCGGATCGCTCTGCACGCGGAAGATGCTGGAGCAGGTCGCCGAACTCGCGCGGCGGCACAACCTGATCGTGTTCTCGGATGAAATCTACGACAAACTGATCCTCGATGGCACCCCACACATCGCCTTCGCCTCGGTCGCTCCCGATGTCCCCTGCGTGACCTTTGGAGGCATGTCGAAAAACTATCTCGTGCCAGGATGGCGCATCGGATGGGGCATTGTCTCGGGGGAGGCCTCTTCCGTTAAGGCATACACAGAAGGGGTGCACCGATTGTTACGGGCTCGCTTGTGCGCCAATCACCCCGAACAGTACTCGATCAAGCCCGCGCTCGAAGGCCCTCAGGATCATCTCGTCGAAGTACAACGAAAACTCAGGTCGCGGCGCGATCTCACCCAGCAGTGGTGCGAAGCGACCCCGCGTGTCAGTTGCGTTGCGCCGCGCGGAGCATTCTATGCGTATCCCCGAATCGACATTCCCGAAAGTGATGAAATTTTCGTCAAGGAGTTGATTCGCCAGAAGCACGTCATGGTGGTCCACGGTTCCGGCTTCGGGCAAAAACCCGGCACGCAGCACTTCCGGATCGTGTTCCTTCCGAATGAGCAGATTCTTACGAAAGCCTATGCTGGCATCGCGGAGTTTATTCGAGAGCGGTACGGCACTGCGTAGGATGTGGCACCGGATATCTCCGGCTCAGTAGATTCCCGGAATCACCGCCGGCACTCTGTTTGCATAGTTCTCGAATTCCTGCCCGAACGCCGTCCGCAGCAAGCTTTCCTCCACGCGTACTCGGATCACGAGCCCGATCATGAAGACGACGATGGCGATGATCAGTGCGATCCAGTGCTGTGTTGCCAATCCCGTGGCGATCAGCAGTCCCAACATGCCCGTGTAGATCGGATTCCGGATATAAGCATAGGGGCCGTCAGTGATCAGCTTGTGATCCTCGACGAGCCGAGCTTGCACCGCCCATTGCTTGCCAAGAGTTCGCACAGCCGACGCGACGAAGAGATCTGAAGCCACAGCAAGGCCCACCGTAAAAACGCCGAGAACCACGCCAACGATTCCGGAAAGCGCCGCCACAGGAGCTAGGAATGGCTGGCCGGGAGGCTGAAAGAACACTAATAAATAACCAACCATCTGCAGCGCAATTCCCAGGGTTGCGCGTTTATCGCGCTTCGCTTCTTTCGCCTTTGGCGGCTTCTTGCGGACCAGAAAAATTCCAGCGAAGAAGAACCAGCTAAGCATCACCGCCCCGAGAACTGCGAGCGATAGTGGAGTTGGATTTGACATGAAGGGCCTCGGGCCGAAAATCATAACATCAGCCTTCGCAGAACCGGCTTCCGCAGCCCTTTCCGAACGCAATCGAATCTGCTTAAATCAAAGTAGAGCAACCCCGTGAGCCTTCCGGTGTTCTCACACCACATTGGTCGACATTCATTCCCACATCCTGCCCGAGATTGACGACGGTCCCAAGTCTTGGGACGTATCCGTCGCGATGTGCCGTGCCGCTGCTGCGGATGGCATCACCCATATGGTGGCCACACCTCACGCCAATGATCGGTATAAATACGATCGAGAGCACCTTGCGGGAGTGCTGGCAAAATTGCAGGAGTTGGCGGGAGACGCTCCGAAATTACTCCTTGGCTGCGATTTCCATCTTTCCTACGAGAATATCCAGGACGCGCTGGCACACCCCAAACGCTACGTCATCGGCGATTCGCGATATCTGTTGGTGGAGTTCAGTAACTACGGCGTGCCGCAGTCGACCTCAGATTCGTTCCAGAAACTCGGCGACTACGGCATGACGGCCATCATTACCCATCCTGAGCGCAATCCGATCTTGCGGGAAAACCTGCAACGGGTCGTCGAATGGGCTGAGCAAGGCTGCGTCGTGCAAGTTACAGGGTCCGCGCTGACGGGATTCTGGGGGGAACGCTCGCAGCGTGCCGCCTTGTGGCTGCTCGAACACCAGGCGGTCCACGTGCTCGCGACCGATGCCCATGAGATGGAAAAGCGTGTCCCGATTCTCTCTACAGCCCGTGAAGCCGCATTCGACATTTGTGGTGAAGAGATCGCCGAAGCCCTGGTCGAAGGGAATCCCAGAGCGATCATCGACAACCAGCCTCTACCTTATTTTCCGCGGCCTGTGTCAAGTGGCTACAAGCGCAGCGGTAATTAACATCTGGCTTTACCCAGACGTGTTCCCAACCAAAACAACTGTTCTTGTACAGGATTTACTGCGGGCTGCCTACGTTCGACTCAGGGCTTGCAGGAGGTGCCGAATTTGAGCTCGCAGGCGCGCTGTTGGATGTCGTCGGGATCGGCTCGGCTTTAGGAGCGTCCGGGACTGTCGTCATCGCGCTTTCAGGATTTAGCAGATGATCTTTGCTCGGACCCAGTCCGAGTTTGATGAGGGCTCGCGAGTCTGGCACAGTCTTGCTCTGCCATCCGTTATCGGCCTGATAGCGACGCATTGCCGCTTCACTAGCTTCGTTCCAGGTGCCCGTAGCATCCCCGCTCAAGTAATGCTGACGGATCAGGGCCTCCTGGATTGCCTGGGCCCTCTCGGAATCGATCTTCTGCTGACCGCGGACCTTCGAGGTTTTCTTTTTGCGAGTAGAGCGCTTGCTCGGATGCGGTACGGGTGCCCGCTGTCTTCTTAGCAGACGTTGCAGTGGTTTTGTGGGGCTTCGCCGCAACTTTCGATTTTCGCGCTTGCCGTGTCAGTCGAACTCTGGGTGGCAGCGGCCATCGGGACGAGGGCACACGTTAGGACGAGCGCACAAACCGTCGTCAATCCGGCTTTTGGATGTCCCTGTTGAAACAAACTGACCTTCCCCATTCCCGCCTGATCTAGTCGGGTTCCCGAAAATAGAAAGCCCAACGGATGGTGGCTCTGTAATCATCTTCGATCTTGATCGTCAGTGCCAGCTCCGTTGGGCGTTTTCAATTACGGAAGTGTACCGGCCAGGAAGATCGTGCCATCCTGACGGGACGAACCGCGCTGGCGAACCAGGAAGACCACATCCTGCCCACTCTTCAGGCTGGACTCAATCTTCGAAAACTCGTCTTCGCTGTTCACCGGCTGCTTGTTGATCTGCAGAATAATGTCGCCACGGGCCAAATTGACATCCTCGGCGAACGATCCCGGCTTCACGTCCTGAACAATGACTCCCTTGCCCGCTTCCATGTCGAGGCGGTCAGCCATTTCCGGCGTCACCTTGCGAACCGTGACACCAAACTTGCTCTGCTTGGGAGAATTGTCGTCTTCGGCGTTCTGATCTTCGCCCAACCGTGCGGCGAAGAGCTTGGCGCGATCCGCCGTCGTGACCGCTGCTTCCTGGGGCTTGCCGTTGCGCAGGAAGCCCAACTGCACCTTGGTTCCAGGCTTGCGCGAGGCGATGTAATCCACCAGATCGGAACCCTTGCTAACTTTCTTGCCATCGACGGTAGTGATCGTATCGCCGACTTTCAATCCCGATTGATCAGCCGGACTGCCGGCCACCACGCTTGAAATTGTGACGCCGCTTCCCGATCCGTAGACGCGGGCGATCGCGGGATTCTCGACCTGGTCAAACATGATGCCAATCGAACCCCGCGAAACCTTGTGTTCCGGTCCCGTCAGCTGGTTGTACACGTCAACAACGGTCTTCGAAGGTAGCGCGAAGCCTATGCCTGCGTAGGCGTTAGTCTCGCTCAAGATCGCCGTGTTGATGCCGATAATTTCGCCACTCATGTTGACAAGCGGTCCGCCCGAATTTCCTGGGTTGATCGCCGCATCCGTCTGAATAAAGGTCTGGAACTGGCGGCCAGGAACGATGTCGCGTCCCTTGGCGGAGACAATTCCCGCCGTAACTGTGCCGGCTTGGCCGAATGGGCTGCCGATCGCGAGAACCCAGTCGCCAACCTGCATACCGTCGGAGTTACCCATCTTCGCAGCAGGCAATGGATGGTCCACTTCTACTTTGATTACGGCCAGATCAGTTTCCTGATCTGTACCGATCACCTTCGCGTCATGCTGAACGCCAGGAGCATCGTCTTCGAACCGAACGCGGATGCGATCTGCCTTCTCTACGACGTGACGATTCGTAACTATGTAGCCCTTGGTGTCGACGATTACGCCGGATCCGAGTGAGCGTTCGCGAATCGCTCCATCCCCGGGACCACCGGGTGTGCCGGGAGCCCCTTGCCCTTGGCCATTCGGTGCGCCGAAAAAATGATTGAAGAAATCATCCATTCCACCGCCGCCGTCTTCTTCATCATCCTGGCCATTGCCGCCTCGGCGCTTGCGTATGTTCTTGATTGTCGATTCCGTATTGATATTGACGACACTGGGCTCGAGCTGCTTCGCGATCTGCGAAAACGTGTTCGACATCTGCTGCGGCGAAGGCATGGTCAGCGGCGTGACGTCGCTCTTCTGCCCTTCTTTTCCCTTCACGCCGTAAGAGATCACCGAACCGATCAGAATGCCGACCGACAGCGTTGCCAAGATACTCAGCGTGTAGACCCAACGGTGGGTCTTCATGCGCATCCACATTGCGCCCGAATCCATAGTCCACTTCCTCCAGAACGTGTAAACCCCTATTAGTATACCCATTTACGCAACGAGACCGGTGATGCGCGTTGTCGGCTGGTACGTATTAGGACGAGAGGGCTTTTCGCGTACTTAGACGCTTGAAAAAGGCGAAATCGTTTGATCGAATAGGGATGAAACTAGCTTTCATTGCAGCCCAGAGCGAATATCCTACTTGGCTTCGTAAACCGTTTTCCCGCCGACCACCGTCCGCAGGACTTTCGTCGCCAGTAACTTCTCCGGGGATACCGCTGTCACATCGCGGTCGAGGACGATAAAGTCCGCGAGCATGCCGGCAACGAGCTTGCCTTTCTCTTTCTCCTCAAACTCCGCAAACGCCGAGCCTGCCGTATACGCGGAAATCGCCTGATCGATCGTAAGTCGCTGCGCCGGGAAATATTCGTGCTTGGCGTCCTCGCTCTTTCGCGTGATGGCCGCATACAATCCGCGGAAAGGCGTGACCGGTTCGACCGGATAGTCAGTCCCAAACGCCAGCCCGACACCCTTGTTCAAGAATGCCAACCACGCATACGATGTCGCTGCGCGTTTGGGTCCGAGCCGGTCTTGCGCCCACCGCATATCCGTCAAAACGTGGCTGGGTTGCATTGAAGCAATCACTTTGAGTTGCTTGAATTGTGTGAACTGTGCGGGAGTCGTGACCTGCGCATGTTCGATGCGAAGGCGGAAGTCATCGCCTCCGTTGGCAGCTTTGACGTGCGCTTCGCGTGCTGCGTTCTCCGCTTGCGCGAACGCGTCGAGCGCCATCTGAATGCCTTTATCGCCGATCGCATGAAACCCAATCTGGAATCCGGCGAGCACGCGCTCCTTCGTCAACTCGTTGAGTTTATCCGCTTCGTAGCGCGGCAGGCCTGAGTTCTTCGGATCGTCGGAATAAGGTTCCAGCATTGCGGCTGTATGCGAACCAAGCGATCCATCCATAAAGCCTTTGAGCATTCCGGTGTGAAGCATCAAGTCAGACTGCGGATGCGACTCGCGCTTTTTCTTCAACACTTCGACAGATTCGTCAAAAGGAAGCCATTCGCTTATACGCGCGGTCAACTTGCCTTGCTTCTCCAATTCTTCGTAGATCTGGAAATTTTCCCAGGCGGGTGAATAGTCCTGCGCTGAGGTCACGCCATGCGCAGCAAGGTCGGCAAGAGCTAGCTCAATTCCTTCTCGAAGTTGCTCGTGCGACGCTTTCGGTATCACCGCACCGATCGCGCTTTGAGCCGTCTCCCGCAAAATTCCCGTGGGCTCGCCGTTCTCATTGCGATCAATGTGACCGCCTTGCGGATCGCGACTGGCCAGCGTAATGCTTCCCAACTGCAACGCACGCGTGTTCGCCACCGCGATGTGGCCGTCGATCCTACCCAGAAAGACGGGATGTCCATTCGACACTTCGTCCAGATCCCACCGTGTCGGCGTCACCTTTACCGGCCATAATGTTTCGTCCCATCCCGAACCCAGAATCCACTCCCCAGCCTTTGCCCCGTCGACTTTCTTCGCGACTCGCTCGCGGAGTTCGTCGAGAGATTTCACCCCAGTCAGATCGACGCTGAGTTTCGTGGATCCAGCATCGGCCAGGTGCAGGTGTGCGTCATTGAACCCGGGCATCACGAAGTGTCCACCAAGGTCGACAACCTGCGTCTGCGGCCCTTTTAGTTTTTCAAGATCGACGAGTTTCCCAACTGCCTCGATGCGATCTCCCCGTACAGCGATCGCTTCTTCGCGAACAACGGAACTGAACGGTGTATCGGCGGGAACTCCTGTGTATACGTTGCCGTGGACAAACAGCACATCGGCCTTCGGCCGGGTATCGGCGGGAGCCGCGTTCTGCGCCGAACCCACAGTGCTTGCAAGAATGCCGGCTATCACCGCAACGGCCAGACCCATCGCCACAGTCAGTCTCATTCCCCCACCCCCGCGAGTGTCAGCATAGTCAGCAGTATTCGTTTCAGTGCGAGTTCTCGTCCGTTGGAATCGAACCACTCCTGCAGAGTATGTGCGCCGCCGCCCGAGCCACCGCCACCGATAGCAACCGCTTCCAATCCGAGGGACAGCGGAATGTTGGCATCGGTCGACGCCCGCTGCACCTGCGCCGCATTCGACAATTGGGTATCCACGGCGCGCACAACCTGCAACATGCGTGCGCCAGGCTGCAATTCTCCCGCGGGCCGATTGCCGATCGCGACAAGTTCACAGGTCACACCCGACGGCCTTTTCTGCGCGGACGAACGCATCTCCGCCGTCATCGTCTCGTCCTCGACGGCGCGACTCAGAGCAAGGCGCAAAGACTGTTCCAGGCGTTCCATCTCATTCATTGAAGTCGAACGGATATCTACCTTCATGCTCGCCGACTCAGGAATTGAGTTGACCGACGTGCCGCCCCGAATGACTCCAATGTTGAATGTTGTTTTGGGCGACGTGGGAACCGGCGTTGCGGTAAACGTCTCGATGGCTCTTGCCAGGATCACTATCGGATTTGGCGCTCCGAAATCGCTCCACGAGTGCCCGCCTGGACCGCGAACGATCACTTCGAAACGACGGCTGCCCAGCGCTTCCGCAACAATCGTGTCCGCGCCCGCACCGTCGAGTACGAGGCTGTAGGCGATCGAATCCTTCCAACGCGGCGTGGAAAAAATATGACGCATGCCGCGCAGATCACCTTCACCTTCTTCGCCGACATTCCCGATGAAGACAAACGGCAACGCATGCCTGACTCGGACCGCGCGCAACAACGAAGCAATCGCAAGCATCGCCATGACTCCGGCCCCGTTGTCGGAAACGCCCGGTCCGTAAATACGGCTTCCCTGCTGCCGGATGTTCAGAGGAGTATTTGCTGGAAAGACTGTGTCGATGTGTGCACTGAGAGCAACGTACCGCCGTCCGAATCCTGGGTGCGTGCCAAAAACATTCCCTACATCATCAATCCGGACGTCATCGAGCCCGACTTCCCGAAAGCGCTCCGAAAGCCAAGCTGCCCGCGCCGATTCGCCAAACGGAGGCGCAGGAATTCGCGCCATCTCCATTTGCCAGTGCAGCAATTGCGGCTCTTGCGTCCGAAACCAATTGAACGCGGATCGAACCTCAGGAGAAGCGGCCAGGCGAGCTACTTCCTGCTGCATGTCCTGGATGACAGCTGGGTTCCCGGGCGCAGAGCCCGAAGGCATTGAGGAAGATTGGTCCGCGCGCGGAGGATTCGGGCTCATGGCAGGTTGAGTTTAGTTTACAACCCTTTGCAATGACTGAGGATCAGCACGCAGAACACTCGCCGGTTACGGAAGACGCAGAGGGACATGGGAAGGCCTATTTTCTGAGCCCAGCACTCTTGCTCTCAACCGCAGCCGCCAGTTTCTGAGTGGCTTCCGCTTTGATCCGGTGTCGATGTGCCCCGCGCAAGATCGGCCCGGCGATCGCATCGAGTTCCGGCAAGTTTCCGTGCTCGACGTCTTTCTGCATCGAGCTACGCATCTGAGGCGGCAACTTCGCAGTTCCCGCAATCACCACTTCGGCGTCGACCTTTGCCCCCTCCGCCGTGGCGACTGCACACGCTTCCCTGACGCAGGATTCCCATTGTTGCCGCCAACTCGCGTCCTCAATAATGCCTCCGACCGGTTTGCCGGAAGCCGTGGTAGCCAGCGCGATGGGCCCCAGAAACACGATCTTGATCCACATGAGAGTCGCTTCGTCGTCCATAAAGCGGCAGTCGAACCCCGCCGCGCCAAGCGCATCGAGAGTCGAACTCAATTGGCTTCGTCCGCCGGAGAACACGTTCAGCCGACAAAATGGTGAGCGATGGACAAAATGTCCAGGAGCAACGCGCTCCGTCTCAACCGCGATCGTCGCTGGGATCACTTTGCCCGCTCCGTATCTTTTTCGCAGGAAACTGATGTGATCAACGCCATTCAACAGTGGGACGATCACGCCGACGGACTCCGGCTGCCGCAATGCCCCGAGAGACGCTTCCAGCTGTGTCGCCTTCACAGTGATCCAAAGAACATCGGCTGGCGGAACTTCGGCCGAGTGCGCAACGGGAATCGGTGATATTTCCGAAAGTACTCTCCAGCGTAATTTCGCCGGGATATTTCGCAGCCGCTTCCGGTCGGACGACCATCGTGACCTGTGCGCCGCTGCGAGCGAGATTGGCTCCCAATAGGCCGCCAACTCCGCCGGCCCCCAGGATCGCGTGTCGAAGAGCGGTCGGCATGGAGAATGTTTATTTCTTCGTTGGAGCTGAGGCTGGCACACACTCGAGAATTTCAGACTCCGTGAGTGTGTGGTCGCTCTGCTTGGCACGTTGGTATATCCGTTCAACTAATTCTTCGCCCGGAGGAATTCCACGCTTTTCGAGCCAGAAGAGGACGTTCGACTTACCGCTCATCGGACCGACGTCGATGACCTGGTCCAATCCGAAGACGTGTGAAGGCACTCCCGAATAGACCGTGTTCGCCAGCACGACATCATTCTTGTGATACGCCTTGATAATCGCCGCCGCATGTACACCCGTCGCGGTACGGAACGCATCATCACCCACCACTGGATAGTTCGCGGGAATCGGAACACCTGTTGCTTGTGAGACCGCGTGGCAGTATTGCTTGAGCTTGGTCAGATCCTGATGGTCCCACGGCGCAATTCCCATCAGCTTCAGATTCACCAACATCTGATCGATCTGTGTGTTGCCGACCCGCTCGCCCAGCCCGATTGCGCAACCGTGTACGCAATTTGCACCCGCAATAATGGCCGCCATCGAGTTCGCAATCGCGAGTCCCCGGTCACTGTGACCGTGCCAATCGACCCGAACTTTTTCGCCGGACGGCTTCACGACTTCCTCGATCACAAAACGCACCAACGCCAGCGCCCCCATTGGCGTCGCATGCCCAGCCGTGTCGCAGATGCAAATCGCGCGCGCGCCGCAATTGATGGCTGTGGCATACAACCGCTTTACCGTCTCAGGATCGCAGCGGCTCGTATCCTCGGTGACGTACATGACGTCGAGACCGAGAGAAACGGCGTATCGAATTGCCTTCTCGGTCGTCTGCAGAAGAAAGTCGTCTGTCCAGCCTTCCGTAAATCTTCGGATTGGACTGGAACCAATGAACGTCGCAGCTTCAATGCGCAATCCGGTCTTCTGCACGATCTCCGCGATCGGCCGGATATCGTTCTCATGCGTCCTCGCTGCGCAGTTGGCCTGAATTTTCATCTTGTGCGCGACGATCTCGCGCGCGAGCGCGGTCACCGCCTCGACCGCACGAGGTCCGGCGCCCGGCAGGCCCAGGTCCAGGGCATTGAGCCCGAGTGCCTCCATCAGATGGAGAATTTCAATCTTTTCGGGAATCGATGGATCCCGGACTGACGGAGACTGTAGTCCGTCTCGCAGGCTCTCATCGTTGAGCAACACGGGGCCGGGAGGCTTCAACCCGGGAGGAAATTTCTGGTTCCAGTCGTAGATTAGGTCAGAGGTATTCATGGGGAACAAAATGATTTGAGTTTCCGCCGTCACCTGCGGCAGCGCGAGACCCAAGCCGGCGGTTATTTCTCCTTTGGGGGCAGCGTCAACCCAAAGACTGAAATCATTCCGTTCCCGGCAACGTTGGTCTTGCTCTCTCCGGGGGTCGGCAAGTACAGCGTTTTGCAATTTTCGCAACGATATACTTCCGCCTTCGGTCCCCAAGCCTTCTCGACATCTCCACACTCCCGCTCAACCGCGTCGGTTGTGTAGAACCAAAGCTTTAAGTGTCCGCCGCAAAACTTTCCCTTCGCGTCCTTTTCATTGCACGCGCGTTGCCCAGCCTTTTTTACCTTGACCTTGTGGTTTGGAAGCTGCTGGACGTTCGCAGATTGGGGAGCGGTAACTTCGCCGGTGGCCAAAGGACGTACCCTCATTCAGGCGGTTCAAATAGCCGCCAGATTCGGCGTTACGCCGTCATTGTAACCGAAACTTGCCGCACCCGCCTCTGCTAGTCTGTTACGTTCATTCGTAAAAGGAGAGCCACGGCAGCACCATGATCACGATTGTTTCGGGCCTGCCCCGCTCCGGCACTTCCCTCATGATGCAAATGCTTGTCGCAGGAGGTTTGCCGCCTCTGTCCGACGGCGAACGTCAGGCCGATACCGACAATCCTCGGGGTTATCTCGAGTGGGAGCGCATCAAGCAACTTCCTAACGACCCAGCTTGCATCACCGAGGGCGAGGGCAAGGTCGTAAAGGTGATTTCGCGGCTGCTTCTATCACTTCCCGCAGGTCACGAATACCGTGTCATCTTCATGCAAAGACCCCTGCCGGAAGTCTTAGCTTCTCAGGATGCCATGATGCGCCGCCGCGGCACCTTCAAGGAGGGTGCAAATCCCGCTATCATCGGCGCCGCTTTCGAGAAGCATCTGCGCGAGGTTTACGCCTGGCTCGATACCAAACCCTATGTAAAAGCACTGCGCGTTCCGTATCATGATGTCCTCGCGAAGCCGAAAGAGATCAGCGGAAGCCTTGTGGAGTTTCTCGGATCTCCGCTCAACATCGACGCGATGGTTCAACAAGTGGACTCATCGCTCTACAGAAACCGCGCGGTGTAATAAGGAGCCGAAATATATATGCCAAGGAAGGCCAGGCAGGTCCCCGCGATGACGGGACCTTCACAAGGGAAATCAACCCAGCCCATCGTTGTGAGCCGAGAAAACGCTGAACACTATCGCTGGGGAACCGATTGCGACGCATGGTATCTCGTCAACGACGACCAACTCAGTGTGATAGAGGAGGTCATGCCCCCAGGCGCGGCTGAGATTCGCCATCACCACCAAAAGGCCCAGCAATTCTTCTTCATTTTGACCGGTGAGGTTCTCATGGAGGTCGAGGGAGAAACCACCCTGATCCCTTCTGGCAGCGGCATCCGCATCTTGCCGGGTAAGCGCCACCAAATCCGCAATCCCTCATCAAGCCCAGTGCGACTGCTCGTCATTTCCCATCCCAAGAGCCACGGCGACCGGTTCAACGAAGAGCAGTCCTGATCGCTTACAACTGCTTGCGCCCGATCACTCCCGAGGAGCGCAGCATCCCGCGAAATTTCGCGCTCAGCCCGCGCGCGAATTGCATGTCCAGAAATCCGTTCATCTGTCGACGGAAAGTTTCCCCGTAGCCATACCACCATACTTTTTTCATTCCGGGCATCCGATCGACGTCGATGTATTTAAGCCGGACCATTTCCTCCAGCCCGAATCGCCCGTGCGTGCGGCCCACGCCGCTCGCCTTGACTCCGCCATGCGGCGCTTCACTGATGCCGAAGCATGAGATGGCGTCGTTCACCATTACAGTGCCCGCGTTAATGCGCTTGGCAATCTGCTCCCCACGATCGGCATCCCGCGTCCAAACACTCGCAGCGAGCCCGTATTCCGAATCGTTAGCCAGCCGCACAGCCTCGTCGTCATCCGCAAACGGCATGATCGGAAGAACCGGGCCAAAGGTCTCTTCGCGCATGATTCGCATCTCGTTTCGTACGTCCGCCACAATGGTGGGTGCATAAAAATTCGGTCCCAATTCCGGCAGCCGTTTACCGCCGGCCAGAATTCGGACTCCGGACGCCCTTGCTTCCGCAATTTGTGATTCCACGATGCGCACTTGCCGTTCGTGGATCATCGGTCCAACGTCGGTACCCGCGTCCATGCCGCTGCCGATCCGCAACTGCTTCGTCTTGCGCGCGCATGCGTCGACAAACTCTTCATACAGTCTGCGATGCACATAGCACCGCTCCACGGACAAACAGGCCTGCCCTGCGTTGACGAACGCTCCCCACACCGCCGCGCTCGACGCCACATCGACGTTCGCATCGTCCAGCACCAGCATGGGATCCTTCCCGCCCAGTTCAAGCAGCACCGGCAGCAAGCGCTCGGCCGCCGCAACCGCAATGCGTTTCCCGGTCGCGACGCTCCCAGTGAAAACCAACTTGTCTATCGCTGAACGTAGCAGCGCGGCTCCCGTCGGACCGTCGCCGACGACAACTTGAAAAACATCGGTTGGCACTCCCGCTGTCGTACAGCAGAGATTTGAGTTCCACCGCCACAACCGGCGTGAGTTCCGATGGCTTCAAAACTACGGCATTGCCCGCAACCAAAGCCGCAAGCGTCTCCGTGGCAGGAATCGAAAACGGATAGTTCCAGGGCGAAATGATTCCGATAACACCGTGCGGCTCTCGCGCGATGTATCCGCGTTTCAGTTTCGTTGCGAGATTGCCGTGTGGCACCGGTTCAACTCGCAGCATACTCCATGCGTTGTCGATGAGAAATCGCGCGGCGTCGAGGACCACCAGGACTTCCGTCGTCAGCGCCTCCGCGAGAGGCTTTCCCGCTTCTCGCGTGATCGCGGCCGCAATCTCATCTTTCCTGGCGAGCACCTTCCTCTGGAACTCGCACAGGATCTGCAGCCGTTTCCGCACTCCCAGACCCGCCCAACCTGGCTGCGCCGCGTGGGCACGCGCTACGGCGCTTTCGACGTCTGCATCGCTCGCGCACTCGAACTCACGCAGAACTTCGCCGGTCGCCGGATTTACCGAAGCGATCTTTCTCGCTGCGACTTGCAGTTCATTCGGCACAGTTAAGACGTCACCGCATACTCAACCCCAACCAGATAAAGTCCGCTCGCGGCTGCAGTCGCCCCAGCCGCCGACCGTTTACGAGCCTCGATGATTCTGGTTATATCCTCCACCTTCAGCGTTCCCCTCCCGACCAGAATGAATGTTCCCACCAGATTCCGCACCATGTGATGGAGGAATCCCGATCCGCGCACGGTATAAATCAACTCCTCTTCCTGCCGGTCCCAGCACGAAGACCAGATCGTTCTCACGTTCGAGACGACTACGCCTTCTCGTCCCCGCTCCGCATCGACTGCGGCAAACGACGTGAAGTCTTTTTCACCGATCACCAGCTCGGCCGCCCGGGACATTGCCTGCTCGTCCAACGGGTACGGATAGTGCCATACATACCTTGCCAGAAACGGGGGACAGATCGCGTTCCGGTAGATTCGATAACGATACGTTTTTGCCATCGTGGAGTGACGGGCGTGAAAGCTGCCTGGCATCTCAACCGCATCAAGCACTCGGACCGACGTGGGCAAAATGTCATTCAGAGCCTTCAGGAAATTTTCAGTAGGTACGGAAGACTCCGTGACAAATGTCACGACCTGCGCCAACGCATGCACCCCGGCATCGGTACGGCCCGACCCCTGAGGCAATACCTTTTCTCCCGTTAACCGTCCAATTGCTGAGGCGAGCGTGCCTTGAACGGTCGGGGCACCCGGCTGCACCTGCCATCCTAGAGAATTCCGCTCCGTCATAGGAGAGAATCAATTTGAGATTGCGCATGCGACGATCTTTCGAGTCCTGCGAGGTGTTCCGGTCATCAAAGTTTTTTTCGGGTCTTATGCATCGTTCATAGGCTTGAGACGCGCTAGTTTGCGTTTCCAGTCAGATATACTAGATGGTTTCCGCGGAATTCTGGCCTCGACCAGTAAGCTTTATATCGAGCCACGCCCCGGAACGCCAAACGTCCAAGCGCCAGGACATAACCGGGAAGTGGAAGGAACTGCCATTTTCGTCCCAGCTTTTCAGGAACCTTCCGCAGCCACTTTGCGTACCAATGCCTGAGTAGCACTTTATTTTGAGGTCGGCCGTCTCAGGCGAAATCCTGACACTTCGTTGCAAGTCTTAATCTTTAGGTTCTAACGATCGGAGATGAGTAGATGCCATTTGCCCGTTTTGCCTCCACCATTCGGCTGGCCGCCGTCGCAACGCTGAGTGCGGGTTTGACCCTTACCTGTCTGGCTCAAGAACCGCCCGCGGCCCCGTCACCGCAGAACACCCCCGAAGCTCGGCCGTTGCCGGTAATGAACTTCACCAAACCCGTTTCGCACTTTCCAAATCCGATTGGGCCCTACACCGCGCGCCACGTCGCAGAGCCGAACCTCGCGAATACGGCACGCATCGACCAGCTTATGCGCGACGGCAAGCTGTACCTCTCGCTCAACGATGCGATCGCGCTCGCGCTCGAGAACAATCTGGATATCGCCATCCAGCGCTACAACCTGAATATCGCTGACACCGACGTATTGCGCGCTCGGGCTGGCGCTAGCATTTTGGGCGTCAACGCCGGCGTGGTTTTAAACACTCAAGGAGGCGGAGTCGGCAGTATCGGCGCAAACTCCGGCGCGGCGACCGGTGGTACCAGCCTCGGAGCAGGCGGAGCCGGCGGCGGCACCAACGGCTTGGTCAGTTCCACCCTCGGTATCGGCCCGGTGATCAACAGCTTCGACCCGGTGATCACGGGAACCTTTCAAGAGGACCATTTCAGTCAACAGGCCACCAGCATTTTCCAGGGCGTCCTCCCGGGCACCAGCCTGGCGCAGAACACCGGCACCGTCGACTTTGCCTACCAGCAAGCCTTTCAGTGGGGCACAAATCTTCAGATTGGCTTCAACAACACTCGCAGCACCACGAACAGTTTCTTTTCCAGCTTGAGTCCGCAGCTCAACTCCAACTTCAAGGCGACGGTTACGCAGCATCTTTTGCAAGGCTTCGGATTTGCGCCGAACACGCGCTTCATCCGGATCGCAAAGAACAATCGCGAACTGTCCGACGTCGCGTTCCGCCTCCAGGTCACGGACTCGATCTATCAGATCGAAAGCATCTACTGGGATCTGGTCTACGCTTACGAAAACGCGCGCGTGCAGAACGAATCCCTTGCCTTTGCGCAGAAGACGCTTTCTGATACGCAGAAGCAGGTGGAGATCGGCAGCCTTGCGCCGATTGAAAATGTCCGCGCCCAGAGCACCGTTGCACAGGATCAACAGCTCGTCACGGCTGCACAGACCAATCTCCAACTGCAGCAACTCCTGATGAAGAGCGCTCTGACGCGCACATTGAAGGATTCCACGCTGGCCACCGCCGAAGTGATTCCTACCTCCACGATGGACGTACCGACGCAGGAGGCCGTGGTTCCGACCGAAGACCTCGTTAACGAGGGTATTCGTCATCGCGCCGAGCTCGTGGAATCGCGCATCGACTTGAATACCCGCGAACTGAGCAATCGGGCAGTCCGCAGTTCTCTACTGCCCACCCTCGACTTGTTCGCCTATTACGGCGGTTCGGGCGTCGGTGGATCGCAGAACATCAATAACCTTTGCTCGAATCTTGATCCTGCTTTGCAGGGCTTCGGTTGCGCGACCACTCCGACAGGAGCCGTTGCCTACAATTCCACGCTGAACCAGCTCGTCAACTCCACCGCCCCTGACAAAGGTGTCGGCCTGCAGCTGAATATTCCACTTCGCAACCGCGCCGCGCAAGGCGTCCAGCTTCGTTCTGAACTGGAATACCGTCAGGCGCAAATGCGGCTCCAGCAGATTGAAAATCAGGTCGAAGTCGAAGTGCGCAACGCGCAGTATGCCGTCCAGCAGAATCGCGCAAGCGTAGAGTCGGCCAAGGCGGCAGCAGAACTTGCGCGCCAGTCGCTCGATGCCGAGCAGAAAAAGTTTCAGTTCGGTACTTCGACAACCACGCTGGTTCTGCAGTATCAGAGCCAGCTGGCATCATCCGAATCGGCATTAGTGAACTCCATGGTCGCATATGAAAAGTCGCGGATTGAACTCGACCGTTCGACCGGACAATTGGTCGACCATGCCGGAATCAACATCGAAGATGCTGCTCGCGGCCAGGTTCAGCAACTTCCCCACGCACCTTTCATCAAGCCGCGCGGCGAGGCGCCTTCCGTTGCCGTTCCGCCGGCCGCACCACCGCAGTAAGAAAACGCTCGTTGCTGGGCGGATTATCTGAAGCAATTTCAGATAATCCGCCCGGCAAATCACCTTTTCGATCCCGCCAAACGCCGTTCTCCTCACAATTCTTTACAATCCCACCCGCTTTCTCAGAAACTTCTCCCGATAAGATGAAGAGGCAGCTTTTAGTGTCTTGCATCCAACATTCGGCACAAGCGGCAGACGTAGCGTCACATCCGCGCTGCCCGCATTCGTTTTAAGGAGATCGCTCATGCTTCTACGGCGTTTGAAGGTTGTTGTGCGGCTGATGCCGCTTTGGCTCGCCTCCGCAATGATTGCTGGGATCGCTCCCATGACTCTGTCGGCGCAATCGACGGCGCCCGCCCCGTCTCCCCAGTCGACGCCTCCCTCCGCTCCGCAACCGGCTCAGAACGAGCTGATCCATTCGAAGGACTATTCCGATCCTCGCGGAGCCTTTCCGAAACTGCTCCAGCCTTACAAGGCGCAGGAACTGGCGCAACCAAATCTTGGGAATTCGCCACGGATTGACTCGCTCATGCGCGACGGCAAGATCTATCTTTCCATCGATGACGCCGTCGCCCTGACCCTCGAGAACAATCTTGACCTTGAGATCGCTCGTTACAACCTGAACATCGCGGAAGCGGATCTGCTTCGCGCCAAATCCGGAGCCAGCATCCTCGGCGTCAGTACTGGAATTGTGCAAAATACCCCGGGTGGCGGCGTGGGCGGTCTCGGTGGAACCGTCGGCTCCGGCACGGGCGGAACCACCATCGCGGCCGGTGGCGCGGGTAGCGGCACGAACGGGTTGGTCAGTTCAACCCTCGGCATCGGAGCACCGATTACCAGCTTCGATCCCCAACTCACCGGCACCTTCCAACTCGATAAGAATGACACCGAGTCCGTCAGCGTCTTCAGCCCGGTGCCCATCGTTGCCCAGAACACGTACACCTCGAACTTCGGATATTCACAGGGATTCGCCTGGGGAGGGGCACTCACCGGCGTCTTCAACAACACTCACCTCACCACGAACAATCCAACAAGCTTGTTGACGCCTCAGTTGGGATCGAACTTCCAATTCCGCTTTACCCAGAATCTTCTGCAGGGTTTCGGATTCCTGCCGAACACGCGTTTCATCCGCATTGCCAAGAACAACCGCGAAATCTCTGACGTCGCATTCCGCCTGCAGATCATCACAACCGTTGATCAGGTCGAAAACATGTACTGGGATCTGGTCTACGCCTTCGAGAACGTCCGTGTGCAGCAGGAATCCCTGACCTACGCACAGAAGGCGCTCGACGACGCGAAACGACAAGCTCAGGTCGGTACCGCGCCCCCGATTCAAGCTGTCAGCGCGCAGAGCACAGTCGCCACCGACCAGCAGAATCTTATCGTCGCTCAAAACAATCTCCAGCTTCAGCAGTTGCTCATGAAGAATGCGTTGAGCCGCAGCATCGAGGACCCTGTTCTTGCTGAGGCCGATTTGATCCCGACGTCGACCATGCAATTGCCGCAGCAGGAACCAGTTTCTCCGATCCAGGATCTTATTAACGACGCACTCCAGCATCGCGCCGAACTGGTCGAGTCGCGCATCGATCTGAACTCTCGCGACCTCAATAACAAGTCGGTAAGAAACGCAATGCTGCCCACCCTCCAGGCGTTCGCTTACTACGGTGGATCCGGCGTCGGTGGCGATGTGAACCCTGCAGTTCCGAATTGCTCCAGCACCACGGGTACGTTCTGCTTCAATCAAGCCACCGCGCCACCGCCCTTCCGAACCACGACTTCCGTCGGATATAGCGAGACCTTGAATCAGCTGGTAACGTCCACCGCGCCCGACAAGGGCGTGGGTTTGTCGCTGAATATTCCACTTCGCAACCGCCTGGCGCAATCGAACCAGGTTCGCGCGGAACTGGAATACCGCCAGGCACAAGTTCGCCAGCACCAACTTGAAAATCAGGTGCGGATCGAAGTGCGCAATGCGCAGTTTGACGTAAAGCAAAACCGCGTTGCCGTGGAAGCCGCGCAGTCCGCCGTCGACCTCGCGCACCAGACCCTCGACGCTGATCAGCAGAAGCTTAAAGTTGGACTGACAACGCAGGTCACCATCTTGCAAGACGCCGCCACCTTGACGACCGGCGAGTCGAATCTGGTCTCTGCCAAAGGCTGCGTACGAAAAATCGCGGATTGAACTCGACCGAGCCACCGGCTTGTTGCTCGATCACGCAGGCATCGATATCGCCGATGCGACCCGCGGACAGGTCTCGCACTTGCCTAGCATTCAGTACGTAGCTCCCCGTCAGGAGGCCGCTCCTGCTGCTCAGCCTGGCTCCACTCCGCCGGCCCAGCCTCAGCCGCAGGGAGGACAGATGTAGGCGTGGCGAAAATCCAGCAATGAAACTTCGCGTCGAGTGCCCGAAGGTAACGAGTGATCACCTGGGATGAGAATATCGTTGGCGAAACTTGTGTTGCTACGGCAGACTTGCACCTCCGCAACCCAGAAGGCCATCTGAACTCCCCTGATACACTACGCTCCGATGGCCAGATTCCTGCAAGCGGGACTTCCCAAATTCTTTCTCTGGCTGTTACCTCTGTCGTTCGTATTGCAGGTTGCGTCCATCGCAGTTTTCCATCAGTACCGCACCCGCTCGGGGGACGACCACTTCGAGTTCGCATGGGAAATGGGACGCGTGGCGCGGTCCATCGCGTCGGGTCACGGCTTCAGTAGCCCTTATGAAGGAGACACCGGCCCGACCGCTTGGGAACCGCCGCTCTATCCATATTTCATGGCTGGAGTGTTTCGCGTGTTTGGCATTTACACCTACTCCTCAGCGTGGGTGTTGCTCACGTTCAACAGCGTTCTCGCTTCGCTGACGTCGATTCCCATTTTTCTGATTGCCCGAAGGATGTTCGGAGAGCGCGTCGCCACATGGTCGGCATACACATGGGCTCTGAACCCCTACGTTTGGTATTGGTCGATCCACTGGATTTGGGATACGACCTTCACGCCACTGGTTCTGTCCTGCATCATTCTCGTCGCGCTCGAATTGAAAGATGGGTTCGGTTTGCAGGGGTGGGCACTCTTCGGAGCGTTATTTGCGATTGGCGCGCTGGCCAATCCCACGATGCTCGCATTCCTTCCCTTTTGTGGTCTCTGGGTTTGGCTGCAGCGTCATCGCCGAGGCTTCCCTTCTCTCGCAGGCATCGCGCTTTCTGCGGTTGTATTTTTCCTGGTCTTATCTCCCTGGCTTGTGCGTAACTACGAAGCCTTCGGCAAGCCAGTCTTCATTCGCGACGATTTCGGGTTTCAAATGCGCCTCGGAAACGGCCCCTACGCCGATGGCATGTGGATGGCTTACTTCCAACCAAACCTCAATCGCCTTGAACTCGAGAAATTTCGGACGATGGGCGAACTCGCCTACGCGGAATCCTGCAAACAAATGGCGTTCGGTTGGATCCGGACGCACCCCGGTCGATTCGCGATCATCAGCCTGAAGCGGTTCTTCTATTACTGGAACGGCGTTCCCAGGCCGAGTGACAGCACCTTACCCTTCGACTTTCGGACTTCGGCCTTTCTCGCGACATCGATTCTTGCCTTCTGGGGACTCGCGCGCGCATTACGCCAGAAGCTGCCCGCAGCCTGGCTCTTCGCCGGCCTGATCCTTTTTTATCCCGCCGTCTACTACATTGTGTATCCCCACGCTCGATACCGTCATCCCATCGAGCCCGAGTTGCTGATCCTCATCGTCTTTCTGATTTGTAAAGCTACGAACTCTCACGCCGAACCGAGCGAACCAGCAGCAGGCTGATACTTTAGCGGCAATGCGTGTGAGACAATTTCGAGTTCCTGAACGGTACGATCGCTCTCATGCAACTCTCCGTCGTCATCATTACGTTCAACGAAGAAGCGAACATCGGCCGCACTCTCGCGAGCGTGCAACCGCTTGTGGCCGACGGCAAAGGAGAGGTGATCGTCGTCGACTCAAACTCGACCGACCGCACCGTTGAGATCGCACAATCGCTTGGGGCCAAGGTTTTCGTCGAAGATTGGAAGGGCTACGCGGCACAGAAAAATTCGGCAATCGACAAAGCAGCCGGAGATTGGATTTTGAGTCTGGACGCCGACGAAGAACTTAGCGACGAATTGCCAAAGGTAATCGACTTGTCGCTCGTCTTCCTGCGACAGAAAGCTTTACCCCATGCCGACGGCGAATGGCTTCACAATCTCGCAGGAATCAAAGACCCCAACGCCACCGTCGGATTTCGGATCAGGCGCAGGAATTTCTTCCTGCGACGGCCGTTGCGATGGGGTGGCTATTTTCCCGATGCGAAGCTGCGATTGGTGCGGAAGGATCTTGCCAGATTTGAATCTCGATTAGTTCATGAAGACATCGCCGTTCCCTCGGGTTCCGTCGCAGAAATATGGTCTCCGATTCTTCACCACTCCTACCCGACCCTCTCCGACTACATCGACCACATGAACCGTTACTCTTCACTCGGCGCCGAAATGGTCGCGGCAAAGGGCAGTGTGCGATTCAGCCTTGTTAACATCGTCCTGCGCCCCTCCTTCACGTTCGTCTACAACTATGTCTTTCGCCTCGGCTTCCTCGACGGCCGCGAAGGCCTGCTCTTGCACCTCTACCACGCAGTGTACGTCTCCTGGAAATATGCAAAAGCCTGGGAGCTCTCAAGAAATACCGAGCCCTAGCCAAACTTAACGCTCACAAAGGGGTAATCGCTCACCCCGCGATTGATCTCACGTCCAACATGCGGGGGAATGATGCTCAGTCCACAATCTTTCGCAATTGTTCTTTTGTTCTTACTCGCTGGAATTCCCGCTGTGACGCAGCAAACGAAATCTGCCGAGGAGCCCAACCGCATCCAAATTCGGCTTGACGACACCGAAGCCGAGTCCGTCCTCGCCATTCTCGACAAAAATGCCCTTCGGACTCCACTCACCGACAATGACTGGAAACGGCTTTTCGAAACTGAGCCCTATATCCGCCTCAAGCAGCGCGAAGCCGCGATGCACCGTGATTTCACCGACGACGATTTCAAGAAGTTCGTGCTGTCGCCGGAACTTACGGCCAAAGCAACGTCCCTGCGCCACACCCTCGACGCTTGGAAGCGTGCCGATCTTCAGGCGTCGGCGCGCCGCGTGCTTTCCTATCTTCCCGCTCAAGCGACAATCCGCGCAAAGGTGTTTCCCGAGATCAAACCCAAGACCAACAGTTTCGTCTTCGATAGCGAGACCAATCCGGCCATCTTCCTGTATCTCGATCCGGAGGAGTCCGCTCCCAAATTCGAAAATACGGTGGCACACGAGTTGCACCACATTGGATATCGCGAGCGTTTCCTCTTTGGCAAAGGAGAAGAGACACAATGTTCCGTCCAACGCTGTGCCTGCCGTGGACTGGATGGGCGCATTCGGCGAGGGGTTCGCTATGCTCGCCGCCGCCGGCGGGCCCGACGTCGATCCGCACGCCGCTAGTTCTCCGCAGGAACACGCGAGATGGGATCACGACCTCGCCAACTTCAACGAAGACCTCGTCTCGCTGCAGCAATTCTTTCTCGATGTGATCGATCAACGCCTCAGCCCCAAGCAAAAGATCGACGAGAAGGCCTACACCTTCTTCGGTGACGCTCAGGGGCCCTGGTACACCGTTGGATACAAGATGGCGGTCTTGGTCGAAAAACGATTTGGCCGGAGAGTCCTCATCGACTGCATGCTCGATCCGCGAGACTTGCTCGCTCGCTACAATCAGGCTGCAAAAGAGTCGAATGATCGCGGGCTAACCAAGCTGGCCTTGTGGTCGCCTGAACTGATGAACAAACTCGGCGTCCGATTGGCTGACGACGAACGCTGAGTTACGCATCGACACGCGTCCGTGCACTGACCGACCGGTCGTTTTGACCGCACCGTCCTCCTTGCCCCTAAGGCCCTGCTTCCCTATCATCAGGACAGAACACTGGGGTTCGCATGGATAAAAAGCTGTCTAAGCCGCAGGTCGCCGAAAGTCCCATAGCCGATGTTCTCGAGAACCGCACTCCATCGGAAGCGGAAAAGAATTGGGCCGAAAAGACCCTCGCCCCTACGATTGAGAAGTCACCCGAGCGCCCCATCGGTTCCCCCACCGGCACCAACCTCGACGAAAACGGGAACGCTCGCTTCACCACGATCTCCGGCGTACCAATTCGTCGCCTCTACACCGAGGCCGACCTCCCCTCCGACTGGAGCGAAGAAAAGTATCTTGGATATCCGGGCGAACCGCCCTTCACTCGCGGCATTCACGCTACTGGATATCGCGGCAAGCTTTATACCATGCGACAATTCTCCGGCTTTGCTTCGCCGGAAGAAACCAACCGACGCTACAAATACCTGCTGGAACATGGGGGCAGCGGTCTTTCTGTCGCTTTCGACCTGCCAACATTGATGGGGTACGACTCCGATCATCCTGCAAGTGAAGGAGAAGTCGGCAAGTGCGGCGTCGCGATCGATTCGCTCGAAGACATGGAGATCCTTTTCGATGGGATCGATCTCGAAAAGACTACTGTCTCCATGACGATCAACTCGCCCGCGTCCGTGCTGTGGGCGATGTACCTGGTCGTCGCTGAAAAGCAAGGTGCCGATTGGAAGAAGATTTCCGGGACGATTCAGAACGACATCCTCAAGGAATACATCGCGCAGAAGGAATACATTTACCCACCAGCACCGTCGATGCGCCTCGTGATCGACACGTTCGAGTTCGGATCGAAATTTACTCCTCGTTTCAACACCATCTCGATCAGCGGATATCACATTCGGGAGGCTGGGTCGACCTCGCTGCAGGAACTCGCGTTCACCCTTTACGACGGCGTCGAATATGTCGAATGGGCGCAACGCCGCGGTCTCGACGTGGATGAGTTCGGCCCGCGGCTGAGTTTCTTCTTCAACGCTCACAACGATTTCTTCGAAGAGATCGCGAAATATCGCGCCGCGCGAAAAATCTGGTTTCGCGTGATGAAAGACCGCTTCGGCGCAAAGAACCAGCGTACTTGGCTCATGCGTTTTCACACGCAAACGGCGGGCGTGTCGCTGCCGGCGCAGCAACCGATGAACAACATTGCGCGCGTCGCGCTGCAGGCGTTAGCCGCGGTGCTCGGTGGCACCCAATCCCTTCACACCGATTCCTACGACGAAGCGCTCGCTCTTCCCACCGAAGAAGCCGCGCGCATCGCGCTCCGCACCCAACAAATTGTCGCTTATGAATCGGGAGTGACCCACACGGTCGATCCGCTCGGAGGCTCCTACTTCCTCGAGAATCTCACTCTGCAGATGGAAAACGGTGCCTTTGACTACTTCAGCAAACTCGACGCGATGGGCGGCATGGTCAAAGCGATCGAACGGGGATATCCGCAGAAGGAAATCGCCGAATCGGCCTACCAGTATCAGCGTGCGGTCGAGGCAAAAGAGAAAATCGTTGTTGGAGTGAATGACTTCGTCATCGAAGAGGAGTCTCCTCACATTCTGTATATAGACGAAAGCGTGGCCCGCCAGCAGACAGCGAAACTCAAGACTTTGCGCGCGAAGCGGTCGAACGACGATGTCCGCCGTTCGCTCGATGCTCTCAAACAGGCCGCTGCTCGCGAGCCGCAAGCTGGTACCAACGGCAATGTATCCTCCGCCAACACCATGTCCTACATCGTTGACGCTGTTCGCGCCTATGCCACCGTGGGTGAGGTTTGTGAAGCTCTGCGTGAGGTGTACGGTACTTACACCGAAGCCAGCATCACCTGAGAAATGCCAGTTAGATTGCGCTGAAATTCCGCAATCGGGGTGACGTTCGTAATCCTCGGATACCTTCGCGCACTGGAGTCCTGACCACGTCTGCCGAAGTTGTCAGTAATGGCAATGCTGTCTCATCGGCAGGGTTGGTCATTCGCAGTACTGCTCATCTTTCCGTGTATCGTTTTTTCCAGTTCTACCAGCGATTCTCCAAATCCCGTTTACCGTTCTCGAACGTCCGAAGTTCGCGTGAGTTTCTTTGCGACCGACGAGAAGAACAGTCCCGTTACGCCGCTTGGCATCGATGATTTCGCGATAGTCGATAGCGAAATCGTCATCCGGAATTTCCGCAGCCTGCAGCGATCTGACGAGAATGAGCTCAACATTACTTTGCTCGTCGATACCAGCGAATCGATTCGTCTGCGATTTAAAGAGATTCAGCATGACGTAAGCCGCGTAATCTCTGATCCCTCAGCGGGTCTGACACCAGAACAGATTTCGATCATCACGTTCGGCGGCCTCAAACCTGCGGTATTGTGCGCCTCAGACTGCTTGAGCAGTGTCAGCGAGCAGCGTTTTCAGGATCTCAAACCGTCCGGGACGACTCCGTTTTTCGACACTCTGACGTTCGCAGCGAGGTTTATTCACGCACAGGCACAACTCGAATACCCGTCAAATCTTCATTCTGTTTTCCGATGGCAACGACAACGTGAGCATATCTTCTTCGCGCGAAGCTTTGGACTCCGTCATTGGCGCGGGTGCCATTTTGTACGCTGTAAATCTTGAGTCTCCAACCTCCCGCGTCCAACGAAAGCCTTTTGCTGCATCAACTGGCCGAAGCAACCGGAGGAAGATGCCTCTCGCTTGAGGTTGGCACATTCAACCTGCTCACGGAAATTCTGGCCGACCTTCGCGCGTCGTACGTGGTGACCTACCAGCTACCGAATCGAAGGTACGGATTTCATCCGCTCCGCATTCTTCCAAAACACAACCTGAATCTGCGCTTCCATTGCCGTAAAGGATATTTCTATGACGAAAATCAATGACATCAAATCGTTGAAATACGCGTTCTGCTTGGCTTTCGTTTTGTTCACCGTGCAAACGGCTTCAGCTGGAATTTATCAACATGGCACAGTCGTCAGGATGCGGATGGCAGATTGCCTTCCCAATCGTCACGGCTTCATGGTTGCCTTCGGCGGACAGGCGACGCAGACCTCTCCGGAGGTTTGTCCCGAGTACACGCTGGTGTCGGAAAAGGTTGTATTCGTGATCGTCGGACGTTGCTCCGACCAACTCATTCCGCTCGCCGACATCGTGGACTTCCGCTTTCACAATAACGACATGGAAGTACGCGTCGACGACGCTCGTCACGAAAGCAGATTTAATATCAAGGAAATGGTTTTGCGGACGGAATGGGACCTTATCCAAAAACACATCGCCGACGAACTCAACAGCCCGATGCGGCCGATCGACGGCAGTATCGCGATGCGAACCCAGGAATAGCCGCTTGCTACTGGCTGGCTGACAGCTCTTTGACCTTTGGCGCGCGGACGCTCGCGATCAGCTTTTCAACAGCGTCTTTGTTCTCGTACCCCGGGTTCAGCTTGAGCAGCTTTTGCCACGATGCGATCGCGCCCGAGGCATCACCCTTACCTTTCCATTGGATCATCCCGAGGTTGAATAGCGTTCCCGCATGCTTGGGGTCGTAAGTCAGCGATTTCTCGAGTTGTGCGATCGCTCCGTCTGCATCGCCCTGGTAGTAGAGGCACGACGCCAGATCGGTGCGCGCACCAACGTTCTTCGGGTCGGCCTCGAGCGATTTCTGATAGTACGAAGCCGCCGTTTTGAACTGGTGGGTCATGCGATACACGTTCGCAACCTGGTTCAACAAATCGGCATTCTTCGGATCGCTTTGCAGTTTGGTCAGCAACGGCTCGACCTGCTTGTCGGCCATACGCTTCATGTCGTCGAGCGACGGCATCGATTTCGGCGCATCCGCGGTCGTAGCCTTGGCCTGAACCGTCGGAACCGCCTTCGCCGGAGCCGATCCCCGAGCCAAGTAACCTACTAAGACTCCCACCGCCAGGCAGACCGCAGCCATGACATAGACCTGCCATGCCTGCCAGGCCGTATTGCGAACGGTCAACTGCTTCGTCTCGTCATTCATATCAAGCAACAGATCGCACGTCAGCTTCCAGACTCGACCTCCCGGTAAAGCCCCGCTTTCTATGTCCCAATCCGCTCTCTGATTGGACAAAGGCTCCATTTCGCGCCAAAACACACCTGCGCTGCGGGAAAACGCCCAATTTGCCGGACCTCAAACCTATCGCAGACCCGTCGCCCCCGTGCTCAGGACGCCGCGTCGTGGGAATCTACTCAGCCGTTGGAGTTTGCGTGGATGCGACCGATATTGTGATCGCTCCAAGGTCCGTCCTGGCAATAAGCTTTGGCAACGCGAATGCCCTCCAAATAAGGATGACCGGAAAACTGTGCTCGCGGCACTCCATCTTCATCCTGATCTGCACCGCCGCCTTGGCTTTGGCCGCCCCGCAGGTCGCAAACAATGAATTCATTTCGTACGAAGCCGCGAAGCCGTCGATCGCGGCATTTTCCGCCACATTGCCGCAGGAACTGAAGACCGGCAGCCTTGATGCCACAAAATGGTCCACGTGGGTGCAGAAAGCTGACCACGAAGTTCGCGACCGCCTCAATCAGGGTGAGGAAGACACGTTGACCAACCTGCTTCGCTTTGGCGTTACCTTCACCAAGGAATACCGCATCGACGACGAATATCTGGTTCGCTATGGCAAGAGTTCCCTGGTCGACTCTTTCGCTGGACACCGGGCCGACGATCTGATTCGCGCGCTTGCGTCCCCGGACCGATGGCCCCCTCAACTCCAAAGAGAGCTTCGCGCGGATGCGCGATTTCCTCGAGAAGAAGGGATACTCGTTCAACAACTCCTGCCCAGCGCGCCCAACTCAAGTAATATCTGCTTCGCAACCTGGCCCGGATGCGGGATGACGTTCTGCGCTATCGCGCTCCCGCAGACGAAGCAACCCGAGCCCAACTCTTCAAAGATCGAGGCATCTCGCTCGACACCAATCTCTGGCCTGATTTCCTGCTCGACCAGCACTTCCGTAGGATGAAAGAGAACGGACTCCTGCAGCCCGGCAGCATCCGCAAAATCGCAATCGTAGGCCCCGGCTTGGATTTTGCGAATAAAGAAAAAGGCAACGACTTCTATCCGCCCCAAACAATTCAGCCGTTCGCTGTTTTGGATTCGTTGCTGCGGCTAGGCCTCGCGAACGCGAATTCCGTGGATGTCTACACCTTCGATATCAGTTCTGAAGTCAACTTCCACGTCGCGCACGCTCGACAAAACGCACTTGCTGGGCGTTCTTACACGGTGCAACTCCCGTGGAACACAGCCGCGCGTCACTCGGAGCAATATCGCCGAGACTTCATCGAGTACTGGAACCACCTTGGCGATCAGATTGGGCTGCCAGTCGCGCCCATTCAGGTACCATCGGCCCTTGCAGAAACGCAAACGCGGGCGGTCAAGATTCGCCCCGATGTCGTCCAGCGGCTGACACCCATCGATATGAACATCGTCTTCCAGCGATCGCCGTCGTTGCAAAGCTTCGATCTGATCATCGGCACGAACATCTTCGTCTACTACGACGCATTCGAGCAGTCTCTGGCACGCGCGAACATCGCCACCATGCTCAGGCCTGGCGGATTTCTTCTATCGAATGACGAGTTCCCCGACGAGGTTTCCTCCGGGCTCAAGAACTCACTCTTCACCACTCTGATCATTGCTCGCGATCCCGAGCGGGACGATACGATGTACTCGTATCAGAAGCAGTAATAAGCGCAAGATTCCCACGCTAGCACTCGCCGATGAAACATCCTGCGAGCCACACCCCTCTGCCCGGGTCGCGCCGGTAGCACCGCCCCTTCCACCTCAAACCCTTTGTCTTATTGTCGATGAGTTGCCGGCCGGACCGTCGCTTATGGCCGAACTCGCGCCGCGCCCACGATGCCAGTTCCATGCGCGTGTCCGTGGCAAGTCAAACTGCAGGAGTTTGTCGCCTTCCGATATTGAATCGGCCCTTTGCCATTGGGAGCCACCACATTAATGTCGAAGTTCACCATTCTCTCGCCGGACACGGTGGCGACCTGGGTCCCCATCCCGTGGGACGTGTGACATGTGGAGCAAGAGAACCCGTCGTTGATGTGACGCGCATGCTCCGTAAAGGTGGAGTTCGCCACCACCCGCGCCAGATCGTGACATTTCGCGCACAGGGCGTAGTTCCCAGTCGCCGTCAGATCCGGAGGCACATTCAAGTTGGTAATCGGCTGGCCGGGCAAGGACGCCTCGCTCATATCGTAGCGGCGTTCGAGAATGTGGGAATACTTCGATCCGTGCGGCCCATTCGGTCCGGTGCCACCGAACTCGCGGTTATCATCGCTGTTGTGGCAGTCGGTGCACAGGATGCGAACTCCAACGCTGCGTCCCATGCGCGTTCCATCGAGCTCAAGCATGTTGGTTCGCAAGCTTGGCTGCGGGAATGGGCTGTTGCGATCGTGCATCACAGGATGACTCGAAGCCGACGTGGTCGCGAACTGCGTCAGCACGTTGAATGCATCGCCGCCAGCGGTCATCCGAAGCGGTAAGTACCCAAACTGCGTCGGATTCGTCTTTCCTGTACTTGATCCATGACATCGCAGGCAGCTCTCATACTGGTTCGTCGCCGGATATACGACACTGCGGCCATCCGTAGCGCTGATTCCGACCACTCCCGCCTGGGAGGCGCGAATCAACGGCGGGGCCGAGAATGTCATATCAACTCGCTTGGTCTCGTGCGGATTGTGACAGTCGACGCAGTTCGCATGCCGATTGTGATTCAACAGCTCGCTCTCGTGTGCCGAGTGACCATTGTTTCCGGCGACCGCGGCCGGAGCATGAGCCACCTTCGGCGACGCCAACTCTGCGGAGATATTCGGAGCCGGCGGCGACACATTTTGCCCGCCGTTGTGGCAGATCAAGCAATCCTGATCGTCCGTACCACGCAGCAGCCCTTTCGCCGAGTTATGCGACTCGTGGCACGACAGGCAACCGTTTTTTCTCAGCGACGTATAGGGCCCCAAAAGCCCTGACCGTACTGGCCGGCGAATGTCGCTTCCCGCAAGCGATGGTTGCGCCGAGATCCGGTTCGTGGCGGTCGCGTGAATACTTCCATTCCAGTTCGCCAGAGGATTTCGCGCCGTCAGCGCGGTGCTCGTGCTCGAACCCGTTGACGCAGGCACAGTTCCCAGTCCCATCCCGCTCCCGCTCGGAATCGTACTGTGACAAGCCAGGCACAACGCGCTTTGCGAATTGTCGATCACCAGAAAATCCGAACTGGAATCAATATTCTGCACGTGCGGGTTGTGGCAACTTCCACATTCCACATTTCCATTGATAAGTTGCACAACTCCCGTTGTGTCCTGCGTAGTCGGCGGACTCGCGCTCAACGACGGCCACAGGTCCGACGAAGGCTGCAACGGGGTGATAAAGCTGAATGGATGCGTCGTCTGTAAGTTCGTCCCAAGATCCGCAGGCGTGCCCGCCAGGCTGCCCGTCATCGCAACCTGTCCGTACGGAGTTAGCGTTCCCAACGCCACCGTTCCGTCGTGACAACTCAGGCAGAGCGTGCTGTTCGATCCGATCGGCGGCGTGGTGTTCGTCTTGTTCACCATCGTCGTACTCGAATACACGGTGTAGGACTGCACGCTCGAAAGCTTCTGACTCCAGAGCGGCGTCCCGTTCACCCCTGCCGAACCTTCGATGCCGGAGTGCGGGGCGTGGCAATACAGGCAGGGACTTCCAAGGTTTCCGGTGATCGGAGAACCGCTCGCAGGAGACATGTTGTGCGCGCCAAGCACGTCGGCATTGATCTGCGCAGCCGCGATCCCGCTCGCCAGCACCATCACGCTCAAAGCCGCAATCAGCCGAACCCTCACTGCTGGCCTCCTGCAGACGTTTTACTCAGGCCAAAATAATGAAAAACCTGCACGCGGCGGTTGTAAGAATCCACCACCAGCACACGGTCGCTGCCGTCGATCCACATTCCAGCCGGCAGCTGAAATTCTCCAAACCCGCTTCCCTTTTGTCCGAAGTAATAGAGCAGTCTTCCCGCATCGTCGAATACCTGCACAACGCCGCGGATCGCTTCCACTACATACAGATGCCCCTCCGAATCGATGCCAATCCCTTTCGGACGGAACATCTGACCTCGATCTTCACCAATGCGCCCGACCAGGTAGCGAAATCCGCCGGACCGGTCCAGTACCTGCACCCGGAAATTCATCGCGTCGACAACAATCAAATTGTCGCCAGATAATCGCAGCTCAGTCGGATAGTTAAACTCGACATTTCCGGCGCCAGTCTTACCGATCGTCTGCATCACGCTGCCCTGCATGTCGAGGACGAAAATCTGGTTGCGCAGCGTATCCGTCACATAAATCCGTTGCGCCGCTGAATCCACCGCAATGCCCGTAGGCCGCTTGAAGTAGCCTTCTCCGCCCTTCAGGCTCCCGATGGTTCGCTGGAACTTTCCGCTTGGCTCGAACACAAAGATTTTCCCCGACTCCGAATCGGTCACGTAGATGTTGTCACTTGCATCTACGGCGACACATTGCGGTGTCACCAGCCCATCTACATCGCGGTCGCGTGTAAGGAACTTGTACTTTTGTTTTTCAAAATCGAAGATGTGGATTCCCGCCGCTCCCGGATCGGTCACAATGATCCGTCCGTGCGAGTCTTCTACGATGGAATAAGGGCTGATCAGCGCATGAAAGTCCGGTGCGCCCGCCACGATGTCGACAAGCTTCGTCCAGAAACCGCGCTTTAATTTCACTTCAGGTTCAGACCAGAAGGTTCGCTCGAAGGTAAGCCGGCGCCCACCTTCGAGTTCCAACTCGGGCACCGTAGCGGGCTGTGGCTTGGTGTGTTTGTCGGACGCGGTCGAGACCGAGACGATGCTGAGCGCCAGTACACAGGCCAGCAGCAGTCTCCAGTATTGATTGCAGCCCGATCTCAGAAGAATTTGAACCACCGCGTAATCCCCACAAAGAAAGACGAGTCCGAAGTTGGCGGTTGGCCCGTGATGCTGAACCCCTGCTGCAATTTCAAATAGCCGGCCGTGATCCACAGCTGTCTGACCTTGTACTGTAGCATCGTATTCAGTTGGGCCGTACTGTTCTTCGAAAAGACCGAAATCGCTTCCGTATCGCTTTTCGCAATCGAATAACTTCCCGACAAAATCAATCCGCGAATCGGAGTCGTCGACATTCCAAACGCATATGACTTTCCGTTGAATACAATTTCCTGGAACGGCGAAAGATCGGGCGTCGGATTGGAAATCGGTGTCAACCCCGTCGCGGTCAGAATCGAAGTCCCATCGGCTTTCCCATAGCTTCCACTTACGCTGAAGTGCCGCAATGACAGCGACGTCGAATAGCTCTGGTTGAAGTTGTTGCCTCCCGAGGCGTTGTTGAACGTCGATCTCGTCTGGCTCGCGTTGAAGCTCCAATAACTCGACGTGTGGATCTTGCGTCCAACTCCAAGCGAATAGCCGTACCCGGAAGACGTGTAGCCAATGTATGCGGTCTGATTGTTCCTCGAGTAGTTTCCGGAACCGCTGAAACTCCAGCGATCCACCTTCCGCGTGTACGACGCGTTTCCAAAGAAGCCGCGGGAATCGACGCTGCTGAATCCGACGACCGAAGTCTGGGTCGCACCCGCGGAGAGCGTCAGAAAGCCACGCTTGAATTCGTTGCCGTACGACACCATCTCGTCGAAAGAGTTCGCGGAGATCGGGGTTCCGATGGTCGACTGCTCGCGCCGGTCGAAGCTTCCAAGAAACGTCAGATGGCGATCCGGGATCATGTACGTCCCCTGGCTGTTGATATCCAGGGAATGCGTCGAATAGTTGAGCAGCGCGGAAGGCACAATCCCGCCCGAAGTGATCACCGACTGATAGAGCGATCCTTCCAGATTGTCGGTGTACTGCGCGTTGACCCCGAGATTCAGGTTTGTGACCGGTTGAAAACCGACCCCGGAATTGAGTGTGTCGACCGTCGCGTCAAATCGCTCGCCGCTCGCGACCGACGTCACATCCGATCTCCCTGCTCCAGCGGAGAACGCCCCACGCAACGGAAGTAGATGGGTAACGCTCGCGTCGAAGGCGTTCGAGGACGCTTGCGAACTTAGCGGACCTTCTCCCGCCAGGAACTCAGGGGTCAGGGAGCTCAGGTTGTTGTGGTGGTACCCGCCATTGATCTGGAAGCCTGCCAACTTGTCGGTTGCCGTCACTCCGAAGATCCTTGAATGGAACGATGCCTCCGAAGTGGTTCCGAAGACCGTACTGTCGCTGCCTCCGTCGGCAAATGAAAACGAGACTGTCGGGTAGTCGGGAATCTGAATTCCCCAGCCCAAAACCAGATTGTCGCTGTTTCCTCGAGTCGTAAGGTTGCCCACGCCGGGTATGCTCAGTCCGCCTTCGTTGTTATGAATCTTGCTGTATCCCACCGTTCCTGGAAAATGACTGCCCGAGAAGAGGGAGGCCGTCCCGCTTACGCCCCCGCTCTCGAAGATCGACTGGTACGTAGAATTCGCTCTCGACTCGTTATAGAAGGGCTGCACGTCGAAACTCAAAAATCCCGGACTGTAATAGAAGCCGCTGAGATCCGCATTCCCGCTGGGCGTGAGTGTGTGCGCCGATCCCGCAAAATTCGAATAGTCCCCGGTATATCCGAATGCGATGTTGCCGTTCAGGTTCATGCTGGTGTTGTCGCCCAGTTGAAGCTGCGCATGCGCCCGGGCTGCCAGCATTAGCATCAGCAGACTCACAGTCAGAATCGCGCGTTGGTGAAGATACCGCATTTTCAGAGCTCTTCAACCTTGGCGTTCTTTCTCAACCGCTTGTCCAGTGCGCTTCGCAGCTCTTCCGCTTTCTGTTTCTGCATGTAATCGCGGACGCTGTCTCTTACTTCTTCAAACTTTCTTTTGCCTGCTGGCACATGGGCATTCAATCGCACGATCGTGTACGCGCTGTTCCCTACATCGATCAGATCGCTGACTTGCCCGACCTGCATCGTTTGAACCGCCTGCAGCACCTGCGGAGGCAACTTCGTCCGCTCGACTGCTTTGTGGTCGCCCATCATCACGCGGTAGTCATCCTCGGAAATCTTTTCTGCCAGCAACCCGAAGTCGTCGTATTCCTTCGTCAGTTTGGCCTGGCGCAGCGCATCTTCCGCTTTCTTGTGCGCTTCCTTCATCTGCTCCGGCGAAGCATTGTTGGGCGGGATAATCGAGATGGTCTGAACCGCAAATGATTCCGGAATCAGAAACCGGTTCGGATTCCGGTTAAAGAACACGCGGGCCTGCGCCACCGAAATCGTCGATGGCCCGTTCACTTCCACTTTCATCATTTCTTCGATGAGCAGCGAACGTTCGATTTTGGCTTTCAGCAACGCCTTCGAACCTTTAAATTCCGTCTTCAGCAGCTCGTTGTATTCGTCTGGATTGGCAAACTGCTTTCGGAAATCGACCAGAGCGCGTTGGATCCGCGCCGGGGGTACGACCACCTTTCGCCGCAGGGCTTCCTGATAAACCAACTCCTCGAACACGATCATCTTCATCGCGCCGGCGCGAATGTCGGCTTCCATCGCCTTCGGCACGCCGCCGTTGTGCTGCTTCGCATACGGAAAAATGCTGTACATCTCGCGCACCAGATCTCGATCCGTGAGCACGGCGCCGTTGACCCGAGCGACTGGCTTGCCCATCGGCTGCAGCGATGCCGTCGACATCGTCGGCTGGTCCGGCGGTGCAGCTGCCGCATGCGAACTCATCAGCTGCCCGAAGGCCGGGCTGACCGTCGCCAGCAGCAGGATCGAAATTGAGAAGTGGCGCTTCATGATCTTTCTCCAAGAGTGGGGGAGGTTGCCCTCCCCCGAGTTAAAGCAATGAGCACTACGTGGTCGGAACAGCATCTACGCCGTGCATTTCGTTCGACTCGCCACCATGGCAGTTGCGGCAGAATTGCGCTGCGTTGTTGCCGCCGCTCTGTGGTTGGTAGTTGCCGCGAACAAAGAAGCTCGTCGCGAAGTTCTGCGCCGTCGCGCCGGTGCCAGTCGTAAACACATACGCGCTGTGCTGGTCGTGGCAGGTGGTGCAGGTCACGGCCGTCACTGTGGCTGCCGAACGTGCCGAAGCCCGCGCTGGATGCGTTCCAGAAAGAGCCCGGATAGTTCGCCAGGAACTGCCTTCGATGCCGGACCGCTCATCTGAGATCGCTACGGTGTTGCCGCCGGTGCAATCCCAGTTGTACTGCGCCGCCGCAGCTTACGATCGCTGCGCCGCCCACCGGGTGGTCGTTCTGGTACATGTTGGTCGAACCGGTGCCATCGGCGCCGAGCAGCGTGGGAGCGTTGCCGCCGACGATGGGCAGGGTCTCTACCGTGACGCCCTTCATCATTCCAACTTTGGCCAGGTTGCCGTCATGGCAGCTCAGGCAGAACAGAATGACGGTATTGGCGTCGTGCGCGCTGGTGAGGGTTCCCTTTGCAGGCAGGGTGACTTGGTACGTAGGCGCGCCGTCACCGCTGAAGTTGAGGACCTTGCCGTAGAGCGGCGTCAGATCCTGGCCCCACAGAGCGAACTCGCCGGCCTGTGTGTCATTGGTGGCCTTGTTGTTTCCAGCAGGGCCGCTGTGCGGTGCATGGCACATGACGCAGCCACGACCGTAGCCGAGGTGGGGTCCCAAAATATCAGTCGTCTGACTGATCGCCCCAACTCCCTGTGCCACTGCCAGGGCTGCCGCGGCAAATACCACCAGCAGTACTAACATTGCTTTTTTCATGAGTTTCGAAACCTCCTTAGGATTGTGTTGCAACACGGGGACAAATAATGCAGGTCCAGAGCCAGGCTTGCGCCCGACCCCGGCTTTTCAGCGGCCATGGACCGCCAAAACTCGTTGCTGCTCCTGAACGACGGAGCCGTTCCAAATGCAGACAAAGTGAGCGCCGCTCGGTTTCGGACTTTGGGGAGGGTTCGCTCGGACGCTATCTTCGAGATCGAGAGCCGGCGCGTTGGAAATTCTCCGACCATTGCACCCTTGACATGTGCACGAGCCCTTCCCAAGCGCAGAAAGTTCTAACGATCGCTGCGGCCTTGCTAAGTCGTTGCGTCAGAGCGCTTTCGGAGATGGACTCAGGCCGTTGGCGATTTTCCACAGCGCGCAAAGGCCCGCGGAAATGAGCCTTCTCCCGCACCGCGCTGGTGAAATCACGCAACCTGGAGAGATGTTGGGTGTGATTAGAATCACAGACTTGCGCAGATTAGAAATCGAAGAGGCGTGCTGAAACGAGGATGATTGAGTCGCATGCATCCGGCAACAACGGAATTCCGTTCCGTTTGAAGGCCGAGACTGCATGTCGCATTTCTGCTTTTATTTCGGGCTGGCATCTTTCGCGGCCGCAACCGGCGCCGCATCGGGTGTCGGCTTCTGCACCGGAGTCGCAGCATGCTTTTGTTCTGCTTCGTCTTCCCGCCGCTTCTTCTCCGTCTCGAACTCTGCGTCATTTACGTAGCGGAATACCTGCACGCGCCCCGGAAACATCTCCGAAGTGATCACTCGGTTGTTCTTGTCGATGGTCAAGCCATTGATTCCCATAAACCGTCCGGGATATTCGCCGTGCTGCCCGAAATAAATCAGCAGCCGCCCTTCCTTGTTAAAGACCTTGACTCGATCCTGCGCCGCGTCCGTGACCCATATATGCCCGTCGCAATCGACCGCAATTCCTTTGGGGCGCTCAAAGTCCTGCGGGCCGTCACCGTTCTTTCCAAACGAACTGATGAAACCCCCATCGGCGTCAAAGATTTCGACGCGATTGTTAAAGGTGTCGGTGACGTACACGTTCCCGTCATGATCGACGGCGGCCGAGGTCGGCAGCGAGAACGTCCCCGGAGCGGTTGACGTATGCCTCTTGCCCGGCGTGCCGATCTTGCGCAGCAGTTTGTAACTGTCCGCATCGAACACATCCACCACATCGTTCTGCGTGTCGACCACATAAAGCAACCGGTTGTCAGTGTCGATCGCGACGCTCGAGGGAGCTGAAAGAACGTCTCCGCCAAAAGCCGTTTCCAGCTGGTGAGCCGGTGTAAAGACATCGACCCGGTGCAACCCGACATCCGTCACGAACAGGCGATCGTTGTCGTCCATCGCCAGGCCGCTGACCGACCCGAAATGCACTTGCTTCCCGTTACCAATCAGCTCGACCGCTTTGGTCTCCGGATTGAAGATAAATACAGCGCTGACGCCTTGATCCGCCGCGTAGATCTGCCCCTTGGAGTCGACAGCCACCCCGTAAGTGCGGATCAGTTGGAATGGCAGATCTTTCATCTGCAAATCATCCACCTGCCGCGAACCCGCCAGCCGGTCCATCCACTTCTGCTTCGGCTTCTCGCTTTTCTTGGTCAGAAGGTTCGGATCGACTTTCTGTCCTGTAAACAGATCGACAAACTTAATGCGCGCAATCGAAGGAGGATTCGGCCATACGATCTTGCTGATGTCGAAATAGCCCGTGGTCCGCTGGTCTGCGAGTTTCTGCTCCGCGGTCGGGGCGGCCTTCTTCTTGTCCGCATGCCCTGGTGCTGCCAGAAGAATCGCAAATACGAACGGAACCAACCGACGGAAACTTTCCTTAAAGGCTGTGCGATGGGCTGACATCACTGTTTCCCCCCAAATTTGCTGTCGTTGCCGATGGACTTCAGATCCAGAGGATTGCTGTGGCAGGTGCGGCAGAAGTCCATGTTGGGCGCCTGATCCTTGACCAGCATTCCGTTCTCCGTGCCAGCGTGCGGCTGGTGGCAAGTCAGGCAGTTCATCGGCGTGACCGCTTTGGTCTTCAGGTTTGTCACATTCGAAACCGGATGACGATCCGTCGGATGGCCCACGCCATACTCCAGCGGGAGAATCGGTGGCCTCTTGGTCTGGAAATAATCCTCCGGCAACCGTACCTTGCCATCCATGATGGTCCAAAGATGCTGCGCCTCCAGCTTGTTCGGGGTCCGATCGGGACCGTGGCACTCGAGGCACAGAACGTTAACGTTCGCATTGCGCAATAGATGCTGGTTGTCTCCGCCATGCGGCTCATGACAAGTGGCGCATCCCTGCTGAAACGCTGGTTGATGCAGATGAGGTTTCTTGCCTTGCTCCGCCTGCTCGCTGTGGCAAGTCAGGCAAGCATTCACAGGATCCGGCTGAATGAATCCCGGAGTGTTGCCGGCATGCGGATTGTGGCAGTCCGTGCATTCGCCCGCCGCCCCTGGATGCTGCACTTTCGCATTCGCGATCTGATCGGCCTTCTCGGAGTGGCACGTCACGCAAACGCCTTCGCACTAGCTTGCGTCAGTACGACTTTCCCATCTTTCGGCGCAGCGTGGCAGGTGTCGCACGATTTATCGGCAAAGGGCGGATGCAGAAACTTCGCCATCAACTTCGGCGCGGCGGACTCGTGAGCGTCATGGCAGGTCAGGCAGTTCGCTTTCCCGAAAGGCTGGTTCTGATGTGCTTTCTGCAAGCCCGCGTCCTTCGCGTCGTGGCAATCCAGGCAAAGCGCCGGAACATTCTTGGCCAGGTGGAATCGGTTCTCCACGGTTAGCTGGGCCCCGACTTATGCGTGACGTGGCAGGTATCGCAGCCCATGTCGAGGGCGGCGTGACGGCTTCCCTTCTCCAAAACATTCACGCCCTGGTTATGGCAGCTGAGGCAAAGATTGTCTTTTTTTTCGCCGCTCGTCGCTTTCAGAAGCTGAAATTTGTTATCGGAAGTATGCGGATCGTGGCACGTCAGGCAATCGCGGACCGCGGGTTTGTGGACCGTCCCCTTCAGTTGCGCGGCATCTTTATCGGCGTGACACGTCAGGCAGAGTTTGTACGGAGTCGTGGTTGTGAGCTTGATGCGGGTCACATCCTTGGTCACCCGGACTTCGTGGCAACTCAGGCATCCGGTTGCGATCGCGGAGTGAACTGCCTTCCCTTTGCTCTTGTCTTCGTGGCATTCGATGCACTTCGCCGCATCGACATTTTTGTCGAGGGGCACCGGATGCGTCTTCGCCATCGCTGGACCAACCGACAAGGCGAGGACAGAACCTGCCAGCAATAAAAGTTTGGGGAGGGCGTGCCGGACGATTCGCCTCGCCATCGAGGTCCTGTGATTTAGATTCGGGGAACATGCCACCATGGCATTTGCACGACCGTGCCCGTCTTTCGGACATAAATCACCTCGCCGGTTGAACAACCGCAAGCAACTGCAAGAGAAGGACTTTTGCCAGGCCCCACAGCGTACCCCAGTTTTTCCACAGCGTCACTAGAAGACCGGATTGGGCCTTCTGCCTCACCGCGACTGGTTGAAAAAACGCATGGCGATCTCGCGGGCGAGTTGCGGGAACGACCATCAGCGCACTGGGTGAAATGCAACGGGCCCACTGAAAGAATGAGTGTTATGCCTCATCTACGAACCTCGTGAAACCGCGGAGCATACTCTAAGCCATTGATTTCACGGGCATTCGGAATCTTTGCATTAAGTTGGACGCGAACGTGCATTGTTCGAAGCGAGAGGAACGATATGGCCCTGTCGCTGCGCGGTGCATCTCGAAAAGTTTGGAAAACGCTGAGTTCCATCAAGACCGGCGTCGTGCTGATCATCCTTGTCGTGATCTTTTCGGCCGCCGGCACTGTCATCTTGCAGCGTCCGATGACCGATCCCGACGACATGCAGCGCGCGTATTCGCCCGCCATGTTGCGATTCCTTGACGTAACCGGCTTGACGGATGTCTTCCACACTCGTTGGTTTATCGCGCTGATGATTCTGGTGAGCTTCAGCATTATCGCCGCTTCCGTCGATCGCTTCCCGAACTCCTGGCGCTATTTCGCGCGTCCTTACAAAAGTCCCGACGATAGTTTTCGCCGGGTTCTTCCTACCCAGGCTCAAATTGCAATCACCGACGAAGAGAAAGGACTCATCGCTGCCGAGGCCGCTCTGCGCCAGATGAGTATGAAGGCCGAGCGCATCGTCCGCACCAAAAGCTTCTCATTGTTCTCGGAACGCAATCGCATCTCGGAAATGGCCGTCTACATCGTTCACGCCAGTTTGCTGTTGATCTTCCTCGGCGGCATTGTCGACGCGCGTTTACGGATGGCGCGGCTCGCTGACGCTGAGTCCCGGCACAACGAGCAATCAGGTTGAACTCAGAAACGGTGTGGCGCGCACTTTGCCTTTCTCGATCCGTTGCGATGGCACGGGAGAAGAAACTTACAAAGACGGAACGCCGAAGCGCTGGTGGTCCAAGCTCGCCATTGTCGACGCGGGCCGCGAAGTTTCCCGCAAAGAAATCGTCGTCAACGATCCGCTCGTTTATCACGGAGTTCGCTTCTATCAGGCCAGCTACGGACGCACCGGAAAGCTCGATCGCCTGGTTCTGGACGCGACTCCCGCCAAGGGAAATGGCACGCCGAAAGAAATCACCCTGGGAATGAACGATATCGCCCCTCTCGACGCCGACACGAGCGTTCAGCTGGTGGAGTTCATCCCGGACTACGTCGTTCAAGACGGCCACGTGTACGCGCGCAGCAACGAAGTGGAGAATCCCGGCAGTTCACCTGCTAGTCACCTCGAAAAAAACGAATGCTGCCGTCAACGTTTGGCTGCCTGATATGCCGGGCATCGCCGAAAATGCGAATTCCCCGTACACCTTCGATCCCAAAGATCTGAAGACGGGGCTGTTCACCGGACTCGAAGTCTCCCACGAGCCCGGCCAGTGGGCTGTCTGGGCCGGTGTCGTTCTGATGGCGGTGGGACTAACATTTGTGTTCTACGTCGTCCACATCGTTTCTGGGTTGTCCCGGTACGCGACGGGCGCGGGGGTTTGGCACTGTGGATAGGCGGATCAGCCAACCGCAATCGCGACGCCTTCGAACAGAAGTTCAAGAAACTGGTCGAACACATCCAGCAACAGCTGCAGTCTCCAACCAGAACTGAAGAATCAGCGACCTCGTCACGAGGAATAGCGATCGCCGGACGATGAGCCCGGCCTTGGAGGAAGCACGTATGGCAAGAGCAAAAGTCGAACAGCAGACCGCGAACGGAACCACCATGGTGGTCATGGTTGGACTGAGCATCGCGTTCCTGCTGTTCATTGCTTTTCTGAATGTAGTGAAAACCGGGAACATTTTCAGCGAAGCCAACCTGCTCTACGCCGCCCTGGTGTTTTATGCAGGAGCGGGCGCGCTTTATCTCGGCTTCGGAATCACCGGAACGGACTCGTATATCAAGTTTGCGTCTCTGGCCACTTGGGCCGGCCTCATGGCTAACACCGCAGCGGTGGCGCACCGCTGGTATGAGGCCGGACATCCCCCATTCGCCAGCATCTACGAGATGCTCCTGAGTTTCGTCTGGACCCTCGCCGCCCTCACGCTCATCGCCGAAAAGCGATACGGCGTAAAAGTAATCGGCACAGTGACGATGCCAGTAGCCATCGTCGGCGTCGTGCTGATGGAACTCCTGCCCAGCGAAGTGCGGCCGCTGGTGCCCGCTCTGCAGTCAACATGGCTGCACGTGCACGTAACGCTCGCCATGCTCGCCTACGCAGCGTGCGCTCTGAGTTTCGCGCTGGCCATGATGTTCCTGATCCAGGACAAGATGAAGACAGAAATCTTCCTGACCGCAACCAGCATCTTTACGGTCGGCATCTATGGCGCAATTCTGACGCGGTTCGAGAAATGGGGCGGCTTCAACGTTGTCGCGTGGGACGCACAGAATAAGACAGAGGTCTTCATCTCGCGAGGTGTGCGGCTCTTCGTCACCATTCCAGATCTCGGCTGGCTCATGCTGCTGGTCTTCGCCGCCGTGGCCGTTCCGCTCGTGCTCAGTATTGCCGGCCAGGTTCGGAAGAATGAAGCCCTTGTCGCAATCGCCAATCGCGCGGTCTTCGTCAGCATCCTGCTGCAATCGTTGGCTCTGATTTTCTTCCTGGTTCGCGTACGCGCCGGACAGTATCCCTCGCTCGACGCCGAAGGCCTCTACGCCACCGCCTTGCCGGCAAGCCCATTCATTCTCTCTGCGCTTGGTCGGCGGAATTTTCGCCAACCTGCTTTATCTGTTGATGCTCTGGCGCCGCGAAGATCTCGAGCGCCTTCTGCCCGATGCCGACGCGCTCGATCGCATCACGTACAAGACGATTTGCATCGCTTTCCCTTTGCTCACCCTGATGATCGCCGCCGGCGCCTACTGGGCCAACCGGGCCTGGGGATCCTACTGGAATTGGGATCCCAAAGAGACGTGGGCGGCGATTACCTGGCTGGTTTATGCCGGATACCTGCACATGCGAATCACCCGCGGATGGCGCGGACGCCGTGCCGCTTACTTCGCCATCCTCGGTTTCGGTGTGGTCATGTTTACCTTCTTCGGGGTGACGTACTTACTCCCCGGATTGCACGCATATGCCTGAGATTGCGAACGAAATGACCGAATCCGAAATGTCCATGGAACCGGAAGATTCTTAACAGCGGTTTGCCGTCCCGGAAGGGCTTTTACAGTACTTCCAACGATGAGCCCGTCTGTCAACTTGGTACATCCAACGGCTCCGAGTTCTCGGATGGAGCCGAACGACCCGGAATTGCCTTGGCTCCGAATTAACTGGGAGATCAAGGCGCTGGTTCCGATCGCCTGCGTGTTGATGGGTGGAATCCTGCTCTTCCTGCTGGCGACGCTTTCGTGGCGCGATCCCGAGCGCCACATCGTGTTGCTGGTGGCAGGCGTGGGCGCGGTGGCGATCTGTGCCGCATTGCTCGTCGTACTGACCTACACCGTGCAGAGGCCAATGGTTGAGCTGCAGCAAAAAATCGCCTCGCTGGGCCGAGGAGATCTGGGAGTGTCTGTAAGCTTCTCGCGCCGCAACGACGAGATCGGCGACTTCGGCCGCAACTTCAACCAAATGGTCGCGCAGCTTCGCGAGAGCCGCCTCGAAATCGAGCGCCTGCATCGCACACAGATGTCCCGCGCCGAGCATCTTGCCACTCTCGGTGAAATGGCCACCGGACTCGCGCACGAAATTCGCAACCCGCTGGCCGGCATTGCCGGCGTTGTCGAAATCATTGGGCGCGATTTGCCTTCCACCAGCCCGGCGCGCTCGGTCGTCAAAGACGTTCGCCAGGAAATTACGCGCATTAATCACATCGTCACCGACTTGTTACAGACGGCTCGCCCGCATCCCCCGAAATTCAGCAAGAGCGATCTCAATACGACCGTGGAACACGCGGTCATGCTCGGTCGTCAGCAGGCGCTTTCAAGGGGAATCGAGATCACTCTTCTAAAGGATCCCAGTTTGCCGGAGATCGAACATGACAGCGATCAGATTCACCAGGTATTGCTCAACTTGTTGCTGAATGCGATCCAGGCGGTCGATAAGGACGGGAAAATCTCTGTGACAGTTGGAAGGCAAGTTCCCCATGCGATCGTCGAGGTAGCGGACAACGGGCGCGGTATTCCCGCGGAACTCTTGCCTAATATCTTTCGCCCCTTCTTCACGACGAAAGGGGACGGCACCGGGTTGGGATTATCTTTGGCACGCCGTATCGTCGAAGATCACCAAGGCCGCATGGATGTCACCAGCATAGTCGGCAAGGGCACAAACTTTGCGGTGATCCTGCCCCTGCAGAGAACGGCTGCTCTGCAGACCCAATCGTAGTTGCGATAGATATCAGGGCAGCACTCCAGCGATGTGCTAACGCAGAAGCACAAGAAGGCCCTACGGTTTGGTCGTCGTTTGCCAACTCACAAGCCGGCGCAGAACGTATCCCTTTGCGCTGCCCGTGGCGGTCGATAAGGTTGATGGCGCAGTTCTTGTGGACCACCTGAAAAGTCTTGACTGGACGGTCCGCAAAGCTAAATTCCATTCAAAGCCGACCCCGCGCTGCTTGCTCAGGTGCGCGCCTATCTCGGCGTATTGCTCGAAATCCGGTAGGTGTTCTCTTCTAAGATCGGCCGTCCTAAACGGATTTTTCCTGCGCCTTGGTGAATAGCACGTAGCCCGACCAGAGGACGGCAAAGCAAAGTGTCGAGTTTACGAACACGGCTAGCATGATGAGTAGCCGTACATCGTGCAAACTCTTCCCACCATGCAGATTCATGACCCAACCGGTCACCCACCATCCTGGAAGTCCTATTCTCGAGCTCCCCATCAGGGAAGCCAGGGCCGACGCCAACCCCGAGAAAGCAGAGAGGACCGAGAGTTTGACCGCGTGACGCCAATTCGTAACCAACAAGTCAGTGGATTGGGACCGCCTTCCGGCGGGCAGCCTCCGATTCAATGGTCTCGGCCGATTTTCCTTCCATAACAGGTAACCTCCTCGCGCCATCGCGATCATGACCAGAGGCACCGCAACGATCTCAAGAACAAACAACGCGGCCACGGCGAGACTGTGCCCAAAGATGCGCAAATCGGACCACGATACCGCGACCCACAAGAGGCGTGCCTGACTGACACGATCGGCGACGAACGCCAAGAGGAGCACGAATCCGGCACTCGCGACGATATTCTGCCAGCGTTTCACACAATAAACCTTATCTCATCAAGGTGTTTGGGCCTACGTTACCTGCGTGCATCGCTGGCTTCCCGTTTTCTCAATCTTCAGTGATCTTGTCCTATCCGCGCTTCCCGATTGCGACTAATATCTCTGCGCTGATGAAAGCCGCCGTCTACATCAAGACAAAATCGGGCAAGCGTCTCGAGTTCAAGGATCTCGAACAGCCCGTTCCGAAGGGCAACGAAGTCGTCCTGCGGGTTCGCGCTGCTTCGGTCAATCCGCTTGACTGGCGCATGAAAAACGAACGTCCGGGCGTGGACGTCGCCGGTGAAGTGATATCCATCGGGAAATCAGTGACACAGTTCAAGCCAGGCGATGCCGTATTCGGTTTAGGCAAAGGCACTTTCGCCGAATATGCATGCGCTGCCGAAAGCAAATTAGTTTCGAAGCCCGAGGATATGACATTCGACCAGGCTGCCGCGATTCCCATCGCAGGACTCACTGCCTTGCAGGGACTTCGCGACAAAGGACATCTTCAGCCCGGTCAAAAGGTCCTGATCAATGGCGCCGCTGGGGGACTCGGCACCTTTGCCGTGCAGATTGCGAAATCCATGGGAGCGATGGTCACCGGAGTTTGCAGCACCAAGAATCTTGATCTGGTACGGTCGCTCGGCGCAGACCGTGTCATCGACTACACGTCCGATGATTTCACTCAGTCTGGTGAACACTTCGATCTGCTTCTCGATAACGTCGGCAATCGGACGTTGTCAGCGATGAGGCGGGTTCTGGCTCCGAGAGGCAGGTGTGTCATGGCGGGGGCGCCGAAAACCCTCTCGGCAGTCCTTGGCCGATTGTTCAAAGCCGTAGCATGGTCTCCGTTCTTACGACAGAAGTTTATGTTCTTTATTGCGAAGATGAAGAAAGATGACTTGACCTCCCTCTCCGGGCTCATCCGCGAAGGAAAACTCACGCCGGCGATCGACAAATGTTTTCCGCTGACCGAGGCCGCTGCCGCCATTGCCTATGTCGAGCAGGGACACGCCCGAGCGAAAGTCGTGATCACTGTTCCATAGAAGCGGAAATGCCGTGCGCACCCTACCGGTGTGCCCTCTGCTTCTCTTTCGTAGTAATCTAAACTCGGCATGCCAGCTGAAAAGATTCTGATTGTGGATGACGAACGGCTCGTGCGCTGGTCGCTGCGCCAGAAGTGCGAAGAGTGGGGATATCAGGTCGTCGAAGCTCCTTCTGGAGACCCAGGCCTGCGCCTATCCCAAACCGAATCTCCCGATCTGATTTTGCTGGATGTCCGCATGCCCGATATGAATGGCATCCAGGTACTTGAGCAGATTAAGAAAGCGCCAGACGCGCCGCCCGTCATCATGATCACGGCGGACCCTCAGCTTGACGACGTTAAGAACGCGCTCAAGCTCGGGGCGTATGACTTCATCGGCAAGCCTCTCGACTTCGAGGAACTGCGCGTCACCATCCAAAATGCGCTCGAAGCCACGCGATTGCGCACCGAGGTTCAGTGCTCTCGGGGCGAAGTCCGCCGCAACACCGGTTATCACGAGGTCGTTGCGCGTCTCGCCGAAGACGACCGAACTGATGAATTTTGTCGCACAAAGTCGCCGCCAGCGAGGCCACTACGATCCTGATTCAAGGCGAAAGCGGTACCGGCAAAGATCTCATTGCAAAAACAATTCACTACGACAGCTCGCGCCAGCACGGACCCTTCGTAGCCGTCAACTGCTCAGCGATTCCTGAAACTCTGATGGAAGCCGAACTCTTTGGCCACGAGAAGGGCGCGTTCACCGACGCGAAGCAGATGAAGAAGGGGCTCTTCGAAACGGCGAATGGTGGCACGTTGTTTCTCGATGAGATCGGTGAACTGTCTCCACTACTGCAAGCGAAGCTGCTTCGCGTTCTTGAGGATCAGGTCATTCGGCGCGTCGGCGGAGTGCGCGACATGCAGGTGAACGTGCGTGTCATCGCCGCATCGAATCGCGATCTCGAAAAGGCCGTCCGCGAAGGCCACTTCCGCCAGGATCTTTACTACCGGCTCGCGATCATCGCGATCTTCATCCCGCCGCTGCGCGAGCGCACCGACGACGTCCTGCCCTTGGTCGAATTTTTTATTGATTGGTATAACAAGAAATTCAAGAAAGCCGTTCGCGGGATTACCCCTGAGACGCGCCGGTTGCTGCTCGCTCACAATTGGCCGGGCAATGTCCGCGAACTGAAAAATTCGATCGAGCGCGCCATGATTCTTGAAGATGAGGCTATTCTGCGCCCGGTGTATATGCCGTTTGCCGTAGGACAAGCCGCGCGGAGTGGCTTGACTGCGTTTGAGGCCAGCAGCGCACCGTCGGAGAGCGGTGGCAAGCAGCTTGCCAATGGACGTATTGTGCCTCGCCTCTATATACCGGAAGAGGGGACCTCGCTGGAGGAGGTCGAGCGCGCCATGGTCGAGCTTGCCATGCGGCAGGCAAACAGCAACCAGACGCACGCTGCCCGCCTGCTCGACATCAGCCGGGACGCGCTGCGCTACAAACTGAAGAAGTTCGGATTGGTCGCCGCCGGCGAAGACGAGGGTGCCGACGCTGTCCCATCGGAGAACTCGGCGACATAGTCTGTCCGTCCAACAAAAAGCAAACAAGGCTTCCCGTGAAGGAAGCCCCGTGGCGCCTTTATGAGGTGGTATGAAATGGCACCTGAACTTCGGTGCGTTTCTTATCCCCGCGACGCGTGCTCTTTGGCCTTGGCGATGTACTGCTCGATCTGCTGTTTCTGGGGATAGTCAGGATTCGCTTTGAGCAAATCTTCCCAGGCTTGAATGGCTCCCTTGGGATCGGCCTTCCCCTGCCACCGCACCCAGCCGAGGTTGAACAATGTCTGCGGATGTCCGGGCCGGTATTTCAGCGAGGTTTCCATCGCCGCCACGGCCTGATCGGCGTTGCCTGAATACCAATACGCCGTCCCCATGTCGGTGCGAACGTCGGAATTCTCCGGATGGATCACGAGTGCCCGCTCGTAATACTGAATAGCGCTTGGATATTGCTTTCCGTCATAGAACAGGTTGCCAAGTTTCACCAGCGAATCGAAATCGCCGGGATTCTTATTTACGGCGTCAAGAAGCGGAGCCGCAGCCCGCGCAACCGCCTGCGAATCAACTGCGTCCTGCTTCGGAGCGCCCGCTTCCTGCTGCGTGTTAGCGGATGGAGCAGCGGCTGCAGGCGAAGCCGATCCACGAAACAGATAGCCGATGCCCACCCCGAGTACGAGGCAAAATACGGCTAGCAGGTATGCCTGCGTGCCCGTCCAACTCTCGGCCCTGCTTACGTGGCTATTAGCTGATTGCGACTGCTCTTTGTTTGCGATGCTCATTTTGTTCATTCTCCAATGTGGTGCCGGCAAGCGCCCGTTTCGGCGATTGCAGGTGGAACAGGCGCGTCACCGCTGCAGTCATTTGCTCCTGCTCCTCCTTCTCTGGAACTTCCTTGAGCTCGCGTGCCAGGGAGCTGGCCACCTTCCAAATAACCCGTGCTGTGATTGCGTGTAGCGATTGCTCCTGCTCCCGTGTAAACGGCCCGCGCTCTTCGATAAAGGACTCCAGTTCTTGCCGGCAAATCTGTTCGAGGCGTTCGCGCAGGGCCACGATCGTGGGCACCGCGTGAGCCGCCTGCAGTTTCGTACGAAAAGTCTGGGCTTCGGCGGCGACGATGTGTTCAGCTTCCGACGCAGCTGCCATCAACCCGTCCGCGAGATTCTCACTGGCGGCGCGCTCCAGCCCTTCGAGGTCATAGAGCAGGATGCCGTCTACCCTCCGGACGTCAGGATCGATGTCGCGGGGCATCCCCATATCCACGATGACGAGAGCCACCTTGTTCCTCTCAGCGGCAATCCGCTCTGCCTCTTCGCGCGTCAATATGAAATGCGGGCATCCGGTGGAGCTGATCACGATGTCCGCGTCCAAAATGTTTTCCCACCGCTCACCGAGGGTCGCCGCCCTGCCTCCGAACTTTTCCGCCATTTGGCAAGCGCGGGCGGGTGATTCGTCGATCACGACCAGTGATGCCGCGCCCCTGCCAGAGATTTCCTCGGCCGGAAGTTCGCTGAGTTCTCCCGCCCCCAACAACAGGATTTTGCGGCCGCTCAACGTTCCGAAGATTCTTCGTACGAGATTTAAAGCTGTCGAGGGGATCGAAGCCGTCCATTGGCTAACCGTGGTTTCGTTTTTAACTCTTTGCGCCACGTTCAGTGCGAGTTGCAGCGTTGAATTCAGAAACGGGCCAGCGGCACCGACAGTGCGCGCTTGCTCCCACGCTGCGGTGATCTGCCCAGCCGTCGACCCTTCACCCAAGATAGGTGAATCCAGGCCGGAAACTACGCGGAAGATGTGAAGAACCGCGGGCTCATCCATCAAGCGATAGAAATGTTCCCACTCCGTCAGCCTTAGTCCGTGGTCAGATCCGAGAAATTGCAGCAAGGAATTTGCCGCGAGCGTGGGTTCGCTCGCCCAAATCAGGAATTCGGTGCGCAAACAGGTGGAGAGTACGACAACTTCCTCGATGCCCTCGCCATTCTTCAGTTTCTTGAGGACGTCATAACGGCGGCTCTCGCTTATCCAGAATCGTTCTCTCATGGCGAGCGGCGCCGTCCGGTGGTTCAATCCGATCACCATGAGCGACGCTTCCACGATCAGTCCTCGATTGCCGGTTGCACTGATGGAAGCGCAAGCGGAGTGCCAAAAGCAGCGGAGCAAATCGGCGAGAAATCAACGTATTTTCAAGCGATCTGAGGGTCGAAACGGGATCGGCGACCCATTTTGACCCGCTCGACTGCGGGATATGGCGCGGGGCGGGAGTCTTTTCACGCGATCTGCAACCGTGTCAGAGACTTAGAGTTAAACCGGAATCACATTCGGGCGTGATTGCAGTCACTGACCGCGCGCCCCGTTTCCGACGAAACTGCATGACGGTTAGTAAGTTCTCATTCAGGCATTCGACCGATTCCGCGAGATTCTCCTGCTTCAGCGCGGGTAGTTCGAAGGCATAAAGTTCTGAAAGGATTGCAATCATGAAGATGACGAAGCTCGTGCTCTTGATCGTAATGATCGCGTTGGCATTGTTCCTCATGCTCCCGAATCTCTCCTGGGCCGCTGACGATGGGGCTGCCCTCTATAAGACGAAATGCTCCGCATGCCATGGCGCAGACCTGGCGGGTAAACCGGCAGCGAAGATCCCGAGTCTGGTTTCCGATGATGCCAAGAAAGCGTCCGATGCCGACTTGACCGATATGATCGCCAATGGCGGCAAAGACAAGAAAGCGATGCACGCGTTTGCAAACAAGGGTGTAAGCGCGGACCAAGTAAAGTTGCTCGTCTCTTACGTCCGCGACGCGCAAAAGAAGTAACAGGTGGCCATGTACGTATCGCTGTTCCATACGGCGAACCACGCTGCCCGTAGACGGCAGCGTGAGACACGCGAGGGTGGATCATCCGCTCACTGGTAGGTTCTGGCGATACAGCCGGACTGCCGGAGATCCCCTCTTTGTTCGCTCCCACCGGAACAGCCGGCCCGGGTCTAGGTGCTCACCCCCAGACCCGGGCTTTAAAGTCTCGCGAACGAAAGCGCGTCGTTTGCGAAACCGGTCACGACCGCATGTGATCCGAATCACAGCCTTTTCCCCCTACCAAAAGTAATCTGACCGTGCTTGTGGGAGTTCTTGTTAGGTGGTCACCGTAAGGGGGACAGTCATGGTGGTAGAAGGCGCAATCACTCCAAACATGAGCCACATGGCTCACGATTTTTCCCGAAATCCAATGCTCGTCTACTGGGAGATGACCCAGGCCTGCGGGTTGGCTTGCAAGCATTGCCGCGCCGAGGCGATGCCGACCGCGAATCCACTGGAGCTCAATACCGAACAGAGCAAGCGATTCTTGAATCAGCTTGTCGGTTTCGGCGATCCCTTGCCGCACTTGATCCTGACCGGCGGCGATCCGTTGAATCGAAAAGATATTTTCGAACTGATCGACTACGCGAATGGGCTCGGTCTCGAAGTCTCGATCACACCGAGCGCAACGCCGGAGTTGACCAACGATGCTATCTCCAAACTCAAGGCACATGGAATTCAAAGTCTGGGTCTGAGTCTGGACGGATCTTGCGCCGAAAAGCATGACGCGATTCGCGCCGTACCTGGCACGTTCGAACGGACGATGGAAGCGGCGCGCCACTGTGGAAGGCTGGGCCTTCCGATTCAAGTGAACACCCTTGTCGCCGAAGAGACCGCGGACGATCTTCCCGCCATTTATGAACTGTTGCGCACCAGTTTTCCCGTGATGCGCTGGAGCCTGTTCTTCCTGATTTCCGTCGGACGCGGCAAAGCTCTGAACGAGGTCTCCCCGGAAGAAGGCGAATGCATTATGCGATGGGTATTCGATTTGTCGTCGCACTCGCCCTTTGCAGTGAAGACCACCGAAGCACCCTCTTATCGCCGCATCGCCATTGAAAAAATGCGGGCGTCGGGCATGGCAAAACCGGAGATGAAAGCGACCTCGGTATACAAAGGTTTCCAGATCCGCGACGGACATGGAATCGTCTTCGTTTCAAACCTCGGAGAAATTTATCCCTCTGGATTTTTGCCGCTTCACTGCGGAAACGTCCGCACCGGATCGCTGGTCGAGTTGTACCGCAATTCCGAAGTGTTTCGCGGATTGCACTCGCCCGACGAGTTTCATGGAAAATGCGGCGCCTGCGAATACAGCCACATCTGTGGAGGATCCAGAGCCCGCGCTTTTGCGCACACCGGGGATGTTTTGGGCAGCGATCCGTTTTGCCCTTACGAACCGTCGGAAGTTCGACCTGAGACACATTAAGTAGACGGAGTAGCCATGGCCACGCAGCCGCAGTTTGATGGATCGGAGGCCCGCAATCGGGCCTCAAGAGCGATCCGCGCGGATGCGAACGATTCAGCCAAGCTGGCGACACTGCGGAAAAAGCTTGTTCGCCGGGCGCGAGCCGATCATTCTCAGTTGATTCGCCGCAGCACCCAATTTGCGTTCTTATTGCTGAACGTCTGGATCGGCGGCGCTTTTTACCTGTGGGTACGCCATTTCGAATCAGGCAGGCATGATCGCTTAGTCGTCCGCCCCGCGGGCGTTGAGGGTTGGCTTCCGATCGCCGGACTGATGAATCTCAAATACTGGCTTTCGACCGGACTCGTCCCCTCCATCCATCCTGCGGCGATGTTTCTCTTCATCGCCTTTGTAGCGATTGCATTTCTGTTCCGCAAGGCATTCTGCAGTTGGCTTTGTCCGGTCGGCACTCTTTCCGAATCTCTTTGGCGAATCGGCAGGAGATTTTTTCACCGCAATTTTCTGCTGCCTCGCTGGATAGACATACCATTGCGCGGGCTGAAGTACCTGTTGCTGGGCTTTTTCGTCTGGGCCGTCGCGAACATGTCTGCAGGGGCCGTGGAAGAGTTCATGCACAGCCCGTACGGAGCCATCGCCGACGTACGGATGTTGAATTTCTTTCGCGGCATCGGTCAGACGGCTGCCATCGTGATCGCCTTGCTGGTGCTTTCGTCACTGATGGTGAAAAATTTCTGGTGCCGTTATCTGTGCCCTTACGGCGCGTTGCTCGGTCTCACGTCCCTGTTGAGCCCGCTTCGAATCCGGCGCTCTGCGAGCGCTTGCATCGACTGCGCAAAATGTGCGAAGGCGTGCCCGTCATCGTTGCCGGTCGATAAGTTGATCACGATCAAGTCTGCGGAGTGCACGGGATGCATGGAGTGTGTCGCGGTTTGTCCGTCACAGGGCGCGCTCGAAATGGCTCTACCACCCTGGACGCGGGCGCCCCACGATGGCCATCTTCCCGCCTGGGTCATGGCGGCGGGAATCGCAGTGTTGTTCTTCGGTATCGTCGGATATGCGAAGTCGGCCGGTTATTGGAACGGCGATCTGCCCGACTATGTCTACCGGCAACTGGTTCCGCAGGCAAACGCCGTCGAGCATCCCGCGGACTAAGTGCTACGGGAGTGTCGGTTCAGGAATAAAGCTGGATCGGCTGCACGACGCGCGTAATCGTTCCGCCTGGACTCGGCTGATCTGGCTTGAGCCCGCATCGCATCGACGTGAACAGACCCAATAACTGTCCGAGCATGACGTCGAGCACCGGACGATATTGATCGTCGAAATTCGGACCGAGTCCCAGCGCCAGAACTGAATCCGCAAGCTCGCCAACATCCCGGCCGTCGCCCGCCGTCACCACCAGTCGTACTCTTCCAAGCTGCTTGCGATCGATCTCTCGCAGCAAATCCAGCTCATACCCCCGGCGGCGCGATTCGCTCGATAGAAAAGCTGTGAAGATGGTCTGGCCGTCAACACTCGACATGGGTCCATGGCGCAATCCTAGAGGCGTTTCGGCAAGGGTTGTTACCTTCCCTGCGCTCAACTCAACAACTTTCAACGCGCATTCGTCGGCAACGGCACGCAGGGCACCCGATCCGACAAAGCACGCGCGCGTGCATCCGAGAGTAGTGACCTCCGCAGCATCTTCTGCGGCCTTGGGCAAGAAAGCTTTTCCTGCCGCGGAAATGCGAGAGACCGACTCTCCAAACTGAACGAGATCGTCGAGGTGCGCTACGCACTGTCCCGCCAAAAGCATATTCGTGAAGGAACTCGTCATGGCGAGCCCGCGATCATTTACCGATTCGTCGAGCACCAGGGCAAACGCGCGGTCAGGATTGCGCGAACAAAGCTGCGCCATCGGCCCCTGAGGATTGCATGTAATGACCAAGTGGCGGATATGCGGATGCCGATCAAGCGCGCGCTCAAGCAGCGCGACGCCTTCCGGGCTTTCACCCGAACGAGAAAAGGAGACCCAGAGATATTCGCGGCCGGCGCTATGGAAATCGTCGAAGTCCGTCAGCAGCGTCGTGCTCGGAAGCGGCCAGGCGTCACAACTCCATCGGCGCCGAAGTAAAGGAGCGAGCGCTCGTCCCGTATAGTCTGACGTGCCTGCCCCGACCAGGTAGACCGCGGGGGATGACGTGCTGCCGCGGCCAATGCCAGCCCGCCGTAAGACATGAGTCAAATCCGCTTGCCGGTCTGCGCAGAGACGATACGTGGTACTCCAGGTGTCGGGCTGCTGCCAGATCTCTCGCGGAGTATGCACCAGACCGCGTTCCAGTTTCTCTTGTTCAGGCAATTCCAGCAGCGCGCTAAGCGGATTTCCCAACGCCACACCCTCCGGCAAGACACCGTAGTCTATTACAAGGTGGCGGCGGTTGAAAAGGTTTCGAAAGAAAAAGAAATACAGTTCGGAAGGAAACGGTAAGTGAAGCTATAAGAATAAATTGATATTTGCGCTACGTTTTCCACATGCGAACAGTAAAGGCATCGATTTGATCAAACCGCACTCGCCCAAAAAAGCAACTAATCTGCCGCTTACGTGTTTTTGACGCTAAAGGAGAACAACATGAGCCGTGGTTCGCACCGCCTGAGTACGTTGTTGCTGGCCGCCGCACTGGCTTCTTCGTTCGCAGGCATTGCCTGCGGAAACCATCCCTATAGGGCTTATGACCCCTATTACACGGACTACCATACTTGGGACAACAACGAGGTGGTTTACTACAATAATTGGACCACCGAAACCCATCGCGACCCGCACCGGGAGTTCAGGAAACTGCCTCCAAACGAGCAGAAGGAATATTGGACCTGGCGGCACAATCATGGCGACCACGACCATGATCACGACCATCACTAGAAATAAATCCGGGCTCTCAGCGGTGAAGATCCCTGAGAGCCTGGTCGGTTGTTACGAGTCTCGCTCCTATTTGCTGTAGTTCTGCAATCGCCTTCTGACCGTCTTCCCTCTTTAAGGTTTCGATTGCGTCCTCGACCACGGCCACTTTTCGGCCGCGCTCGATCAGACCCTTAGCGGCGAAACTCACGCAGTATTCCGTTACGACACCGAAAACCACGAACTCCGCTTTGTTTCCGAGACGTTTGACCAGTTCGTCGGCATAACGGCTTTCGAAAATGTTAAGCGTCTGTTTTTCCAGAAGAATCTGTTGGTACTTCGACAGGTCGGCTGGAAGGGATGCAGTTTCTTCATTCGGAACATGCGCTACTTTGTCTGTGAGCGCCTCTGGTACGAGTTCCGATCCAGTTGTCCCTTTCACGCAGTGCGGCGGAAAAATCTTGAACTCCGGATCGTTCGCCGAGTGGAAACATCCGTGCGATACCAGGAAGACTTCACCATGACGCGCCGCGTCGGTCAGCCTCCGAATGTTCGGCAGCAACTTCTCTGCGCCCGGCACATAGAGGCGGCCGCCCGGCAACATGAAGTCGCGCTGCGCATCAACCTCCCAAAAGATAAAATCTTGTGAAACCATGGCTCTCCTTCCCTTGCGAAGGCCGAGCGTACCATCATCGTTTCAAGCCTGACAATAGCGGCGAGCGCGGATCGGCGTTGTCGGAGAGAAGTTGCGATGGCCAAGACTCCAGTAACTTTCGAGCGCCGTTCGCCGATCTGGCTGCTGCGCTGCCCAACGTCGAGGAAGGCACGTCCTACGGAACGCCCGCTCTGAAGGTGAAAGGCAAACTTTTTGTCCGTTTGCATCAAGACCTCGACAAGCTCGTGCTCAGGATGCCGTTTGACCGGCGGGAAGAGATGATGGCGGACGATCCGGAAACCTATTTCATCACCGACCACTATCGCAACTATCCGTGGGTTCTCGTAAGCCTCGCGCGAGTTCGGCTCCGAGGCACTGCCGGAGTTGCTTCAGATTGCGCATCGCGCTGCTTCTCCGGCAAAGAAGCGTCGCGTATGATTTGTGGGCTCGCGCACACACGGGAACGAAAACATGACTCAGGACACTCCAAAGTCGACTTCATCCAGCAAACTCGTAATCCGCAACATCGGGCTGCTCCTCAGCGGAGATCTGGACCAGCCGATTCTTGATGCCGACACGGTCGTCGCCATCGACGGAGTGATTCGCTCCGTAGGCAAGGAAAAAGACTCGATGCATCTGGGCGCGACGACAACGATCGACGCGAAAGGGACTGCGCTCGCGCCGGGATTGATCGACAGCCACGTACATCCAGTGTGCGGCGATTGGACACCGCGACAGAACCAGTTGGGATGGATCGACAGCTGCCTCCACGGCGGAGTGACGACGATGGTCTCGGCCGGAGAAGTTCACACTCCCGGTCGCCCGAAAGATATTGTCGGCCTCAAGGCGATGGCGATCTTTGCGCAACGCGCGTTCCATGCATTTCGTCCGGGCGGCGTGAAGGTCTATGCGGGCGCGCCTGTCCTCGAGCAAGGGATGGTGGAAGACGACTTCAAGGAACTCGCTGCGGCCGGCGTGAAATTTCTCGGCGAGGTTGGCCTGGGCAGCGTGAAGGATGGAACCACCGGACGCCGCATGGTCGCGTGGGCCAGGAAATACGGCATCCAGAGCACGATTCACACAGGCGGGCCTTCGATCCCGGGCTCAAGTCTCATCGACAAAGACATGGTGCTTGAAACCGATGCGGACGTGATCGGCCACGTAAACGGCGGCCACACGGCTTTGCCCGACGATCAGATTCTCGAACTTTGCGAGCGCTCGCCCCGCGCTCTCGAGATTGTGCATAACGGAAACGAGCGGGCAGGATTGCTGGCGCTGCGAACGGCGAAGGAACTCAAACAACTGCATCGAGTCATTCTCGGGACCGATTCTCCTGCTGGATCAGGCGTACAGCCGCTCGGCATCCTGCGAATGATTTCAATGCTGTCGTCACTCGGGAATCATTCCCGCAGAACAGGCGATCTGCCTGGCCACTGGCAACACGGCAAAAATGCGCAGCCTGAATTGTGGTCTGATCGCTCCGGGACGCGAAGCAAGTTTTGTCTTCCTCGATACCGCGCAGCAATCCGCGGGCAAGAATCTGCTCGACAGCATTCAAAAAGGAGATTTGGCCGGGCGTAGGCATGGTCATCACCGACGGAACTGTCAGCATCCAGCGCAGCCGCAATACACCGCCAGCCACGCGTGTTCCCGAGGTCGCCAAGATCGTAAGCGCCCGCCATCATGTAGCGACCGCGGCCTCGGCCGTCCAGTCCAGGGGCAAAGCCGGGCGCACGGAGAAACATGAATTCGGAAGTATCGAATGAGTTCGAAACGAAAACGAATATCAGCCTCTGGAAAATATGCCACTCAAAACAAATTTATTTCGCGCAGCAATCGTCCCGCTGGTTGTGTTTCTTCCTCTTCACCCGCTGCATCTCTGGGCGCAAGTGCCGTCTGACTGGTGCAAAGCCTTGCCGCGTCCCGGAATACAAAACGATCGAACGCGTTCCCGTCAGCGACCCCTGGTTTGAAGTCTATAAACCGGCGGCCGGAGTGTTCGCGATCTACGAACCGCATCAGGCCGAAGAGACGATCGGATATCTGATCGTCGGGGGAAAGCAGGCGTTGCTCTTTGACACTGGAATGGGCATCAGCGACGTCAAGAAAGTCGTGACGGAATTAACCAAGCTGCCGATCATCGTGCTGAACTCTCACACGCACGACGATCATGTCGGTGGCAACTGGCAATTCGCCACGATCTATGGAATGGACACCGAGTTCACGCGCACGAACGCGCGAGGCTCGCGCGCCGATGCGCAAGAGGAAATTACTCCCGACCAGATTTGCGGAGCGCTGCCGAAAGGATTCGATTCGAAGGCGTACGTAACGCGGCCCTGGAAGATTACTCGATACATCCACGACGGCGAGAAGATTCGACTTAGGTGGCCGCACGGTGGAGGTGATCGCGACGCCCGGGCATACTCCGGATGCGATTTCGCTGATCGACCGCGCCAACGGCCTGCTCTTCACCGGCGATACATACTATCCCGCGCCGATCTGGCTTTACAGGCCCGAGACTGATCTCGACGCCTATGCGGCATCCATCGCCGACTGGCGGCCTGGCCCGCAAGTCAAACTCGTTCTCGGCGCGCACAACATTCCCGTCGCATCAGCCCGCCGTCTTGTTGCGGCTGGTGGTGGCATTCGACGCTGTCCGCAGCGGAAAAATCACGCCGACGCCGGATTCGCCCGGCAAAGTTCTCTACAAAGTGGACGATATTTCTTTTCTGATGCGCCCCGACTCCCGGTAGCAGCTAGCGCAGTCCGTCTTCGCCCTTGATCTGATCTTTCGTAAGCCCGCCCACGCGCGGCAGCGGACGCCCGCTGTCGGTCACCGCGACAGCAACCATGATTTCGTTCGCCCGCGGAGCGTCGTTCAAGCGCACTTCCATGCCATCAAAGTGGCTGCGGACAAAGGCCGCGTCTTTGTGTCCGAGAGGAATGTCGAGGACAGTTCCGAGCCCACCGCGCTTTTTCGACGATGGAATCAGCGCTGCTCCCTTCCCCAACACGCGCCGCACCGGCGTTCCCAGCTTCGGATGCAATATCGCGGCGGCGTGTTCGAGTTCGCCGTTCTCGCCAACAGCCGCGGCTTTGCCGTAACTTTCCGCCGACGGCCCGGAAATTCCCAGCGCCGCGACCGCTCGCGTGGCCAACAATTCGCCCAGCTCCTCGCCAATCGCCATCAATTCCGATAGATCTTCGACATACTTTCCGGCGAACGGATTCTCGATCACGGCCACAGCCGCGGCTTTCCGCGCCGGCGGAGAAATCTCGCGCTCCATCTCCCGTTTCGTCTCTTCCACAAATATCGCGATCTTGCGAATCTTTGCTTTCATTGTCCTCGTATCACCTCAGTCCATCTTCTCCCTTGATCTCTGACGCTTTCAGCCCGCCGACGCGGGCATGCACGCGTGCGCCGGTCGTCATCACCAAGGCCAGCAGGATCTCGTCGGCTCGCGGCGAATCGTTGATCCCGACTTCCATCGCGTCAAAATGGCTGCGGACGTACGACGCGTTGATGTGCGTGATAGGCACGTCGAGTCGCGTTCCCGGCCCCCCAACCTTTTTCGTCGAGGCGACAATCGCTTTCGCTCCGCCGAGAACTTCGCGCATCGCGTATCCTCCGGGAACATGCCACAGCGCTCCGTGTTCGAGTTCGCCGCGCCGATCCGACGATCGCTCCCTTGCCGTAACCCTCGACGACTTTGGCGTCCCCGCCGAGCGCCTTCACCAGGCTCCGCGCCATTTCCAATCCAAGCGGCTTGAGATCGTCCATGAAACCCTCAATGCTCGCGACATAGGATCCTGCGAATGGATTTCGGATGACCGCGAGCGCCGCGGCGCGCCGCAAGGGCGTGGGCGCAGCAGGGCCACCTTCGTGAAAAATCTCCTCGACGCAAGTCAGCTTTTTTCGCACGACGACTTCAGGCATGGACCATTTCCCTTTCGCAATTGTTTTCCGTGATTGTCGTCGCCGCTCCAACCAAAACTGTTTCTCCTCGAAGATGCAGGGCGGCGGCTCGGATTAAACCGATCCGCAGCAAACGATTTGCAGTTTCGGAACCGGCGGTCAGAGCCTGGTCGATGTCCGCGATCGCGAGATCGCCTACGGCTCGGGTCACCAACCGCTCACCCAGGTCGCTGTCCGGAGCAAGATCCCAGGCCGGGGCGCGCACGATCGCGGGATGCCCCGGCAGGTTGACGGCGTTCGCGATGATCGTGGCTGCGGCGTCGGCTGCTGCCGCGCGGTCCAGCCAACACGGTTACCGCATCCGCGATGCCGAAAGAAAAGCTGCGTCCACGCCATCCGCTGGTCGCGATGCCCCGCACTGGATCTGACGAGTTCAAGAACGTCGTTCCGAACAGTGACGGGCGATCGGGCCGATCCACCATCCCCACAGCGAAGCGTTTCTCCCGGTGTCAGATGCAAAGCGATATCTCCTCCGTCGTTTACATAGGCGCGGGAAACATTCGCGAACGCGAGCATCGAAGCCAGAATCTCCTCGGCAACCGCCCCAGCCACCGCGGCCATCGGCGTGATGAAGTATTCAGAGGCATACGGCATCACGGCGGCCATCATCCTTCTGGCGACTGCGCCTCGCGGCCAATCTGCTTCGGCGCAGCACTGCGCTCCGCAATAGAGCCAATTCTCCGCAGAATTCGTCCAGCACTGTTGACGAATCGTCTGCACGCAGCACGATAGGCCTTCTCGATCTCGTGAGACTCTCCGAACGCCTCAATGATCAGATCGATCGGGCCATCGTTGAGATGAAGCCGGCGACCATCGGGTAAGAGATCGCATCTGTGCGCGTTGATTCATCGCTTATTCGCTTTCCCGCCAGATTCGAGCGGCCATGGATTGTCTGCGCTGCGACGCAACTCTGCGCCGGCCGTCGGAGCCGGAAACAATCGAACTCAAGGGCCTGACGCTTTCCATGTAGCCGCCCAAAGCGGCGTAGTCTGCCAATTTCATCGTGAACTCAATCGGCGCGACCAGCGCCGGAGTCGGAACATATCCGAATGCATTTTGCGGCATGCGCGTGACGTCAGCCATGAACGTGATCCCGCCGCCCGGCCAGACGTAGACTGGCGCTCCTCCGCAGGTGACTCGAGTCAACGCGTCGCGCACCGAATGTGTCAGCTTCACTGGATTCTCCGTCACACCCGCGCGCAACGAGCCGCCCGCGCCGCCCATGAACATCACCGTGCAGAGGGCGGGCTCACAGTTTTCTTTCATTCGCGACACGGACTCGCGCAACTCCTGCGGCAAGTCCTTCTCCACTGGCTTCAGATCATCGCCCAATTCAAAATACGCGAACTGCTCTCCGGTCGTGCTGACCATCAGCAGACGCAGGCCCGGCCAAGCTTTTTTGGCATTGAATTTCCCGAGAATCGTCAGCGGATCGTCGATATTCGTTCCGCCCCACGACGTTCCGGGATCGGCCACCTGGAAATAACGCCCCGGCGTCGATCGCCTGCCCTTCAACTTGATTCCGGTCTCCGGAACGCCAAGCAGTTTTCCAGCCTGATGTTCCGAAAGCACGCCCGTGATGTGATCGTCGACTACCACAACGTCGTCCACTTTTCCGAACCATTGCTTGGCGAACATTCCGATGGTCGCCGAGCCACAACCGACGCGCATGCGCTCTTCCTGAACGCCATCGACCACCGGCGGCTTCCCGGCCTGCACGACGACCTTGGCGCCATCATCAATCTTCAATTCCACAGCCGCACCGTTACATAACTTCAGCAATGCGTCGCAGGTGGCAGTGCCTTCGTTGCGACTGCCGCCCGTCAAATGGCGCACGCCGCCGAGAGACAGCATTTGCGATCCGTATTCGCTGGTGGTGACATGCCCAACGGCCTCGCCCTGAGCGCGTACCGTGCTGCATTCCGCACCCAGATGGCGGTCGGTATCAATCTTCACCTTCACGCCGCAATAGCTGAAAATTCCTTCGGTCACGACCGTGACCATGTCGACGCCATCGACTTCGGATGAAATGATGAACGGCGCAGGCTTGTAATCCGGATACGTCGTTCCCGCGCCAATCGCGGTCACAAACGTTGTCTCATGACTTGCAAGCGTTCCATCCCAATCGCGGCTCCGTTCGAGAAACGGAACGACAGACTCTCCACGCTCCACTGCACGATCGAGCACAACATGCGGATCAAGCCTCACCAGCTTACCGTCATGATTTCCGTAGCGATCGCACGATCCTGTGCGTCCCGGCTTGATGTAGCAGAGCACAGGACACGCATCGCATCGGATCGCATCGTCAGCCACGCGCCCCTCCTGTTGCTTTCGCCAGGATGGCCGCGCGCACGCGGTCGGGCGTCGCTGGAATTCTGCGGAGGCGCACGCCGGTCGCGTCGTGGATTGCGTTGAGAATCGCGGGAGCCGTAGGAATCACTGCTTGTTCGCCGATCCCCTTCGCCCCGAAGGGTCCGACCGGCGAAGGAATCTCGATCAGAATCGATTCGATGGGAGGAACGTCTCCTGCTGATGGGATTAAATAATCATGAAGATTTTCGCCCTGGCCGGGAAAGAATTCTTCCATCAAGGCCATGCCGAGACCCTGAGCGACACCGCCTTCGATCTGCCCTTCAATTAGCGTGGGATTGATGGCGCGGCCGACGTCATGAGCCGCCGTCACCTTCAATACGCGCACAGTACCAAGTTCGAGATCGATTTCGATCTCCGCCATGTGCGCACCGAATCCGTAGACTGCGTAAGGCTGCCCCTGACCATCTTCATCTAGCGGAGTGATCGGAGGATCGAAGGTCTCCTCGCAAGTGATCACGTATCCGAGTTTGTCGAGAGTGTGATCTCCGAGGTAGATCGGCTTGCGGTTTCCACCGTCGACGACGGTGATGCTTCCTTCGCCAAACTCAATGGATCCGCACTCGCACGCTCTCGCGAGCTTCAATATTTCCCGACGAAGTCTAGTGCCGGCCATGTGTGCAGCTCTGCCGGTCACAAACGTCTGCCGCGAGGCCGACGTCTTGCCACAATCCGGCGTAATCGCGGTGTCGCCCGATACGAGATCGAAATGCGTTATCGGGGCGCCGATGGCGTCCGCGCAGATCTGGGTCACAATCGTGTTCGAGCCCTGGCCGATGTCGACTGCACCCTGATGCAGCGCGATCCGGCCGTCCGGCTTCAATCCGATGCGCACCGTCGACGGATTCGGCAACGAGGTGTTGCCGCACCCGTACCACATCCCCGCCACTCCAACACCACGACGCAGAGGTCCGACAGTTGCGGTGTTGAATTCCGCCGATTCCGCCCGCGCCGCTCTCCATTTCGGCAGCAGCGCTTCGAAGCACGCACGAATGCCCACTCCTTCGCCGAGAACCTGGCCCGTTACGGTGGGCGTGTCATCCTCCAGAGAATTCAAGATGCGGAATTCCAAGCGATCCATTCCTACTTTGTCGGCAAGGTCGTCGTAGAGCTGCTCTTGCGCAATTGCAGCCTGGGGAACGCCGAATCCGCGAAAAGCTCCGGCTGGAACAATGTTCGTGTGGACCGCGCGAGTCACTGCGCGGTAGTGCGGAACGTAATAAGGACCGGAAGCATGCACCGGCACACGGCCGGCGACGGTCGGCCCCCACGATGAATACGCGCCAGTGTTAAAGTCTGCCGAAAAATCCAGCGCCCTGATTTTGCCGTCGCGGGAAGCGCCAGCGCGCAGCCGCATCCGCGCCGGATGGCGTTTGGTGGTCGAGACGATCGATTCCTTTCGCGAGTAAACCATGCGCACTGGACGGCCGAGCTTCCACGCGGCTAGTGCGATAAACGGTTGGACCGAAAGGTCAAGCTTCGAGCCGAATCCCCCGCCCACGGCGGTGGGAATAATTCGAACGCCCTCCGGAGGGATGCCGAGAATCTTTGCGATGTCGGCTCGGTCCATGTATGGAGATTGCGTACACGCCTGAATCTCAATCGTGTCGCCGACGCGGCGAGCGAATCCCGCCTCTGGCTCGATGTAAGCATGCTCGACGAATCCGGTTTCGTACTCGCCTTCCACAATAAAATCGGCATTCCGCAAGGCCTCGTCCACATCGCCGCGAACCACGCGCCCACGGACCAGAACATTCTGTTCGCGATGACCATGAATTCTGGCGGCATCGGCGGCAAGGCCCTCATCAATTGTCCTGATCGCCGGAAGCTCGTCCCATCGCACCGGAAAAGCAGACAGATCCAACGCCTCTAAGACATCCGGTTCGCCGACGATCGCGGCGACGGCCTCTCCACGAAACCGGGCTTCGGACCGCGCGAACACCGGCTGATCCGCAAACTTGGGAATGACACCATAGCAATCGACGCCGGGCACATCTCGCGCTGTCAGGACCAGTTCGATCCCCTCAATGCTGGCCACGAACTCATCCAGATCGCCAAAGTGAAAACGCGCCCGCGCATGCGGAGATCGAATTACCCGGACCGCCAGCGTATCGGTTGGAGTTTCGTCCGCCCCGAAGATTTCGCTGCCATCAACCTTCTTACGCCCATCGAGCCGAACCAGCCGATGGCCGACCGCCGCGCCCGATGCGGGAGACTCCACCTTGGCCGATTCCGAACTTGCCTCGACGATGGCGCGAATGATCTTTCGATATCCTGTGCACCGGCAGAGGACACCGCCGATAGCGTCCATCACTTCGCTCTCGCCGGGTGAGGCATTTTTTTCCAACAGCGCGGTCGCAGCCATGAGCATGCCCGGAGTACACGCACCACACTGCGCGGCCCCGTGTACAAGAAATGATTTTTGCAGACGGCCCAACTCCAGACTGGATAAGCCCTCAACCGTACGAACTTCGCAGCCCTCGACCTGCCCCGCCGCCACCAGGCACGAGCACACAGGTTCGCCATCAAGCAGGACGGTGCAAGCGCCGCAGTCCCCCGCGTCACAACCGACCTTCGTTCCCGTCAATCCGAGGTCGTCCCGCAACACGCGCGACAGCCGCCGTGTGCCCGGCGCCATCAGTTCCACGCGCTGACCATTGACGGAAAATGAAATGGATTGTGTTGCGGCGGACGCGGGCAATTTTTGCGTGGTCACCATGTCAGGCGCTCCTCACGCAGCGTTCCAAGGCACGCCGCACCAGAGTCAGAGAAGCATCTCTCCGGTATTCTGCGGTCGCCCTCACGTCATCGATCGGCGTCAATTCCGCAAGATGTTCAGCCTGCACTGACGCGCCGATTCCTTGCGTTGCCGAAAGTCCGACAAGAATTCTTTCCAGCCCATCCAGTCGCCGAGCGACTGCCGAGCAGGAACCGACTGCGACCCGGGCTTGCACCACTCGTCCAGCTTCGTCGGACCGCACGATTGCTGCGACCATCGAAATTGAAATTACCAGATAGCGTCTTGCTCCCAGTTTCAGGAAGGTCGAAGAGGCGTCGTCAAGTTTTCGGGGAACATACAGAGCGGCGAGAATCTCGTCCGGTCTCTTCGCGGTCTTGCGATTGCCCATCAGAAATTTAGTAATCGGGATTCGCCGCAGTTCGGCCGCCGAGGCCAGTTCGACTTCCGCGTCGAGCGCGAGTAATGGGGGTACGCCATCCGCAGCCGGAGAAGCGTTGCACAAGTTCCCGGCCACCGTGCCGCGGTTTTGAATCTGGACCGACCCTACTTCTCGCGCCGCCTCTTTCAGTACATCGAAACATCGAGGCAGCGGTGCGCGAATAATTTCGCTCCAGGTAGTCAGGCCACCGATCCGAATCCAGTCTTTCTGAACTGCAATGCCTCGAATTTCTCGCAGGGCGGTGATATCGATGACGTCTCCCTGTGGCAGCTTCTCCCCCAGAGATGGATAGAAGTCCGTTCCCCCGGCCAGAATTTTCCCGCCTGACGAAGCCAATACCGATACCGCTTCGTGCAGAGTTTTGGGCCTCAGAAACAAAGGCTAGATTCCCCCGAATTCCCGTCGCCGGGCGCTTGCAGTCGTTGTATACGATGGATGAGGGTTTGTACAGCCGACTTCACGCTGGAAACAAGCGTGTCATCGCCTCGGCGCGGAAGTCAAAAATCTTCTCGACGTCCCGTCTCACCGCGAGCGTGTGCGCGATCTCGCCAAACCATCCGAAGGGGAGGGCGTAACTGACGCGATCACTCATCATCGTGCCGCCCTTCTCCGCGATAAAACGGTGCTCGTGATTCCAAAGAGCATAAGGCCCGGAAATCTCGCGATCCACAAATCCACTGGGCGGATTCCATTCCGAGATCTCAGTCGTCCACCGAATCGGTACGCGGTGCCATCTCAATCGATAGCGAATTAACGATCCGGCGTGCAGAGCTTCCGGTGCCTTCACCATTCGGAAGTCGAGCCACGGCGGCGTGATCACCTGCAAGTTCTCCGGACGCGAAAAAAATGCGAACACTTCGTCGATCGGTTTTGGCAGCCATTGCTCTCGCTCCAGAAGGTAAATATGCATTTTGCTGCATCCTCTATGCATTCCTTTGCATCTTTTTCTTCAAAAGGGCCGTGAACAAGCATTGTGGACGGTCTGTACCCTAATCGCCAGGAAAAATGCTTTTCCGGGGGTTGACACTCAGACCACGGTCTGGCAAAAAAGAAATGACAATGCTTTCGCAATGGAACATCAAGTTGTCGACGTTGATCATTCTCAGTTGCGTGGTCTTCCTCATGCTGCTGATTGTGGTGCTGCCCGACGTTGACCTTCCGGACGCCGCCTTCCATCGCGGCACGGGACCGACCGCGATCCACACCGAGGCTACGTCCGCCCCGGCTCCGATGATCGTCTCTGTCGTCTTGCGAGAGTCCAGAAATTGCGCAGGCGTATAGACCCTTTTATCAAGCCGGAGCGTTCATCGAGACCCCCGACGCCGGATCGCGCCCGATTCTACTGCAAACTTTTCGCTGCTAGCCGAAGTGTTCCTTCCTGCTCTGGGTCGTAGGGCCAGTGGCCTTCTTTCCGGTCCATTGCCCAATCAATTCCCCAACGCAAGTGATAAGGAGCGCTCTCATGAATTTCGAATTCGATCTGGCACCGCAGTACAGTCTTAACCACCTGATCCAGCAGGCTGCGGCCCGCACTGGATTCAGTCCCACGGATATTGCAGCCTTGGTCAACTCTGACCTGAAAATCGATTATCTGCTCGAATACATCTCGGCGGTAATGTCCGACCGGATGAACTGAGACCAGCCCTCCCCGGCTGCGCCTTTCTCGCGGTGACGCGGCATCTCCGCCACTCGGAGAATCTCCGGTTTCTGTGTTCTAATCTCCGCGTCGTATTTCCATCGTCGCGAAATTCCGGAGAACCCATGCCCTCTGCTCGCACGCATTACCTCGTCACCGCGCTTTCTGCTTTGCTCCTTGCCGCCACCGCCGCCGCGCAATCCCCGGCTTCCAGCGCGCCTCCAGCCGACCTCGACGCCTACGTCGCGTCTTCGATGAAAACTTTCGATGTGCCGGGGATGGGGGTTGCGATCGTGAAGGATGGCAAGGTGCTGGTCGCAAAAGGCTACGGGGTGCGCAAACTCGGTGACCCAACCCCGGCCGACGAGTTCACCATGTTCGGCATCGGGTCAAACACAAAAGCTTTCACTACTGCCGCGCTCGCGACTCTGGTCGACGCCGGCAAACTTTCGTGGGACGATCCCGTTTACCAGCGCCTTCCGGGATTCGTTATGTACGATCCCTACGTTTCGCACGAGATGACGATTCGCGATCTGCTCACTCATCGCAGCGGCATGGGACTTGGCGAAGGCGATCTGCTTTTTTGGCCGCACTCGACTTATAGTCGCGAAGACGTCATCTACAAACTCCGCTTCATGAAGCCGGCGTCGAGCTTCCGCAGCCACTATGCGTACGACAACCTGCTGTACATGACGGCCGGACAGATTATTCCCGCCGTAACCGGCACGTCCTGGGACGACTATATTCGCCAGCACATTTTCGAACCACTGGGCATGGCGCATTCGAACGTCAGCAACACCGCATTCAAGTCCGGCGACGACTACGCGTTTCCTCATTCGCGTGTCGACGGCAAGCTACAGGTCATTCCATTTGGAGACCTCGACAACGCCGGCCCCGCGGGCTCGATCAATTCCTGCTCCGCCGACATGGCAAAGTGGGTGCAACTCCAGCTCAATCGACGGTAAGTTCCTGGATCATGACGGTCATCTGTTCACGGAAGCGCGTTCCAGGGAAATGTGGTCCGCGCAAACCATTCTGCCGATCGGCGATCCTCCAGCGCCCCTCGCCGGATTGAAAGCGAACTTCGCCGATTACGCCCTCGGCTGGGCACTTCGGGACTACCATGGACGCAAATTGATCGGCCACACCGGCGGTGTCGGAGGATTCGTTTCGCGGGTCATGCTCGTGCCTGAAGAAAATCTTGGAGTCGTCGTGCTCACCAATGCGGAAGAAGGTGGCGCATTCGATTCGATCCTTTATCATGTGCTCGATCACTACTTCCATTTGCCACCGACGGACTGGGTCGCTGCATTCAAGGCAGTCAAAGATAAAGACGAGAAGGACGCGGCCGAAACCATGAAGAAGGCAGAAGGCGCGCGGGACGCCAACTCCAAACCCTCTCTTCCGCTGGAAAAATATGCGGGCGTCTATAGCGACGCCTGGTATGGCCCCATCACCGTCCGCCTGGAGAACGGCTCACTGGTCATGACCTTCGATCACAGTCCCTCGATGATCGGCGATCTGCAGCACTGGCAGCACGACACGTTTAAAGCACATTGGCGCATCCGCACAATTGAAGACGCCTTCGTCACCTTCTCCTTGAATCCGGATGGCACGATCGACAGCGCGCGCATGGCAGCCGTTTCTCCGCTGGCCGACTTCAGCTTTGACTACCAGGATCTTTTGTTGAAGCCGGCGGTCGCATCCGCAGCGAAGAAGTAAAGAGCGCGCGTCTTGGTCTCGTCGCGATTCTGGCGCGACAAGAGCGGGATATTCCTGGTTCCGCATCGTGCCAACCGAGCTCAATTCGACGGAGGTCTCCTCTCACAGCGTCGAACTCCGTCGCGAACTTGGCATCGCCGACCTGGCATTCGCGCAGATTCTTATCGTCATCGTTCCTGAATTTTTCGGCACCGCCGTTAAGGCCGGCTCTGCCCATGCGCTGCTTTGGCTGCTCGCGATTGGCGCGTTCTTCGTTCCGCAGGCTCTTGGTCGTCTCTCACCTGAACCGCTTGATGCCGCTCGAAGGCGGGCTCTACGAATGGGCCCGGCTGGCTTTCAGCGACAAGATCGGATTTCTGGTCGCTTGGAATATGTGGCTGAACACGACCGTTCAGGTTTCCCAGATTTCCCTGGTAACGACAACCTATCTTTCGTATGCGTTCGGTCCAAAGGCCGAGTGGATCGCGTCGAATCCGCGCATGTTGCTGGCAGCATCCGTCATCCTGATCGTGGGCATGATGGTGGTAGCGCGGCTCGGATTGAGCGTCGGCAAATGGGTCAGCAACACCGGCAGCATTTTCACCATCGTGATCCTGGGAGTGCTCGTCGCTCTTCCCCATCTTCATCTGCGGCGGGCGATACCTCATCCGTATCATGCGTTGCCGCTGGTTCGCCCGGCGCTTACGCTGTTCATGCTCAGCGTATTCAGCAAGATGACCTTCGGTGCGCTCACGGGCTTTGAACTGGTCGCGATTTTTGCAGGAGAGTCTCGCAATCCCGGCGCGCAACCTTGCTCGTTCCATTCTTTTCACCGCGCCCGTCATCGCTCTTTTCTACATTCTCGGGACCAGTTCAATTCTTGCATTCGTTCCGCCTGACGCAATCGACGTCATCGGCCCCATTCCGCAGGCCTTGAGCACAGCTTTGGGCGGATTGTCGTTCTCCCACGTTTTAGTGCCAGTCGTCATTCTTCTGCTGCTCACTAACTATCTTTCGTCCTACACGCTGTACTTTTCGACGAATACGCGTCTGCCGCTCGTAGCCGGATGGGATCACCTGTTGCCTAAATGGTTCACCGTGCTTCATCCCAAGTATCGAACGCCCGTGAACTCCATTTTCTTCATGGGAGGCATCGCATTGGCCGCCAGCACAGCGGTGTTAGTCGGCGCCGGCAATCAGGAAGCTTTCGAGTTACTTCAAATCTGGAGTTGGACGTTCTATGGGCTCGCCTACGTCGCGATGTTCGCGATCCCGCTCTTCTCACCGAAAGCCAAGGGAATTCGGCCAGGGCTATGGCTGCGCATTGGGGCGGCGTCCGGGCTGATCGTGACTTTGTCATTCATAGGAATGTCGGTCTTTCCGATCGTGGATGTCACCAGCCGTCTGGGATATTCGCTGAAGATTTCGCTGGTTGTGCTGGGGGCAAACTTTCTTGGTTGGATCATCTACAAAGCAGGCCAAAGAAAAGTTGCCGCATAACCACTTGGTCGCACCATGTGTGAGAGCGGCAAAATGTGGGAAGGCCAGGATGTGAGAGGGGGAAATATGGGAAGGGCAAAATATGGGAAAGGCAAAATGTGGAAACGGCCGCCCTCGGCCGTTCGCCGAGCGAAGCTCGGCAGCTTCTCTGTCAAGTCTCTACCGCAAAAACGCGTGACTCGCATCGTCAACCCGCACCATAGATTTCTTCCTCGTCCCGCTCTCCGCGTTGTAAACCGTCAACACACGCTCTTCGATGATCAGCATTTCCTTCTCGCTGATCCATCCCACGAGCGATGCATGCAGCACAGCCGCCACCTGTTTCGGGGGATCGTCCATGCTTTTCACCAAGACAACTGGAAGCTCCGCCAGCACCTTGCGAATGCGCTGCGATTCTTCAGGGTTCGCCTGCCCCTGCTCGGATAACTGGATCGGCTTGTTGGATTGCGCCGTCGCAGCAATCGTCAGCGCCGCGTACTTCCCTTCTGGCGACAATCGCGCATTCGCAGTAAAAAAGCTCACATCGTAGTCGGCGTTCTTGTAGGTAGCCTGCTCATCGAACAGGGTGAGCTTCTTGCCATTCGTCAGCGCAAGCGTCTGATCATCGCTCTGATTGGACCATCCGCAGCAGCCGGTGTCAGGGATCGCCTCGATGATCGTCCCGCCGTCGGGAGATGCGTCCAATACTTTTTGGAGCGGCTCCGGAAGCGCAGTCCCAGTCCACTTTCCCCCGTCATCCAGGTAACGTGTGCTTGCTTTGTAGCTGGGGACGGTTTGTCCAGCCACAAACTGGTTCATTAGGAATAGCTTGTCGATTCCTGTTTCTGGCGCCCAAACGACGCCGACCGGGCAACTTTCTTCACACGTTCCGGTCGTGCAGCGGCAGTCGGGGAGTTTCAGGCTAATGATCTCTTCGCGGCCCGAGCCCGCCAAATCTGTCTGCCACGTTTGCCACGTCGTCGATGTCGACAAATCCACTTCTTCGCGCTGCAGGCGCCGCACAGAATTCGCGGACCAGAACAAATGCTTCCCGTCCGCCGAAAGATAGACCGCAGGCGCTGACTCATTCACCGCCTGGTTCGATCCTGTCTCTTCAACCTTGCGTTCGATTCCCTGGTCGAAGGTCGTCGCTGCGTGGCCATTCCAGAACCAGACTTTGTGGGCCGACGCCGCATCCTCTTCAGACAGCGGCAGCGTAACTACCGGAGCGAACAAGATCTGTCCGAGACGGTTCACTGAAATATTTCCAGGATTCTTGGCTGCTTCGGCAGGCAGCTTGACCGTTTGCTTCGCAGCGAAAGTTACCGGATCGTATTCGACCATCTCGCCTGAGGCTTTCAGCACCCAGAGGCGTTTCCCTTGGCCGAACAATGGCGCCGCCAGCAGCGATACGACGAGTGCCGCTTGCAGCAACTTGTTCACAAACCCGATCCTGCTCATTTTTCAGTGTGTCTCAACCACAGGGAGTTCGATAAAACTCGCCTGCGCGGGCGAATGATAAACGCGCTGCACGGCCTTCTTATAATCACCAGGCTTGGCCCAGAAATATGTTCTGGCACAAACGTCTGAGGATTTCGGTCGTACAGCGGGAACCAGCTCGATTGCACCTGCACCATGATTTTGTGACCCGGCAGAAATACATGATTGGCCGTCGGCAACACGAAGTGGTAAGGCAGCGGCTTGTCGGGCGTGATTGCCTTCGGCGTTTCGAGGCTCTCTCGATACCGGCCACGGAAAATGTCGGCCGACACCATCAATTGATATCCGCCCATGTGCGGCTGTCCCGCCACTTCATCTGGATAAACATCGATCACCTTAACGACCCAGTCAGAATCCGTTCCGCTCGTCGATGCGATCAGGTTCACCACCGGTTGACCTGCAATTTTCACCGGCTCTTTAATTGGTCAGATGCAAACGCCAGCACATCGGTTCGTCCAGACGGTCCGCGTTGATCGTCGACGAGCCACTGCGCCCAAGTGAATTCTCCTCCGTATCCTACGGGCTGAATCGGACGCGGACGGAAGGGCACCGGCTTCGCCGGGTCTGAAATATACTCATCGAACTCTGCGCCCGCATGCGGAGTTTCAAAACTCAATTTCAATCCGGGTTGAAAATAAAGAGGCTTCGGATGAACCGCACAGCCTGAAGCACATCCTGCAGGCCACGACGGCAGACGACGCCATGTGTTTGTGCCCGTTTCAAATGCCGTCACCGGAGCTACGTCGGCTTTCGGCGCGCCGTCCTTCAAATATTGATCCAGAAACGGACGCAGTATGTTCTGCCGGAAGTACAGGCCGGTATCACTGTTGAAGCGGACCGCTCCCAATGAACTGGCCTCGCCGATTTCCTGGCCGTGATGCCACGGTCCCATTACCAGATACACCATGTCATTGCCAGTGTCCTTTGGCTTGAGAGCCTTGTACACCGCCGGAGCACCGTAAATGTCTTCCTGATCCCACAGGCTGTCGACCAGCATTACTGGAATCTTCAGAGGTTGCGCGGCAAGGATTTTATCCATCGCCTGTTGCTGCCACCACGCGTCGTAGCTTGGATGCTCGAGCAGCTTTCTCCAGAATCCAACTTGCTCCAGTCCATGCTGCCGACCCAGTTCGCCGGCTGAACCAGCTTCCATGTACATGTCGTAATCGTCAAAATGACCGCTCCACCACGACGCGCTGTTGTCGCGGGTTCCGTCCTGCTCGTAGATGTACGGCATGTTCTGCTCGCGAAACGCGCCATTGTGAAACCAGTCGTCTCCCATCCAGCCATCGACCATCGGATTCATGGGAACTGAAACTTTCAGCGCGGGATGCGGATTCACCAGCGCCATCAGCGGCAAGAATCCGTCATACGAGATTCCGAGAATGCCGACCTTCCCGTTACTCTCGGGAATATTTTTCACCAGCCAATCGATCGTGTCGTACGTGTCGGTGGAGTGATCGACCGCCGTCGGATTCAGCGGCCCGTGCAGCGGACGCGTCATCACGTAGTCGCCTTCCGACCCATATTTTCCGCGGACATCTTGCACGACGCGGATGTATCCACCCTCGACGATGACTTCCACGGCATTGTCGTATCCGTCGAGAATCGGCCCCAGATGCGGACTATGCGCATGACTGGTGAGCGCAGTTGCGTTGTATGGTGTGCGAGTCAGAAGAATGGGCGCATTCTTCGCGCCTTTCGGAACGATGATGACGGTATGCAGTTTCACTCCGTCGCGCATCGGGATCATCACATCTTTTTTCACGTAGTCGAAGCTGTCGGTCTTGGCTTCTATTTTCGCGGGCGATTCGCTTGGCAACGATGTTGCACCAGTTGGAGTTTGTTGTGCTGTTGAAAATCGCGGTGACCAAACGCAGGCGGAAACACAGGCGAACAGACACACCAACCGGACAGTAGAGCTCATTCTCATGAAAGGTCCTCGGAAGTGAACGAATGTTACAACTTCATCGAACAGACTGCCAAATCGTCGGAGGGTTATTTCGATTAAAAGCGCGGCTTTTTTTCTTTTCCGGACAAAACCAAACTTCGCACGCACGTCGCCTATGAAAGTGGTAGTCTCTTGTTCCGTCGGGGCATCTGGGAATTGGGACAGAATGCAGGGAAACCGGGGCAGGACGCCTGCGCAGCGCCAGCTTCCCTATATAATGTTCAAAATCCAAACCACGTAACTCCTGAACTTCTTGTTCCATCGCTCGCGTTGACTGTATGCCGGTTGAGTCGAAAGTTCCAAAGCCCGGAATGGAGGCAGCCAGCCTCACCGACGTTGGCCTCCAACGCTCGAACAATGAAGACTCCTTTCTTTACTGGGAGCCCGATTCCGAATCCGATTTCCGCCGCAAAGGACGCCTCGCCGTCGTCGCCGACGGAATGGGTGGCTACGAAGGCGGACAGGAAGCCAGCCGCCTTGCCGTCGAAACCGTTCGCCACATCTATGACCGCAATTTCGACAATGATCCCCAGCAGACTTTGATCGCGGCTTTTCAGTCGGCGCACGACAACATTCAGCGTTACGGCATGGAGCATCCGCAGTTTCACGGCATGGGGACCACGTGCACCGCGATCTGCATCATCGATCACCAGTTGCGCTTCGCGCATGTCGGCGACAGCCGTCTTTATCTTGTTCGCGGAGAAACCATCACTCGCCTGACGCGTGATCATTCCTATGTCGGACGTCTGGTGGAAAACGGGATCGTCCGATCCGAGGACGCCGAATCTCACCCGCAACGTCACATTCTGACCGCCGCCCTGGGGTCAGGTCGCGACGTCACTCCGCATGTTCCCCAACAGCCAATCGCGTTGGAAGAATCCGATACCTTAATCTTGTGTACCGATGGGCTGTGGAGCTTGGTGGCCGAGAAGGATCTTTCTCAGGTCGCACAATCCAGCACTCCGGCCGAGGCTTGCTCGAAGCTCGTGCAAATGGCCCTGGCTCGTGGCGGCCCAGACAACATCACCCTTGTCGTTCTTCGTGTTTCACCTCGGTAAACGCTTTTCTGCAGTTTTCCCTGTATGAAGGAATGTGCACACTCCGGTTTCTGAGAGCTAGAAAAGTTCCCTTTTAGCTTGAGGAAAGTGCAATCTCCTTCACCTCGACATATGCGCCCCGCCGCGCCCAGAGCGGCTTAAACCGTTGATTACGCTATGCAAAATCTTTCTTCACCACTTTGGTGGGATGGACTAATGCTTGCTATGTCACTTATGCTAATAAAGTCTATTATTTCAATGGAGTTTATGGAATAATCCACAACCATGAGAATCTCTCAAAAAGGTCTTTACGCGCTGCAGGCGATGATGATGCTGGCGAGGCATCATCACCAGGGCGCCATCAAAATTCGCGACATCGCCTATGAAGAGGCCCTGCCCGAAAAGTTCCTCGAGCTGATTCTCCTCGAACTCAAGAATTCCCGGATGGTCGACAGCGTCCGCGGCGCCAAGGGCGGTTACCAGTTGCGGCGCGATCCCGCCGAGATCCATCTCAGCGAGATCATCCGTCTCATTGACGGACCGCTCGGCTCCTTTCGGCGATGCCGAACATCTCCGCGATTTGATTCATCGCGATCTTCCCCATCGGGCGCTCTACCAGGTATTTCTCGACGTCCGCGACGCAGCCGCCAGCATTCTCGATAACACGACGCTCGCCGATCTGATCTCCGGCCAGGCTCCAACGGGCAAAGGCCGCAAGACGCACAAGACTGACAAGAAAGATTCCGCCAACATCCTCCCCATGGTGGTTGGAGGCAAAAAGGGTGACTAAGCGCTCAATTCTCGGGACCTTGCTTTTCCTCGCGGTAACGATTTCTGGGTTTGCGCAAGGCAATGCGAACACGATTCGCGTCGGCGCATTTCCGAACATTACGCATGCGCAAGCGATGGTCGGCAAGGCCAATGGGTTCTTCGACAAGGCGATGGGCCCGCAGGTCAAAGTGCAGTGGACCAGCTTCAACGCCGGGCCGGCCGCCATCGAAGCGCTGTTTGCCGGCGCAATCGACATGACCTATGTCGGACCGAATCCCGCGATCAACGGTTATGTTCGCTCCAACGGTGATGCGCTTCGGGTCGTCGCGGGCGCCGCGAGCGGCGGAGCTTCTCTGATCGTCCGCAATGACTCGGGCATCAATAAGGCCGGAAGACTTCCACGGCAAGCGCGTCGCGTCGCCGCAATTCGGCAACACGCAGGACGTCGCGCTTCGCAACTGGCTCAAGAAGAATGGCCTGAAAACCAACGACAAGGGTGGCGACGTCCAAATCGTTCCCATGGCCAATCCCGATCAGCTCACGCTGTTCCTGAAGAAGGATCTCGACGCCGCATGGGCCCCCGAACCCTGGGCCACGCGCTTGATCCACGAAGGCAACGGCCGTCTTTTCGTCGACGAGCGTTCGCTCTGGCCCAACGGACAATTCGTGATCGGTCTGCTCGTCGTCAACACCAAGTTTCTGCAAGCGCATCCCGACCTCGTCAAGAACTGGATCCGCGCCAACGTGGATCTGACCGACTGGATCAACGCTCATCCCGCCGAAGCAAAAAAGCTCCTGAACCAGCAGATTCAGGCCGAAACCGGAAAGTCGCTTCCGCCCGCCGTTCTGGAAGAAGCGTTCTCGCGCATGCAAGTCACTTACGATCCCCTGCACACCCAGTTGATGACCGCTGCACAGCAAGCGTTCGAAGACGGCTTCCTGGGCCGTCAGATGCCCGATCTGTCGCACCTATACGATCTTTCGATCCTCAATCAGGTTCTCGCTGAGACCAAGCGAAAGGCCATCCAATGAGCACCAGCGCACGCAATATTCCGGCTCAGCATTCCGATTCAGGTCGATCCCCTGGTCCCCGCGCGCCACACCGGCCGTGGAGGAAAAATCGGCCCCGTTTCCGTTGGCCGTTCATCCCGGGCCGTCTCGAGCGAAATCGCGAAAGTCGGCCTGCACGACATCTCGCTCAGCTACCGCACGCAATCCGGGGAGCGCCTGCTTGCTCTCGACAACATCAATCTTCAAGTTAAGCCGGGCGAATTTCTCTGCATCGTCGGGCCCTCGGGCTGCGGTAAGTCCACTCTGCTCCACCTGATTGCCGGCCTGCACTCGCAAACATCCGGCGAGATCCTTGTCGACGGAAATCCCGTGCAAGGCCCTGGCACCGACCGCATCCTCATCTTCCAGGAACACGGCCTTTTCCCATGGCTCACCGTTGGCCAGAACGTCGAATTCGGCATGAAGATGAAGGGTGTTCCCAAGGCCGAACGCCTGGAGAAGACGAAATACTATCTCCGGCTCGTACACCTCGGAAAATTTCAGAACAGCTACATTCACCAGCTTTCTGGCGGCATGCGGCAGCGCGTAGCCATTGCCCGCGCCCTGGCCACCGAGCCCGACGTCCTTTTGATGGACGAGCCGTTCGCCGCTCTCGACGCGCAGACCCGCGACCTGCTGCACGACGAACTCGAGCGCATCTGGAGCGAAACCGGACGCACCATCATCTTCGTCACGCACAACGTCCGTGAGGCCATTCGCCTCGGCGATCGCGTCGTTCTGCTCACTTTCCGTCCCGGCCGCGTGAAAAGCGAATTCCCCGTCGAATTGCCGCGTCCCCGCCATCTGGAAGATCCGTCCGTCGCGCGGCGCCGCTCGCGAAATTCTCGACGAATTGCGCGAAGAGATTAACCGCTCCCTCGAAGCCGAATACAACGTCGGCGTAAAGCCGCACATCGAACCAGGAGTGGAAGCATGAAACGCGCCCTTCGCTACATCATTTTCTATGCCGCACTCTTCGGCCTGTGGACGCTGCTCGCCGAACTGAAGATCTGGCCGCCTTATCTGTTTCCCACGCCGTGGGGCGTTGGCGAAGCGCTCTATGCCGGCTTCGCAGGATCACTAGCTACTGGATCGCGATCCGCGTCAGCATGCAGCGCGTCCTGATCGGTTACGCCATTTCCGTCGTGCTTGGCATGATTCTCGGCCTCGGCGTCGCCAGCAATAAGTTTCTCGAAGAAACCATGGGCGGCTTGCTCGTCAGCCTGCAGAGCCTGCCCAGCATCTGCTGGTGGCCGCTCGCCCTGCTCTGGTTCGGCCTCAATCAGAACGCGATTCTGTTCGTCGTCGTCATGGGATCGCTGCTCTCCGTGACTCTCGCCATGGAAGATGGCCGCAAGCAGATGCCAAAGATCTTCGGCCAGGCCGGCCGCAATCTCGGCGCCAAGGGATTCAAGCTGTTCTGGTACGTTCTCTTGCCGGCCAGCCTTGCCCTTCATCGTCTCTGGTCTGAAGCAAGGCTGGGCGTTCGCGTGGCGCTCGCTGATCACCGCCGAAATGCTCTACCTCAGCCTCGGCCTCGGACAGGTTCTGATGATGGGCCGCGACCTGAACGATATGAGCGCCGTCATCGCCGTCATGATCCTCATCATCGCCCTTGGCTACATCGTCGATGGCGTTGTCTTCAAAGGCATGGAGCGTCATCTCCAGAACAAATGGGGTTTGACCCCCGCTTAAAATCGATCCTCCTGAATTACCCCCAGGGATCAGGAAATTAATGGAGTTTTAACAATAAGGGAAACAGCTTTAGTTAATCTCTACTAAGTTTATTGTAATGATGTATTCAATGGTATAGCTTGGGGTTGTCCCAGATCACACCCAGCTGGCCAGAAAAAAGGAGAGTAGTCGCAACGCAAATGCGTCAACGCTCCAGCTGTCTCCCCCGCTAATGCCGTCGCTACGAAACTCAAAAGGAGAGGATTTTTCTTCCATGAAAGCAATTAACAAGCTGTTCTTGACAGCTCTTACGCTCGGCGCTATGGCAACCGGTGTTTGGGCGCAGACCGACACGGCCCCCAAACCGGCCGCCAAAAAGAAGCACGCCGCTGCCGCGCCGGCTCAACCTGCCGTCACCGCCGCCGATGTGCAGTCCTTAAAGGACGCCATTGCCGCTCAGCAGCAACAGATCCAGCAACTGACGCAGCAACTTCAGCAGAACCAGCAGGCCTGGCAGCAGGCGCAACAACAGGCGCAGCAAGCCCAGTCCACCGCGGCCGACGCCCAACAAAAAGCTGCCTCCATTCAGGCAACCACCGACCAGCAGCAGTCCACGGTCACGAAGCTTTCAACCGATGTGGCCGACGTCAAGACCGCTGTCAACAGCAGTGTCGTCGCCGGACAGGAAGAACAGAAGCGCGTCTCTTCCCTCGAGTCGGCTTTCGGACGTTTCCGCTTCTCGGGCGATATGCGAGTTCGTGGCGAAGATTATTTCCAGCAAGGCATTGCCGACCGCAACCGAGCGCGTGTTCGTGCCCGCTTTGGTGTTGACGGCCAACTGGGTGAAGACTTCGTCGGCGGAATCTACATCGCCAGCGGCACACTCGGCGATCCAACGACCACCAACGAAACTCTGACCGGCTTCTTCGACCGTAAGACCATTGGCCTCGATCGCGCCTACATTACCTACAATCCAGTCGCTGCCAAGTGGCTCTCTCTTACGGGCGGCAAGTTTGCCTTTCCGTGGACCCGCAGTTCGCTGACCTTCGATCCGGATATCAATCCCGAAGGCTTCGACGCAAAGGTTTCGTTCGATACTCATCATGGCCCAATCCGCAACTTCACGGCGCAGGCTATGCTGCTTCCCTTCAACGAAGTCACCAAGGGACCCGATTCCTTCGCTGCAGGTGGATCCACTTCAGCGGTCCTCGAGTTCGGCCCATGGACCCTTCGTCCTTCTTACACCATCTTGAACTGGCATCTGGCGGATTCGCTGCTTTCCGCTTCCGCCTTCAACACCGCGGCCACAACCACCGGCGTTGGCGGTACGACACCCGCCGGACCATTCCCCATCAACGGCGAAGGTCCGGGCTGCGCATCCATATGGAATGGCACCAAGTACAGCGCCGGCTTTGCGCCTTGCGCGTTCGCCGCGAACGGCATGACCAACTCCACCTTCTACGATTCGAAGGGCGTGGATCACTTCCTTTCGAAATTCTTGTACTCCGACCTGATCTTGAACAACCAGTTCAAGACCGGCATCGCGCGCTTCCCCATCAACCTGATGGTGGAGTACGAAGAGAACCTCAACGCCAAGGCGAATCCGTTCAACGCCGCCGGAGTTGCCACTAATCTGGACAAGCAAAACAAGGGCTATGGATTCGACTTTAGCGTCGGCCAGGCGCTCAAAAAGCACGACCTGCAGGTGGGCTACTCATGGTGGCGCATCGAGCAGGACGCCATCATCGCATCGTTCGGCGAGAGCGACCAGCGCGCTCCCACCAACATTCTGCAGAACCGCATCTACGCTCTGTGGAGACCGCAGAAGAACGTAAGCGCTCAATACACGATGTGGTTTGGACGCACGCTGAACTCGGGCCTCGAAAACAACGCTGCCTCGGTCAATGGCACCATCAAGACCGCTGGCACCGAGGAGCCCACGCTCAGGCGTCAGCAGTTTGACCTCATCTACACCTTCTGAGGGGCCTTCCCCCTCAGGATCGCCGCTGGCCCGGTTTTGGCCTACTCTCCTTTTCCGGGCCGGCGGCGTTAATCATTTCAAAACCACAATTGGACTCAACGGTCTGTCCAAGCAGGAGCAACTGATGTCGTCGCAAACTCCGCCTCACAACAGCAAGGGTTTCACGTTTTCGCTCGATTCCTGGGCTGTCTTTCTCGCCTTGGTTCTGGCGCTGGCGGTCCGTTTCGCAGTCCTTCCAAAAATACCGTGGTAGTTCAAGAGGCAGGGCCCATGGTTCCCGGAGGTATGTTCATGGCAACTTCAATGGCTGTTTCCAATGCACAAGCCGAGCGTGCGCCGCTCAACTTCTTACGCTTGCTCCCCGGCATTTTGTTGCTCGCCGCAGTTGGTTATCTCGGAAAATTCCTCGAGAAGTTTCTAAACACTTATGCCAAGGCTCATCACTGGACATTTCCTAACATCGAATATGTCCTGTGGGCGATCGTCATCGGCCTCGTCATCTCAAACCTGCTCAGCGTCCCAAAATCTTCCAACCCGGCATCGCGACGTACGAATTTTGGCTCAAAGTTGGCATCGTTCTGCTCGGCTCGCGCTTTGTCGTCGCTGACATTCTGAAGCTTGGCGGAATCAGCCTCGCTCTCGTCGTCGTCGAAATTTCTCTCTCCCTGCTCTTGATGCATTTTCTCGGCACGGGTGTTCGGGCTGACGCCGAAGCTGACCAGTCTTCTCGCCGTGGGGTCGTCTATTTGTGGAGTCTCGGCCATCATCGCTGCCAAGGGCGCTATCGATGCCGACGATGAAGATTCGACCTTTGCCATCGCAGCCATTCTCGCTCTCGGCGCTCTCGCTCTCTTACCTTTCCTTTGATCGGCCACTCCATGCACCTCAGCGATACCGTCTTCGGCCTCTGGTCTGGACTTGGTGTCGACAACACCGCTGAAGCCACAGCGACAGGAGCCTTATATTCCGACGCGGCCGGAAAGGTCGCCGTGCTCGCCAAGACCGCTCGCAACGCGATGATCGGCTTCGTGGTGTTGGCCTATGCGATTTATTGGGCCAAGCGGGGACAAGCTTCCACAGTTGGCAACAAGGCCGCGTTCCTGTGGAACAAGTTTCCCAAGTTCGTCTTGGGATTTCTCGCGATGTCGTTGCTCGTCAGCCTTCACACCTTCAACAAAGATCAAGTTACATCCCTGGCGAATCTTTCCCGCTGGGCATTTCTGTTGACCTTCGCCGGAGTCGGATTGCGGACAAACTTCCGCGAAATGTCGAAACAGGGATTACGTCCATTCATCGTCGGTGCCCTCGGCGAAATTCTGATCGCCGCACTCACCTTCGGCCTGGTGCTCGGCGCGAACCGCATCTGGGGCTTATAGGCGGAAAAGAAAAAGAGCTGCGCGTTCAATGACACGCAGCCCTTTCTCACATCGATTGAAGATTTTATCCGTTCGCGGAGCAGGCCTGTTCCTTCACCCGCTTGTGCGAAACGATTCCCATCTTCACAATGCGATCTCCTTCGGGCAAGCTCACAAACATCAGGTGCCCATCGAGTCTCACATCCACGGAATGGTTCGGAGCGAAAGCCGAAGGCAGGTAGTCGGTCGCAGATTCATAACGGCCGACGTATACGTTGCAGTTCAGGCGAATCCCGATGTCGTAGCTGTTGTCCTGCGCCATCAAGGGAGCGTCGCTCGGGCTGCCTCCCACATAGTTCGAAGGCGTTTCGTGCTTGTCGACGCTGACGACCGTCGCGGCTTCAAATCCGGTTTGCTTGCTGGCCTTGGCATTGGCTTGCACATAGATCAGCATCAATGATGCCATCACGACTGAAATGGAAAGAATGCGTTTCATGATCTCCTCCCAGAGACTCATCGCCCGGAATGACCGATTACATTCCGAAGCTGCTGCCGGGATCTTGTCCGCTGCAAACTCAGTTGCGGACGGAGATGCGTTCCGCAATACACCACGAAATTCACGGATCCCGATTGATTTTGGAAAAAGGACAGCGGGAGCGAAATTAGCTCAGGGATGGAGGTGGTCGATTAAAGAGCGGTTCCGCGAGAACGAGGCCCGGCAACGGAGGTCCGGCCGGAGCAATCCGAGGATAAAAAGTGGGAGCCTGTAAGCCTAGCAGAGTAGGAACCGGAGGCACCCAGCGTACGGCGTCGCGATCCAGATGCTGCCGCATGCCCTGCGCTTCGCCCGAGTGAAAGCTGGTGTTGGCGGTGGTGGTCAGGCGGAAGGTTCGGGTTGCGAGGCTGCAAGACAGCCCGGCAATCGCAACCACAATCAGAACCCAACACCAGGTCATGCGCCGGCGTTTGGTCTCGTCGTGATCCTTCGTCTTGAGCATTTCGCAGAACACGCAGTGAATATTGTACTAGTTTGGACTATCCGACAATCAAAATCGTTGCATGACTTTCTGCACCTTTGGTTACCAGAGGGTGGTTCGGCCGGAACGCAATTCCCCTATACTGGAGATGCCTTCTATGTATCGAAGAAACCTAGTCTTAGCCTTGATTTCCTGTGTCCTACTGGTGCCTGGAATTTGGGCGGCAGAGCATGAGTACAGTACGGCGAAAATCCTGAACGTCGAGCGAAAAACCAGGCAGAAAGTCGACATGTACCTGGTCAACACGCCCGTCGGCAGAGAAGTACCTTATTTTGAAATTACCCTGCGCGCAGGCCAAACCGAATACACCGCCGAATTCACGCCGCGGCACGAGAACGACGAATTGCCCGCCGAGTGGGTCGCAGACGCAGACGTGCCGGTGCGCCTGGAAAAGCACTCTCTGTTCCTCAAGCGCACCGACGGAACCGAGTTGCGATGGATCGTCACCAAGCACAAAACGATAAAGGACAAATAGCGAGAGAAGCAGATGGGAACGCCGAATCTGACAATCAAACTGATCGCGCTCGGAGCGCTGCTGGCCGCGAGCTTTCCGATGCACGCTCAGACGCTGTCGCCGAACTCCGCGCCTTCTTCGCCTTCCGAAAGCACCGCGATTGGGCAAACCAACGGACCGATCTCCGTCCGACGCGACGGACTCTGGATCGCCACGCGTGACGACGCCACCGAACTGCATGTTCACGGCTACGTCCAGGCCGATGACCGTCTTTTTTTTCAGAACACGCATGGGAAGGACCTCGACACTTTCTTATTTCGGCGCATTCGTCCTCTGTTTGAAGGAACGCTGTTCCATGCCGTCGACTTCCGCTTCATGCCTGACTTCGGCCAGAACAATCCGCAGATTCAAGAAGTGTTCCTCGAGTTCAAATCGATCCCATTCGCAAAGCTGCGTGTCGGCAAGTTCAAGGAGCCGATTGGACTTGAAGTGCTCCGTTCCGACCGCGACTTGACCTTTGCGGAGCGATCGCTGGCGTCGGACCTGTTGCCTCTGCGCTACACGGGTGCGCAAGTTTCGGGAACGGCGTTCGCAAGTTCGCTCGACTACGCAGTCGGATACTTTGACGGATCAAGCGACGGATCGAACGGCGTTTTCACGCAATGGGCGCATGACAATGAGACTGCTGCGCGGATATTCCTGCACCCATTCGCCGCGTTGAAGACAAACGCGGCACACACGCTCGGATTCGGAATTGCCGGCTCGGCGGGAGATCAGCACGGAACCATCGCGGGACTGAAGACCGTTGGACAAACCACATTCTTCAAATATTCCTCGACCGCGCTCGCTGACGGACAACACAACCGGCTCGCTCCGCAGGCGGACTTTTACTACGGCCCGTTCGGCGTGGTCAGCGAGTACGTGATCTCTTCTCAGGAAGTGCTGAACAAAGGATCGCTCGCACGGGTCAGAAACGAAGCGTGGCAGGCGGCAGGATCGGTCATGCTGACCGGGGAAAAGAACAGCTACGGCTCGCCGCGTCCGCGCAACTCGTTCGAGCCGAATCGCGGCTTCCGGCACTTCGGCGCGTTCGAACTGGCGATGCGCTACAGCCAGGTTCGCATCGATGGCGATGCGTTTCCGAAGTTTGCCAACCCGGCGACCGCGGCGCAGCTCGCGAAAGAAGAAGGCATCGGCATTAACTGGTACTTGAACCGGGACGTCAAACTGGTGGCAGACTACGAGCACACCGAATTCCGCATGGCGCCGGGAAGCACGACTCCGTTGCACAGCGAGAACGTGCTCATGAATCGCATCCAACTGGCGTTCTGACGCGTCTCACTTCCCTGCTTCCTCTTTCTTAACAACACTGTTCTGTTGGACGTCTTTTTCTGCCGCGCCGTTTTCCACTTCGTCGGCGACTTTTTCGGGACGGAGAAGCGGGAACAGGATCACGTCGCGGATGGTGTGCGAGTCGGTCAGCAGCATGCACAGGCGATCGATGCCGATGCCCACGCCGCCTGCGGGAGGCATGCCATAGGAGAGGGCGCGGATGTAGTCTTCATCCATCTGGTGGGCTTCGTCGTCGCCGCGCTCGCGTTCTTTCAATTGCGCTTCGAAGCGGCTGCGCTGGTCTTCGGGATCGTTGAGTTCGCTGAAGCCGTTGGAGATCTCCATCTGTCCGGCATAGATTTCGAAGCGCTCGGTCCAGTCGGGCTCGTCGGGCTTCTGCTTCGAGAGCGGCGAGACCGCCGTAGGGAATTCGTAGATGATCGTCGGCTGCGTGAGATGCTCTTCGGCGGCGGCTTCAAACAAAGCCGCAATATTTTTCCCGGCGGGCGCGTCGGCTTCGTACTTCATGTGCGCGTGGCCGGCGTTGAATCGATCGACCAATTGCTTTACGCCATCGCTGCTTGCGAAGTCGGACATCTCCGGCTTGGCGCCGGCTTTCTCGGGCCAGAACCTGATGATGGCTTCGCGCATGGTCATGCGTTGCCAGTTGGACCAGTCGATTTCGACGTCGCCCCACTTTGATTTCGCGGACTGCCGTTAACGGCTTTGGCGGCTTCGGTGATCGCTTCCTGCGTGAGGTCCATGATGCCCTGGTAGTCGGTATAGGCCTGGTAGGCCTCGAGCATGGTGAACTCGGGATTCCAGCGCCATCCGAGACCTTCATTGCGGAAGTTGCGGTTGATTTCGTAGACGCGGTCGAAACCGCCGACGACAAGGCGCTTCAGATAAAGTTCGGGCGCAATGCGCAGATAGAGATCCATGTCGAGCGTGTTGTGATGCGTGACAAACGGCCGCGCGACAGCGCCGCCCGCGATGGGCTGCATCATCGGGGTCTCGACTTCGATGAATGCAGTGCGAGTCGAAGGTGCGGCGCATCGACTGGATCAACTTCGTGCGTTTGAGAAACACTTCACGCACTTCGGGATTCATCACCAGGTCGACATAGCGCTGGCGGTAGCGCAACTCGACGTCATGTCCATGGCCTGTGCCACTTCTCCGGCTAATTTCCCGATCGGCAACGGCAAGATCTTTGCTGAGGAACGTGATCTCCTCGACATGAACGCTGAGTTCGCCGGTGCGGGTGCGGAACAGGTATCCGCTGACTCCGATGTGGTCGCCGAGATCGAGCAGCTTGTAAAGATCGAATCCTTTTTCGCCGACGGCATCTTTCTTCACATAAATCTGAAGCCTGTTGCCGCCTTGCTGAAGGTGGGCAAATCCGGCCTTACCCATGAGGCGAATGGCCATGAGGCGTCCGGCGACGCGCACGTTCACGCGAGCCTGGTCGAGTTCCTCCGCAGTTTTGGGTGTGAACTCCGCAAGAATCTGTTCAACCGTATGCGTAAAGTCGTATTGGCTGCGGTACGGAGGCTGCCCGAGAGCCTCAATTTGTTTCAACTTTTCGCGCCGCAGTTCGTAAATCTTGTCGTCGAGTGCCAAGGATGTCCTTTAGGTTCGTGTGGAAAAGTCTTTTGATGGAACGGAGATTATAAACAATGCGTTTCGTCCGTTTGGCGGATGGGGGCGATTGCCGCCGCGAACCATGCGGGCGAGAAATAGGTGCATTGAGTTTTTTCGATCTCGGCACGCAAAATATTCAACTGATTCGACTTAGAGAAAAGCATCCTTGTTGGCGGCCCGGAAAATATTGGATTGAAATGAGTTACCCGCAAAATATTGCACGCATGAGATTTAGAGGCAGTATTCTCGGTATTGTCGGTATTCTCGGTATTCTCACGACTCTCAGCCGAGATCGAAGTGTCCTGGGGTGGCTCAGGCGGGCAAAGTAAGGCGCTTAATACTTTCCGAAACTGCTGGGGGAGGTTGGCCTTCGCTATGGGCACATCTTCATTGTCCACTTTCCAGAGCGAGCGTAAAGGTTGTGCGTCACACAAATGAGATTTTTTGAACTGTGGAAAAAGCAGGATCCCGGAGCACTTACCGGCACTGTCTGTCAATTCCCCCACTCAAGCCAAACTGGGCTTGAATGCACCCAGTAGCGCCGCCTTCTCAGGGGCTGAGACTTCTGGCTTGGCCTGCGTGATAGCTGAGATCCTTCGCTCCGCCTGAAGGACGGCTACGCTCAGGATGACCCCATCGACGAACGAAGCTGCCTTTAGAAATTCAGATTGAGCCACCACCCAATTCTCGGATTTCTTGACCAGCCGAGGGAGCCGTCTTATACTCCCTGCACCTCGACCCCCCCAGTCCTGGGTGGGCCCCAAATCTCTCCCTCGATCAATTAAAACTGAAGGAGAAAATATGCGAACGTGTTTTTCCCTTCTGACGGCGGTTACGATTGCTCTCTGTCTGCCCGTGTGGGCGCAAACCTACACGGAGAGCATTCTCTATAGCTTCCCAGAAAACTCCAGCGGTTTATACCAATCCCCCACGACGTTGGTACTAGACTCGGCGGGAAATGTTTACGGCACAACTTTGTATGGAGGCCCGCTCAATACGACTGCGAACTGCCTGTACTCCAACTGTGGAACGATATTCAAGCTCAATTCCAAGGGTGTACTGACTACTCTTTACAGTTTCAAGGGAGGTTCTGACGGATACGCTCCTTGCTGCTTAGTGATCGACAAATCCGGCAACCTATTCGGCACCACTTCCAGCGGAGGCCTTGGATACGGAACTGTATTCAAGTTCGCAACGACAACGAATAAGTTTTCGACTTTGCACGAGTTCGGACGCATGGCCAACGATGGCTTGAACCCGACCGGACCTTTAACGATCGATTCCGCCGGAAATGTCTACGGAGTGACCTCGATGGGCGGCGCCAATACAGGCTGTTCGTCGAATAATTGCGGAGTCATTTTCGAGGTGACACCGAAGGGGGGCGAATCGATCCTTCACAATTTCAGCAGTCCGACAGGTCCTCCGCAAGGAAATCTTCTGCGAGACGGTCAGGGAAATTTCTATGGTGTCGAGGGCAATGGCTTTGACGTGTATGAAGTGACTTCCAGCGGGGTTGAGTCGCTTCTGCAGAGCAACCTTGTTGGCGGCGCCTACACGGGATACGTCGCCCGGAATGCTGCGGGTAACTTCTATGCCGGCTTCGGCTACACCATCAATTGCAATGACTCGACCGACTGTATCGAGTCGGGCTTGTCGGAGGTGGTCGGCAGCGACGACGGAATAGCGGATTACTACCTCACATCGTTATGCGAAGACGGCCTCTGCACCACTCCGGCGTGGCCTTCCGGACCGTTCGTACTGTCGGGCGGCAAACTCTACGGAACGAGTAATTACTGGAGGCTCGCAAAAGGGCTTCGGTTCGGTTTACCAATTTGACGAAGCAACCGGAGTTGCAACCGTTCTTTACGCTTTCGGCGCAAAGTCGGCGGACGGAGCTTATCCACAGTGGGGACTCATCGCCGATGCAAAGGGAAATTTTTACGGCACGACGTACTGGGGCGGGAATGACAATCATGGATCGGTGTTCAAACTGACTAAAAAATGACCAGGTAAAATTGCTCGCGCCGGCTTGTAGCCCAGCCAGTTGACGATGTTGTTTGCGCAATCTGTGTGGGCGCGCCCTGGTTTTTGCGTTCCCAGCAACAGCAGGTAGCGGGGCTGCCGATTTAGTTTTTCCATGCAACCACGTTACGTGTGCGTTGGTGGTTCCCGGCCTTCGCAAAACCGCGTCAAGGGCGTGGCACCCAGTCGGCAGGTTACATCCAGATCTGAAGCCGGGTTACCCCCAAGTCCGCGTGTTTCGATATCTCGTCGACAGAAATGAAAGCGCCTGGCCTCGAAGTAACCCCCTTCAATCACAGCTAGCGATGCCGGATGCCGGTGTTGATACCGAATTCCAGCCGGTCTCGTCAAAATCAGGGACTTTCTAAATCCACTTGTCAGCTGCCAGTGAATCCGTGATTCAACTCTTACCTATGGTCGCCGCATTCGCCTTTGCCGCATACATGCTGAGGCAAGCGCGAAAACCAACGAAATGGGTCGGAAGACTTTTTGTCCGCACCATGAACGTCGGACACTCCAGGTTGACCGACTGGGGCTTGTCCCACCTGAAGATCCAGGATGACTCGGTAATTTTGGACGTGGGCTGCGGAGGAGGCAAAACCGCAGAAAAGCTGGCCTCGATCGCAGTTAAGGGCGTGGTTTACGGCATCGACTATGCAGAAGGCGGCGTTGCTGCGTCTCGCGCGCGCAATAAGGATCTGGTGCAAGTGGGCCGAGTTGTAATTGAAAAGGCGCCCGTCTCCCACTTGCCATTTGAAGATTGTAAATTCGATCTCGTTACGGCCATCGAGACGCAGTATTACTGGCCCGATCTAGCTGGCGATATGCGCGAAATCCTGCGCGTGCTGAAGCCCGGTGGCACACTGATCATCATCGCGGAAACTTACAGGGATGGAAAACATGACAAGTTGAAGTGGCCCGCGATGTGGCTCTTGCGATCCTCGCATCTTAGCGCCCAGGAGCAGCAGGAGTTATTTTTGACCGCAGGCTATACCGGCGTCTCAATCTTCGAGGATTCTGACAAGGGTTGGATTTGTGCCACTGGCCGCAAGCGGCCAGCATCGGATGACCTCGGCGGTGGCCCGGTGGTTTAATGAGGTTGGTGCGCTGGCTCGGTTGAGGGTGCCTCTGCCTGCGATATTTGCAAGGGCGGGCAGCGATGCTGCTGGCACAACTCTCCACTTCCCACTCAAGCCAACATCGAGCTTGAATGGGCCACCCAGGGCTTTATGACTTACCGCTAAGGTGCCTTCTGATGAATGTCGTAGGGAAACTCGTCGAGATCCTGAAGACCATTCCGAAGGCCCGATACGAATTCAGAGAAGATGCCGTTCGAGTTTTGGCGCCTGACTCGAACGGATACGAAGTCGCGCTCTTGCTGCATCCAGAGGGAGGCATGGCGGTCTATTTCGCATCGTGGCACATGGAGTTCCGGGATGAACAGTCAGCCATCGGTACCTTCCTCGGCGGTCTCAGCGATATGTACTGCATAAAGGTAACCAGTCGCGGAGGTGTCGACTATCGGTGGACGATTCTGTATCGAGAACCAACAGGATGGCGGCAGGGGAGCACGATCGGGGTGTTCCGCTACCCGCTTTTCCAGAGTCAACAAGTCCGATATTTGTTGAACCAGTTGCTGCCGTCCTCGCAACAGCGCTAGTTGGGAGCTGCGTGACCCATGCGCCGCTCCTCAAACCAACAAGCTCGCTCACCAAGCTTCCCCTAAGTGCCTCTCGGTGCCGAGAACTTCTGCCGCAGCTTTGCCCACTCATCGGTCGCGAACAAGCGCGGCCCCACCTCGATCAAGCGCGGGGTCATATTGAAAACGGCCACGCGGGTCCAAGGCCTGCCATCCCGCATGCGAAGCCCCTTTTCGTTCAGGTCGCTCACGATGCTGGAATATGGGAAGTCCTGTACCAACAGTTCCATCATCAGCGTAAGAGTCCGGTTCTCGGTGGGATCTACCTCCAGCCTCTGGCAATCATCGGAGATGCGCAGTCCGTAAGGGATGTCCTCGCTGAAAGCGCCCTCGGTCGGAGCTTCCGAATCGGGCAGTTCGCGGCGCCATTCGATGGATACCATCCGCCATCCAGCGGACGTGCGCTGCTTGATGATCTCCGGACTAAACGGGCCGGACATAACATCTCGAATTCGTTCAAACTGTGCCATGGCGCGCCTCCTTCGAAACTGCTTCCTTAAGTCACGCGCAATTGATCGGCCAAAAACGAAAGGGCGGATCGGGTTTGACCTGGGCAGTTCTCGTGGAGTTGATGCAACTTGCGATGAGCCGGGATGCGTCGCCTGTCCACTATTGCAAAGCGCTGTTCGTTAGTGGACGCACTACCGGAAGGGCGAATTTCGACAAGTTCGAGACCTAATACGCGGCGCGGCCGGTCTTTGCGTTCAGGGTGTCGGAGCGACCAAGGTGCACTGCCCGGTCGTGAGCTGTGCGGGCGGGGTCGGAGGCGTAGCCCAAGGCACATTCACGAAATCAAAGAATTCATCCATCGCAGGCTGCGCTGCGTCGCGCTTGGTTAGCGGCGCGATGCCAAAGCGTTCTTCGACCAAGTTTAGGATGGCGGTATAGTCCCGCACCGTGTGCGACACAAAATTCTTCTTGGCAAACGGAGAGATCACAATCAGCGGAACTCGATATCCGGTGTAGGTGAAGTCACAATTCCCCGTTCCGATCTGCCCGGCGCCGGAACAAATATCCCCAGGCAAAAGATCGATCGGTTGAATGCCGTCCGGGTTCGGCATAGGTTGCGGCGAGACGTGATCGTAGAAGCCTCCCGCCTCGTCGTAGGTGAAGATCATCGCGGAGTCTTTCCAACTCGGACTCGCCATGAAACTGTTAATCAAGCCCTCCGCATACTGCGCGCCAAGTTGAATATTCGAGGGCGCCGAAGTGTCCGTATCTTGCGGATGTTCATCGAGATTGGCAACTCCAGCGGGAGCGATGAGCGCAACTTGTGGCAAGGTGCCATTCTGCACGTCGGTAGTGAACTGCGATATCGGCACGATGTTCTGCAAGAGCGAAGGAGTGCTCTCGATGGTCTGCCCATAGGTAAACATGCCCATCGCGGAATACTGGCCTAAGCATGCCGAGTCCGTCGAGGCACAACCGGTATCAAGTGGATTGACATAAATCTTCCAAGTGATGCCGGCATTCTGTAGTTGCTCGAAGATCGTCGTGCTCGTGATCGGCCCATACGGCGGGGCTAAAGGGTAGACATGTCCGGCGGAAGTTGCCGCGATCAGATACATCCGATTGATCTGCGTGCGATCCATCGCCGGCGAGAACCAGCGGTCCGATGTGGCGAAATTCGACGCCATGGAGTAATAGAAGTTCAGATCGGTTCCGTCGAAGTATTCCATGGATCGCAGACCGTTCACGTCGTTCAACATCGGCGTGACTTGCCGGGCGTCGTTCGCTGACGCCTGCACAAAACCATCCAGCGCTGCGGGACTCGCTCCCGTCGGATCGGCATAGTCCCAATCGATATGCGCTTCATTCCAGAACGGACTTGGCGACTCCGTGCACATGGATGTTGCATGGAATGATGTGACGGGCACGCTTGGGTCGGCCACACACGCATCAGGAGGCGGCTGGCTCGGATCGCATCCGGCAATCGACGGAGCCAAAGCCGGGTTCGCCGGCGGATTGAATTGCGGCAGACCGTCAAATGACTGGTCCGCAATTCCGTTCTGCGACCAGTATTCGCGCATCGCTCCGAAGTAGTGATCGAATGATCGATTCTCCTGCACGAAAATCACAATGTGATTGAGGCTTTGCAGAGTTCCTAAAGCCCCGAAGAGGGCGGATACGGAAGACGCAGCAGTCAGGGTGATGCTGCACGTCGTCGTGCCGGTGCATGCCCCGGACCATCCTGAGAATGTAGCGTTCGTGCCTGGGATTTCAGTCAGTGTGATCTTCGTATTCTGCGCGAAACTCGCTGAACAAGTGGTCGGACAGTTAATTCCCGCGGGGCTGCTGGTTACAGATCCAGAGCCGGTAGGGGTGACCGTTAAAGTGAAATTTGTCGGTGGAGGAGTGCCGCCACCACCAGAGCCACCAGTCCCGCCGCCGGAACCGCCCGTCCCACCGGTGCCACTTCCACCGGTGTTCCCGCTGCTGACCGAACCGCATGCGGCAAAAAAGAGCATGCTCAAAACGCACAAGAACGCACAAAAACCACGATACTGCGAAAACATAGTTTGACTGCTCCCAGCCGGACAAAATTCTGATGTCCGAGCGCGGGAAGGGGTTGGTCGCCAAATCCCCGGAGCGGGCGTCTGGTTCAAGGTTAGGGCGATCGATTGGACAGGCCAGATTACGTTGTAGACGGGATGTCTAGCCAGACGAGTGATTTTGCATTTGACATTCACAGCGCGCCAGCGCAAGCTTCTTGGGATTTTGGAGAATCTGTATCCGATCTTCTCGCAGTTGCTCCGTGCCTAACAGAATCGACGTTTAGCTTTTAAGGCCATGGGCCCTGTCCGCACCGCGTGCGGCGGTTCGTTCGATTTCAACCCGCGAACCCCGTTTGGAGATCAACCATGAGTCAAACTGCTTTCGGGCGCTTTGTTCTGATCATCTTGCTTTGCTTAGCGATGTCCGTCCCCGCGAGGGCGCAAAGCCTCGGCTCAGCTGCACTGGAGATTGGCGTTGGAATCGTTGTGGCAGGTGTGGTGGTTGCGGTAGGCGCTGCCTTGCTCATAACTCACTATGCGAAGAAAAGGACGATCACAGGCTGTGCTCTTTCGTCAGACGGCGGATTATCGATTACGGACGAAGGAGACAAAAAGACTTACCAGCTTTCCGGAAGCATGGCTGGCGTTACGCCTGGCGATCGGATCCGGTTGCACGGAAAGAAACTGAAGCCCGCTAACTCTGATAAAAAGCTCGTTTGGGAGACGACCAAGGTTGCTCAGGATTTCGGAGTTTGCCAACAGTAAGGAGGGTCGCGAAGAATCGACCCATTTTCTGGTGTCCAACAGACGCGGGGCCGTCAGAGCGAAAACTGGAGATACGCTCGCAGGCAATAAAAATGCCCAGCCTCGGGGAAGAGTCTGGGCCTTCACTACGCATATCAATTCATGACTAGCCGGCTTTTTTGGCAGCTCTTACTTTCGCCCAGCGAGCCCGTTGTGCCGCGGCGATCTTCCGTCGGGCAGCAGCTGACATCGTTCGTTTCTGGGGCATAGTTACGATGTTGGCCTTGCCATTTTTGGCTTTAACTTTCGCCCATCGCGCTCTTTGAGCAGCCGCAATTCTTGCTCTTCCTGCGGCCGACATCCCACCCCTCGTTCCACCGCTCTTTCCATAGCTTGCGCCAAAAGCGGAAAGTGCAGCAGCGATTGCCTTCATTTCTTTCGACAACCGCTCGTGTTCCGTCTTCAACATCTCAACTACACCACCTAGATTGGTCATGAATCCCCCTCGCCCGGATTGTAACAGGGTAAGCAGGCTATTCATGAAAAACAGAATGAAGGACGGTCGGCTTACCCGCCGCCTACACACGGCCTACAGTAGTCTGCGAACCCAAATGCAGAAAAGGTAAGCGGGTCTTTCTGTTTCAACTGTTGTAGCTGGTCGCGGAGAATACCCGGGAAAGCCCGCGACTGAGCGTGCTCTTTGCTTTGAAATACAGCGTGCAGGTCGAGTCTTCACCCTTGCGTCTTTGACCCGGAAGCTTCGGTTGGCGTATCCCACACAGTCGCTCTACGACTGTTAATCAGCCGAGTAGGGTCTCACTTGCATAGCTCAGTGGATGGTAGAAGCGGTCTTGGTATGTGCGTTCCTATCAAAACCGGAGGCTAACCAACATGAGTGTGAGCCCTAAGTAGTCACGAGCTACACCGTGTTCGGATGCCGGTACGTCATGCTATTCACGTCTGACAGCGCAGAAAAGGTCTTTCTGCACCTGCGCTACTCTCGGCGGGGCAAGTCACGATTGACCTTTGTCCATCATCACCCAAAGCTGCGCCATTTCAATAGGAAGTGTTCGATTAAGGGTTTCAGCAGCAAGCCAGGCGTGATCATGACCGGTGCCGCTCGGACCTGTTGCAACTAAGACGAGGGACAACGTTCCTACATCCACCGCCGAACGCGCGATTGATACTCAGGATATTCGTTCGGAAAGGCTTCCGTAAGTTTTCCTTCCTCAAGCGGAATTACTGTCCAGTTCAGGTAAGCAATCATGAGCGGCAAAAAGAGGATGGGCCAGATATGCTTCAGCAAACCCGCTTCTCCCAGGTAGACCAGAGTCAGCCCAACGTACATGGGATTTCGCGTGAAGCGGTACGGACCTGATGTCACAAGCTTTGCGGAAACCTTTCCCGGAACCGTTGTTGTGCGGGCCTTGCGAAAGAGAATCTGACCCCATCCCGCGATCGCCAAGCCGGCCGCGAACAGCACGATTCCAGTCACCCAGAATCCCCGGGCCAATTCAGGCGAAATCGCGAAGGGACGGAACCTCTCCGCAGCATAGCCAACCAGATACGTCAGAACGAATACCCACGGCACTGGTACGTGGAGCAGAAAGCGAAATGGATTTTTCAACGGTCCCCCGTGGAGGTGCTCAAGCCATCCTCACGACACGCGGCATCTGGAGACGAGGCTCTCGAAGGTTATCTGACTTGCATTTTTCTGACAACCTTGCGCCGTACGGTAGCGTACAATGCTTTTCGTTATAGCCGCAGACACCGCCTCCCGACTTCGGTCCTTTGCGTACTAGACATCGAGGAAGGATCAGCACTGTGTTGCGCGGCCCGAATATCTCGCCCAAAAGTACGAAGGCCGCATGTGACGAAGTCGAATGTGCCGAATTCGAACTGAAGTCGCTGCACGCAGGGCAGCAGAAAGCGATCGAAAGGCAATTTTTCTGGGAATGACCACCGACGAAGAACGGGAGTTCGAAAAACGCGGACTGAGAATCCGCGATATCATCGATTCTTGGGAAGAAACCACCACTAGCCGGCAAATCGAAGATGGATCGCACGCGCCCGATGGTGGTTCACGAGGTTTCCCCCTGCCATTTTCGCTTCTGCTGTTCGATAACTTTGTAGCAGTTACAGGCCGCGTCTTCGAGCTGCGAACGGCTAAGAATACTTACGCTTCCCCGTGAATATTCAATCATCCCAGCCTTCTGCAGCACTCCCGCCGCAACCGTCACGCTGGCGCGCCGTGTTCCCAGCATTTGCGCGAGGAACTCTTGCGTGAGCGGAAGGCTCTTGCTCCCGATCCGGTCCTGGCTCATCAACAGCCATCTCGCCAGCCGTTCCACCACGTCGTGCAGGCGATTACAAGCGGCGACCTGCGTCGACTGCATCCCCAGAATGAGCGAGAACCGCTGCAGCTCTAACTGCAGTTGCGGGCATTTAGGCAGGCACCGCAGGAGTGTGGACACGTCGATCCGATAGGCCGAACCGTCTCCTTGCGTCACCACTCGAAGCCCGCTTGTCTTAAAACCGAAAATGACCGGCAATCCGACAAAACCCTCTCTGCCGATCAGCCCCACTTCCACGCTCTTACCGTCAGGTTGTGTCGTCAGCACGGAACCAAGCCCTTCGTTCAGAAAATAACCGGACTTAATCGTCTCCCCGGTCTCATGCATGACCTGATGAAGTTTCAGCCGTACGAACTCCAGCGAAGGCACGATCTGGCTGATCTCGTTCCGCGGAAGGCTGCGTAAAATAAGGTTGCCGATCTCTCTCTGCTCGTCATCGTGCAAACGAGTGGTACCGCCGGCGGGTTCTTTGGGCAAGGGTGTCTTTCTCGGAACGTGGAAGAGATTCTTCTTCGCAAGCGGCGTTACAGGGGAAAACTTAATGTTCAACGCTCGAGGCGAAGAAAGAATGTACCTGACCAAGTGGAGACTTGTATGTACGTCATCGTACTCAGCGCGACGTCCAACCGTACCTAACGGACGGCTGGCAGAACACGGCGAGTTACGTTTTCAATGCAAAGAGGAGGAAAACGGCGGAGATCGAAGAAGAGTTGAAGGGACAGTCCCGCAGGGGCGGACTCGCGCTATCGCAAATCCGCCCGGCCTGGGTTATTCGTTGGGAAAGGGTTGATCGTCGATACGGAATAAGGCCGCTTGGGCTTCGGCGTTTTCCCGCAGCACATCCATGTCATCAATCGGTGCGCCCTCGGGTTTATCCTGCTTGCGCTGGCTTCGCCGTTCTTCTTTGTCTCGCTGTTTCTGTTGTCGTGTCTGCTCTTTCTGACGCTTCGTAAATGTCGATCGGCCTCTTGGCATAGACGTAGCTCCCTGTGTTAGATGTCGATGAATGGCCGATCATGTCGCATCGGCCCCCTTCAGTGGCACCGGTCATGTCCACGAGCGCCAAGCTGACACGCGCCCGTTTCTCTGTCCTCACGCGGTGACCTGTTCACCGTATTGTCTGGAAAGACTTGCTTCACCTTATAGATTGTACAGTGGCGCGCTTCCCGCGAACAGGCTTCCCGGTCTACTGCATTTCCTGTCGCAACAAGTCGTCCAGGGACTGCGTCCGCTTGGCTTCGCGTCCTTCCAGATCCCGCGGCGGCGCTGGCCGGTCGCGCATCGCCCGCGTCAGCGCATTGCAGGCGCTGCGCACGGCCGAAATCCGGCGCGATGCTTCGAGAATCCCCCACCGTTGCGGCGGGTCCGAAAGTTTCAGAGCGAGTGCCGCCTTGATGCTTCCGGCGACGCTGTGCCCGTTGTGGTTCGATTCCGGCGCTTCTTCCTCTTCATTCGGAGCACTCGCCAGGTAGCCAGGTTTCCCTACAAAAAAGGCGATGCGCTGCGGAGGACTGGCTTTCCGCATGTCGTCGCAAAACCGGTCGCGGTAGCCATGTCCCTTTTCCATGCTGATCAACACTAGATCGTACAAATCGGCTCTCCACCACGAACGGGCTTCGCTGATGTCGGCGGCGCAATCGACATCCATGCCGCGCTTGCGCATAACGTCGGCGCGCAACTCGCGATCGCGTTCGGAAGTGTCGATCAGCAATACGCGTTTCTTCTTCAACGGATCCAAGGGGCCATCGACGGAGGCAATGTCAAAAGAGGCGTGTTCATGCGGACACCGGCTCTGACTTCGCCTTCTTGGCTTGGAGCCGGGCGCTTCGCCGCGGTCGCTGCGGCTTCAACCAGGTGGCGATAGCGCGGCTCGTTTCGCGATCTTCTGTTTGCGTTCACGGTTGTATCGGGACTTGTCGCCATTCACTGCGGACATTGTGAACTCCTCTCAATTTTTCGAACTCGGTTGCCACCGCGACGGATATTACAGATTTACCCGGGCCGTGGTTTTTTTCAGGATCAGCGGCACGGCTGCAAACAGCACCAGGCTCGCCATGTCGATAAGCGTTAGGAATTTTGGGGAGAAGCGGCTGATCTGGAACGGCGTAAACATTCCCAGAATCCCCAGGAAGGGAAGCGCCCATGCGACCCGGCGTGTCAGCAAACAGCGAATCACCAGAGTGATCGCACCCACCGACACCATGACACAAACCGCCACCCTGTGAATTGGAGGAGACAGCAATAGGACGTCCGATGCCAGGGCCAGCGTGGCAAGCCACGCGATCACCCGTGTCAACAGGCACGCTCAAGGTCAAAATGACGGGAGATACGGAAAGCGTAAAGAGGGAATGACGTGCCGAACACTGGTCGCCGGATCAAAACGTACGCCTCTCGATCTCTCAATCGCGAAGGCGCAGATAATTCCGCTGCCGATTCTTCGAGGTTAAGTACTTCAAGTATAACCTGTTTATCTTAGCAGTGCCGCCGCCACGCAAGCGCTTTAGACCAGCAACCCCTGTGCTCAGTCGCGTGAACGCTGCAGATCCCGCGCTTTTGTCGTGGGATTTTCAGATCGTCAACTATCGCGGACATAAGAAGTGAGAAAAATGAAATTTCGCGGCGTGAGCATAACTCTCGAGAAAATTCGGAAGCGCCGGGGGGCGGGCTTATGCGGAGCCTGCGCGAAGAATCCTTGCGAGTGCAGACGTCCTGCGCGGAAGCAACACAACGATCCCATTCCGACGCCGAACCTAAATCGAAAGCGCAGACGCCCTCCACTTCACTGAGCCGTGAAGTGGCACTTTTCCGAATCCTGTTGCCGTCTTCTCTCTCACCGTGTAGCATGAAGACGCACGTTAGACCGAATCGGTCGTGAGCAGTTCTTGCCCTCAACAGCCAGTAACCTGCCCTTTGTACCTCCGAATCCCTCCAGCGTAAATCGATTGAAAGGAACACAGTATCAACATGGCAGAACAAGGAACAGTAAAGTGGTTCAATGACGCGAAAGGCTACGGCTTCATCAGCCGCCAGTCTGGCGAAGATGTTTTCGTGCATTTCTCGGCGATCCAAGCGGGCGGCTTCAAGAGCCTGCAAGAGGGCCAGACCGTCCAGTTCGACGTGACCAAGGGTCCCAAGGGGCTGCAGGCCGAAAACGTCACGGCGATATAATCGCGGAACTTGTAAAAGGCGATTTCCTCGGACGTCGCCTTTTCATTCTTTTAAAGTTCCACAAGCACTTGATCAAATCCTGATTCTCATTCGGCGCTTATCCAGGCCGCAGGCGGATAATCTCTGACACGCGACGAAATCAATTCCTCTTACGCGATCATCCTGCACAATGTGCGAACCTACTATTCGGCTGGAGTCATCGGTGTCGTCCGCGGCAAGCAAAAAGCCGAACTCGCGTTGAAGGATTTCGAACAGGCTCAGAGTTCCACCGACCGTCACGAAGGCTGGCGCTACTTCCTCGAGAAGACTGAACTCGAAGCCGGCATGGATCCCGCTGAAGCCACCCGCGCGCGCCAAGCCAGCCTCGAACTCCGCGAGTCCAAAGAAACCCAAAAAGACGATCGCCCCTTACCGCGCGAATAGCCTCGCCTGAACCGGCGTGAGCTTCAAATACTGCGCCTTTACGGTGCTGGCGGCGACCGCAGATCCCTCATTTCGCCCTCCGGAACGACCGGGTTGATTGAAGGCCGACGTCCGTCTAGTGTCGCTCCAATGTCGCCGGTAATGAGCGCGAGCCCCCGCCCGATACGGACTGAAAAAGGGCTCGGGTATGATGGGCCCGGATGAAGAACGACGCCCTCGATACCATGAAGCATCGCCGTTTGTTCCACATGCACGAGACGGCCCGGCAGCAAACGCTCGAGGGCCTTCCGCTCGCGACAATTGGGCAACGCTTTCTGGGATATGCGGTGGATCTATTTCTCGCGCTGGTGTTGTGGATTCCCCTGGAATTTTGCTGGCGACGCTACGTACTTCACGAAAGCCACATCGATCTGAAGTGGGACTTTCATGAGGTTGGGAACGTCGTCGTCATGCTGCTTTACTGGGCGACCAGCAATTATTTCGGGAACGGGCGAACGCTCGGAAAACGTTTGGTCGGGCACGCAAGCGATGTCGCTGACCAGCGAACGCCTGGGTTTGTGGCAGTCGATCGAGCGCGCATTGGGATACGGCGCCGCTCTACTTGAAGCCGGCCTCGGCTTCGCCCAAGTTCTCTGGGACAAGAATCGAATGTGCGCCCAGGACCGCCTCGCCGAGACTGTGGTGATCGACGTGAGAAAAAGTTCCAGACGACAGCAGGCTTCGGATGTCGAAGCTCGAGAATCGACTTCTCTTACCACCTAAGCGCAAGCCCGAACGTTCACCGCAGATTTCTCTCATCGTAGCGTGAGCTCGGGTCCGGTCGAAATTGTAAGGGCCGAAACTTGCATTTCTTTTATGTACCATGGTACCTTGGTACACATGGTGAGCGATCCAAGTCTTGAGATTGAGCGCGTTCAGACCGGCGTACGCATTGAGAAACGCATCCTGAAGGTTCTGAAAGCATTCGCCGAATATCACGACATGACGCTGGGCGACGTACTGGAAGGAATCGTGCTGCACGCCTTCGACGGCAAGACCCCTTTCAGCCCCGCGTCGCTCGAACGCATTCGTGAATTGAAGAAGTTCTACGAACTCGATCTGGACTCAGGCGCCAGCCATCGACTGAAGGAAATCAAGGCAAAATCTCCGCGCAAACGCGGCGCCGAGAGGTGACCGGATGAGCTTGTCGCAAGCAAGAATCGGCCTCACCGTTCTGCAGTGGACACTGGGAGTCGTCATCCTGATCGAGGCGATTTATTTCGTGATGCCGAGCGCCGCTCACGATTTCGCTCGCACGCACATGCCGGGATTCGTCCGAATGGTGCTGGGATTCGGCGAGATTCTCGGCTGTGTCCTTCTATTGATCCCGGCAACGACCGTTCGCGGGGCGTGGCTTCTGCTTGCTGTGTTCGTAATGGCGATACTTCTTCATCTACTTCATGGGACGTATGGCGTAGGCAACGTCGTCGTCTACGCCGCTGCCGCGCTGGCGATCGCGCTGGGAAAGAGCAGCTAACGCCGCGCGAAACGCATGGGTGGGCTATGACAGACCAGCAACTGATCGATCAATTCGAAAGTGGCACCATTCAGCCGGAATTATTCCATCATGCAGACCACGTCCGGCTGGCATTCGCTTATCTGTCGAGAAATCCTCCTCTGCAGGCTCTTGAAAAATTCACTGGCGCGCTCAGAAAGTACGCTGCTGCCCATGGCAAGCCGAATCTGTATCACGAGACCATCACCCACGCTTATTTTTTCCTGATCCGCGAAAGGATCGTCCGCACGGAAGTTTTCCAGCTGGGACGAATTCGCGCGAGCAAACGGCGATCTTCTGCAGTGGAAAGATGGCATCCTGAGGCGTTATTACCGTGACGATGACGCTACAGTCCGATCTGGCCCGTTCAGTCTTCCTCTTCCCCGATATGTTCCTCCTCCCCAATAAGGGATGAGTGGCGTAACTTTCCCGCCGCATAAGACGTTTCCGCGGTTGCCGCGTCCAACTCGTGTCGTAAGATGTTCTGCGCTCAATCTCAGGAGAAATCAGAATGCGATTCGAACGACTGGCGATGATTTGTTTATTGGTTTCGCCGACCTTTTTTCACGCTGAAAACATCCGCACGGGTGAAGACGTCCTCCGCGCCATGCACGACCGCTACCAGTCTTCGTGGTACCAGACGGTCACCTTCGTCCAGAAAAGCACCACATACAAGCCGGATGGCACCACTTCGGTGGAGACATGGTACGAAGCCGCATCGGTGCCGGGAAAGCTTCGCATCGATATCGGGCCCGCGAGTGACGGCAAGGGATACCTCATGATCGACGGCAATCTGACAATCCTGAACGACAACAAGATCGACCAAGACCGTTCCCTACGTGAACATGCTCCTGGTGCTCGGTTTCGATGTGAACCGCCAGGACCCGGAAACCACGATCAAAGTAGTCAAAGGCGAGGGATACGATCTCACCAAGATGCACGAAGACACGTGGGAAGGAAAACCAGCCTACGTGGTTGGCGCAGAGAAAGGCGACTTAAAGACTAAGCAGTTTTGGATTGCGAAAGATACGCTGCTGTTTCCTGCGCGTCATCGAAGGCTGCGCGCCAGAGATCCATCGAAGGTCGAGGACATTCGTTTCATCCACTACCAACCATTGGCGGGAACATGGATCGCGGCAGGCGTTGAAGTCTATGCCGAAGGCAAGAAAGGTCTTCACCGAGGACTACACCGATATCCAGCCGAACGTGAAGCTCGATGCCGCAACTTTCGATCCCGCGCAATTCAGTACGACCCACTGGGAGAAGTAGGAAGCGAGCAGAAGATAATAAGGAGATGAAGCACAACTTACAGGACACGCATTGCTTTGCTCGCTCGCACCCCGGCGGCGCTGGACGCGTTTTTACGCGATCTGCCCGAAAGCTGGACGTTTCAGAACGAAGGCGGCAAGTCATGGAACGCCTTCGATGTTGTCGGGCACCTGATCCATGGCGAAATCACCGACTGGATGCCCCGCGCGAAGATAATTCTGGAATATGGCAACAGCCGCCCGTTTGAGAAATTCGATCGCCTGGCGCAGGAGCGCGATAGCCGAGGCAAATCTCTCCAACAATTGCTGGATGAATTCGCGGGCTTGCGTTCGAAAAATCTCGCCGAGTTGCGAGCGATGAATCTGACCGAGGCCGATCTCGCGCGGCCTGGACTGCATCCCGAGTTGGGAGCGGTAACGCTCTCGCAGTTGCTCGCAACCTGGGCGGCCCATGACCTGACTCACCTGCACCAGATTTCGAGGATTATGGCGTATCAGTATCGGGACGCTGTTGGACCGTGGAAAGCCTATCTTGGCGTGATGCAGTGCTCGGGACACAGCGCGTAGAACACCTCCTTTGTCGCGCGGCTGCAAACCCGCCCGCTGCTTACGCATTGTCATTCCGAAACGGCGAAGCCGTCAGGAATCTGCTGATCGCGGGCGGCGCCCATTCTGCCGGCAACGAGCAGATTCCTTCCTTCGGTCGGAATGACAAACTTTGCGTGAGACGGTGACGATGCGAGACGGCGACGAAAAAGCTGCGAGCACTCGCCGGAGACCAGCCTTTGCCCCCTTGCCAACGCATTGTCATTCCGAAACGGCGAAGCCGCGAGAAATCTGCTGATCGCAGGCGGCGCCCATGTGGCCGGCAACGAGCAGATTCCTTCCTTCGGTCGGAATGACAGAACATTTTGGAATCCCGACAGCGTCGCTTACGGGTGAGGTCGGGTGGACGGCGGGTCGCCCTTGAATGCGCGGGCCATCCGCGCTAGGATGACGGGCGAGTCTTATGCCGCAAAACTACGTACCCATCTTCATCTTCATCGCAATCGTTGGCGCGTTGCTACCAGTTACATTACTGGCGGCCAAACTCGTCCGCCCATCGAATCCCAGCAAGACGAAGTTGATGCCGTACGAATGCGGGATCGACCCCATTGACAGCGCGCGCGGACGGTACACAGTCCGCTACTACATCATCGCGATTTTGTTCGTCGTGTTCGACGTAGAGACTATCTTCCTGTTTCCGTGGGCGGTGAAGTTCAAGGCATTTGGCCTGTTCGGCCTGCTCGAAATGGTAATTTTTCTTGCCATTCTGATCGTGGGTTACATCTGGGTCTGGAAAAAAGGCGCTCTGGAATGGGTCTAGGGATCTGCTGAGCTCCATGTAGCGGCCTTGGTCTGCCAGGCGCGGCGAGACCTTCCCTTCTTCGATACTAATGGCCAGCCACCCTCTAAATCCGATGGACTCTTCGCCAGCCGAGACCTTTCAAGCCTCGCGCTGGACGCGTGGAAATTTTTTCTTCCCCACAAAGATCGTTGTCAGTCCGCAACGCGTGATCCGCACGAAATCGCGGCTGTTTGGCAGCAACGAAGAAAGTATTCCAATTTCGAAAGTCGCCTCAGTGCACATCTCAACGGGCGTCGTGTGGTCTGAGATCGTCATTGAATCTACGGGCGGCACGGACCCTATCACCAGCCATGGCCATCGCAAGGCCGACGCTCAGCGCGTCCGCGACCTGATCGAGACCTATCAGGCGCAAGCCCGTTGAGGTCAACGCCGGAATGAGTTTCTCCGCCCTAGAGCGATGGTATGCGAGCCAGTGCAACGGTGAGTGGGAGCGTTCTTACGGCGTTTGGATCGACAGCCTCGACAATCCCGGGTGGCAGGTTCGCATCAGCCTGCGCGAAACACTCCGTGAAAACGCAACGCTGGACAAGGTGAAGCTCGACCGCAGCAACAAAAATTGGATCCATTATTGGGTCGACGAACATGTCTTCCACATCGCATGCGGGCCCGCGAATCTTTCCGAGGCTCTAGGGATCTTCGTGCAGTGGTTTGAGGTGGACTCTCACTGACGCGCCTCGTTGACACCACACGTTCAAGCTGATAAAAGTTAACGTTCTTTCGATCGCAACCTGCGCCGGAGCTCTGCCCGTCGCCTTATGCCGGACGAAATCAAATCCCCCACTCCGCCGCCGCCGGGAAATGAACCGAAACCGTCGGCGGATCAGCCCGCAACTCCGGGCGGAGTGAAATCCACACCCTCTGGATCGGTTCAATCGGAAACAAAAGCAACTCCGACGCCGCCTTCGCCGACGGGTGGAACTTCGACCCCTCCTAAGCCAGCCGCAGCAGCCCCCGCAGCGCCGCCAAAACCGGCAGCTCCGCCCGCAAAACCCGCAGTTCCGGTGCCAGGCCCATGGGATTCGCCCATGGTCGCGAAACTGAAGAGCAGATACGGGTCGGGCATCGACGCTGCTCACCCATCTCGGCCAAAATTACATGATGGTCGATCGCTCGCTCATCCCCGAACTGTTGCATGTGCTGCGGAACGAAGAAGAGTTTGATTACTGCGTGGATGTAACGGCTGTGCACTATCCGAAGCGCGAAAAGCAGTTCGACATCGTATGGATTTTGTATTCGTTCGCACGGAACGAGCGCGTTCGAGTCAAAACGCAGATCGGCGAAGGTGAATCGATCGAGTCTTGTGTCTCCATTTGGGGGACGGCCAACTGGCTTGAGCGCGAAGTTTTTGACATGTTTGGCATCAAGTTTGACGGCCATCCGGACCTGAAACGCATTCTGCTTCCGGACGGCTGGAAGGGATACCCACTGCGCAAGGACTACGGAATTCTGCAGCAAGACAAAGAGTGGGTGCAGATCAATCTCGGAATCGAGAGCGGGCAATAAGAGTGGTTCCGAATCTCTCGATCACTGTCGCCGCTCGACCTGGGAACCCGCGGACAAGACGTTTCTCGATGCGAACGAGCTCGTCATTAATATGGGGCCGCAGCATCCCGCGACGCATGGCGTGCTCCGCGTCATCTTGCGACTCGACGGCGAAAAGGTTCTCGGTCTCGAGTGCGTCATCGGCTACCTGCACCGCGGCGTGGAAAAAATTGCGGAGAACCGCACCTACACGATGTTCAATCCGTACGTTGACCGTATGGATTACGTCGCGGCGGTTTCCAACGCACTGGGATATTGCGAGGCGGTCGAGAAGCTTTTAAGCGTTGAGGCTCCTCCCCGCGCGCAATACATTCGCGTCATCCTGACTGAACTAAACCGGATGGCGAGCCATCAACTGTGGCTGGGGACCCATGCGCTTGACATTGGGGCTATCACGCCGCTCTTCTACACATTCCGTGACCGCGAAGAGATTCTCAAGATTTTCGAGAAATATTGCGGCGCGCGCCTCACGACCCACGCTTTCCGCATCGGCGGGCTGCAATATGAGACGTATGAGGGGTTCGAGAAGGACGTCAGGAATTTTGTCTCCTTCGTGAAGCCGAAGATCGACGAGTATGAAGAACTGCTCACGACGAATCGCATCTGGCTCGAACGGACAAAAGGTGTCGGCGTTATCACCGGCAAGGATTGCATTGCGCTGGGCGTAACCGGACCCGTGCTGCGGGCGAGCGGTGTCAAGTGGGACATCCGGAAGGCGATGCCGTACGCCAACTACAAGAATTTCGACTTCGATATTCCCGTCGGTCAGAACGGTGATACTTACGACCGATACATCGTGCGGATGGCCGAGTTTCGCCAGTCGCTGCGGATCATCGAACAGGCAGTTGAGGGAATTCCTGAAGGACCGATCATGGCCAAAGTCCCAAAGGTCATCAAGCCTCCAGTCGGCGAGGTCTACCACTCGATCGAGGCCCCCAAAGGCGAGTTGGGATATTTCATCGTGAGCGATGGCTCGACACAGCCTTATCGCGTGCGCGTCAGGCCACCAAGCTTCGTGAACCTGCAGGCGCTTGACGTCATGTGCCGCGGGCAACTGGTTGCAGACGTCGTGGCTGTCATTGGAACGCTCGATATTGTTTTGGGCGAGGTAGACCGCTGATGCACGATCTGATCGTCTACATCCAGTCCTATCTCGACAGCGACCGCACGCCAGGAGGCGCGGGCAACATTTTCTGGGCCACCGTTTATATCCTTCTCGTCTTCGGCGGACTTTCCGTCGCCGTCATCGCAATGAACTGGCTTGAGCGCAAGATCCTCGCGCACATGCAAGTTCGGCTCGGCCCCATGCGTGTCGGTCCGCATGGCCTTTTGCAACCGATCGCCGATGCGATCAAACTTTTGCTGAAAGAAGACATCATTCCGGCCGAAGCTGATGCAACGGTGTTCTGGATCGCGCCCTTCATCGTGGTGCTCGCAGCCTTCACTGTGTTCGTTGTTGTACCTTTTGGCCCCACGCACGCCATCACTGACATGAACATCGGCATCCTTTTTATGCTCGGTGTGTCATCGCTCAGTGTGCTGGGAGTCGTGACGGCGGGATGGGCGTCGAACTCACACTATCCGTTGATCGGTGCTCTGCGATCGAGCGCTCAGATGGTTTCGTACGAAGTCGCCATGGGACTGGCCGTTGTGTCGGCCATCATGATGACCAGCCTCAATGAAGAGGGCCAGGGCACGCTCAGCATGATCGGCATCGTGCAGGCACAGCTCGCACAGGGGCAGTGGTTTATCTTTAAATTTTTCCCTCTAGGCGTCATCGCGTTCGGCATCTTTGCAATCGCGATGGTGGCAGAAACAAATCGCGCGCCGTTTGATCTGCCCGAAGCCGAATCCGAACTGACCGCAGGATTCCATACGGAATACAGCGGGTTCCGCTGGTCGCTGTTCTTCCTCGCGGAATATTCCGCGATGATCGCCGTTTCATCGATCGCTGTCACGCTGTGGCTGGGCGGATGGCTCCGGCCTTTTCCGAATGCCCTGAGCGGTGCGACAGCGGACCTTGCTTTCTCGCTCGTTCCAGGTGTCACGTTCCTGTTCCTCGCCGCCATGTGCTTTTACAGCACGGCGCGCATGCCCAAACATCCTTTGTTCAGAGTGCAGACGCTGGGCTTGGCGGGATTCGGCGCGGTTCTGGCACTCATCGGCTTGATCCTCTTTGTCCCGGGCGTCCGCGTTCGAGTGCAAGATATTTTCTGGTTTGCCGCGAAAGTGGCCGGATTTATGTACCTCTATATCTGGTACCGCGGCACGTTCCCGCGTTATCGGTTTGACCAGCTGATGAAGGTGGGGTGGAAGGTTCTGCTTCCGGTTGGTCTCGGGCTCTTGATCCTGACGGCACTCGTCGGGATGCGAGCGGAATTATGGGCCGACTTTACGGGAGGCATGCGTTGAATCCTCCTGTAGCCACCACATTCTTTTTTTACATGTTGGCCGCGGTGATGATTATCGGCGGCATCATGGTGATCACGCGAAAGAATGCCGTCCACTCCGCGCTTGCGCTGATCACAACGTTGCTGGCGCAGGCTGCGCTCTACCTGATGCTCTATGCTCCGTTCGTCGCTGGCGTACAGATCATTCTTTATGCCGGCGGAATTATGGTTCTATTCCTGTTCGTGATCATGTTGATTTCACTTGAGCGCAACATGAAGGAGCGGCAATTCAATAAGCAATGGCTCATTGGCATCATTGCGGCGGCAGTCCTTGGCGGATTATTCATCACGATTTACACAGCGACTTCGCATGGCAGAACGCTCTTTATCGAAGGCCGCGTCTCTTACGCTGAAAACCAGAACACGCAGGCGATTGCCGGCATGCTTTTCGACCGCAATAACGGCACGTACATGTTCTCGTTCGAGATCGCATCCTTGTTATTGTTGGTCGCGATCATCGGCGCGGTCGTAATGTCGAAGAAGAGAATCTGAATGGGGCTTTAGCATTCGCTCGTAGCTAAACCGAGTATGGATACCTTGCTCCACATCTCGACCCTGCACTACCTGATTCTGGCGGCAGCCCTGTTTCTGCTCGGGATCATCGGCGTGCTGACGCGCCGCAACGTGGTCATCGTCCTGATGTCGATCGAGCTGATCTTGAATGCCGTGAACCTGAATCTGGTTGCATTCTCGCGGTACTGGCAGAGCATCCATGGAGCCTCAGCCCTACATGGCCAGCTTTTCGCCATTTTCATCATTACCGACGCCGCCGCCGAGGCTGCGGTGGGTCTCGGCATCCTGATCGCCTTCTTCCGAAACAAGGAGACGGTGAATATAGACGAAGTCAATTTATTGAAGTGGTAGGAAAGCGCCTAGCGGCTGGCGGCTTTCAGTCATTGGCAGAGTCTGGCAGTGCGACGCAGTTGATTGTTTGAATATTTGAGCCGAAAGTTGAGAGCTGACCGCTGAAAGCGTAAATGTTTTTCCTAAATCACATCTACCTCATCCCGCTCTTCCCCGCCATCGGCGCGGCGATCATGTTCTTCTTTGGCCGCAAGCTGCAGAAGAGTTCGGTCAGCGCCGTTTGCGTCGGCGCGGTTGCACTTGCGTTCATCATGGTGTGCGGGACGGTTGTGCAGTACAACACGTGGGCCGAAGCCAATCATCATCGACCCTTCGAAAAGATTCTCTATACGTGGCTCGGCACCGACACAAACCATTTGAACTACGTGACGCACGGCGGCACGCAGGCAAATTTTCAGGCCGACGCCGGATTTCTGATCGACCCGCTCTCAGGCATCTGGCTTCTGTTTGTGACCGGAGTCGGAACGCTCATCCACATTTACTCAACCGGCTACATGGCGCATGAAGGCGGCTACTACCGCTTCTTTGGATATCTCAATCTCTTCATGTTCTCCATGCTCACGCTCATCCTGGCGAATAACTACGTGCTCATGTTCGTCGGATGGGAAGGTGTGGGCCTGTGCTCGTACCTTTTGATCGGATTCTTCTTCCAGCGCAAGTCCGCAGGAGACGCTGCCAACAAGGCATTCATCGTTAACCGAATCGGTGACGCCGGATTCCTCCTCGGGATGTTTTTTATCGCATGGTATTTCGGTTCGTTGCGGTATGTCGACGTCAATCGTCTGGCGCACAGCGGACACTTCCAGATCGGCGATCCCATCATCACGGCCGCCACGCTGCTTCTGTTCGTCGGAGCCTGCGGCAAGTCGGCGCAGCTCCCTCTGTATGTATGGCTGCCTGACGCCATGGAAGGTCCCACGCCGGTTTCGGCGCTGATTCATGCCGCGACGATGGTCACGGCTGGCGTCTACATGGTTGCGCGTTCGAACGCGCTCTTTATATTGGCTCCGACTTCGATGAAGACGGTCGCGATCGTCGGAGCGCTGACCGCGATCTTTGCCGCCTCGATCGGTCTGGTTCAAAACGATATCAAGCGTGTGCTGGCATACTCCACGGTGTCGCAACTCGGATACATGTTCCTGGCGCTCGGCGTGGGCGCATTTTCCGCAGGCGTGTTCCACGTCTTCACGCACGCCTTCTTCAAGGCGCTGCTCTTCCTCGGCGCCGGCTCCGTTATTCACGCGATGAGCGGCGAGCAGGACATGCGGAATATGGGCGCCTTGTCGCAGAAGATCCCGATCACGTTCCGAACGATGTTCATTGCGACGCTGGCGATTGCGGGGATTCCGCCGTTTGCCGGATTTTTCTCGAAGGACGAAATCCTGTGGCAAACGTGGGCCAGCGAAGGCGGCGCATATCGCATTCTTTGGTTCGTCGGCTACGTCACCGCCCTGATGACGGCGTTCTATATGTTCCGCCTCATCTATCTCACATTCTTCAGCAAGCCGCGGATGAGCCACGACGTCGAACATCACATTCATGAATCGCCCGCATCGATGACGGTGCCGCTCGTGATTTTGGCGCTTTGCTCGGTGTTTGCGGGATTCCTCGGCTGGCCACACAGTCTTGGCGGGTCCGACCGGTTCGCTCATTATCTCGACCCGGTCTTCTCGCGTGGAGAGGCTCGCGTCTTCGTCGAGGAAGGCAAAGCCGGACAACTGGCCGCTGCGGAGAAAGAAGAAGAGCATACCAATCCGACCGAATATCTTTTGATGTTCTTGTCGGTTGCCGCCGCCGGAGCAGGCTGGTTCATGGCTGGACGCTCGTATTCCGAGGCCGACAAGGGATACTCGGAGCCAATCGAAAAAGCTTCTCCCGCGTTTTACAAAACTCTGCTGCATAAGTACTACGTGGATGAAGGCTACGACTACGTGTTCACCGGACGGCGCAAGTTGGGCGGGACGCGACTAGGCGTTATGGGACTCGGCGAAGCGAGTTCGTGGTTCGATTCCCACATCATTGATGGGGTAGTGAACGGAGCTGGATGGATCACGCGCACGGTCGCGACAATTTCCAGTTGGTGGGATAAATGGATCGTCGACGGCATCGGCGTCAACGGCCCGGCAATCCTGGCGCGTGTTCTGAGCTATCCCACGCGCCTTCTTGAGTCAGGACTGGTGCAGTGGTACGCGCTGGTTATGACGGCCGGCCTGGTAGGGTTCGTGTTTTATTACGTGTATCACTAAGACAGCAGCTTTTAGCTACTGGCTACTGGCTTTTAGCAACTCGCTAAACGCTAGTAGTCACGAGCTAAAGGCCAGGAGCTAGAAGCCAGAAGCTTTTATGCAGACGCACATCCTATCCATCATTCTCTTCACGCCGCTGGTTGGCGCGATGCTGCTTTTGTTCGTCCCTAAGGAGAACAAAAACGCCATCCGCTGGCTCGCCAATAGCTTCGCGCTTGGCGGCTTCCTGATCTCGCTGCCTCTGGTGCCCATGTTCTGGGCGCTGCGCTTCGAGCCCGGCTTCAAGTTCATGGAGGGCACGGCCAACAACTGGATCCCCTCGATTGGCGCGGGATATGTTCTCGGCATCGACGGCATCTCGTTCCTGCTCATCATGCTCACCACGCTGCTGGGCTGGATCTCGATTCTCTGTTCGTGGACTGCCATCGAGAATCGCGTCAAGGAATACTACATTTGGTTTCTTGTTCTGCAGACCGGCATGCTCGGCGTTTTCATGGCACTGGATTTCTTTCTGTTCTTCGTATTCTGGGAAGCGATGCTTGTCCCCATGTACCTGCTGATCGGCATCTGGGGCGGACCGCGCAAGCTCTACGCGGCGATCAAGTTCTTCCTGTACACACTGGCTGGGTCAGTGTTGATGTTGCTGGGCATTCTGTTCCTGTACTTCCACCATCACACGGTCACGAACATTTACACCTTCAGTCTCGAAGCGTTGTACCAGACGGCTCCGAAAATCTACACCGACTACGGGCCGCATGCGGCTACCCTGTTGTTCCTGAGCTTCTTCTTTGCCTTCGCGATCAAAGTTCCGATGTTCCCTTTTCACACATGGCTTCCCGACGCGCACGTTGAAGCGCCGACGGCAGGCTCGGTCATCCTTGCCGGCGTCCTGCTGAAAATGGGAACGTACGGATTTATTCGCTTCTCCCTTCCCTTCTTTCCCGATGTGCTGATGCGCACCAACATCCGCGGATGGATGATCGGGCTTTCGATCATCGGCATCATCTATGGTGCGCTCGTCTCTCTGATGCAGAAAGACATGAAGAAACTGGTGGCGTATTCGTCGGTAAGCCACCTCGGATTTTGCACGCTGGGAATTTTCGCACTTAATCCTGCGGGACTCTCGGGATCGGTGTTGCAGCAGATCAATCACGGCATCTCAACAGGAGCGCTCTTCCTGATCGTCGGCATTCTGTACGAGCGGCGCCATACGCGTGAGATTTCCGAGTACGGCGGCATCTCGAATGTCATGCCTCTTTACGCGACGATCACCATGATCATGTTCCTCTCGTCGATGGGACTTCCGCTGCTGAATGGCTTCGTCGGCGAGTTTACGATTTTGCAAGGCACGTTCATGGAAAACTGGAAGTGGGGCGCGTGGGCCGTTCCGGGCGTGATTCTGGCCGCAGCCTATCTGCTCTGGCTCTACCAGCGCGTCTTCTTTGGAACGGTCACTAATCCGAAGAATGAAAAGCTGCACGATCTGACGCCGCGCGAAGTGGCGACGTTTGTTCCGCTGCTCATCATGGCGTTCTGGATCGGGTTGTATCCGAAACCGTTCTTCCAGATTCTTGAGCAGCCGGTGAATCACACCATCGCGATTGTGAGGCCGGATTATCCACAACCAGGAGCAACGGTGAACGCAGCGGCAGAAAATCCGGCACTGCCCACGCCGTCGGATGCGGCACCTGCAGAAATGAATAAGGGGAGCCACTAGTGGCCTGGACCGACTATCTCCTCGCGCTCCCGATCACGCTGCTGACGCTGTTTGCGCTCGGCATCCTGATGATCGACTTCATGCTCCCGAAGGAGATGAAGTGGGCGAATGCGGTCACGGCGTTTGTCGGCGTCTGCTTCTCGGCCGCCGGCACATACAAGATTCAGATGTGGCTCGCAGACGCTCCCGGCGCGCCCGGCATGCTGCGCACGATGCTGGTCGATCGCTTCGCACTTTACTTTTTCTATTTGTTCCTTTCCGCAACGGCCATCGCGATTCTCATCTCCGTACGCTATCTCGAGGTCGAACACGAAAATCACGGCGAATATTATGCGCTGATGCTGCTTTCCGTCGCGGGCATGATGTGTATGGCGTCTGGATTCGATATCGTGCTCATCTTCATCGGCCTCGAGCTGATGGCGATGTCAACGTACGTCCTGGTCGGATTTCTACGTCGAGACCGCCGCTCGAACGAAGCTGCGCTGAAATACTTTTTGCTTGGAGCGTTCTCTTCCGGCATCTTCGCCTACGGCCTGTCACTGCTTTACGGTCTTGCCGGCAGCACCAGGCTCGACGTTATCAATCAGGAACTGTCGCGGCGCATCCTCGATCCGCAATACCGGCCGGTCGCCATCATTGCGCTGGTGACTACGCTGACTGGACTGCTCTTCAAAATCGCAGCGATTCCGTTCCATCAATGGGCGCCCGACGCGTATGAAGGTGCGCCAACCAGCGTGACCGGATTCATGTCCGTTGCGGTCAAGGCTGCCGGATGGGCAATGCTTCTCCGCATTTTGATCGTGGCGCTGAGGCCGATGCGCCCGACGTGGGTGCCGCTATTAGTCTTCGTCTCGATCGCCACCATGACGGGCGCCAACTTCGCAGCCCTCACGCAGACGAATACCAAACGCCTCCTCGCCTACTCCTCGATCGCGCACGTTGGATACATGTTGCTGGGCCTGATCGCCGGAACCGCCACCGAACTCAGTCCCGACGGCATCAAGGGAATTCTCGTTTATCTACTCGTCTACACGTTCATGAATCTCGGCGCCTTCGCGGTGATCACTTCGCTGCGCCATCGGAAAGTGATCGGTGACGAACTCGACGACCTCAACGGACTCTATTCGCGCGCACCATTTGAAGCCGTCATGATGCTGATCTTCATGCTTTCCCTTGCCGGAATCCCGCCACTCGCCGGATTCTGGGGCAAATACTTCATCTTCCTCAGCCTCATCTCGAGCCAGCACTATGTTCTCGCTGCGCTTGGCGTACTCTACTCCGTGTTCGGCCTCTACTATTATCTGAAGATCGCGAATGCGATGTTTATGAGCCAACCGGAAAAGGGAGAAGAGAAACTTCCGATCAGCATTGCGATGCGTATCGCCTTAGCGGTAACCGGCCTTGCCACGCTCTACATCGGCATCCTGCCTAACAGTTTCATCGAGCTAGCGAATTGGGCTATCGGAATCGCGAACGCCCCGAGCGTAGCCAAGGTAATTCACTAGAAGCGCAGCGCTGCTGCGATCGGGGCGGCAGAGTCCTTTCGAAGCCTTCAAACTTACCCGGCAACGTCCAACGGTCCTAAGTCATCTCAGCCACATCATGAAACGCCGAGAGTTCTTCAGAACCGCAGCCGTGTGCGGCGTCGCCAGCACCCTACCCTCAGCCTTACTTCAAGCCCAGGAGAACGCCGCTATGAATCAGATTCCGCTTGTTGAATCCGCCGGAACCCGGCAAGGCGAGATGCTGTACCGCACGCTTGGGCGCACGGGCGAAAAAGTTTCGGCGATCGGGATGGGCGGCTTTCATATCGCGAAACACGGACTCTCCGACGATCAAAGTATCCGCATGGTACGGTCCGCAATCGATCGCGGCATCAACTTCATGGACAACAGCTGGGATTACAACGAAGGCCAGAGCGAAATCCTGATGGGCAAAGCCCTGAAAGACGGATATCGGCAAAAAGTTTTTCTCATGACGAAGATCGATGGCCGTACCAAAGAAGCTGCGGAGAGTCAGATCGCGACTTGCCTCGAACGGCTGCAGACCGATCACATCGACCTGGTGCAGCATCATGAAATCATCCGCTTCGACGATCCGGACCGCATCTTCGCTGACGGCGGAGCCATGGAGGCCACTCTCGCCGCCAAGAAGGCGGGCAAGATTCGCTATATCGGGTTCACCGGCCATAAAGATCCGCAAATCCACCTCTACATGTTGAAAGTTGCGGCGGATCACGGTTTTCATTTCGACACCGTGCAGATGCCTTTGAACGTAATGGACGCTCACTTCCGGAGCTTCGGGCAAATGGTTTTGCCGGAGTTGGTGAAACAGCAAATCGGAGTGCTCGGTATGAAGTCCATGGGTGACGGCGTGATTCTGAAAAGCAAAACGGTCTCGCCAATCGAATGCCTGCACTACGCTCTCAGTTTGCCTACTTCCGTGGTGATCACCGGCATCGACAAACCGGAGATTCTCGACCAGGCTTTTGAAGCCGCCAAAACTTTCAAACCGATGAACCGCGAACAGCTCGCGCAACTTCTGGCCAAGACGAAAGAAGTCGCCATGGCCGGAAAGTACGAGCTATTCAAAACCTCGTCGCACTTCGATTCGACCGCGAAGCATCCGGACTGGCTGGGCGGGGACGCGCCGGATGTTCAAAAACTGGCGCCGCCAGCTGCTTAGGCCCCTTCGCGGACCTTGCTCGAAGCGCTTTGATCCTCAGTAAAGCGAAGGCCCATGTTCCCTGCTTTCGCGATGCTCAACGGGAATTCTCGCCTCCAGGCTCGCCTCGCTCGGCGAGTCGACGTACAATCCTCTCTTGCTCTCCGCATGAGTCCCGATCAAGATCCCGACCGCAAGCAAAGCCCCTGGGTTCAAGTCGGGCGCTACAGCCAACTCGCATTTATGCTCCCCGCCGGCACCGTAGCCGGATGGCTGCTCGGGTCCCTGCTGGATCACTGGTGTCACACCACATGGATCAGTATCGTAGGTTTGCTTCTGGGAACGGCTGGAGGTCTGGTCGAGCTGATCCGACAGGTCTCGCGCGATACCAAATGATCGAATGAGGCAACCCGCACCCTCGGCGGCGACTCGAGCACAGGTGAACCATAGGCCGCAGCGAGGATTGCAACAGGACGGAATTGGCAAAGACCGCACTCTCTCCACTGGATGACCGACGACCGTCCAACTTCCGACGCTAGCCCAGAAACAGCCCCCTCGACCGACGCTTTTTACGCTGATTCGCTCACACGAATCCGCAACTTCATGCTGGTCTTAGGACCTGCCTTCTCCGTCGCCGCAGCGTTAAAATTCGGCTTGCGGCCGGCTTTGGGCTTCGTGCTGGGGTCCACGATCGCCTACCTCAATTTCCATTGGCTCAAGAGCGTAGTTTCAGGTTTGGCCGACCGGGCTACGAATACCGGTAAACCACAGTCCGGCATGGGGATCGTGGCGCGCTTCGTGCTGCGTTACGCATTGTTGGCAGCGGCTGCATATGCTATATTAACCAGTTTCCCGGCGAGCCTCAGGGGCTTGTTTGCGGGCCTGTTTTTGCCCGTGGCAGCCATTGCCTGCGAAGCGGCATTTGAGCTCTACGTGGCGATTGCTGGGGAACCGTAGCGGAACGCTCCGAGAAGAATCCAGGAGCCAGCAGCTAGAAGCTGTTTTTACATGCCTGAACAACTCTGGTTCACCCAACTTCTGAATCACCTGTTGGCCGGTCCGATGACGGCTTTCCTGCGGATGCTCCATATCGAGCCGAAGTATCCTGCAGCCCCGATCTCGAACTCCTTCTCGATGGAATTGCTGGTCTTCTTTTTCCTGCTCGTGCTCTTCCTGCTGGTTCGGTCGCGGCTCTCGGTCGATTCGCCAGGCGCCCTGCAGCATTCGTTTGAGAGCATTGAAGGATTCGTGCTTGGCCAGAGCCAGGAAATCATCGGCCACCACAGCGAGCCCTACACCGCGTTTTTCGCCATCGTTTTTATTTTCATCCTGGTTTGCAACCTGATCGGGCTGATTCCTGGTTTTGAATCGCCGACCGGCGTACCCATCGTCCCGCTGGGATGCGCGATCTGTTCGTTTCTGTACTACCACTTCCAGGGATTCAAGCATGCGGGCGCAAAGTATCTTCTGCACTTTTTCGGCCCGCCGATGGAAGGCATGCCGGTCGTGGCCAAAATTCTGCTGGCGCTGCTGATGCTTCCGATCGAACTGGTCAGCCATTTCGCCCGATTGCTGTCGCTCACGGTTCGTCTCTGGGCCAACATTTTCGCCGGCGATCTGATCACGCTGGTTTTCTTTTCGATGATTCCGATCGGCATTCCAATCATCTTCAGCGGCCTGCACATCGTGGTGGCGGTCCTGCAGGCATACGTGTTCATGCTGCTGTCGATCATTTACGTATCGGGTGCGGTGGCGGAAGAGCACTAGAGAGCAGTATCGGTACTCAGTACGCAGGTTCAGACTATTCGGTTGTGTATCAACGCGTCACGTCAGCCCTCTGTTGTCGGCACTCGGTTCGCCCAGTGCAAAGTTACTGGTTACCGAGTACTGAGACCTGAGCACTGGCTTCCAGCGTGAGGGCGTCTGCAAGGTATGGCGTCAACCACCTCCTGGCGGCAATTTCATACGAGGAGAAACACAATGCGTACACTCAGCCGTATTTTCATGGCCCTGTCGGCCCTCTGTTTCGCTATGCCTGCTTTCGCGCAGGGGGGCGGAATGAGCGAGGCCAGTTGGGTCGCGATCACCGCCGGATTCTCCATGGCGATCGCTTCCGCGGTTTGCGGTCTTGCCCAAGGCAAAGCCGTCGCCTCAGCCACGGAATCACTGGCCCGCAACCCAGCCGCCCGCCCCGGAATCCAGTTTGCCCTGATTCTTGGACTGGTCCTGATCGAGTCCCTGGCCCTTTACACGCTGGCCATCATCTTCTTGAAGGTGAAGTAGCTCGCGAGAATTCTTGAGAAGAAAAGCCTCCGCGCAAGCGGAGGCTTTTTGTCTTGCTATCTGGGTCCTGTCATCCCTGAGTGGCACAGCGGCGGAGGCACTTGCTTTTAGCCTGACCCGTAGATAAACATTTTCACGCGGCAGAGCCTAAATCTTCCGCTCCCCGCCCCAATCCCCGCCTTTACCCTGTGGCGCGTGATTCAGCGCTTCCACTAGCAACCGCCGCAGTTTGTACCGGCTTTCCAAGTCGGTATTCACAATCTCGAATCCGACTTCGTTGACCCGGGCGCGGCGCAGCAGGACGTGAGCTTTAATTTTCGACCGCATGCCTAGTGAAATCTCGAGATCGGCTTCGCTGCCGATACGGAGATTGTCTTCCTTAGTCCCCATGCCGCCACCAAGGCTGAGCTCGCGGATCACGATCTTGGATTTGCCCCACGAACTTCCGAGGGTGCCAACGACTGCTTTGGCTAGAACTAGACGCTCATAACGGCGCTGGCGAACCCACGGGCAGGCTGGAGCCATATCGAGCGGCGCGATTGCCAGTTCCGACGGCTCAAGGCCGCTGTCGGACATGACTTGTGAACTGTAGCGAGGATCGGTCTTGGAAAGCGCTTGCGCTGCGGCAATTCGCAGCTCGCGGTGATAAACCCAACCAAACGTCTTCTTGGCCTCGAGGATTTCGCGCAACATCGCGACGGCCTCGGCGTCCCGGATGCGTCCCAGGGACTCGATGGCCTTGAGCTGTACAAACGGAGAACGCGATGCGGCCTCGCCAGGCTTCGCCATCGCCACTAGCGGAGGCACCGACGAACGGTCACTGCTCATTCCAATTTCATCGACAGCTTCGGGCAACACAACCGAATCCAGAACTTCCGCCAGTTCAAGCAAAGTTCGGCCGCGGTCGGGCGCAGCACCATACGCAATCTGCCGAACGACCACGTCGTGGTAAAAGCGGTTCCACTCGGGCAGTCGCGCCGGCAACAATTCAAGCAAGGTTCCAACATCCAGGCGGCTGACCAATCCCACGACCCCCGAGGCTTGCCGGGGTTGACCAGTACGGAGAATTTCGCGCAACTGAGTCAGAATCGGAGACCCGAGTTGCTTCACCAGTTCGATCATCCGATCGCACTCGTCGCGGCGCATACAGCGGAAGAAACGGTCCGCCAGATGTTCAGCGCCCGACTGACTGGTCCGGCGCAACACGTTGAGCATGTCCGGTGGGACAGGATCGAGTTGCAAAGCTTCCTCGATGTATTCCGGCAACCGGTTCTCGACTCCCACGCGCGGACGCAGATCGCTCATCAGGACCGGACGCTCTACGCTAATCAGCTCCATGCCGGCACAAACTTCGTTGACCGCCGCGTAATTCTTCGCCGAACTGGCTTCCTGACTCAGACGGACAAAGGCTGCGTTGAGCAGGCTCTGCAGTTCTGCATCTTTTTCGGCGATAATTTGTTCGCTGAGTTTGCGGATGGCTTGGGCCATCGGCTGCCCGCCCAACCGTGCATATAAGTCGGCAAGCTGGCTGAGGCCGATCGCCGTTCTGCGTCTGGGCTCTGCGTCTTTCGTGCTCAGGCATCCGGAATAGTTGTTCAGGATATCCGCCGCCGTCTGCTTGTCGTCCCGATCGAGCAGCATTTCCACGAACTGCCGCAGGTTGCGCGGTGGGACGCAGGGCGCCTCGTGTGACATGAGCACGCTTTTTTTGCCGGCTTCCGGCACTTCTGCCCAGAACATTCTGTCGAGGATGTCGGCGTGCGACTCGACCAGAATGCCGGCCTTGCTCATCTTTTCTTCCTGCAGCTTCAGGATGGAACGCAGGGAGTCCATCTGACGGCTCATGTGCTCCATCATCTGGTGGACGGCGTTCACCTTCACTTCACCCTTCTGATAGCGCTCAAGGGCAAAGCGAATCGCCATATGCTCGGCGGCCTTCATCAGCAGCGGAGTGTCCTCTTCCTGCTTCGACGTAGCCTGCGCCGCCAAAGTACCTAATAGTTGCTGAAGATTCAGCCGCGTGTTCGGATCTGTCTCGGTGAGTTCCTTGTGCAGGATCTCCTCTTTGGCGGACGGATCCTGCTGCACTTGGCCGAACCGCGTCAGTAGACGGATTGCCTGGATGACTTCCTCTTCCTGCAAAGGGACGATGCCGCCCGTCCAAGCCGGGGCAGCCCCGGTGCCGGATCCATTGCCGGTGCCTCCGGCATTTTGCCCGCGTGGAGCATTGGGAACGCTTCCGAGCGGCACCATTGGAGTGCCGTCGGTCGCGCCGCCACCACCTCCGCCGGAGTTCGCGCCTTCGGCCGCTGCGATCAATTGCATCAGCTTCTGAGGATCATTGAGCCATTGCTTGAATTCCGGACCCAGCGTCTGGGCCGCGATCTGAGCGGCGATGCTCACGTCGCCGGTCAGCGGATCTGCCGCGACGAACTTCACTTCATTGATTTTGATCGTGCTGTTGTTCTTACCGGCTCCCAGAGCCTCCTTGATCTGTTTGGAAACGTCCGTCGCCTTCGATCCCGCAACCGTGAAGGCGCGGACCAGGCGAACGAAATCTTCCTCCGTCACATCTTTGGAGAAATGGAGGCTGGCCAGTCCGGCGGTCGTCAGGAGGGTCGCGAAACTCTTCTCCGCTTGCCCGGATTCGAGGGGAATTCCGTCGAGCAGCAACTTGTTGTCGGTAACGCCCAGCAGGAAGCCTGCGTCGCCACCAGAAGGAAGCGCCGTCTGCAATTCGTTCCACGTAGTTTCGAACTGCGCCTCGGTACGTTTGTGTTCATAGCCATACATCCTCGCGTACTTGATGAGGATGTTCAGACTGTGGACGAACGCCCGTGCTGAGGCTGCGCGAGCGCCTTGCGATAAGTTTGTGCTCGAGATAACTTGCTCCTCGAAACGCGACTTCGGACGCTTAAGGGTAAAGCGAAACGGTAAGTCCTCAAACGTTACGGAGGTAATAGTCCCTTCACCTCGCGCGGCGATGTAACAGTCGCTGACTCAACCCCTTACGAACGTTAGATTCCGCGTGACCGACAACCCGGGGTGCGGTTTCCTGCTCGCTTGCGTTCAATATCCACACGAGAAATCCTTCTCTACAGTAAACCCTGTATATAGCGAGCAGATTTCCGCCATTATCCTGCCAAGCAGCACTCCATCTTCGTCCCACCTATTCGCAGAGTGCAGGGAACAATTAAGTATCCAAAATGGGAATTCGCATGACGAAGACTGGCCAGGCTGTGGTCAAGGGAGATCGTGCCCTGCCCAAAGCACCTACTGGCATTGAGGGTCTTGACGAGATCACACGAGGCGGTTTTCCGCGCGGGCGCCCTACGCTCGTCTGCGGCAGTGCCGGTGCCGGCAAAACTCTGCTTGCCATGGAGTTTCTGGTTCGCGGGGCCACGGAATTTAATGAACCAGGCATTTTCATGGCGTTTGAAGAAACCGCCCCAGAGCTAACTCAAAATGTTCGCTCCCTCGGCTTTGACCTGGATGAGCTGGCGAAAGAGAAGAAGCTGGCGATCGATTTCGTGCGGATCGAGCGCAGCGAAATTGACGAGACCGGCGATTACGATCTGGAAGGTTTGTTCATAAGGCTGGGCGCGGCCATCGATGCTATTGGGGCGAAGCGCGTCGTCCTCGACACAATTGAAAATCTATTCGCAGGCCTGCAGAACGAAGGCATCCTCCGGGCGGAGTTGCGTCGCCTGTTTCGCTGGCTGAAAGACAGGGGCATCACCGCCGTTATCACCGCAGAGCGCGGCGATGGCGCTCTGACCCGCCACGGTTTGGAAGAATATGTTTCCGATTGCGTGATTCTGCTCGATCACCGTGTGACCGACCAGGTTTCCACCCGGCGTTTGCGTATCGTCAAATATCGAGGAACGGCACACGGTACCAACGAATATCCCTTCCTCATCGACGAAGACGGTTTCAGTGTCTTGCCCGTTACATCTCTTGGGCTGCAGCATCAGGTGAGTGATGAACGGATTTCGACTGGTATTCCCCGTTTGGACACAATGTTGGGCGGCAAGGGATTTTATCGGGGCACTACGATTCTAGTATCCGGAACGGCAGGAACAGGCAAGACCAGTTTGGCAGCAAGTTTCGTCGATGCCGCTTGCCAGCGCGGAGAGCGCTGCCTTTACTTCTCGTTCGAGGAATCCCAGGACCAGCTGATTCGCAATATGCGATCGATCGGGCTGAACCTGGACCAGTGGACTAAGAAAAAGCTGCTCCAGTTTCACTCCAGCCGGGCTACGTTCTATGGGCTGGAAATGCACCTGGCAATCATTCATAAAATCGTCCAGGATTTTCAACCGAAAGTGGTGGTTCTCGATCCTGTGGGCAGCCTCATTCAGGCGGGAAACCGGCGCGACGCGCACATCATGATGATTCGCCTGATCGACTTCCTGAAACAACGGGAAGTTACGGCCTTTCTCACCAACCTGACGTCCGGGGGAGAGGCGCTGGAGAGAACCGATATCGATATCTCGTCCATCGTCGACACATGGCTTTTCATGCGTGACATCGAGCTCGATGGCGAGCGCAACCGTGCCCTGTACGTCCTCAAGTCGCGAGGGATGGCGCACTCGAACCAACTGCGCGAGTTTCTCTTGACACCCCAAGGAGTCGATCTACTGGACGTTTACTTGGGTCCCGACGGGGTGCTCACCGGATCGTCTCGTTTGTCACAGGAAGCGCGAGAAACGGCTGCTGCCCTGGTGCGCCAACAGGAGGCCGAACGCAAAGATCGTGACCGCAAACGAAAGCAAGAGGCGCTCGAAGCGCGTATTGCGGCGCTTCGCAAGGAATTTGAAGTAGAAGAGGCGGAGGCTGAAGCGGCGAGAGAGAAGGACCTTTCGCGAGAAGAAACGATCGTGGATAATCGCGAAGCTATGTCCCGCAGTCGTCAGGCTGATCTGGTTAAGGATGGAGTCGATGCCAAGCGACGAAGAAGAACCCGATGAAGAAGTCAGTTAAAAGCAAAAAAACAGAAGATCGCCCCCTTAGTCTGAAAGAGATTGGGGAGAGGAACGAGGCCGCTGCGAACGAGGTGTGGCAGCTTCGCCTGTACGTTGCTGGCCAAACGCCGCGGTCCGTCTCCGCTTTCGCCAATCTAAAGAAACTATGCGAGGAACATTTAGCGGGGCGCTATGATATCGAAGTAGTCGATCTATTGAAACACCCGCAACTGGCCGCCGGCGATCAGATCCTTGCCATCCCAACGCTGGTAAGAAAGCTACCCCAACCACTGCGCAAAATCGTCGGCGATCTTCGCGATAGGGAACGCGCGTTGGTTGGTTTGCAAATACGTTCCGCCGCTGTCGGGGAATAAAGCTCGACTTGACGGCGGCTGATTCTCGATGAGAGCCGCATGAACAAGCGTAAACTGCCCGAAATTGATCGAAGCCGACAACTGATGGAGGAAGCAGAGCAGACCCTGCGCGCCATTCAGTACGGAACCGTGGACGCGTTCGTAGTCGAGGAGCCGGAGGGCCATCGGGTCTACACGCTGGAGGGCTCGGATCTTCCATACAGTACCCTGGTTGAAAAAATGCAACAGGGCGCGGCGATGCTGGACGCGCACGGGTGTATTGTTTACTGCAATCTCAGCCTGGCGCAGCTGTTGGGTGTGCCGCGGGAGACCGTCATTGGCCGCCAATTGCTGGACTTCCTTGCGTTGGAAGATCAGTCCGCTTACCAGAAGTTGCTGACTGGGGATCAGTCGATATCGAACGAAAGAGAGATGCGTCTGCAGCTCTCCGACGGGAACCTTATTCCCGCCAATTTTTCTTTTAGTGTTTTATCACGCGACAAGTCAGCAACGGGTGTTCTGATTACCGACCTGACATCACAGAAGCAGCAACTGGAGTTTGCGGCGCGCCTGCAGACCATGCAGGATGAAGAGCGCAGACGATTAGCCCGCGAGCTGCACGATAGCGTCGGCCAGAATCTTGCAGCGCTGAGCATGAATATTAGCGAAGTTCAGGCTCAGGCACATAAGCTCGATTCGCCCGCAGCCAGAGCTCTTGCCGAGAATGCTCAATTAGTCGATCAAGTCTCTCGCGAAATTCGCACCATTTCTCACCTGCTTCATCCGCCACTCCTCGATGTCGCCGGCCTTGCCTCTGCCCTTCGCTGGTATGTGGATGGTTTCTCCGAACGCAGCAACATCAAGGTGGACCTGGACATCTCAGACGATCTCGGCCGGTTGCCGGACGAACTGGAGATTGCCATCTTCCGGATCGTTCAGGAATGCTTGACTAACATTCATCGTCATTCCGGGAGTGCCACAGCGACAATCCGTCTCCATCAGGAACGTGACCATCTGACCGTTCAAGTCCAGGATTGTGGGAAGGGTATACCCCGGGAAAAGCAACACGCACTGATCGAATTGGGCCGGGGCGGTGTCGGATTGACGGGTATGCGAGAGCGGCTGAAACTGCTTGGTGGCAGTTTGGAGATAAAGTCCGAAGGCTCTGGAACAACCGTCAGCGCGACTCTCAGGGTCGCATAGCTAGGGCCGCCCGGAGGCGGCCCAGTCTTACTTCAATACTTCAACTAGCCACTGGCTGCGAATTAGTCTCCCGCTACCGGTTCGGCGACCTCAGGCTTCACTTCCGGCGCGGCATTGCCATTCCCGTTGGGCTTGGTGAGTGCGCCCAGCGGAATGAACCCGTTCTCAGCAACGACAGGCTTCTCTTTCAAGACAACTTCGCGATAGAGCGAAGCCATGCGGGCGTTGTAGGCAGCGTCATTCTTCTCCGGCCCGCGCGCCTCGGCTTTCGCATCAGCAGTCTCTTTCTGTTTCGCATCCCGAGCCCGAACCTTCTCTTCGCGCGCGTTCTTCGCGATGCCCTGGCTGTCGAGATCATGCTGCAGTTCGGTCGTGACCAGATCGTCGCGCAGCAGCAGCGAGTGAGTCGCGTCTTCCATCTTCACTTTCTTGCCGCCCGCAAAAATCTCGTGCCGCCCGTGCTCTTCATACCACTTGGTGAGCGTCGCGGTCATGTGCATCTTCTCGATAATGTTCCGCCATCCCACGCCCGTGTTGTAGGCGCAGAACGAAATCTCGCCTTCCTGCGTCGCGTACGGAATGATGCACTGCTCGGTCCGCCGGAAGTCGTAGTTGAACAGATCCTGGAACCACATGCCCGCGATGAACAGGAAGTTCCAACGATCTTGCCGGCGCTTCATGACATCGTCCACCGTGCGATCCGGACCAACTTTTCCATAGTTCTTGCCGGTAGCATTGAAGTTCTTATCGAACTTTCGCAGCAGGTCCATCAGCTTGAAATGCGTCGGAGCCTGGAACGGATCGTAGTTCTTCATCAGGCACAGCGCCATGCCAACCACGGTCCAGAACTTTCCGCGCGCCGCATCGTTGACCTTGGCAATGTCCTTCGCCAGTTGATCGCCGTGCAGGAAGGCCGTCACCGGAACCGCTTCCTTCGTTTCCTTGTCGATCATCACCGCCATGCCGGTTCCGCAATTCGGATGACAACCGCAACTTAGTTGGCCCCAATCGTTTTTCACGTCGTTGGCGTGCATCAGGTCGGCCCAGTCGCTGAAGGTTCCCATGAACGAAATCGGGAACCAGTCGCGGCTCGGCTCGCCCAGGCCCGTCTGATTTTTCACGTCGTGCGCCAGATGGCTCAGCGTGTAGCGCTGCGCCTCGCGGCGATCGTCGGTGACGGCTTCGTCGCGTCCGGTGAAACTGACTGGCTGGAAGCTCAGGAAGCTGATCGTCTTCGGATTGTCGAGGGCGAACTTGATGATGCGTCCAACCTGCTCGTTGTTGATGCCGTTGACGATCGTTACGACCGGAACGATCTCCACACCAGCCTTGTGCAGGTTCTCGATCGCCTTCAGCTTTACGTCGAACAGGTTGCCGACGAGGCGGTGCGCGTTCGCCGCGTTGCCGATGCCATCGAACTGCAGATATGCATAACGCATACCGGCTTCGACTGCCTGCTGGCAGAACTCGAAGCTCTTGGCGAACTCAATGCCGTTGGTCGCTGCCTGCACCGAGTTGTATCCAACCTTGCGGGCGTAGCGAACCGCATCGAGGAAGTACGGGGACAACGTCGGCTCGCCACCGGAGAACTGCACCGACATCTGCCGGCGCGGCTTGATGGTGATGGCGTTGTCGAGCATCGTCTTGATTTCTTCCCACGTCAGTTCGTGGACGAAGCCGACCTGGTTCGCGTCCATGAAGCAGGGATCGCACATCATGTTGCAGCGGTTCGTCAGATCGATCGTGAGCACGGAGCCGCGGCCATATTTCACCGTGGACGATCCGTGATGGTGCAGCTTCTCGTCATTGTGGGCAACGATGTCGCGGCCCGGGAAAACATCTTCAAGATGCTTCGAGAATTCAGTGTCGATCGACATCACGTCTTCGAAGTGACCGTGAATCGGGCAATCCTTCACCATGAGGATCTTGCCGTCGCGCTCGACGATGGTGGCCTTGATCTCGCCGACCTTCTCGTTCATCAGCACTTCGTGCGGCAAGTGGCCGTCGAGAATCTGCTGACGGATTTCGGGAACGCACTTGGGGCAAAGGGAATCGGTGGAGCGAGGCCAGCCGAGCGGCGGCTTGGACTTCTCGTACGACTTGAGGAGCGGCTTGTCGGACCACTTCGGCGTGGGCGACGGGTTGGGCTTGATGCGATTCAAGCGCTCGAATACAACCCATGATCCCTTGGCGGCAGCGACGGCTGCTTTCTCTACGTACTTAATCGGCTTGCGCATAATTGCTGCTTAGGCTCCTGGTTTCCGGCATGACGCCGAAGCTTCTCTGACTGCATTCTCATCGGGATAGCCCATCGAACGCGATAGCAAGTGCTATCCCTCTGACTGCATACGACATGTCCCAAGCGGCGTGAGCCGCGAGAAATTTGCTTTGGCCTTTGGATGAACCTGAGAGACAAATCACCCAAAAACTTTTGACTTCCCCAGGAACAGCTCTGCATAAAGCTGCCTGAGCTTCGGTACACTTTTCCCTTGGGTTGTGTCTGTGGCTATCCTATTCAAGGATATGGAAATGGCGCAGCACATCCCAACGAATGGTGCAATTTCGGGGTTTAGCGGTTGCTGGAGGGATTATACGGAGTTAAGTCGTTGAAAGCAAAGGGGACTCGTCCTCTGGTTGGCTTGGCCCGAAAGGGAGAAGTTAAACAGTTTATGGGCAAGTTCGGATTTTTGGGGCGGAAAGCAAAACAATTTAAAGCCCCGGCGTGCGGACGCCGAGGCTTGCGGATGCTCGGAAGCTTTGGGCTCAAGTCTACGGAGGATTTGCTCCTTCCCCTGAATGAGCGGAACCCGTAAGTAGGCTTCAAAGGGACTCTACTGTACGGTGTCGTACAAAGTCTGAGCAAAATTGCTCACCCTGCTTTTTGCAGAGTACCGAGTTTTGGGCAAGGGCCTGTTATTAGGCAAAGTGCCGATCCCCCAACACTGCGTTATCCGAACGCGTGAACAAAGGAACGAGCTTTTCCTCGGTGAGCCTATCAATGATGACTGGCCACGCCCGAACCATGCGTCCTCGAGTTCCATGCTGGGTGCGGTCGGGATCTACGCCTTCGCCCAGTCCTGCCAGTCAAGCCCTTTCACGCGTGAAAACTCCGAGACATTTGACGTCACAAGCGTCAGCTGATGGCGCAGAGCCTGCCCGGCCATCAGCAGGTCGTAGGCGCCGATTGGTTTGCCCGTTGATTCAAGGGATGCGCGCAGGGTTCCAGCGGCGTGGGAGTCGGCATCGTCAAAGGGCAGAACGAGGACGGGACCCGACAGAAAGGCTTCGAGGCGCTTGCGGTTGAAATCCTGCTGTGCGCTTTTCGCGACTCCATACCAGAGTTCGAAGAGAGCGATAGACGAGACCAGAATGTGCGAACCCGCACCTGCCGCCTTCTGCATGCGGGCGCGGACCGTCGATGGCTGCCCGTTGATCAGGGCGATACAGGCGTTTGTGTCCAACAAGTAGTCCACTAGAAAATCTTCCGCTTGGGTGTGACAGGTTGGCTGGCGTCCAAGAGATGGAAACGGCTGGGAGTTAAAGCGATCAAGTTCTTCGAACCAGCGGGCGGTATCGGGGATGAGTGGCTCAAGCAGAACTCCTTGGGGGACGCGGCGAATGCGCACGCGGTCGCCTTCGAAGCGAAACTCCTTGGGGAGACGGACCGCCTGGCTGCGGCCGTTTTTGAAGAGCTTAGCGATGTCGGTCTTGGGCACGATGGAGTCCGTTTAATTTAGTATATACCAATCATATATACCCGGCGAGGGGTTACTGACGGGATTGGTGAGAGAGTCGAAGAAGATGCGGCACCCCGGCAATGTGAAAATCTCATAGGGTTACCTCGTGGAACCAATGCTTTTGGTTCGACGTATAATCCGCCGGAGGATACCCGCATGCCAATCTCTTCTGCAGGACATCCGCTACGCTCTCCGGCAGCTGCGCCATGCTCCTACCTTTACGTTGACCGCATTACTTACCCTGGCCATCGGCATCGGTGCGACCACCGCGATCTTCACCCTGACGCGGGCCATCATGCTGAAGTCGTTGCCGGTCGCCGATCCTGCCCAGCTCTATCGCATTGGCGATACCTCGGAGTGCTGTGTCGAGGGTTGGGAGGACGATGACTGGAGCCTGTTCTCTTATCCCCTCTACCAGCGTCTTGCGGCGGCTGCACCTGAGTTCGAGGAGACAACGGCTTTTCAGGCCGCGCCTGGGATTTACAGCATTCGGCAGGAAGCCAAAGACCGCGAGGCACGTCCCTTGCGGGCCGAGTACGTGAGCGGAAGTTACTTCCATGTTTTTGGCCTCGGGGCCTTTGCCGGACGGGTGATCAACAACTCGGACGATCAACGGTCGGCCCCACCTGTGGCGATGATCAGCTATCGCACCTGGCAGCAGGCTTATGGCTCAGACCCGGGGATTGTCGGTTCCACATTCTTCGTGCAGGGACAGCCGGTAACGTTGATTGGGATTACGCCTCCGGGATTTTTTGGCGAGACACTGCGCAGCGATCCGCCGGACTTTTGGCTGCCGCTGCAACAGGAGATTTTGTTCGACGGCCAGTATGGAAACATGAGAACGAATCAGTCGCCAGTGGCTGTATGCCATTGGCAGGTTGAAGCCGGGTGCGAGCGTGCAAGCACTTCCGACCCGGCTGACGCCGGTGCTTCAACACTGGCTCCGTGACGAAGATGAGATACCTGCCGAATTCAAACCGCAGGTTGCACCTACGATTCCTCAAAAATTTATCCGGCTGGCCGCGGCCGGAGGGGGCGTCACCTCCTTGAGGGAAAACTACGGCGCGAGCTTGCGTATTCTCCTGATGGTTTGCGGAACATTACTCCTCATCGCGTGCGCCAACCTCGCCAATCTTCTGCTGGCGCGCGGAGCCGCCCGCCGCGCTCAGACTGCGGTTCGCCTGGCGCTGGGGGCTGCGCGAACAAGACTGATTCGCCAGCAGTTGACGGAGGCGGTATTGCTGTCGGTGCTAGGCGGCATCGCAGGATTAGGGGTTGCATACGTGGGAGCGCGTCTGATGCTGGCCCTGGCGTTTCACAGCGCCACCTTTACGCCTATCAGTGCCGCGCCTTCGTTGCCGGTATCTGGGATTTGCGTTTGCGCTTTCACTCCTGACCGGTGTGCTGTTTGGCGTGGTGCCGGCGTGGCTGGCTTCGCGCTCCGATCCGGCAGAGGCATTGCACGGAGCAGGACGCGGCACTCGCGCCGGAGCAGTCGTTCCCACAAAGGACAATGGTAGTCAGCCAGGTGGCGCTTTCGCTGGTTCTGCTTGGCCTGCGCCGGATTGCTGACAGTCAGCTTGCGGAATCTGGAGAGTCAGGACTTTGGGTTCGACGTCCAAAATCGCATCAGTGTTCAGATCAATCCGCCTCTGGACAGTTACACACCCGACCACCTCGACGCGCTTTATCGCGCAATCGAAGATGATCTGGTGCGGTTCCCGAATGTGCAGAGCGCAAGCCTGGCGGCCTACAGTCCGCTCAGCGGCAATAACTGGGGTGAATTGATTGCATAGAAGGGAGGGGCGATCCAAAGGCTGATATGGCGGAGGGTGTCTCGCGGGACCGGGTGAGTCGGCAGTATTTTTCGACGGTCGGACAGCGCATCGTGCGCGGCCGCGATTTTGCGGAGAGCGATTCCGGCGCCTCGCGCCCGGTGGCGATTGTGAATGAATCGCTCGTCAGGAAATACTTCCCCAACGAAGATCCCCTCGGCAAACACTTTGGCATGGACAGCTCCCGATATGCCGGCACGTTTGAGATCGTCGGCGTGGCGCGTGACGCCAAGTACACCGATCCGGACCAGCCCGCAAGGCCCATGTTTTTCGTGCCGCATGAACCAGAGGGTCCATTATGCCGACGCTGACATACAGCGTAACGAAGTACAAACACATTTCGTCGGCAGTATCCAGCTTCTGGTACGCGGCGATACGCGCAATCTCGAGCCAGAGCTTCGTAAGGCTCTCGCCGATATCGATCCCAACCTTACCATCATCACGGTGCAAAGCATGAACGAGCAGGTGGCCTCAAATTTTGACCAGCAGCGCATGGTCGCGCAGTTGGCCTCTGCATTCGGCATCATCGCCCTGCTGCTGGCGGCGATCGGCCTCTATGGGCTGATGGCCTACATGGTCGCCTGCCGAACCGGCGAGATCGGCGTGCGCATGGCTCTCGGAGCCGACCGGCTGAACATTGTGCGACTGGTCCTGCGGGGAGCATTTCTGCTGGTGGCTATCGGGTTATTGATTGGAATTCCCCATGGCCATCGGCGCGGGACGCCTTATGGCCGCGCAGCTATTCGAGATACGCAGCTGGGATCCGCGGGTGTTCGGGTTTTCAATTCTTGCGCTCGGGGCTTGCGCCGCGGCCGCCAGTATTCTTCCGGCACGTCGAGCCGCCTCGACGGATCCAATGAAGGCGCTGCGCACAGATTGAGATGATCTGGGTTGAACCGGCCGATGCAGCATCGTCTTGGTAGCTCGCCTGAATCCGGTCCGGCGGAGAAGATCAAGGGCAACTTAGGGTGCCTTCACGACTCGCGCAATGGCTGCTTTGAGTTCGTCCGATTTGAAGCCGAACGGACCCTGGTTTGCTTTTGTAGGCGACGTGGCCGGTGGCGTCGATCAGGTACATGCGGTCGGGCCATCCGGTATAGGCGCGCTCGGTGGAGTCGCCAAATTCGTCGAGCACCGCGGGAATCTTGATGCCCAAGCTTGCGGACGCAGGCTCCAGCGACGAAAGGCTCGTTCGTCTTCGCTCTTCGGGCTGGCGAAGACAACCTTGTCCTTGATATTGCTTTGCATCTGCCAGACGTCGCTGGGATGCGCTTCCGTGATGTAGACGACAAGGAACGAGACTTGTCCCTGATACTCGTCGTAGAGCTTGTTCAGAGCGGGAACCTCCCGCCGGAAGGGTGGTCAGGTGTAACTGCCGAAGATCAGGACGACTGGGCGATGCTGCTGGGCAAACGCAGACAGTTGAACGCGCTCAGTCTTTTCCAGATTGGAGAGCGAGAAGTCGGGCGCGGGGTCTCCCGGGTGAAGTGTTCCCGCGCGCGCGTGCATCCAGAAAGTCTCAAACGGAAAGATGATGAAAACGACCGGCCCGGGCATTCGAGCCATCACGCGTCCGAAGACTTCGGGCGGCTGACGCATTGCCCACCAAACGTAAGATCCGAAAGCAAGGTAAGCGATGGCCAGACACACGGCCGCACGGATCGCAATTGTGGGCAGGAGCGGCCATCGTTGGAAAAAACCAGGCATCTTCGTTTCAGGTTTCCCCTGTTCAGTTTCTCGCTAGAACAAGAATTTCAATGCTACCTGAATGACGCGCGGCGAAACGTCCGTCTGGATCTGTCCGAAGTTGGGAGAGCTGATGTCGCTCACCGGCAAGCGGAAATTAGTGTGGTTCAGGAGATTGAAGAGCTCCCCACGAAACTGAATATCTTTCGACTCGCTAACTTTTATGTTCTTAAACACCGAAAAGTCCCAGTTCACGTAACCCGGACCTGCGACGACATTGCGGCCTTCATTTCCAAAAACCTGAAAACGTCCCAGAGGATCCGGAGCGAGCTGCTGAAAGGCGCTGACGTTGAACCACTCCTGCGGCGTGCGCGGGCCCGAGTTCGGGTTGCCCACAACGTTCGGACGATTGGCGGAAAACCCGGTAATTTCCGGAGCGCCGACCTTGCAGTGAATTATCCGCCGAATCGAAGACGGTGAAGGGTCCCACCGGTCATCGCCGTGAAGATTCCGTTCAACTGCCAATTGCCGAACGCGTGCTGGTACCAGTTCGCCGGATGATTCCAGAAAGGAATATTCCACTGGTAGCTGAGGACGAAGCGGTGACGGCTGTCGAACATCGTATCGTCCGCGCTCGGCGGCCAGATTGTTGGGATCTTGTGCGACGTCGTTCTCTCCGGCAACCGGTCTGCGATGCCTGAACCGGTGATGTTAACGAAGAGACGTCGTCGATCGAGTGGGCCCAGGTGTACGAGGCGAGGAACGACAGGCCGTGGCCAAATCGTTTCCGCAGGCTCGCCTCCAGGGCGTTATACGAAGAATCGGCGATTCCCGCGATCAGTCCGGCCGAGGCGTAGATGCAACCGTCGGGTCTGAGCGAGCGTGCAGCCCGAATATAGGCGCCGTTGGTTGATCGTTGTTCTCGTTTGAGATGGGATTGCCGCTGGAATCGAGTCCGGGAATGAATGCCGTCGGATTGCCTTCGATGAAGCGCGCGGCTAGGTGAGTCCCGTGGTCCCTACGTATCCGACTTCCGCGAGCCAGCGAGTCTTCGCCCCGCGAACGATTTCTGGACGGTAAGGTTCCAGTCCTGAGCGTAGGGCAGAGTGAAGATATGCGGAGAGAGCGTGAGAATCGTCATCGGCTTCAGCAAACTGTCGTGTAAAAAAGATTTCTGGTTGATAGGATAAAAGGATATTGGCAAATGAACTCGGGACCGTCTCTGACCTGCGCGGAGTTTGGAGAAATGGCGGCGCGCTGATCGGGAGATTGCAGCGGACCTCCATTCCCTGTGTAGTACGGCTCGTAGAACATGCCGTAGGCGGCCTTCACCAACCACCCCTGGCGCTTCCAGTCGGATCCCACGCAATGCCAACGCGAGGAGCAAAGCCTTTCTTGTCGGTTGGAATCAATCCCGCTCGGAACGCCGGGGGTCGCCGGGATAGAGCAAGGCCCGGAGGGGCCGACTGGCAACACTTAGACGCACACCCGGCAGCGAAGAGATTCTGCCGATTGTTGTTCTTCGGTGTACGGGCGAGGGCAGTTCGTAGCGCAAGCCCAGGTTGAGCGTCAGGCGCGAAGTGACGCTTTGTAGGTGTCCTGCAGCGTACGCGATTCAGAAGCTTGTTCGCGAATGCCGCGCTGAAAGTTGCCGCCGCCTTGCAGAAAGAACACCGGCTGCACCGACGAGAAAACTGGCGAAGCCGTCGTGAAGGGAAACGGCGCAAATACAAAGAAGCCGTTGGTGGCGATGCCCTGCAGAATGTTGATGTTGCTGATGCTGGAATCCGCCGCCGAATTTAAATTCATGTTTGCCGCGAATCCAGCTGACTTGGCCCAGAGTAATCGAAGGTGTCTTCGTACGTGTTCGCGGGGCCCGGTGATCGGAGCGCCGACGGTGTGTAGCCGCCGACATGATTTGAATGGGGGCCCGGCCGCGGCAGGGGAGGCTGGGCTCGTATTGAAAGCCAAGGTCGCGGGCGAATTCATGATTGGACGTTCGCCGAAAACAAAATTGTTTTGCAGGAAGGAGAAACGGGCAACGCCGACAACCGTAGGCGAAAACGTATGGGTTTCTTGCGCGACAAAGTTTTGGGCGCGTTGGTCTTCGGTGACGGGGAAGCCGGGCACGCTGGCGCCCGCCGGGGGCTGAGCGGGTTCGAAGTCGGCGCCACAATTAATCATGTAGCGGAAATTCAGAGATTGTCGTTGGCGGTGAGGTAATGGTCGAAGCTTGATTCCGCCCTGATATTTGGTGTCATCTTTTGAGTTCGACGGTGGAGGTGAAGGTGTTGAGGCCGCTGTTGGGCAGCGGGATGATTCGCTTAGAAGGATTTTGCGAAAGGCTGTTGATTGAAAAATGGAGGCAGCTGATTGTTGGGGAAAAAAATGTGAGGGGATTGGTGACCACCAGCACTTAGTTGATGATCCGGGATTGTTGCAGAAGCCGCCGGTGAAGCCTTCAGGACAGAGTCTCGGAGAAGTCGCCGGTGCCGTTCTTTGGCTGTGAGGGGACGGTCGGGGACTCCTGAGTTTCACCCTGGCGGTTGCGGTAGCTTTTGTAGAAAACGAAGAAGAAGGTTTTGTCGCGTAATGATGGGGTCCGCCGAGGGTGCGCCGCCAAATTGGTTTTGTTTGAGAGGTTCCCGGTGTCGGGGGAAAAATAATTTTTTGGCATCGAAGACGTCGTTGCGAAGTAATCTCCCAAGTGGAGCCGTGCAGTTGGTTGGTGCCGGAGCGGGTAATGATGTTGGTGGTAGAGCCGGCGCTGCCGCCGAATTCGGCGTTGGCACTGTGAGTGAGGATGCGAAATTCGGCTGATGGCGTCGATCAGGGGGCTTGAGGACGAATCCGGAGTCGACGTCGTTCACGTTGTCGGCGCCGTCGATCAGGAAACTGTTCGACTCCGGACGCTGGCCATCGACCGCGTAGCCCTGACTGTCGCGCAATCCGCCGCCCGCCTCCAGAAGACCGGGTGTCAAGGGTACGACCCCCGGCTGCAAGAACACCGAGTTGTGCGAAGTCGCGGCCTATCGAGCGGCAGGTCGAGGATTTCTCTGTTCCATCGACAGTCTTGCCGAGGCTGCTCACAGTGTTCTGGGATGAGCGCCGCGTTGGCATTGACTTCAACCTGCTGTCGTTTCAGAGCCGACGCCGGAGACGCACTGGACCGTTGGGCGCTCTCATTCACGTCCAGAGAAATCCCGGCTCTGCATGGATATTTTTGAAAACCTTTTGGTGGCTGACTTCGAGTTGGTAGTGGCCAATTGGCAATTCGACCAACAGGATAACTGCCACTGCGATCGGTGATGGCGGAGCGAGTAAGCCCGGTCTCCAAGTGCTTTACCGTGACCGCCACGCCGATTGCACGACCGCGCCACTGGATCATTGATGGTTCCGTGAATGTTGCCGGTGATCTGTTGCGCAGTTGCTGTCAGTACGGCAAAGGCGATGAACAAGGCACACGCCAGGCTTTTGAAGAGCGACATTCGTTCCCCCACAGTTCCTTTCGACGATGCGCTTCTCGACATCCGCGCGCGCCGCTGCATGGCCGCGCGTCTGGGACTGAAATGTCGCGAAGCAACTCGAACCCCGAAGTGCGGCGATTATCGGGAGTCAGATTGTGAGGGTCAATAATCTGATTGGACTATTTGCCAGCCGCGAGAGCGTTTATGCGCGTCGACCGAAAGAGAAAGGTTCGCTTTACCTCTGATGAACGCGGACGTGCTCATATCGCTGACGCAAATGAGAGTTGTGCGAGAAAGGAAATCCCCACCGCCGGCAAAGGCGTCGGAAGTGGGGATGTTGTGAGGAACGAATTCATTCCCGTTGATAGGAATGTCCAACAAGCGCCACCTAAAATGCAGCGATGCCGTTGAAGCCGGCATTGGCAGCGAGACCGCCAACTCCATTCAGTGGAGTAAGCGTTCCATCGGCATTGACACCAAAAGGACTGACGCTGCCAGTGCCCGAATCGATCGTGTAGAGATATTTGCCGTCTCCGGATACGGCGATATCGAGGTTGGCGCTACCGGTCGGAAGCGTTGCCAAGATCGTGCTACCGATCGGAGTCAAGCTTCCGGACGAAGTGATGGAGAATCCAGAGATGGTGCCCGAGCCGGGATTCGAGGTGTAGACGAATTTGCCGTTCTGGCGTGACCACGTGCCAGCAAGTAGCGCTGGCTTCGGTCGCGATGTTAGCGCTGATTGCAGTCAGCATTTCGCCGGAATTCAACGAGTAGGAAGAGACAGCAGACTCGCCGGTCGTGCCCGCGGGTCCGGTTTGTGTGGTAAGCGCGACGCCATTCGGTGCGAACAGAATTCCAAAGAGCCCGGCACCCACGCTGGGAGTCTCAACGATCGGACCCAGAGTGCCGTTCGCCTGAACGGCAAAAGCATCGATGTTGCCGGTAATCTTTTCTGTGACAAGCAACGTCCCGCCATCAGGACTGAAAGCGAGAGAACCCGGGCCGGAATTGGCAGTGGTGAGAAAAGCGGTGGAATTTGGAATGGGCTTGAGCTGTCCTGTGGCCGTCAAGTGGAATCCGGTAACGTTGCTCGTGCCGCCGGCGTTCAGCACGTAAACGAGGTGCCCATATTGCGCCACTGCAACGGGTTCGCTGCCTCCGCATGGAGTAGTTCCTACCAATGTGAGCGTCGACCCGTTGACCTGGAATACGGAAATTTCGCCGCTGCCTGCGTTCACGGCCAGAAGGAAGGAACGATCCTGAGTGAGGGTAAGCGATCCCTGTGATCCGAGGGGATCGGTGACGCCGCCGCTCCCACGGCCTCCGGTCGCGAACAAGTGACGAGCGGTGAGAGTTCCATCGGCATTGCGTTGATAGGCCACGATTTGATTCTTGCTGGCGTTATTGTTCATGACAAATACGGCGCCGGTGGTGCCGCTAAGTTGAGCTTGGCTGAGAAGAGGAAACGCGGTGACGGCGAGAGCAAGAGCTAACTGCATTTTCGTGGTACTGAACATGTACAGCTCCTTCAAAGGGAGATACGGCCGTGAACGACCGCAGACTGGATGAAGGAGCAGGACGGAAGTTACCGATGCGAATGAATGATTTGTAAAAACTTTCGCAATGTAACTTCTGTGCGGGGAAATCATCAGATGCGGCGCTCGTGGCTGAGGTCACAGGTCGAACTCGATTGTGCCGCTTGCCGAGAAGCCGGAGTAAATGACAAGTCCTGAGGCACGGCTTACAATCGTGAAAGGAGTCCCCCCGTAGGAGCTTGCCCCGTGTTTCCCCTCCCGAGTTTGCGTGAGGGTGGCTGACATTGTGGGCGGGTACCCGGTGACAAATTCACAAGATGCGAGTTGGCTGGCTGCGCTTGGCGATGGTGTGGTGTCTGAATGACGGTGGCCTTCGTTGCGGCTGGCCTTGCAGCCGACGTGAAGACCTTGGCGGCGGCTGTGGATGCGCATTATAACCATCTGCGCTCGCTGGAGGCGGAGTTCACCGAGGTCTATCGCGGGTCGGGGATGGAGCGGACGGAAACCGGAACGCTCTGGCTGAAAAAACCCGGCAAGATGCGGTGGGAGTACCGTTCTCCGAGGGAGAAGCTGTTTGTCAGCGATGGGAAGGATGCGTGGTTTTACGTCCCAGCGGACCGGCAGGCTCGGAAGACGGCGTCCAAGAAGCTGGAGGACGTCCGATCGCCGCTGGCTTTCTTGTTGGGTAAGACCAAACTAGAGAAAGAGTTGCAGGGATTGTCTCTAGCGCCGGATGTAGAGCCGTCGGCTCCGGGAATGTGGTTCTGCGGGGGGTTCCGCAAGCGTTGGCGGATCGGGTCAGCGAGCTTCTGATCGAGGTAACGCCCGACCATCAGATTGCGCGGTTGGTCATTCAGGAAGTGGATGGGGCGGCTACGGAATATCGGTTCGCGAATGAAGGAAGAGTGGGCGATTGCGGACGGGCGGTTCGAGTTCAAGCCTCCGGCGGGAACGGAGACGGTGGGGAGGGGGGACTGGAGCCGTAGGGGTTCGTGCTGCGGGCGGCAAAGCAGGTTCCTCGCTTCGCTCGGAATGACAGCAGGTCCTGACTTCGCTCGGAATGACATTCAAAGTATGGCTGATTTGACAAAAACTCCTCAAAGCACGGCGGAATGACAATTTTGAGTCTTCTTTGCGGGGTTACTTGCGGTACTTTCAAGGGGCTGTTTTGAGGGCGGTTGGCGGCTTAGAATAAGAAGCGAGAATGTTAGACTGGCGATAGGGTAAACTCCAGGAAAAACCGGTAGAAAAGTCGGCAAATGGCGGAATTTGTAGTCAAAATCGCGGACGAGCGCGGGCGCGTCCAGCAGCACATCGAGCAGGGCTATTCCGAAGCCGAAGTGCGCGACCGCTTCGCGCAGCAGGGCTATCTCGTTTACTGGGTCAAGCCCCAGGGATGCTACGTCCGGCGTTTCGCTGCGGCGCCGGCGGAAGCTGAAACAGAGCACATTTCTGGTTTTCAACCAGCAGTTTCTGACGCTGATCAAGGCCGGGCTGCCGATCCTGAACTCGCTCGAATTGCTGATCAAGCGGCAGAAGGATGCGCAATTGCGGCAGGTGCTGGAGAACGTGCGCGACCGGGTGAAGGGCGGAGAGTTGCTCTCGGACGCGTTCGCGGCCCAGGGGATTGTTCCGAAGATTTACACGACGACGCTGATGGCGGGCGAGAAGAGCGGCAACATGGACGAAGTGCTGACGCGCTATATCGGCTTTCAGCGGCTGGCGATGACCTTCCGCAAGAAGCTGTTTGTGTCGCTGATTTATCCGACGCTGCTGATCACGGTGGTGATGATCATGGTGATGTTCCTGTTCACTTACGTCGTGCCCAAGTTTGCGGACTTGTTCAACAGCCTGGATGCGAAGCTGCCGGCGATCACGCTGTTCATGCTGGCGGTGGGACAGAACGCGCAGAAGTACGATCCGTTTGTGGCGGTCGGGCTGGTCGTTGTTGGCTTCTGTTTTCTGGCGATGGAAAGAAACCGATAGCGGGGCGGACCACATCGATCGCGTCATTTTGGGTATGCCGCTGCTCGGCGATATCCGGCTCAAGTACCAGGTGGCAAATTTTTCGCGGATGCTTTCGACTCTGCTGCAGGGCGGATTGCCGCTGGTGCCGTCGATGGAAACTGCGGGCGCCTCGATGAGCAGCCGGCGCATCTTAAAGGGTGTAATGCGAGCGGCGTCCGGGTGCGCGAGGGGCAGGGACTGGCGCGAAGTCTGGAAGAGCAGAAGATTTTTCCCGAGCTGGCGGTGGAAATGATCGAAGTTGGCGAATCGACCGGAGCGCTGCCGGCCATGTTGAATTCGGTGGCGGAGTTTTATGAAGAAGATGTGCAGACGGCGCTGGGAGCGGCCATGGCGCTGATCGAGCCGTTGATTCTGATCGTGATGGCGGTTTTTGTGGGCGGCGTGTTGATCTCGTTGTATTTGCCGATTTTCACGCTGGGAGTGCACTAGAGCATTTGAGCGATGGGCAATGCGTAGTTGTGATGCAACACTTGGCTCTCAATTCACTAGTCTTGTCGGTCACAGCTGGGAGTATTGAATGGCAACGGCGGAGAAGAAATCAATTTTCGTACATGGCGGGAACGGCGGGCCGATCAGCCCCGGGGAATCCGGTCACCGATCTGGAGCGCGCGCAGGACGTGGCGCGGCGGTACCGCTGCGAGTTCGTCGACCTCACAGAGTTCCAGTTGCATCACGAGTTGTTCAAGAAAATTCCCGTCGAGCTGATGTTCCGCTACAACTTCGTGCCTCTGGAAGAGACCGCGGACGGAAAGCTGGCCATCGCGATTGCCGATCCCAGCCAGCTCATGATGATCGACGAGATCAGCCTGCTGCTGCAAGCGCATCGTCACCAAAGTTTCGACGCTCAAGCAGATCACCGACATCCTCAAGAAGACCGAGCAGTCGCAGCGCGTGCTCGAAGAGGCCAGCGAAGGCTTCACTCGATTATTCGCGAAGACGACAACACCGGCGCGAAGAAACGATCACGATCGACCGGCTGACCGGCGACGGGCGATATCAGCCCGATTATCCGGCTGGTGGATACCACCATTTTCACGGCTCTGCAGCGGCGCGCTTCTGACATTCACATCGAAACCCGGGACGACTCGGTGTTCATCAAGTTCCGCATCGACGGCGTGCTCACCCAGGCCATGCCACCGATCGGCAAAGAGCACCATTCGACGATCATTTCGCGCATCAAGGTCATGAGCGAGCTGGATATTTCCGAGCGCCGCGTGCCCCAGGATGGCCGTTTCCGCGTGAAGTTTAACGGCCGCGCCATCGACTTCCGCGTCTCGATCATGCCATCGATTAATGGCGAGGACGCCGTGCTCCGCGTACTCGACAAAGAGTCGATGAGCGAGAAGTTTCAAGCAGCCTGACCCTCGAAGTGGTCGGCTTTGATCCGAAGAAGATTTGCGCAAATTCCGGCGCTACATCAAAGAACCCTATGGGATGGTGCTCGTAACAGGGCCAACCGGCAGCGGTAAAACGACCACGCTCTATGCGGCCGTCAACGAGATCAAGACCGACGAAGACAAGATCATCACCATCGAAGATCCGGTTGAATACCAGATTCGCGGCATTACACAGATTCCGGTCAACGAGAAAAAAGGGCTGACCTTCGCCCGTGGTTTGCGGTCGATTTTGCGTCACGATCCCGACAAGATCATGGTCGGCGAAATCCGCGACACGGAAACCGCGCAGATCGCCATTCAGTCCGCGCTTACCGGCCACCTGGTATTCACCACGGTCCACGCCAACAACGTGGTCGACGTCATCGGGCGCTTCCTGAACATGGGCGTGGAACCTTACAACTTTGTCTCGGCGCTGAACTGCATTCTGGCGCAGCGGTTGGTGCGTTTGATTTGCGAATCCTGCCGCACCGAGGTGCACTATGCGCCTGAGTTTTGGAAGCCAGCGGACTCGATCCGGTGCAGTGGGCGCAAGGTTCCGCTGTATGAAGGGCCGGGCTGCATCGAGTGCGCGGGCACCGGATTCCGCGGACGAACCGCGATTCACGAACTGCTGGATTTGAGCGACCGCATCCGCGAAATGATTCTGGCGAAGAAGCCGACTTCGGAAATCCGGCGTGCGGCCCGCGAAGAGGGCATGCGGTTCCTGCGCGAATCGGCGCTGGACAAAGTGCGGCTGGGGATGACTACGCTGAAGGAGATCAACAAGGTCACGTTCATCGAGGCCATGCGGTAAGGGCAAGGTGGCAAAGTTTCAAGGTTTCAGAGTTTCAAGGTTTTCGGGTGGGCATTAGCTTTGGACCTTGAAACTTTGAGACCTTGAAACCTTCTCTGATTCCCTGCCAGCTATTGCAATTCTGTTGGCGATACGGGTTCTGATTTATAGAGAGATCTCTCAAGGGCGTACTCGGGAATGAGTCCGACTTCAAGTACACCAAAACCGAAACTGGCGTGCGAAATCGCGGCAGACCGCGTACTGGCCGGGCGTTTCATCGACCACGGAGGCGGACTGGAAGCCTCCGCGGCGCGCGAACTCGCGCCGGGCAGCGTGATTCCCGACCTGGTGGAAAATAATCTGCGCCAGCAGGATGCGGTGCGGGCCGGTATTGAAGAAGCCCTGGGCGGCGTGGCGCGAGCGTTCGAAGGATGTGATCGCGATCGTGCCGGATGCCGCCGTGCGCGTGATGCTGGTGGAATTCGATACCCTGCCATCCGATCACGAAGAGGCGCTCGGCGTTGTGCGTTTCCGGTTGAAGAAGTCTCTGCCCTTTGACGTGGACAAGGCGAAAGTTTCCTATCACGCGCAGAAGGTAAGATGAAGTAAGAGTCGTGGCGGCCGTGGCGATGGCGAGCGTGATTGAAGATTACGAGAGCGCGTTTCGCGATGCGGGATTCAATCCTGGCATCGTGCTGCCGTCTACGCTGGCAGCGCTCGGCGCGGCGGATGCGCAAGAAGCCGACGCTGGTGATCAAAGTGGATGCGCGCACGACCAGCATTGCGATCCTGAATGAAGACCAGTTGCAGCTGTTTCGCACACTGGAAAACACGCGCGGGGTGACGATCACCGGGGAGCAACTGGCGGAAGAAGTCTATCCGTCGGTAGTATTTTTTCAGGACACGTACCACCTGAATATCGAGCGGATTTATGTGGCGGGCCTGCCGGAATCGGGTGGCGCGGCGCCTGCGTTGCGGGCCCAGACCGGCGCGGATGTGCAGGAACTGGTTTCGCCTCGCAATTGGGAACGTCGGCCGGTGGTCGGTCCGCGATGGAGAATGGCAGGAGTGGTGGGAGCGTTGATTTCGTAAAGGGCATGGTAGCAGTGAGCGTGACGCATTCGTCACGCCGGCTGATTCAGACCTACTGAACCTGGTCCTGACTCCCTGATTTTATGCGTTTAGATATCAATCTCGCGAGCCAGCCGTATGAAGATGCGCGGCAGTTCTGGATGCGCTGGGGCACGGCTGTGGGTGCGTTCGGCTGCTGACGCTGATCCTGCTGGCGCTTGACGTCACGGGCTGGATCAGCACGGCGCGACCGTGCGGCCATCGCGCAAAGAAAGCGCAATGATCGCCGAGCGCGAAGTCGCGCGCGAACGCGGAAAGAATTCTCAACCTGCCGCAGAATCGCACGACGCGCGACGAGTCGCAATTTCTTAACGAATTGATCGAGCGCAAAGCTTTTCGTGGACACGGGTGCTGGAAAATCTGGAAAAAGTGATGCCGCCGCGGGTACACGTCGTCTCAATCGATCCTCAACTGGACGAAGACAATCAGCTGGCTCTGAAAATGACAGTCGCGGGCGATTCGCGCGATCGTGCCATTGAACTGGCGCGCCGCATGGAAGAGTCGCGGAGATTCGCGCAGACCAACATCACTACCGAGAGCCTCTGAAGTCGCAGACAGGCGATACGGAGCAGTTCGATATCGTGGCAATCTACATCCCGGAACTGCCGGGCGTGAAGCCTCACCCGGCACAAAGCGCCGCAAAGGCGCACCAGAATCGAAGAGAAGGCGGCCGCACCCAAGACGAAACCGCAAGACTCAAGACCGCGAAAGGGAGCACGCACTGATGCCAGATCTGCGGACAAACTCGGAAGAATTTGAAGCTGGCAATGGTCATCCTGGCGGCCGTTGATGTGCTGGCGGCGCGTTTATTTTTCGCCTCTGGTCGGCTCCGCGGAAAGCCGCAGCGCTGAAATGAACTGCTTCAGGCCGAACTGACTCCAAGACGCGGCAGGTTGCACCGCTGAAAGATCTGCCGCAAAAGGTCGAGCTGGCAAACAATCAGATCAGTGACTTCTACAAGAAGCGCTTCCCTCCCAGAATTCGCAGATTGTCACCGAATTCGGCAAACTGGCCGTCGCGAACGGGTTACGATCGAACAGGGAAAATACAAGTTGAAGGACGAGGAACCGGGGGGCTGCAACCCGAGGAGATGGAATCCGATTCGTCGGGCAGCTACACTTCGCTGGCAAGGTTTATCAATGCGCTGGAGCGGGATGACATGTTTTTCATCATCAACAGTGTGACGCTCGGCGGCGAACCGCAGGGCACGGTAAAGCTGAGCCTGAAGCTGGATACTTATTTGAAGGCGGGATCGTAGTGCAACTGGGATTCGAAAACAAGAAGAAGACGATGTGGGCGGCCGTGCTGGGCGCATCGCCGTGCTCGCTTTTGCGTACGAGTTCCTCCCCTTTTTCTCGGGGCCGTCGACTTCGGCGTCGAATGCACAGGCCGCGGCTCCTGTGCCAGCAAGCTGATCACCCCCGCCGAGAACAAAGCGGGGAAAAAAGCCGCGCGTGGAGAATCTTACCCCACCCTGCGCCTGGATTTGCTGGCGACCAGCGAGCAGACGCAGTATGAAGGCAATGGAAGAAATATTTTTGTGTCGCAGGCGGAAGATGTCATTCCCAACCCTATGCTACGGGGAACACGGACAGAAAGCCAAAGGAGGCCGAGGCACCACAATATCAGCCTCCGCAACCTCCGCCGCAGCACCATTCCTCTGAAGTTTTATGGTTTCGCCAGTCCTCCCGGTGAGCCAAAGAAGATATTCCTGAAGATGGGCGAGGATGTATTCGTGGCGGGCGAAGGCGAGATTGTCGACCGACGCTACAAGGTCATCCGCATCCCTAATACATCTGTGGAGATTCAGGATGTGGTGACTAGCGGCCCGCCGCAAAACATACCGCTGACGCAAGGATAGAGCAGTTTTCAGGTTTCAGGTTTCGATCTCAAGTACCTGAGGCATCTATTTAATGACGTTATGGCCGTTCGTTTTCAAATCCGTCGTACGCGCCGCAACGAAGCTGGCTACGTGATGCTGACGCTTCTTTTCGTGATGGCCCTGATGGTCATCTTCGCCGCGGCCATCGTTCCCTCGATTACATTCGACATCAAGCGCGACCGCGAGGAAGAAATGATTCATCGCGGCGTGCAGTATTCGCGGGCGATTCGCGCCTACTACAAGAAGTTCGGCCGCTATCCGACGAAGATTGAAGACCTCGAAAACACCAACAACCTGAGGTTCCTGCGAAAGCGGTACAAAGATCCGCTCACCGGAAAAGATTTCAAGCTGCTGCACTTCGGCGAAGTCAAATGTCATTCAATGCACTCGGGGGCGGAGCGGATCGCGGGTGCAAACACCTGGAACGAACGGTGGGCTGACGCGGCGGGCGGATTCGGCCAGCCTTCTGCCTTCGGAGCCAGCGGTACGCTGGGCGCAACTTCCAATTCTGCCTTCGGCCAGAACTCGCAGACGGCTAATCAGACTGCGGTGGGCACACCGACAGGTTCGGATCCAACCAACCCGGCCGGGATCGACGGATGGCACAACGGAACTGCGCCGGCTCCGGGCGGAGCAGTCCCCGAGTGGAATTTCGAGTAAGCTTTGGGGTCGGCCACGTCGGCGGAGCCCCGATCGTAGGCGTCGCCAGCCTTAGCAAAGATAGGACGATCCGCGAGTTCATCACAAGAAAAAATACAAGGAGTGGGTGTTTGTTTACGATCCGCGCAGGATCGGGGCCCTCTGATCACCACGCCCTACCAACCTTAGTTGCAGCAGTCGGAGTCCAAGGCAATACGAATTGAATGACAAAATGGACAGAACGGCAAGCACCCCATAACAGCGGCTTCGGCAATAGTTTCGGGAATTCTCCTTCGCTCATGCAAAACAATCCGACCACGCCGGTCGAGGGTACGGCAACACGAACCCGCCGCCCAATCCTCCGCAGCAGCATTCGCCCTTCTAACATGAAAAAGCAGGCCCCAAAATCGCAAAAAAAGATGAGGCCTTTTATTTCTTACGCTTGCTTACGCCTATACTTCTCTGTATGCGAGAGCGTTAAACGCTGAACGGTTATCCGCAGCCGCAGGTGCTTTTCACGTTCGGATTTTCGAACTTGAAGCCTGCGCCTTCGAGGTTTCGACGTATCGAGATGCAGCCATTCAGATACATGACTGAAGTTGCGTGAACAAAAACCTTGAGGCCGTCCATTTCAAAGGTTTTGTCCATCATTCCGGCGCCGTTCTCAAATTGCATGGAATAGGAGAAGCCGGAGCATCCGCCGCCCACAACACCGATACGCAAGCCGGCGGGAACGGGAGTCTGCTGGCCCATGATCTCTTTCACCTTGGTGACAGCATTGGCGGTGAGGCTAACAGGAGGGGCCTTTTTCGTGACTTCAGGGACGGTGGTGGTGGCCATTCGTATCTCCTTGGCTTTAAAGCTGTTCGATTATAGCAGAAGCAATTTTCAGCGATCCTCAAAATATTGCGCGGATTAGATCAGAAACCTATCCAAGGAATTGGATGCCAGAATGTCTCCGAACGTCGCACTGTTAACGACTCTATAACGGCTCCGAAGGCCCAGGATTTATGTGGCGCGGAATGCTGGAGACGGGGCTATAATCGGGGCGTTAAAGGCCTTCCCCGGGGACTCGATGCGAGGTTCTGCGCGCCCCGCACAGCCCAAGTGGAATGCCGCCGAGCTGGGTTGTACCTGCCGAGGTGGCACATGACGCTCACGATTGTTACTGTTGTGTTTGGATTATTCGCGATTGGTCTGATCGTGCTTTTGATCTACAAGAGCACGCTCACCATGCACGAGGACGATCAACTGTTCCTCGACGACGCCAACTCGCACATGCAGGAAGAGCAGACAGAATTGCTGACGAAGGTGAACCGCCTCACGATTCCGGTTCGCATTTTCAGCGTCGGATCCGGCGTGTTTCTTCTGGTGCTCGTCGCGATGTTGATTTATCAAAAGCTGAACGAAGTCCAGTAGGAACCTGCCGCGCAGAGGCAGCATGATCGGCACGGCATACGTTCGGTTGTGCCTCGCTCGCGGTCTACCGCTACAGAATCTTTGTGGCATGGAGTAAGTGTTTGCGAATTGGATTGGGACGCGCGCCTTCCCCGCCACGTGCGCTGCGTTTTTGCTCGGCCATTGCATGCTCAGCCATCGCGGATTCATTCTGCCGACTCTCGGAATTGCGATCCCGCAGATCATCTCCCTGCAGATCTCTCCCCTTTTGACTGGCGAACTTCCCTGCCCTGCTCAAAGGCAGTAAACTAAGATCCTGCTCGTGCGAGAGTGGCGGAATTGGCAGACGCACCAGACTTAGGATCTGGCGGGTAAAACCGTGGGGGTTCGAGTCCCCCCTTTCGCACCAAGAACTTACAGGGCACAGCGAATCTGCATCTTCGACTGTGCCCAAATTTGTGCCCACTCGCCTCCAATTATCACTGGGCCTACGGGCTCGCTCCCCTTCGGGGTCAATGAGTGTAATGGCCTGTTAACACCAGTTGACTCTTGTGACATGAATCTCCTTTTCACGTTGGCGAAGTCAGCTCCGGGACTGGGCAGCTTTTATCGCAGTAAATAAAAAAGGCATCCAGTGAAAGACGCCTGATCTTTATGCTTCTCCGGAGAAAGCCTATCGTATGAAACCTGTGCGAAACGAAATTGAGATCCGTCCACGAACCGGTTCGGGAGCTCCGCCAGCGTTAATGCCGGCGGGATTCGTCGATACGTTCGGATATGGCGCGGTATACGTCCTCACGTTGCCCGCGGCGTTCCGCAGAAAAGCAAAGCCGCTGAACGGAGTGGTCGGCTCCTCCCACGTTCCAACAACCTGGCCGGTTCCGTTCACGCCAGTGGCAGCGTTCAATTGGGAGCCTTGGATCGAAGAATCCGTTAAGTTCCCCTACGCATTTCGTATGAACGCATATTGGATGTAATCGCTCCCGAAGTATTGCCCAACCACCTCGCCGCTTGCGTTGATGCCGCCGATGCCGATCTCAATCGCACCGCCCGCGGGCGAAACGTCGAAATTGGTAAACTTACCGAAGCGGTCGCGAACGAAGGCGCGGTTCACGCCCGTATTTGCGTCGGAGTTGTAGAAACCAGCGGCCTGTCCCCGGTCGTTGATCGCCCACGCAAATGTGCCATTTCCTGTGGCCTTCGTCGCTCCCGGATCGTCGAAGGTCGTAATCTTCCCGCTGGCGTCGCGGATATAGCTATGGTCTCGGTTGTCGCTGCCGGTAAAATATCCGGTGACTTCGCCCTGGTTGTTGATCCCGTTTGCAAAAAACCCGCCCGCACCCGCCACAGAGAAAGTAGTGCTAGTTCCGTCACCGTTGACGACGAAGCCTTTAGCTGTGAAAGGTTTGCAGTGAGGTTGCCGCTCGCCGAGAACCTGTCCGGCATCGTTGATGCCGCTCACCTTGATACTCGTCAATCCCGGAACGACCACCTCATTGATCACGCCATTCGCTTCCCGCACAAAGCCATGAAAAGAGTTGGAGCTATCCGTAGAGAATCCCGCGACTACCCCGGACCGATTAATACCGACAGCGAAGGTCCCCTGTCCGGCTGCTCCGGGAGCATCGAAGGAGACGAAAGTCGAAGTCTGTGCGACCAGCGCGATCGGAAATAAGAAAATACTGGCAACGAGTACGGCTTTCGAAAAACGCGAAAGTAGTGTGCAGTCTTGCAGTTTCATAAATTCACCTCCTATGATGGGGTCAAGGTGATCAGAAGCAGGTATCTGGAAGCTCTCCGGCGGACAGATATCCTTGTCACAGCCACAACGAGCAAGAACACAACGCAGAACCTCTGTGAATCCAATCCCTGCGGCGAGAATGCAACCACCGCGGGACACTGTCAAGATGAAACAATCTGCACCGGGAGCCATCTGTCCCTTGAGATGACTGATCCCGTGGCCGATTCCCCAGGGACGGTCGAGGATTCATCGGCCTCGTTGGCCGGCACCATGGCTGTGTAAAGAATCTTCGTGCCGAGAAGTTGTCTAAGGGCTCGCTGCCAATCAAACGCGTGGTGACATACTGCGACGAGTCCCCCATGTATCGCTCACCAACGAGCCAGCGAGGCGGGCCAGAAGTCGTCGATCCGGCCCGCCCTGTTCGCGCATTCAAGCTCCCCAGCACAAACGCTACGCTATGCCCTCTGGCATCATCGTTGATTCCTACAATACACGAGCACTTCCATTTTTACATCGTATTACGATATAATTTGGCGTGCTCTCAAATCGAGACTTTGAAGAGTTTTCTGCGGGCCGCCGCCAAACCGAGATGGGCGCGATCATTCGCCGACCGGGGACGGTTTCGATACGCCCTGCGAAAATTCTTGCGCTTCAGCGAGGACGCAGCTAAGCAATGCGGGGTGACGCCTCAGCAGCACCAGTTGATGCTTGGCGTGGCCGGATATGCCGGAGGCTCGGCCACGATTTCTGAGTTGGCCGAATTCCTCCATGAGCGGGTTCATTCCGTCGTAGGCCTCGTGGAGAGGGCCGAACAAACGGATTGGTGCGCACAAAGAGAAGCAACGAGGACCACAGGGTGGTTGTCGTTTCTTTGACACGGCGTGGGGAAGCAACGCTTTCTCGCGTGTGCAGAATTCACCACGAAGAAGTGGGGCGGATCAAAGGTTTTCTCGGGTCGGGCAGTGGCCCGTCTCCGAGTCTCGGGGACTGGAAGTAGCGCCGTTCAACCGGCGCTGACGCGATTGCACATCGACAATTAGTGAAACTCGCTATTGCGGAGGAATTATCAAAACGCACGTGAACCCGAAGCGGATTAATCCCGGCAGAACCAGGGACTGGGTCTTGCATTACCCTTTGCTCCTAAGTATTTACCGCTTGTGCATGAGGACCTCGCTGAGGTCTATTCTCGCGATTTGCAAAAATGGTTGATCGTGGCGCCGATTGTCGGCGTAACGACGGGGCTGGCGATCACAGCAATCTCGGCCATCATTCTGGGCAAGGTGTGGCCTGCCGTCCTTCACTACTACCTGGATCATCATTGGGCGATCGTTCCGGGGTTGGTCCTTGGATTTGCGGCCACCGGGATCATCATGCAGTTATTCACTCCCGACCCGGACGAGCACTCCACAGAAGAGATCATTCGCTCTTACCATGAGCATCAAGGGGATATCGACATGCGCCCCTTTCTGCCTAAGCTGATTGCCGCAATTACAACAGTTGGCTTCGGAGGAAGCGCTGCCCTGGAAGGGCCCAGCATCTACGGAGGCGGCGCCATTGGCTCATGGCTCTGGACGAAACTGCGGCGATTCCACCTTGACGATCGCGACCGTCGAATCCTGCTGATCTGCGGAGCCGCGGCGGGAATGTCGGCTGTTTTCCGCGCGCCGTTAACCGGCATTGTGTTTGCGCTCGAGATGCCGTATCGGGACGATCTCGCGCATGAGGCCCTGGTGCCATCGCTGATCGCCTCCGTAGTCTCTTTCGTGACTCTCAGCTCATTTCTAGGAGCGAGTCCTCTCTTCAACTTCGCAGGCGCGAACTCGTTCGGGCGCCATGATCTTTACTGGAGCGCGCTGCTGGGCTTGATCATCGGGTTGATTGCGATGGCGTTCGTTGTAACTTTCCGGCGTGCTCGCAGTTTTTTTATCAAGTGGTCGACTCCCCATTGGGTGAAGCTGTCGGTCGGAGGCCTGTTGACTGGGCTTTGCGGCCTGCTGTTCCTGCAGATATATCACGGCTCACTCATGCCCATCGGGCCAAACTACGAAGCGGTGCCGGAGATTCTCGGCAAGTACCACAGCACGCGCCAGCTTCTGACGTTTAGCGGACTGAAGCTAGCAGCTACGGTTTTCACGCTCGGATCGGGCGGAGTAAGCGCCATGTTTGTTCCACTGTTTCTTACCGGCGGTGCATTGGGCACGGCATTTGCGCAGTCTGTTGTCCGGAGCCCAGCGCTCGATCTCTATGCGGCGGTTGGCATGTCTTCATTCATCTCGGCGGGCTATAAAACTCCGTTGGCCGCTGCAGTATTCGTAGCAGAAGCGACGGGTGCCCACGCTTTCATCGTTCCCGCGCTCATCGGGGCTGCCGTTGCCTACGCGGTTTCCGGCGACGCATCCGCATCGGGAGACCAGCGACTGCACGAGGGTGTGAAGTTGCAGGAACTGATGGAAATCACAGTCAGTGAGGTGATGCAGCAGCAGGTGTTCTCGGCGCAGGCGGCATTAAGTGTGCATGAATTCGTCAGTATGCTTTCACCTCATTCTCATCACGAAACATTTCCAGTTTTCGAAGGCAATCAGCTGGTCGGAGCCGTTACTCTCTGGTCGATGCTTCGAGTCCCTGCAGACAAGTGGAGAACGACCTCGATACGGGAACTCATCGATGCACGCATCAATCGAGTTCCCCCGGATTGCGACATCACAGAGGCTCTCCGTTTGTTGTTGGGTGCACACAGCCAACCAATGCTGCTGGTGGTTTCGGATGAAGGAACGATTCGAGGCATTGTGACGAAAACGGATATTTTGCACGCGTTGAAGACTCGGGGCAAAGATCAGGCCGAATCTGGATATGCGGTGATATCGACGTGTTGAGATCTTCCGGACGATGGCGGAAAGCCTCTTCCCGGCAGGCCGAATGAATATCAGTTGCAATTTTCAAAACGTGCCCCAGAAGTTCTTGCCACCTCCACTCTAGTTCCGCGCCCACGCTATACGTCTTCCGGGTCCACTGAAGCCAAGAAGTAGCTTAAGGAGGAGATGATGGGCGAGTTTCCTATTCCAGAGTTAGCCACTACTCCCGAGTCTCAGTCGAACAAGAAAGGCCAGTTCGGCGTCGCCCTCGAACCAGAAGTTATTCGGATATGCGGATATGCCGTCCTGGTAGGACTCGTGGCTGGCCTGGTCGCTCAGGGACTGCTTGAGCTGATCTATCTCTTCACGAACGTGTTTTTCTTCGGCAGGTTTTCGTTCGCGATCGCCGATCCTACCCATCATCACCTCGGACTCTGGGTTATCTTCATTCCAGCAATCGGCGGACTGCTGGCGGGGCTCATGATTCACCACTGGGAGCCCACGCTGAAGGGACACGGAATTCCGGAAGCAATGGAGTCGGTGCTGTTCGGTCACAGCCGGATGCGAATTCGAGTGGCCATCCTCAAGCCTCTCGCCACCGCCTTCGCGATCGGAACGGGCGGCCCGTTCGGAGCAGAAGGACCGATCATTCAAACTGGCGCAGCTTTGGGGTCACTGTTCGGTCAAGCCATCGGCCTCACACCATATTACCGCCGGGTTCTGCTGGCTTCCGGCGCTGCTGGAGGAATGGCGGCCACATTTACTGCGCCGCTCGCAGGGATCCTCGTTGCGATCGAACTCCTATTGTTCGAGCTCCGTGCCCGATCATTTATTCCGGTTGCACTCGCAGCGTCGGTCGCAACGGGCGTCCGGATTCACTTCGCAGGTTGGTCGCCTCTGTTTCCTACTCCAGCGTTCAAACTTACCGGCATGAAAGAACTTTGGCTTTTCGCTCTGCTGGGAATCCTTATGGGAGTCGTTGGAATAGCGATGATTCGAACACTCTCATGGCTGGAGGACTTTTTCGATGACCTTCCGATCAAGCGAGCGCTGATCTGGTCCCCGGTCATCGGTGCACTCATTCTGGGTGTGATCGGATACTTTTGCCCGCAAGTGTTGGGCACCAGCTACGACACCATTCGCGACATGCTGAACGACCGCCTGTCTGCGGGTAGCCTTCTTGGTATTTCTTTTGCGAAGTTCTGGGCGCTGGTGATTTCTCTCGGCTCGGGCACGACCGGCGGCGTGTTCGCTCCTTCTCTGGTGGTAGGAGGAGGTCTTGGTTCAACTTTTGCTCTGGGTGCCCGACACTTCTTCCCTTCCGTCGTCAGTGATCCTGCATTCTATGCACTCGCGGCGATGGCAGCGGTCTTCGGGGGCATCGCGCGGGCCCCTTTCACCAGCATTGTGTTTCTTTTCGAACTCAGTCACAACCCGAATGCTCTGCTGCCGCTGATTGTCTGCGTCATGATTTCCGACGGCTTCGTCCGCCTCTTCAGCCGGGACTCGATCATGACAATAAAGCTCGTCAAGCGCGGACTCATCGTACTGCAAGACTATTCTGTGCCTGTTCTGATGAGAGCGCGAATCGATCAGGTGATGAGGAAACAGTTCAACATAATCCGAGGCGATGACGAACTGTTGAAGGTGCTGGAGACATTTGTGCCCGGGGAAACATTGATTCCCATTGTCGACAACGAGGAGAAACTTATCGGGATTGTGGAGCCTCACGACCTCTTGAGAACGGAACCTCCGGATCATCACTTCAGAATGAAAGAACTCGCCCGACGGGATTTTGTCCTCGCTTATCCCGGCGAACCGGTAGACCGAGTCCATCGAGACATGATGCTGAAAGATACAGAAAATGTCGTCGTCGTCGAATCGGATGGCTCGCGCAAACCAATCGGAATTGTCCGCGCGAATGATATCTTGCAACTTCGCCGGTGGCTCATGGAAGAGGAGACGCGGGAGGTTAAGAAGCCATAGCGGAAATGAAGCACCCTTCCCATCTGGATATCCCTCCCAGAATTACTCCCGTAACCGGGCAGACGTCGAACTCATCGACGCCCGCTCGGTGCCCGTGGGATGCTGAAACCTATGCCGATCGCCGGTTTTGCGACCGCCACAGTTCCGAGCCGGGCTATTGTCGGCCCGCTTGCCACGGCCTCTGGGTTTAAGTACTGGTATTTCTTGTGTTATGTGGATGCCCTTGTCGCGGTGCGGCAACCTTTCTGGTCGGGAGTAGCACTCGCGGCTTCGAACAACAAGCAGCCGCGCGCGATCATGGGTTGGGCATCATTGATCGAAAGATTGATGACCGCACCTGGCAAACGTCTACGAAAACGGATTCCCGCTGTGCTTGAACGAATGCCCGACTCGCAAATTCGCTCGACTCCAAACGTCACGATGCCGGTATCGCAACTGCGTTCCATCACCTTCAAGGCGAGCTTAGTCTCCACCCTGCTAGTAACCACGCCCGACATCGTCGTCGAAACAACCGAGGGAAAAAAACAAGTGTATGGAGTCGCGTGGCCCGACGCCGAAAAGGCGTGGGCACAACTCAGCCAGATATATCCGCAACTCTGCAAGACGATTTGATGATTCGCCGCAACTGATGATTCGCTCCTTCTGCTAGAAAAGGCCTCCCTGCGAATCCGACAGCATGAATGGACGGGAACACTCCTCGTCGTCGTTCGCAACGTGGTTCACACGTTCGCTCACGGGATAACATCTCATTTTCGTTGCGTCGAAGGGCTTCAGAAGGTCAGCCGCCGCGTTTGCGTTTCGCATGCCTGGATCAAGCCATACATCGTGGTTTTCATGCTCAAGGATCACCGGCATGCGATCGTGGATCGCTGATGTGACGGTGTTCGCAGACGTGGTAAGAATTGAGCAGCTCTCGACCCACTTGCCATCGGGATTTTTCCAGCGATCCCAAATTCCGGCAAAGGCAAAGAGTTCGCCGCCGTTGACTTCGAAACAGAAGGGACGCTTCGTCTTTCCCGATCTTTGCCATTCGTAGAAACCATCCGCCGGGATGAGGCAGCGGCGATGGGTGAACGCATCGCGAAATGCCGGCGTCGTCGTTGCGGTTTCAGACCTGGCGTTGATCATGCGGGCGGCGCCTGACATGTCTTTCGACCATGACGGGATCAGGCCCCATCGCAACAACGACAACCGGCGCACGGGCTCTTTCGGATGCTGACGAATGACCGGCACGGACTGGGTGGGAGCAACGTTATATCGCGGATCCCAATCTTCGTCGGCAGGCAGCGTGTCGAAACGCTCTTCGAGAATCTGTTTTCTTCTGGACAGCCGGTACCGTCCGCACATAGATAGAATTATCGCAGCAGATCGCGCCGAGAGTCATGGTGGCCGGGCAGAAATGAGTACGGTTCCGTTCTCTCACGACGCATAAGTCTATGAACTTCTGATTTTTTCCTGACCGCTTCACTTCGAACACCTCTAGCTATAATGAGCCCATCGCACCGCAATTCCTGCATTCGTCCGCCGATGGCCGGCTTGCGTCGCGCATTGTCCACTACTGTGTGATCTGTCGTAGGGATCCGAATGCGAGTTGTCGCAAGTCTTTGAAACTCGTTTGGCCGTTGGTTTTCTGGTCGGCTCCTCACGCGGTAGACAAAAGTCAAATCTAGCGTTCGGCCAAGGATTCTGCTGGATAGCAGCACGTTTTCAATCCCCAATTTGAGAGGAAGATGATGTTGTGCCTTTTTGCTTGCGCGACCGCAGGCGTACGAACGAACAGATACGTACATAGAGGACCATCCTTGGTTTCTTTGCTGTCTTTCGTCGTACTTGCCAGCGCGTGCGGAAATAGTTCGCGGCCCGCCGGCCAGACATCGACCGCACCGGGACAGGTGAACGTCTCAGCCTCGCTTCCGGCGGCCTCGGTTGGAGCGAGTTACGATGCGTCCCTCAGCGCGACGGGCGGAACATCTCCTTATAACTTTTCCGTCGCATCCGGAAAGCTGCCTACCGGTGTCTTGCTCGATAACGGCACGGGGAAACTTTCAGGAACTCCAAGCGCAAGCGGGGATTTCGGATTCGTGGTCTCTGCGTCTGACTCAGCAGGACACTCAGGGAAGAAATCGTTGCAAATCACGGTCGCAGACACGTCAACAACGACCAGCGGCGGCGGATCCAGCGGCGGAAGTTCTGGCGGTAGCGGCAGCGGGGGTAGCAGCGGTGGCGGAGGATCATCAGACACCACCTCCCAGCACGAGTGCTTCATTCACCGGCTTGCAGAAAAGTTCGGGCTGGAGCCAGTTTGGGCAGGGGCCGCCGAATTTTGTAGACTGCTCCCCTTCCCCGTGCGATGGAATCTCGTTTTCCATGAGCCAGGGAATCAGTTCTCCATCGTTGAGCGGTTCGGCAGGAGAGTTTTACATCGGCGGGAGCGTTCCGTATTCAGACGCACTGTTTAACAATCATCTCATCGGCCCCTTGTCCACGCAGGGCAAATTCGATCCCAACAGAACGCTCGTGCCTTCTCTGCACAACTTCACCTACGACGTTTATTTTTATGGCGCTAACCTCGAACTCGCACAAGCTCTTGAGTTCGATGTGAATCAGTTCTTCGACAACATGGGTTTCATTTTCGGTCACGAATGCCGCATCGCCGGGGGAAACCAGTGGGACGTCTGGGACAATCAAAACGCGAAGTGGGTGCCCACCGGGGTGCCCTGTTTTCCGAATAGCAATGAATGGAACCACGTTACGATCCAGATGCAACGAACGTCGGGAAATGAGTTGGTGTACCAGTCGATCACGCTGAATGGAAAAACATCGACCCTGAACTGGACTTTTGGTCACGGCTCGAGCCCGGGATGGAAGGGCATCACCATCAACTATCAGATGGACGGAAATTACCGGCAGGATTCATACAAGGTCTACCTCGACAATCTAACGTTCACATACAACTGAAGACTGCAATATCACGCACCGTTGTCATCGCGGATTCCCGATATCATGTCGCTTGGCACGGAGGAGCGATGGACAACCAGGGATTGTTGCGTGAAGCAATCGCAGAAGCGCGAGCAGGGCTGAGTGAAGGCGGATTGCCGATCGGATCGGTCTTGGCCGATCGCGACGGACGTCTGGTGGCACGAGGACATAATCTGCGCGTTCAAACTGGCGATCCTACTGCCCACGCAGAAACGGTGTGCATCCGCAATGCCGGGCGTCGCCGTGACTGGCCGGAATTAACGCTGGTCAGCACTCTTAGCCCGTGCATTATGTGTACAGGAACGGCTCTACTCTATCGGATCCCGCGCGTCGTGGTGGGCGAAAACCGGAATTTCCTGGGTGCGGAAGATTTGCTCCGGCAGCGCGGAGGAAGCCTGGTGGTTCTCGACGATCCCGAATGCATTCAGATGATGGAAGAGTTTATCCGCACGCACTCTGAACTGTGGAATGAAGATATCGGCAGATAGCGCTTGCAGGATTATTCAAGATCCCGGCGCAGATGAGCACGACCGGTTCTTGATGGAACCGAGGCTTCGCTGGCGAGTCGAATCGGGTTCAAATCCCACTTGCACAATGGGCAACGAGTCGCGACAGAATAGACGATTCTGCCGAAACCTACGCATTTTGTATTGATACAAGCTCTCACGGTGCTCCTCCCGCGTTACTCCTGAACCTCACGCTAGCATGACTTCTGTGACCTCTTGGATGCTTCTTTTCTGGTGCGGCGCATTCATTTCTTTTCTGGGGTCTTCACAACGGGAACCGAACGAAGGAGATTTCTCCCTTGGCCGGAAATGAGCAGAGTCTGTAGTGTGAGCTCGGCGACAAGCGACTCCTTCCTCATGCCCCGCGTGTTGTACAATCCCTCCCCAATTCTCAAATCAAAGTACCAGTCAGCGCCGGATGCGATCGAGAGGAGTCGGCAAAGAGTGAACAATCAGGCGACCGCGGACTACGGACTAAGAAGCGGAATCCTTTCTCCCATGGAGACGCTTGCGCAATCCGTCTCGACAATGGCGCCGACGACCACACCAGCGGCAACCATTCCGCTGGTCTGCGCCCTTGCAGGGAACGGGACTTGGCTAGCGTATGTCCTCGCGACGATTGCGATTCTTCTTGTCGCGTTGTGCATCGCGCGATACGCACGGCTTTCCGCTTCTCCGGGATCGCTATACACCTATGCTTCGACGACTCTGCCGCCGTCGCTCTCGGCCACAGTAGCCTGGAGTTTGCTGCTGGCCTACATAGCCACAGGATCAAGTGTGATCGGGGGCTTTTACCACTATGCGAACCTGTTGTTGCGCGATGCCACCGGGCACGAATTGTCGGCTGTGTTGTTATCGCTCATCGTTACGGGTATTTCTATCTGGATCGCGTATCGAGACGTAAAGATTTCAGCGCGCCTGATGTTGTGGATTGAGGCTGCGTCCGTCTCGGTGATCGTGGTCTTGGTCGCATTGCTGCTGTTTCGACGCGGTTGGCACTGGGACATGGATGAACTTCGGCTGCACGGCATGACCGGCAGTGGGCTACGTCTCGGTCTCGTGCTGGCGTTATTCAGCTACGTAGGATTTGAGAGCGCAACGACGCTGGGCACAGAGGCGCACAATCCCCTTAAGTCGATCCCGCGTGCTGTGATTCAGAGTTCCCTGCTCGCCGGGGCGTTCTTCACGATTTGCGCTTATGCCGAAGTCTCCGGGTTTCATACGGTCGGTCAAGATCTGGGCGCCAGCCAGGCTCCGATGTACATTCTGGCGCAGGTGGGTGGTGTGCCGGTACTCGGACTTCTCATCGACATCGGGGCGCTGGTGAGCCTGTTTGCCGGAACACTGGCATGCATCACAGCCGCGGCTCGTGTGTTGCTCCGTATGGCACATGACGGGCTCGCGCACGAGCTGTTGCGAACCACCCACGCCCGCAATAAGACGCCAACCTACGCAATCCTCATCACCGGAACCGCGGCCGTCGCGCCGGTTGCGGTGCTCGCCGCGCGTGGCAATAGCGGGCTCGACGTTTACGGTTGGATGGGTTCGCTGGCAACGTATGGATTCATTGTCGCGTATGCACTGATTTGTATTGCTCTGCCGCGCTACTTGCGGCACCATGGGGCGCTTCACGCTGGTTCTCGCGTTGTTTCTATCCTCGCAGCGGCGGCGATGCTGCTCGCATTGGTGGGGAATCTCTATCCCGTCCCTGAAGGCCCTTACGGAAAGCTCCCATACATCTACCTCGTTTATTTAGTTGCGGGACTCGCCTGGTTTTTTGCGCGAGCGCGAGGTAAGAAGAAAGTGGCAATCGTCGACGTCCTTCAACCGACCAAGCCATAAAAATTACTGATTCCGGCCAAAAGAATTTTCACTGACAGATCGCCTTCCGCTTTCGCCGGAGTTCGCGTACATTTGGCGGCATCGGTTTCCCAGCCAGGAAGTTTGAGCCGGTCATCTCGGCGAACAAGTCGTAGAACCCAGGGAATTCTGCGGTCAGAGCGACCGGGGCGTATCAGTGTTTTCACAAATCAGGAAGAGGTTCAGATTATGGCGAAGAAGATGAAGCTTGGCATTTTCTTTGTGTCAGTGCCGGTACTTCTGTTGGCTCTCTCATCGTTAGGTGTGGCGCAACAGACTCTCGGAGGTATCACGGGCACTGTTTCGGATAAGAGCGGGAGTGTGCTCCCTGAAACGGTAGTCACAGTTGTAGCCGATCAGACGCAACTGACTCGCTCCATGAAGACAAATGCGAACGGTGGTTATGACTTCGTGAATCTACCCATCGGCACGTACACCATCTCGGTCACCCACGATGGATTTCAATCGGAGCGTCTGCCAGCGATTTTGGTTCAAGCAAACCGCACTGCGACGTTGAATGTGACATTGCGGGTCGGACAAGTAGGGACGACGATCGATGTCGAAGCCGCACCGATCATGAATGCAGTGGACACGACAAATGGATACATCCTCGAGACCCAGCAGATCGAGAATGTGCCGCTACCGACCGGCAGCTTTACGGGCCTGGCCATTCTGTCTCCTGGAGTAAATGCAGAAATCCCAAGTGGAGAGGGCGCGAATGCCGGTCTGGGCAACCAACCGATTTGGGCCAACGGCCAGCGCGACACAAGCAATACGTTCCAACTCAACGGCGTCGACGCCAGCAACCTGTTCAATGGGAAGAGCACGAGTTCGGTGGCATCCGCGCGAATTGTGAACAACACCGGCATTGCGGGCGCATCGAGTACCACCGCAGAGGTGCTTCAAAGTACGGCATCGCCCTACCTGGCGATCGGGCAGGCATTACCGACACCCGCGCCGGAAACCGTCCAGGAAGTTCGCGTGAACACTTCGATGTACGACGCGCAACAAGGGTCGACCAGCGGCGCGCACATCGACATGAGTACGGCCGCCGGAACAAACGCGATTCACGGAACCCTCTACGGACACCGCGCGACCGATGCGCTGAACGCAGCGCCGTATTTTTACAATCAGGATCCGAATATTCCGTCCAATGAAAAAGTGCCTGAACTGCATCGGTACATCGCCGGCGGTGGCATCGGTGGGCCGCTCATCAAGAACAAACTGTTTGCTTACGGAAGTTATCAGCACGTACACGTGTCGGACCTGGAGATTGGAACGTCGCGTACTGCGGTACCGGCTGGTCTTGGCGACGATCGGAGTGCCGCAGCACTGGCGGCTGTTGACAACCAGAACTTTCGAAACAACGGATTTCCATGTGGCACCGCTGGTAACACCCAACCGTGCTTGCTTGCCAGCCAGGTTGACGGTGTCGCTCTGACGATGCTCAATTACAAGCTGCCGAACGGGCAGTTTCTGATTCCTTCGGCAAACCCGAACTTCACGCCAACGCTGAACTTTCCGGAGAATGTCTTCATCACGCAGCCCGCCTACTTTATTTCCGACCAGGCCAATGCAAATCTTGACTATCTGGCGACCTCGAAAGACACTCTGTCTCTCAAGTATTACTATCAGCACGATCCCAGCACGGCGCCATTCGGATTCTCGTCCGTGGAAGGATTTACACAGCATCTCGATGCCGGGAGCCAGGTGGCTTCGATCACAAATACGCAGTCGATCCGGCCCAACTTCAGCGTCGCCGAGGTGTTTGGGTTCATTCGGGAAAAAATCTACAGCACGATTGGCCAGCCGTTCACGCCTTCCGACGTCGGAATCAATGCGTTTGGTTCCAAAATCTTTCCGGGAATCACGATCGTTGATGATTTAGGGAATTCTTCCCCCGACAATACCAATTATGTCTTCAACGCCGGGCTCAACATCGGCTCGACAGGGGCCTCGCAAGGGGCATTCACAGGCATTTTTCAGAACCGATGGATGCCCTCTGTCAATGCTATCTGGACTCATGGCAAGCACACGTTGATGTTTGGCGGCAGCTTTTCCTACACGCAGCTGAATGTGCGCGATGAACGAACCAACACTGGCATGATCGGCTTCACCAACTTCGAGAATTTCTTGACCGGATCTCCGATTAACTATTCAGCGGATGGATTCATCACGACAAACTTCCTGCAGGGCGATGCGAACCGCTATTACCGGTCGAAAGAATCCGGCGGATATCTCCAGGATAAGTTTCAGGTTCGCCCCAACCTCAGCTTCAGCGCGGGACTGCGCTTCGACTATCACGGTGGGCTGACGGAAAAGAACGGGCGAATCTTCAATTTCGATCCCTCGCGGTACAGCTATGATCCGACATCGGACACCATCACGTCGAACGGATTTATTGTCGCCGGAAATAACCCGGACTTTCCGACCAAGGGTATTAGCGATTCGACGCTGACAGGGCGGCAGTGGGGGCTTGCGCCGCGACTTGGCCTAGCGTGGAGTCCGAGAAAGTTTAACGACAAGGTGGTGGTCCGTGCGGGATGGGGACTCTACTACGATCGCGGAGAACTCTTCACATATCTATCCCCCGGTTTTGCATCCGGAGTCATTGCCGGAGGGCCGTTTGGCGTAAACCAGACTCCGCCGTGGGTCAACTCTCAGACCTGCAGCCCGTACGGATACTCGTATTGCAGCTCTTTCGAAGCGCCATGGGGCAACTCTCTTGGGCCCGCGCCGAGCGGAAACCCAGCAGACCTAGTGTTGCCGAATGCGACAGCAATTTCGACAGGGCTGCCGTTGTTTTCATTCGCGGACTACAACCGCGGAAACAAATTGCCCTACACGATGAATCAAACTCTGGATATCCAGTGGCAACCGCGTAACGATCTCGCAATTGAAATTGGATATGTAGGGAACCTTGGCCGTCACTCGGTGGTTCCCTTGCCCTTCAACCAAGCAAAGATTGCCTCCCCCTCGAGTCCGATTCGCGGAGGAACTCCATTCGAGCAGGATTACACCTACGGCTATTCGATCTTGACGGACCCGAGCACCTTCGCGCCGGCGAATTTGCCAAATGGCCAGCCCTATCTGCAAACTTTTGAGGGCGGCAACGTCGACCTTCGCGTTCCCTACATCGGATACTCGTCGGAGTCGGAGTCGTATACGGCAGCGGGCATCTCCGCGTATCACGCGTTGCAGACTCACGTGGAAAAGCGGATGAGCCATGGCCTGCAGGTTGGATTCTCGTACACCTATTCACACGCCACCGACGAGCAAAGCGCGATGGGCTTGTTTTACAACGGCAATAACCCGCTCGATCTGCGGTCGGGATATGGATTGTCGGACTTCGACCGCAAGCACGTAATCAACTTCAGTTACACCTACGAGCTGCCGAGATTTTTTTCAGCGACATCTTTGAAAGGCATGCTGGCGGACGGATGGGCGATTTCAGGGCTGACGGTGATCCAGAGCGGGCAGCCCTACAGCGTCGTCGACTACTCCGGAGCCGTCGGCAGCATTTTTTATGGAGTAAACGACGGCATTACAAATCCGATTGTGCCGCTCTCGGGTTGCTCGCCGAAGCAGGCTTTGACAGGAGCGTCGGGCGCGACTCCTGGCTCTCCCGCTCTCAATCCAGATTGCTTCGGCTTGCCACTCCTGAGTCCGGGCGATTTGAATGGCGCCATTCCCTCGAATGATCCGTACGAAACAAACTTCATCGCCCGCGGCGAACGCAATATCTTCCGGCAGACGTGGCAGAGGCGGGCCGATCTTTCGATTGCCAAGAGCACACAACTCACCGAGCGTTACTCACTCCGGTATTCGCTCGATATCTTCAACCTCACGAACACGGCGAGCTTCGACATCCCCATCGACGACGTAAGCCAGAACATCAACTTCAATGGATTCCCGGCCGTCGGCCAGGCCTCCGCGACCAATCCGTGTGACACGACATTCACGGCTATCTATGTCTGCCCTTCCTTGAGCGGACTTGGCATCACGAATAAGACGATTGGCAGCCCACGGCAAATCCAGATGTCGTTGAAGTTGAATTTCTAGGAATGGCCGTCGCTCTTAGTTCACGACGAGAGTCACAACCGTGCTTTGACCCGCATCAGGCGCCGTCCCAGGGGAAGTACCTGAGACTGTGACTTGGTAAATCGCTGGCGTGACCGGTGACGTTCCTGTTCCGCCGTTGCCGCTCTTGCTGCTGCTGCTCACTCCGCCGCAAGACAACGTGCTCATGACTAGTGGAAAGAGCAGAACAGCGGAAACAAGCGGGGTGCGCATTCTCTTTTTCGTTCGTCTTGCCGCCGTCGCAGCAACGATCAAACCGGGCATAACGAGCCAACTTGCATAAAGAGCGACGCCGCGTCGCCCGGGCTTATACATTTCCGCATTGCCCGCTTTGGTCGCAATGCTCATCACGATATCGACAGCGGACGTACCCGGCGTGATCGCGCCTGAAGGACTGAAGTTGCATTGCGCTTGCGCAGGAAGTCCACCCGCGCATACGAGCGTGACAGCGCCAGTGAAAGACGATCCGACCGGTTGCACGGTGAGGTTGTAAGGACCAGATGTCTGGCCGGCCGTCACTGTCTGGCTGGGCGTTGCGGACTTCACAAGGAAATCCTGACCAACTGTCAGCGCTACCACCGCCGTATGATTGGGGGCACCAGTGGAATCCTGCGCGCTGAGCTGAATGTTATACGTAGCCGCACTTGCGCTGTTCGGTACATTGATCGTGGCGACAAGGGTTACAGTGCCTCCACTTGCGAGCGAGATCGGATTAACGGGCGTCAAAGTACACATGGCGCCCGGTAAGGCGGTGGCATCGCAAGCCGCATTCAGGCTGCCGTCGTACGAAAAGGACGATGCGATCTTGAAGTTAACGGAGACCTGAGCGCCAGGGACAGTCGACAGCGTCCCAGGCCCGGTCAGCGAGAAATCCCCAACGTTGAACGGAATCGATAACGTATGTGTGGTCGATCCGGCGATTCCCGTTATCACCACAGAATAGGCGCCCGCCGGAAAGTTCGTGCCGTTGATCGTAACTGTTGCGGCGGCCGGAAAGGAACTCACGGAACTGGGACTGACGCTGCAACTCCCTGCTGAAAACGTCGTCGCGCAGCTCAATTTGACTGCGCTGCTGAACCCGTCCTGAGAATCGATGGAAATCGATCCGCTTACGCCGGTGCTTCCTGCATTCACTTCGGGGAATGACGGCGGTCCCGAGAGAACGAAGTCTGGATTCGCCGATACATTCAACGTGAATGACGCCGTCAGGGTTGACGGCGCGCCATTGGTCGATGCCTGCAGCGTTGTAGAGTAGCTTCCAGCTGCGGTGGTGGCTGGTACCGCGACCGTAGCCGTCATATTGACGGGCACCGATGCGGTGGGACTGACCGTGTTCCCAGGAGCCAAGGTACAGGTCGCACCAACAATCGCCGTAGTGCATGAAACCGTAACCGTCGAATTAAACGATCCAGCGGCCGTGACCTGGAAGGTCACCGGTAACGACGTCTCCCCGCGAGGCACGGTAACCGCCGCTGGCGAAGGCTTGGTCAGGCCGAAACTAACAAGGTGCAGGGTCACGGGAATCGAGTGCGTGATGTGATTCACGTCAGAGCCAGCGCCCTGAATGCTGAAACTATAGTCGCCGGGCAGGCCACCAACACTTACTGTGAAGGGACTCTTCGATCCGGGCACCAAGCTTGCAGGAGAGGCCGCGCATATGTTCGGAGGCGCAGTTGTGCCCGGGATGCAACTCAGGGTAACGGAGTTTGCGTATCCATTTTGAGCGGTCACGGTCCCGTTGAAAGCAGCGCTCTGGCCGGCAAAGATCGTCATGGGCGAGTTCGATACCGCTACCTGAAAGTCCGGAGTGATCACCAAATTGAATTGCCAAATACCGCGGCCATACGTCGATGCCCGCAACAATTGCTGGCCGCCGGAGGCAAAGATGCCAAGCCCGGTCACTGCTACGTTGGGAAGAAATCCAGCCTGGTTCGTCGTGGGATTCGGGCCGAGTTCGGTCCAGCCGGGAGTGGAAGTTGAACTGCCGAATACGCCGACATCGGTCGCGACGTAGACCTGACCCAACGGCGGATACACAACGACGGCATTCGCCGGAGAGTCGGGAAGATTCGCCGTGAAATCGGTCCAAGTTGCGCCGGCGTTGGTCGTCTTCCAGATGTGGCCGGCGCCTCCCGTGAATCCCATCACTGTCACGTAGGCAGTATGGGCTGTGGCGTCGGATGGATCGGTGGCAACACTCGAAATCGCGAATTGATTTGGATTGATGTTGCCGTGCGGACCATTTCCCGTCACGTCCTCGAAATCGGGTACGCCCCCCGATGCATACGTCGTCACCCATACTCGTCCGGCTGCGGGCGAGCTAAGCGGCCCTTCCAGGGGACCAAGACCGTTAGTGGTCGCATAAATAATGCTCGAACCGTTGCTGTCGGTATTTCCCCCGGTCGCGAGCGCGCGAACTTGATTGATCTCGCTGCCTGAGCAGGTGCCGGACCCCAGGGTATCGAAGTTGGGACTGAGCGCTGTGAATACTCCGCCGGTTCGCGGGCCGCGCCAGACACGGCAAGTCCCGACGACCATCGCAGTTGACGAGTGGGGATCAAGAACAAAAGGAGAGTAGAAGCCACCGTCATCTCCCCCAACCGAGTTGCTCGTGACAACGAAATCGAAACTGCTGTCGTTGCAATTCGCTCCACTCGAGCAGAGTTGAATTCCCAGGCCGCTCGGAGGCAGGTCGGGATTGGACGCATACCAGTTTGATGTCGCGGTCGGATCAATCGCATTGATGCCGCCATCGCCGCCGAGAACATTGATCCAACTGGCATTGGTTGTCGCCTGACTGCTGGCGGGAAATCCGTTGCCCTGCGCGCCGCCGAGGATCGTATTCGCGTCGGTGGGATGTTGCGAGAAGGCCACAAATTGCGTCATCGGCCCAAGGTTCTGGTTGAGGTCGTCGAACTGATTTGTCCCAGCGCACGAACCTGTAGCAAGCCCTGAAACGCCGTTGAGCGCTCGATAGACGCCGCCATCATTCGCGAAATAGAGAAGGACGTTGCCGGAGTCGCTGCCCATGGCCGGAATCATCGAAGCCATAGCATGCTGGTTCGGATGAACATGTGCCGGCGCGGCGATCGGGTCACATCCATAAGCGTGAGTCAGATTCATGAACGGAACCGACGCGCAAGTCGGGTTCGCTGTTGTGATGGAGCATTTGTAGAGATTGATTGTGCCCGCATAAAGGTCCGTTGCGGAGCCATTGGTTACAGCAAGCAGTTCCAGGTTGTACGCAGCCTGTTCGACACCGCAGCCCTCAACATCCCCGCAATTGACGATGGAGGCATCGGAGATCGAGGTCCACGACGCGCCGCCGTTCAGGCTCATCCAGATTCCGCCGTCGATCGCTGTGCCGTTCGCGCCAAGGCTGATGTACCACGCGTACATTTCGTTGCGGCCTGGGACAACCGTGATCTCTCCGCGATAAATGGGACAAGCGTAATCGTTCGAAGTCGACTGAGCTGGGCAGGCGGCCGTTCCGAGCACAGTTCCACCGGGCTGATTCGCGAGGCGAGTCCACGTTACACCGTCTGGCGATGCGTAGAACCCGTGATAGCGAACTGCGGCAAAAAACTCCGCCGCTGCCGCGTTGTATACCACAGACGTTGCAGAGGTCGCATCGGTCGATCCCCCTTGATCGACGAGCGCGTCGTAGGTCCAGGTTTGTCCGGCGTCTCGTGAAGTGTAGAGCCCGCGAGTTGTATTGGCCGTCACAGCGCCATCGATCAATCCTTCCGACGTGGTCGCCATGGCGGATACGACGGTATTCGTTTGACTCACCGCGCTGCTGAAAGCGATACGCGTCCCGCCGAGACCGCTGAACGAGAGCGCGCCGTTGTTGGCCGTGGGAATGAGAGACCATGTGTTGCCGGCGTCGGTCGAACGCAGAATGCCTAGTCCAAAATACGAGTCGCCCGAATTGTCGGCTTCGCCCGTTGCAGTGAGGATTACGGACTTCGCAGGATCGGAATTGCCGGGTTGGATCGCGATGGATCCGATAGAAAGCGTTGGCTGCGTATCAGTGAGCGGAATCCACGTCACGCTGTTGGCAGTTGCATTGGCTGCGTTGATCGACTTCCAAATGCCACTCTGCGCGCCACCGATGTAAACCGTATTGCCGCTCGCGTCTGCTGGATCAATTGCAACGGCAGTAGCCCGTCCTGCGACCTGGCGATAATCCTGCGTTCCAGTTCCCGTCGCGTCCGATGCCAATGGCACTGGACCGAGGGGAATCCACGTTCCGGTAGAGAGAGAAGTTTGCGCGGCAGCCTGCGGGGTGGCGCGTTGCGCGCGCATCTGCAACTTTTTCTGGTAGGCACGCCGGCGAAGCTCGGCGGAGGGTTGACCGCGCATTGCGCGTCCGCGATAGAACCATTCGTTAGCGTGACTGACAGACTCGGCGCGGACCCTGCCGGGCGGTATGTGCTTCGAGTCTTGCGATTGCACGACGCAGGAAACGCAAATAAGAAGTAGAGAGAAAAAGATCCAACGGACCATCGCCATGATGACGCTCACGCGACAGTATCGAGGGGTAGAGCAGCTGAAGCAACGCAAAAGCGCCGCTCCGCGCCGCCTTCGGACCACTTTGGGAAAATACGCCGAGCGAGAACAATTTCCTAGAAACGCGCTCCGCGCATAGCGATGGACGTCGGAAGCAATTCCGCAATCAGCCCGCTCTTTGCGAGATGAGCGGCAACCAACTTCTGCACTTTTGATAGCGATGCTCTTGGATCGAGGAAAACCAGAACAGAAGGTCCCGCTCCGCTGAGGACGGCGCCAAGAATTCCGCGATCCGCTTTCAGCTTTTGAAGACACGGCAAGAGCGGGCAGAGTGCGGAACGGTATGGCTGGTGAATGCGATCTTCAAGTGCGGCAGGGAGAAGATCGGGGCGGCCTTGGGTGAACGCCGCGAGCAACAGCATCGAGTTCTGAATGTTCGTGACCGCATCCGCACGGGAATACTGTGCAGGCAGGACGCGCCTGGCTTCTTCAGTCGAAAGGCTGTGGTCAGGAATAGCGAGCAATAGAGGCCATTTCCCTTTCGGTCGCACCGATACGACCTGCGCCTCGGTCTCGCTCGACATGCGCGCGACGGTAAGGCCACCGAGCCAACAGGCCGAAGCGTTATCGGGATGGTGCTCGCGGAATGAAGCCTCACCGATGATTTGCGCGTCGTTCCAGCGGAGCCGCCCGAAGTGTACGGCCATCGCGATTCCCGCGAGGCGCGCTGCCGCTGAAGATCCACATCCTTTACCAATTGGAATATCGTTGGCTATGCGAAGGGCAAGAGGGATCACTTTGCGTCGCGCCGCGCTCATCACCTCTTGATAGGTTTTAACAATGAGATGATTTTCAAGGTTGCCGCAGATGCCCTCATCGCGTCCGGTGGCGACGATGGAAAAATTACTGGCGGGCAAGGCGCTGATCCGGATGCGGAAATTCATCGCAAGAGCGGCGGCGTCGAACGCCGGTCCCAAATTGGCTGACGTGGCGGGCAACGAGAGACGGAGTGGCACCGGTTTCGAGCTTTTTGACTTGGTGGTCATCGGTCTCGCTTACGCCTTTTCTGCCGCTTCCAGTGTCTTCAGAACCGCGTCCAGACTGGCATCGAGCACGATTGGCGGGTGCCGTAGAGATTTCATCGAAGCATCTTCGTCTTTGAACATCTCCCCGCGATGGAAGTCGATGGTGAAGTCGGGGTCCTTCAACAAGTTTCCCGTAAGAACCAAAACCACAGTTTCGTCGGGCTTCACAAATCCCTGATTTATTAGTTTTTTCAATCCGGCGAGCGTGACAGCCGATGCGGGCTCGCACCCAATACCTTCGGCGCCGATCTCTGCCTTGGCTTGAGCGATCTCACGTTCCGTCACCTGTTCGCAAACGCCCTCGGTGGCTTCAAGGACGTGAACCGCTTTCTTCCACGACGCCGGATTACCGATGCGGATCGCGGTCGCCCGAGTCTCCGCGGGAACGCTGATCAATCGCTTCCCGGCGGCTTCGCGGAGAGTGCGCACGAGCGCATTTGCTCCTTCGGCCTGTATGACGGAGAGCTTCGGCATGCGCGGGATCAACCCCAACTCCCGCATCTCGGCCAGCGCCTTTCCAATGGCGGAACTGTTTCCCAGATTTCCGCCAGGAACAATAATATGGTCGGGCACTTGCCAGTCGAGTTGTTCGAGCAATTCGAGCACGAGCGTCTTCTGGCCTTCAAGGCGAAACGGGTTGATCGAGTTGAGTTGATAGACGGGCGCCCGCAAGACGAGTTGCTGGAGTAGTTGCAGGCATCCATCGAAGTCGGTACGCAACTGACAGGTGACCGCACCATAGTCGAGCGCCTGCGAAAGCTTGCTCCAGGAAATCTTGCCATCCGGAACAAGAACAAGACTGCGCATCCCGCCGCGGGCGGCGTAGGCAGCCATCGAGGCCGAAGTATTCCCCGTTGAGGCACAAGCGACCCAGGTGAATCCAGCGCGGCGGGCAAAGGTAGCGGCGACGGTCATTCCAGCATCTTTGAATGAGCCCGTTGGATTCATTCCTTGATGCTTGCCAAACAGGCGCGGAACGCCCGTGATGCGCGAACACCGGGGAAGTTCATAGAGGGGCGTGTTGCCCTCCCGCAGAGTGATCGCTTGTTGGTCGCCATCCAGCGCTGGCAGCAGATCACGGAAACGCCAGACTCCGCTTAGATCCACCGGATTGGGAGACAGGCGGCGATTGCGCCACTCGTTTTTCAGTTGCGTCGGATCAGGCGCCGATCCCTTCCAGTCAGGATATGTAATCTCGAGAAGATCCCCGCAGTGAGCGCAGCGAAAATTCTGCGCGGCCGTCCCGCTCGAATCGCCACATGCGATGCATCGAAATCGATAGCTTGACTGACGCACCCCTGGCGCGGATGTGGAAACGGAAGGCATGATTTCGAGTTATTTCTCTTCCCGCAGATATTTGTCGGTTTTGTTGATCCAGTCGGCCCGCGGCGGCGTGAAGATGTCGAGGTCAACCGTGTCTTCCATCGCCTCCGCCTTGTGTGGCATGTTCGCCGGAATGCACAAGACCTCGCCGGCGTGGACCGTGATCTCTTTGCCATCAATCCAGAACTTGAGGGCACCCTCCACGATGTACGTGAGTTGCTCGTTGTGGTGGCTGTGCAGCGGAACAATGCATCCTTTTTTCAAGAGCACCCGGGCCAGCATGATTTCCTGGCCAACCACAAACTGGCGCTGGAAAAGCGGGTTCAAGTCCTCGAGCGGGATGGTGTGCCATGGGATGTATTGCAGCGGCACTGTTTCGGGTGTTGTGTGAGAAACCGGACGCGATGACCCGCGAGCTTTCTTGGCAGGACGACTAGCGGATTTCTCTTTCTTTTTCGGCTTGGACTTCTTAGATTTTGGCATGTCTTTTCACTCGAATACGCTCAGCAGCTACGAAATACCCTCGAGGATGCGCACATCCCTTTTAACTTCTCCCAGAACCTCGATTGCTTTCTTGTACTCGGGGCTTTCATAGGCGGCAATCGCATCCTTCACGCTGTCGAATTCAACCACAACGGAACGCTCTTGCAACCCCGCCTCGTAAGTTTTCACCGGCATGCCTCGCGAAAGAAAACGCCCTCCGTGAGATTGCACTACCGGCGTCGCAAGTTTTGTGTATTCCCCTAAAACGGCTGGATTGCCGACGTGATGGTAAAAAGTAATCCAGTATCCTTTGCCCATGAGTCTCCTTCGGAATCTTCGTTGCGCGGGGGATTAGTGCACTCGGCCTCCGTACAGTTTCACAGCGGTATCGTGCAAGTACGCGTGGGCAAGTTCCAAAGCTCGGGGTTCGGTGACTTCTCCCTCCGAAACCATCTCGGCCAATGCCGCGGCCAGCGCTGTGCGAGCCGATTGAACGCCCAACCAGTAGCTTTCTTCGGCTCCCAGCACTTGATTGTAAGGGAAACAGTCCGTGCCAAAGGTAATCTTGTCGGGAAAAGTTTCGAGCCACATCTTCAAAGTTTCTTTGAACGCCGACGGATATTGCGCGAGCTCGCCAAACGAAGAATCCAAATAGACGTTTTTCATCGCGGCAAGCCAAATTGCTTCGCGCTCCAACGGATATCCGCCATGAATCATCACAAAGATCGTGGAGGCATAGCGAGGGTCGCGGAGCACCGTTTCCAGATTCATGATGTTGCTCTGCGAAAGGTTGAAGTAGTCGCCAATACCCACCGCCGTGTGAATATGTACCGGCAGATGCAACCGCCCACCCTCCAACACCAGAAAGCGGAAAATATAGTCCTGAAAAGTACGGTATTCCTTTTCAGTAGGAATTCCGCCGGCTGCGAAGCGTTGATAGATATCTTCCACGGTCTGGCGCGACGGGTCGCCAAACGTCGTTGGACGGAAATACGCAACTTCAAACTTCATAGCGATGCCACCGCGCTTGGAGTTGTCCTCCAGCGTTTGGCTGATGAACTTCAAATACTCGGCAAAGCTCGACGGCAGTTTGCTGACGTTTTCCTGCTGCATCCAGCGATGCAGCATCTTCTCCTGCAGCGGAATGTAGACGCCTTCATCGGAATTACGCGCCGTTTCGCGTTCGTTGTTGAAGGGCCACATGAACGAATCTGCAAAAAACACCCAGGGAAAGCGTTTCGCATCGAGATAATCGGGCATCATGGCGCGGTTTGCAACCGAACTTTCAATGTTGATCTTGTCGAGGATCGAGTTGAAATACGCGCTTCCCTTCAGTTCATTCTTCAACGTGCTCTTCTTGTCGAGCAACCACTTTGCATGCTCTGGGGACAGATCGTTGTACGGATACCCGAACAGCGCCTTCGCAGCGGCGGCAAGTTCCGGATTATCGTCTCGCGTACGTAACGCTTCGCTGGCATTCGGCGGAGCCGCCATCGCGTCAACATCCGGATCGTCCGCATATCCAGGATGGGCATGATGGTCGAATGCCGGGATCTTCTCGATCTGCGGCAACAGTCGCTGGTAGATTTGTTGAACGTCCGGACCGGGAAATGGCCGCGCCTGAGCTGCGCACAAACCGCTGGCGGCAATGACAAAGGCAATTCGGATCGCAAATCGCATGGACGTGCCTCGAAACGAGAATTGCAAATCTGGTAATTTTCTTCAGCGAACGGCGGCTGTACCTTGCCACGCAGACGACACTTTCTCAATACGCTCGACGGCTTCCCGTAGGGTCTCCATCGACGAGGCGAACGAGAATCGGATGAACTCCTTGCCGGACGGGCCGAAAGCGGCACCCGGAATCGCGGCAACGCCCGCGTCTTCAAGCAGAATGCGGCATAGCTCCTCAGCCGAAATTCCGGTTCCGGTGATGCCGACCCACGCGTAAAACGCGCCCTCGGGTGGAAGGCAACGGAACCCGGGAACGCGGTTGAGGTCGCGGGCAAATTGTTCGCGGCGGCGCGAGAACTCGCCCACCATGCGCGGCGTGTTGTTCTCCCGGTCGCGCAGTGCGTCGATGGCAGCGTATTGCGTGAATTCAGCGACGCAGGTATACGTGTTGACCGCCATCATGGCGAGTGCCGGAACCACCTCCGGCGGAGCCACGGTGTATCCGAGCCTCCATCCCGTCATGGCAAAACTCTTGGAGAATCCGTCGATGATGAGTGTGCGCTCGGCCATTCCGGGATAACGCAGCATCGATAAATATTCGCCACCGTAAATAATGCGAGCGTAGATCTCGTCGGAGAGTACCCACAGGTCGTGCTTGACCGCGAGTTCGGCGAGGCCTTTCTGCACGGCGTCGGTGTAAACGGTACCGGTGGGATTGCCCGGAGAATTCGTCAGCAGCATTCGCGTACGCGGCGTGATCTTCGCAGCAATCTCTTTCAAATCGGGTTGAAACTGGTTGCGCGCCGAGAGCGTGAAAGGCACAGGCACAGCACCAAGTCCAAGCGTGATCGACGGATACCCCGGAAACCCGGGGTCTGGGTAGAGAACCTCATCTCCCGGTTCAAGTAACGCCATCATCGACTGGAACAATGCTATCTTGCATCCGGGTGCGATGACGATGTTCGCCGGAGAAACTTTAATGCTGCGCGTCTTGTCGAGATACGTAGAAATCTCGTCGCGCAACTCAGGAACACCGATGACGGCGCAGTACCTATCTTTACCCTCCGCAACGGCTGCCTTCAAGGAATCGATCACGGACTTCCCCGGGTGAAAGTCCGGCTCGCCGAGTTCCAAATGGATGATAGAGCGGCCCTGCGCCTCCAGTTCTTTGGCGCGGGCAAAGACGGAGAGAGCGCCTTCTCCGCTCATGACCGACATTCGTGAAGCTATAGATCGCATGAAACTCCCTTCGACTCTCAGCTCGATTTCCTAACAGCACGCTCTGGCGCAGCACTTGATCTTCACAATCCTTTATACATACCCCCGTCGACGAGCACGGTCTGACCGGTGATGTACGACGCGCGCTCCGAGGCGAGCCAGACGATCGTCTCTGCCAGCTCCCGCGGGTCGCCGAGTCGCTTCAGCGGCGCATCCGCGACCCACGACTCGAAAATCTCCTGCTCACTTTTTCCCGAAGCCGCCGAACGGGCCCGAGCCAACTCTTTCAAGCGATCGGTTGCGGTGAAGCCGGGGCCGACGTTATTAACCAGGATCCCGTCTTTTCCAAATTCGTTCGCGAGACTCTTGACCAGTCCAACCACGGCTGCGCGAACCGCATTCGAGAGAACGAGGTCGGTTACAGGCTGCTTCGTAGTAATCGAGGTAATGGTGATGAGGCGTCCCCAATGCTTCTTCTGCATATGGGGGATGACTTCGCGCGCGAAGTAGACGGTGCTCAGAAAATTGGCGGCGATGGCTCGATCCCAATCTTCGAGCGACGCGGCGAGGAATCCCTTGGCAGGGGGCCCGCCTGCATTGGTGACGCAAATATCCACGCTTCCGAACTTGTTGGCGACGGCGGCCACAAAACGACCTACGGCCGCGGGGTCCGTCACATCGAATGCCTCGAAAAAAGACTCAGTCTTGTATGTTTTCTCCAGCTTTTCGGTGACGGCGGCCAGTGCTTTTTCGTTGCGTGCACAGAGAGCAATTCGGCAGCCCTCAGCCGCGAATGCTTCGGCGGTGGCGAGCCCCAGCCCTTGACTGGACGCGGCGACCAGTGCGACACGGTTTTTCAGACCGAGGTCCATAGCGTGTGAACTCGGCATTATAAACGGTGCCGCGCCCAGCTTTTGCTTGCCGGACGAAATCACTCCCGTTAGTCTGATCGTGAGGAAGTCATGAAACCGCGCAATCGCCGCCCCGAAACTGCCGCCGTTCACGGTTCGTCCAACCTGCAGAAGAAGAACGGCCCCGTCGTGGCGCCGATCTATCAGACTTCGACATTCCAAGTCACGGACAACGAAGAACAGATTCGTGTCACCACCACCGACCACTATTACACGCGGTGGGGAAATCCGACCATCACGGCAGCTGAGCAGACTGTCGCCGCTCTCGAGGGCACCGAAGCAGCCAGGACGTTCGCATCGGGCATGGGTGCGATTACAACGACGATTCTTGCTCTTCTGAACGCAGGCGACCATATCGTGGCGCAGCGCGACATTTATGGCGGCGTCATGAAGTTTCTCGCGCAGTGGCTTCCAAAGATGGGCATCGAGACGACATTTGTCGATACGACTGACTACGAACAGTACGCGACAGCGATCCGGCCGAATACGAAAATGCTATGCCTGGAATCGCCGACCAACCCCTCACTTCATATCGTTGATTTCAAGAAAACCGCAGCTCTGGCCAAGGAGCACGGCCTGGTCAGCCTTATAGACAGCACGTTTGGGAGCCCGATCAACCAGCATCCCGCGGAATACGGGATCGATCTGGTGATGCACTCAGGCACCAAATACCTGAGCGGTCATGCGGACCTGACGTGTGGAGTTGTAGCGGGGCGCCGGGAGTTGATCGACCAAATCCACGAAACACGAACAACGCTCGGCAATTGCATGGACCCTCACGCAGCGTTTCTCTTATTGCGCGGCATGAAAACCGTCGCCGTGCGGGTTGCCCGTCAGAATGAAAATGCCCAGCGCGTGGCCGAATTCCTTGAGCAACACGCCAAGGTTCGGCGCGTGCACTATCCGTTTCTGAAGAGCCATCCGCAATATACGGTCGCTCGTGAACAAATGAAGGGCGGAAGCGGAATGGTGACGTTCGAAGTCGATGGCTCCGGCGACGACGCCCGCCGCGTGAGTGAAGCCATGCGCCTCTTCACGCTGGCAACCAGTCTTGGAGGCGTCGAGTCCCTGGTGTCGATCCCAGTGTTGACCTCACACGCAATGATCTCGGCCGAACAGCGCGCCGAGATGGGCGTTACTGAGCAAATGGTTCGGCTGTCAGTGGGGATCGAAAACGCCGAGGACCTCATCGCGGATTTAGACCGCGCGCTGGAAGCGGTTAGCGCAAAAACTACCGTTGGGGCCGGAAGCTAGTCTGTAGCCCTAAGTTTCACAAGGCGTCATCCCGATGTGCCGGCGTTTTTACCAGCGGGCCGAGGGATCTCCCCCCGGCAAACTGCCTCATTTTCAAAGAACGAAACCCGACCTCAAGTGAGGCCGGGCTTCCTTTCGTTAACGTGAATCTGCCTAGAAGCTGAAGCGCGCTCCGAACTGGAATTGGCGCGGGGTATTGATTGTGTTGGTGATCAATCCGAATTGGAGATTCTGTTGAATGGTGTCCGTGACACTTGGCACGCTCGGGTATCCGAATTGCGGCGTGTTGGTTGTGTTGTAAGCGGACACGTCAAAACGCAGTGCTTTCGACTCCCCGAAGGTGAAGTTCTTGTAAATGGAAAGATCGAGGTCGCGCGCTCCCTTTGTCCGAACGTGATCAAGATAGGCAGGTGCCGTTCCGGCAACGAATGGGCTGGCGGGAACAGAGAAGCAAGTGGGATTGAACCATGCCGCCGGTGTGTGCGGAGCTCCAGAAGATGGATCGCACGTGAGATCGGCACGCTGCCCGAAGTATCCCTGGCCAATACCCGAGCCCGGCGAAGCAATCGGGACACCCGTGCTCAGATACCCTATTGCGTTGACGGTCCACCCCCCCAGAGCTGCGTTGGCGATTCCATGAAGGTTGACCGCTCTGCCCTTCCCCACTGGTAAATCGTACGACGCTTCCCCCGTGAACTGATACTTCACGTCCTGGGGACTGACTGAATGTTCGAGGTTGAGGTTTCTCCAGTCCTGAGCCGAACCATTATGTGTCCCGACGAAACCCAGCGGCGGGTTTCCGTCGTCCGTCATGATTTTTCCCCAGGTGAAGGTGGCGAGTGTAGTGAAGTGGTCGGTGAGCCTCTTCTGCACTTTGGTCTGGAGAGAGCTGTACTCGGAGTCTCCGGCGGGATATCCGTGGATGCCTACGCCGTTGCCGAAGCCGCCATTGCCGAACTGCGGGTACTGCTGGAGTGACACATATAAAGGAACCGTAGGCGAACCTGCCCACTGATTGGTGGCGGGCAGAATCGGATTCCATATGTTCGGCACATTCACGCACGCCGGATTGTTATAGACGCATAGTGAAGCACCGTACTTCGCAATGGTTTGAATATCGAGCTGGTTTAGATCAACACTGCTGAAAGGAAGGAAAAGCCCCCGGCTGCCGACATATCCGGCGGTCACCACGATCTGGTGCGGTAGCTCGTACTCAACCGCGAAATTGAAGTTGTAGATGGTCGGAGTGCGTTGCGAGCGGAGCACCGTGTTCAATGCGGTGCCCAGGTTGTTAGCCAATCCCGGAGGAGCAGTCGTGAACACAGGAATCACCCCGTTGGGAAACGGGTTACTCAAAGAATAAGGTCCGGTGAAATTATCCGCCTGACCAGCCACGCATGTACCGGTTCCAGTGTTGAAGACCGTATTTCCATCAGCATTGCTGCAGGTCGAATTCCAGGTGGTACCTGAAGAGAATCCGTCGCTGTTGTTTCCCGCGCTGGCGACGTTGTGCGTGGTTGGACCGTAATAGAAGCCTGCTCCGCCACGAAGGACAAGGCGGTTGACCGGTTGCCAGGCGAAACCCAAGCGAGGCCCGAAATCGTGCATATTGGTCGTATACGGAGAGCGATTGCTCCCGTTGACGTAAACTTCCGCTCCCGTATAAGCGACGCCATTCACTGTGTTGGTGGCGTTCGGATTGAAGTACTCCTGCCGGTTGAAACGCTCGTTACGGCCTCCGAAAATATCCCAGCGTAGTCCGGCAGTGATCGTAAGAGACTTCGAAGGATGATAGGTATCCTCAACAAAAGCCGCATAGTACGGGTTGGACTCGGCAGCGAAGATGTCTTTTGTGAAACTGGGATAGTTGCCCTGATTACTCTCAGTGCCGGGCTGGCTTCCCATGCCGATCAGGAGAGAAGCGAAATCACTTCCGCCTGAGACACTGGCGACCGTTTGATCGGTAGCGCTGACATCGAATCCGTACGCGCCCGCCGCTGCTGGCGGCTGGCCTACGTTGAGGTAACGCTTCATCCACTCGAAACCAACTGAGATTTCGTGCTTGCCCCTGATCTTCGTGACCGTGGCGTTCAGATCGCTGTTCTCGCTGGCATAGACGAAGTTATTGTAGTCAGCAGTGCCGCCTACGCCTCCTCCCACATCGTCAAAGAGGATGAAGGGCAGTTGCTTGAAAACAACTTCTGAAGCCAATGAGGCGGGAAATCCTTGGTCCGAGATATTGTTGTTCAGATACGACGGTGGTCCGCCCTGATTCTCAAAGTGCCGCGTAAACGAATAGCGCAAATTCAAGACTGTAGTGGGGTTCAGGGTTAGATCGTCGGCCACCAAAATATTACGGCCGTTCGTCACGTTCTGAGCGTAATCGGGGTCCCATCCGCTAGGAAACACATTGGCGGTGGAAAAGACCAGTTTGTCATAGGAAAATCTGCCGAAGATGCGCTGCCGGTCGCTCTTGTTCCAATCGAGCCTGGCATCAAACCTGTGGGCATGGAAGGGGTCCAGACCGGGCATTCCGAAGTTCGGGCTGACATCGCTGGTCGCCGAGTCACACGTCGTCGGAGTCGGGATATTACACTTCGGCATTTTCGACAGATACAGCAAGCCGATCGGATTCGGGTTGGGAATGATATTGCCGGGAAACGCCTGGCGGCAGTTAGTATTTGGCGGCTGATTTGCAGATGGGGGGCACGGAACATCCGGCTGGGTCGGATCGTAAATAGTGAAGCCCATCTGCGAAAAATCCCCGAGCCGTTCGGCGCTGGTTGGAACCGTATAGTTCTTGATGCCCTCAAACTGCTGCTGCTGTGTGTCCTCGTAATCGGCAAAGAAGAACAATTTGTCCTTGATGATGGGCCCGCCGACGGCTCCGCCTTCCTGGTATCGATGGAACGAGGGTGGACTATTGCTTTGTCCGCTTGACGCCTCGGATTGCTTGTTGAAGTAGTCGTTAGCCGACAAAATGTCAGGCCGGAATACGCCAAAGACGTCACCGTGAAACTTGTTCGTGCCCGATTTGCTCACAAGGCTGATGACACCAGCAGCTCCGCTCTGGTAAGTGGCTGGAGTATTCTGCGTCTCGACGCGAACCTCCTGCACTCCATCCTCCGGGATATTCATGGCAGGAATGATCGCAGCGGAATTATTTTCAGCAATTCCGATCGGGCTGCCGTCGAGCATGTAGTAGACCGAGCCGACGATTGAACCATTGATCGTGGAGGAGGATACGTCGACACCCGGTCGTCCGACCGAGATGTTCTGAACTGACTGCATCGAGTCGCTTGAGTTCGGAGAACCGTTGGGTGGAGTTACTCCCGCACTCAGTTGGATCAGATCGAAAACGTTGCGATAGAGCAACGGCACGCGGTCTATCGCTTCAGCGGGGATCAGCGTGCCGACGGTAGAGTTGCTGGGCTCAACCAGTTCCGCCCCTTCGGTTACTGTGACTGTCTCCGTTGAAGCGCCAACTTCCAGGGTGACATTCACTTCCGTCACCTGATCGACGTTGACTGTGATCTTGCTAAGAGTCGCCTTCTTGAATCCCGTCTGAGTGGCGGAAACCTGGTAGGTTCCGGGAATGAGCGAAATGAACGTGTAGAGCCCCGCCGAGGATGTAACCGTGTGTTGAGTGACGCCCGTGTCCGGGCTCCGCAATTCGACTTGCGCTCCTTGCACGAGTGCCCCGCCCGGGTCCGTCACCAGACCGCTGATGCTGCCGCGTCCGGCCTGGGCAAACGCGAGAGAAGCCGCGCACAAACCTAGAAAAACAAATGAAAGAGATTTTCCCAGTACCTTCAACATCGCATTTCTACTCATCATGATTGCGCCCTCTCCGGTTGTGCACACGCTTTTCGCACGCATTCAGCTGCCGTTGCTCTTCACTCTAGGCTTGGCCCCTCACTCATTTCTGCCGGAACGAATCGTGCTGATTCAGACAGGTTGAAACCTTGAAGGGGACTATTAAAACGTATGAATAGTGCGTTTTTACGATATCGTCTGTCAAGAAAAAACGTCTGACTGCGTGGTTCGGGGATACCCGCCGAGGCCGCACATCCCACATCGATGTGGGATCGTTCCTAAGAAATACTCCTGGTGGATTCGCGGACAACCAACTCCGGTGCCACCTTTCGGTGAGTGGCCGCAATTTCGCGTTTTTCCAGCACCGCGTTGATTCCGTCAACGACGATTCCGACCGCCGAGGCACCCATTGCCTCCATCGGCTGCCGCACGGTCGTCAGGGACGGCGAATAGATCGCCGAAGTTGCAACGTCATCGAAGCCGATGACCGAACACTGCTCGGGCACCTTTACCCCAGCCTTGTTCAGCGCCCGTATCGCGCCAAAGGCGCTCATATCATCGAACGCCAGCAGTGCACTAAACAGACGTTTCTGACGGACCAACTCTTCGGTCAACTTGTAGCCCCATTCAAAACTCGACAGCGGATCGCGCGACTCCGGCATATCGACGATCAGGCGCGCGTCCAATTCGAGACCGTACTGTTTCGCGCAATTCCGAATCCCGCGCCAGCGCGGGGAGCTGTCTGTCAACGCCTTGGGGCCTCGGATGATCGCGACTTTGCGATGACCAAGCGAGTGCAGGTGCTCAAGTGCAAAGTGTCCGCCCACTTCATTATCGACAATCACCGAACTGATGGAATCAGTCTTCAGTTCGCATCCGATCATCGCCGTTGGAATGCTGCTCTTCTCCAGATCGGCGAGCAGATTGATATCGAGAAACAGCCAATTCGCGATCACGATCAGCGCTTCCACGCGCCGGTCCAGCAGCATTTCCAGGTATCGTTCGAAGCGGCTGCCCTCGTTATGCACGTCCGTCAAGATCGGCAGGTACGAAGACTGGTACAGGGTGTTCTCGATTCCCCGCAGAATCAGGGTGCAAAAGGGATCGGTCATGTCGAAGACCATGACGCCAACGGTATGGCTGCGTTTGCTGCGCAGAGAGCGGGCAAACTGGTTGGGGCGATATCCCAACTTTTCAGCGGCGCGCTCGATTCGCTTCTTGGTTACGGCCGGAATGTAGCGCGCCAGAGGCGCGTTATTCAGCACAATCGACACCGTGGTCGAAGAAAACCCGCTCTCCTTCGCCACATCACGAATCGTCACCATGCGGGGCCTTGCACCGGAAACGGTAGCTCCGGAATAAATTTGGGGGGTATTTGTGAGCTCGCCTCGTCCGCAGAATTTTCAGCGAACGCTGGCGGACACTACAGCAGAGAGTAATACGAGTGTCAAGCGTTCGAATCACGTCGCGATGTTTCGTTTTATTTCTGCCGGTAGTCATCCCGAGAGCAAATCACGCGTTGCTGAGTCCTTTAAGGCGCCGGCACTGCGGGCACTTTGAACTCAAATGAATGCGCCGGTGCGTACCTGAGGAACGCTCAAACGAATCACCTGAGCACCATCTCTTTGCCGGAAAATGTCATCTCAATCTCGTCCAAATGATCGACTCCACACCCCGCCCTGTCTCCACTTTCACACGAGGCCAAGTGCTGCTTTGCATGGGGCGACAAGACGATACCAAGGCCGAGGGGAGGCTGCGGCCCGAATATGTTCCGAGCCCGAACAGGCAGCCCCTCCGCCCCCGGATTTTTCGCCCTAATGACTACAGGATTCCCGGTGTTACACTTACGTCGACCGCAAGATCTCCTTCAAAACAACCGCAGTTTTGCCATTCCGGCAGGAGGTGGACCTCATGAAACGTTTGCTGAAAATCGTAGGCATTATTCTCGTGGTGTTGATCGTCGCAGTGATCGCGATTCCCTTCCTTATCGATGCGAACACGTTCAAGCCAAGGCTGGAATCGGAACTGACCGGCGCACTCGGACGGCAAGTGACAGTGGGGAATCTGACCCTATCGCTGATGTCGGGCAGCGTCGGCGCCGACAACATTTCCATCGCAGACGATCCGCAATTCAGCAAATCGCCCTTTGTTCAGGCGAAGTCTCTAAAGGTTGGCGTCGAGATGGTTCCGCTGATTTTCTCGAAGACGTTGAATGTCACCGAACTGACGTTGAACGAGCCGGAAATCAGCCTGGTGAAGTCCGAGAATGGCGAGAAGTGGAATTTCTCCAGCCTCGGTGGGAATAACACCTCCGCTCCGAAGCCGGCAACTCAATCTGCCCCGGCGCAGACCCCGTCTTCGACTCCTGCTCAGCCGGCCGGGAACAGCAATCCGAATCTCTCCGTCGCCAAGTTGAGCGTGACCGACGGACGCCTGACGGTTTCGCAGGCGGGAGTTGGGGCCAAACCGCGTGTTTACGATAAAGTTAATATCGAAGTTAAAAACTTCTCCTTCGCGTCATCATTCCCATTCGAGATGAGCGCAAACCTTCCGGCCGGCGGAAGCATGAAACTGACAGGCAACGCAGGCCCGATCAATGCCACGGACGCTGCACTGACACCCCTCGATTCGAAAATCTCGGTACAGAAAATGAACTTGGCTGCGTCCGGGTTTATTGATCCGGCAGCCGGTATTGCCGGCATCGCCGATCTGGATGGAAGTCTCACGTCCGACGGTCACAACGCCAAGATCAATGGCAAGCTGAAAGTGAGCGGATTGCAGGTCGTTCAGAAGGGTTCGCCCGCAGGACGCGAAGTCGATCTGACCTTTGCTGTCGTTCATAATCTGGAAAAGGAGACAGGCGAACTGGCGCAAGGAGATGTCTCGATGGGCAAGGCTGTCGCGCATCTGACCGGCTCTTATGACGCTCACGGAAAAGTCACGACTGTAAATCTGAAACTGAACGGACAGAGCATGCCGGTGGACGACCTCGAGGCCATGCTTCCTGCCGTTGGTGTTGTATTACCTCCGAAGGCAACGCTGAAAGGCGGGGACCTGAATCTCACGACATCCAGCGTAGGCCCAGTTGACAAATTAGTAACGACCGGGAGCGTAAAACTTCAAAACACCACGTTGGCTAATTTCAATCTGGGTTCGAAGATGGCCGCCATCTCGGCGCTCTCGGGAAAGAACACGGGGAACGACACCAGCATTCAGAATTTTAGTTCTGACGTCCGCCTGGCACCTGAAGGTACTCAAGCCAGCAACATCAACCTCACCGTTCCGGCGATCGGCGTTCTCACCGGAGACGGCAGAGTGAGTCCATCCAACGAACTGGCTTTCAAAATGAAGGCCGACGTCGGTGGAATGGGCATTCCTTTTGGAGTCCAGGGCACCACATCCGATCCGAAATTCACGCCCGACGTGAAGGGACTGGCAACTGGATTCCTCCAAAACGCCCTTAGCGGGAAGGGCAATTCGAAACAGCCAAATCCCGTCGACAATGTGATGGGGCTTTTCAAGAAGAAGCAGTAACCCTGGAGGTGCGGGGTCAGCGTCAGCCTGTGCCTTAACCACCCGTCCATTTTTTATATTTACTATTAAGAATATATATTTTATTATTGTGAAATATGGCTGGCATTAGTAGCACCATCACAGACGGCTTGGGGCGTTACTCGATTGGTGAAAAACTGCGGACTCTGCGCCTGCGCAAGAGCATGGGTTTGGTGGAACTGGGCAAGCACACTGGACTCTCCGCCGCCCTTCTCTCGAAACTGGAACGGGGAAAACTCTTCCCCACCCTTCCAACGTTGCTCCGCATCGCACTGGTGTTCGGTGTGGGGCTCGACTACTTCTTTACCGACGAGCGAAAGCGTCGTGTCGTAAGCGTCGTACGACGCGGCGAACGCGTCCGTTTTCCCGAACGCCCTGGAACCACGGATGTCCAATACTTTTTCGAATGCCTTGACTATCGTGCGACAGAGCGGAAGCTGAGCGCTTTCGCCGCTGATTTTCAAGAAGTGCCGGTGGAAAAGCTCAAGCCTCACCAGCATGCGGGTGTCGAATTCTTGTATCTGATCAAGGGATCGCTCACCATTCGCATTGGCAGCGAAGAATATGTTCTTGATCCCGAAGACGCGATCTACTTCGATTCGGCGGTGCAGCACAGCTATCGCAGTAATGGCTCGAAACCGTGCACTGGCGTGATCGTGACCGTGCCTTAGTTGCTGTGCTTCCCTCTGCTCCAGTGGGGCATTCGATCCGTCCAAATTCTGCATGGTAGTATGAAAGTTTCCTCGGGGAATGTTTGCGATCGACCCTGGCATCAAGGGCGTTGAGTTGTTTTTGCACTAAAATGAACCGCACCGCCCAGTGTTGAGCGTGATCGACCTGTTTCTTGTGATACTTCGCGAGACTTGCCGGCGTGTGCGGGCAGCTTTTTTGTAGTCCCAGGAATCGAACGTACTTGAAACCGAACCTGCTCATGCTGAAATCCGAGGGGTCTGCCTCCAAATTGAAATTCCCATCCGGACGCGCCAGCGTTTTGATCCTGTGCCTTCTGGCAGGACTCCTTGTCGTGCCGGCATCGGCTCAGGCTGATTTCACACTGACTGCGGCAGCGTTTGATCCGCAGGCGATTTCCCCGGGGGCACAACCGCGTCGAACATCACGGTGACGACGAACGCTGGATTCACGGGACCCGTCGCCCTCAGCTGCACGGTCACGCCACCGGTGCCGCTACCGCCAGATGACATTCCAACCTGTGTTGTCAGCCCCGCGTCACTGTCCGCAGCAGGTGGCGCAGCCGCTACGATCACGACAACCGGCAGCACATCGACAATTGGTTACACCGTCACGATCACCGGGACGGACGCGACGGGCACGCAATCGCAAACGCAACTTGTCACCGTCTTGTCGGTCGTGCCGCAGTTCACAATCACGGTCCAAAGTGTGATTTCGCCCAGCAGCGTAGTGGCGGGCACAGGCGCCGAGGGCGTGATCAGCGTAAATCCAGAAGGCGGTTATGCCACGCCCACGAACGGATACATCACGCTCTATTGCAGTTCGATCTCGCCCCTGGTCACGATTGCGCCGGTGTGCTCGTTCTCCTATCCATCGGGCCAGAAGGGCTTGACGCTAACGGGCAACTCGACCGCAACCTCGACGTTGACCATCAGCACATTTGGTCCCGTGTCTACGGGCGCCGCGGCAAACCCGCGTAGTTTCTATGCTCTGTGGTTGTCCATTCCGCTGCTTGGATTCGTTGGCATGGGCGCAGCTGTAAGTAAGGGCAAGTCGAGAAAAGTCTGGGGCGTGATCGCCCTGTTTGTCTTGGGCGGCGCGTTGCTTATGTTGCCCGCCTGCAGCAACACAAATAGCACCGTCTCCACAACGACGCCCAACGGAGTGACTCCAGCGAACTCCTACACGTTCGCAATCGTCGGAGTGGACACCAACGGCGTTGTCTCCAGTAACACGGGATCCACAACGAGTTCCGGTCCAACCGTCAGCCTCACGGTCACGGCCCCACCCACCAACTAGGTCGATCTTCGCGTCCCGCAGCGGACCGTCGTCATCCGGGCAGGCAAAACGAGGGAGAGTCCTGCCGGAGCTCGGGATCGAGTAAAACGAAGTCCGAGCTTCCACTCAAGTTTGTCAGTCCGAGGAGCGCCCAACGAGGAATCTGCCGTTCCAGCACCGAGAAAACCTCAGAAATTTTCTAAGGTGCGCAAGCGATGGTGGCTACGACGCTACGCGGCGAGCTTCGCGGTCCAACTCGGCCGCATGCTGCATCAGCACGTCTCGCAGCGAAACCAGACCTTTGACGTGCTTGCCGTCGACGATGGGAAGATGACGAATTCCGAATTCGCGCATGATGAAGAGGCATTCTTCGATCGTTTCATCGGCGGGCACAGCTCGCGGATTCGCCGTCATGACTTCGGATACAGCCGTCGTTCCAGGCGTGCGTCCCACGGCCACGACGCGGTTCATGATGTCCCGCTCCGAAAGAATTCCGGCCAGTTCTCCGTTGCGCAGCACAGGCAGAGCGCCGATGTTGTGTTCCATCATGTAACGCGCGGCTTCGAGAACCGTGCGTGTGGCTTCCACGGAATAAACTTTGCGGTCCTTCAAAACTTCGCGGAGAGTCGTCATGGGTTACTCCTTCGGCAATGAAATGCTGCGGAATCAACCGGCACGAGGACCAGTTGGGGTGGGCAATACTCTACCACACGCTCACGCCACGGAATGGTGCGGAGTTCCTGGAGGGTTTCGGCTGAAATTTGGCCATGATGGCAACGCAATCGCCCATCCCGGCAGATGTCTCAGTGCAAAACCAAGTGATGATCTTCTTCAGCTTCTGCGGACTTAACCAGTTCAGGCCACTCTTCGGCAGGATTGAATGTAGAGGGTACACTCGGCACGCTTGTCGTGTGTTTTGATCGCTCCGGCTTGGAAAATTGCAACAGGGGTAAGAACGGCACCATCAGCAGGAAAACCACGCCCATCACCCAAAAAGCTTCCACGAAAGCAAGCATTGCAGCGTGTTGCTGCACCATTCCGTAAACGGCTGCGATCGCTTTGCGCGAAGCCGTGGCCGCGTCCGTGCCGTGCGCGAAGAAATTCGCTTTCAGCCCCTGCAACATCTGGAATGTTTCACCGCCGCCCGGAGTTATTTTCGCAACCAGATGGCTCTGATGAACCTGCGTGCGTCGCGCGAGGAATGTGGTCATGATCGCGATGCCGACGCTGCCGCCGATATTTCTCATCAGGTTGAAAATGCTGGTCGCGTTCCCCATCTTTTCCGGCTGAATTCGCGCCATCGCCAGCGCCATCAGGGGAATGAAGAGAAAGCTCAAAGAAACTCCCTGCAAAACTTGCGCCCAAAAGATGTCCCAGAAACCGGCGTAAAGATTCAGTCCCGACAGCTGGAACATGGTGATCGAACCTAAGCCCATCCCGACAAACAGCAGTCGCCGGGGATCCGTCTTCGTCGTGAGATGACCGGCAAGCGGAGTGAACAGCAGCGCGCCCAAGCCGCGCGGTGACAGAGCCAGCCCGGAGTTGTAGGCGGGATACCCCATCAGTGTCTGTAAATACAGTGGCAGCAGCACCAGGCTTGCGTATAGCACGAAGCCCAGCATGCCGATCAGAAATACTCCGGCGCTGAAGGATCGATTTTTGAGCACACGCAAATCCACCACAGGATGGTCTGTGACCAGTTCACGGATAACCAGCGCAGCCAGTCCGAACACGCAGAGGAATGCATAAATTTGAATGGACTGCGACGAGAACCAATCCTTGCGCTGACCCGTGTCGAGCAGAATTTGCAGCGAACCAATTCCGAGCGCAAGAAATCCAATTCCCCACAAATCGACTTTACCTTCGCCACGTTTCACGTAGTGCGGATCGAATACGAAGCGATTCATTAGGAATAGCGAAAGAACGCCAACGGGCAGGTTGAGATAAAAAATCCAGCGCCAGCTGTAGTTATCAGTGATCCAGCCGCCGAGCGTCGGACCGAGAATCGGCGCCAGCAGAATGCCGATCCCGAATGCAGCCATGGCATGTCCATGACGTTCTTTCGGAAAGGTTTCGAGGAGAATCGCCTGGGCTAGAGGCTGCAGACCGCCTCCAGTCAGGCCTTGCAGAATGCGGAAGATGATCAACTGCGAAAGCGATGTCGCGAGGCCACAGCAGAGAGATGTCAGGGTGAAGCCCGCAACGCACGCTAATAACAGCCGCTTCCGTCCAATATGATTCGCGAGCCATCCTGAGATCGGCAGCACCACGGCATTTGATACGAGATACGAAGTAACAACCCACGTACCCTCTTCATTCGTGGCGGCCAAATTTCCCGCGATGTGCGGGATCGATACGTTGACGACCGTGGTGTCGAGCACCTCCATGAAAGTCGCCAGCATCACAGCAAACGTGACGACCCATGGATTCACCGCGCGTTGCGCAATGCCATCCACGTCAAGCCTTGTCATCTCGGCTTCTTAAAGTTTGTCATTCCGACCGACCCGAGACTTGCCATTCAGACCAAGCCGATCTTGTCATTCTGACCGGAGGGTAAATCTGCTTCTCCCGACCACGAGAACGGGCTCGAAGATCCTCCACCTCAACTCTAGGGAGCCAGTCGCACCACCGCTGTGACAGCAGTCACAAGATTTCGTGAGAGGAGTAGCACTGAACGGAAGGAATCGACCACAAAAAAGTTATGCCCCAGCCGCGCGTGCGCAGCGTGGGGCATCTGGCTCGGTTAAGCCAAAGTTAGAAGCGGAACTGCGGTCCAACGGTCACGCGCAAATTGTTGTGCGCGCCGCCGTTGAAGAAAATGTCGTCGCCAGCCTCAAGACGCAGACCGATCGGTCCGGCAAACGCTTCGATTCCGCCGGCGGGATAGAGCGCAAAGTACGTTGCGCCCGTGCCGAGGCCGACACTATTCGTGAATCCGGTCGGCGCGTTCGCGTTGGTCACGCTGAAGTTATCAAATCCGACTTTGCCGGTGACGAACAATCGGATTGGACCCGAGCCAGTCTGCAGCTTCGGTCCGAAAAATCCATGAAGCGTGCGCAGGCGCGAAGTCACGTTCGTAGTGGTCAGCCCATCGCTGAACGTGCTCGTATAGTCACGCTTGAAGTCATACGCCATCTCCGCTTCGATCTGAACATTTGGCGTCACGCCGAACGCTGCGCGACCGCCAAGACCGAGGAAGTTCCTAGTTGGGCCCGGGTCGGACAGCCGAAAGTAGTTCGCGAATGCGCCGATCTCCACGTGATCCATCTGACCGCGCTCTTGCGCCATCATCGGAAGAGCGCAGAACAACGACAATGCAAGAAGTCCTAAACAATGCTTCATTGGTTTGTTGCTCCTGAAAAAGTTTTGCTCCGCGCGCCCCATTTTTTCCCCCGGCACGGCCAGGAGTCAGCGGAACTATAGCGCCAGAATCAGTTGTATGGATGCGGGTTGAACATTGCAGGTTGGAGCAAAAGAGGCTGCAGAAAGACCACTTCCCGTAACTCAAACAAAAAAAGGCGCGAATAAAATATCGCGCCGGGGACACATTTTGTTGTGATCTACAGCAACTACTGCAGATGGTTGAGGTGAGGCGGAGTTGCATCGGCTTTACTATCTTCGGATCTCGGCGTCATCGAGATAACGCTGTACTCGCGCTCTTTGTTGTCGAAATCCTCCACACGCAACAGCATCTTGTCTTTTTGCAAACGGAATTGCGCTACTTCATTCACCGGCAGAAGCACGGCATGTTTTTCGTCGCGCGGACGAATGCGATAGATCACCCGCTCCGATTGCAGCAGATATTCCTGGCACTGTAGCTCCTGCGTTTTCTTGCTGCCCGAGTCGCCTTCCCGAATTTCTTCAGCAAAAGTGGAGGCGTCCTTTGCCGGAACCCCGCATTGGACCGACTCCATCTGGAGGACCTTTCCGGTCTGATGAGGCTTGGGACCCTTGGCGAAAAGGGCCGTCGAGAGGCCCAGCACAATACACAAAGTCAGGTTCGAACGCATACTGGAACTCCTCACCGCGCAGGAAGTTGACGAGAAAGCCCGACCCACTCGGGCTTAAGAAATTTTTTCACGGGCAGACGCCGATGTCAGGTGACGGAAGTATCGCTTCGGAAGTTACTGCTCAGAGTGTGGCAATTGCGAAGGTCAGAGGCCGCACCGGGAGCTAAGCGCTCTCGGCGACTTCTTCCAGCTTTTGGAAGAACGTGGGGTAGGAAATCGCCGCGGCTTCGGCTCCGCGAATCATCGTCTCGCCGTCGGCTCGCAGAGCTGCGACGGCAAACGCCATCGCGATGCGATGGTCTCCGAACGAATCGATCTCAGCACCGTGAAGAGACTGGCCACCGGGAATCTTCAGTCCATCGTCGAATTCTTCGACGTGTGCGCCCATCCCCCGCAGATTCGTCGCAACGGCACTGATCCGGTCTGACTCTTTGACCCGCAATTCCTTCGCATCCCGCACTTCGATTCCCTGCTCGCTATACGGAGCTATCGCAGCCAGCACCGGAATTTCGTCGATGAGTGCCGCCACGTCGGCGCCGGCAATTTTTGCGCCCTTCAACGTTCCGCCTTCCACCTGAAGCGATCCCACTAACTCTCCGTGAATCTCTTCCAGCTGCGTCACCGAAATACGCAGGCCCATCTGCATCAGTAGATCGAGCAGCCGCGCCCTCGTTGGGTTCATCAGTAGGTGAGGAATCACCAGTTGCGACCCCGGAAACAATGCCGCGGCGCACAGGAAAAATGCGGCGCTCGAAAGATCGCCGGGTATCCGCGCTTCAAGCCCGCGCAAGCGCTGGCCGCCGCGGATGCGAATTTCATTGCCTGTGCCAATTCCCTTTCGATCGAGCTGCGCGCCAAACGCGCGCAGTGCAACCTCGCCGTGGTCGCGCGTGCGAAGTGCCTCTTCGATGCGAGTTTCGCCGTCGGAGAACAATCCCGCGAACATGAGGCACGTCTTGACTTGAGCGCTTGCGACCGGAATCTTGTAGTCAATTGATCTGAGAACAGCGCCCCGAATGCGCAGCGGTGGCTTGCCTTGCTGAGACTCGATCTCCGCCCCCATCGCCGAGAGCGGCCTGATGACGCGCTCCATCGGCCGCCGCGACAGCGATTCATCTCCGACCATCTCTGAAGTAAATTGTTGGCCCGCCACAATGCCGCTCAGCATTCGCATTGTCGAACCGGAATTGCCGCAATCGAGTGCCGATGAAGGCGCCGCAAGCGCGAGGCCTCGTCCCTGCACCTCAATGACGTTGTCGCCGGACGATTGCCGTTGCCAGCTCACGCCCATCGACCGCATGCAACCCAATGTGCTCGCGCAGTCCGCGCCTGTCGAATAATTTTCGATCCGCGATGGCCCCTCAGCAATTCCTGCCAGCATGGCGTAGCGGTGGGAGATCGACTTGTCACCCGGCATCTGGACGCTGCCGCGCACATTGCGCGCCGGGCGCACCAGCGCTTGCGACTGATTTTTCATCACAGATTAAATATATCGGATGGAGTCGGAGTTGTTACGGACGATCATCGGATCGCCGAAAGAAGCAAACATCTTGAACGAGTCCGAACTAGGCGAGAGCCTTCGCCTCGGCCTTAGCCTCTCTCAACATATCGGCGGGCACTTCTTTCGCTGTCACTCCAAACTCGAACATTGGAGTTTCTGTGCCCCGTCCCCAGCGCGCCACTTCCCAATGAGCGCGAACGAACTTCACATCCGCGTGCGAGCTTAAATCCAGCAAGAGTGGAGACTCCTCCGCATAGAATTTCTGTGGAAAGGCCGCAATGGATTTTGGCGTCCAGGTGGCGCCGTCCGCCGATCCGAAGATGCTCAAGTCGATCGACTCTTGTTCGATAATTTTCGTGATCGAAAGCGTCACCAGAAACACTCGGCCGGATGAACTGCTCACATCGACGGACGCGCCGTCGCCCTTGGCTGTCACCGTTGTTCCTGCCGGAACAAGAATTATTTCATTGGTTGTCATCGCGAGAGATTCTAACAAACATTCTTATCGCTCCAGGTAGCTATTCGGACGGATGCGAGGCCGTGAAGTCACTGCAGCACGGCTTTTCGGCAGGCTTGAATTCCATCAGCTCGATGCGAGTGAAGTCCGGATCAAACACGTTGAGCTGCCTCTTTCCGTCCCGGCCCATCTGCGCGTGCTCGCCGCCGTGAGTTCTCCAGCCGTGCGACTCGAGCAGAGCCTGCGCTTTCGGCATGTCAACAACGCCAAACGAAATGTGATTCATCACGCCGGTGCGTTGAAGATCAGCATGCTCCGGCTGGTTCAGCATATATTCGAGCCAATCCGTTCCATCCGGAACCTGCAGCGAAACCCAATCCGTAATGCCGTCTTTCATGCCCCCATGCCAGTAGGGACGGAATCCGAGAATCTCGCGATAGAAGTGATCTTCCGCCTCTTGTTTCTCGACAATGAACCCTGTATGGATCATTCGGTGAGACACAGCCGTTGCCGGTATCGGCGGAATGTCTTGCTTGCCGTGCTCCACGAACTCCACACGGTGCCCCTCAGGATCAGTCGTCATGAAACTGAGGCTATGATCGGGCCGGCCTTCAATCTGCGATGGCTTGATTCCCTTCGCCAAAAGATAGCGCCGAAGTCCAGCGATGTTGTCGGTGGTGAACGCGACATGATCCATGCGGTCCGTCGCCTTCGGATCCGGCGCAGGACTGTAGCCGACCCACTGCACACCCGCCATGTAGCGGACGGTCTCTCCAGACTCGACCGGATCGGCCGAAGACAGGCCTAGCGTGTCGCTATACAGCTTCCTCACCCCATCGGGGGCAGTCGTATAGAAGGACACGTGGTCAATGCCGGTAATCCGTGGGCGTGGTGCCGGACGATCTTGCGCGACACTGGATAATGAGAAAAGCGGGAGCAGGAAGAGAACGGCTAGCATCTTCATGGCGCCTCGATTTTAGACCAAAATGTCCCAGTTTGAGTGAAGAGTCAGCAGAGCGATGCCGCGGCCAGCTCGCAACACTCATGGCACAGCATCAGCCGTCTCAGCCTTTTCCCTGAGGAGCAGGATTGCCAGCATCGGCAGATAAGTGAACAACACAATAACCCTCCCGACCTGGGTGATCGAATGCGGCGGATAGTACCAGCGCCACAAGCCCGCGCACCAACTAAAAAATACGGCGATCAGTATCTCGCGGCGCGATTGTGGGATCAGCCAAAGCGTGAACGTATCAAAGAAATAGCGCTGCGGCATGCACGAATTGATGAAGAGAAGAACCGCGTCGCGATCACGGTAGCGCAGCAACGCCAGCAGGAGGATTGGCCCCGGCAAAATGAGAATTGCGAAAAAATGTTCGTACTTCCCGATTTCGCTCAGCCAAAGCATCGGCCAACGAGGCAGCGCAATCAGGCTTGCCACCGCCACAACGCTACATGCCCAGAAGCCTCGCCACGAAAAACGGCTGATGAAAACAGGGATGCCGACCTGAGGTTTTGCCATGGCTGCGGGCAGGAGCAGTGGAAAGAATGCGCTTGCTGCGATGATCGGCGACCACTGCACATAGAGCAGGCCCACCCAGTACGGATAAGCGAGAAAGATCAGCAATCGATGATAGCCGTACCGCGTCAGGCCGAAGGCCAGCAACCCGGAACTCACTCCGAAGAACGTCGCCGCCGCCGCTTCTTTCGCCAGGTGCACCAGTGGCAAGCCGAACAACGCGGCCGTGAACGGATAAATCTGCCACGGCTCGGCGTATGGGTCCTGCCCCGCTAGCCAGCGCTGCGCCATGTGGATGGTCCAAATGAAATCACCGGCCCCCAACTGGGTCCGCTTCATCAGAATGAAGCAGAATAGACCAGACCCAGTTCCGATCACGATCGACACGGCGATTCGCAAACGCATTTTTGAAGTTATATCATTCGTAAATCGCAACGCTCCTGAACGGCCATGGTTTGCAACGATGTGAAACCCATGGTTCGGCAACGGTTCAAGCGAAACTGAAAGTTGCTTGCAGGGCAAGATGAATCGAACATCGGAGGAATTGTGGCTACAAGGCGGCGCCTCGGCAGTCTAGCTCTGACAGTCCTGCTTTTCTCTTCGACCTGTCTGATTTCACAGACAATCACGTGGAAAGGCCACCCGTGGAAAATCACCAACGGGGGCATGGCTGGGGTTGCACCAGGAGACGCTGCCAACGTCCACGTCGACGGCGACGGTCACCTGCACCTCGGCATAGTTCATCGCGACGGAAAGTGGACCGCTGCTGAGGTGTTCACCACCGAGAACTTCGGCTTCGGAACGTATCAATGGGTCGTAGAAGGCGACGTGTACAAGATGGATCCGACCACTGTGCTCGGACTATTTACCTATGGTCCTGTCAAACACATTGGGACGGACGCCGAAAACGAGATCGACATCGAATTTTCCCAGTGGAACAAGACCTGCAAAGGCTGCGACGCGGATTTCACCGTTTATCCCTCAACGGGCAACCACAAGCCGAATGGGAAGTCGAGTTGGGAAGACAATTTTTTCGTAAACGGCGAAACGCTCACCACGGCAAGGATGGAATGGCGCTCCGGCGAGATCGTCTTCACGATCATGAACGGCGCGCAACCCGTCGGAACCACCGCAAATGTGATCAAAACTGAAACCTACAAGTCCGATGCCACCAACATTCCGCAAGTTCCCGTTCCTGTCGGCATTAATCTGTGGTGTTTTCAAGCGACACCCGCATCAGACCAATCCGTTGTCATTCGCGATTTTCAATTCGTCGCCCGATGAGCTGGGGATGCTCGCGGGCGTGTGTTCTATTCGTGAACCTATGATGTCCGTATTCCGACACTCGTTGCTGCTTGGCTTACTCCTCACCATGATTTCGCCGGCACTCTTCTCTCAAACTCTGGCCGATCGCCTGGGATATCCTGCCGGCGCGAAGGTCGTAATCATTCATGCCGATGACCTCGGGGAAACGCACGCGGTTAACGCAGCCGCCGTGAAAGCTATGGAAGCTGGCGCGATCAATTCCGCAAGCATGATGGTTCCATGCCCGTGGTTCCCCGAGATTGCGGACTACGCCAAGTCCCATCCGGACGCAGATTTTGGCCTGCACCTCACGCTGACCAGCGAACGTGTGTATTACCGGTGGGGACCGGTTGCGCCCGCAGACAAAGTACCGAGCCTCGTCGATCCCAACGGATATTTCTTTCATGATTGGGAAAACACGAAGCCGGTGAACCCGAAAGATGTCGAGATCGAACTGCGAGCCCAGATTGAACGTGCCCTTGCGATGGGAGTTCATCCGACGCACCTTGATTCCCATCAATACCGGCTGATCATGAACGGTAAAGATCTATTCGACGTGATGGTGCGATTGGGTCACGAATATAAGTTGCCGATCTTCGTCACCCGAGACTGGTTCGCCGAACACCCTTATCTCGAGACCAGCTTGGGTGCAGGAGACATCGTGCTTGACCACACCGTGACGATAGAACCTACGGTGCCGCCGGAACAATGGGCCGAGTTCTACTCAACGGCGTTGAAGAATCTGAAACCGGGAGTGACTGAGTTCGTGATCCATCCCGGCTTCGACGACGAAGAACTTCGGGCAGCTACGCGCGAACGGTCCACCTGGGGTTCGGCCTGGAGGCAACGCGATTACGACTTTTTCACCAGCCAACAATTCCGGGAGATCCTCGCCCAAGAGAAGATCCAGCTGATCACGTGGCGGGAAATCTCGCGCCGTACCGCGGTTAAGTAAAAGAGCTCCTAGTGATGGTGGGGCTTCCCTGCCGGAACGAGTTCTTGCAGAACGTTTCCCTTGCCATCGAAGAAAGTCAGGCTCGGATCACCGTCCGACTTAACGCCCGCCGGCCTGAATCCATAGCCTTACAAGCTGTCAAGAAACTGACGCAATATTCCAGCAACTTGCTCTGGCTGTTCCCACGGTGAATAGTGACCCGCTTTCGGAATGACCTTCATATGGCTGCCGGAGATGTGCCTCCGCATCAACTCCGCCTCGTTGATCCCCGTCATCAAGTCTTCGTCTCCCGTAATCAGCAATGTCGGAACGTTGATGGTCTTCAACGTCTCAATCGACTCCGGACGATCTGCCATGCCGCGCTGTACTTGCGCGACATCATCGGCCGACATCTTTCGCATCATCCGCAGTGCCCCGTCCACCAAGTCGGGGCGATTCTCTATCGTGCTCTTGGCAAGGACGCGTTGGGCCATCGACTCGAAGAAGGGCTCCGTTCCGCGCTCGATAACATCGTTGGCGGCTTGTAACCGAGATGCGCGGCCCTCTGCATTGTCGGCTGAAGCTTTCGTGTTGCACAGTCCGATCGCCGCAACCCGGTTGCGATTCTTCCGCCACAATTCGAAGATCGCGTATCCGCCGATCGAAACCCCAATTATGGGAGCACGTCCTATGCGGGCCTCATCCATGACTCGAAAAATGTCAGAAGCGTGTTTCTCCATCGTGGCCGGACCTTCGCCCACCTCCGACTCGCCGTGTCCTCGCAGATCGGGAAGAATGACCCGGTATCGACTCGCCAAAGTCTCAGCGACCGGCAACCAGAATTCATGGTGGACGGGGAAAGAATGAAGCAGGACGACCGGCGGCCCGTCGCCGGTTTCCCAAAAGACAAGTTCGGCGTCACCGTTTCGAACACGGTTGGAAGGAAGGGGTTGCATGCCTGGATTTAATCACACCGCGCAGACGATCCTGCGCACGAGTGCTGCCGGCTATGCCCATTGGAGCAGTGCAGCAGAACGCTACGCGTTAGGCACCTGCTGCGCGCCCAGAGGCGGCGCGGGCAGCATCAGCGGCTCTTCCGGCATGATGATCCAAGCGATCGGATACGACAGGAACCCTACACCTGTCATAAACGCCACGATGAGCCAGACCACGCGGACAAGCGTGACATCAATGTCGAAGTATTCAGAAAAACCGAGGCATACGCCTGCGACCTTCCGTCCCAGGCGGGGGCGAATCAATTTTCTCCGAGCCAGCGAAGCCCCCACGCGAATGCCGCAATAAGCGCAAATCACCGCATCATCCTGAATTACTTTTCCGCAATAGTTGCAGTACATAGCTCTGCCCTCACTGGTAAATACGTCTGAGCCTGGCGAAAGTTCCCTTCATTCCCGGTAGGCCTCCCGGATGTACCTTCGCGCCTGATCTGCCGGCCCCGTATTCGCATTCCCCGCCAACACCGTCTCATACCTCTTCATGGCCAAATCCCGCTTCTGCATCAGGTCGTACATCTCGCCGGCTGCCAGATTCGCCTTTTGCAGAATGTCAGGGTCCGGGTTCGGCGCCAAGTTCACTAGCTCGTAAGCTGTAGCTGCGCCAGGCAGGTCCCGCTTGCTGCGAAGCAATTCACCCAATCCCCACGCCGCCAGTTCGTAATGGAGGGTGCCGTATTTGCCTTCCCGTCCGTTCTGCCAGACTTTGCGATACTCGGCCTCCGCCTCGGGCAGCCGTCCGGCCGCTCGTTCGAGGTTCGCCACCTCGGTCGGGAAAAGGTGATTCTTGGGATACTTCGCCGTCAGATCGTTCATGTACCCAAGCGCTTCGTCATAGAGGTGATCGCGCCGCAAAAACAGGGTCAGAATAATCTTCGCGTCCACCGTATTTTCATTGTCGCTCCGCGCTACGTCACGCAAATAGGCGAGCCCCTTGTCCCTCGATCCGCTCAGCCCTGCAATGGCAGCCGCCACCTTCACGCTCCAGGGCAGATTTCCGACGACATAGTTATGTGTCCCGACGACGAGTTTTGCGTCCACAAATTCCGGATCCAGTTCCAGCACGCGCTCATGATCGTGACGCGCGCCCACGGCATTTCGCAGGGCCGAAAACCAAGCCCGCTCAATCAGCCCGGTATATACCGCGAACTGCGCCCGAGTGACACCCCGACAGTAAAGCGCATTGATATCGTTCGGATTCGCTTTGAGCTGCTTTTCTTCCAACTCCTCGGCGCGGCGAACCAGGTCCTTGATCCTGTTCTTGGTTGCGTCGTCCGTAGGTCGCGGTGTGCGGCCAATGAAACTGTCGTTCGCGTAGTCTCCGGTGTTCATCCCACCGGTGTCGTAAAGGTCGTGCATGAGCACCGACGTCAGCAAATGGTTCAACGCAAACGCGTCGTCGGGATGCTTCTCCACGATCTTTTCGAATTCCTGCGTTGCCCTGTCGTAGTCCATGTTGTAGAAGCGATCGAACGCTCCTTCGGATTGGGCATCCCGAGGTGCGCCATGCGCGACTTTGATAGCCGGCCCTGTCTGCGCCGACAGCGCCACGCAAGCTCCGATCACGAGAACAACATCAGGAATGAACCGCGGGAATCGCCAACATTTCATGCGGGAACTCTGCATTTGGAGACTTCAGAAGATGATTGCCTTAGTCTAAACGAACTCAGCGACTCGCGTTCCCATACCGGCTTTGTCTTGGGAAGATCGCTCCGCCCGCCGGAACCAAGAGTGTCATCTACGTGCCGCGCAAGCTAGCTGTCAGCGGCCATGACTCTCCCTATAATTCCGTCAGTTACAGACTGATCCAGGTAGCGGAAGACTCGTTGTATCACCCAGTGCGCCGGCCTCCGAATGGAGCTCGGAGGTTCGTGCGTCGCGTCCGCCGAGACCCGCAAGACGTCTTGGCGATACGTTCAGGCAATACGAGATCACCGAGTCTTCCGCCCCTGTTCAGGCTGTTTTTGTTAGGTTCAAACGCGCTAAGTCCCTGTAATAAGCGCATCTTTACTTGCTTCGACGCGTAATAATTGCAGCCTGCGTCTCGTGAAGCGCCTGTTGAAGTCTTGTAACTGTCCGCGAATCAAATCACTTAAATTAGGCCCTGATTTGGTGGTTGGAATGCCATTCAATATTTTTCCAGGGTAGGCATCTGCTATGGCAGAAGTAGTGCAAGGAACGCAGCAAGAATTTTGGCGACCGCCAGCTCCGCTGGTCGACGACGCCGCTATCATCCGACAATCCTCACCCACGATGGCTGAGACCTGCCCCCGTTGTGGTCGCGAGTTTCTGTCGGGATCCCATTTCTGCCATACCTGCGGTGGACGCCGCCCTCAAGCCATCAGTGCGGCTACCAAGGCCGATGCTGCCGCGATTGCGAACATGTGGGAAGAGGTCGTTCGCAGCAGCGGGCTAATCGTCAAGAGCTGGAAGGAGATCGAATTTCCCTTCTGGCTGCGCTACCTGCACTTCCACGAAATCAAGAGTCGTCTCGGACTTTCGACCGCTTCCCTGATCGCTTTCGTGATCGGGATGGGTTGCATCGCGGGAGCGTTGCTGGTGGGCCTTCTCAATGCCAGGAATTTCGTTGAATGGGAAGCGATCCAGTTCTACCGCGCAGAATGGCTGTTGGCCGCTACGGCCGCTTTTGTCGCTGGGATTCTGCTGAAGAAGAAATCCCCTGAGGACATCGACGACTAGGAGTGGCTCGCCTCTCCGGATTCACCGCCTGACCCCACCGCCCTTCGCTGCTGATTCATTCGATAGAGATGGTTCACCGGTCCGTTGCCCTTTCCCAAAGGATGTCCATTCGAGATCGCAGCCGTTACGTATGTCTTTGCCAGCAAGGTCGCTTCCGCCAGCCCACGGTCTAAGGCAAGGTGGCATGCGATCGCCGTCGAAAACGCGCACCCAGTGCCGTGAGTCGAGTTGGATCGCTGCTTCTCGGCTTTGAATACTTCCTGTTCGATCCCGCGCTTGGTCGGGAAGCTCAACAGATCGATGGCTTTGTCCAGATGTCCGCCGGTGATCACGACCGCCGGAGCTCCCATCTCGTGAAGCTTCGCCGCCGCCGCCCTCATGCCGTCGAGGTCCGCAACTTTGAGCCCTGTGATCGCAGCCGCTTCTTCGATGTTCGGAGTTACTACGTCCGATAGTGGAATTAGCCTTTCCATCACTATCCTTTTGCCCGGACCGTCGAGCAGATCCGCGCCCGACGAAGACTGTAAGACCGTATCGAGCACGATGTTCGGAAATCGAGCCTTTTCCGACTTGGCCCCTCGTCCTCCCGATCGGGTCAAAAGGAAGTCAGCCAACGCTTTGGCGACCTTGCCCGATCCCAGCATGCCGATGTGGACCGCAGCCACTTCTACGTCTGCCGCCAGCTCTTCGAGCGTATCCACCACGAGAGACGGATCTAAAGGTTCCACCCTCTTTACCCCGCCTGTCGATTGGACCGTCATTGCTGTGATACACGCCACTCCATAACAGCCGTGAGCGGCAATGGTCTTGATGTCGGCGGTAATTCCGGCGCCGCTGGACGGGTCAAACCCAGCAATTGTGAGTACTACGGGAGGTTTTTCAGCCATGGATCTCGCTTCCCATATGTCCGATAGTACCCCGACTTCGCCCTTCAAAGCTTCTATCGGCGACCTTCGGGGTTACCTTTGCGGGCAGCTTACCGGAAAAAAAGTTTTGCCTCCCGACGTAACCTTGCGCTCGTAAATACATGATTCCAAGTAGGTTGCTCCACTTGTTCGGGTAAGCCATTGATTCCACTCACCTTGTAAAAACTACCCTGCTCCCTCTCTTCACGGTATTGGCAACATGGTCAATACGTAAGCCTTCCTAAACAAAGGAGGTTCTTCGCATGTGATTACATTAGAAGGTGGTTACGTAAGGTTTCTATTACTACGAGGTCATCTTTCGTAAGGCCATTCTGCCTTGACACCGGTTTGGCACGCCGATAGCATCTACAAACTGCGACAAGGCACGAGCCTTAAGGCCAAGGGCACTTTTGAGTATGCGAGGAGAACTGAATGCGAAGACGTATAGCTCATGGACTGGCGATCGCTTTTCTGATCGTCGGCCTGGGAGCGGCTCAGGGACCGAACATCTCGGAGGCGAAACCGGCTCCAAGTAGTTCTGTTCAGGCAAGATCCGATGTCCGCAAACAGGTCGGCAAGACCAAGCCTTTCCAGGTCGGAACAGCTTCCTGGTATGGCGAGAATTTTGAAGGTAAACCCACCGCCAGCGGCGAACCGTACGATATGTACGATATGACCGCCGCGCACCTCACGCTTCCTATTGGAAGCTTTGTGCGGGTCACTAACCTTCACAACGGCAAGGCCGTCGTCGTACGCGTCAATGATCGTGGACCGGTCGTTCCGGGACGCATTATTGATCTTTCGTACGGTGCCGCCCAAGCTCTGCAATTCCGTCACAGCGGATTGCAACGCGTTCGTCTGGATCTGGTGAATGCTCACCAGCAGCCTGTCTACCAGACGGTCGCCTACAACCATCCCCCCGTAGCGCAACTCCCGTAAAAACAATTAGACTGGTCCGGATGCTCGGTTCACTGCCAAACCGCATCCGGAACGCAAGTCCTTATTGCGGAACTGACCCGCGAGAGCGGCTCATCGTTGCGCTCGACGTCTCATCGGCCACCGCCGCCCAGAAGATCGTGGCGGCGGTGGGCGATTCTGCTCTGACCTACAAGGTCGGCATGCAGCTCTACACCGCCGAAGGCCCCCAGATCGTGCGGGATCTCGTCGCTTCAGGTCGTCGCGTGTTTCTCGACCTCAAGTATCACGACATCCCCAACACCGTCGGAAAGGCCGTAACCGAGGCTACGAAGCTGGGCGTGGCCATGCTGACAGTGCATGCCTCCGGAAGTGACAAAATGCTGCTTGCTGCTGTCGACGCCGCGAAAGCGAGCCCTCAGTTGATGGTTCTTGCGGTCACGGTTCTGACCAGCATGGGCGCCGAGGATCTCGAGAAAATCGGGCTCCCGCATTCTGTCGAAGACAGTGTGGTCCGTCTCGCGGATCTCGCTCTCACTTGCGGATGCCAGGGGATTGTAACTTCAGCCCGCGAAGCGACGGCGGTCCGCGCAAAACTCGGAAACGATTTCGCGATCGTCACTCCCGGCGTTCGCCCCGCCGGCACCAACGTAGCGGATCAGGTCCGCGTCGTCACGCCAGCCCAGGCTATCGCCGCTGGCGCAACTCACATCGTCGTTGGCCGCCCCATCACCGCAACCGCCGATCCCGCAGCCGAAGCAAGGGCCATCCTCCAGCAAATGGACGTGTAGGGGCGGACGCCTCGTCCGCCCCGAGGCGCAAAGCGCCTAGTACCACCGTCAACACCCGCCACGCATTTTGCCGCGCTCGCGTAGTCCGCTCTCGCAGCTCTTCTCATTCCGACCAAGGGAAGGAATCCGCCGTTTTCGCCGGCATCGCCAACAATGAAAAAGCCAGAGTCGGAATGCACAAGCATCCCAACTCTGGCAACTCTGAGATCTGGGCTCCTACAGCTTCTCGAAAAACTCGCATCCCGAACACGAGATGTAGATCCCGCCCGGCACGCCACGTTCGCGGTCTTTCACGCGCTTCACGATGCGCGTGGCCTTCCCGCACTTCGGACAATCGGTGCTCTTGGTTGTGTCCATGACCTTCTTACGGTCGGCTGTTTTAGCGATCTTTGCGCCTACTGCCATATTCGATGTCTCCTGATCTCAATTTTTGCGCAGCGCAATCCGCGGCATTGCCGCCGCATACGAGTGGATGGGATTTGTTCCGAAGTCTTTGCCCGGCTAACCTGGGATCCACCAAGGAAGATCGATAGCTGCGTCGCCTGTTCTTCCGTCGAACAATTTTACCGTAAGGTCGCGCCCGCTGTCCTGCTCGTCGGCATGAAGTGGCGGATGCCTAGTCCGCCCCACTCAACGCAAGCTCGATATGGTGGTGCGCTGAGTCAGGGCACACAGTTCGCTCCAAAGATTCCCACAGAAATATTCGGCGACTGTGACGGACGACCTTCACTCAGGAAACCAAAAGGCCGAAAGATGGATACGTGCGGCAGAAACAGGCCCGAGTCCGGCGCGATCTTCCTCTTTCGGAAGAACGATTTCGAATTCACAGGCGCGCGGCATTTTTTGACATCTCCTTTGCTCGTAATATTTTACGAATAATCCCTTCATTCTCAATATTTTACGAGCCGCTGCGCGGTTCGAACGGCTGATCTGTCGGCGAATCTATACTTTGCGAACTTTGACGGAAAATTGAAAATCACTTCATGTCGCGCGCAATTGGTCCGATCCTGAAAACGGTGCTCTTCACACTTGTGGCACCCGGTACGGTGACTGTGCTGGTCCCGAGGTGGCTCCTCGGCGGCCGCTTCCCTGTTCCACAGGACAGCGCAGTTGCGTGGATCGGTGCTGCCATCCTCATGATCGCTGCCGCGATCTACTTTCGTTGCTCCTGGGAATTCGCTGTCCGAGGACTGGGCACACCCGCTCCGATCGCGCCGACAAAATTCCTCGTCACCACCGCTCTTCATCGCCACGTTCGCAATCCGATGTACATCGGCGTCTTTCTCGTATTGATCGGCGAGGCGGCCCTTTTCCGCTCTCTCAAGCTCGCCGGGTACGCCGCGTTCTTCTGCGTCCCGGTCGAACTCTTTGTGCTGTTTTACGAAGAGCCCACGCTGTCGCGTCAATTTGGCAAATCGTATGAGGACTACAAGCGCGCCGTTCCGCGATGGATTCCAAAATTTCGATGAATTGCCCTTCCTCACAACGTCAGGGTCGTTCTGGGCGCAGCCGCTTTTTTACGCGGAGCGAAGAATCCAGCGTGTACCGGCTTCGCACCTCCGCAGGGCGCATCGTTTGACCCCGCTCGCCCGCCCCTGCTACCGTCGTATGTTTGCCCTCTGGTTCGCGGCCCGTTCTGCTTGCGGCAAACTGGACTGAGCACATTTCTCGCCAGTCCGGGGCCAACTCATAGCAACGGAGAACTTCTATGTCTGCCATAAAATTTCGCGGTGTCGATTTTCTGCAATACGATGCTTTACTGACCGAAGAAGAAAGACTTGTGCGCGATACCACGCGCCAGTTCATCGAAGACAACCTCATTCCCATCATCGAAGAGTGCAACCGTGCCGGACGCTTCCCCAAGGAATTGGTGAAGCCCATGGCCGACCTCGGCTTCTTCGGCGCATCGATTAAAGGCTATGGGTGCGCCGGCATGGGCAACGTCGAATATGGCCTGATGACACAGGAACTGGAACGCGGCGATTCCGGGGTGCGCAGCTTCGTCAGCGTGCAGTCCGGCCTGTGTATGTACCCGATCTACGAATTCGGCAGCGACGAACAGAAAAACACCTGGCTGCCTCCGATGCAAAAGGGCGAGAAGCTCGGATGCTTCGGACTCACCGAGCCCGATTTTGGATCGAATCCGGGGGGGATGCGCACCCGCGCCCGCAAAGTCGGCAACGACTACGTCATCAACGGCGAAAAGATGTGGATCACATCCGGCACCATCGCCGATGTCGCGATCATCTGGGCGAAGGTGGAAGACGAAAAAGATCGCGTTCGCGGATTCCTGGTGGAGACCGATCGCCCCGGATTCAAAGCCGACGACATTCACGGCAAGTGGTCACTGCGTGCTTCGGTAACTTCGGGTCTGTCCTTGCAAGACGTGCATGTGCCAGCATCGAATCTGCTTCCAAAGAGCGGCGGCCTGCGTTCTCCATTGATGTGCCTGAACCAGGCGCGTTACGGAATCGCGTGGGGAGCGGTCGGTGCAGCGATGTCGTGCTATGACTGTGCGCTGCAGTATGCCCTGCTGCGCAAGCAGTGGCGCGACCAACCCATCGCTTCGCACCAACTCGTACAGGACAAACTCACGTGGATGATCAGCGAGATCACCAAAGCGCAACTGCTCGTTCTGCAGGTCGGACGATTGAAAGATGCGGGCAAGGTTGAGCCGCAACACATCTCGATGGCGAAGCGTAATAACGTGTGGATGGCGCTCGAATGCGCCCGTCTATCGCGTGATATCCTCGGCGCCAACGGCGTTGCCGACGACTATCCGATCATGCGGCACCTGATGAATCTGGAATCGGTAAAGACGTATGAAGGCACGCACGACGTGCATTCGCTCATCATCGGCCAAAGCATCACCGGCATCGACGCTTTCTAACTGCTCTGAATGCCGGGACAACCCGAACGATTTGGGGACAGCCGCCCTCGGCTGTGCGTCGAGCGAGGCTCGCGTAGAATGCCAATGACGCCCGATAAGAAGCAGCGTGTCGCAGCCGCGGCAGGATTCTTGTCGGGCGTTCTCGCCTGTCTTGACGCTTTACGAGAGGTCCGCGTCTACTGGCCGCTCGATGTGGTGTGGCGGCATGCGACGTCCGCAACGTCTCGAATTTTGCGGAGGCCTGGCGTTGATCGTCGTTGTGTTCATCACGAAGGTGGTGCGGCATCGAGGCTGAGTGCGGACACGATGCCCTATCCGTACATTTCTTCCAGCAGTTCGTAGGCGCGCCGCAGGTGCGGCACGACGATGCTGCCGCCGACAACCAGGGCCACGTTCAGACGATTCTTCCTGCTCGGCGCGCGTCACGCCCAGCCGGTAGGCCTGGATCGCATGGTAGAAAATGCAATCGTCGCATCGCAGCACCGCAGACGCCACCAGCCCCAGCAATTCCTTGGTCTTCGCGGGCAGCGCGCCTTCGAGGTAGGTGTTGTGGTCGATGTTGTAGAAACGCTTCACCAGAAAGTTGTTGGCCTTGTCGACGTTTGCGTTCAGACGTTCGCGCGTGTCCATAAATTTGCGCGCGATCTCGCTCTTCTCGGAAACATATTTTTCAGTGAAGAGGTACGTTGGCTCTTTGCGCTCTTGCGCTGCGCGCTCCGCCGGCGCTGCTTGCCCATTTGTGGTTGTGGTCATCGGCAAATACTAGCAGAGAGAGGGACGTGCGGATCATCACCACACCTCTTCCTGTGCGGGATTTTGCTGTCGGGCTTCGCTCGACCAGACAGCCGAGGGCGGCTGTCTCCACATGCTGCGATCAGGCTGTCGGCTTGTCCTTCATCGGCGCAACCGCCAGGAAATCTTCTGCGAAGCGCTTGGCATAGGCTTCAAGGAGAGCGGGAATGCGGTGCGGGTCCGATGATTTCAAGACCAATCCGGCGTGGTGATGTTTCTTCAGACGCTGGTTCACTTCAGGATCGTTGTAGGCCGAAGTATCTGGATTCTCCTGCTTGGCGAGCGACAAAATCACTCCAGCATAGTCTTCGCGCACCGGCGGCAACTTGTAGCTTCCGTCTCCGCCGGCGACTTCAATTCTGGCCCACTCGCGCCACAAGTTGAGTCCCGTCGCTGTTTCAACCATCTCGTTAATGAAGGCGCCACCGACGCGCGCGGCACATTCAAGAAAGTAGAAATGTCCGTCCGAATGGGCACGGATGAATTCCGCGTGCGCGACGCCACGCAGCAGGCCCAGCGCGCCGATCAACTCTTCATTGATCTTCCGCAACGCGGCATCCTCTTCGCTCTCACGAGGGACAGTGAAAGTCGTGAACACGCCTCCGTGCGCGACGGTCATCGGAGGCTTGCCATACTTGCTGACATTCGAGAAGAGGATCGCATTCTCAGAGACAACGGAGTCGACATGGAACACATCGCCTGGCAGGAACTTCTCGAGCAGATGCCCCGATTGCTTGTCTCCGAGTTGATCCAGCAGGGGCCACAATTCTTCCGGCGAATTGATTTTCTTGATGCCAATGGCCGAGGCCTCCTGCCGCGGTTTGAGCACCCATGGTCCGGGAACATGGTCCATGTAGTAGCGAATGTCATCGTGATTCACGATGGGCACGAAATCGGGAACGCGAACGTGGCGATCGAGGGCGCGCATGCGCATGGCAAGCTTGTCGCGGAAGTAGCGCATGGTGGTGAGGCCCATGCCCGGAATTCGCAGATGTTCCCGAAGCGTCGCGGCTGTCTCCATATCGAATTCGTCGAGCGCCACGATGCGGTCAATTTTCTGCCCACGCGCGAGATGAGAGACGGCCTGAACGATATCGTGGATCGGAAGCTCTTCGGGCAGATAGAAAGTGTCGTCGAGACTTTCGCGAGGCCAGTCGGCATTGCGTAGCTTCTCTGCCGTCAGCAGGATCACGCGGCAGCTCTCGCGCTTGCACTCGCACATGAACTCCTGCCCTTTTTCGTAGGTCGTGATGCAAAGAAAGGTCAAAGGGCGTGGCATGGCGGTGGGTCTGAAATCAGGGTAGGAGAATATCACGGTCCGACACGCCGGGTGTATCGGGCCTTGTGCGGCTTCTCCTTCTCGGATCACGACTAATCGACGGGTGAAGAAGTCTTCCCCGAACCTTCGGCGCTGTACTGGAAAGCAGATTCCCTCAAAGGGGCTGCCGCTTCTTCGGAACGACAAAACTCGTACGGAGGAAGGCGATGAACAAAATCGATTCTGCGTATCGGTATTTTGATTCTGTCGATGATTGCGCTATAGTCTCAACCCGGCGCGGGAGAGTTGAAACGCGCGTGGAGACCTATGGGAACGCAGACTCGTCCGGAAGGTAAGGCCCGGCTGTATGGGGAGAACATTGAGAGCGACCTGGCATCGCGATTTCTGAAAGTGGTCGAGGTCGCCGCCATCGCTTCCGCGCGAACCATGGGGCAGGGCGAGCGCAAGCTCAGCGATCATGTCGCCACCGAAGCGATGCGGAAGACGATGGATTCCATCCCCATGCGCGGCACTATCGTGATCGGCGAGGGCGAGCGAGATGAAGCTCCCATGCTTTACATCGGCGAGAAAGTCGGCGCCGAGTTTCCGGACGGGACCGAAGTTCCTGAAGTCGACATCGCCGTAGATCCGCTCGAAGGGACAAATCTCTGCGCGACCGGTGCTCCGGGTTCGATTACCGTACTAGCCGCTGCGGAGCGCGGAGGCTTGCTGAATGCTCCCGACTGCTACATGGACAAGATCGTTGTCGGCCCATCCTGCAAAGATGCGGTCTACATCGACGCGCCGGTGTCGCACAACCTGAAAAACATCGCGCGGCGGCTGGATCGCGACGTCGAAGATCTCGTGATCATGGTGCTCGATCGCCCGAGGCATGAAAAGCTGATTGCAGATATTCGCGCTGCCGGCGCCCGCATTCGCCTGATCGGCGACGGCGATCTTTCCGCCGGAATCGCGGCGGCGGTAATTGGAACCGGGCGTACATGCCGTGATGGGATCTGGAGGCGCGCCGGAAGGCGTGATCACGGCTGCGGCGATCCGCTGCCTGAACGGATACATGCTCGGACGCCTCGTCGTGAAACCGGAGCAGGAAGAACGGCTCGAGCGGATGGGGATCAAAGACAAGAACCGCATTTACGAAGCGGAAGACCTCGCTCCGGGCAAGCAGATTATTTTCGCCGCAACGGGCGTGACCGACGGAGCGTTGATGAAGGGTGTTCGCTTCTTTGGCGAAGGCACTCGCACGTCATCGGTGATCATGACTCTGCGAACGGGCAAAGTGCGATTCGTCGAAAGCATTCACCTCGAGAAAGGACCGGACGTGAAGATCAGGTTCTCGTAAAAGCGACGACGGATGTCAGGCGTAGCCGCCGTTTCGCCCTGCTCCACATTACTTGAGGTACACCGAATCCTTTTTTAGCTCTTCGGGAATTGGCGGGAACGGCGGCCAATCCTGGGAGAATCCTTTCAGCAGCGGCGTGGCAACTTCGGAGCGCAACTTGCCGTCGTGCACGCAGAACTTGTGCGGATTGCCGACTGAATAGCCTTCCCAGAGGCTGACTCCCGCGTACGCGCCGTCCTTTCGAAGAACGTAATACGTCATGTCCATGAAGCGCAGCTTGTTCATGTCCCCGTTGTAATTACGAACGATGCGTTTCAGAGCGTCCATGCCGGCTTCCTGCGGAGACATTCCGTGGCGCATGTTCTCGACGATCGTGTGCGCGCCGGCAACTTTGATGTTCTCTTCTCCACTTCCAGTCGCGCCCGCGGAGCCCACATCCTGGTCGGTGTAGCAGCCGGCGCCGATGATGGGGGAATCGCCGCAGCGGCCGGGGAGTTTGAAAGCGAGTCCGCTGGTGGTGGTGATGCCCGACATTTCTCCTTTTTCGTTCAGCACTGAACAGTGGATCGTGCCAGTCGGGGGAAACAGCACGCGGCGAACAGCGGCAAGCTGGAATTCGGGTTCGATGTCGAGATCGGCGGCGTGCTGCCGGAGCTGCTGGATGCGGTCGCGCCAGAGATCAGCTTGCGGTTTCGAGCCGCTATCGGGGGCCTGCCAGTGAGGATCGGCAATGCCCGGTCCCCACCAGTCGCGGTCGGAATTAAATTGCTTCCACAGCAGCCATACCTTGCGTGAACGTTCCGTCAGAAGATTCTCGCGCGGAAATCCCATAGCAACCGCAAAACGCTCTGCGCCTTCGCCGACAAGCATGACGTGGCCCGTATGTTCCATCACGGCCTTCGCAACCATCGAGACGTTCTTTATGTTGCGCACGCCACCGACCGAACCGGCCCGACGCGTAGGACCATGCATGCAGCAGGAATCGAGTTCGACGACGCACTCTTCATTGGGCAGACCCCCAAGTCCAACAGAGTCGTCATTAGGGTCGTTTTCGGGACCCATCACGACGCGGATGCCCGCATCGAGGGTGTCCCCGCCGCCTTTCAGGAATGCGTATGCAGCTTCGACGTAGTTGTAGCCGTTGTGCGCGCAGACGATGATCGGACGTTTGGCGGAGCTTTCTTGTGATGCGTGACCCTGTGGAGTCGAACTCCCCTGCAGCAGACTTGGCGCCGACCGACGCGGCCACGGCGCCGAGCACAGAGTTTTTGACAAAGTCACGGCGCGAAACAGTCATGGAGTCTCCTTGGATTCGCCGATTGGCGCAGAACGCGGAAGGATATCACGAGGTTACGGAAATTCACTCACGGAACGAGAAACAAGTACCGGCAACAGAAGAAACACCCCACCCGATCGACTCGTCTGCTAACGTCTCGCGAACCTTCGCAAGCGACCAGGATACTGTGCGCCGGCACGACCCAAGTTTTCTGCCGTCGAGGTGCTGATCGGCATCACCTTTTCGGAACGGAAGCGCAATAGCGCGGCAATATTGCCCACCTTGTCGAACTCGGGATCGTCCTTCACGTAAAACGTCTCAATGTCCCGTCGCACGATCCAAGGCAGAATCGCTTCGCCAACGTCGACAATCTCCTGGGTTGCGCGGCCGCAAACGGGGCAGTAGCTGACGAGATGAGCGTCGATGTGGCCGCAAGCGGAACATTCCACCGCGTGTCCCTGCAAACTCTCCCCGAGCACCAGAGTCTGGACTTCACCCAGTTCGAGCGATCGTAAGACCCGACGCAGCCCGGTGACGCCTCGTGCGTGGCTGCGCGCCTGACTCAGGACCTGGTTGACAACCTGGCGACGCCGATCGGCTTGCCACTGATCGAGAATCTGCTGAGCGTGGGTGCGGATTTCGTCGCGAGTGGCGTGGCCGAGATCGGCATGGAAGCGGCCGATCAGAGACTGGGAAACGTATGGATGCAACTGCGGCTCGAACAGCGGCATTTGAGCATCCTGACAGGCAAGAATCCATTTTTCAAAAACGCCCTTCTCCAGCAAGTCTTTGAGAACTCCGGCGACATTCTTGAAATGTTGGCGAACTTCGTCTTCGACTCGCCGCTGGGCATGACCGCCGTCGTATCCGGCAAATCCATCACCGCGGCCACGGTGCGGCACCGGATGAAAGAGGTCTTCGCGCTCGGTCAGTTCGCCCAAACGCAGGTCAAAGATTCGGGCGCGATGCCGATCGACCAACACGACACCCAACAACGGCGAGGCACCGAGCAGGTGCGCCAGTGGCTTCAAGTGAAAGTAGCGGTCGACGAAAAGTTGAGTGCCGGCCAATGTCGCGGGCAGTTCGTATTCGTGCCAGATATTGTTGGCAGCGCTGGCGAACACAGCTTTGGCGTGTGTGCCATTGCTGCGCAGCTCCGCAGAGAGCCGCACGATGCGTTCGATATCGGCGCGAGCGCAATCTTTTTTTTCTTTGCTCGCGAGGGTTCGCATCGCCTCGCGGGCGAGGTCCTTGATCAGGATGGTGTCTTCTTTATGAGCTTTGTTTCGCGGCGTGGAAGGCTGGAAATAAAAGCTGACAGCACAGGATTTCTCATCTTTGAATTCAGCTAATTGACGGATTTGTTCTCGAGTCATACTCATGGATAATCTCCCCAAAGATTAATATCTAGGATTAAGCTGCGCCGGTCGGAGCAAACCGGCCTCGGAATTGCTTGGCCAAGCTTGGAGTCTTACGCAAGTGGTCGCGCGCGGCGGACACGAAGGCGAGAACCTGATCCGACGATAGACCGGTAATAACCACGATTTCTTCGACGTTGAAGCCCTCGATGGCGTGAAGAATAAAAGCTTCTCGCGGTCCTTCGCCGAGATCGCGCAGGGAAGATGCGATCAGTCGCAGCAGTTCGTCGGAGGCCAAGATCTGCTCGGGCGTGGCCACCCTTGCATCGGGAATCACCGTGGCCCCGGTAATGGATTCGTCGGGCTGATGAAATTGCAATTCGGGCTCGTCACTACCCTTTACGTTGGGACTCCGCGCTGAATCTTCCAGATGTACTGCGTTGCCGTTGCTTTCCTCAGTCCGAGAGAGTTCATCGAGCGCGCGCAAGGCCTGGCGATAGAGCCAGGGCTCAAGAGCAAACTTCTCGGGCTTTTCCTGGCCGTCGGTCAGCGCAGAGGCGATCGCTTCATCGATCACTTCATCTTTAGAGACCGAACCTGTCGCGATGAGATCCTGAACTTCGCGGAAATAGATTTCACGCTCGACGAAGCGGTCCAGCCGCGCGAGGTTGGCGTTTACGAAGGAACGAACGTCGTCGCTCGAAATGGTTTCGGGAAAAACAGCGGCAAGAGTTTCTTCGAACGGCACTTCGCGTACGGTGGCCCCGCGTCGGGCACTATCGCCACGACGTCCGCGCTGCCACTTGTGGGAAGCGCGCAACACTTCTTTGTGCTTGTTCAGTTGCTGCAACAAGTCTTCGAACGCGCCCTTGACGGCAGTGGATGCGGTGGGAGCTTTTGTTTGTACGGCGAGCTGGCCTGAGGGTAAGCGAAGGTTCAGCGCAACGCTAGTCCCTTCGCGCGCGGACATTTCTTCGACGACGCCTTTGAGATGTACGAGTTCTGGACGAAATACCTGCAGGCGTTTTTGCAGCTTGTCTATTTGATGCTGAACGTCTTTTTCGACGGAAGGAAGTTTCGGGAGACGATAACTGACGTGAACGTTCATGAGCGCCTCGGCCTTGCCAACGAAGGTGCGCAACCAAGTGCTTTCTTAGGGCGATTGTACACCCGCAGGAAAACCGTCAAGCACAATCTGCGAGATAAAAATCTTCTTCGGAGCAGCGAAAGTTTGCAACCTTTCAAAGGCTGCCGTTATGATCGCGAGCGATGCCTCTCTACAAAGCCTCTCTTCTGCTTCTACTTGCGTCCGCCACGTACGCACAGAGTTCACTACTCAAAGAAGCGGAGAACGTTAGGCCCGAGACGCACGCACTATACATGAATTTGCACGAACACCCGGAGCTCTCGGGACACGAGACTCAAACGGCGGTGATGTTGGCGGCGGCTCTACGCAAGGCCGGGTATGACGTTACCGAACATGTTGGCGGAACGGGACTGGTGGCCCTCCTCAAGAATGGATCGGGACCCACCATCATGCTGCGGACGGAACTCGACGCGTTGCCGGTCGAAGAGAAAACAGACGCCACTTTCGCGAGCAAGATTCATACGAAAGACGACGCGGGAAACGATGTTGGAGTTATGCATGCTTGCGGGCACGACGTTCATATGGCGGCGCTGCTGGGAACGGCCGAGATTATGGCGCGCGAGAAAAATACGTGGCATGGAACTCTCATCCTGATCGGTCAGCCAGCGGAAGAGACGATCAGCGGAGCCGAAGCGATGATCCGAGATGGCGTGTTCACGCGCTTCCCCAAGCCGGATATCGCCGTGGCCTTGCACGTAACCAATGAATTTCCTGCGGGGACGGTGGGGATCACTCCGGGCGTTTACAACACGAATGCGGATTCGCTACATATCACGATTTATGGCAAAGGCGGACATGGCGCGATGCCGCAGACGACAGTGGATCCGGTCGTGATTGCGGCTCGCACGATCCTGGCGCTGCAGACGATTGTGTCGCGCGAAGTGCCTCCGGGCGAAATGGCTGTGTTGACCGTTGGTTACGTTCATGCGGGAACGAAAAACAACATCATCCCGGCTCAAGCAGAAATGGGGCTGACCGTTCGGACGAGGAAGACTTACGTCCGCAAACAAATCCTCGCATCGATCGAGCGCATCGCGAAAGGTGAAGCTGCGGCGGCAGGAGCACTTCGTGAGCCCTCGGTGGAACGATACGAGGGTGCTGACCTTGTGTACAACGATCCGGCGCTGGCCGAGCGACTCCGAACCCCGCTTGAGGCGGCGCTCGGGAAAGATCATGTTGTAACGGCGGAGCCGATTACACCGTCGGAAGATTTTTCTTACTTCGTTGAGCAGGGAGTGCCGGGGTTCTATTTCAGTTTAGGCGGAGCGAATCCGCAGAAGTTTGCGGAGGCGAAATCATCCGGGAATAAGCTGCCGAGCAATCACTCCCCGCTGTTCTTGCCCGATGCGGATCCTGCAATCGCGACTGGAATCGCGTCTGAAGTAGCGGTGCTAAGGGATCTGCTGAATGCATCGCCCCCCGAGCTTCATAAATTCAGCACCGAGCAGCCCTTGCATTGAAACTCTGCAGCAATCAATTTACTTCAAACTAGACCGCGACTGTCACAGAGGTCTCGGTACGCGTAACCGGACGATAGAGAGTGTCGCGCTCGATGGGATCGCGGCCGGCGGCACGGATCAGGCGCTCGAGTTCTTCGCGGCGCATGCCTTGCGGAGTAGTGGCTCCGGCATCGTGGTAAATCTTCTCTTCGATGACCGTACCGTCCATGTCGTCGGCGCCGAAGCGCAACGAAATCTGCGCGATCTTGGCGGTCATCATCTGCCAGTACGATTTGATATGCGGGAAATTGTCGAGCACGAGGCGGCTGACCGCGATCTGCTTGATGTCGAGCATGCCGGTCGTCTTCGGCAGATGCTGCAGCGGCGTGTTGTCGGGATGAAACGCCAGCGGGATGAACGTCTGGAAGCCGCCGGTTTCATCCTGTAACGCGCGAAGCCTCAGCAGGTGATCGACGCGGTCTTCGTCGTTCTCGACGTGGCCGTAAAGCATCGTCGCATTCGACTTGAGGCCGATCTGGTGGGCGATTTTCGCAGTCTCCAGCCACTGGTCACCGTCGATTTTGTGATCGCAGATGATGTGGCGAACGCGGTCGGCGAAGATTTCCGCGCCGCCACCCGGCAGAGAATCGACCCCCGACGCTTTCATTTGCTCGAGCGTCTCGCGGATGGAAAGCTTTGCGCGCCGCGCTAAGTAGGCTACCTCCACCATCGTGAAGGCCTTGAGATGAACCTGCGGAAATCGCTGCTTCAAGCCCGCGCACAGATCGAGGAAATACTGGAACGGCAGATCGGGGTGCAATCCGCCCACGATGTGGAACTCTGTGACTGCTTCGGAGTACCCGGAGGCTGCGGTCTCGAAAGCTTCTTCGAGCGCCATGGTGTAAGCGCCGGGCGTATCTTTCTTGCGGCCAAAGGCGCACAAGCGGCAGGCGGCTACGCAAACATTCGTCGGGTTGATGTGGCGATTGACGTTGAAGTAGGTCTTGTCGCCATGCATCCGTTCGCGAACGGAGTTCGCCATCCAGCCCACGGCCAGAATATCGCCGGTGCGATATAGTGCCAGAGCATCGTCGGCATTGAGCCGTTCTCTAGCTTGGACCTTTTCGTGGATCGGCGCGAGGCGCGGATCGTCCGTCTCGAAGGCGTGAATCTGGGCAGCGCTCTGGTAAGCCATCGGCTCAATCATATCGCAGCGCGCAGCCCATTCGCCATTGCCGCCACTAGTTAGGAACGGCTACTGGAGAAACGACGACGCGATCTCGAATCTGTGCGTACTCGTCCTCCGTGAGGATATGGCGAGTCACAAGTTGGTGGGTATTCGCGTACGGGCGCTCGGCGACGATGCGGTCCACCTGCTTGTCGGTAATTCCGGGCAGCGCAGATATGTCGGATTTCGAAGCCTTGTTGAGGTCGACGGATTTCTTGTTGCTGAGGCCGTCTTTAATGCCCTCGGCCACGGCCTTCGTATCACGTTTGATGGTGGCGGTTTCCTCCGCCGTCTTCTGGCGCAGCTGGTCGGGGTTCTGGTTTGAGCACGCCCAGCAAGCGGCGAGCAAGAGAGCAAAGGAAGCGATGGTGATTGAGCGGAGCATCCTAGTCCGATGCTGAAAACACCAGCGCGGTTGGAGAGGATAGATAACAGCCCACTTCCGGACCCAAAATTGCATCTACCAAGAGTGGGCATTTCGGCCTTTATTCCAAACGAAATGGAAGGAGAGGATTGATGAAAGGAATTCTTAGAGCAGGAACTTTCGGTGCGGCTCTTCTCTGTGGCGCTGTGGGCGGAACGCTGTTGGCACAGGACGCGACTCCCCCTGCGAATTCAGCCACTCCGCAGCAGGCCGTGCCGGCACCGCCGGGACAACCTCAGGCGAGCATGACTCCGACGTCCCCCGCGGGCGGGCAGAGCCCGGCGGAAAGACCAAAGATCGCACCCGGCAGCGTCATTCCAGTGGCGCTCACCAAGAGCGTCGATGCGAAAAAAGCGAAAATGGGCGACGAAATCGTCGCGGTCGTAACCATGGACATGAAATCGACCACGGGTGAAATCATCGTTCCCAAAGACACGAAAGTCGTTGGGCATGTCACCGAAGCACAGGCCCGCAACAAGGAACAGAAAGAGTCACAGCTTGCGATAGCGTTTGATCAAGCTGTTTTGAAGAACCAGCAGGTTCCACTGCCGATGTCGATTCAGGCGGTTATCGGCCAGCAACCGAATAACAATAGCAACGACGACTCCGGCGGTGGCGGAAGTGCCCCAAGCGCTTCGCCTTCGCCGTCTGGTACCGGCACAAGCTCCTCATCACCCATGGCCGGTCGTAGTCCAAGCCAGAGCCCTCAACCGCAGCCCTCCGCCTCCGCGGAATCGTCGGCAGCGGGAATGTCGCAAGACTCCACTAGCGCCACCAAACGCCCAACCATTAATGGCCAGACACAGGGAGTTGTTGGAATTGCCAATTTGAATCTGTCGCCCAACTCCAACGCCAAACAAGGCTCAACACTGACGTCGGAGAAAAACAACGTGAAGCTCGAAAGCGGCACGATGTTGCTCTTGCGAGTGAATCAGTAGCTTCAAAGCGGAAAGGATCTAGCGGCGGATCAAAAGGTCCGCCGCTACGAACACGAAGAACAGAACTGAAATGACGCCGTTCATCGTGAAAAAAGCAGCATTGAGTTTCGAGAGATCGTTTGGTCGCACCAGCGAGTGCTCATAGAGCAAAAGCAGAATCACCGCCAGCACACCGCACATCGCAAGCTTCCCCATCGCAAAAACAATCACCAGCCATATCAGCAACCCGACCATGATGAGATGGAAGGCGCGAGCGATCCAGAGCGCCGCCGGTATCCCGACGTATCGCGGGAATGGAATGCAGCCCGGCCTGACGGTCGAATTCGTAATCCTGGCAGGCATAAAGAACGTCGAAGCCTCCCACCCAGAATGTGACGGCGGCCGTCAGCAACAGGATGCGGGGGTCGAGAGATCCGCGGACCGCGATCCATGCGGCTGCAGGGCGCGATTCCGAGCGCAAAGCCAAGAACCAGGTGCGACCAGCGCGTGAGGCGCTTCGTGTAGGAATAGAGCAGCAGGATGGCCAAGGCGACGGGAGAAAGCTCAAGCGCGAGCCGGTTCAACTGGCCCGCGGCCAGAATGAAGACCAAGCTGGAAACGACGACGAAGGTTGCGACGAATGCGGGCGAAAGATGTCCGGCGGGCAGGGCGCGGGTGCTGGTGCGCGGGTTGGCGGCGTCAATCGAGGCGTCGGCCCAGCGGTTAAAAGCCATGGCGGCGGACCGCGCAGCAACCATGGCAACCACGATCCAGACCAGTTGATGAACGGAAGGCAATCCCCCGGCCGCGAGCATGGCGCCGCAGAGCGCGAATGGCAGCGCGAACACGGAGTGCTCCCACTTGATCATCTCCAGCGTCACGCGCAGGTTGTGAAGGACCGGCACGCAACCATTGTAAAACAAGGCTTAATCGGGTCCCCCGTGTCAGCTCTGGTTGGACTGGATGGCCATCTTCCGTGATCAGAGGAACAAAACGGCAGAGTTCGCGCGGAGTAATCATGGCTTGCCATGTTGCATTTCGATGAACTGGAGTTGCTGCGAGTCGTCTCGGCCGACCGGGATAATCATTCGACCGCCATCCGCCAATTGCTGAACGAGGAAATGTGGCAGCTCGGGCGCGGCAGCAGAGACGAGGATTGCGTTGTACGGAGCGGCTTCAAGAAAGCCGCGACTCCCATCTCCCGTCATGAATCGGACATTCCGATATCGCATGCGTGCAAGCAGGTCCCGCGCGGCGATGGACAGAGACGGGTGCCGCTCAATGGAAACGACTTCGGCTGCCAGTTCGGCCAGCAGAGCCGTCACATAGCCTGATCCGGTTCCAACTTCGAGCACACGGTCGGTGGGACCGAGCGCCAGAGCTTGCAGCATGATGGCGACGATGTAAGGCTGAGAGATTGTCTGCTTTTCAGCAATGGGAAGCGGATGATCTTCGTAGGCCTGATCGCGATATCGTTCCGGAGCAAACTCGTGGCGAGGGACTCGCGCCATGGCCTCAAGGACGCGACTGTCGGCGATTCCCCGCGCGCGCAGTTGCGTCTCGACCATGCTCTCGCGTTGCCGCGCAAATCGGTCGAGATCGAGCGGAGATGTCACGATTGCGAATCGGTACTTGCGAGCCGGTGATTCTATTTCCTGCGGCGCCGGATGCGCACGTCGAAGCTGACCACACCGTTCTGATCGCGCGTGCCCAGAACCGAGAGATTGCGGTTGATGTAGTACTCGCCCTGAATGATCTGCTCCGCGCTTTGCGAGACGTTGGTGCTGTAGGTGAGCGAAATGTTATTCGCGAATTGCTGTTCGATCGTGACCTGCGGCCCGCGGGCGATGGGATTCGTTTCCGTTGCCAATCCCTGCGGATCGATTTTGATGCGGCTGACGCCAAACAGTTTTTGCAAACGGTTGCTGACGGTCGCATTGATCGCCTGATTGATGATCAGGGCCGTGGCTTCGTCGTTGAACAAGGTCTGGCCGGATTGCTGCTGCAACTGCTCGGACTCTTCACTGGTGCGGCCAAGCGCCAGCAGCGCGATGATGTCGGACTTCGGCAGCGGCGGCTCGGAGCGATAATTCACGTTTAAGCGATCGGGCGTGCCGGTCACGGTCACGTCGAGATCGTAGTTGCGGACGTGCGTCGTGGCCTGCAGATTCACTTGCGGTTCAATGGCAACGGGATTGGCAAAGGTAACGTCGCCGCGTTCCAGCCGGAACTTGATGCCGTTGAAGGTCGCGTCCCCTTCGAGAATGTCGGCGCGTCCCAGAACACTGGGCCGCGCGACCGAACCGCGCAGGCGAAGGTCGGCATCTCCGGAAAGCCGCGCAACGGCGGTCTTCATCTGCAGCTCCGGAGCAGTCCTTACAGCGACATCGAGCTTCACGTTGTACAGCGGCGAGTTTGCGGGCGTGATGGCGGCGGACTGGCGGCTGCGCTCCAGGTACGAACCGAAATCGAATCCCGGGGTAACCGCGAGCTTGGTGACCATGATGTCCCCCGAAACGGTCGACGACGCTCGGTTTCCCACCCAATGCAATTCTGTATTCGCCGTGGAGCTGACACCCGGCGGATAGCGGAGGCGGACGTCTTTTCCGATGGCCGTGAGATTGAAATTGAGTTGCTGGTTGTATCGAGTGGCATCGCCCTTCAGGTCGATCGTGCCGCCGCCCGTGCGGGCCGCGAGTTGCTCAATGTAGATTCGGTCGCGGTTGAAGCTCAGCGAGCCGTTCATCTCGCTGAGGCCGCTGGGAAGGCCCGCGTAATTTCCCGCCCCGTTCTGAATCTGGATGGTGCCCTGCGGGAAGCGGATCGTGAATCGCTCCGCCAAGGGTCATGTGAACCGACATCAATCCGGAAGTGGTGAGATTCGGGTCGAGCGTGCCGAGCAGTCGCAGATCAGCGTGGCCATCGGCGGCGAGATCGAGCGTCTGCGGTCCGACGAATTGGATCGAGCCGTGTCCCGTGACATCCGTTCCCTCCCCTACCATGTGAGTCGGAGCGATGAAGATCGTCTCCTGCGCATACGTGAATTTCACAGGCTCCTGATTGTGGAGCTTGGCGGATTCCACTTCGATCTCAAGCGCGGGAAGGGTTCCGTCCAACGTCCAGCGGCTGGGATAACGAAGCGGTCCTCGCATCGTCACCGATCCGCCGACGGAAGAATGTCCGGTCAACTGGTGACCCAAGTAAGCGCGCCACAATGCGTCGAGATCGAGATGGTCCATGCTGGCAGTAACGGTCGCAGGATAGTCTCCGCCGATCTGAACGATGCCTTCGAGCTTGAGCGTGCCATGAGGAAATTCGGAATATCCGCTGAGCTGCAGTTCGCCGTTTTTCGTCGTTGCCGACAAATCGAGTCCACCGGAGAGTTCGCGATCGAGCGTAAGTTCGCGGACATGAACACTGCCGTTGATGATTGGGTCGTCGATAGTGCCGCTACCCTGCAGCGTGAACTCGGCGCGGCCTTCGATCGGAAGCGGATCGAGATGAATCTGGCGAATCTGCGCGATCTCAAAGTTCTTCCCGGCAAGGTCGAGGCGGATGCCATGCGTTGCCGGCGTGTATCCGGCGCTGCCCGTGACCTCCGCCTTGCCATGCGTCATTTGGATATTGACGAGGTCTGTTTCGGAGGAATGAATGCGAAGATCCGCATCGAAGTGCTCGATAGCTTCCTGATACACCGAAGCATTCACGGCATGAATGTGTCCTTGCACCTGCGGATGCAACCGCGTTCCAGCGATCTGCAGAGTTACATCCGCCGCCCCAGATACCGGATAATCGAAACCGGCCAACGCCGCAGTGGACGCGACATCCACGTTGTGAAGATTGACGCGGGCCGTGTAGGGAGAAGTCTCGGTGAATTCTCCTTTTTGCAGGACGGCGCTGAGCTCAAAGTCGGCACTGGTTTCGCCGCGTCGCAACGTGCCCCCGCGCAGAGTCAGTTCGCGACGGGAAAATTGAACACTCGACGCCAGGGAATCCCAATGCACCGGCTTCTCGGGAGTGCGAGATGTTGCAGGGACGGTGAATTCAAAATCCTCCGCAACCAGAGTGCCGGCGACGGTGGGCGCCGAGAACGTGCCACCAACTACGCCATTGAACGATGCGTTGCCGTCCACACGAAACGGAAGATTAGTTGGACCGCCAAGAGCCGTGACCAGCGGGCGCCATTCTTCAAGGTTTGAAGTAGAAACCGAGACGTGCAGTGTGGAAGGAGTGGCGAGGACTCCGGACGCTTGCACTCTCGACGCTGGCGTCGTCAGGTTGAATTGCTCGAGTTCCAGCGAGTCCGTTACGCCGCGATACTTGCCCTGCAATTGCGCCGTCATGGGCAGTTCATGGGCGGCAACCTTCGCGGGCGGCGCTACCGACAAAGCGAAAGCGAGATCGGCGTTCGCGGGCGTTCCCTTCCAACTGGCATCGACGGTGCCGCCAGCAAGTCCGACAGGACGGAAACGTCCGAGCGGGTGCGCCCGCACATCCAAAGCACCCGCCGTCTCGGCGACGGAAACGTCGCGCACCCGAAGGTGAACCACACCGCTTTGCACGCCCGGCTGTTTCTTTTCTTTCTCAGTCTTTTTGGGAGGAGGCTTGGCAGCGGAGATTACGGCTACCTCTTCACGCTTTCCCTTGCCGGCTTGCGGTAGCGGGATGCTGTGCAACCAGTGATCGACTTGAGCGTCGCCGGTGAAGAATCCTCCGAGCAACCGGCCCTGGAGCTTCGACAACTTCAACTGCTGGTCGTTGAGGGAGTAGTCGGCGCTGGCGCCAACATTTTTCAGCGCGAATTGTTCATCCTGCCAGCCGAGATCGCGCAAAACAACGGCTCCGCCCAGTCGTGAACTCATCGAGCGAACACTCGCCATTGCCTTTCAATTGAGCCACGCCCTGGCGAAGGTCGTGCCGGCGCGCGATGGCGGCGACTTCTTCGAGATCGATTTGAGCTTCGTAATTTCCGACGAGGTGCGGGTTATGGAAATCGCTGATTCGTCCGCTCGACTTGAGCGAGGAGCGACCCGAGGCCCAGTTCAATGATTGGATGTCGATGAAGGTGCCGCCCAAACTGAAGTCGGCCGAGGCCATCCACGCAAAGGGACGAAAGTCCTCAAAAGAAGTGTCGACCTTTGCGATGGAGAGATGGCTATCATAACGCCCGCGCAAGAACGAGTAGTCCATCTGAAGATTGGTGCCGCGCACCGAAAAATCCAGTGGAAACTTCTGATCTCCCCAAAGGAGTTCGCCGTTGCGGACGGTCAGATGATCGATGGAAAGCGCGAAGAGTTGTTCGACCCGAGAATTCACCGGCACGGGCGTTTGCACCTTAAAGCCAACGATATTGGTGGTTGTGCCGTCGGGGCCGATCACGATGTGCACGGTCGGATGGTCCAGCACGACCGTGTTGAATCCAAACTCGGTTTTCAACAGCGAGATTACCTTGACCTGAGCGAGAAGGCTGTCGGCGTGGGCCAGCGGGACGTCGTTGGCCGCCTCTTTGCCATGGACAGTGATGTTGCGAACTTCAACCTGCATGTGGAAGGGGACGACGTGGAAGCTGCCGATTTCCGCGCGGCCGCCGGTGATCCGCTCAACTTCCTTCACCATCCGGCTGCGAACATAGGCCTGAAAGGAATTGGTGGTGATGTACCAGGTCGCGGCAATTCCCAGGACGAGGAATACGGCAGAGGCAATCAGAAAGTACTTCCACCAGCGTCGGGGTCTGGCGGCGGATTTTGTCACCGCGATTGAACTCCCTCCCCGGGAGATTCGCCTGTACCGGGCATGCTCACTTTGCTTTCAGAGCGCAATGACTGCAGCCAAGAAACCATCAGCTCGTTTACTTTCTCTTCGGTGAGCAATTCGCGAATTCGAGCGGAGACGTCAGACAAAGGAACATCGCCCGCGCCGGATTCTTTGAGTTGCGGGACGAACTTGTCGCGGTAATACGCTTCGATGGTCTTGGAATCAATCTGCACGACAGGTCGAAGGTGCGCGTCGACCAACCGCAATAGGTCGATCTGTTGCTGGACGTAGGCGACGACGGCTTTTTCCGTCAGACCGAATCTGTCAAGGATCTGCTGCCATCCTTGGTCGGTGGAGGCGTCCTGATACTGCTTGCGCGCTTCGGCGACCTGCGCCTGAGCATCAGACTCCGAAGCGTGCTGAAAGGAGGCCGACTTCATCTGCTCCGCGAGCAGTTCCTGATCGATCAAGCGGTCAAGTACGGTGCGGCGGTCTTCCTCCGAAAACTGGCTGATCGAACGGCCGCTCAGCAGGGCTGCGTAGCGCAATGCATCGTTCCAATCGCTCTGCAGAATGATGTGGCCGTTGACGGTGGCGACAATCCGGTCGATGACTTCGGCTGCCGCGGCGTGCGGCGGCGCGAACACGCTCAAGATCAGCGACAACGCGATAATGGACAACGCTTTCTTCATTCGACGTCGATACGAAAATTTTGATGGCATCAGAACGGCTGGCCGATGCTGAAAAACAGATTGAAGTGGCGCAAGCGCTGCGTCTCTAAAACTGAACTGATTATCTTCCCGGTGTTCGGATCTGTGGTCAGGACCGTCTGAAAATAACTGGTCGGATTCAGATTGTAGCCAAAGTCAAAACGCAGGGGGCCAATCGGTGTCTTGTATCGTATCCCGATTCCGACCGCATGCGAAGTGTAATCATATCCCGTTGTTGTTAAAAACGGTACAGTCCTGGGAGGTCGTTGTACCGGAGGACAGGCACTGTTGGGGACTTGGCTGGTGCCATCGGAGCAGGCCCTTCAACATGTCGTGCGGCGCGGTAAAAACGTTGCCCATATCGTGAAAAATGGCAAAGCCAAAGCCCTCCCCCAGCAACGGTACCGAGGTCTGGGGAAAGCGAAGTTCAAGATTGTTGACGAACTGAGCGGTGCCGCCAACCGGAAAGCCAGAGTTTGGATCGCGAGGTCCTGCCTGATTTAACCCGAATCCTCGATGAGAGTTGCCGCCTCCGGCGAAGAATTGTTCGGGCAGCGGGATCGTCGCAATGTCGGTGCAGGTGGGCTCGTCCGCAGCGTTCAGGGGGCATGATCCGGGCGGCAGAACCCGGGTTCCCCGAAAAGGCTGCTCCAAGCCGATGGTGGTCGAACGGGCGAAGATGAATTGGCGCCCGGGCTTACCTTTGCGCCCGAAAGCATAGTAGGTCGAATACTGCGCTAAAGCCCTGCCGAAGTTCGTCGGAAGGCTCGTGTTGGTCGGCGGATCCGTCTCAGGCGTTTCAGACCGGGAACCGAAGAAACTGGACGCCGCGAAGGCGTCGAGCGTGAAATAGTCGCCCTTTGTGCTCTCAAGCGGGTTGTCGCGCCTGTCGTGAATGAAAGTGAACCCGGGGCCGCCGACGCGCGCAGGGCAGCGACAACAGCGCGATTTCGCCGGGAGAAAAGCCCTCGGCGAAGTGACTTGCTTTGACCGTGCGGAAGTCGAAGCGGTAGGTGATCGAATCCGGGCCGGGCCGGGTACCGGGCTCGCTGACCGGAGCTGCCGAACTGTTGCCGCAGGTCAATTTTTCCTTCCAGGCGCTGCGAAGTGAAAGTCGCGACATCCAGGCTGTTGTCGTAGAAAACCGTGTAGATCAGCTTGAATTTGTCGCTGTCAAAAAGCTTCGGGACGGCAAAACTGACCAGGCCGCGCTGCTGCAGGCGGCCAACGTGGGATTCGAAGGTCAACGTCTGATTTCTACCGAACATGTTCAGGCGGGTCACGTCGAATCCCACCCGGGGACTGATTCCCGTGGTGCCCTGCGGCGCCGTGGTTCCGGCCGGCTGGCCTGTCTGGAATTCGAGACCGACATCATAGGTAAAGGTGTAGCGCTTGGCCTCCTGCACCTGGACCAGAACATTCTTTTGAGGATCGGTGCCTTCTGGGTTCTGGACTGCGGTATCGACCTGGCTGAAAATACCGAGATCGTAGAGCCGCGTCTGCGTGTTTAGCAGGTCCTGCTGACTGAGTGGGTCGGCAGACCGGACTTGAAGTTCTCGTTGCACGACATAGTCGCGAGTATTCTCGGTGCCTGCGACCAGAACGCGGTCAACCGTGAAGCGCTCGCCCTCCTGAATCGTGTAAGTCACATCTTCGCGATTCGGGTCGTTCGCCGCAGCTTTGGTCGTGATTTCCAGCGCTGCATTTGGAAACCCGTGATCGAAGTAGTAGCTCAGGATTCTCTCGCGATCGCTGGCGAGATCCTGCTCGGAATAGGGCTGATTGGCCTGCGTGCTGAGTTCGGGAAGATCGGCGGCCGCTACCTTTTCATTTCCCACGACCTCAACGGCTCCGACGCGGGTTCGAACCCCCTCATCGATGAGAATGTGCACTCCGAGTTTGTTCGGCGATCCTTGGTAGTTGTCGTCGACCTTGGTCGTAATCTGCACATCGCGAAAACCGTTTGAGCGGTAGAGGCCTTCGAGAGTCGCGACATCGCTCTTCAGCAAAGCCTCGCTGTATCTGCCATGCCGCAGAAACGGGCGGGCCGACTGAATCTGCAGATACGAACGCAGTTGGGCCGTGTCCAGGAAACCCTTGTTTCCGGCAATTTCAACCATCGCCAGCTTGTGGAGCGGGCCAGGATCAATCTGATAAATCACCCGCAAGGTTTTCGGATCACTTTCCTTACGAATCTCCACGGCTGCATCAAAATGTCCGCGCGTTTGCATGTAGTCGAGGAGGTTGCGCTTGCCTTCGTTGAGCAAGTCGTCATCGACCGCATTCTCTTCGTACACCGGGATTTCTTTTTTCAGAACGCCGCGACTGATGCGATATCCCTGCGCAAAAATGAGAACTACCGGCCCTGGATCAATCTGGAATGTGAAATCCACAGCGTTGGTGTCGGAGTGGTAGACCTGCGACGCAATGGAGACTTGCGCCAGAGCACGATTCTGCTTTTGGAATTTCTTCCGCAACCGTTGCAGCGAATCGCTGACTCGGACCGCAGTCAAACGGTCATTCGGATTCATATGTGCAAGACTTTGAACCTGGCCGGCAGAAAGACTCGAGGTACCAATCACCTTCACTTCTCCGACGTGCGCTTGCGATCCGGTTGTCACGTGGAAGAGTACGTCGGCCTGCTGATTGGCCGCGATTCGATGTGCTTTCCGCAGTGACTCTCGCGCGGTAATAGCCGTTTTCCTGGAGAAGTTGGCGAATATTCTCCAAGGCGCGGTTTAACTTGTCGCGATTGTAAAGTTCCCCGAGTTGCAGCTTCGCAGAATTAACTATCTGATTTGCGTTGGGGCGGCTGGGAGCACCTTCGACATTCACAGCGCCCACGAAAAAATTCGGAGAAGTGGCGAAGGTGAGATTGACGGCATCACCCGACGGGGCGACCTCAGCCTGAATGTCGGCAAAACGGCCTGTGCCGTAAAGCAAGCGAATGCTGTCGCGGACATGATCGCGGTCGAGCGGTGTCTCGGCCTTTTGCGGCAGGAGTTGCAACAGATGATCGCGCGAATGCTGATCGACTCCCGAGATGTCAATGGTTCGTACAGTTTTTCCTTCGTATCCTGAACCCGGGGACTGGTTGGACTGCGATGGCATCAGCACGATTCGAGAATCGGACTTATCCGGTTGCAGATTTGCTTCGAGCGGTTTGAGTTCTACGCGGCGCACCTGCGCGGCCGCGGCTGACGACAGGACCACAGCGCACAACATCAGGACCGCGGTCTGGAATGTCGCGTACCGATTCGGCAATGGTGTCCTTGGAGTCAGGCTTTCTTTGATTTCGATGGAATGCGCACAATCATCAGTTGTACGAAACGCGGCGGCCTGGCGACGGAGCTCCGCCGTAATGTTGGGACTCGGCCCAGCCACTTATAATAAAGGGTTCGAGGCTTGGCACTGGTGACCTCTTTGGCACAGGAAACTCAGAGTTTGGCGCAGCGGGGCGCGCCGGTGATGTCCGAACGGTACTCGCGGCAGATATTGTTTCGCGGAATCGGCGAATACGGTCAACGAAAGTTGGCTGCGGCGCGCGTGGCCGTGGTCGGTTGCGGCGCGACGGGATCGGCGTTGGTTGGCCTGCTCGCTCGCGCTGGAGTCGGAACTCTTCGCATCATCGATCGCGACTACGTTGAGCCGAGCAATTTGCAAAGGCAGTCTCTGTTTGACGAGACGGATGCTGCAGAGTCACTGCCGAAGGCCGTCGCCGCCAGCCGCAAGATCGCGGCCTTCAACTCCGAGATCACAGTCGAGCCCCGCGTCGATGATCTGGTTCCATCCAACATTGAAGTTCTGCTTGAACAGTTCGATTTAATCCTCGACGGAACCGACAACTTCGAAACTCGATACTTAATCAATGACTACGCCGTGTCGAGATCAATTCCGTGGATTTACTCGGCGGCGGTTGGAAGCTATGGAGTGACGTTGAATGTTGTGCCCGAACAGACCGCATGCCTCGCATGCATTTTCCCCGACTCCCCGCGCGGGATCGTCGACACCTGCGAAACTTCGGGGATTTTGAATTCTGCGGTGAACCTGGTGGCGTCCGTGGCCGCCACCGAGGCATTGAAATTCATTGTCGGGGGCAAAGCAGCGGCGAACCTCCGACGAACACTGCTCTCGTTCGATTTATGGACGAATGAGCACGCAGAGATTTCCGCCGCAAAACCGCGTCCCGGTTGCCGCGCTTGCGGAGAGCGCGACTTCGCTCACCTTGCGGGCGAAGGGCGGCCGCACATCACGTTGTGCGGAAGGAATTCCGTCCAAATCCATGAGCGGCAAAGGCCAATCGATTTCGCCGAAATGGACCGGAGGCTTCAACCACACGGCGTGGTGCGGCACAATGACTTCGTCTTGAAATTCTGGCACGATCCCTACGAGATGACGTTATTCCCCGATGGCAGGGCCATCATCAAGGGAACCACCGACACGGCAATCGCCCGCAGCCTGTACGCGCGTTACGTGGGAAGCTAGCGGTGACCTTTCCTAGCTCAGCGCCTTCTGCAGCAGCGCGACTACGTTGCTCCAAGGCATGGGTGCCTGATGCATTGCGAAAACAGTAGTCACTTGCAGACCTTCCCGCTGGACCGCCTCGACAACCTCCCGCATCAATTCCGGATCGTAGAGACTGCCATCCTCGTTCAGGGCCAAAGTGTCGCTTGCGTAAAGGAGATGGTGTTCCGGAAAGAAGACCATGTATTGACGCTCGGTGGAAGCGCCACGAAGGGGGTAAAGTTCGACGCGGTTTGTTCCGGAACCCACAACCGTCTTTTGCGAAACAATGCGCCAGACCGGACGCTGTGGCGTTTGGGCCAGGAGATCCGGATGCTGGTCGTGCCTGGCAGCGATCAGCCGATCCAGAAGGGGCTGGTTCAAATCCAGAATATAGACGGGCAACTTCGAGGCAACGGCTTGTCGTACGCCACCCACGTGCGGCCACGAATCCGACGTTGATAGCACAGCCTTCAACTCAACATTCGGATAGCGCTGCTTCGCCTCAGCAATCACCCTGGCGCTATAGCTTCCGGAAATTGGAGCTTCGAGAATAACAACGCCGTCGTCCTGCTTGACCAGCGTTGCATTCCAAGCGCCCGGGAAAAACGTGATGCCGGGAGCAAGGTCGGTCTCGTGCTTCGGATCGAATGCACGGTCCCATCCTTTGGATTTTGCGCCCAAGCCCGAAACCTTCGCGTCCATTTCAAAGAGGGACGACGCCTCCGTAACGTTGAATTTCAGTTCCAGAAATTGCGTCGATTTCCAGTCGATCCCGTTCCGTTCTTCGATCTGATTCGTCGGATAACGAATGCCCTGTACCGTGACCCAATTGTCCAGATAGATGCGACGCCGCACGTCTCCCCACTGATACCAGTGATCCTGCAATATGCCTACGGTCTCTATAGCATCCGGCAGGTAGTTGAACGAATTGATGAGAATACGAACCGGGATGCCTTGCCAGGTGAATGCCACCACCGAGTGGAGAGTAGAGCGCAGCTTGCTAGGTGGTTCGAAGTGAAGGTCCAAAGCCTTCTGAGCTGTCGACAGCAGACGCAACGGCCCAAGATCGAGCGTCTCGCGGACCCAGTCGATTTGTGAAAGAGCGCACGGCGAATCAGGAGCGAACTTGCCATCCGTAGCCGCTGGCGACTTCTGCACGCATCCGTCGGCATCGGCGACCAAGATGGAATGCGATTCCGACTGGCCAGGATCAGACTCAGGCCACGTCAGCGTCGATTCAACTCGAATGCGCTTGCCCACAAGGTCAAGATTTCCTTTGGAGCGTTCGTAAGAAGCGATGAAGGGTTCCTGCCGGTAGGATTGCTCGATAAGAAGGGTGTGGCCGACCGTTTCATAGGTCATGCTCTTGAGGCTGTCGAGACGCGAGCCTCCCATGGCATCGAGAGTCAAGGCGAGGCAGCCCTTTGGTCCAGCCTTTTGACAGGCGTCGTCACCAGCAAGCTTGGGAAGGGCTTTCCCAGGGGAGGAGTTGATCTGAGCATCGACGGGCTGCGTCAAGAAAACGCTTGCGGCAAGCGTAGCGAGTGCCAATCCTGTACACAAGAAAGTTTGCTGGCCAGTTACGCGTCGAGAACCCGGCGAAGCGGATTGATTGATCATCCGACTAAACTCCAAATTCAAAATAGATTTCGAGGTCAAAGCCACGTTAGACGAACGCGCCGAAGATTGGAAAGCATAGGCGCCGCTTCACACGCCTCAGACCGAGCCTTGTTGAAGTACGACGGGCGTAACTCAGGCATGTGTCCCGCCGCCGCAATCTGCTAATCTTCTCTGCTTGTCTTTGAGATTTCCCTTTTCCAAGAAGAAGGACTTGAATGCCGGACAACGTACGTCCTGAACCCACGCGCCTGTATCGCTGGATGGTACTCGTCTTTGTCAGCCTGGCGATGTTCGGAAGTTACTACGCGTACGACGCGCTCAGTCCACTGGCTGATGTACTGAAAGTGCAGCTTGGCTTTTCGGACGAAAACATCGGTTTCCTGCAGGCGATTTACAGCTTTCCCAATATTTTTACGGTTGTCATTGGCGGATTCATCATTGACCGCCTGGGACTTCGAAAATCCTTAATGATTTTCGGCATCCTGTGCCTCGTAGGTCCGGCAATCACCGCAGCGTCTGGATCGCTGTGGGTTATGTCAACGGGGCGGCTGGTATTTGGCATGGGCGCTGAATCGCTCAACGTCGCCGTCACGGCAGCGTTAGCCCGGTGGTTCAAGGGAAAAGAGCTGAGTTTTGCGTTCGGCCTCAATCTGACAATCTGCCGTCTCGGTTCATTTGCCGCACTGAATTCACCGACTTGGGCACGCGCCGCCTATGCGAACTGGAGATGGCCATTTCTGATCTCTTTGGCCTTCTCCGCATTTTGCGTGGTCGGAGCCGTCATCTACTGGATCCTCGAAGTACACGCGGAGAAGAATTTCCAACTTGGAGAAGCATCGACCGACAAAGTTGTCTTCTCTGACCTGTTCAAGTTTGGCGTGAGTTACTGGTATATCGTCGCGCTGTGCGTGACGTTCTACTCTGCAATTTTCCCGTTCCAGACGTTCGCCGTGAAGTTCTTCATCGAGGCGCATGGAACTTCGCGCGAGTTCGGAGGTTTCCTGTCAAGCATGCTGACGTTGTTCGCGATGATCGCGACGCCGTTGTTCGGCTTGTGGGTCGATCGCGTCGGGAAACGAGCCTTGTTCATGATGTTCGGTTCCCTGCTATTGATCCCGGTCTACCTGATGATGGCGTACAGCCAAATAAGCCTCTACGTGCCCATGGCGCTCATGGGCGTCGCGTTCTCGCTGATTCCGGCGGTCATGTGGCCATCGGTGGCGTATATCGTGGATCAGTCCAAGCTTGGGACGGCCTACGGCCTGATGACCATGATCCAGAACATCGGGCTTTTTCTGTTCAATCTGATGATTGGCTGGGCGAACGATTACGGCCACGCCGGGGCGGACAATCCGAACGGCTATAGCCTGGGCATGTGGATCTTCTCGATCCTGGGGTTCTTGGGGCTCTTATTCGCCTTCCTGCTACGGCAGCGAGAATTGGGACCTCATGGACATGGACTCGAAACGATCACCACCAGGAAAGCTGCGGGTTAGTTTTGACCTAGAATTTACCAATTTACGAAGATTGCGACTCTAAATTCAGGATAGGGTTTATACAGCCATCTCAGACTGGATTCAAGAGTCCGCAGGCAAAGGAGTTCCGCGTGCGGAGCATCAGATGAGAGAATCCATAGAACAGTAGGGTTGCTCTTGAATTTTGAATACGAGCGTTACTTTGGTTCCAGCGGCGTCGCTTGCAAGCCGTACAACGCAAAGATAGTTAGCCGCATCTCACGGGGTGCGGTCGGAAAAGACAACTTGACCGACCCAGAACAAAGACAGGCAGGCGATTCGAACGAAGCCGAGCTGATCGAAAAGGCCAAGCAGGGCGATGCCCGAGCATTCCAGGCCCTTTATGAGAAGCACAAAAGGCGAGTATATTCACTGTGCCTGCGAATGACTTCGAATACGGCCGAGGCCGAAGACCTGACCCAGGAAGCGTTCCTGCAGTTGTACCGGAAGATTGGAACGTTTCGCGGTGAATCGGCATTCTCGACCTGGTTGCACCGATTGTCAGTGAACGTGGTGCTGATGCACCTGAGAAAGAAAAGCCTTCCGGTGGTTTCGCTCGAAGAAACCACGCAGGGCGGCGAGGAAGACACTCCGAAAAAAGATTTCGGGGCTGAAGATCTGGCGCTAGCCGGCTCGATCGATAGACTGCAGTTGCAAAGGGCAGTGGAAGATTTGCCTCCCGGCTACCGCACGATTTTTGTACTTCACGACGTCGAAGGTTACGAACATAATGAGATCGCGACGATCGTGGGTTGTTCGATCGGAAACAGCAAGTCACAATTGCATAAGGCGCGGATGAAGTTACGAGACCTTCTCAGGATGCAAAGAGCCGAAAAGGCCGAAAAGTCTTGAGGACCGGTGTCGCAGCCAAATAAAACGGAAGCCGGCACAGCCCGGCGTGCGAACACCGTGGCGAAAGAGACTGCAAGAGAGTGAAGAGGCAGTACCAGGGAGCAGCAGAGGCTTGGGGAGAGTTGTATGAATTGCCTTGAATTGCGCGAGAGTCTGGTCGAGATCGACGACGGCCGCGGCGTAGAACAGCGCAGCCACCTGCGAACTTGCCCGGAATGCTCAGCTCTGGTCGCGGAGCTCAACTCCATTAGTTCGATAGCTGTGGAATTGCGCGGGACACACGACCCTGACCCTCGAGTCTGGAAGTCCATCGAATCCACGTTGCGGCGTGAAGGTCTGATTCGTCCTCAGCGTTCGGCAAGCCTTCTGCATCCGTTTGGTGGACCTTGGAACCTCTCTCACTGGTTGGTTCCAGCAGCTGCCGCCTTGCTACTCGCCGTGGGAATCTACGTTCGTCCGCACTGGACCAGCCCCGCTCATAATCAGGCAGTCTCCGTTGCTTCGGCTGTAACTCCAGACCCGGAAACCGCGGGATTGAACGACGAAGATCTGATGCAGGAAGTGGCCCAGCAATCTCCTGCGCTCCAAGCAGCAATACAGCGACAACCTCCGGCGAGTGAACGAATACATTCAGGATGCGAAGACTGGCGTGGCCGACAATCCGAATGACGAAGAAGCTCGGCGCTCGCTGATGGAGGCGTATCAGGAAAAGGCAATGCTTTTCGAGTTGGCGCTGGACCGTTCTCTGCAATAATGTTGGCGAATTTTGTGCCGGCCTGTAACCGGTTTCGGAGACGACGGGAGAGTCGGGGAGTTTTGAATGAGCGGGCGTAAAGTTCAACTCGCAGTAATCGGCGCGGTGATCGCGGGTAGCATCACAGTCACGGCGCTGGCGGCCGAGACGCACAAGGAATTCCGCTTCAACGTCACACCCAAGTCGGGAGTTTCCGTCAACAATCCCTACGGTTCGATTTCCGTCAGGCCATCGAACGGGAACGTCGTCATCATCAATGCCGTGCTGTCTTCCGACAAAGTTGAGGTCGACAACAATCTGGTGGGGAATCGCGTGGAAGTGCAGTCGCACCTGCTGCCGGGCGCGGACACGCAATCGGGCCGCGTGGACTACGAAATCCAAGTTCCTGGCGATGCGAGCATCACGCTTCATTCGAGTTCCGGCACGCTGCGCGTAGAACGGCTTCATGGAGACGTCTCACTGGAAGGCGCCGCAGCCGTGGTAGATGTTCGCGAAATCAATAACGCCCACGTTCACGTCAAAACATTGAATGGTCCAGTAACGTTGAGCAATGTGCAGGATGGCCACGTCGAAGTCGATTCGTTGAGTGGAAATGTGACGCTCAACAGTGTTACTGGTCCGCTCGTTCAAGTCATATCTACGAGCGGTGGCATCAACTACACGGGCGACTTCGGCGACCGCGGCGAATACCGCCTGACGAGCCACAGCGGTGACATCGAGGCGACCGTTCCCGAGACGACTTCAGCCGATGTAAACGCGCGTTCGGTGCGCGGTGAAGTGCACGACGATATCCCTCTCCACCCCAGGGACCACGTCCCATTCGTCGTCAAAGAAGGAAGTGCCTTCTGGGGTTCCATGGGCCGCGCCGCGGTCTCATCGACCGTAGTTCTGCGCAGCTTCAATGGTAAAATCCACCTCAGAAAACGCTCCGCAAAATAATCACGAAAAGAAACCGGATCGTTTGAAGAAGCGTTCTGGAAAACCGGTGCCAGCGAAGTCTCGCACCCGTGTGCAAGCTCGAACTGAGCACAAAGGGAAAGCTGGTTCGCACCGCGCTGTATTTCTGGTGGGCTTCATGGGTGCCGGAAAGAGCAGCGTGGGCCGAGCCTTGGGTCAGCGCCTGAACTGGGATTTTGAGGATCTTGACGACCGCATTGAACGCCGAGAAGGCCGAGCGGTAGCCGAAATTTTTCGGGATTCCGGGGAGCAAGGCTTTCGCCAGGCAGAACATGCCGCATTGCGACACCTGCTGGACGATTTGTGCGGGCGCCGAATCGTAGCGCTCGGTGGCGGCGCATTTGTGCAGAAGAAAAACGCCGTTTTGCTTGAGACCGCAGGCGTTCCAACGGTGTTTTTGGATGCTCCGGTCATGGAGCTTTGGATTCGCTGTTCGAAGCAGGCAAAGGACGCGGGCATCGAGCGTCCTCTGCTCGGAAGCGAGCGCGAGTTTCGAGAACTGTACGAAGAGCGGCGGAAAAGCTACGACAAAGCATCCGTCCTGATTCAAACCGGCAACCGCAGCGTGGATGCCATCGCGGCAGAAATCGCGAAAACGCTTCGTCTGAAGGTCAGAAGGCGCGTCGAACAAGGAGATGTCGAGTGATGTGGACAACACCAATACGCAGGATCATGGCATTCGTTTTGGTTTCGTCCCTTGCGGCGTTCGCCGCATCGCGCAACGGAGACAAGTCAGAAAAGAAAGACAAGCCGGCTCCGGTCGCCGTTCAGAGCATTGATTCCGGTTCGCTTGGAGTCTTCATCAAAGGCCAACGGGTCGCGACGGAAACGTTCAGCGTCGAGCAGAAAAACGGCGAGAGTATTATCAAGTCACAGCTCAAGGAAACTGGCGGATCCGATCCAGCGACCCAGAAATCGAATCTGGAAATCACCGCAAGCGGCGACCTGATTCGCTACGAGTGGAGCCAGTCTGCGGGTGGGTCCTTAAGCGTTGTTCCCGAACAACGACTTCCTGCTTGAGAAGATCAGCACGGCCACCTCGCCGAAGCCTGCCGAACAGCCTTTCCTGATGCCGAGCACCTCTGCGATTCTCGACAACAATTTCTTCGTTCACCGGCAAATTTTGGCCTGGCGCTTTTTGGCTGCCGACTGCAAGCCCGAGGGCGGAAACCTAAAGTGCCAGCAGGATCCCGGGGACTTCGGAGTGCTGGTTCCGCAGGATCGCACTTCGATGCACGTTCGCATGGAGCTTGTAGGCAAGGAAAAGATCGCAATTCGTGGAACCGACCGCGAACTGCTGCGCCTGAATCTTACCGGCGAAAATTTCAGCTGGGCGCTCTGGCTGGACGGGAACGATCATTTCAAGCTGATACGGGTCGAGATTCCCGCCGATAATACCGAAGTCGTACGCGACTAGTCGCGGGCTCGGCAGCGCGGAGCTTGAAGTTCGCCTAGAAAGATCAAATGCTTCTGGCTGACTCACGAACGGCGCGAGTTCTGATCACGGTGCTCCTCTTCGCGCTGGTGCTGGGCTTTCTCTACGTGGCACGAGCCACTCTCATCGCCTTTCTCTTCGCCATTTTCTTCGCCTATCTGATGAGCCCGCTGGTAAATCGCCTCGAGAAACTCCTTAAAGGCCGGGGCCGCGCTATCGCCGTCATCTACGCGTTGTTGATCGCCCTGGTTGTTGTGTTTTTTGTTTTGGTGGGGCCGAGGGTTACTCACCAAGGCGCAAAGCTGGGACAGTCATTGCCAGCCCTTCTGAGCCAACTCAGTTCCGGCCAAATGACGAACCAGTTAGGCAGGGAGCATGGTTGGAGCCGAAATACGACCGAATTGATTCAGGCGTTTCTGGTCAACCATGAGGACGACATCACGCAACTCGCGCAGCGCGTTGGACTGCGCACCGCCGACGTGGCGAAGCAAGCCTGGTTGCTGTTCGTCGTGCCGCTGCTCTCCATCTTTTTTCTGAAGGATGGCCGGGCCTTCAGCGACTTTCTGCTCACCACCGTGCAGTCTCGCCCGCAGCGCGAATTTCTCGAAAATGTTCTTAACGATTTGAACCAGATGCTGGCACATTTCATTCGTGCGCAGCTAACTCTGGCAGCGCTCACCTTGATCGTGTATTCCGCGTTTCTGGGAGCAATGGGAGTGAACTACGCGCTCGTTCTGGGCACGATCGGCGGCTTGCTGGAATTTATTCCGGTCGTCGGACCACTGGCTGGCGCGCTCACCATTATGGCGGTTGCTCTGCTGATGAGCTATCCGCACTGGATCATCCTTCTCGTATTTCTCGGGGTATGGCGGCTGATTCAGGATTACGTGTCTTCTCCGAGGATCATGGGCGAGAGCATGGAACTGCATCCGCTGGCGGCGATTTTTGGAGTGATGGCTGGCGGCGAAGTCGCCGGCATTCTCGGGATCTATCTTTCCATTCCTGTGATGGCGAGCCTTCGAATCGTCTTCCGCCGTTGGCGCCTCTACGCCGAAAAGAAGAAATTTGGGCCCCTGACCGAGTATTCTCTCGGCCAGGGTGGACGCCTCAAGTAAGCAATCGCGATCCGAACTGAGTTTCGTTGCCGAGTCTTATCCTCCGACGCTCGCGCCTGCGACCTTCTCAATCGAAACTTTGCGCAAGAACTCTGCTGCGGCTTCCGGCAACACGGAATTGATAAACATCCCGGAACCGAGTTCAAACCCGGCAACGCGGGTGAGGCGCGGAATGACGCTGACATACCAGTGGAAGTGGCGTGCTTGCGCATAGTCGGCCGGTCCGCTGCGCACGGTGAAGTTCAGGTCTGGATTCTCCAACCCCACATAAATTTTCGCCAGCAGCGCCCGCAGAATGCGAGCCAGATCGGCCACTTCCATCTCCGAAATATCGCCGAAACTTGCCATGTGGCGCAGGGGAAAGATGTGGGTGGCAAAAGGAGTTGGCGAAGCAAAAACTTCCATAGCTACAAAGCGCTCGCTCTTCAGCACCACACGCGTCTGATCTTCAATCTCGCGCTCGACCATGTGGCAGAACATGCACTCCCCAACGTCGTCATAGTGCCGTAACGCCTCAAAGAGCCGGTGGCGCACCTGGCTTGGGATGACCGGCGTCGCGATCAACTGGGAATGAGGATGCTGCAGGCTCGCTCCGGCGTCGAGTCCGTGATTCTTGAAGATCGTGATGTGATTCACGCGGTGGTCCAGGCTCAGCGCGTTGTAGCGTTGCTTGTAGGCGGCAAGGATGCTGGCAACCTGTTCGTCGCTCAATTGCGCCATGCAGCGCGAGTGATCGGGGCTGTCGATGATCACTTCATGAAATCCGAAACCGTCGATCCGCCGGCGCAAGTGCTGCAGGCTGCGGGTCGGCTGAACGTCGCTCGATAGCGCGGCGAACTTGTTCGGAATAACCCGTACCTTCCAGGAGTCTCCCCGCGCAGGAGACCGCAGTACTTCGGGCGGTGTCTTGCCTTCATTTCCCGGACAAAACGGGCAGGTTTCGAGGAACGCGGGCACCGGTTGCACTACACGATGGCTGACGAGTTCTTCCGGACGTTTTGCTCTTTCGGTCGCAATGATGACCCATTCTTTCGTAAAGAAATTCTGGCGCAGTTCCGGCATGAGATGCCTCCAACCACATCTATCGGCACGGAATGCACCATGCTGTAGCGATCCCTGTTGCGCCGATTGAACGCACCCGACCCAATCTGGGCGCCAGAAGCCGATTCTGGTTACCTTTGTGTCACACGACACTGCAGACGCGATTCCCGACTGTTATAGAATTTCAGGTACCCGTTATGAACCGCAAAATTCCTATTGGTATTCTTGGCGCCACCGGCGTCGTTGGCCAAAGATTCATACAGATGTTGGAGCATCACCCGTGGTTCGAAGTGGCATGGTTGGCGGCTTCGGATCGATCCGAGGGCAAGGCCTACGCGGAAGCAGCGCGCTGGCGCCTGAAAACTCCGATTCCAGAAAATGTCGCGAAGATGCAAGTCTCCCCCGCGACACCGGAAGGCGCCCCGAAGATCATTTTCGCGGCTCTGGATGCTTCCATTGCGGCCGAACTCGAGCCTCGATTTGCCGATGCGGGCTGCGCCGTGGTGTCCAATTCCAGCGCACTGCGCATGCAGGAAGACGTGCCGCTCGTCATTCCTGAAGTCAATGGCGGACACATTAAGCTGATCGACATCCAGCCATGGCGAAAGAAATCCGGGGGATATGTAGTGACGAACCCCAACTGCTCGGCAATTGGCCTGGTGATAGCGCTGGCGCCACTGCACCAGCGGTTCGGCATGGAAACCGTGATGGCGGTGACGATGCAAGCCGTGAGCGGCGCGGGATACCCAGGCGTAGCTTCGCTCGATATCCTCGGCAATGTGATTCCGTACATCCGCAACGAGGAAGAGAAGATGGAAGAGGAGACTCGGAAGCTCCTGGGCCAGGTCAACGGAACGAAAGTGGTCCCCGGCGACTTTGCGATGAGCGCGCAATGCAACCGCGTCGCCGTTGAAGATGGCCACACGGAATCGATCTCCATTCGGTTGAGGAAGAAGGCCACGGCAAAAGAGATTATTCAGGCGTGGAATTCCTATCGCAGCGAGCCTCAGGAATTAAAGCTGCCGAGCGCGCCGGAGCGTCCCATCGTTTATCTCGAAGCTGCAGACCGGCCGCAACCTCGCTTCGACGTCGATATGGGTGCGGGCATGACTACGGCCGTCGGACGACTCCGTCCTTGCGGCGTGCTGGATTGGAAATTCACCGTTCTCTCGCACAACACGATTCGCGGTGCCGCGGGCGCAGCCGTCCTCAACGCCGAATTGCTCAAAGTCAAGGGATATCTGGGATGAAGACGCCTCGCGGCGCGTTGTCTGCTGCGCCCTCGTTCCGGCCGCTCGGGCTCGGCGTTTCCTGGTCGCGCTTTTTACTGTCAAATTCAGAATTTCGCCTGGAGTGTCACCGATGATTGTCATGAAGTTTGGTGGCACTTCGGTGGAGAACGCGAAGGCGATTGAACGCGTCGCTGCGATCGTGGAAGGCCGTCTTGCGCAAAAGCCCGTAGTCGTTGTCAGCGCCATGGCGAAGGTCACCGACACACTGCTGACCATGGCTCGAGCGGCGGGAGAAGGCGAACGAAAAACCGCTCTCAAGCTCTGCCGGTCTCTGCAGGAACGCCACTACAATACGGCCAGCGAGTTGCTCGGTACAGCGCGCTTTACGGATTTCCATTCTGAGTTGGGCTCGGACTTCGAGTCTCTGGATGAGCTTCTTCGCGGAATTTCCGCGGTGGGAGAGATCACTCCCCGCACGACGGACCACGTTGCCGCCTTCGGAGAAATGCTTTCCAGCAAGATCGTAGCTGCAGCCTTCGCCGCCCGTGGATTGCATGGAGCTCACGTCGATTCCCGCGAAGTGCTGGTGACCGACAGCGCTTACATGCAGGCTGTTCCACAGTACGACGAAACTAACGTCAAGCTGAAGGACAAGGTTCAGCCTCTCCTCGATGCAGGAAAAGTTCCGGTGATGGGTGGATTCATTGGAGCCAACCGAGTGGGCATCACGACCACGATCGGCCGAGGTGGATCGGATTTCTCGGGAGCGATTTTCGGAGCTGGTCTGGGCGCTGAGCGCATCGAGATTTGGACCGACGTCGATGGCATTCTGACAACCGACCCCAGAATCTGCCCTGACGCGCGGCGGATCAAAGTCATCAGCTTCGACGAGGCCGCCGAACTTGCGTACTTTGGCGCGAAGGTACTGCATCCGGCGACCGTGCTACCGGCGATCCAGAGAAATATTCCGGTGTACGTTCTCAATTCGCGCAACCCTTCGTGCGAAGGAACCCGCATCACGACGCGTGCGCCGCAAAGCAAGAATATCTTTAAGGCCATCGCCGCGAAGAAGCGCATCACAATCGTCGATGTTGCCGCTCCCCGCATGCTGCTGGCGCACGGATTTCTGCGAGCGATCTTCGAAGCGTTCGACCGCCACAAAGTGGCCGTCGACGTAGTCTCGACCTCCGAAGTTAGCGTTTCTCTGACCGTCGATTCGAACCAGGCGATTCCCGCGCTGGCCGCCGATCTCGCGAAGCTCGCTGATGTGAAATATGAAGGACGAAAGGCAATCGTTTGCCTCGTCGGAGAGAACTTGCGCGATACTCCCGGCATTGCCGCCCTGGTGTTTCGCGAACTTGCCGACAAGAAGATTCGAATGATCTCGCAAGGCGCGTCGGAAATCAATCTGACCTTTGTCATTGAAGAAGATGAAGTGCCGGATGTAATCCAGCGGCTGCACAAAACGTTTTTTTCAGAACTGGATTCTGCGGTTTTTGCTCAGGATTGAAACTCCTCTATCCTCTTCGTGATAGACAATATCGTATGAACCTCCTCATTCTGGGTCGCGGCAAGACCGGTTCGCTGGTGGCGGAAGTGGCGGGTGCGCGACGGCACAAAGTGCGGGTAGCCGGATCCGCGGAAAACGCCGGATGCGCCGCGCTCACAACAGACAAAATTCGCGATATTGATGGCGTCATCGACTTCTCGACTCCTCACTGCGTCATCGCAAACATTGAAGCCTGCGTGAAGGCGGGCAAGAACATCGTGGTCGGAACCACCGGCTGGTATAAGGAAGCCGAACGGATTCGCGGACTGGTAGAGCAGAGTGGCAGCGGTTTTCTCTATGCCGCGAATTTCTCGGTGGGCGTCAATCTGTTCTTCGACATTGCCCGCACTGCAGCCGCAGCCCTTCGCCACGATTACTCCGGACAGATTTTCGAGCGTCATCACGTGCACAAGAAGGACGCGCCTTCGGGTACGGCGATCGCGATCCAGAATGTGATTCGCGAAGCCGGCACGCAACAAGAAAATCTGGAAATTACATCTTTCCGGGAAGGCGACGTGGTGGGCCTGCACGAAGTGGTCTTTGAATCGGGTGCGGATCGGATCTATCTTTGCCACGATGCGAAATCCCGTCGCGGGTTTGCTGAGGGCGCGGTTCGTGCTGTCGAATGGCTCGCAGGCAAAAAAGGCTTTTACGATTTCAAGGATGTCTGGCGGGACCTGTAGGAATCAGTCGAGGAACCTCTCGTCGACAGGATTAGTGCCGGGGTTTCCGACGGTTTATTTCGCCTGATATTCGCGCTATCTTATTTCTATGCAACTTCGTGGATGTGGCACTGCCCTCGTAACTCCCTTTCATCAGGATGGCTCGATCGACGACGCGGCATTGCGCAATCTGGTCGCGTGGCAGATCGAGTCCGGCATCGATTTTCTCGTGCCATGCGGGACGACTGGCGAAACGCCGACGCTAACCCACGATGAATGGCTGCACGTCATCGATACAACAATTGAGGTCGCTGCGGCGAGGGTGCCGATCGTGGCAGGAGCCACATCGAATGCGACCCATGATGCAGTGGAGAAGGCGAAAGAACTAGCGGCCCGTCCCGGCGTGAATGTGATTCTGACGGCATCGCCGTACTACAACAAGCCCACGCAGGAAGGTCAGTACAGACATTTCAAGGCGATCGCCGAAGCTGTGGGTGACAAACCAGTGCTGCTCTACAACGTCCCCGGCCGCACGGCGGCAAATATCGAACCATCCACGCTCGTTCGACTGGCGGAAATTCCAAACATCGTCGGCGTCAAGGAAGCCAGCGGCAACATGACGCAAATCGCGGAAGTGATCAACAGCGTGCCCGAAACCTTTCTGGTTTTTTCCGGCGACGACGCGGTGACGCTGCCCGTAATCGCGCTCGGCGGGGTCGGCATTGTTTCCGTAGCTTCGAACGAGATCCCCCATGAAATGGCTGCGATGAGCCGCGCTGCGCTCAACAATGACTGGCCTACTGCGCGCAGCATCCAGAAAAAATATCTGCCGTTGATGCAGGCCAACTTCATCGAATCGAGCCCGCTACCAGTGAAGGCGGTGCTCGCGATGATGGGCAAAATCGAAGAGGTGTACCGCTTGCCCCTTCTTCCCATGCGCCGCGACACGCGGTCGCGCTTGCAGAAGATAGCCACCGAAGCGGGACTGATCACGAAACCGGCTGCCGCTGCTCCCGAGGCCGCGGATTTCTTTATTTACGAGAATTGGGCGGCGGGACCGCATAAGATCGTCCTGCACCGCGGCAGTTGCGGACAGTGTAGCCACGGCAAGGGGCGACCGTCAGGCCACGATATCCATCACGCCCGTTGGCATGGGCCCTACGCGACACTGTCGGAAGCGCGCGACACTGCCCACGGGATGACGGGCGTGTTAATTCGCAGCGAATGCAAGTGCGTCTAGCAAGTCAATTCAGAATTTCGATTTCAGATTGCGGACTCCAAACTTTCTACCTCAAGACGCGCGTGTTTTAATCTGAATTCTGAACCTTGCAATCTCTCGATCCTCTATACTTTTCTGCACAATGTCCTCCCTCAAATCCTCCATTGAGCGCCTGTCCGCGCTGGGCGAAATCGAGCATGATCCCGAGGCGCGCAAGACTTTTCTTGAATTCCGCGACCAGCTCACGCAGGGAAAAATTCGCGCGGCAGAGAAAGTGGATGGCCGCTGGACCGTCAACGCCTGGGTGAAGCAAGGCATCCTGCTGGGATTCCGGCTCGGCGAACTCGCCGACATGACAGCAGGCCTCTCTTTTGTCGACAAAGATACCTTCCCTGCCCGCCAGTTTACCGTTGCCGATCGCGTGCGCGTGGTGCCTGGAGGATCGTCGGTTCGCGTCGGATCTTATGTCGCACAGTCGGTGATCTGCATGCCACCGATGTTCGTTAACGTCGGCGCCTATGTCGATGAAGGAACCATGATCGACTCGCACGCGCTAGTCGGATCCTGCGCGCAAATCGGCAAGCGCGTTCACTTGAGCGCGGCCGCGCAGGTAGGCGGTGTTCTCGAGCCAATCAACGCGGCACCCGTCATCATCGAGGACGACGTACTCGTCGGAGGCAACTGCGGGATCTATGAAGGGACTCTGGTCCGTTCGCGGGCGGTGCTGGGTGCCGGAACGATACTGACGCGATCAACACCACTGTATGACCTGGTGCGCGGCGAGGTGCATCGCGCCTCAGCCGACGCTTCGCTTGAAGTTCCGGAAAATGCCGTGGTCGTTCCGGGATCACGCGCCGTAAGAAAAGGCGCGGCGGCCGAATGGAATCTTTCGCTCTACACACCCGTAATCGTAAAGTACCGCGACGAAAAAACGGATCGCGGCGTCGAACTCGAAGATTGGCTTCGGTAAACTTGCGCGGTTCGCTGCGAGATCATGGGGCGCACCAATTCGACCCGAGCGAGGCTTGATCGAGCGGGGTAGGACCTTCATGCGACGTTAAGCTTCAAGTGACCGTCAGCAATCTGCAAGTTAATTTGCTGGAATCCTTCGACGACCGCATCGGCAGAACGCAGCTCCGGCCGCGCATAGGTACTGGCCATCCCAATGACCTTCATTCCTGCTGCGCGCCCTGCCTGAATTCCGGCGGGCGCATCTTCGAAGACGACACAGTCTTTGGCAGCAAAGCCCAGCCGAGCCGCGCCCTTCAAATACGGCTCTGGGTCGGGCTTTCCATTGGTCACGTCATCCGCAGTGACCAGAACATCAGGAACCGGAAATCCGCAATAACGCAATCGCGCGCTGGCAAGAAGCTTCGAACCCGACGTGACCACGCCCCACTGCCCGAGTGGAATCGACCTCACGAGTTCGATCGCGCCCGGCATAACCGAGACTCCGTGCTGATCGCCAGCTTCGCGATTTTCGATTATGTTTGCCTCAGCCTCTGCATCGAGGTGAGGGGCAACTCGGCGGATCACTTCGATGGTTCGCACACCGTGGGCAATGGCCATGATGGCGTCGCCGTCCACTCCCTTTTGTGCGGCCCACTCGCGCCATTCACGGTCAACTGCACGCGTCGAATCGACAAGAACTCCGTCCAGATCAAACAGAATGGCAGCACAGGAGAAGATAGGCATTCTTTATTTTTGTATCACAGACTGGCGCAAACGCCAGGCACAGGGCCGATACCCACGGCTGTTTGGTCGATGCTATGGATTAATCCCCGACAGCAGGAAGAGTGGGTTGGGCCACAAGAAGTTGTTCGCGTTGCATTTTTTGCTTTAGCGTCTCGTGCCGCTGCCGGAAGTGCAGGCGCGCTCGCTCTCCCCATGCGCGCACAAACCAGTAGTTAAGGCCGGCTCCGATCGCAGAGCTGGCAAGAGGGATCACGCGTCCCGCCCACTTTTCAACTACTTCGGTACTCGCCTTCGCAGCGATCCTCTGGATCACCCGCGGAACGAACTTGCTTACAACTTCTTTTTCGATCAGCTCGCGGCTGATGTCGACTCCTGCCGCGCTCGCCGCCGCGACCCACAGCTCCGCGATTTCATCATCCGTGTTGAATTCGAATCCGTACAGCAGACTGAGCTTCTGAATGGTCCGCATGGTGATCGCAGAAAGAATTCCGAGATCAGGCACGATCGTGATTAAGCCGCCTAGACCGAAACCCGCTCCTTCAATCGCCGCGACTTTCATTCCGCTGCGAATGATGGAATCTGCGACGATGTCGAGCTCGCGAGTCTCAAGCGAAAACACTCCGTGATATCCGCTGATCGGCACGCGGTAAGCGGCGCGCAACTGCAACAAGAACTTTTCCGGGTCGACGCGGACGGTTTCATAAGCGCGCGTGAATCCCTTTTGCAGGGCGGTCTCAACCCGCTTCCGCAACCATGACTTGCGTTGTTCTGCCATCCAATCCACCTTACCGCAGCGCGTGCGGGAATGCTATCGGGAGAGAACCTCAGAGGCGTTATCAGTCGCAAGGGGCTGTTGTCAGTCGTTTACATCGCGATTCAAGACGCGGCCGCATTCCATGAAAGAGTCCCCTTGCGATCAACTGCAATCACCGCTCGGCGTTTCTCTGCTGTGCTAGCATCATCCTTACTCAATGACAACCGGAAAACTGCAGATTATCCCGTTGGGCGGGCTCGGCGAGTTTGGCATGAATTGCATGGCCGTCCGATGGGGAGACGATATTCTCGTCATCGATGCCGGTCTTATGTTCCCTGAGGCCGAACTACTTGGTGTCGACATTGTTGTCCCCGACATTTCCTACCTGATGGAGAATCGGGAACGTGTCCGTGGGATCGTGCTCACACACGGTCACGAAGATCATATCGGCGCGCTACCCTGGATCCTTTCTGAACTCAACGTTCCTGTCTGGGGAACTGAATTCACGCTGGCCTATGTGGAAGACAAGCTCGACGAGCATGGATTACTCGATGACGCGGACTTGCGCGAAATGCGGCCCAACGAGCGCTTCAAGGCCGGAGCGTTCACCGTCCATCCCATTCGGGTAACGCACAGTCTCGTCGACTGTGTCGCGCTCGCGATCCACACTCCACTCGGCGTCATCATCCACACAGGTGATTTCAAAGTGGATCCGACGCCAACGGACAATAAGCTCTTTGATCTGCACACCTTTGCTGAGTACGGCAAGCAGGGAGTGTTGGCCCTCTTCCAGGATTCGACGAACGTCGAGCGCAAAGGATACACGCCGAGCGAACGCGCCGTCCGCCGCAAATTCGATGAAGTGTTCGCTCACACCAAGCGGCGCCTGTTCATCTCGTGCTTCTCGTCTTCGATTCACCGCATCAATCTGGCCGTTCAACTGGCGCACGAGCATGGGCGCAAAGTCGCATTCATCGGCCGGTCGATGAATAACTCGGCCGAGATCGCGGAAGATCTTGGCTACATCGAAGTCCCGGACGGGCTTGTGATCAATCCAGGCGAAATGAAGAATTTCGCGCCCGAAAAAGTTTGCGTCTTGATCAGCGGAACACAGGGCGAGCCGATGTCGGCACTGTCGCGTGCCGCGGTCGACAACCACAAGCACGCGAAGATCGAAAAGGGAGACACGGTCGTTCTGTCTTCGCGCATCATTCCGGGGAACGAGAAAACCATTTACCGGATGATCGATCATCTTTTCCGCCGGGAAGCGCACGTCATCTACGAGGACGGGACTTCCCCACCGATTCACGTCAGCGGGCACGCCAGCCAGGAAGAGCTCAAGCTCATTATCAATCTGGTAAAGCCGCGCTATTTCGTCCCAGTCCATGGCGAGTATCGTCAGCTCAAGCTCCACGCCGAAATGGCTGGGGCTATGCACAGTTCAGTGGGGAAGGTCATGCTGATTGAAAGTGGCGACGTTCTTGAGTTCGATGAACTGGGAGCGCGCAAAGCTGGCAAAGTGCGGGTGGGCCGAGTGTGCATCGATTCGGGAAGCCGCACCGATGTGGTCGAAGACCTGATCATCAAAGATCGCCGCCACATCAGCGAAGATGGAATCGTTCTCCCGATCATTGCGATCAACAAGCTTTCCGGGGAAGTCGAAACCGCTCCTGAGATTGTCACGCGCGGATTCAACGTCGGGGAAGACGGATTTCTCGACGGTGCCAAGCGGATGGTCGAAGATACGCTTGCTCACTCCAGCGAAGAAGAAAAAGCCGACTATGGAGTGATTAAAGAAAAGATTCGAGCTGACCTGAAACGATATATCTCAAAGCAGTCGCAAAAACGCCCGCTGATCATGCCGGTAATTTTGGAAATCTAGACTCGCCAACTCCCCATCACAGACAAATACCTCAACCCCTAAGGCGCCAGAAACTCTGCGCGTTGCTGCCGAAAACCATATCGAGGGCCTCCGGCGCTCGGCGCGTGATGTAACTTTTCACCACGTCGATAACCTGCGAGTACGATGCTGCAACCAGGCACACTGGCCAATCGGATCCGATCATCAGTCTGTTTGGACCGAATGCATCGAACGCGACATCGAGATAAGGTTCGATCTGAGCTGGCGTCCAGTGTTCCCAATCCGATTCGGTGACCAGCCCGGACATCTTGCAGAAGACGTTGGGATAAGCTGCCAGCCGGCGAATTCCGTCGGCCCACATCTTTATCTCGCCAACCTTGATCTGCGGTTTCGCGAGGTGGTCGAGAACAAAACGCTGCCTCGGAAATCGCTCCACGAAGTTTGCTGCGACGGGGAGGTGGCGAGCGTAGATCAGGATGTCATACGCAAGATCGAACTCTTCCAGAAGAGAGATTCCGCGAAGAAAATCCGGACGCAGCAGAAAGCGATCGTCGGGTTCCGCTTGAACGATATGCCTCACGCCGACGAACTTAGGATTTCCGGCGAACTCGGCCAATTGGCTGCGCGCATCGGGCGAACACAAATCCACCCACCCCACCACGCCCAGAATCGCCGCTGTCCGTTCGGCCAGGTTCAGCAGCCATCGAGTTTCTTCCAGGGTCTGGCGCGCTTGCACAACCACAGAGCCCTGAAAATCATTACGCTTCAGCTCCGGTTCTAAGTGTTCGGGCAGAAAGTCGCGCCGGATCGTAGCCATCGAGTCGTCGATCCAGCCGAACTCGTCAGCGTTGTATCGCCAGAAATGTTGATGAGCGTCTATGCGCATGGCCGCGAGGTCAGAACTAGGAATGCGAGCGCGCCTAAGCCGCCCACGACTTGGGAACGTTCACATAAGAATGATCCAGCTCCGAAACGGCCCGGCAGCCGAGCAACCTGAGAGTGCGTTCGAGATCAGTGCGGAGAATTTCTATTGCGCGTATGACTCCAGCCTCGCCGGCGGCAGCCAGACCGTAAGCGTAAGCGCGTCCGCAAAGCACGGCGCGCGCACCCAGACAGATCGCCTTCACAATGTCGGTCCCACGGCGAATACCTCCGTCCATCAACACTTCCACCTGGCCGTTCACAGCTTCAACGATTTCCGGCAATGCTCGCAAGGATGAACGCACCCCATCGAGTTGACGCCCTCCATGATTCGACACCGAAATCGCTGCTGCACCGTGATCGATGGCCCGGCGTGCATCGTCGCCGGTTAGGACGCCCTTCACGACGATCGGACCACCCCAGTGCTCGCGGATCCACTTGAAATCCCCCCAAGTCACGGCGGACTCCGCCAAGCCTGCTGCGACGTCAAGCAGCGGCATGGGGCCTTTGCCTGGAATGACGACATTTGGGAGCGCGGGCAGGCCGCCATCGAGCAGGAAATTGATGAGCCAACCAGGACGCGACAAAATCTGGGGAAGGTAAGGAAGTTTCGAGAAAGGCCCACCGCTAATCAATTCCTTCATGCCGTTGCGATAGTCGCGCTCGCGGATACCAGAGACGGGTGTATCGATAGTGACGAAGAGCGCTGAAAACCCGGCGGCACGAGCGCGTTCAATTCCCGCTTCGGCGGCGCCACGGCCACCAAGCAAATACAGTTGATAAAAAACCGGACCGGCAGAACTGGCCTTTACGTCTTCCAACTTATGCCCTGAGATTGTGGAGAGGATGTATCCGGTGCCAGCATTCCCGGCTGCATGGGCAGCGGCCACCTCACCACCCGGATGCATCAGACGGCTGTAGCCAACCGGCGCGAGCAGAAAAGGAACCGCTAGGTCGATCCCAAGGATCTTGGTACTCAGGTCGCACTCAGGCTCGGCAACGCCATACCGCGGGCGGAAGGTAATATCTTCAAATACTCGGCAATTCTCGCGAAGCGTGACTTCGCCCTCGGCGCCGCCATCCAGATAGTCAAAAACTGCCTTAGGTACCCGCCTTTGGGCAGCCGGGCGGAGATCGGCGACGGAAACGACTCGCGGAGATTCCACGGAACGACGACGCCTTGGGAGTGCGTCTGGCATTTAAAAGATTCCAACGGGATAGATAGTAACATCGGGAAAACGCCCTTTCGGCGACGAGCCTACGCATCCGACAGAAACCATCCGAAGTGTCGCAGTACTTTTCCAGTACTGCGTACCGAAAGGGGCAGTACTCGTCAGCGGTACGTCACGCCCAAGGTTCTGAGGCGTTTTTGAGCCTTGCAGTTCTCCGGCAATCCCCGATACTTAAAGAGTGAAGGAGAGTACATTGAAGCGCGTACGCGTACTCGTAGCCAACCGACCCCGACTCATGCGCGAAATGGTGATCGAGACGATCTCGGACCAACCCGACATCGAGGTCGTGGGCGAGGTCGTGAACGACAAAGACTTGAATGAAATTGTGGAACAGACTCAGCCCGACGTTCTCATCCTTTCGCTGGAAGAACCCGAGAAGCCTCTCGGGCAATGCGGATTCCTGCTTGGACGCTATCCGCGCATGCGAATTCTTGCGCTCGCTCCGGAGCAGAACAAAGGTGTCTATTTCTGGGCCATGGTCGATATTCGAAATAAGCCGGTCGAAAGCTCTGAAGCTGGTGTATTAGGAGCAATTCGAGAGAAGCCGGGGCTGGTCGGTTTGGCCCGGATCTAGTGGCGAGTGCGAGAAGTCCTGAGGATTTCTGATTGACGAAACCAAGATCGACAAAAACAAGATTGATCGAAAAAAGATTAACGAAGCAACGAATGTTTAGCCCGCGCAGGCTCGCTCGTGGTCCCGCGTTGAGCACCAGCCGGAAGGCCGTATTCTCCACCATTCTGCTTCTGACCTCTGGATGTCTTGCGTTTGCGCAAGCGCGTCATCAGGCGCCGGTGCCTCAATCGGACCTGGCGCGCCAAAACATGGAACGCGTCGCCGCATCGGTAGGCCAACTCGTTGCCATCCTTCATAGAGATCCAGGCCTAATGGTCGAGTTGAAGCGCTGGATCGCGAAAGATGCGACCGATCACGGCCAGCTGATTTCCGACTCGGACCTCACAGACGAAGCGATCTTCGATCGTCTCGAGAATGACATTACGTTTCGTTCAGTGGCGACCAACCTTGTTCAAAAGTACGGTTTTCTGAAACCCATTTTGAATCCAGAGTCTCCGCAGGCTCAGGAACAACAATTGCTCATTCGGGAGCGCGCGCGATACATGGCGCAGGATGAAGCCCGATCGCGGCAGCAACAGCAACAGAAAGACGCAAGCCAAACAGCATCGTGCGATCCGACCGATAGCGATTGTCCGCAGCCGAACAACGTAGGAACATCGTCGATCCAAGAGGTCAAGCCGCAGCCGGGGACGAACAACGAAGCTCCTGGAGCCACTCCCTCAATCCAGAATTCTCCCGGCATGACGCCCACAAATCCGTCCCCGAACCCGCCTACGAACGATGTCACGTTAATGCGAACCAGTGGAGACGACTCTCTTCTTTCTGATCCTTCGCGATCTGGGAGTGCGAGCGGACAAAGCCCCGGGCAGGGCGGAGCCGGCAGTTCCGGCCAGGATCGACGTCAAGGCGGAAGCGGTTCTCTGGATGATTTATCCCTCAATTCCGACTTCGCCGGAGAAATGTTTAATCCGCAGCTGAATGGGAATCCCTCCAACATGTACGGTACGGACGGCTCTGGAGCGACCAGCACGTCCTACACAGGTGCAAATTCCACATCGGCGAATGCGAACAACACTCCCGCAGTACTTGCCGATGCAAAAAAGGCGCGCGAATCCATCAGCCCGACCCAGAAGATGATACGGGCGGCAAATCCGTACGAAAAGATCCCGTCGCTCTATGACATGTATCTGCAGACTTCGGCCCGGCCGCCGGAGGTCGAACGATTCGGAATGCAGATTTTCGAGAATGGCAGCCGCGACTTGCAGATGATCCCTATGGACCTACCAGTTGGCCCGGAGTACGTGCTCGGCCCGGGCGACGGTGTTTCCATCGATCTCTGGGGCGGAGTGTCCCGGCGTTTCTATCGCGTTGTCGATCGCGAAGGACGTGTCAGCCTGCCGGAAGTCGGACCTGTCCTCGTTGCCGGAAAATCGTTGGCCGAGGTGCAGGAATCGGTACAGAAAACTCTGCGGACGCAATTTCGCGATGTGTCTGCCGACATCTCGCTGTCGAGATTGCGAACGATCCGCGTTTACGTCGTCGGCGATGTCGTGCGGCCCGGGGCCTATGACATCAGTTCCCTATCCACGCCTCTCAACGCGCTGTTCGCGGCCGGTGGACCGACCGGACGCGGCTCTTTGCGAATTCTGAAGCACCTTCGCGGCAATGATCTCGTCGAAGACGTCGACGTTTACGACCTGCTTCTTCACGGCGTCAAGGGCGATATGAAGCGGCTCGAAAGCGGCGATACCGTGATGGTTCCACCGCTCGGTCCGCAGATCACCATCGACGGCATGGTTCGGCGTCCGGCAATTTACGAACAGAAAAATGAAAAGACTCTCTCCGATGTAATCGCGCTGGCCGGTGGCTTACTTCCGACGGCAGCGCTAAGCCACATCGAAGTGCAGCGCACAATCGCGCACCAGAAACAGACGATGCTCAATCTCGATGTCCCCCAGGATCATCCTGTCGCCGACGTCACCCAGCAGCTCGACACATTTCAAGTGCAAGATGGCGACAAGGTCCGAATCTTCCCGATCGCGCCCTATACGCAGGACGCCGTGTACCTCGAAGGCCACGTAATCCGGCCCGGCAAGTATTCCTACCACGAGGGGATGCGCGTCACGGACCTGATCGGATCGTACAAAGACCTGCTTCCGGAGCCGGCTCTCCAATATGGCGAAATTATCCGTCTGAGCCTGCCGGACCATCGTCCCACGGTGCAGAGTTTCAACGTTGCCGACGCGCTCTCCGATCCTTCTCACGCGCCGGAATTGAAGCCTCTCGATACCCTCCAGTTCTTCGGGCGTTACGATTTCGAAAATCCGCCGGATGTATCCGTGTGGGGTGACGTTCGAATTCCGGGAACCTATCGCACAGCCGGGGACATTCACCTGAGCGACGCAATCCACTTGGCCGGCGGCCTTTCGCCCGACGCAGCATCCGGTGACGCGCAGGTATTCCGCTATCAGCCGGACAGTTCGTTGAAAATTCTCAACGTGAAATTGAGCGGCGCGTTGGACGGCAGTCCCGCCGACGACATCGTTTTGCATTCGCGCGACCGCGTTTTAGTCCACAAGAATGCAGCGCCAGTTGAGCCTTCAACCGTTTACGTGAAAGGCGAAGTGGCACGGCCGGGCCGCTATCCTCTGACCGCGGAGATGCATATCGGCGACTTGATTCGCGCGGCAGGGGGCCTAAAGGCTAGCGCCGACACCGAAGACCGCCGACCTCACGCACTATTCGTGGCAGGACGAGAAGCAGGTCACGGGCAAGCAGGAACATATTCTGTTGGCTGACGCGATGATGGCGGCTCCGGGCGAAGGTCTCGTCCTCAACAACGGCGACGTCCTGACCATCCCACAGGTGCCCGGATGGAATGATCTGGGCGCATCGATTTCGATCCGCGGAGAGATCGTTCATCCCGGCGCATATGGAATTCGGCCGGGGGAGAGATTGAGTTCCGTGCTTACGCGTGCCGGTGGATTCAGTCCGAGCGCGTATCCGTACGGCGCGGTGCTGTTGCGTACGGAAGTGCAAAAGATCGAGCAGAGATCGTACGGAGAACTCATCCAGCGAGTGCGAGAACAGCAGACTGCGGTTCGCCTGACTGCAGCCAGCACCGCCGATCCCGACCAGAAAGCATCGGCAGAATCGGCACTCGTCCAGTGGCAGACCACTCTTGACAGCCTGATGAGCAGCCCTCCGACCGGGCGCGTCACGATCCAACTGTCAGCCAATCTGAAAGACTGGGCGAATACATCGCGCGATGTGACTGTGCGTGCCGGGGACGTGGTGGTCGTTCCGAAACGTCCAAGCTACGTCCTGGTGCAAGGCCAGGTCTACGGCGCTACGGCCGTGGCTTATCGCCCAGGCAAGAGTGCCAGGTGGTATCTGACGCAAGCGGGCGGCACCACGAACATGGCGAATAAGAGGGCAACATTCGTGATTCGCGCCAACGGCACCGTTGTCGGAAGTCACACTTCTTTCTGGGTGTCTGGCGAAGGCCTGAACGTTGCTTTACAACCTGGAGACATGGTTGTGGTTCCGGAGAAGGCTCTGGGCGGACCTCCGATTTGGAAATCGATCTTCCAGAATGCACAGGTCGTGAGTTCCATCGCTACCAGCGCAATGCTGGCGGCTTCATATTTCTAATTGGAACCTACCGAGGACAGTGCGTGAATCGACTTCTGGGAACTTCGTGGGCCAGCGTTATCTTGATGTTCCTGTTGTCGTCCGCGGCGTTGACGTTCGCGCAGTCCGGCCGGCCTGCTCCGCCCTTTGATCTAGACGGCGGTGACACTACAACGCCACCGCAGCAGAAGGATCGGGCCGACGCGGACACGAATAAGATTCCCGACACTCCGCAGCCGAGTGACACTCAAAATAAGGTAATCGGCCTTCCGAAGGCGTTCCTCCACGATCAGATCGGTATGTGGACGAGCCCTTCGCGAATTCGATTCTCCGATACCACATGGATGGTTCCTCTTGGAGGTTTTGCAGCCGCGCTGTTCGCCACCGACAGCGACATCAGCCGGCATCTCTCGAACGTTCCGAACACCCTGACGCAGTCGCGCCATATTTCCGATTACACCGCGTACTCCATGGGCGGAGGAGCAGCGGGAATTTACTTTCTCGGCTTGGTTTCGCATAACGAACATCAGCGGGAGACAGGCTTTCTAAGTGGAGAGTCGGCGATTGATGCACTCATCGCTGTTGAAGCTCTGAAATACGCGACCGGGCGTCAACGTCCCTATCAGGGCACTGGCACCGGACAGTTCTGGCATTCAGGAACGTCGTTTCCTTCCGAACACACTGCGGGAGCATTCGCGATCGCTGGAATTGTCTCCCACGAGTATCCCAGTCCCTTCGTCAAATTTCTTTCCTACGGAATGGCGACTCTCGGTCGGAGCCTCTCGAATCACGGCGAAGCAGCACTTCCCTTCCGACGTTCTTGTGGGCGCGGCCATCGGATATCTGACCAGCGAGTACATCTACCGCAAGCATCACAATCCTGAGCTTGCAGGCGGAACGTGGGAAACTCCCGCAATCCGGCCAGAGCGTCCTTCGCACTGGCAGTCCAAATACATGGGTTCTCCGTATGTCCCACTGGATAGCTGGATTTATCCGGCGATGGAGCGCTTGACCGCGCTGGGTTACATCGACAGCGGAATACTCGCGATGCGCCCCTGGACGCGGATCGAGTGTGCGCGCCAGTTGAGCGAAGCTGCGGACCGGCTTCCTGACGACGCAGGAAACGTCGAGGCCGCTCATCTGTTCGATGAATTGACGCAGGAACTCTCGACCGAGATGGATTGGCTTGCCGGCGGGAATAACGCCGAGTTGCGACTGGAGTCGGCATATACCCGCGTCACCGATATTGCCGGAAAGCCTCTGACAGACGGTTATCACTTCGGTCAGACGGTCATCAATGACTTTGGCCGCCCGGAGCAGCAAGGATTCAACAACGTTACGGGGTTGTCGGGATGGGCTACCGACGGGCCATTCACGATTTACATTCGCAGTGAGTATCAGCATTCTCCGTCCGCACCGGGTTTGCCGCTGGCGGCGCGCGAAGCGATTTCGATTGCCGACTTCAGCCACGACATCATTCCAGCGCCGTTCCCCGTTCCTTCCGGAGCGACCGAAGCCTTCGATCGACCGTGGGCGACTGCTCGACGCCTACGTATCGATGAACCTTTCGGACTGGGAACTTTCCTTCGGCAAGCAAAGCCTGTGGTGGGGGCCTGACGAGGGCGGTGGAATGATGCTTAGCGATAACGCCGATCCGCTGACGATGTTCCGCGTCAACCGGGTTACTCCGTTCAAGCTCCCCAGCATTTTCGGAATACTCGGTCCGATGCGTGTTGAATTCTTTCTGGGGCAATATTCGGGATACGAGTTCATGTTCACCCCCGGCGGGCTGGTCGGGCAGTATGGCCAGTCCTTGCATCCGCAGCCGATCGTTCATGGCGAGCGCTTCAGTTTCAAGCCGACGCCCAATTTTGAATTCGGCATGTCGCGCACGACCGATTACGGCGGCCCGGGATATCCGTTGACCTGGCACACATTTCTGAGAAGCGTGTTTTCGACCGACCAAACGCTTCCCGGCGCGGCCAATAAACCCGGGTCCCGGCGCTCAGGCCTCGATTTCAGCTATCGGATCAGGAACGGGCTGACCTTCTATGCGGATGGCTTTACCGAGCACGACACCATCAGTCCGTTGGTCGGCCCAGACGTGGCAGCCTGGCTCGGAGGCGTTTATATTCCTAGACTTCCGAAGATACCCAGGATGGATTTTCGGGCGGAAGGGGTCTATACAGACCCCCCAATTGGCGGAAACGTCGGTTCGGGCTTTTTTTACTACAACCCTACATGGCTCTCAGGCTTCACAAATTCAGGCAATTTGATGGGAAACTGGGTAGGACGAGAGGGCCAGGGTGTACAAGCATGGACCTCATATTGGCTCTCGGGGCGTAACAAACTACAATTTGAGGCTAGGCATCTGAAGGTGAGCCACGAGTTCATTACGAATGGCGGCACGCTCACCGATGCCAGTGTTCGGGCAGATATTTGGGCCGGCAAACAATTTCAGTGTGTCGGCGGCCGTTCAATATGAAAATTGGACGTTTCCGGTGATTTCACCTACGAAACAATCGAACGTGACTTCATCGGTACAATTAACATTCTGGCCTAAGCCGTTGCGTGGACGCAGTAGTCAAGATTGACGATTTGTTTCTTAATCGAGGATTTACTCGTTGAAATTTGTGGCAACCAAAGAGATCACAAACGCGGACCCTCGGCTCGAAGAAGAGCTGATCATTGAGCACGAGGACGCCGAAGTTTACCGGGGCAAATCGATCGCCCGGCTCGCCCTGCTGTGGCAGGAGCGCCGATTCCTGTTGCGTTGCGCGGCGATCGGCCTGGTGATTTCGATCATCATCGTGTTGCTCATCCCTGTCCGATTTACTTCTACAACCCGGTTGATGCCTCCGGATCAAGCTGGAGCCGGCATGGCGTCGATGTTGGCTGCGCTGGGCAAAGGCGGCAGCGAACTTGGCATGATCGGATCAGAAGTTTTGGGATTGCGAACGTCGAGCGATCTCTTCGTGGGAATTCTGCATAGCCGCACGATTCAAGATCAGCTGGTGAATAAGTTCGACCTGCGTAAAGAGTATGGCGTCAAGCGATGGGAAGATGCGCGTAAGACACTCGACAAGCTCACCGACGTCCAGTCCGACCGCAAGAGCGGAATCATCACGCTGAAAGTCAGCGATCACGATCCCAAGCGGGCCGCTGGTCTCGCTCAGGAGTATGTCACCGGACTAAATCAGATCGTCTTAACGCTGAACACGTCGTCGGCGCACAAAGAACGAGAATTCCTGGAGCAACGACTCGGTCAAGTTAAGGGAGATCTCGAAAAAGCGGAACGCGATTTCGGCGAGTTCGCCAGCAAGAACACGGCAATCGACGTCAAAGAGCAGGGCAAGGCGATGCTCGGCGCCGCAGCGGAGGTCGAAGGACAACTCATCGCGGCCCAAACCGAGCTTGAGAGCCTCCGGCAGATCTATACGGCAAACAACGTTCGCGTGCGTGCGGTACAAGCGCGCATCGAAGAGTATCAGCGGCAGTTGCAGAAAATGGGCGGAAAATCGTCCTCCTCTACTGACGTCGCGACGCCTCCATCGAGCGAAGAGCTGTATCCTCCCATCCGCCAGTTGCCAATTTTGGGCATCGCCTACGCTGATCTGTATCGCGAGGCGAAAGTTCAGGAAGCGGTATTTGAGACCCTGACGAAGCAGTACGAGATGGCCAAGGTGGAAGAAGCCCGCGAAACCCCGAGTGTGAAAGTTCTGGACGAGGGTGACATTCCCGAAGGGAAATCGTTTCCTCCGCGCACACTGCTCGTAGCTCTCGGTGTTTTCCTCTCCTTCATCGTCGGCAGCGTGTGGATATTGACGAGCACATGGTGGCGCGGGCTCAATCCGCAAGATCCGGGCAAGAAGTTGGTTCAGGAAATGGCGAGTACTGTGAGAGCCAGAGTTGGCAGGGTATCCGGCAGGAAATTCGGCGGGCGAATCTCGCGATTCGATCCTTCGCGCAGCGACGTTTCAGCGAGTCATCTCGACGACCAACGGGAACGCGATAGCCGAGTTCGCGATATCAACGATTGACGCGGACGTCTTGTCTCTTGTTTCCGCCGCGTCGGATCCGCGACTTAAACGGCCGGCGCAGGACGGTCGGACCGATCACCGGTTCAACCCTGATGCAAAGTTGCCAGTTGCACGAGGAAAACGCGACGTCAATTCTGCGGCAGAGGGTTGTTCAAGATGTCGTCTCCGGTTGACGTCTCGCATCGCGAGGAAAATAAATCGCAACAAACAGGATTTTCTGTTGCCAGCGTAACTGTTGCGTACAACGGTTCGTCGATCTTGCCCCGCCAGATCGATGCTCTCAAGAAACAAACTCGCAAAGTGGATGAGATTGTCGTCGTCGATAATGCGTCGAGCGATGACACGCTCAAAGTACTCGCCGATCAATATCCGGAAGTAACGGTCGTCAGCCTACCGCAGAACACGGGAGTCGGAGGCGGCTATTCATCGGGACTCTCTCGTACGATTGAAAAACACGATTGGATTTGGTTGCTCGACGGCGACAGCGTTCCGCCACCCGATGGACTCGAGAAACTCTTGGAGGGCCTGGAGCATCTTGGCAACGCAGCCGAGCGCACATCAATCCTGGCTCCTCTCTGCATCAATTCGGAAACTGGTCACGTTTATCCAGCCCTGATGTGGAAGAACGGCTGGCATTACGAAGACGGCAAGAAACTCATCGGCTCGGCCGTATTCGTAGATTCGGTGATTTCCTCTGGCACACTCTTAAGGAGCAACGCGGTCAAAACTGTCGGTTTCCCGCGTTCGGATTTCTTCATCGATTTTGTGGATCATGAATACTGCTTTCGTCTGCGACGCGCGGGCTACTTGATCGCGATGATTCCCGCGAGCCGGTTGGACCACAGTATCGGCGAATTCCAGAAGCGTGACTTCATGGGCCTGCACAAACGGTGGATCGACCACGCCCCGTGGCGCGAGTACTACATGGCGCGCAACGAGATCTTTACGATCTGGGAATACCACCCCGATTGGCGAAGTAAGAGTTCCACGATCGGACGGCTCGTCCGCCGCAGCCTCGAAATTTTGTTATTTCGACGGGAGAAGACTGAGCGTTTGCGCATGATCGCTCAAGGCGTGCGCGACGGATTTGCCGGGAGGCTGGGAATTAAGCATCTCCCGGACAGTCATGAATGTTCGCAGAATTGAGCCTTGCCTGAGGACGCATGAACGCCGAAGTCTGTGCAGCGATCATCACTTACAACCCGGATACAGAGTTCGAGCGCGCAGTTCGCATCCTGCGGCCACAGGTTGGGCGGCTCGTTGTCGTGGACAATCACTCGCAGCCGCCGATCGTTGAACGCTTGAGAGCGTTGGCCGATGAGTTTGATTTTTCTCTGATCGAAAATCCGGACAACTATGGAATCGGTACAGGCCTCAATCAATCGATCGAGTGGATCAGACAAAATGCGAACTGCGACTTTGTCTTGTTCTTCGATCAAGATAGCTTCATCTCTGAAACTTTCGTAGTCGAAATGACCTCTGAGTACCGAAAGCACACGGAGCGCGAAAAGGTTTTCGTAGTGATGCCGAAAATCGTTTTTCAGCGCACGGGCGCGACGTATGTCCACCCTGCTACCCAAGGCAGGTATCTGGTGGCGCAGACGTCTGGCAGTTTGATGCCGCTGCGAGTATTCAAAGAAGAAGGACTCTATCGGCAGGACTTATTCATCGATTACGTCGACTATGAATTCTGTCTTCGGGCCGCGTCCCATGGATGGAAGATCGTTTATTGCGAATCGGCCGTATTGCAGCACGATCCCGGCCGCGCGAAGCAGTTCTCGATCTTCGGCATCAAGAAGGTGACAACCACAAATCACAGCCCGGTGAGACGATATTATCTAATGAGAAACGGTATCTGGACTGTCCGGCAATATGCAGCTCTTTATCCGAGATGGGCCATGGGGCACGCGTGGCAGATGATGAAAGAAATGGTCAGAGTTTTGATTTTCGAGCACAACCGGAGAGGTATCGTCGCGATGTGGTTGCGAGCGGTCCGGGACGTTATTCGGTCCAGGTTCGGAAAGTATCCGTCGTGTGACGCTAGCGTGAAAGCTTGAGAATTTCTTAAAAAGATGAAGTCGATCTTGTTCTACAGCGACGCGCCGCAATTTGGCGGCCATGAAGCGATGACGCTTGAGGCCGTGCGATGCGTGTGTCAGAACCAGGACGTGAACGTCTCCGCAATGTTCTATGAAGGGAACACGCGCTTCCAGAGTGAACTGGCAGCCATCGCGGAATCGACGGGAAAGCTCACTCTGATTCCACTCCCGATCAAAGCGGGAAGCTTGCAGGCATTTCGATCGTTGCTCAGCATCAGAAAGGTGAATTACCTTCGAGGCTTGATGAAGAGGCTCAGGCCAGACCTGGTGCTGGTTTCACAGGGACGCATCGAAGCGAGCAGTCTGGGGGTTTTGGCGGCCAAGCGCGAGGACTTCCGCACTCTGAGTTACATTCCGATGGCGCACGAAGTGTCGGTCTCTGGGACGCCTTTTGCAGTACGGATTCGCGAAAGGGTGAACCGGCATCTGTATAGCCTTCCCGATAAATTCATCACGATCAGCGAACATGCGCGCGAAATGCTCTACCTGCGCGGAGTGACCCAAACGATTGCTGTTGTACCAAATTGTGTCACAGTCCAACCTGCGACGCCGACCGACGGGCAGAGCTTCCGGTCAGAGCACGGGATCAGCCCAACCGAGTACTTAGTGGGAGTCGTTGCCCGCATCGATTTCCGGCAAAAAGCACAGGACTTCGCGGTCGAAGCCATCAGCCGATCTCGCCACAAGCTCGCGGGATTCAAGTTCGTTTTCGTTGGGAGAAGGACCCGACGAACGCAGGCTGGAGGAAATGATTGCCAGCCGCGGCCTCTCGCCGATCATTCGACGTGTGCCATGGTGTGACAATCCCGGCAAGGTTTACGCCGGATTGAACATGCTGCTGATTCCCTCTCGATTTGAGGGCGTCCCCTTGGTCATGCTCGAGGCCATGCTTTGTAAACTTCCAGTTGTGGCCGCAAATATCGACGGGATGGCCGAATTACTTCCGACCGACTGGCTCTTCCCAGTGGAAGATCCCAATGCAGTCGTTGCTCAAATTTTGTCAGTGAAAAGGGCGGACAATACGAAATTGCTGGAGTTCAACCGGAACCGGGTATGCAAGATTTCAGCACAGGCACGGTTCTGCGACAACATGTGCGAAGCAATCCTGGAACGGAAAGCAGCGCGCGCTTTATGCGCCCAACCATAATTCCAATTCTCTGACGTAAAGGCAAACGAACCGAATGATTTCGCTTGGCATGGCCGACTTGGTAATCTTGACCTCTCTCTCGATCTACATCGGGGTCTATTTCTTCGTCTGCCGGCGCGAGGGGAGCTATGTCAATCTTCTGACCCCCACCACCCTGCTGAGCATACCGGCCTTCTATCTCTTCCCCTGCTGTACGTACACTTGTTTCAACCGGAAGGTACGCCCTTCGCGTACGTCTACGTTTACACAACGATCGCGGTGGAAAGTATCGTCTTCGCATCCTTCTTCTGTCGCCGCACTACGGCCCTGATCCGTCTTCCTTTCGCATTCTCTTACTCGCACTTTTGGGGTTGGTCGATTGCGTGTCTCATCTTGGCCTCGCTGGCATACCTGCCTGATTTTATTGAAATTCCCGCAGTACATTCTGAATCCAAGACAAATCTATATCGAGACGCGAACAGGATTCGGCGCAAGCTCTTTCACCTCCACCACCCTGGCCTACATGGCCGTGATTTTGGTGCTCTTCACATCGAAACCTTTTTCGCGGAAGGCGTGGGTCATCGGGGTCGCCGTGATCGTGCTTTCGCTTCACGGCAGCAAAGGACAAGTCCTCGAAGTCCTCTTCTTCGTTCTTTTGTATCTGGTGTACGTCCAGCGCAAGCGTTTCAAGCTGATCCCAACTCTCATCGGGGCGGCATGTGTCAGCGTTCTGGTTATGCTGCTGTTTGCGGCCAGCATGATCCTGGGCGATAGCCCGATCGAGGCGCTCGAAACCATCAGTAACTACTCGGACTACACAAGAAATGATTTGTTGGTGATCGACTCGCATTTTCCCATGCAGTACGGGCGTCTGACTTTGGAAGCGAACACGATCAGCTTGATTCCGCGCATCCTGATGCCGAGCAAGCCGAAAAATTTCGGCACGTTTTATTTCGCAGAAGAATTTTTCCCAGAGAAATACGACGCTGATATGGGCGCTCCCGCATTTGCGATCGGAGTCGAGTATGCCGACTTCGGATGGTTCTCCATCATCTATCTTTCGCTGTTTGCCGCCTTGCGGGGCTGGCTGGCGCGCATCTCCGTCAATCGTTTGCGAGCGACCCGTCATCCGGCAGACCTGATCATCGTGGCATTTCTGGCCGACATCACACTATTTCCCATCGGCGGTGGCGGCTGGTTTTTCCCGGAAACCGTGTGCATCGCTCTGCTGGTTCGATACATCTCTTGTTTCCGCGCCGATAGAATCTGCCGCGAACGAGTTGTTACAAAATTGCCGGGCATTCTGCCGCACGCGGGACCATCGCTGAATAGCGCTGGGGAACCGTGCTGACCGGCGTCCTTTACGATGCCCGCTGGATCGGCAACCACGGCATTGGGCGATTTGCGTCCGAAATTCAAAAGCAGATTCCAGGGCTTATTCCGTTTGAAGAGCGCCGCCGCCCATGGCATCCGCTGGATCCAGTTCTCCTCGCGGGCGCGCTCCTCCGGAGAAAACCGCGCCTGTTCTTCAGCCCGGGTTATAACTCACCCCTCGGATGGCCCGGCCGTTACGTCTTCAGCCTGCACGACCTGCACCACCTCTGCGTCGCAGACAATTCCAGCGTAGCGAAACGCGCCTACTACCGCACGATCATCAGGCCCGCCTGTCACCGTGCATCGTTCGTTCTCACTGTGTCCGAATACTCAAAGCGTGAGATTTGTAGTTGGGCCAAGGTTCCAGAAGACAAAGTTGTCAACGTCGGAAATGGCGTCGGCCCACCTTTCATTTTGTCACGGCGCGAAACATGATCCGGGATATTCCTATCTGCTTTACGTCGGCAGCCACAAAGTCCACAAGAATATCCCACGGTTGCTGAAGGCCTACGCAATCTCAGGAGTTCACAATGACGTACGTTTGCTGATGACCGGCAAAGCGGACGAGGAAATGTCAAGAAATGTAAAAGCTCTGGGGCTGGAACGCCATGTCGAGTTCATCGGCTTTCCAGACAACGAGCAGCTGGCTGCATACTATCGCGGATCTCTGGCACTCCTTTTTCCTTCTCTTTACGAAGGATTTGGCTTACCACCCGTCGAGGCGATGGCCTGCGGAATACCGGTGCTGACATCGAACGTCTGCGCCCTTCCTGAGATCGTCGGGGATGCCGGAATCATCGTTCGACCGTTGCAAACGGATGAGATCGCCGAGGGTATCCGCCGCCTCGTAGAAGACCCGGCGTTAATCGCCGACCTTCGCCGGCGCGGCCTCGCTCGCGCGAGCCAGTTCACCTGGAAGAGAACCGGAGCCAGAACGCTTGAGGTACTTCGATCTGCCGCCGCAGACGGTTCGTCCGATTCGCCGGAATGAAGAGGGCATACGGCTTCACGGCCATGCAATGTTATTGCGAGAGGCCGATGATAGTGCGTATACTCGGCTGTCCAAAAAATCAAGCAGTGGTTGCGTCCTTATAAGGAACAATTAGAGAGAGATGATCCCCAGGAAATCTGACGGCACATTCCTGTTGTTCGGAGCCACAAGCCACTCCGCAAGGTGCCTGATGATACCTGATGCCGCGACGCCTTTCTTGTTCGAACTGTTCCGCCCGAATACCGAATCCCAAGGAGCCTTATGAATTACACGTTTGCGTCCCGGATGAGCTTTTTGCTTGCAATCGCCGGAGGCTTCGCACTCACGACCGCTTGCGGTGGCGGAATTAATACTCCTACCGCTACCGGAGCAGTTGCGAGCACGCAAAATCCGTTGGTCGCGCAGTACACGATCACCAGCGGATGCCAGGGTCCTGCGTTCGTTGAGTTTGGCCCCGACACGAATTATGGCCGCGCCACGGCTTCTTTCCCGTTGCCAGGTCGCTACCTGAGTTCACCAATCCAAGTTGCGGGTATGCGAGCGTCCACTACGTACCACATGCGAGCGCAGGTTCAGTGCGGAAGTGAAACCATTACCACCCCTGACACGACCTTCAAGACCGGAGCACTTCCTTCTTCCATCACGTTTCCGGCTCTGAGCGTATCGCGTCCGAATCCGTCTTTGAAGTTCTCTGGAAAACCCCGGCATCGAAATGGTCACCGTACCGGAAATCGGTACTCCGGCGCTCTTTACCGATCGCGACGGGAATCCCATCTGGTATTACGACGTTGGCCAGGGCAACTATCCATACACGTTCAAATTGCTTAATAACGGACACATCCTTCTGAGCATCACGACTCCGAACTACTCTCTGATCCGCGAAGTGGATTTAGCCGGAAATACCATCCGCGAAATGCAGATTGGCGACTTGCAGATCAAGATGCGAGCGGCGGGAGCTGATTTCGTTCCGGGAGGATTTCACCACGACATTCTCCCGCTCGACAACGGACATCTGATCGTCCTCGTCGATTGCTGGCAGTATTTCACCGACCTTCCGAATTATCCGGGAACCATTCAGTTGCAGGGCGATGGAATTATCGATTTGGATGAAAACTGGAACCCAGTTTGGATGTGGAATACCTTCGACCACCTTGACCCTAATCGCCACCTACAACCCATCCTCTCGGGAAATCTGCTCGATTGGACTCATAGCAATGCTCTGGTCTACTCGCCTCCTGATGGGAATTTGCTTTTGTCGATGCGCCACCAATCGTGGGTCATCAAGATCAATTACAGCAATGGCGCCGGGGACGGAAGCATCTTATGGCACCTCGGATATCAGGGCGATTTCGCGTTGACTCAGAGTGGTGTCTCAACCGACGATCCCAGTCTCTGGTTCTCTTTCCAACACTTCCCGGTAATTTTGAATCAGAGTGGCTCGCAAACGACACTCGCGATTTGGGACAACGGAAACAATCGGGTGATGAACACAGCAGGGGCGGAGTGTACCTTGGTTCCGGGCGGCATTCCCTGCTACTCGCGCGCCACGATTTACCAGGTCGACGAGGCCGCGAAGACTGCCGATTTGCAATGGACCGACTTGCAACCTTCGTTCGGAGAGTGGGGCGGAAGTATCAATCAATTTTCAAACGGCAACGTCGAGTTCGACTTGAACTCCCCAGCCACTCCGCCTTCGCCGGGCGTTGTTTCCCAGGTGCAGGAAGTCACTCAGACCGACACGCCGCAAATAGTTTGGGAAATGGATTTCCCCACACCTTCGTACGCATATCGTGCTTATCGGGTACCAAGCCTGTACAGCGGGGTGACTTGGCAGTACTGAGCTTGAGATCGCGAATTTAAGACTTCCATTTCGAAATGTTGCAGGAAGATCGACGGGCAACGACTCCGGTCGCCTTGCATCTTCAACGATAGGCGGTAGTTCTCAAAGCCTCTTGTAATGCGGCTCGCGCACACAATTCGATATTGCGAGCACGATCGTTTGTGGATATACTCCCCGTTTTGTTGTCGAATTGTTTGGTCTCCACTCCACAAGGAAACTCGAAAACTGAATGATCGTTCGGCGATTAGGCAGCAGTTTCCTGTTTGTCTTGATTGCATGGACTCTCTCCAATTGCGGATCGAGTTCGAATAGCGCCGGCCCGGCAGCACCTTCGATCACGGAGCAACCTTCCAACCAAGCAGTAACACTCGGGCAAGAAGCCACCTTCACGGTCAGTACAGTCAGTAATTCGCCTGTGACGTATCAGTGGCAGAGAAACTCAGCGCCTATTTCGGGCGCAAACCACGCGTTTTACACCATCCCTGTCACCATTGCGGCCGATGACGCGGCCGTCTTCAACGTCGTAGTCAGCAATCCTTCCGGAGAGGTTACAAGCTCTTCCGCCTCACTGTCGGTTCATCCTCCTCCCGACGTTCTCACTTTTCACAATGACAACCTGCGCACCGGTCAAAACTTGATGGAAACTTATTTGACCGCGCGCACTGTTACACCTTCACTTTTTGGAAAGATCGGGTTTCTTTCTACCGATGGAAGGGTCGACGCGCAGCCATTATTCTTGGCCGGCGTACCGATCGGTAACGCCACCCACAATGTCCTCTATATTGCGACCGAACATGACAGCGTCTACGCCTACGACGCCGATACTCAAGCATTGCTGTGGCAGGTTACGGCTCTGAAGGCTGGCGAAACCTCCAGCGATGACCGGCAATGTCCGGCCGTCTCGCCTGAGATCGGAATCACTGCAACTCCGGTGATTGATCGCTCCCAGGGACCCAACGGCGCCATTTATTTTGTCGCAGCGACTGAGGACACAAGTGACGTTTACCATCATCGACTCCACGCTCTCGACGTCACCACCGGGGCGGAACTGTTTGGCGGACCGACGGAGATCCAGGCTCAATTCCCCGGTACCGGATCTGCCAGCAACGGCGTCAACGTGATCTTTGATCCGTCTCAATATTTCGATCGAGCGGCGCTGCTCGCCTCCAACGGAGTGATCTACACCTCCTGGGCGTCACACTGCGATGTTGAGCCGTATACGTCATGGGTCATGGGATATGACGAGTCGACGTTGCAGCAATCGCGCGTGCTGAACCTTACCCCCAACGGCACAGAAGGCGCCATCTGGATGTCGGGGAGGCGGACCAGCCGCCGACGCCGACGGAAATGTCTATTTGCTCGGCGGCAACGGAACTTTCGACACATCCCTTACCAGCAACGGTTTTCCAAGCCAAAACGATTTTGGGAACGCTATCGTCAAGATCTCCCCAACCGCACCCGCCACGGTGACCGATTTCTTCGCTCCTTACGACACGGGATCGCAATCCGCAGGCGACTTCGACCTCGGGTCCGGCGGAATATTGCTGTTGCCTGATCAGGTGGACGACTCCGGCCAAACGAGACATGTGGCGCTGGGTTCCGGAAAAACCGGCTGGATCTACGTTGTTGACCGTGACAACATGGGAAAGTTCAACCCAAGTGTAAATAATATTTTCGAAGAAATTCCGAGATGCTGTGGGACCTACGGAGGCCTGTTCGGGCCGATTTACTCGACCCCTGCATACTTCAACTCCATGGTCTATTTCGGATCTCAGGATGAACCCATCGAGGCTTTCGCCGTTTCAAACGCGAAACTCTCTTTGCCTTTCAATATGCGTTCCACAGACGCGTACCCTTATCCTGGAACAACTCCAAGCATCTCCGCCAATGGCACGAAGAGTGGCATTCTCTGGGCCGTTGAGAACGGACCCACCGGCATCCTGCACGCGTACGATGCCACCAACCTCATCGTCGAGTACTACAACAGCGGCGCGAACCCCACCCGCGATCAGTTCGGATCGAACAAGTTCATCGTCCCCACCATCGTCAACGGCAAAGTCTACGTCGGCACTCCTTCGGGTGTCGCAGTGTTCGGGATCTTGCCGCTTCCGTAGCAGGCCACCTTTTTCCGAAGAAATCGCGCAATCGCCGCTCGGCAGGGAACTGCGTCTTGCACCCTGCCTCCTTCCATCGATGAACCCATAGGTTGCCCTTACGGGAGTACGAGTATGGACAACGGGCACCGCGTCCGCTATGTTCGACCCTATGCAAAAGACAGCGATCTCCCTGTTGACGTGTCTTATCGCCTTCTCAGCCGTACCCTTGACGGCGGCAGCACCCGCCGGAACCTTGGATCACATCTGCGCCGTTGACGGACTGAAATACATGAATGTCCAGTCTGCAGTGGCGGCGTGCAGCGGATCTGGAGTGGCCGTAATCCCTCCGACTTACACCGGGACCGGACTCGAACGACGCCAGCGTGATGGATTTTCGTCACCCCGAGCGCGTGAAGGGGCTGACACCGGTCACAGAGTTCGGCGCAAAGGGAGATGCAGTGACCGCGTCTGACGGCGTCAGCGAGATCCGGTCGATGACCTTCACGGCGGGGCCATCCGCCTTTGTGAAGGGGCGCGACGAAGGCAAGACCATCATCATTACCGGAGCCGGGTCTGTGAATGGTTCCTTGACCTCGACGATCAAGTCGGTGGATGCACCCAACCGTGTGACGCTGACGAACGCAGGAGGATTCAGCGCGAGTCGCCTCACGTATTGGCTCGGAACCGATAACACAGCGGCCTTCCAGGCCGCCTACAACGCGCGGAAGCCTCTCTTCCTGCCACCCGGAAAGTACTTGATGACCGGCACAGTGAAAGGAAATTCGCCTCTGCTGCTTGTGGGGTCGGGCGCGCAATCCATCATCATCAACGACACGCCTGTTTTTTCGGTGCACGGCACCGGCGGACATTACCTCGATAATTTCCGCATGCAGGCTGCCACCAGGCTTGAGCCCGTTTCTCCAAGAGGCTTCCCTACTCCACAACCGGGAACGCCGATCGCCGTAGACCGGAAAGGCACTCGTATCGGATACCAACCCGTCGGCGCCGACGAAGATATTTGGAACAAATTATCGAAGAAGCAACAGGCGCAAAATTTCGGGCCGACGTTAAGCATGTCTTCCGACGGAATTCACATTTACCGCATCACCGGCGACCTGGTCTCGATCATTCTCTTCGATGTTCAATATTCCGAAGTCGCCCTATGTGATTTCCGCGCAGGAAAGAATTTCGTAGGCGGCATTGCGCTGTGGCACACCCCAAAGACGGCGCAGCCAACCGCCACGACAGTATCCACGACAACACCGTCCGTTACGCCAGCGTAAGCGGCATCGCGTGGGCTGCAGCTGAGAATGTTTCCATCAAGCACAACGTCGTGGAATACAACGGGGAGAGCGGCCTCAAGAATTACTCAGGCCAAGGGGACGGCACCTTCAATTCCAACATCGAAGTGACCGGCAATCACAGCCAGTACAACCACTACGATGGAATCGACCTCTCTGAGAGCTATCCCCATAGCAATACGCAACGCGCGAACTCCGTAGTCTCCGATAACGTCAGTTCTAACAATGATCGAACTGGAACCTTCGCCGACGGTCTCGGATGGAAGGTGACCAACAACGTCTTCGAAAACAACGGGCTCAGCGGCATGTCGATGGATATCTCCGACAGCGTCGTCTCGGGCAATACGCTGTCGCACAACAACACCCTTCACGATTCCCGTTCGCACCAAATCATCATCGGGCCCGGGCTGCCCGCCACGAACAATGTATTCGAACACAACCGCATTGTCGGAGATGCATCTTCGGGTGCAGCCATTACCTGGTCAGGTCGATCGACCGGAAACCAACTCCGCGACAATACCGCTAGTGGAGGAGCCGTCTTCCGGTTCCAAACACCTCCTGCTGTCGCGGAGGCGAACACGGACAGCCACGGCAGGCTTCCCGATCGCAGATAGAGGTCCTCCTCGCCTGTGTTCTCCCGCACCCGTGTGTCTAGCTCCATGCGTCTTTGTAGCTAGGTCCCATCGGTCCTAGGCCTTTCGCAGAAGAGGTTATCCACAAAGCACAGGCGCAACTTTCTGTTTACTAAAGTGTTAGTGAGCACCATAGGTCTCGAGGCGTTTTTTTCAAAGCTTTGAAAAATCGATTTTCTGAATCGTCTGTCAGAGGCATTTCGGTCGTGCCAGTTTTGGTTCCGGAAAAGCGCTCTTTTACCTGTTTTCGCGGTTTTGCTTGCCAGAAACATTTAGAATGTGTGCAGCAACCAAACATTGTCATCGCTTTGTCACTCCGTTGGGGCACTTGTATGACAACAAGGCTCAAGGGGGTGTTGTACCGTTTACCAGTGGGGCTCCGTGATTGACATAGAAACGCATGCAAATTACAGTACGGCTTAATCAGCAACAATTTCGCCAACCACGAAGCGGACTGCTCAGCTTCGAAGTGTGCGAATCGATTGCTGCTTCCACCCGCGACGTTGGCAAGGACTCGGCCTTCTCGTCCGGAAAGTCGGACGAACGGGCAATCTCGGACCTTAAGCTAGAAGTGCATCCCCCGACAAATGATCAGCAGCAATCGGCCAAGCGGTCGCATCTCAAAAGGCGGCAATACCCCGGCTGCTTTGTAACGCGATGGGCCGTAAGCCCTTTGGCGAGGATGTAATGGTTGAGCTTTCCATATTGTTGTTGACCAAAGATGGCGTGCACGACCTCGAACAGGTCCTGCCCGCGATCTTTGCCCAAAAGAACGCCCCTTCCTTCGAGGTGGTGGCAATCGATTCGGGGTCTACGGATGGAACTCTTGATCTCCTTCGCCAGTACCCAGTCATCATTCACGAGATCGCTCCTCAGGAATTTCATCATTCCCGGACAAGAAATCTTGCGGCCAGCCTTGCAAGAGGACAGATCCTGATCTTTCTATCGCAGGACGCCGTGCCCGCTTCCGACGAATGGCTGCACAACCTGCGCTTAAATTTCGATGACACGGGTGTGGCGGCGGTCTATGGCCGACAGATTCCGAAAGCTGGATCTTCGATGGAACGCCAGGACGCCCTCGACGCGGTCTACGGTGAGCAGAAAACCGTGAAGGACCCTGCCAGCCGCGCCGGTATGGGTTACCGCTTTTATCATTTTTCGGATGTGAACGCGGCCATCCGTCGCGACATTTGGGAGACGGTTCGCTTCCCCGAAGACCTGAAGGTTTTTGAAGATCTCGGGATCGCGAAGTCCATCTTGGACAGTGGCTGGAAAATTGTCTACGAGCCAAAAGCTCCTGTTTACCACTCGCACGCACACACCACCGTGGGATTGTTCAAGCGCTACTTCGACATTGGATACACGCTGAAAGTGCTGAAGATTTGGGATGTTCCCGGCACTAAGAATTCGTTGTTGCGGGACGGGTGGAAGCTCGTCCGGAACAAATTCACTCGCGTTAGCGACAGCAGCACGCGCCGTTCGGCTGGACACGGCCTTCGACAAGATGTCGCCAAATCAGTTGGACTGTTTTTGGGATTGAACCAGAATTGTCTTCCGCTTCTATTGAAGCGCCGGCTTAGCGCTTTCGGCGTCTTCGAATAGCAGTGGAATCCGGGACCTTGGTTTCTTTTTGCGATAGGAAGTTGCAAGCATGATTCGCAGTCGCCTTAGCTACGTCCGTTACTATTTACGAATTCTGACGTTGTTGCTGCCCGCCTGCGCCTACTTCATCGCGATCAAAATCCGATTCGGTTTCAACGTGTTCTTCCCACGGTCGGGCCCGGCGGGACTTCCCTCTTACTGGGGGATCATCCTCCTCACCACCATCGTGTGGGCAATTGCCGCGGAGGAGTCCGGGCTCTGGAGCGTCGAGCAGCTCTATGCTCCCGGCAAGAAAAGCCGTCGGCTGCTGGAAGCTCTCGCCTTCACCTACGCGTTGGTCATGGCGCTCGGATTCTTGTACCGCCAGGCGAGTTATTCCCGACTCGTGATCGGCATCAGCGCTGTGGCGCTGTTCGTCCTCGCAACCGTCGCACGCATCGCATTCCGAGTCTTTCTCGAGATGCTGCGCAACAGCGGCAAGAATGAAGTCAAGATTTTGATGGTTGGCACCGACCGCTTTGCCCGCCGCGTCACAACCTCCCTTCTCAACGGAGAAGTTCTCCCTTGCAAGGTCGTAGGCTTCGTGCGGCTTCCGGATCAGGAAGTCGTCGTTGAAGGCCCGGTATACGAACTCGATCAGATACCGAACTTCACCAACGGGCACTCCATCGACGACGTCATCATCGCGCTTCCGGCTGGACGTTTGAGCGAGGTCCAGAAAATTGCTCCGGCTCTGGAAAAGCTGTGCGTTCCGACCCGGGTTGTGATCGACCTTGGTGAAGGCGTTGTCCTGCGCGACCGGCTGATCGACTTGGGCGGAATCCATATGCTTGACCTCCGTCCAACTCTTGCGGAGACCGGACCTTACCTCTTCGAGAAGCGTATTTTCGACATCGTTCTCTCAATGCTGATTGTGTTGGTCACTCTCCCGCTGAGCCTGCTCATCACCCTCGCAGTGAAGCTCACCAGCGCCGGCCCCGTATTCTTCGTTCAGGAACGCGTTGGCCTGAATGGCCGCGTTTTCCGAATGTACAAGTTCCGCACGATGCGCGTGGGCACCCAGACCGATGGTGATACGCGCTGGACGTCAGAAAATGATCCTCGACGCACCCTGGTGGGTGTGTTCCTCCGCAAAACGAATCTCGACGAACTCCCACAATTCATCAACGTGCTGAAGGGGGACATGAGCGTCGTCGGTCCTCGCCCTGAACGTCCTCACTTCGTTGAGAAATTCCTGGAAGAATTCGATCGCTACAACTTCCGCCATACTTTTAAGGCCGGCATCACCGGTTGGGCACAGGTGAATGGCTGGCGCGGCGACACCTCCATCGCGAAGCGCGTGGAATACGATCTCTACTACCTCCGCAACTGGAGCCTCACCTTCGATCTTCAAATCATCACCATGACCTTGCTACGGATCTTCAACAGCAAGAACGCTTACTAAGTTCAGTTCTCCCGCACGATTCTTCCCATAACGGTCAACAAGCGTCGAAATCCACAAGCCCCATTTGTCACTGAGCAAGCTTAAGGCTTAGGCTATCCGTAAGCCATCCAGAGGAGCGATCATGAGCACCATCGACGTACCAGCCGACATCCTTGAACTCAGTCCTTACGGTCCAACTCGATCCACCATCCAAGGGACCCCTCTCAACGCGGAAGAATTGCGCAGGACCGAAACGTATTGGAGAGCCTGCAACTACCTGAGTCTTGGCATGATCTATTTGCTGGACAATCCTCTGCTGAAGGAACCGCTGCGGGTTGAGCAAATCAAGAATCGCCTTCTTGGCCATTGGGGGTCCAGCCCCGGCTTATCTTTCATTTACATTCACCTGAACCGGCTGATCAAGAAATACGATCTCGACATGATCTTCCTCGCCGGACCCGGACATGGCGCACCCGGCGTTCTCGGGCCTTGCTACCTCGAGGGCACGTACTCCGAGATTTATCCCGAGAAGAGCCAGGATGTCGAAGGTCTGCGCGAATTCTTCAAACAGTTTTCATTTCCGGGGGGAATCGGCAGCCATTGCACTCCCGAAACACCCGGATCGATTCACGAAGGCGGCGAACTCGGATATGTGCTCTCGCACGCTTGCGGCGCCGCGTTCGACAATCCCGAATTGATCGTGGCAGCGGTCGTCGGCGACGGTGAATCCGAGACGGGACCGCTCGCGACTTCATGGCACATCAATAAGTTCCTTAACCCAACGCGTGACGGTGCCGTTTTACCGATCCTTCATCTCAACGGATACAAGATCGATAATCCGACCCTGCTGGCACGGATCTCGCATGATGAACTCGAAAATCTGTTCCGCGGATACGGCTGGACCCCCTACTTCGTCGAAGGCTCGGACGTTGACAGCATGCATCAAGCGATGGCAGCGACGATTGAGCATTGCATCAACGAGATTCGCGAGTATCGCGATGCGGCGCGCAAGCACGGCGCGTCTACCCGGCCCCGATGGCCGATGATTGTGCTCCGATCGCCAAAAGGATGGACCGCTCCCCGCGAACTCGAAGGCCACTTTCTCGAAGGCTTCTGGCGCGCCCATCAAGTGCCCTTGCCTGCCGTAAAGAAAGATCCCAAGCAACTGCAAACCCTCGAAACTTGGATGCGGTCGCAAGAGCCCGGGAGATTCTTCGACAACAATGGCAAGCTCTCTCCGCTGTTTGCAGAGATGTCGCCTAGCGGCACGCGGCGAATGAGCGCAAACCCTCACGCCAACGGGGGCCGCCTCAAAAAAGCATTGCGCTTGCCGGATTTTCGTGACTATGCCGTCGGAACCGTGCAGCATGGCCGGTCGCAGGCGGAAAACACGCGTCCGCTCGGCCGCATGCTGGCCGACGTCATGAAAGAGAACTTCAGCAACTTCCGCGTCTTCGGCCCGGATGAAACGACCTCGAACAAACTCGATGCCATCTACAGCGTGAGCAAGAAATTCTGGATCGAAGAGAACTTCCCCGAAGACAGTGACGGCGGAAATCTTGCCCAAGACGGCCGGGTCATGGAAATGTTGAGCGAGCATACACTCGAAGGGATGCTCGAAGGCTACCTGCTAACAGGCCGCCATGGCTTCTTCTCCACGTACGAGGCGTTCGTTCACATCATCGACTCCATGTTTAACCAGTACGCCAAGTGGCTCGAGATCTGCAAACATCTCTCCTGGCGTGACTCCATTGCGTCGCTGAATCTTCTGATCACATCGACCGTCTGGCGTCAGGATCACAATGGATTCACCCATCAGGATCCCGGCTTCCTCGATGTTGTCGTCAACAAGAGCGCGAACGTTACCCGCATCTATTTGCCGCCCGACGCAAACTGTCTTCTTTCCGTCGCCGATCATTGCCTGCGCAGCCAGAATTACGTGAACGTGATCGTCAGCGACAAGCAGAAGCACTTGCAATACCTGAACATGGACGAAGCCATTATCCATTGCACCAAGGGTATTGGCATTTGGGATTGGGCAAGCAACGACGAAACTGGTGAACCGGACGTCGTCATCGCTTCAGCGGGTGATATCCCGACCCAAGAAGCTCTGGCGGCAACCGCGCTGCTGCGGACCGAATTCCCGGATCTCAAGATTCGTTTCATCAACGTCGTCGACCTGTTCAAGCTGCAGCCGACGAGCGAGCATCCACATGGATTACCCGACCGCGATTTCGATTCCCTCTTCACGGTGAACAAGCCGGTGATCTTCAACTTCCACGGCTACCCGCAGCTCATCCACCGCCTGGCCTACCGCCGCACGAACCACGACAACATTCACGTTCGCGGCTACAAGGAGCAAGGCAACATCAACACGCCATTGGAACTCGCCATCAACAACAATATCGACCGATTCAGCCTGGCTATGGATGTGGTGGATCGCGTGCCGCGCCTGCAAAAGATCGGTGCGCATGCAAAGGAGAGATTCCTGAATCGGCAGATCGAATGCAAGAATTACGCTCACCAGTTCGGAGTCGACCAGCCCGAAGCAAACGATTGGGTATGGCCCTACTAGGTGGCGTTAGGACGGATGCGGCTCGCCGCGAATGACCCGCACGGTATCGCGAGCGATTAGCAGTTCCTCGTCCGTTGGTATGGCATAGGCAAACAGTTTGGAAGCCTCGGTTGATATCTTGGCTTCATGGCCAACAGTCTCCTCGTTCGTCTTTGCATCGAGGCTAAGTCCAGCCCATTCCATTCCCGCGCAAATCCTCGCGCGAACGTCGGATGAGTTTTCGCCTATACCGCCCGTAAAGACGATCGCGTCGGCTCCGCCCATGGCCGCGAGGTAAGCTCCGATATATTTTCTGGCCCGATAGCAAAAGATCTCGATGGCCAGTCGGACGCGGCGATCATCATGCTCCTTCAGCTCCGCTTGCAGTTCGCGCATGTCATTCGTCAGCCCGGAAATCCCCAACAGACCAGATTGCGTGTTGAGCGAAGTGTCGACTTCTGACGAAGACATTCCTTCTTTCCGTGCGATGACACTCACAATCGCAGGATCCAGATCGCCAGAGCGCGTCCCCATGACGAGGCCTTCGAGCGGAGTCATTCCCATCGAAGTATCGACCGGTGAGCCATTCTTGATAGCTGCGGCAGAACATCCGTTCCCGAGATGGAGCGAAATAATATTCGTCTGTTCCCGTGTCAGCCCGCGCAGCACACGATAACGGAATGCAACGTAGCGGTGCGAAGTTCCGTGAAATCCGTATCGTCGAATCCGGTGCCGGCGGTAGAGATGGTATGGAAGCGCGTACAGATAGGCCTGCTCGGGCAAAGAATGATGAAACGCCGTGTCAAATACCGCGACCTGGGGCACATCCTTTCCGAACAATTCCCGGGATGCAAGAATGCCCTTCACGTTGTTCGGATTGTGCAGTGGCGCAAGATCGATGCAATCTTCGATCCCCTTGAGCACGCGATCGTCGATCAGCGTCGATTCTTTGAAAGTCTCGCCGCCATGCACCACGCGGTGTCCGACGGCGTGAATATCGGCCGTGCTCTTAATCTCCGTAATGCCGGAACGGTCAGACGCGATGTAGCGCACCAGGTAGTCGAGCGCCGCGCCCATGTCGCGCAAGGGAGCTGTCAGCGTCTTACTTGGATCGGCGCGATGCTGCACCTTAACAATCGCTTCGCCGCCAATCCCCTCCACTTCGCCGCGGCACACGCGATCGTCCTTGTATTCCTTGATCTGTTCCAGATCGGTAGCAATGACTTGAAACTTCAGACTTGAGCTTCCCGAGTTCAAAACCAAGACATTCATGGATCGTGCTTCTCCCAGCCTTCTATCCCAAGATAAGCTTTGCTGCCCGTTGCGGCAACGACGTGGGGTTGCCATCGAAGCACTGACCGGGGATCAACCAGCTCGTACAAAATCTTCGCATGGGTGATTCTTGAGATGGGAGAGGAATGCTCAGAGATGTCAGGCGGGAATAAGTCCTTGATAAATCGCCATGCCAACCACTGCGTCGACGCCCATGGCATGCAGATCGTCAATTTCGGCAAGAGTCCGTATCCCGCCCGCTGCAATCAACTGCCTCGTTGCCGCTTGACGTAGCGGACGAATGACTTCCCGGGGAAACCCTTGCAGCAGTCCTTCAGAATCAACATGGGTATACAAAAATCCGCCGCACCAGCGATCCAGTGCTTCGATCATTTCGAGAGGCCGGACCTCAGTCACCTTCCGCCAGCCATGTGTTGTTACACGGCCACCGATCGCATCAAGGGCAAAAATCATCCGATCTGGACCCAGCTCTGCGGCCAGGCTTTCGGCAAATTGCGTTTTCAATTTGCCGTCGTCGAACAGCGCCGATCCTACAATCACACGCTTCGCGCCGATCTCAAGCACTCTCCGCGCTGCCTCGACCGATCGAATTCCCCCGCCAACCTGGCATGGCACCCGTTGTGCGATGGCAGCGACGAGCGCGGCGTTGCTGCCGGTCCCAATCGCCGCATCCAGATCGATCAACTGCACCAACGGATACTTCGAGAACCGATCCACCCACGGTTCGAAGTCGTCGAACTCCAGCGCCTTCTTCTTGCCTTGCACGAGCTGAACGACCTTCCCACCCATCAGATCTATTGATGGAATCAGCACGGCCACCTCACCGGAATTCCCTGCGTAAGCAATTCCCGCTTCAGGTCCACAAGCCGGCTGAATCCGTAGTGAAAAATCGACGCTGCCAATGCCGCGTCCGCGCGCCCATCTCGAAATACTTCCGCGAAATGAGCGGCCCCACCCGCCCCTCCAGAGGCAATCACAGGAATGCGAACTGCCTCCGCAACCGCGCGCGTCAAATCGCAGTCAAAACCCGCGCCAGTGCCATCGCGATCCATCGAAGTCAACAAAATCTCACCCGCTCCGCGGCTCTCCGCTTCGCACGCCCATTCGACGGCGTCGCGCCCACTCTCAGTGCGGCCTCCTCGCGTGAACGCCTGCCAGCTTCCACGGTCACGTTTTGCGTCGACCGCCACAACAACGGCCTGGGACCCAAACCGTTCCGCAATACCCGAAATCAATCCCGGATCGGCGAGTGCGGCCGAATTGATGCTGATTTTGTCCGCCCCCGCATCAAATACCGCCGCCGCATCCGACAAAGTACGAATGCCGCCACCCACGGTGAATGGCACGAACAACTGCCTCGCCGTTCTCCGCACTGTCTCGAGGAGTGTCGCCCGTTTTTCGTGCGTCGCGGATATATCAAGTAACACGATCTCGTCGGCTCCCGACGCGCTGTGCAATCTTGCCAACTCAGCCGGATCGCCCGCATCCCGCAGGTCCGAGAACTGTACACCCTTCACCACGCGTCCACCGTCAACATCGAGGCAAGCGATAATTCGTTTCGTCAGCATGTCAAAGGGCGCAGAAATTCCTCAGCAACATCAACCCGGTTTCGCCTGACTTCTCGGGATGGAACTGCACGCCAAACAGTTGATCGCGCTCCACAGCCGCCGAGAATCTCCCTCCGTACTCGCAACACGCAACTGTCGCGTCACCCAGAGGAGCACGAAACGAATGCGTGAAATACACGTATGAGGACGATGGCACGTCGCGGAATAACCGCGATCGCGAATCCACTTCAAGCGAGTTCCACCCGACGTGTGGCGATTTCACAATGGTTGGAAAGCGCTCGCATTCGCCTGGCAGCAGCCCCAATCCAGGCGTTTTTTCAGACTCTTGACTCCCCTCGAACATCCACTGCATTCCCACGCATATACCGAGGAACGGCACCCCTCGCTCGATCGCGTCGGAGATCTCGGCCCGAACTCCCGACCGCTCCATCGTTGACGTTGAAGAAAAATGTCCGACTCCCGGGAGCACGATCTTTTCCGCCGTGGCAATCGCCGCAGGATCGGAAGTGATCTCGCAACGTTGACCCAAGAAATCGAATGCCTTCTTGACCGAGACCAGATTCCCAGCACCGTAATCGACAATCGCGATCACTAGAGGACTCCTTTGGTGCTCGGCAACAGCCGCACCATCTGCGGATCACGCCAGCATGCGGCACGTAGTGCCCGGGCAAACGCCTTAAACAACGCCTCAATCTTGTGATGGCTCGACCTTCCATAAAGAATTCTGGCATGGACATTGGCCCGCGCCCCGCGCGCGAATCCTTCGAAGAAATCTTCGACAAGCTCTGCCTGCAAATCTCCCACGAGCCGCGTGCGGACTTTCGTATCGACCACGGAAGCTGTTCGTCCGCAAAAATCGACAGCGCACATGCCCATGGTTTCGTCCATCGGCATAAGAAAGTATCCAGCCCGCAGAATTCCGCGCTTCGAGCCGAGCGCTTTATCAAACGCCTGCCCCAACACGATCCCGACGTCTTCCACGGTGTGGTGCTGATCGACATCGAGGTCGCCGTTCGCCTTGAGCTTCAAATCGAATCCTCCGTGATGCGCGAACAGTTCCAGCATGTGATCGAAAAATCGAATTCCCGTCGACACCTGATAGCGCCCGCGCCCCTCGAGGGTCAGCGAAATCTGAATCTGCGTCTCCTTACTGTCGCGCCTGATCTTGCCTTTTCTCATATTCGTGCTCCTTGATCCACCCCAAGTTCGTGAAGCGCCTCCGGCATCGCGGCCAGCAATCGATCGACCTGTTCCCGCAGGCCAAGAGTGATTCGCACACATCCTTCGCATCCTGGATCGCCGGACCGATCCCGCACAAGAATTCCCCGATCCCGCATCGCCGAGACAAACTTCGCCGCTCGCGCCTTCGTTTCTCCTGCTCGCATCAGGATGAAATTCGCCTCGCTAGGCCAGAACGGGACGTCGTTTGCCTTGAGGAATGCCTCCAGGCGCCGACGCCCTTCGAGAACCTCGTCTACGTACCGCGCCACGTACTCCTGGTCCGCCAACGCAGCGGGCAAACACGCGAGAGCAACGGCATTCACGTTGTAAGGAGAAGCGACCCGCCGCACCGCTTTCATCTGCTCTGCATCGCCGGCTAAGACCCCCAGGCGTAATCCAGCCAAGCCATACGCTTTCGAAAACGTCCGCGCGACAAACAGGTTCCGCGACGCAGATCGTTCCGCGAGCATCGTCTTCCCATAGAACTCAAAATAGGCTTCATCCACGAGCACGGCAGCTTCTGGCGCTGAACGTACAATTTGCAACAATTCTTCCGGATCAGCCACCGTGCCCGTCGGATTGTTGGGATTCGCAATGCAGATCAACCGCGTTCGCTTGCTAACGCGTCGGCTCAACTCTTCTGCAGGAAATGCAAACTCACTGCCTGCTTCGACGCTCACCACCTCTGCCCCGGCGGCCATCGTGTAAATTCGATACATCGAATATGTCGGCACAACGATCACAACTTCGTCGCCGGGCTCAAGATAGGTTTCACAAAGTAGGTGAATTGCTTCATCGACACCGTTCGTGAGCAGGACTTCGGGAGACGATAACTTCAAAAACTCCGCCACCACGGCTTCCACGGGCTCGCGTTCCGGATACTTCACAAGTTGTTCCGGATCGAGGCTCCGCAGACGATCAAGAACACAGGGCGAACATCCCGATGTGTTTTCATTGAAATCGAGCCTTAACCCATCCCGCCCCGCAAGAGGCGGATGATACGACGGCAGAGTTCGCACGGCTTCTCGAGGCCTAAGCATTTCCGCACCTCACACGAATCGAGTTGGCGTGCCCAGGCAACCCTTCGGCGCCTGCCAGGCATTCGATCGCGGGCGCAAGTCGCCGCAGTCCCCGCGCCCGACAATTTCTGCACCGTAATGACCTTTACAAAATCCAGCACGCTCAAACCTCCGCGGAATCGTGCCTGCCCGCCGGTCGGCAATACATGATTCGGACCCGATGCATAATCGCCTGCCGCCTGCGCCGAGTAATCCCCGACAAACACCGAACCGGCGTTCTGGATGAACGGCAAATCTTCCTTGTCGACGGTGATGTGCTCCGCTGCAAGCCGGTTCGCCCAATCGCGCGCTTGCTTGCGAGAGCTGGCAACGAAAATCGCTCCCCGCTTGCGGAGGGACGCCTGCGCCGTCGGATTCCCCTCAGCCAGTCGCATCGCCCAATCGCCTGACGGACGTTCGCCAGTTTGCGCGAAGTTGTAATCAGCAGGGAAAGTGTCTCAACATCATGTTCCGCCTGCGCCACCAGATCGGCCGCGATGTATTCCGGGTTTCCCGAATCGCTGAGTATCACGGCCTCTGTCGGTCCCGCGAGAAAATCAATCGCGCAATCAAACGAAACTAGCTTCTTCGCGGCAGTTACAAACGAGTTTCCCGGTCCGACAATTTTGGTCACGCGCGGCACGCTCTTCGTTCCATAGGCCAGCGCTGCGACTGCCTGGGCGCCTCCAACTCGATAAAACTCCGAAACTCCCAGCATCGCCGCTGCGCCCAAGACCTCCGTCGACGGTCGTGGCGAGACGATCCGTATCTTTTAACTCCCGCAACCTGCGCAGGAATCACCGTCATCAAAACCGTGGACAGCAGCGGATAACGTCCGCCAGGAACATAGCAGCCGACCGAGTCAAGAGGCCGCACGAGTTGCCCCAGTGAAACTCCGTCGAGCTTCGATTCCAGGATCGCGGTTTCTGCAGTTCGCAAAATCGCCGTATATTCCGAGCCGCCAACTTCAGCGAACTGCGCAAATTTGGCGCAAGCGTGTTCCCAGCACTGTGCCATCTCTGACTGCGAAACTCGAACAGGCGATCGGGCGTCCAGTCCGTCCCACTTCTCGGCATACTTTCGCAGCGCACGGTCTCCGTGTTGACGCACATCGTTCACGATCGCTCGTACGCGTGGTTCTACGGTGTTCAGGTGCGCGCTGCGCAAAGCGAGTTCATCGATCAACTTCGCCGCCGCCCGGCCCGAAACAATCCGCATCACAGCACCACCTTGTTCAGCGGATATTCCACGATCCCTTCAGCCCTTGCTTCCTTGAGGCGCGGAATTACATCCCAGGCGGCCCCTTCATCAATGACGGTGTTAACCGCAAGCCAATCTTCATCGCTCAGATGCGAGATGGTCGGTTTTTGCAAAGCAGGCAGGACGGACAGCACGCGGGTCAAATCGCCCTTGCGAACGTTGAGCATGAGCCCAACGCGGTCCTGCGCTTCCATCGCTCCCTGCAGCATCAGCGCGAGGTTGTCGATCTTGCGACGCTTTTCGCGATCGGCATAGGAACTCTTGTTCGCGATCAACTGCGTGTTCGATTCGAGAATGGTTTCCAGAATGCGCAAGCGGTTGGCTTTAAGAGAGCTGCCGGTCTCGGTTACTTCAACGATTGCGTCGGCCAGCATAGGGGGCTTCACTTCCGTTGCGCCCCACGAAAAGTCCACCCGGACATCCACATCCCTCTTGTGAAAGTAGTCTCTCGTCACTTTCACCAGTTCGGTCGCGATGATGCAACCGGAAAGATCCTCTGCCCGCTTCAACCGACGATTCTTCCGGAACGGCGAGTACCCAGCGAACCTTGCCCCGGCTGCGCTTCGCGTAAATCAGATCGCTGACGGTCGCTACCTCGAGGCCGCTCTCGATCACCCAGTCCAGCCCCGTCAATCCCGCGTCGATAGCTCCATGTTCGACGTACCGCGCCATCTCTTGCGCCCGGATCAGCATGCAATCGATTTCCGGATCGCGCGTAGTTGCGAAGTACGATCGCCCATTCGTATAAGCGGGCAATCCGGCCCGCGCGAACAACTGCAGCGTCGCATCCTGCAAGCTGCCTTTAGGAATGCCGATGCGCAGCTTCATCGCATCTCCTTCCCGCGAACCGAAAGCTCCTCGTCCTTCAGAACGGAAATCGATTCCGTGAAACAGGACCGAGTGCCTCGATGGCAGACAACTCCGTGCCCCTCGACTTCGACCCGGACCAGCAGCGTGTCGCGGTCGCAATCCGTCTGCGCCGACACCACTCTCAACCGGTTCCCGGAACTCTCACCCTTCATCCAAAGCTCGTTGCGCGTGCGGCTGAAGAAGGTAACGTAGCCTTTCGTTCTGGTCTGCTCGAAAGCGTCCCGGTTCATGAATCCGACCATCAGGACCTCGCCGTCGCGAGCGTCTTGCACGACTGCTGGCAGCAAGCCGTTCATCTTTTCAAAATCGAGTTCTGCATCCATACAATTCGTTCCTCTCCAAAAGCAAAAAGCCCGCTGAGCGTTTCGCTTCAGCGGGCCTGAACCTCAATGAGTGCTTTCTATGAAGTGTGTATCAGGTGTGCATCCCCGCCGACGCGCTATGCGCGTGATGATGATGGCGGTGATGTACGTGAAACTTCATCCAAGTCAGACTACGGGTGCCTTTGAGGTTCGTCAAGGATTTCGGCTAGAGTCGGAAACAATTTTTTCGATTTGATCGATCAGGTTTACAAATTGAGAGTTGCGTTTAGCATTTCGGAGAACTCGCCATCGGTGTGCCGAGATCGGTTCGCGCTTACTGGAAGCCTTTGAGGCTCAAAGCGTAGCATGGAGCGCTGGCGCTAGGATGCCTTGCCGTTAACGCCTTTTTCGGAGATTTCATGAAAGCGCTGTCCTGTTCGTTCCGGCTTTCGCTTCAAATTGGATTTCTGTTGATCCTTTTTCTCTCGACGGTATCGATCGGCCACGCACAAATTGCGGTTACGAATCGATCCGCCGTTTTACGGACCTTACAACGCGCTCTTTCTGGCCGACGGCGATGGCCTGCACAAGCCTATTCTCAAGGACGATTCAATCCTGCGCGCCGATTCCTCCTGGTCTATTTACACTTGGATCAAGTTTGACGAAGTCTCAAAAGGCATTGCTCTGATCGCAGGGTTAGGTGATCCCGCGGAAGAATTTCCTCGCTACCTTGCGCTTAACGACGGTCGCGCATCGCTTTGGATGGGTAAAGACAATGCGCTTTCCGCAGGGACAAATCTACTCCCGAGCCAGTGGCATTTTCTCGCGGCATCCTTCGACGGTCGAGGAGTTCACTCTTTATAGCGACGGAGCCAAAGTCGCCGCCGGTACCCTCGATATCGGAAGCGTGAGTCCAGTCCTCGAGATTGCGCCGCCGGCGCCCGTTTCGACAGGCTTCCGCCATTTCGGTGGCACGATCGTATCGCTCACCATGCTCCGCCGGGCAATGTCCGCGGACGAAATCAAGCAGCTTGCCAGCTCGCCCGCCGACTTCGTGAATCTGGAATACGAAGAGGGATCAAAACCGTGGCCGGTGCAGACGCGCGGTCAGGCTGGGTACCGGGCTCCACAGGATCCCTCCACGATGCCGCGCAGCAAGGCGCCCGCCTCGCGGCCATCAGCAAAACCGATTCGCAGCGCAGGAGATCGTTCAAGCGAACGGCGATTCCGAATGGACTCTCGCGGCCGGATGGTCGATGATTCCCGTCCCCGAAAACAACCGCCGACGGTCCCGCAATTTCGCAACCCGGCTTGAACACGCGCGAATGGCTTCCGGCAACGGTGCCCGGCACCGCTCTAACTACCATGGTCGATCGCGGGGTGTATCCCGACCCCGACTACGGTTTGAACAACCTCGCGATTCCCGAAACTTTAAATAAGCAGGATTACTGGTATCGCATCGAGTTCCACCTGCCGAAATCCGCCCGCGACCGCCGGCTCACTTTAACCTTCCAAGGCATCAACTATCTGGCTGCCGTTTGGCTCAACGGTCAGCGGATCGGCTCCATCAAAGGAGCGTTTATCCGCGGAGTCTTCGACGTCTCGGGAATCGTCAAGGCCGATCGCCCAAACGTTCTCGCTGTTCGGGTGTCCCCACCACCGCACCCCGGCATTCCGCAGGAGCAGTCCGTTAAAGGAGGGCCGGGTGAGAATGGCGGCATCATGTGCCTCGATGGCCCGACCTTCGTAGCCACCGAAGGGTGGGACTGGATTCCGGCAGTGCGCGACCGCGACACAGGTATCTGGCAGCCCGTGATCCTCACCGCAACCAACAATGTGAAGATCGGTGACGCGCAGGTGGTGACCTCGCTTCCTCTTCCCGATCGAAGCCGCGCCAATGTTGAAATCACCGTCCCACTTGAGAATCTCTCAAATTTGCCAGCGACGGGAACGCTAAAAGCGACGTTCGGCGATGTCACGGTCGCGAAGCAATTGACTGTCGCGCCAGGAAAAAGCTCGGTCACTCTGAGCCCGTCGGAGTTCTCACAGCTGATCCTGCAAAACCCGCGCCTGTGGTGGCCGAACGGTTACGGCAAGCCGGAGTTGTACACGCTGCATCTTTCGTTCTCAGAGGGCACGTCTGTCTCCGACATGAAAGAGGTGCGCTTCGGAATCCGCGAGATTACTTACGAACTGAGCCTTTTCGACTCCACAGGTCATCTCAGGCGCGTCGAGTATTCGCCGACCGCGACGAGAGTCAAAAATGAAGTTGTCGTCGATGTGCGTCATCAGGCGATGCGCGAAATTCCGGCCGCGGATCCCTTTCCTTCCGCGTTTCCGCCGGAGTGGAAGGAAGGATGGAAATCATGGGTCGCTTCTCTCGCACCTGGCGGCGAAGCATCTTCTTCAGTCAAGGTGCTCGATGACGCCCGGGCCGCACCTTATCTCGTCATCAAGGTCAACGGTGTTCGCATCGCGGCTCGCGGAGGTAACTGGGGCATGGACGATTCGCGCAAGCGCGTCTCCCGCGAACATCTGGAGCCGTTCTTCCGGCTGCACCGCGATGCCAATCTGAACATCATTCGAAACTGGGTTGGACAGAATACCGAGCAGGTCTTCTACGATCTCGCCGACGAATACGGTCTGATGGTATGGAATGATTTCTGGGAGTCCACACAGAACTACAACGTCGAAGCACAGGATCCCGCGCTGTTTCTCGACAACGTTCGCGACACGATCTCGCGGTTCCGGAACCATCCGTCGATTGTGGTTTGGTGCGGGCGCAACGAGGGCGTGCCTCAACCGATCATCAACGAAGGCATCATCGATCTGGTGCGCTCGCTCGATGGAACACGCTACTACTTTCCCAGCTCGAACCAAGTGAACCTGCAAAATAGCGGGCCCTACAAATACATGGATCCCGCGCTCTACTACACCACGCTCAACCACGGATTTTCCGTAGAAACCGGGACTCCATCGTTCTCGACTCTTGAATCTTTCCGCGCGTGGATTCCGAAAGAAGATCAGTGGCCTATCAACGATGACTGGGCCTATCACGATTGGCATCAGAGCGGAAACGGCGAGATGGCGCCGTTCATGGCGCAAATGCAGGCCGAATTCGGCGCTCCCACCAGCCTCGAAGACTTCGAACGCAAAGCACAGATGCTCGACTATGTCGATCACCGCGCGATCTTCGAAGGCATGAATGCGCACCTGTGGGCGCCCAACAGCGGACGCCTGCTGTGGATGACGCAACCCGCGTGGCCGAGCAACACCTGGCAGATTCTGAATTCCGACTACGACACCCAGTCATCGTTCTATGCGGTGAAGAAAGCGTGCGAACCGCTGCACGTCCAACTAGACTTGTCGAACTACGATGTCGCGGTCGTCAATACCTCCAACGACGCGCACGCAGGATTGTTGGTCGTTGCCAACGTGTACACCCTCGACAACAAGCTACTGCTGCATCGCGAAGAAAAGCGCGATGCTGCCGCCAACGTTCTGACAGAGGGATTCAGGCTGGAACTCGCGCCGTTGCTCTCGTCGGACGAACTCGTACTCGTGAATCTGGATTTGCGCGACGCCTCAGGCGCTGTTGTGTCGCGCAATTTTTATTGGGTGGGTGCGCAGAACTCATCGTACCGTCGCCTGAATCGGATGGGCCGCGCGGTGATTTCTGCATCGGCAAAATCCACTCGTGCTGGCGACAACGCGCGAATTGAAGTTGAGTTACGCAACACGGGAACCGTCTCCTCGATCGAAGATAAACTCACGCTGCTGAATACCGCAGATGGATCCCGAATTCTTCCCGCTTTCTACAGCGACAACTACGTGTCGCTTTTACCGGGAGAATCGCGCACCATTGAGATCGAATATCCGGCCAAGGCGGCGAATGGCCGGGCGGTGTTGACGCTGCGAGGATGGAATCTGTCGCAACAGACGGTCGAAGTGCCATAGCTTCGTTGCTTCAACGGAAGCGTCCACTGTCGCGAATTTTGCGTGCGGACTCTTCGAGGAAGTCGTCAACGTGCTGGTGTGCCTGCGGCTCCGTGCCGGTCTTCGCTTTGATCCGATCTGCAATTTGGATCGCCGTCCTTAACCGAACTTCCGGATCAAGTTCCCAGCGGCGACTAAGATAGGTTTCGACGAGAATCAGTTCATCGGCAGTGACCCGCCCGAACCCCGTGGTTGCTGAGCCGGCGTCAGCCGCGGTGCTCCACGCGGGCCGAGCCTCGTCGTTCGCCTTCTCGTGGACCACTACGGTACCGGCCACGAAATCTCCTAAACGGCGGCTTTGCTTGTTGCACATCATGCACACGACGCCGACACCGTAGATGCCAGGCAGAACGTCGACGGCGCGCATCAGGTTTCGCCCAATCGCCTCGACGGTATTGATCGGGCGCCCGCTTTCCTTGATCACGCGAATCCCGGCGAAGCGCTTGCCCGGTGTCTGCCCTTTCCAGAGAACTTCAAAGGCGGCGAAGTATCCCCAGTAAATCGCGAAGAGCACGAAGATGCCGAGCGCCGGCCCGACCGTGCCCGGGACAAACCAGACGACAGATGCTCCCAAGCCCAGAACCAGGAAGAAGACGATCCCAGCTATCAGATAAAGCGCGCCCTGAATTAAAGTATCTATGGCGATTGCGAGGAACCGGCTGCCGATACCGGCGAGCGGAAGTTCCAGAGCGATCTGCTCGGGCGTATCGATGTTCAGTTGATCGAACGAATCCACGATGATTTCCACCCGTTGGCTGGAGAAACGCAAACCGTACTGGAGCAAGCTCGAGGCATTGCTGAAGCAGAGCGACCGCGGCGGCCTGAAGTCTCTTTCACGCTCCGACCTGCAGGAATTGAGCCTGCTCTACCGCCAGACCGCGGCCGATCTTGCGGCCATCCGCGAAGACCGGGCTTCGGTACATTTTGCGCGCTACGTAAACCAATTGCTCGTGCGGGCTCACAATACCATCTATTCTGGCCGCAGGGCGAGTCCCCGGGCGGCCATGTCCTTTTTCTGGGACACCTATCCGGCCGCCTTTCGGCGCAACCTGAAACACTGTCTGTTGGCTACGGTGGTGTTCGCGATTGCTGGACTGGTGGGAGCGGTGCTCACGTACCAAAATCCCGACTTCAAGGTGAAGCTGCTTGGGCCGCAGATGGTGGAGACCATTGATCGCCATCAGATGTGGACGCATTCGATTGTCGGAATCAAACCGGTGGCCTCGAGCGCGATCATGACCAACAACATGAGCGTTGGCTTCACGACATTCGCGCTGGGAATCACGGGCGGGTTAGGCACGCTGTACATGATGGCCTTCAACGGGCTCCTGATTGGCGTGATCGGAATGGCCTGTTGGCTTTCAGGGATGAGCGTGGATTTGTGGAGCTTCGTGGCGCCGCATGGCGTGCTTGAGCTACCCGCCATCTTTATTGCGGGCGGTGCCGGGCTGCGCATCGCGCAAGGCCTGCTCTTCCCTGGCGTGCTGGCGCGACGAGATTCGCTCGCGCGAGCCGGATACGAAGCGGTGCAACTGTTGCTGGGCACGATTCCGATTTTGATTATCGCGGGACTCATCGAAGCTTTCGTATCCCCCACTGGCCTTCCGGTGCCGCTCAAATTTTCAATGGCTGCAGCGCTGTTCGTGCTGCTCAATGCATACCTGTTCGGCGCTGGGCGTTCGAAAGCCTCAGAGCCCGAACGGTAGACGATTCTTTCCGTCCTTTTAATCCGCCCATGATTTAATCCGCACACGCTGAGGTGTGGTGTTCATGTTTTTCGGATAGAAATCCGCAAAATATTGGTTCTATTGTAGTTATCCAACCTGAAGGCGAGGCTGGGCGGTAAAATATTGATTCGAAAGACTTAAGAGGCAAGATGTTGAATAAGCGAGAGTTAGCGCCAGCGTTTGAAGGGTTGGGCGAGACTCGCGCTCTTGTCGCTCTTATAGAAGGCGGGCACACGGTTTCAGCGTGTCCGCTTTGTTTGTCTTGAGTAAAGGTTGTTCGTCATACGATCGGACTTTATTTTCTTGTGGACCGTGGAAAAGGTCGGACCGGCGCGTTGCGCCGGGGGCGGACGAGGCGTCCGCTCCTACAAAAGATTTGATGCGACCCTCTCCCGGTCATACCATTTCGTCTCGTTCACTCCCATGACAATCAACCACAGGCAGAGGGAAATTTCGCCGATTCCGGTCACCATGAAGTAGGGGAAAATGCGGGCCTGCAGTGCGGGCGCAACGAAGAGTGTGAAGCTGTTGATCAGGTATCCCGCACCTTCAATCGCCAATAGCACGCCGATGGTTCGCGGAAGGAAAGTGGACGCAAAGATCAGGTATCCGTCGATGATACAACTGGCGCCGAAAAATACCAGCGAGATGGACAGGCCGATGTCCTGCAATTGAAGGGAGAGATAGGCCTGCGCTTGCAATTGTTGGGACGAGAAGGCGGCCGCGTAGCTCGCGCTCTGCAAAATAAGCAGAGGCGCGAAATGATTGAGCAATACCACGGCCTCGATCGCAGTCCCGAGAAGGGTGAGAAACACGTCTGCCAAAGCGAGGCTTTTGTTCACGACTTTGAGCAAGCGATAGAAAATGACTGCCAGGGGGACGCAGGTTAGACACGTGACGATCTCTGCGACGAAACCCAGTCGAAATCGCATGGAATGGGCGAGGATGTTCGCCGCGGTAGCGGCTGCGTCGCCGCGCACCAACAACGCGGAGCGAACGAACATGATTGCGAAGATCCCCGTCAGAATGTTGATCAGATAAAAACCACCAGCAATTCTGGCCAGCAGAACGGGGGAGACTGTCGTTGTCCGATTGGTCAGCGTCGATTGCATCGGTCGATTGTATTCCTCGATCGTTTTGAAATTCTGATTGAGCCGATCGAGTAGGGAAATGGTGGCAACTCTTACGGCTAACGGGAGGGCGGCGGGGCTCGGTTCTAGTCGACTCACAAAGCAAAGGCGAGCTGCGCGTAAGAAAATCGCCCGACAGGTCGTCCACGGTTCCCACGCTTCGAACCTCGCGAAGCATTAAGGCAGGCAAGATAGAGTTGGTGCAAAAGGTGGCCAGTCCATCAAACTGACCTGTGAACAGCGAAATGCGCTAATTAAAGGGGGGTTTGAGTGCAATAGCGATTTTCCCCCAACTAACCGAACTCACAGCGCCGCATGACCGTAATCACTTCCATCGCTTGTCGGCGGGAAGATACTTGCATCAACTGAGGGAATGTGTGCGGTAGCAAGGAGTTCGAAGCAATGTCACTGCAGTCGGGTCCCAATAAACCTCAGCCAGAATGTCCATTGGCTCATAAATTAATCAACAAGCTCTCGGTGGTGGTTGGGAGCTGTGATCTCCTGGTGGAGAGCGCACCGGAGGATTCTCCGCTTCTGTCGCGCATCATATTGATTCGCAATACCGCGCAATCGATGGCGGCCGACCTTGCCGAGTTTGAATGCGACCTCGTAAGGAGGCGACTCGAAGGGGGGAACACATTTCTAGTTTTCTAAACCGAGACAACTTACCTACACAAGCGGAGGGGCTGGGATCACCTGCACGGTTGGGAAGGCGGGTTAGCAGCGGTAATGGAGCAGTTGAGTGGTTTAGCTGAGCCCGAGCCGCGATCGTGCTGGAATGCACTCGCGGGAAGATTCTGCGTCTCTGCCATGTGGGGGAGAGTACGTGAACTTTGCTCCGGGCCCACTGGAAATGGCGTTCCTGTGATGGACGACTGCTGGACACGATACAGAATCCACTCCGCTCTTCTATCTTCTGCACCAACAAATGCCCGACAGCTAACCCCACCTTAGCCATATACGAGTGAACGCGCGAGGTCGCTTGGAGAAACCAGAGATTACGTCAGTTTGTAGCCAGAATGTTCCTTGCCGGTGTCCAATTATGTACTGAGCGTTAAGACTTCGACCGTGATCGTCCTCAGCGTCCTAACCGTCTCAGCCGCTCTGATGCACACAAAGGTGTTCCATCTCTCGTCAGCGCGTCTCGCTCGGTCCAGGGAGGAGGTGCAATCAAGGAGACCTGTGTTCATCTGATGCGGGACCACAAGCTCTATGTTGAGGAGATTACCCAGAGGTTGTCATCTCACCCGGTCTGTAAAATGTCTCGCGCAGTGTTACCGGAAACGGCCTTTCAGCAGGTCGAAAAGGTGATGGCTTCCCATGAGTTTCGAGCAATTCAAAATCGCCGGAACAATGCCGAAGTCACGCCCCGACACGATGAAGTGTGGCGCATTGCGTTCCGCGACGGTCCGACGCGTTTTTTCACTTTCAACGCACAGTCGTTGCCCCCTGCTAGTTTCGTAGCTTGGTTCGACGATGCCAGCCGCTTGCGACCAAGCGAGAATGTTCCGCTCGGGCAGATTCCTACCGATGTACGCTGTTTTCGCTGGAAATGGCAGATGCGTGGGAACAGTGACGCCCTCATCAATGGACGAAAACCAGCTTTTGCGCCAACCGTTCCAGAACCAGCGTTCATACTCTAGCGGAGGGCTTTCACTGCATCACAAACCTTGACGAAAAGCGCTTTGTTCATGGTCACGAAAGTCAAGAAGTCGTTATCCGCCACGTAGGATTCAGGCTGAATCCGCGCCATTTGTGGCCAGAATAGATTGGTGAGGTTTTTTGCCCTCTCCGGCGGGTGCTAAGCGAAACCGTAGTTCACGAGTACGCTTAGGTGTCCCTGCTCCTGTGGCACTTCAAAGATATTTTCCGCAATATGACTCGTACCAAGGTCCGTGAGAGCGGTGAAGATGTACCACTCGTCCCATCCCTCACGCGATATGTCTTCCGCTTTTTCAATCCTGGCGCTATACGCAATTTTCGCCCGACTCTGCCAACCCGCCGCCGTCTCTTTGTTGGTCAGTACAAGGTGGCCGCTATCAATCGAAGTAACGGCGACGTACTTCCCGAGTACGATTTCCGGACACAACTCCAAGAGGTCGAAATTTTCGTCTGTGACGAGCCACTGATAATTATCTTGGGAGCCGACTGTAAACATCAGAGTGATTGTACGTTAGCCAAATCGGGCAACCTCAAGTGTCGAAATCAGGAGACAGCGCTCATATTCCGACGGCGTCCAAGGCGGTACCCGTCAATGCCTTTGTACGATGAAGGTAATGGCGATATTACGTCAACTATGACAACGGAGATACAATCGTACGCAGCGGGAATGAACGTAATGTGCTTTTCAAGGTTGGCAATTGTGGCCGTTGTGGTTTCGATGAGTGTTGCTGCACAAACACCGCAGAAGGGCGTTTACGCCTACCTCTGTGAACCGGAATTCAAGTACCAGGATCCTTTTCCTCATCCGGCGGCCATCAGCCAACAATCAACTCCTTATCAATATGAAACCGGAATTGATTGGGCAGAACTGATATCTCCACCGGAATTTCGGCCTCACGGCCTTACGGCGGCAAATAAGACAAGAATCAGCCCCCAACCACCACGCTGGCCCCCGGAAGGATGCCATCTCATCCATATCGATGAGAAGGGAGAGTTTCACTGAAGTTGCCGCAGACTGGAACAGCCGCTCACCGGGGTTTTTGAGCGTAGCAGAGATTCTTCGCCAATATAGCTCAGTTGTATGATGGCGGCGGTATGGAACCTAATCTCGCGCTAGTGGGCAACCTACGGCTTCCCAACCACTTGATCAAATTGATCGAGGCTGGCCGCTGGCCGGGAACCCACGAGGAAGAACTACATCAGAATATTCAGCCGCTTGTCTCAAAGGAAACGATCCGGTCTTTCGCGCCAGATCAGGAACGCATCTATTTCGTAAAGCCACCGTTCAATACCGTAGCGGAACGGATGGCTAGCCACGAGGGAGAGTTTTGGTCAAGGTTTGGCGCCCTTGAAGAGATAAGTCCTGATCTGTCCGTTTTCATCGGCGATTTCGGCCTCGGATCAGACTCGCCAATTCTTCTTGACTACGCTAAGAACCCACTGTGTCCAGCGGTTATTCGGCTCCAATGGAGCTATGGCGAGGGCCAGCGCAATCAGTGGCTCGTGTGCGCCGACTCTTTCGATGCCTTCTCGGAATTGCTTGGGTTTTGAGTGTAACCGCGATGTTACATCCTCAACGAAACCGAGACGTGGTACTTAGACCAATCTCGTTGTGAAAATGGTTTTACTGACGAGCGGAAGGTGCTTCGCGCCGCCATACTGTTAAGGCCTCGGCACCCGCAGCTAGCATGCCGAGCGTCCAGGTTGATTTTTGATCTCTTCAGGAACCTGCACTTCGGCTGACGCGGTAGCCGCAGTGCCCGCCTTGATCGCGGTGTTGGGCACAGTTTCGTAGGCGTATCCGGTGATCGTCGCTGTCAAAGGCGGCCCGTTCCGGTCAGAGTTTGTCGCCACCGTAAGACGTACCCAGCCATAGTGAGTTTGCCCGTTGAGCAAGAAACGGACGCCCAAATACTTGTTTTTAGGATTTCCGCACGCCCTGAAACCACCCGCAGGATTCGAGTTCCAATATCCTCTGCAGAATTTGTAACCATTGCTTGTTGCGCTGAATTCTACGAGGGCCCCTCCGCTTTCGAAAGTTATGCCGGGGCCAATCTTGGCACCACGCATCATCGCCGTCGCATACGGGTTAAAGGTGCCTGCCGATGCGACGCCGTCAGCGGCCACAAACAAGGCTCGGTCGGGGTCCATAGAGTCTTGAGTGAGCGAGAACAAGAGATCATTCACTCCGTTATTAGCCAGCGAGACGCCCACGGGTTCTGGCATGGCGGCGCTCCCGACCGGAATAGGAATCGTCTTTTTCGTGACCACGACTTCACCAATTGCAGGCGTGGTCAAAGCGAGCACGCTCACGCCCGCCACAGTGGCGGCGACCGAATACTGTGCTATCTGGCGCTTGAGATGGTTCGATGACGCTATGCGAACGGAATCGGCAGGTTGAGAAGACACGATGGTTCTCCGTCACAAATTGAGTTACGTTCTTGGCCCAAAGGGGAGAGACGCGTCTGTATCAGAGAGGCTCCGGCATCGCCTCGACTGTCGCTGACGGGTCAAATAATGTAAGTAACTTACAGACTTGTCAAGATGCAGAAATCTGCATGCATTCACAGAACGTAGTGAGCTGTGACAACTGAATCCATAACAATGTCGGCTCCAGGCCTAGGAAGACTTTGGAGGCGCATCCAACCAAAGAGCACAGAGGAAAGGAGTCGAAGATGCTGATTATGCGTTTCTACTACCATCCGGCTTTTCGGCAAATCGCGCTTTTGGAAAGGAGACCGGGGGAGCAAGGGCGAACGGCGGACGGGGCGGAGATCCGCCCCAAGCCGCCGATGTGAAATCATGATGCGAGATTAGCAATGCCTGTGCGTCGTTTCCCAGGTCCCTCTACGGTTGGTAAATCTGGACGTTATTCGTGGCATTGCCGTAATAGGATGCCGCCCCACCGAAACAGTACAGCTTGCCGTTATAGACTGCCGATCCTGACCATAATGTGGGGTGCGGCGCGTCAGCAAGTGTCACCCAAGTGTTGGAAATCGTGAAGGCCTCCGTCAGCGGAATTGCCAATCCTCCGTTGCCCTGGTAACCGCTCGCGACATACAGTTGATTGCCGATGGTCCCTCCGCAGGCGGAATCCCGAGGAGTGGGATCGGGCGTCAACGTTATCCAAGTATTCGCCAACGGGCTATAGCCTTCATTGTCGCCCGTGTCTCCGGCTGAACTGTATCCGTCCACCGCGACAATTTCCCTGCCAACTACGCCGGCTGTCGGCTCTGACTTGCCCTGCTGCAGAGGAGCTTCTTCGGTCCATGTGTCGGTCGAAGGATTGTAGCTCTCAACGTTGTCCAAGCGTTCCCAGCTATCGGTTTGACCGCCAATTGCGTAAACAATGCCGTTTTTCTGCACTGCGCTGAGCCCATATCTCGCGGTAGGCATTGGTGATTTTGAGGACCATGTCCTGGTCTGCGGGTTGTACGCCCAAACTGTGTTAAGCATTCCGGATCCGCTGTTTCCGCCGAAGATGTAGAGGACATTGTTGACCACTGCGGCAGCGGCAAGAACGACCGGCGCCGGCAAAGGCACCCCTTTCGTCCATGTATCCGAGACAGGGTTATAAATCGCCGTGTCGGTAATGGCGCTCCAATTCGAAGCAAGAGAGCCCCCTACCACATAGATCTTGCCTCCGAGTGCGGCTGCAGCCGGGGCCAAAATCCGCCGGTGCATCGGAGTGCCATTCGTCCAGCTATTTGAAGCGAGGGATTGCTCGGACGCGATCGCACTATTGTCGCTTGCCGAACTGCTGTTGGCGGTTTCCTGACCCGATGCCATCGGTACTAACCCGATGATCAGAACTAGAATCCATTTGCAGATGTGCTTCATGACGAACCTCTCTGAAAAAGAAACTTGTCGGACGAGACTATTCCCTGGGATGGCTGGATTCGTGCTCCTTCGGGGTGTGCTGCCTGTAATGGGGAGCCAGCTCTTCGGAAGGGCGGAACGAACTGAGAATTAGGACACAAGTCGGCCCGTTCGTCTGTGATGCAGCTCACACGTGAACGACCAGAAAGAGAAAAGTCGGCCCAGGCTTTTGGCGAATGCCCGAGCGATGGGAGACCTATGAACTCGCCTTGACGGCCGTGGTTCGTGCTGTTTCTTTCTTTCCGCCCTTGATCGAGGATTTTGTTGAAGAGGGCGAGCTGCCGCCACCGCTAAGAGCGAGGCCGTGAGCTACGGAAGTGAATTCGTTGCCCGCTCGAATCTTGTTGGCCCCGAAACGAGCTTCAAAGATCCGCCGAACAGCCGGAACGAAGGATGATCCGCCGGTCAGAAAGACCGCGTCGACATCCTGGCATTGAGCGCCGGATCGGGTGAGAAGATCATCCACACAGGTTTGAATCTGCTGGAGTTCCTCCGCAATCCATTCTTCGAAGACGCTACGTTCGAGGGCGGCCTCAATTTCGACAGGTCCATCAAAGAATTTGAAGGTAGCTGACGGCTTGTAAGAGAGGTCGCATTTGACTGCTTGAACGGCACGATGGAGACGGAAACCGAGATCATCTTTGACCAAGTGGATCAGAGCTTTTATCTTTTGCGGTTCGAGCGCATGTCCCTGCACGCCGCGAAGCATTTCCATCGTGTCTCTGGCTTTCAAGAAAGAGAGGTAGTGCCAGCGTTCAAGCTTTGCGTAGACCCAACCGGGGACAGTGAGCATTTTGTCGAGCGAGCGCATCTGCGATCCGGCGCCTAAAGCCGGAGCAACCAAGTGCCTGACGATCTTGGCATCAAAGGCGTCGCCAGCGAGACCGATGCCGGCATTTCCCAGGAGATCGGCGGGAGTTCTGCCCCTTTGAAGAATCGTTGGTCCAACACGAATCAACGAAAAGTCGCTGGTGCCGCCACCGAAGTCGCCGATCAGAATAAGTTGATCGCGATCGAGGGTGGATTCGTAGTATCGCGCTGCGGCGACCGGTTCGAGTTCGAAATCGACGGACTCGAAACCTGCTGCGCGGAGCGCATCCTCGAGACGTCCTTCCGCGTATTTGTTGTCAGCTTCATTTTCGGCCGCGACGAATTGGACCGGGCGGCCCACTACAGCGGCTCTGATACTGATGCCGAATTGTACTTCGGCTTTCTGGCGCAAATCCTGGAGAATTCGAGCAATCAGCGAAACGAGAGTATGGCGGCGTCCGAAGACTTCAGTCGCGTGCAGAGTGCGGCTACTCAGAAACGACTTCAGCGACTGCATCAGCCGGCCGTTGCCGTCAGCCGAGAGGTAATGCTCGATTCCTTCGGGGCCGCTCCAGGACTTGAGGCGGTTGATGCCATCTTCCTTCACCTGCTCGAGGTATAGCAGGGAGCGATAAGAATCAGTCGCAGCACCTAGCTCGGAAAAATGGGCGAGTTCGACCGAGCCTGAAGGATCGGCAAGAGCGATCGAGCTATTGGTCGTTCCGAAATCGATACCGATAGTGGCAGTGTTCATCTGCAATTCAGATCTTTTGCGTGGGCGATCAGGACCGGGCCTGCATTAAGAATAACCTGTGAGGATGGTCGAAGGAGCAGCGCAGGATGCACCAAGAGATCTCCGGCGGAAATGCAAGACTCCCGCCGGATGTTGTTCATGCTGCTAATACTCGCATTGGCGGACGGCGCAGCAGCGAAATCCGTGCGCTAGGAAAGCCCCTCGCCCGTGTTCATCCAGCGCGCACACTCGGGGCCGAGCTCCCGGACGGTGCGAGCTTCGTACTCCGCGCAATCTTCCGCGGTCAGTACATCTCTCCAGCGACCGTTCACTCCTTTGTGGATGAACGTGCCTGCGCCGCCTTCCCACGCTGTGCCGCCGAGCGGAGCACTCTTCTCCGCGTTCTGCTTCATCCAATCGAAGGAGCAGTATTCAAGAATCGCGGGCCAGCGAGACTCATCAATCTTGATATTGAGGAAGGCGGCCATGCGCCGCATTTGACCGGGCATGTCTTGCTTCAGCTGGTTATAGTGAACGAAGAGAACGTTGGGCAAATCGCGGATCGCCCACCAGGATCTCATATTCTCCCAGAGCGACCAGAAGGGAAATCCGTCGCGGTCGAGCCAGTCGCGCCAATACTTGCGAATGTCGGCGGGTGGCGGATCGATCGGGGGCCCGACTCGTCCCGGCGTGTCGTTCAGCAATTCATACCATTTCGCATTGGCGTTGGCATGGTGGTTGTAGAGGCTCCACAAAACATCGCGAGCATCGCGCGCGACGTATATGTATTTCGCTTTTGGCGAAAATACGAGGGCATCGACCGGCAGATGGGTCTTAAGGAATCTGCCGGTGGGTCTGCGCCTCGAGAGCGGGAAGCTTGATGTGCTTGGGAGGGACGCGCAGGTCGAGCCATGGAGACATCTCGGCAACCGCGATGTTGGGGTCGCCGCCGAAGATGAGTTGTCCGACGATTTGCTGCGTCCAGGTTGTACCGGCCTTGGCGTACGATGCGATGATCACATCGTCATCGCGAAATTGAAAGTCGTTCCAGACCGTGGAATCGAAGTGATGGTTGTGCAATTCCCGAGTTTTTTGAGATAGCCCCATGGTGTCCCCCAGTTTTGACCCGACGTATTTTTATCACGGAAGAACGCTGCAGCGGGCAACGAAGAAAACACAAGAGGACGACCGGAGAGAGCGGCGACTTTGATGGAACGACAGAAGCTAGGGGCCTTACAGCTGGCTGCGTTCCTTGATTTGCAGGTAGGCGTTGACCAGGGCCGGGGAGATTGCGCCCGAACTGACTTCCATTGCAAGAGCGCCGCGCTCCCGGAGTTTGGCGAGCAGAAGTTCGCGGCGGTGAATCATCTCTTGCGCGGCGGCGATCTGGTACATTTCCGTCTCGCGAGTTGGGGCTTTCGACGCGAGCTCTTTCAGGTCGGGTTGTCCGATCACCATGAACAGCACCAGATGACGCGGCATCATCATTGAGGCCGCTTCGATCACCTCCGGAGTCATGGCGGTCTCCGCCAAATCAGTGAGCCAGACGACCAGGCTTCGGCGCTTTTGATCGGTGAGGAGCCGCGCAGCCATCTGGAGATGGTCGGCCTCAGCTCCTTCTTCGCGAACTTGCGCCAGTTGTTCGATCACTTGGCGCAAGTGAGCGCTTCCCTTGGCGGCTGGAAGCTGGTGGCGAATGCCGCGCCCGTACGCAATGAGTCCAACACGATCGCCGGAGTACAACGCGACCTGCGCGAGGGTGAGCGGCGGCATTCACCGCCTGATCGAGCTTGCTGAGGGTTGCCGACGCGCGCGCGCATCAGGCGGCCGGAATCGACGACGATCCAGACGGTCTGGCTGCGTTCGATCTGATAGAGGCGGGTGACGAGCTTGGCGCGGCGTGCGGCGGCGGTCCAGCAAATGTCACGGTACTCGTCGCCGGTTTGATATTCACGCAGGCTCTCGAACTCACGCCCAATGCCGCGAACGCGGGCTCGGCGTCTCTCCGCGGCAGTCTGGCGGCTGCGAAGAAGATAGATCGAGTGCCGCTTCGCCTCATCCAGGTTCGGATAGATGCGGATCGTCTGTTCCAGCGGAGCGTGCGCCCATCGCTCCGCGATGCGAAGAACGCCCTGATAGCGCAAGTAAACATCGCCGAGGACGGCGTCTCCCCGTTGAGCGGGCCGAATGCGGTAGCGGGCACTTTCCTCACCCCGGCCGGGCACCGAAAGAGTCAGCGACGGCGGACCGGTACGCAACGAGAGCGGAATTGTGTCGACCAAGACTGCGTGAATCGTTTTGGCGGAAGAATTTTCGAGAGTAAGGGCGACCTCGGATTCGAGAGATAAAGCAGCGGGTGATCGCCATGTGCGTTTGATCGAAAGCTGATCTGGTTTCGGCAGGCTTGCCAGATCAATAATCCACGCCAGGACGACTAGAAAATCCCAGAGCAGCAAGGCATAGACGAAACGCAAATCGACGAATGCGGGACCGAGCCAGACGAGTCCGACGAACAACAACATGAAGAAGCGGTCGCCAAAGGCAGCGCCGAAGCGCCCGTTGGATCGCGCGTGCGCGTGGACCTCGGGTGGAACCAGTCTGGCCAGATCGTTCAAATGTCAGCTCCCGCGTAGGAAACTCACTTGGGTACTTCGACCGCGCGCAACACTTCTTCGAGAACCTGATCGGCGGTGAGGCCCTCGAGGTCAGCCTCGGGACGCAGAATAATCCGATGCCGCAGTACCGGGCGCGCCGCGGCCTTCACGTCGTCAGGAATGATATAGTCACGCGCATCCATTGCAGCGAAGCCTTTCGCCACTGCCATCAAACTAACCGCGGCGCGGGGGCTAGCGCCGAGCGAAAGAGACGGCCAATCGCGCGTCCGGCGCACAATTTGCACGATATAGGCGAACAGAGATTCCTGCACAGTGACTGCTTTCACTTCTTGCTGCGCCTGCTCGATCAGCCCAGCCTCGATCGGAGCAAAATTCATCTTTTCCAGTTCACGCGATTCGAAGCCGCTCTGCACGTTGGCAAGCAACTGCACTTCGTCTTTTTGCGCGGGATAGGTGACACGCAACTTCAGGAGAAAGCGGTCGAGTTGGGCTTCGGGAAGCGGATAGGTTCCTTCAAATTCAATGGGGTTCTGAGTCGCGAAAACCGTGAAGAACTTCGATAACAAATATCCTTTTCCATCAATCGTGACCTGATGCTCTTCCATACACTCAAGCAGAGCTGCCTGGGTACGGGGTGGCATGCGATTGACTTCATCGACGAGGAGAAGGTCGGTGAACACTGGTCCTTGATGCAACTGGAACTGGCTAGTCGCCATGTTGAGAACGTTAGTGCCGACGATATCGGCTGGCATGAGGTCCGAGGTGCACTGCACGCGCTGAAACTCGAGGCGCAACAAGTGTGAGAGTGCTTTCACGGTCAGCGTTTTGGCGATGCCAGGAACGCCCTCGAGCAGAACGTGGCCGCGGCATAGAAGCGCGATGATGCACTGATTGCGCAGTTCCTCTTGCCCGACCACGACCCTGCTCATCTCGCCGCCAATGTGCTGCACAAGCTGCGGAACAGCGTTCATCCAGCATTCTCCTTCCGTCCGCCTTCGTACAATCTGAAGCGAATCGCATACTCGTCAAGTTCCTGCACAAGGTGAAGCGCCTCTGCATCGTTCAAATATGGATCGTTCTTGGCTGCTTCGCAGCGGCGTAGGATCGCGGCAAAGTGATCGTCGCCCTTCGCCCAGCGATCACGAACCGCGGATTCGAGATCATTGGTGGAGATTGCACTGCCGATTCCGAGACGGCGAGTCAACCAATATCGAAATCGCTGGTAACAGATATCGACGGCGATTGAAGGAGTTCCTGCCTTCTCGTACAGGCCTCCGAGAGTTTGCACAAATTCGAGTGGCGAAAGACGAACTTCGGCGGCGGGCTTATAGACTGGCCCAGCCCGGCGCGAAAACGTAGCAACGACGGCCAGGCCGAGAAGTGCTAACTGCAACACGACCCACTTGACCGGGGAATTCGCGATGGAGAGGGCCAGAGTCTCGCGATAGCCGTGTATATATTCGTCCCACAGGATTTCGTTCTTGTCGCCAAGGCAAGCCAGAAAGAATTCGAGATTCCCTTTTTCCTTGAGGCCGGCGTTGGTGAGAGGTGTCGCGGACGCCCACCACAGCACCTCGCCGCGCCCGTACGGATAGGTCACGACAAGTGGAGTGTCGCCGCTGTCATATAACGGATATGCGGCGCCATATGTCTGCCAGCGCGCCTCTGGCGCCAGTATGATTTCGGGAGCCGCGCGCGTAATGGAGGAAGGTGCAACGGCGGTGGCATTCTCCCACGCGGGACCGCCGAGAACGTCAGGGATGGAGCCATTCTCCGGAAGATAGGTTCCTGCGAACATTCCGGCCGCGATAACCTTGCCGCCTTGTTGGAGAAACGCCTTCAGATGCTCGCGCTCGTCGCGAGTCGGGCCTTGATGCGGTTCGGCGAGAATCAATGTTGTTCTTGATGCCGGTGGAAGCTGGTCAAGCGCCTTTTCAAATCGCTGCACTTTGTAGCCTGATTGCAACAAAAGCAGATATGCCGCTTTGGCGCCGCCGGATGCAGTGGAGTAGCTGCTTGGGGCTTGAAGGCGTTGACCGCCTTCGCCTCCGAAGAGAATGGTAGCAGCGATGAGAATCGCAAAGACGCAGAACGCCCCCAGCAGGAGCTTTCGGTCTCGTGGATCAATTTTCAGCGGCATCCGAGTTTCTCGAGTTCAGAGAGCGTTTGAGAGAATGCGGCCTCAGTGGCATCGCGGCGCGCATACCAGGCAAGTTCGAAAATCCGCGTCAGTGCAGTGAGTGTCTGGCGATGTCCGCTCGAATCTGAGAGTAGCCGCAAATATTCGCGCGGGGTGCGGGCGCGATCGGGCTTCCAGAACCCTTGACGCTCAAGAAAAGAGATTCCCGCCCAGTAGGCAAGATGGATCGCATCGCGCCATTCGGATTTCGCGGCGGCGGCGCGGGCTTCAGTGAGCCAGATGGCCCATTCCTTAGCCGAAACCGGGGTATCCCGAGGAACAACTTCGGCAGAATCTTCACTCCGCCAGATGGAGCGATAGGCGATATAAATCAGCGCGAGCAGCGCGAAAGCCATCAGCCCATAGATGAAATATTTGCTGATGTTTGGAATCGCCGCTGAGCGGAAGACTTTCTGCAAAAGGCTGAGTAGAAGGTCTGCCAATCGTCTTTTCAACCGATCGAGCCAGGTTGGACCGCTTACATCGCGGAACTCGCGGCGAGACAAGATTGAATTTGCCTCGGCCCGGGAAACGGAGAAATCTGTCGGGGCTTTTTCAAATCCGTCGAGGTCGTTGCGGAATCCCTGCAAACGCGTACGGATGGCGAGGGCGTTGGCTGCACTTTTGTCACTCTCATAGCGGCGAATGTCGCGCTGCAGGCCTTCGGTCGAGATGTCAAAATCATGCTGGTCCGCGATGACGTGCCAGCTTTGAGGTATTCCGTGGAGAGCCTCAGGAAGGCTGCTGCTTGAACTATTCACGTGCTGCGTCGCATCGAGTAAACGGTCCAGTTCCGATCGATAGTCGGAGGCGGAGAGCGGAGAACGGGGAGAGTCGGCCCGGCAGATCGCTGTCGCGATTAAGAAGCAGATAAGGATGCAGTTCCGCTTGGTTGTCATGCGCCAACTGGTGCGGGCGGCACTGGTGCCGTCGCGTCGAGCGTCATCATCATAAGTTGCAGGTCAAACGCCTCTTTCCGCACTCGCTCATCGTAGTAGACCAGCGACAACGCAATTGTAGCCAGTGGTCCAACCAAGCTCTCAGAGACAAACTTTGCGACCAGAGATGCTGCCCGCCATACGACGGCCATGCGCCCAATGCCTCGCAGACTTACACCTGCCGCCACGAATACCGGCCACTGCAAGAGCCAAGTCACTCCCACGGTTAGTACAACGACCAGCAACCCAATTACGAATATACGGCCGCGACTCCCCTTGGTCAGTTCCATACTGCGAGACATGGATTCGAGAACGCCTTTGTTCTCGAGAACTTTCGTAGGGACTGCAAGCGACCACATGATGAAGAGCAGCACACCGGGCACGATCAAGGCCAGACACGCCATGCCAGCGACGAATCCGACGAGGAGCGAGAGGCCGAGAACTCCGAATATCTGTCCTTTCACTGCGGCAAAAGAGTCGGCGACGCTGGCGGGACGATCGAGATAGACGTTCGAGACGGCAACAACCGTCGCGGCCTGAGATGCGGCTGAAACGACTAGCGTAAGGGCCCACCCGCCCATCCCCCACAGCGCCGAAACAAGAATGTTGGAGAGTTGAGGGACTGGCGCCTGAAAGACCAGCCCGACACACTGGTAAGCGAGAACGATTAAGTATGGGAGGGAAAAAATTCCCACGAAGAGCCCAAAATGGCTGCGATAGATGGAAAAAGTGCGATCCAGCAACTCTCCGGCACTTAGGGGCCTGAGTGCGATCGGCATGTCTCCCTCCCGGGAACTTACAAACTTGCCCGGCATCGTAGCACATAGCCAACCGCACGGCAGTGAGTCGGTTCCAGCGGAGTTACGACCCCGCGGCGTTATCGGCTTTGATCTCCACCGCTTTGCCGCTGTGGAAGACGACAGCCATGGGCTTGCCCCCATTTGGATAACGCACCGTTCTATCATCGGCGCTGCCGCCGGCGTCGGGAATACCCATGCCGATCGAAAAGTCGGTTTGCAGTTCCGTCATTCCCGGCTTGACCTCGTGTTGATCGACGGACTGCCAGACCTCAGTAGGCCAATGTTTGTACAGGTCATGAGGGTCTTCGATGAAGAGCATGTCATCGGAGTAAATTTTGAACTCGTCGTCGGCCTTGTATCCGATCGGAAACGCGTAGGTCTTGCCTGCTTTTTCGAAGACGGCCATAACTTGCGGTTTTTGCCCCGCGGCAGGTGAAGAAGCGAGAATCACGTCGGTGATTGCGAGCTTTTCAAGCGGACCAAGCATTCCGGCACTGTGTCCGAAGTCGACACGTTTGCTCGCCGCATCGCAGGGATAGTAAGCGTAGTGATATCCCTCGCGGACCCAGGCCGGCTGTTGCGTCAACTGCTTCGCGCTTTTGACATCGTAGGGATAGAGCTTTTTCGGATTAACGTAATAGTCTGCATTGGAGTAGCCCGCGTCGTGCGCTTTCTTTTGCTGTTCGACGGCAACACGATCTTCGTGTCGCTGGTAAAAAATGACTCCGGCGCGGATGGTGGCAACCACAAGCGCGGCCAGGAGGGCCAGTTGGATCTTCTGTTTTGCCTCGGGACTCATGATGCAGAATGTACCAAACGACTCTTGTGAGGTACACGGGTGCGTACCTGAAACTCAACCGTAAGAGGCTGTAGTGGCGGCCTTTCGGCGGCCATCGCGCATTGGTTGACGAGCGAGTGCATCGGGTCCTTCGCGGCAAGCGCCTGGCTGTGAGCGTGACAAGGAATTGACATCTCTCTACCCGCAGGAAGTTCGCTCCGGCTCGCGGGGCGTTATACACTGAATTAGAGAGAATTCCTTATGCCAGTGACTGAAGAAGATGTGATGAGCGCGCTGCGGAGCTGCTACGATCCGGAAATTCCGGTCAATATCGTCGACCTGGGATTGATCTACAAAGTGAACTTCGTGCCAGCGGACGAGGAGAAACAGGACGTCTCGGTCGACATGACGCTGACTGCGCAAGGTTGCCCGGAGCACGTCAACATCAGCATGCAGGTGAAGTCGCGGCTCGAGCAGTTGCCGGGAATCCGCAACGCCGCCGTGAATGTGGTTTGGACCCCGCCGTGGACGCCGGAAAGATTGAGTCCGGATGCCAAGAAGCAGTTGGGCATCGAGTAGAGGACAGTTCAGCCGCCAATTTCATCCCAGACATCTACTGCACTGCGACCCGCCGCATCGGTGATTCGCTTCCCTGCTTTAGCGGCCATCTCCATTACCTGCATGCTGCGTTCGAAGTAGTCGGGCAACGAGCGCCGCACTTTCTCGAATTTGTCGGGATATTCCGATGCCAACACAGCGAGTCCCGCACCGGTAGCCAGCACGCCCGCCGCGTACCGCCTTTTCATAAATAAAATTCCTGCCGCCCCGATGGAACCGAGCACCGCTGCCTTCTTCCAGCTATCCATTTCAACCCCCTAGAAATTTACTTCTTGCTGCGATTGTAACGCAGGCAGATTTTGCGAACTCGACAGGGTAGAAATCCCGGGCGTCGAAATCCCTGTATACTGCCTTGTTTTGCCGGAGGCTCCATGTCCCTTCGATCGTGTTCGGGTGTGGGCGGTCGTGGTTGCAATTCTGATTTGCGCCGGAGTTTTGTCGGCCGAAACCAAGCCTCGAGCGCGCGATCTTGGCGTGCCTTTTGACGGAACGCCCGGGCCCAAACAACGCAATTACCGATGTGAAAGGCGTCGAGGTTGGGCACACGACCTTGATCTCCGGCGAGGGCAAACTGGAGGTTGGCAAAGGGCCGGTGCGTACCGGGGTGACCGCGATTCATCCTCGCGGGAAGGGTTCGAACGACGCCGTGTTCGCCGCATGGTTCACGCTGAACGGCAACGGGGAGATGACCGGGCACGACATGGGTCGATGATTCCGGATTTTTGAATGGCCCCGTCATGATCACGAACACACATAGTGTCGGGCGTGGTGCGCGACGCTGTGATCTCGTGGAAAGTGAAGCATGGCTCGCCCGACATGGAAGGCTACTGGTGGTCACTGCCGGTGGTCGCCGAGACATGGGACGGATACCTGAACGACATCAATGGATTTCACGTGAAGCCGGAAGACGCATGGCACGCGCTCGACGTTGCGCACTCAGGCCCGGTAGAGGAAGGCAATGTCGGCGGCGGAACGGGCATGATTTGCAATGAATTCAAAGGCGGAATCGGAACCAGTTCGCGGGTGCTCGATGCGAAGGTCGGAGGCTATACCGTCGGTGTTCTCGTGCAGTGCAACTATGGATCGCGAGAGCAACTCCGCATTGCGGGAGTCAATGTCGGACGGGAGATTCCGGAGCATACGGTCTGGCAGAACGATGTAGGATCGATCATTATTGTGGTCGCCACAGACGCGCCGCTGATTCCTACGCAACTGAAGCGAATCGCAAAGAAAATCTCGCTTGGGCTGGGACGCGATGGGAGCTATTCGGGCGACGGCTCGGGTGATATTTTCATTGCGTTCTCAACAGCAAATCCGGGAGCGGTGGGAACGAAGGGGATTCATCAGCTGACGATGTTGCCTAACGACTCGCTCGATCCCATTTTTCTTGCAACGGTGCAGGCGACGGAAGAGGCGGTTGTGAACGCGATGGTTGCGGCCGAAACCATGACGGGGATCAACAATCACACCGTGATTGCGCTACCGCACGACCGCCTGCGCGAGGCGTTGAAGAAATACAACCGGCTGGCGAAGTGAAGATGCGACCGAATCTTCCTTCCCTAATCAGCGTAAGTTCCATTCCCGCCGCTGACGATATTCATCCAGTTCAATATTGAAGCGCTTGAGTTTTGATTGCAGGGTGGTGCGCTTCACGCCGAGCCGAGTGGCAGCGCCGTTCACCCCTGACAACACACCGTTGGTTTCGCGCAAGACCCGAATGATATGTTCTCGCTCAATTTCCGTCAGGCTTCCGTTCGCCAGGTCGGGTGCGATTTGAAGCTCGGCGGGCGGAGCCGCTAAAACGTGGCCCTTCGTCAGAATCACCATCCGCTCAATCATATTTTCAAGCTCGCGAATGTTTCCTGGCCAGCTCCAATTCTCAAGAACGTGCAGAATATCTTGGGGAATCGTGTCGATTTCTTTTCGCATCCGGGCGCAATGTTTCCGAACAAAATGCTGTACGAGCATACCCATATCGCCGCGCCGTTCGCGTAATGGCGGCAGCTCGATGGGAAAAACATTGAGCCGGTAAAACAAATCCTCGCGGAACTTCCGGTCAGCAATATCCTGGCGCAGATCGCGGTTGGTCGCGGCAATGATACGGACGTCTACGTGCAGGGTCCGGATCCCTCCTAGCCTTTCGAATTCGCGATCTTGCAGAACGCGCAAGAGTTTCGGCTGCAATTCTAGAGGCAATTCACCGATTTCATCGAGAAACAGCGTTCCCTTGTCAGCGAGTTCGATTCGGCCTAGTTTCTGGCTGACCGCGCTGGTGAAAGCTCCTTTCTCGTGGCCGAAGAGTTCGCTTTCCAGCAAGCCGGAAGGCACCGCGGCACAATTCAGTTTGACGAAGGTCTTGTCATGCCGGCTGCTGAGTCCATGAACCGATCTTGCGACCAGCTCTTTACCCGTACCGGTCTCGCCGAGCAGTAACACGGTCGAATCGGTTGGCGCGACGATGCGGGCCTTTTTCAACACCTCGCGCAATGACGGACTCTGACCGATGATTTTTTCAAAGCCCAGTTCTGTCTGGATTTCTCCTTCCAGATAGGATTTTTCCCGGGCGAGGCGATCTTTGGCGTCCTGCAGACGATCGGCAATCTCGCGCAGACGGGCGATATCCATACAAGCGCCGGTAATACCGGCGACATGGCCGTCCGCGTCAAAGAGAGGCTCGATAGTTACGTCGAAGGCATGGCGCTTGCCGTTGTCGGAAATGGCCACTTCCTCGCGCAAGGAGGCGGCGGTTCGCAGAACTTTCTTCTTTAGTTCAATCAGACCTGCAGCGCTCTTGGCGCCGAGAATCTCGTCATCGGTTTTTCCGATTATGGCGTGTTGCCAGTAGAGCTGGGGATTGTAGATCCAGGTGTAACGCAGCTCGAGGTCTTGATTGAAGACGGTGATGGGTGAATCTTTAAGCGCGACGCGAAAGCGCTCTTCGCTGCGGCGCATTTCTTCTTCGGCAAGGTTGCGCTCGGTCATGTCGCGCAGGATTCCCTGAAGTCGCCCATCCGGTAGTTGTCTGCCAGAGATTTCGCCGTCGAAGAAAGTCCCATCCTTACGGCGAAACTTCCATTCACTTCGGACGGTCGCGCCGCCAGCGAAGCGGGCGATTTCCGACTGAAGGCGAGCCGGTTCTCCCTCCGCGAGGATTTCGGGGATCGTCAATGTTAAGACTTCTTCCTTCGTGTAGCCAAGCATCTCGGCGCCAGCCGTATTCGTATCGATATATCTTCCGCTCGCGTCCGCAATGAAAATTCCGTCGGAGGCCTGCTCGACGAGTGCGCGAAAATGCTCCTCGCTCTTTTTCATCGCTGCTTCTGCATCTTGTCGGGCTTGCTCGATCTTGACCTGTTCGGTGACATCGCGCTGGATGCCCCATGTGCGCACCAGCATCCCGTCAACGACGATGCCGGTCATGCTGTTACGGAAGACTTTTGCATGGCCGGAGACATCCACTTCGTGCGACTCACGATCGACGACGCGGAAACCTGACTCTTATGAATTCGCGGGTCAGTTCGACGTTGCAGGGATCGTTAGCGACCAGCATTTCTGAGAGTCGCTTACCGACAAGGACGTCGCTTGAATCGAACCCGTACATGCGGGCCATGGCATTGTTGCACTCAGCCACATACGAATCCTTGAGGATGTGCGCCACCAAATCGTCTTCGGGAAGATCGACGGAGATGGGCACATCGAGTTCCTCTCGAAAGATGCCTTCAGAACTCTGCTCGAGGAATTGCCGATACGCCTCTTCGCGACGAAGGAGTGCCTGCTCGATCCGCTTCTGCTCAGTGATATCGTTCATCACGACAGCGGCACGATAGATGCCGTGCGGTCCCGCGATCGGGGAGTAGGAGATTCGCAGATCACGGCCTTCAGACTGCAGCGAGGGGTATCGCATCTCGAATTGAACGAAGTTTCCGTGAAAGCATTCGTCCAGCTTCGGCTTCACGGTGTTCGCGAAAATAACAGGGTCGAATACTTCAGGCACGCGGCGGCCGATGAGATCCTCCCTCTTCATGCCGCGGTAGCGAAGGAAGGCGCGATTCGCGATGAGATAGCGGTAGTCACGATCGACCACGACGATCATTTCTTCCACGCCTTCTACCGCCTTCTCGAATTCCCACAAGCGTTGGGTACGTTTGCGGAACAAGCCCCCGATCGCGCTGACGGCAGTTGCGACAATCACAAACAGGGACAGCCCAACGAGGTCGCTTGTCTTTGGGATGGCGAGCCCGTGGGCGGATCTCGTAGAGAAGTAAGCTGCGATTGCGCCCGACGCGACAGTAGCGAAGAGTCCGGGACCGAATCCAAGCCAAAGTGCGAGGAGCGTGATGACGGGGAAAAAAAGAACAAACGGTGGCGTGGGTACCAGAGCCGCCTCGAGGCTATGCCGGATCACTGCCGCGATGACAACGGCGACCAGAGCGACGCCGTAGCGTAGTGGCCAAGCACGAGTTAATTTTGCGAATACTCCGAAAGCTGCCCTTTGATCGGCAGACATCATCGCCAACCCTCACTCGGACAAATTTCCCTGGGTCGAAAGCAGGCGCACTCGTGGAGGAGCGTTCGGCATTTCCACGAATCGCAACAGCTTGCGGCAGGCTCCTCTCCGCAAGAGAGAGCTTCCGCCCTACGATGGCTAGCAGCTTGGAGAAAGCCGCGAAGCCATTGCTGAAGATGATGGCCTGAAGCAGGATTTCGAGTCTGTGATCGGAGTCACTAACAAAGGGCTAATCGTTCATTTTTTGTCGAAACGTGATGGGAACGGAACAGTCGGAGTGCAAAAGAAAATGGTCGAGCCGTTGAAAGCTCGACCGGGTACGACTGCAGACGTTTGATGTCCTATTTCTGTGCCGTGCCGGCGCTATTCTGAAGGACGCTGATCTCGACTCTTCCTCCGGTGGGATGACGGGCAGCGGTGCCCTCGCCGGTGGTTGCTGCGTTGCCCATGCTCGCGACGTAAATGCGGTAAGCCGGGATTTTGTGGGACAGCACGAGGTAGCGCTCGACTGAATCCGCCATCTTCTGCGAGTTGGCGATCGCGGTTTGACCGCGCCCCGAGGAGTATCCGTGGATTTCAATGATGTAGCTGCGCTGCCCCTTCAGTGGTTCTGCCATTTGATCGAGCGCATCTTTGGCGTTTTTGCTGAGGATGGTCTGTCCGGGGCGAAAACGAATTTCGGTCTGCGCGTTGCCGGTGTACTGATCGAGGCCTCCGACTTTCTGCTCCACAGAAGAAACCCGCGTCGAAGCTTCGGTCGCGGCCGTTTGCGCCATTTGCGCTTTGTTGGACGCGTCGGTGGCGTGCTGATCGGCGAGGCTGGCTTTCTCTGACGCCAATTGAATTCCCTTGCGTAGAGCGGGCGTCGATATCTTTGATCTTGGAGCTATTCTCAGTGGTGATTTCGTCGAGTTCGTTGACACGGTCGCGGATCGGCAGGGTGTGGCGGAGAACGTATTTCTTGCTGGCGAAGGGATGCGCAATCAGATTCACCAGATTGGGATCGTCATTGTCCCAGAAGCCGGCGGCACGAGGCTGCTGCAAGGGTTCTCTGCTCGTCGTCACTGGAAGCTTGCGGGGCGGAGCTGCTGGAGGTGGTTGCGTTGTTTTGAGCCCACGCGGTGAGCGACAGGATCGCGGATAAAGAGAGAACAAGACTGGCTTGGGTTTTCATCAGGACCTTCCCTGGCTGGACATGAGATCGACGCCGGCCACGATGCGTCGTTGCTCGCGATTCGATTGTGCTCCGAGGCCAAATCGTCTGCAAGAAAGAACCGCGAGGGTATGCTTGCCTTTCTTGATGACCCTGTCAGTGATCGAGGGCACGGCAGACGAAGCGGAGTTGTGATTCAAACGAGCCGGGTAGGGTGGTACAGTGCTGACGCGCAGTTGATAAGGACGGCGCGTCAGCGAGGATCTTGCTTCAGGAAACTTTGATATTCAGCGAACATTGTCCTTGCGTTCCGGTTTTGCCGCAAGACAGTGCCGTGGTCACGAACACCTTCTCAAAGCGGAAGCTGGGCTTCTCGTAGGGCTTCTTGGTGGCAGGGGTCGCCTGCGATTGGTCGGGAGAGGAATTTTCGATCGCCATAAGAGCTAACCTAGTTTAATCCTTGTTGCGAAGCCTGAACAGCGCAGCCACCTAAACCACCTATCGTAAAACACACGCTGTCCTGCAGAGTTGTGTAGTAAACCTGCGAACCGCTCGGGTTGACTACGGTGTTATCGATAACAATCCCGCTCGTCCCGCCCTCTGCTTTAAGCGCTGCTACGGTATTGGCCCCCAAATTCACCCATGTAATGGTTCCGTCGAGCACGGTTGAACCCTCCGTCGCCGGCCAGGCCGGGACGGTTCCGCCCGAAGTGCCACCGGTGGGTTCCGCGACCTCGATATTGTTGAAGCTATCAACGATCTGGAAAGCGCCGGGAAATACTGTGTTGGGTGCCCACGAACCAGGCGTCTGAGCTGTGAGCGGGCCTTGGACACGCCAGTGAACTCCGCCATCCATGCGTTGTTTTGAAAACGTCAGTCATCCACAGCCGGCGGCGTCGCCCCGCTAATGCCACCACTGGATTGTCCGCAACTTGGATATTCAGATTGCTGTCGAGAACTTCCTGTCCGAGGTTGTAGGTCGTGTTGGGTTCCCACGAAGTTGTCTTGAAGTTCATGACGCAAGCGACACCACCGCACGGGGTCGGAGTTCCCGCGCCATGCACGCTCATGAAGATCCATTCCTGGGGCAGTCCACCCCCCTGTAGAGCGGCGTTGTAAACATCGGTAACCGGAGAGCACTTGGTTTGGCCAGTGGTTGAAATCACCGGCCCTGCTTTAACAGCTCCGAGCTGTCCCGCAGAGATCGAAACTTCGTACAGAGTTGGCTGCCCACCAGGGTTTCCGCAGACCCACATGTTGCCGGTGCTATTCGCGGACAAGATGTAATCGTGATCGAATCCACCGTTATACAGAGGAGTTGTGCTCACGGAGCTTGTGCCGACCTGCACCTCGGCGCCAGTTGCTCCCGACCCAAACGATGTGCTCAATTGAAAGACGGCCGCAGAACCTGCGCCGTCACTCGACGAAAACACATAGACAGACTGAATCGATGAATCGATTACCGGTCCTTCCGTCAGCCCTGTGCCGGAGTCCAATTTTGCCGAGGTGATGACAGCGGCGGTCGCGTTGTCTACGCGATAAAGGAAGCCGCTGCTGTCGCCCACGAACGTATTGTCAGTTGTGTCGTCGTGAACCGCACTGGTGAGCGCAGATCCGCTGACTGGTACCGGCCAACCTCCTGTCGTGACTTCCGCTGGAGGTGTCCCTAAGAGCGAGGTGTTAAACACATTCGTGTACTGATGCAACTTGCCACCATTGTCACCGACCCATGCTGTGTCATTTCCGTAGTCGTAGTAGAAGGACGAATTCGAATCATCTGCCCCCAAAGCAAAGCTTGTCATGCACGGCGCAACGCACGCCGGATAGCAAACTCGCTAGCACAATCGGGGATCACCCGGGTTCTGTGCGCCAGTTCCGCCAGCTGCCCATTTCAAAAGAACTAGACTGGCGGTTCCACCCGTAGTCTGAGTAAAAGCCACCTGGGTACCATCCAGTGATAGGACAGGCGAAGTCACGACTTTGCCGCCGGTGTTGTATCCCCAATAAAAACCGGGCACCTGTCCACCACATCCTGCATATAAGTTCGTAAGGGCAACAATGTTGGCCTGAGTGCCGGAGCCGGGTACGTTGGTGCCGTAGACTACAAAATCGGGAGCGGGGGCACCCAGGCACGCCGCAGTCGTGCTATCGAATGACCACTTTGCCGGGAAATCGCGCTTCTCCGGCTTTCGCGCCGGAGCCCAAATCCACCGACCAGTCTCGATGCATGCGACGGCCACGGCGACGGGCATGGTGAAGTCTGGATGGGCCAGCGATCAGCCTCTCTTCGTCGATCGGAACTTCAATACCCCTCTTCGCGCTCATGCGGCGCTGCTGCAGGGTATAGCGGATATCTTTGGACACGCGAGCGGCCTGTTCGGGCGTCCGGGGATGGGAGAAGATCACGTGCTGATGGCTCCAGTCCGTGGGGAGCGGACTCCCTGCTAGCGGCAGGGGCTTTGGACGCGGGTCCAGCCATCAAAGTCGCGGTCATGGCCACGAGCGAAATACTCAGCCCAAGCGATTGCCCGATGATGCCTTTCATGTCGAACTCCCCCGGTGCCGAATTGAGCCACACTGTCGGCCTAAGCTTATAGCGGCAGGCCAGCGCAGATCAATGCAAAGTTGGATCAGGTGTTGGGGGAAAACTGTTGAAAACTAATGGGGAGGGTGCTCGCAGGTTCCTGCACATTGCCGGGAGACGTCCCACTTAGGCTTAATTCCGAGCTTGTTGGGGATTCTCGGTCCGCGCGAAACGGGCTCTTGCCGCAGGACGATCACGCCACTCCGACGCGTCGACGGACTATCCCTGGGTTCCGACCATGATCGGCGTCGACGTGGGAGCGGCTGAGCCAGCCTCAGGCTCGACCGTGATGGCAAAGGTCTTTGCCACGACCCCCGGGGGCAGGGTCGGCTTCACGATGGCTGCGCTGCCCTTCGCATCGGGGCGGAACAGTCCGGCGGGGATGGGCGCTCCGGTCGTCGGAATCAGCCACAATTCGTAGATTTTCTGCGGCGGAAGCTCCGGCATGTTGCTGGCAAGAAACACCAGCGTCGGAGTTGCTGGCGACATAGATTGCCCGGCCTTCGGGCTTGGGAGGCGTGTTGCCGGCCACGAGCACATAACGGGCGGCGTCCGGCGCGGTGAAGGTCGAGATGAGTTCTTTCGCCTGCTGCAATTGCTGTTGCTGCCCGGAGGAATTCGATTCGAGTCCGGCGACGCGCTGCTGCAGGTCGTCGTTGCGGCGGGACAGCATCACCGCGAAGATCACTGCGGCTGCGGCTGCAGCCCATCCCAAGCCGCCAAGCCAGAAACTCCAGCTCGAACGACGCTCCTCTTTGGCAGCCGCGGGCACAGCGGGCGGGAGCAGGAGCTTCGGCTGCGATCGCGGCTCAGCAGGCGTGCGCGCGAACGAGCCGGCGGACGCGGGCCGCTGGTCGAGAAAGCTAGCAACGCAGCATCGCCACGCAGGCGTTCCAACTCAGCGCGGCATTCGGGGCAAGACTTGAGGTGAGCCTCGAGGGTGGCGCGCTCCTCTCCCTGCAGCGCTCCGAGAGCGTAGAGGGCGAGATCGTCGGCGAATTGTTCGTGCGCGTTCATGGGTGGCAAGCCTTACGCAGTAACAACAATCCAGCGCGAATGCGAGTCTTGATCGTACCCAGGGGCTCTCCCGTTTTCTCAGCAATCTCGGTATGTGTCAGCCCTTCAAAGAAACTCAATTCCAGTGCCGAGCGTTGCGGCGGCGGCATGGTTCCTAGCGCCCCGCGAATCTTGTCGAGCGTGCGGCTCCATTCCACGCCGCGAACCAGGTCCGGCTCAACACTGACGACCACGTCGGTAATCTCATCTTCCGGGCGCCGCTTGCGCAGCGAATCGATCGCGCGATTCCGCGTGATCACCGCAAGCCAGGCCGGCAGGCTTCCTCGACTCGCGTCGAAGATTCCCGGATTCCGCCAGAGCTGCAAAAACACTTCCTGCAAGATATCTTCGGCTGCCCCAGTGTCCCCCAAGACGCGCAGGGCAACGGAATATACAACGCCGGAATAACGATCATAGAGCTGTGCCATCGCCGCTTCATCGCTGGAGCGGATCGCCGACACCAACGCGGCATCCGTGGGTGCGGCGTCGGAACTGGCACGGGGCGTGCTCGTCATCCCTTACATCCTATGTACGTGTCGGCGGAGGCCGGCGGATTGTTTACGGGGCGAGTTGGAGAGAATGATCACGCGGGCAGGTACTTTGATTGCAATAAGATCGAGATTGGTTACCGCTGTAATCGCAATATTTGTCTGCGCGGCGAACCCGATGTTGAGTCTCAAGCGAGCTTCCCTCGACCGTATTGCAGGCATTGGAAGTGTTCAGGAAAAAGACGACTTTGCCTACGGCACAGGCATGGTAGCAGAAGTTCTCGATCGTCCGGCACTTCGATTTCGAGGGCTAATCTGTTACCGCTTTGTCCGTAATGTCGAGGCCCTTGTCGATGATGGCGAATGCTTCGCGCAGTTGCTGCTCGTTGATGCAGAGCGGAGGATTCGTATAGAACGTGTTCCAGCGCACCAGCGTATAGAGTCCCTGCTCGCGGAAAAAGCGGCCTAACGCCGCCATTTCGTCGGACGTTCCGTTGAAGGGCGCCATGGGCTGACGAGTCTTGCGGCTGCGCACGAGTTCGAAGATTCCGAACAGGCCGATCGAGCGCACGGCACCGACGGAGGGATGCTTGGCCTGCATTTCGGCTCCGAGTTCTTTCAGGATCGCGCCCATCTTCTTCGCGTTGTCGATGAGCCTGTCTTCTTCGTATACGCGGATCGTCGCCAGCGCCGCGGCACAACCCATGGGATGGGAGTTGTAGGTGAGGCCGCCGTAGAAACACCTTGTCCTGGAAATGCTGCGCGATGTGATGGCGCATGCCGACTGCACCGAGCGGCAGGTAGCTCGCGGTCAGGCCTTTCGCCATGCAGATCAGGTCGGGCACGACCTTCCAGTGATCGATGGCAAACCACTCCCCGGTACGTCCGAATCCGGCCATGACTTCGTCGGCGATCATCAGGATGCCGTACTTATCGCAAAGCTTGCGAACGCCCTGCATGTATCCGTCGGGAGGAATCAGAATTCCATTGGTTCCCACAACGGTTTCAAGAATGAACGCCGCGATGGTGTGCGGACCTTCGAGCTGCATCGTCTCTTCGATCATCGCAAGCGAAGTCTCGGCGGATTCCCATCCGCGTTCGATGCCGTGATAAGGATCGAGCACGCGCACCACGCCCGGGATGCCGGGCTCAGCGGCCCATCTGCGCGGATCGCCCGTCAGCGACATGCTGCCCGCGGTTGCGCCATGGTAGGAACGATAGCGCGCCATGATCTTGTGACGTCCGGTAAAGAAGCGCGCAATCTTGATCGCGTTCTCGTTCGCCTCGGCGCCGCCGTTGGTGAAGAAGAAGGTGTCGATGTCGCCGGGAGTGATTTCCGCGAGCTTGGCGCCAAGCCGCGCACGGGGTTCGGTCGCCATGAACGGATTGGCGTAGGCCAGCGTCTGTGCCTGCTCGTGAATCGCCTGGATGACACGCTCGTCGCCGTGGCCGATGTTGACCGACATTAACTGGCTGTTGAAGTCGATGAAGCGCTTCCCTTCCGGCGTCCAGAAATAAATGCCTTTCGCTTTGGCGACCGGGATGGGATCTACCTTCGATTGCGCGGACCACTCGAAGAGCGTGTGTTTCTTGGTGAGATCGACAATTTCCTGGCCGGTCATGGTGGGATTAGCGACGGTTGTAGTCATGGATTCCTCTTAAACATTCGTTCACCACAGAGTCACAGAGACTCAGAGAAGTCAAAGAACAAGTCTTTTGTACCGCTTGCTAATGTCACTAGTGTTCTCGTTCTCTCTAAGCTCGCTCACTCTGTGGTGAGCATTTGCATGTGCTCAGAATTTCCTGGAGTGTTCTTTGGCCCAGCGTTCCACGACTACTTTTTTGTCGGTGTAGAACTCGACCGAGTCGCGGCCTTGTCCGTGGAGATCGCCGAAGAAGCTGTTCTTCCATCCGCTGAACGGGAAATAGGCCATGGGGGCGGCAACTCCGATGTTGATGCCGACGTTGCCTGCAGGGGCCTCGTAGCGGAAGCGGCGCGCGGCCGATCCGCTCGACGTGAACAAAGATGCCTGGTTGCCGTAGGCGCTGCGCTCAAGGAACGCCAGGGCTTCGTCCATGGTGTCGGCGTGAACGAGGCTGAGCACAGGTCCAAAGATTTCGGTGTCCGCCAGGTCGCTGGTCGCGGGCACGTCGTCGAGAATCGTGGGTTTCACGAAGTTGCCGGACTCGTACTTGGAGATCTTCGCGTTGCGGCCATCGAGCAACACTTTCGCTCCTTGCTTTTCGCCAACGCCGATCAGGGATTCAACACGCTCTTTACTTTGCGATGTGATCACTGGACCCATCTGAACTCCATCTTCGAGGCCATTGCCGACTTTGAGTTTCGAAGCCGCATCGGCGATCGAATCGCGGAAAGTCTTCTGCGCTTCGCCGATGGTCACCGCCACGGAAACGGCGAGACACCGTTGTCCGGCGCAACCAAACGCGCTATCGCTAATAATCTGCGTAGCCATCGGCATGTCTGCGTCGGGCAGAACGATGACGTGATTCTTGGCACCTCCCTGGCATTGGCAGCGTTTGCCCTGTTCTGCGGAACGAGAGTAGATGTAACGCGCGACGGGCGTCGATCCGACGAAGCTGATAGCGCGGACCTTTGGATGATCGATCAGTGCATCTACAACGGCTTTGCCGCCGTTGACCAGGGTTACAACTCCCTTGGGCAGGCCGGTTTTTTCCAGCAATTCGTAGATGTAGCGCATGGTGAGCGGAACGCGCTCGCTGGGCTTCAGAATGAACGTGTTGCCCGTGGCGATCGCATAGGGCAAATACCAGAACGCGATCATGCCCGGGAAATTGAAGGGCACGATGGCGGCGACAACTCCGAGCGGCTGGCGAATCATCATTTCGTCGATGCCGCGCGCAACGTCTTCGAGGTTATAGCCCTGCATCATCATCGGAATGCCGCAGGCGACTTCGACGTTTTCGATGGCGCGGCGCATCTCGGCTTTCGCCTCGGTGAACGTCTTGCCGTTTTCCATCGTGATGATGCGGGCGATGTCGTCAATGTGCTCTTCGAGCAGCATCTTCAGCTTGAACAGAGGCTGGATTCGATCCTCGGGCGGAGTGCGGCGCCATTCCGGAAAGGCAGCAGCGGCGGCCTCGACCGCAGCATTGACTTCCGCTTGGTCGGCCATTGGCACGCTGGCAAGAATTTCTCCGGTGGCGGGATTGACGACATCGCGCCACTCCGACGCATGGGATTCGGTCCACTGTCCATTGATGATAGTTCGTGAGCTTGGTGGCAGGCGGTGCGGCTACAGTCATGATGCGGAAGCCTCGACTATCGTGAAGAGTTTGTGATGCGCTGGGAGAAACTACATGCGATAACGGGATCGCGAAAGTTCCCAGAGACAATATTCAATGATACATCGTTATCGAAATCCTTCGACTGAGGTTGCTCTTTGCCTCAGCTCGCGAAGTGCACCCTCGCTGAGGATGCAAATTCCAAAGATCAATCGCTAAACCAACTGCGCGACCGCGCCCTTTTGGTCGCAGACTGCGGCGATCGCGGATTCAAGCACACTCAGCGCTTCGTCCATTTGCTCGTTCGTAATGACGAGCGGAACCAGGACGCGAATCACATTGGAATACGATCCGGCAGTGATCGTGATGAGCCCATGCTCGTAACAGTATTGCGAGATCTTCTTGGTTTCGTCTGCGGCTGGAGCCTTCGTCTCCTGCGACTGCACCAGTTCGATGGCTTGCATCCCGCCGAGTCCACGGACATCGCCGATGATCGGCCAGCGGCGCTGCCATTCGCGCGCCTTTCGTTGGAATCGGTCTCCCAATTCGTTGGCGCGTGCCAGCAAGTTCTCACGTTCGAATAAATCGAGCACCGCAAGCGCCGCGGCACAGGAGAGCGGGTTCCCGGCGAAGGTTCCTCCGAGGCCACCGAGCCCCGGTGCGTCCATGATTTCGGCTCGGCCTGTGACTGCAGCCAGCGGCAGTCCGCCACCCAAAGATTTCGCGGTGACGATCAGATCTGGCTCAATCCCGTAACGTTCACTGGCGAAAAGAGCGCCGGTGCGCCCGAAACCCGACTGAACCTCGTCGGCAATAAAAACGATGCCGTGCTTGTGGCAGAGGTCGATCAGAACCTTGAAGTAGTCCGGCGGAGGAGCGATGAAGCCACCTTCTCCAAGAACTGGTTCGGCGATTACAGCCGCGACTTCTTCATTGGCAACCACGCGCTTGAAGGTGTCTTCGAGGTGGCGCGCACAATAAAGATCGCATGAGGGATATTTCAGGTGGTATGAACACCGGTAGCAGTAAGCAAACGGAACGCGGTACACCTCGCCGGGAAATGGTGCGAATCCTGCTTTGTAAGGATGCGTCTTGCTGGTCAGAGCAAGGGTCATCATGGTGCGTCCGTGGAATGCATCTTCAAACGCGATGATGCCGGGACGCTTGGTGTAGGCGCGGGCAATCTTCACCGCGTTCTCGACGGCTTCGGCGCCGCTGTTCACGAAGATCGTCTTTTTCGGAAACTGTCCGGGCGTAGCTTCATTCATGCGCTCGGCGAGACGAATGTAGCTTTCGTAGGGCGTTACCTGCACACACGTGTGCAGGAACTGGTCGATTTGTTTCTTTACGGCATCGACGACCTCGGCGCGGCGATGGCCAACGTTCAGACATCCAATGCCTCCGGCGAAATCGAGATAGCGGTTGCCGTCGACATCCTCGAGCCAAGCGTCTTCCGCCTTGGCGACGTAGATGGGCGTGCCGTGGGAAAGGCCGCGGGGCACAGCTTTGGCGCGGCGCTCGGATAAGGCCTTCGACTTCGGGCCGGGAATGTTTGTGCGGAGTTGAATAGTTGACATCTTGGGTCTCGTCGTTGGCTCGGTTGTCGTCGGTCGTTTACTTCATCGTTGCGCGAATGCCTATGGGGTCTTCGCTCAGGATGAAAACCATTTTGGCTACTAGCCCTGATTTCAGTACCAGCCGATTGGCGCCTCATTCAGGTTGATGTGGACCTGCTTGGTCTCAAGGTATTCTTCGATGCCTGAAGGGCCAAGTTCGCGGCCGAACCCAGATTGTTTGTAACCGCCCCATGGCGCTTCGACGTAGGTTGGCTGCATGTGATTGACCCATACGATGCCGGCACGAAGACTCTTCACTGTGCGCATAGCGCGGAAGATGTCGCGAGTCCAGACGGCTGCGGCAAGTCCGTAGGGTGAATCGTTCGCGATCTTCATCGCATCTTTTTCGTCTTCGAAAGGGATTACGGTCGCGACGGGTCCGAAGATTTCTTCGCGCGCAATCCGGGCGCTGTTGTCCACGTCATAAAAGATGGTGGGCTGCACGTAGTATCCTTTGGCAAATTTTTCAGGACGTCCACCACCTGAGGCGAGTTTGGCTTCTTTCTTGCCAACTTCCAGATATTGGTTGACACGATCGTATTGATCTTTGCTGACCAGCGGGCCCATCTTGGTGTCGCGATCCAGGGGCGCGCCCAATTTGATTTTGTTCGCTTTCTCCGCCATCGCATCGACGAACTTTTTGTAAATCGATTTCTGCACGAGGATGCGGCTTCCCGCCGAGCAAACCTCACCCTGATTGATGAAGACGCCGAACAGGGCACCGTCAATGGCAGCTTCGAAGTCGGCGTCAGCAAAGAAAATATTGGGAGACTTGCCGCCCAGTTCGAGCGTCACCCGCTTCACCGTATCGGCGGCCTGCTTGACGATAATTTTTCCAACCGCCGCACTGCCTGTGAAGGCAATCTTGTTGACATCGGGATGCTGCACGATGGGAGCGCCGCAGGTTTCTCCGAAACCTGTGACGATGTTGACGACGCCCGGGGGAAGACCACAATCCGCAAAGTGCCGGGCGAACTCGAGCGCGGTGAGCGGAGTCTGTTCGGCAGGCTTGAGAACGCAAGTACACCCGGCAGCGATCGCGGGCGCAAGTTTCCAAGCGGCCATCAGTAACGGATAATTCCACGGAATAATTTGTCCCGCCACGCCAACCGGTTCTTTGAGTGAAAGCGACATTGCGTTGTCGGGGACAGGATTGACCTGTCCGACAATTTTCGTTGCCAAGCCGCCGTAATATTCGAAACAGGTGGCGACATCAGTGATGTCGTATTCGGCTTCGACAATCGGCTTACCGGTGTTGCGGCATTCGAGTTCCGCAAGCGCGGCAAGATTTTGGCGAATCTTTTCCGCCATCCGGAATAGAACACGGCCACGCTCCTGGGCCGTCGTACTGGACCACGGGCCTTCTTCGAAAGCGGTTTTGGCAGCGGCCACTGCGCGGTTGACGTCGTCGGGTCCGGCATCCGGGACCTGGGCGATCACCTCCTCGGTGGAAGGATCGTAGACGGGGAAAGTTTTCGCAGTCTTGCTGGCGACCCATTCGCCGTTGATGAACATTTGGTACGTTTTGACGTCAGTCTGAACTCCGCTAGGCATCGTGGCCTCCTGTGCTCGCCAGACAACCGAGGACGGCTGTCTTCACATAAATCAAAACACATTCAAATCAGCGCCGAACTTCTCCCGCTGGAAGTGGCGCTGTCATTCCAGAAAGTTTAACTCTGTGGGCCGTCTTACGGCGGCCGTAGACAAAGAAGAAGAACGCCGCCAGTCCGACGAAGAAGAGCGTGCCGCCGAACATCCACAATTCATAGGACCAGAGCGACGTGATCTGCTGGGCCGGGAAAAATACCAGTGCAATTCCTAGAATCGTTGTGAGGAATCCGCTGAGTCCCGCAAGTAAGAGTGTGACTCTGCCGTACTGACCCTTCGGCGGTGGATTCCTTCACGCCAAACTGGATAAGCGCTCCAAACATGTAGACGAAGGGAACGAGTTGGAGCACAACAGCGAGCGACAAAAGCTTCTGGAAGACTTCGCCCGCTCCGGCCGGGCTCAGGTATAAGCGCGGGAGCAAGCCGAGAAAACCCATCAGCTTGTCCCAGAACCACCAGCCAAAAAAATTTCCGAGCACGAGAAGGCCAGAGACAATGGCCTGCACGATCAGTGCGGCATGCGGCGTAGCGTACCGCGGATGAACTTTGCCCAGCCACGATGGCATATAAGAATCGAGTCCAGCCACGAAGGGGATGCGAGCCGATCCGCCCATCCAGGCCGAACCGATGCCCGCGATCGAGAAACTTAGCATCAACGCGAATGGTACGGAGATCCAACTCACTCCGACTCGTTCTGCCATGTGCGAAACTGCCTGAACGATTCCCTGCAGCACATTTACGTTTTTGCCGACGGCGATCAGAGAGAGTGAGGGTCGCGCCGATGTAGAGTGCGCCGGAAAGAATTCCTCCCCAGGCCACTGCACCGGGCAGAGTTCGGCGAGGATCCTGAATTTCGTCGCCCATGACGGAGGCGAGTTCCAGTCCGACGAGGCCGAAGCAAATCACGCCGAAGGAATTCAGAACGAATTTCGGGTCAGCAGGAATTTTGAAATCAGCGGTAGTGATGGTGCTTCCGAAGCGCGACCACACAACCACACCGAGGCCGATCAGGACCGCAGCGGCAATGAATGTACCGATGGCGCCGAGGTTATTGATCCATTTGCCCACGCCCAAACCGAGGATGTTGAGGACCGTGAGCAGGATCAGCAGCGCAACAGATGCGGACGATGCGAATGTTCGATTGTCGGCAAGACCCTGATGTCCGGGTCCGAGAACGTATACCGACACGCCCACGAAGTAGAGCATGACCGTCGGCACGTAGAGCATGTTGTTGGTCCAATAACACCAGCCGGAAAGAAATCCGTGGAAGTCGCCGAAGACTTCTTTCGCCCACAGATAGACGCCACCTTCTCCGGGATAGCGGTGCGCTAGTTCGATGACGGCGATACCTTGCGGCCAGAAGAAAAGAAGAAGAGAGATGATCCAGAGCCAGACCGTAACGCCGCCGTTGGCGGCAATCGAGGGAACAACGTTGAGATTAAATACGGCGACAACAAAGAGCAGAACGAGATCGCGGCGTCCGAGGGCGCGGATGAGGTGCGGCTGTACGGGTTGGGGATCAGGCGACAAGTTAAGAGGACGGTGTTTCTATCGGCCGCAGCAACAGCAGGTTCCTCACCGGGCTTGTCGCCCAGTTCGGAATGACAAAAACAGTCTAGTCGATGGTGCATGCGAGGCGGGCGAATTGCCCGCCCCACATCTTCATCATCTTCAGTGCGCGACTGCTACCGGAGCGGCACGTTCTTGCTGCGCTTTCGCGAGCGATGCAGCAATGTCGTTGAACGCATCCAGGTGTTTGTCGATATCGGCGTCGGTGTGCTGGACGGAGATGGTCCACTGCTCATCCCACCAGTACGGTTGCGCCATCACGCCACGGTTGACCATGCCGAACCAATAATGACGCCACAGATCGATGTCGATCGCCTCCCAGTCGCGGTAGTTGCGAATTTCCTTCGGATACAGCATCAGCGCGCCATTGGCTCCAGCCTGCGCAATGTAGGCCTGCAAACCAACTTTGGCAATGGTCTGACGATATCCGTCGGCAAGTTTCTTGCCGAGTTTGTCGACCTTGGCATAGTTCTCGCGCGTGAGAACATCGCGGAACGTTGCGAGGCCGGCGGCCATCGAAACAGGATTGGTGTTGTAGGTGCCGCCGTGGAAGACCTTGTGCTGGCTGATCAGGTCCATCACGGATTTATGGGTGCCGAAAGCAGCGAGCGGCAGGCCGCCGCCGATCGACTTCGCCAGGCAGATCATGTCCGGGTGAACTCCGAAGTATTCGCTCGCGCCGCCCCATCCAAGCTTTGCGCCCGTTTTCACCTCGTCGAAAATCAGGAGCGCGCCATTCTTGTCGCAAATCTCGCGTAATCCTTTGAGGAAGCCGGGCTGTGGGATGCAGAGACCTACATTCATCAGGATCGGTTCAAGAATGATCGCAGCAATTTCGCCGGGATTTTCTTTAAAACGGCGCTCAACGGTTGCTAGATCGTTAAACGTAGCGATGAGCACATTGGCGATCGCCGACTTGGGTACGCCTAGTCCACCCGTAACAGAAGTTGGAGCATGAATGTCGCCATAGTCAGGGGCGTGAGGCTTGACGCTGACGAGCGCGCTATCGTGAAGGCCATGGTAAGCACCTTCGAACTTCACGATTTTGTCGCGACCGGTTGCCGCACGGGCAAGACGGATCGCATGCATGGTCGCTTCGGTACCGCTGTTGCCGAAGCGGCACATCTCAACGGGGAATCGGTTGCAGATTTCTTCGGCAAGTTCCCACTCCATGTCATGCGGCATGCCGAACATGGTGCCCGTCGAAAGACGTTTCTCGACAGCTTTCATGACGGCGGGATGGCAGTGTCCTGCCATGAGCGCGCCGAAGGTCAGGTTGTGGTCGATATATTCGTTGCCATCAAGGTCGCGGAACTTACTGCCGCTAGCCTCTTTCACAAAGATCGGCCACGGATCATAGGCGCGATAGTTGCTGGCAACTCCAAGAGGAATGCGCTTGAGATTTTTCTTGTGGGCTTCGGCGGATTTGGGCGTTCGCCGCTCGAAAGTGGCGAGTTCTTTCTGCAGATCGGGGTACATCGAATTGCTCCGGGAAACTCAGGCCAGCGACTTCCATGTCGGCGGGCCATTAGGTTGCCGGGCGGTTGGATCCGCCCGGGATCGAACTGTCTACTTTACTCTTCTTTAGAAGTAGAACTTTAGCGCGAATTGCACCAGACGCGGATCGCGAGCCTGCTGAATCTGCCCAAACGTGGTGTCGGAGAAGTTTCCGTCAGGATTCACGAATTCCGTTTTGTTGAACAAGTTGAAGATATCGGCGCGGAACTGGAAGTACCGGCTCTCAGAAATAGCAATTTTTTTCGATGCCGTGATGTCCCACTGATTCTCACCCGGTCCGCAGCAGATGGAGCGCGGGGTCGTTGCAAACTGACCAAGCGTCGGATCGCTGAAGCTATCGGCATTGATGAAGAAATGTCCGGTCGCAGGCGAACCGTTGACGTTAAGAGTTTGAATCTGCTTTGGGTTTTGAATCTTCAGCGGTCCGGTAAGTTGCGGCGCTCCGGCTCCGAGGAAGAACAAGCTGCTGATCAACTCGTTATCGTCCTGAGTCTGAATGCGGATCGGGAAGCCGCTCTGGAACTGGATGATGCCGGAGATTTGCCAGTCATCCAGGATCTTCCCGGCAATGCCGTTGTACTTGCGAACAGGAAGCGCCCAGACGTAATTGATCACGAAGCGCTGCTTGGAATTGAAGAGCGAGAGGGCGCGGCTGGCCTTGAAGTCAAACGGATTGACTGTTTCTTCGAAGCTGGAAGCCCAATCCAGCGACTTGCTGAAGGTGTAGGCGGCCTGCATTTGCACGCCGTGCGAGAACCGCTTTTCCAAACTTGCCTGGAAAGAGTTGTAGGACGAAGCCGCGATCGTGTCCTCGGCAAAGATGTTGCTGAATGCCGGAATTCCATCCACCGGGCAACCCGACCCAATCCCTCCGCCGGACAACGGATTGCAGTTGGGTGAAGAGTAAGGGCGAAGTCCGGGAAGGAAGATTCCATTCGGAGCAACGGAACTGATCGCAGTGCCCGCGGGAATGACGGTTGGATTGCCGCCGCCATTGCCGCTATAAGGCAGGACAAGGCCCCCTGCCGGTGCAATCGCGTTCGGGCTGACGAGGAACGAATTGTCTTCGTTGAATGGTCCGCAGTTCGATTGATTGCCGAATCCGTCGGTGACCCATGTCGGGTCTGTGTTGGCGAGCGTGATCAGACCAAGGCAGCTCTGCGGATTCGCCGCGTTGATATCGTGCGACGCCAGCAAGACGGTGGCCTTGCGATCCGACATAGCCGAGTTGCAGCACGACGTCACGCGCCAGCTCCCGCTGGATCGTGAAGTTGTACTGTGCGGTGTATTGCGTCCGCATCTTCGGCTGGAAATCTCCGAAGAGGAGCATCGGACGGAAGCTGGCCCAGTCGGTCGGCGTTCCCGGCTTTGGACTGAGAATGCCCGTAAACGGATTGGGATTGATGCCGCCGTTTTGCCCGACGAATGGAGTATTCAGAAAAGTCGAGGGCAGGAACGTGCTGCCGCCGAATGGCGGCTCAGCGCCAAACTGTTCGAGCACCAACTGCTCCATCGGGTTGTAGAACATGCCCCATCCGGCGCGAATGCTGGTCTTGCCATTGCTGCCGAAAATCTTCGCGAGCGGTCCGCTCGGGGAGTTCGGGCTATACGCGATGCCGATTCGAGGTGCGAATGCTTTGTAGTAGGTCTGCGTGAGGCCGGCTTGAACTCCCTTGTCGCCGGGAACAACAAGACCCGTGGGCAAAACGCCGGCATCGGCGCAGGTGCTCGCGCCAAAGCTGATTTGCTCGGCGGTTGTCAGAGTGCATGGGTAGACGGTTGTGTTCTGTCCGGGACGGTAGGTCTGGACGTGATGCAGAACGTCGGTCAGAGGCGTGTCGAGTTCCCAGCGAAGCCCGTAGTTCAAAGTCAGAGAAGGATTGATCTTCCAACTATCCTGCGCGAACAGATAGAGACCGGTGCTGCGGACATTTTCGCGCTGCGCCGAGCCCTGGGCGTAGCTGTCGGCGAGGCCTAACAGATAGCTGGGATAGTTATTGTCAAATTGAACGGCATTTTGAGTTGAGCCGTCGAACGTAAAGTTGCCGCTGGTCTCGAAATACAACGTCTGGTCGAAGCGAGCGCGCCGAACGTCGGCGCCAAACTTCATGGTGTGGTTGCCCTTCACCCAAGTCAGGTTATCGGACCACATAAACGAATTGCCGACCTGCGGCAGTTCTCCTTCCCAACCGTTGCCGATCGAGAATCCGCCGGAAATATCGATAAAAGGGACGCCTGTGCGATTGGCCGGTAGACCTGTAGTAATTCCGGCCTGCGCGGTAGGAATGCCTGCACCCGCGATGATCGAATTGATCGCCGAGGAGTCCGATGTTCCGTTGAAGCACACGGCCTGCGCCGCGGACGAAGTACAAGAATCCTGCACAACTCCGGTTGATTGCGGGTGCTGGAAGGTCAACTGACCTTCGCGCATGTACGTAAAACGAAATTCATTGATCAACGAGTTGCTGATCGTCCAAGTGTGGCTGGGATTGTATTGCTGGTAACGCGATCCAACGTTGGTGCCGAATCCAGGAACGTTGGCGCCGGATGCCTGAAAGTTGTAAAAGGGCTGGAAGTTCGCGTCGTTCGTGAAGTAGTAGTAGAAGCTAAAATTCTGGCGGCTGTTGATGTGGTGATCGATGCGGATCGTGAACTGATTTTGAGTGTCTGCGCTCGCGGGCGCGGATTGATAGGTTCCATCCGGTCGATTCGAACCCGGAACGAAGTGCAGTAGATCCACGGCAACGGGATCCATGCAATTGGTTGGAATCGTATTCGTTGGGAAAACGGTAGACCAATCGATCGTTCCAGTCGTGGAATCAACTGGAAGATTTGCGATTCCTCCCGCAGGAAGCCCGAGAGCCGCGTCGCATCCGGAACGACCGTCCAAAGCCTGAGCAACGGTTGGATCAGTGATTCCGCCGGAGAAAGTCGATCCACTCGAGAAGTCGCCGGTCCGCTGCAGAGAAGTCGGCACCGCCACGGTCTGGCCCGATATTCCTTGCCGCACGCGGCGGCCTTCATACGAAACAAAGAAGAAAGTGCGGTCCTTTATGATTGGCCCGCCGAACGTGCCGCCAAATTGGTTCTGATTGAACTGCGGGTTGACCGTATTGAAGTAGCCTTGCGAGTTGAGAACCTTGTTTCTGAAATATTCGTAGATGTTGCCGTGCCAGGAATTTGTGCCTGATTTGGTGACAACGTTGACGACGGCACCGGAGTTGCGTCCATACTCCGCGTCGAACGTATTGCTGATGACGCGAAATTCTTCAATCGCATCAGGAGTCGGCTGAATCGTAGGTAGATTCACGAATTGATCGTTGGCATCGCCACCGTTCACGCTGAAGTTGTTGGCGCGATCACGGCCGCCGTTGACTGAGACTGCCCCGGCGCTATCGCTGCCGTAGAACGTCCCGCCACTGGAACCGAGCTGAGACTGGACACCGGGCTGCAACTGCAAGAACTGGTAGGTATCGCGCGCATTCAAGGGAAGTTCATTCACCGAGCGATTGTTGACAACGGCGCCAAGCTGCGTACTGCTGGTATCGACGAGCGGAGCTTCCGAGGTGACATCCACAACTTCCTGGGCGGCGCCCAACTGCATCGTCATATTGAGCGTGATGACCTGGTTGACGTCGAGCGCGATCGCGTGGCGCACAGACTTCTTGAATCCTGTGAGGTCAAAAGTGAGCGAGTACGTGCCCACTGGCAGATCCGGGAAGACATAATCTCCACTGTCACTGCTGAGCACATCGTGCGCGACGCCGGTTGCGTCATTTGTCGCGGTCACTTTCGCATTGGCAACAACAGCACCTGATGGATCGACAATGCGGCCTAGAATTCTTCCGCCTGTGCCCTGCGCAGAGAGGTAGATCGAGAGTGTGGCGCAGAGCGCAAGGACCACAAAAATGGCGCGGAAAGATGTAGCGCTCAGACACAGATGGGAGCGGCGGGCTCGAAGTGACGGCATGGTGCCTCCAAACATCTGGGACAGCGGAAGTTGAATTTTTGTTTGAAAAGCTATCGCTTGAATCCGGACACAACCTTGCTATAATCCCGCAAGGTTAGAGAACGGGGGCGGACGCTGTCAAGGGGAAAAAAACGGGTCCATCCGATAGAAAAATCCAATCGAGACTTCAATCCTGATCAAGCCAACGGAACACGCATGGCGGAAGCATATTTGAAAATTGGGGACGTGGCGCGAAAGGTCGGCGTATCGCCGTCCGTGATTCGTACCTGGGAAAGCTTGGGCTTAGCACGGCCGCATCGGACTGAAAGCAAGTACCGGCTTTACACCGCCGAAGACGTCAAGCTGCTGAAACGCGCGCGGTTCCTGCGCAAAGTGCGCGGCATGAATGCAGCAGCCATCGTGCAGATGTTGAAGCGCGAAGGCAAGGTGCATACAGCGTCAGATGGGAACGGGGGTGCGATCGGGGCTCATCTTCGGCAATTGCGATCCGCGAAAGGACTGTCGCTGGCCCGGGTGGCCACTGCGGTTGGCATCTCGGTCGGATTTTTGAGCGCGATGGAGCGCTCGCAGATGAGCGGGTCGGTCGGAACTTTGCGCAAGCTTGCGCGTTTCTACAAAACAAACATCCTGAATTTCTTCGACGCAAGCGAGTCGAGCAGCCGGCAGGTCCGTCCGGCGGATCGGAAGGTGCTCGAAGCGGGCAAAGGCGTGCGCATGGAATTGCTCGCGTGGGGAAACACCGTGATGGAGCCTCATCTTTTCCGGATTGCTCCTGAAGCCGGCAGCGGCGACCCGTACACTCACGAAGGCGAAGAGTTTATTTACGTATTGCAGGGGGACCTGGAGATCACGGTCGAGGGCGAGAACTATCGGCTGGAACCCGGCGACAGCTTCTATTTCGAAAGCGCGACACCGCATCGCTGGAAAAACCCTGGCCGTAAGGAAACCTTGGTCCTGTGGATCAACACTCCTCCCACGTTTTAGTAGACGAGAAGTCGCAATAAAGTTCGGAGGCAAACATGAATTGGCCGCGAGGCGCGCGTTGGCTGCCGTTGCTTCTCACAGTTTTGTTTCTTGCGTCTTGTTCCAAGAAAACTCCGACACTGAACTTGCTCGTGTGGGAGGGCTACGCCGATCCTTCCTTCATCAAGGGTTTTGAGGATGCGAATCATTGCAAGGTCTCGGCCTCCTATATGGGAACGAGCGACGAACTCGTGGCGAAGCTCCGCGGAGGAAGCACAGGGAACTACGACGTCATCTCTCCTTCGAGTGATGTTGCAACTTCGATCGTCGCGTCAGGCTTGGTGGCGCCGCTTGAACTGACGAAAATTCCGAGCTACGAACAGTTATCTCCGCAGCTCGTTTCCCTGCCCCTCGTCCGGGCGAAGGGGCAAGTATACGGCGTGCCTTTTACGTGGGGACCCGACCCGATCATTTACGACACGACGGTCTTCGCGCAGGCGCCAGACTCGTGGAATGTCTTTTGGGATCCGAAATATAAGGGAAAGGTTTCGGTGTGGGACGACCTGTCAACCGTTTATATGGCGGCGCAGGTGCTCGGTTATGACAAGCCGGAACCCTCTCATCTTTATAACCTGAGCGATCAAGAGCTCGATGCAGTGAAGAAAAAACTTCTCGAACTGAAACCGAATATCCGCAAGATGTGGGCGACTGGCGGAGAATTGACGAACCTGTTTGAGAGTCATGAAGTCGTGATCGCGATGGGGTGGCCATTGAACACGGCGGACTTGAAAAGCGCGGGGTTTCCCGCCGGAGAAACGATACCCAAAGAGAACACAACAGGATGGATTGATCACCTGATGATCACCGAAGGCAGCGAGAACAAGGAACTGGCGCATAAATTCCTCGAGTACATGGTGGAAGCCAAAACGCAGAAGCTGGTCGCGGATAAAACTCACTATGTCCCGGCGAACCCGCAGGCCGCGCAATTCATGACACCGGACCAGGTGAAGATGCTCCATCTCGACAACGTGGACAGTTATCAGAAGCGCCTCTATTTCTGGCAAGACGTACCACGCCGGGCGAAGTACAACGAGATTTGGAATGATGTGAAGGCGGCGCAGTAACGCCAGGGCCAGTCTTATCGCGAGATTCTTCGGTCAACAGATCACCATGGTTCGCTCGACCACATCCGATCCTGCATTGACAGCAGACGCACAAACGACTGCGAAGCCGACGTTGCTGAGCATACGCAATGTGGCCAAGACGTTTGGGCGGAACGCCGTCCTTCGCAACATTTCTTTGGATATCGCGGAAGGCGAGTTCCTGACGATCCTCGGCGAAAGCGGGTCGGGCAAAACAACTCTTCTGCGAATCGTAGCCGGTTTCGAAACGGCAACGTCCGGCGAGCTGTGGATGGAGAACGAGAGGCTTGACCATCAGCCTCCGTACCGGCGGCGCGTGAATACCGTTTTCCAGCACTACGCGCTGTTTCCTCACCTGACCGTTGAACAGAATGTTGGATACGGCTTGCGTGCGGCGAAACGGCCCGAGGCCGAGATCGCGCAGCGCGTCGCGGATGCGCTGAAAAAAGTAAAGATGGCTCCGTTCGCGAAGACAAAGCCATCAAAGATCAGCGGTGGGCAGCAGCAGCGAGTGGCGCTCGCTCGGGCATTGGTAAATCGTCCGCGGCTGCTACTACTCGATGAACCACTTTCGGCTCTGGACGCCAATTTGCGCCGGCAGATGCAAGTCGAATTGAAGTCGCTGCAACGCGAAGTCGGCATCGCCTTCGTGTTTGTGACACACGATCAGGAAGAAGCGATGGTGATGTCGGACCGCATTGCCCTGTTGCGGTCAGGCGAATTGGAGCAAGTGGCTTCTCCCCGGGATATCTACACGCGTCCGGCAACGGCGTATGCGGCGCAATTCATCGGGCACACGAATTTGTTGAAGGCTGAAGTGCAAGGCGGAATAGCGCACTGCGGGCCACTCTCGTGGCCGACTTCGCAGGCGGACGGCCGAGGACTGTTCTCCCTGAGGCCGGAGCATCTCCGTCTGGCCGAGGGCGTAGCAAGTGCTGAAACTGTTCGCGTGAAAGGGCGAGTGATCCATCAGGCATTTCACGGAGCGACCGAACTCATTCGGGTGGAGTGCGCGGAAGGTCTTGTCCTTACCGCGCGAACGGCGACCGGGAGTGGAATCAACAATGAAGTGGAACTCGAGTTTTTCTGCCGTCGATGCGATTCCGGTGCGCGATTCTCCGGAGAGGGTCTGATGTTTTCCCGCGCCTACAGAATAATCGTCACGGCACCACCGCTGCTATGGATCTCGGTGTTCCTACTGGCGCCGTACGCGCTGATGTTCTGCTACAGCTTTTGGTATGTCTCGGCGGCGCAAACGATCGTCCATTCCTGGAATTTCGCAAACTACCAAGAACTGCTCGAAAAGCCGGTATATTGGCAGACTCTCTTGCGATCGATGTGGATCGCGGCCAGGGTAATGATGTTTTCGCTGTTGCTGGGATATCCGCTGGCATACTTCCTGTCGTTCTATTCAGGAAAGCGAAAAGACCTGCTGTATCAACTGGTGATCATTCCCCTGTGGGTCAGCTATCTCGTGCGGGCGTATGCATGGAAAACGATTCTCGGGTCCGACGGAGTACTCAACACTCTGTTGCAGTACACCCATCTGAGCACGCATCCTCTCGATTTTCTTCTTTATAGTCCGTTTGCTGTCGTGCTCACGCTGACGCACATCTACACACCGTTCACGATCCTTCCGATCTATGCCGCGCTCGAGCACATACCCCGCAATCTGGTCGAAGCCTCCCACGACCTGGGCGCGACCCCGGCGCAGACTTTCTGGAAAGTAGTCTTCCCTCTCTCGATCCCCGGAGTGGTCGCGGGAGCGACGTTTGCGTTTGTGCTGAGTCTTGGCGACTTTCTCGCTCCGCTCTTGTTGGGCGGACCTAGTGGAATCATGATTTCGAATATCGTCGTCAGCCTCTTTGGGGCTGCTTACAACTGGCCGCTCGGAGCTGCGATTTCTCTGTGCATGCTTCTGATCGTGCTGAGCCTGCTCTTCGTTTCCGAACGACTGGAGAAGAAATGGAGTTTTTCGTGAGCGCCCGCACCCAGCCTGGGCCGGGATGGCTCTTGTTGCACGCGTCGGCGGTGTTTGCGTTCCTCTATCTGCCGATCGGAGTTCTTATCCTTTATTCATTCAATGGACAGGGCGTCGGTGGATTTCCGCCGCACCATCTCACTCTGGATTGGTACCGCGTCCTGTTTGCAGATGGAGCGATCTGGGACTCAGTGCTCAACAGCCTGCAGGTCGCTTTCGCCGCCATGGCAATCTCGCTTGCGTTTGGTATTCCCGCAGCGCTTGCGTTGGACCGCGCCGATTTTCCGGGAAAGGCTCTTTTTCGTCGATTGGTGCTCTTGCCACTCATTCTGCCGGGCATTATCACAGGGCTTGTCGTTATCAATGCTTTTTCACCTGACGGGAACGAGGCTGAGCTTGATCACGATTGTCTTAGGGCACGGGACAGCACTCATCTCGGTGGCGACGACGGAGGTATTTGCAGGTTTGCAGAAACTCGACCGCGCTCAGGAAGAGGCATCGCTCGACCTTGGAGCGAACTACTGGCAGACGTTCTGGCGTGTGACGGTTCCTAACTTTAAGCTTCCGATCATCGGTGCGGCCCTGCTGATCTTTACCCTGTCGATGGACGAAATCGCCGTCAGCTTCTTTTTGATTGGGCGCGACAACACGCTGCCGCTAGAAATCTGGGGGCGATTGAGAAGAGGAATCACTCCGGAAATCAATGCAATCTCTACGTGTCATATTTGTTTTTTCGCTGATCTCGATCGTGTTCTGGTATCGGCTCCGAGTGCGAGCCGAAGGTCACGCCGAAGTTGGAGCGGAATTGATCGAAGCTGCTGTGCCGCACGACCACTAGCTTATTCCCGCCTTAACGGTCGGTTTCTCTCTTTGGAACCAGTCAGACTTCTGGGAACCTGGACAAGATTCGCCGCGCCGCGCCACATCACGCCGCTCTCCGCGTTTCACCTTCTTGGATTCAACTCGAACATAGTAAAGTGGTAGTGACGACTAATTGAGAAAGGCTTCCCTTTTGAGTTCAAGCATCCGCAACATCGCCATTATCGCGCACGTCGACCACGGCAAGACCACGCTCGTCGACGCCATGCTGCAGCAAAGCGGCACATTCCGATCGAATGAGCACCATGTCGAACGCGTCATGGATTCGAATGAACTGGAGCGCGAACGGGGCATCACGATTCTCGCCAAGAACACTGCGATTTTCTATCACGATGTAAAGATCAACATCGTCGACACGCCGGGCCACAGCGACTTTGGCGGCGAGGTCGAACGCGCGCTGAAAATGGTTGACGGCGTGATGCTGCTCGTCGACGCCAGCGAAGGTCCACTGCCGCAGACGCGCTATGTGCTGGGAAAAGCGCTTGAAGCGAAACTGCCGCCGATTGTGGTCATCAACAAGATCGATCGCGCAGACGCGCGTCCCCAGGAAGTGCTGAACGAGATCTACGACTTGTTCATCGATCTCGATGCGAAGGAAGATCAGATCGATTTCCCGGTGCTCTATACGAACGCCAAGATTGGCACTGCTACGACAGACATTAAAGGAGGCGGTGAAGATTTGCGTCCGCTGTTTGATGCGATTTTGAAGACGACTCCTCCGCCGACCGGGGATTTATCCGGGCCGCTGCAGATTCTTGTCGCAAACCTCGATTACAGCGACTACCTCGGACGACTCGCGATCGCCCGCGTCTTCAATGGCAAGATGTTCACCGGCGAGGAAGTCGCCATCGCGAAGCTTGATGGGTCGTTGCAGAAGACCAAGATCACGAAACTCTTCTCCTTCTCTGGCCTCAAACGCACGGACATTTCAGAAACCGAATTGGGTGACATCATCGCGGTTGCCGGTGTTGAAGGCATCACGATCGGCGAAACGATAACTGAAGTTGAGAATCCCGCTCCCCTTCCGCACATTGCCATCGATGAGCCCACCATCGCCATGCTGTTCACCGTGAATACCTCGCCGTTCGCGGGGAAGGACGGCACATATGTAACATCGCGCAATTTGCGTGAGCGCCTGGAAAAAGAACTTTTAACAAACGTTTCGTTGCGAGTGGAGGACACCGGCACCACCGATTCGTTCAAGGTGCTGGGACGCGGGGAACTGCAGCTCTCAATTCTTATTGAGATGATGCGGCGCGAAGGCTACGAACTCATGGTCGGCAAGCCGGAGATCGTCACCAAGAGGATCGATGGCAAGCTGATGGAACCGGTGGAACATCTGACGGTCGATGTGCCCGAGGATTTTGTTGGTGTGGTCATGGAACAGCTCGGCTCCCGCAAGGGCGAAGTCACGAACATGCACAATCACGGCTACGGGCGGGTGCGCATCGAGTTCCGAGTTCCAAGCCGCGGGTCTAATCGGCCTTCGCAGTCACCTTTTGACCGACACTCGCGGAACGATCGTCATGAATTCGTTGTTTGACGGATATACCGAGTGGCAGGGCGAAATTCCGCATCGGCTGACTGGGGCGTTGATCGCCGATCGCGCGGGCGTTTCCACGGCCTACGCGTTGTGGGGACTTCAAGAGCGAGGCGAACTCTTCGTCGGGCCGGGCGTTGATTTGTACGAGGGTATGCTGATTGGCGAGAACGCGAAAGATACCGATCTGGACGTAAACGCAGTACGCGAAAAGAAGCTGACGAACATGCGTGCATCAACGGCGGATGAGGCAATTCGGCTTGTTCCCTTCCGTCCACTAAATCTGGAACAGGCTATCGAGTTCATCGCCGACGACGAATTCGTTGAGATCACTCCTAAATCCCTGCGTCTGCGGAAAAAGATTCTGCAATCGAATAAGCGCAAGAAGGGCTCTATGGTGGGCGTCGAAGAGTCATGAAGCGTGCTCGCAAAGCGAAGCGAGAAGAAAAGAAAAGCGCTCCTTTGCGCATGTTCCTGGTCCCCTGCAGTTGTGGAACGACCTTCGCCGTAGCCGAAAATTACGATCACCAAGGGACGGCATGGAGCCGATATCTTATCTGTCCTAGTTGCGGAAAGCGGCACGATCCAAAGAACCGCCTGCTTCAAATGGGCTTTCATTCCGAGGGATACTGGAAAGTCGACGAGTGCTGATTTAGCCCGTATTTCCGCACTCATTAAGCGACATGGATTTGACAAGCGGACTTTGACAAACCTGCTATACTGCCTCCCGCAATTGACTGTTTGCCAGCTCCGGTCTCGATTTCAGGAACGGCCTTCCCGACCTGCCAAGTCCGCCGAAAGTAGCTTGCACTTCCAACAGCTCAATGCGGGGGAAGACGCGTGAAGAATATCTTTGTGGGGAATCTCAGCTTCAGTACAAACGAAGACGAACTTCGACAGATTTTTGAAGGGTACGGTCAAGTCGACCGCGTGAGCATTATGACGGATCGCGATACCGGGCGCTCGCGTGGCTTTGGGTTTGTAGAAATGGCGAGCAATGAAGACGGCGAGAAAGCGATCACCGCTCTGAACGGCTCGCAGGTTGGTGGACGCACGATCAATGTCAACGAAGCCCGCCCGAAAACGGAGCGCTCAGGCGGCGGTGGTGGCGGTGGCGGCGGACGAGACCGCGGTGAGCGAGGCGGGCGCGGTGGTGGTGGCGGTGGTCGCCGCGATCGCTGGTAGCATCTTTCTCAATCAGTTCAGTCGGCAATGCGCTGTATAGCTCAGCGTTGCGGTCACTCTTGACGGCGCATTTTTCAACGCCTGCGACTAGTGCCCGCAACGACGATCCGTAGCGCGAGGCAACATGTTGTTTAAAGGCCTTAATTTTCCTCGATGATCGAACGTTGCTGCGCTTTCCTTCCCGCATGTAGACTGTAGAAGTCCGTGCGCCCGTAGCTCAGCTGGATAGAGCGGTTGCCTCCGGAGCAACAGGTCGGGAGTTCGAATCTCTCCGGGCGCACCAGATCCACCTGCCTCCAAACCCGAACATCAATTGAAAATTCTGAAGGCCCTGCGCGAAATTCAATTCTTCGTGCTTTACGCTCCAAATATTCTCGCGCTCGAAGATCGCCCGGTCTACCTCCGCCTTTTCTCACCCAGCCGAATTTGCATAGTGTCGGAACCAATCGTCGATTCTTATTGCTTCTGCTAGTCTTGACAGGTTGCGCGGAGCGCGTTGAGGCTTTGCCACACCCCTTCCAATCCCATGAATTACGATGCCATTCTGGTTGTGTCGTTCGGCGGTCCGGAATCCAAAGAAGATGTGATTCCATTTCTTGAAAATGTATTGCGGGGACGCAATGTGCCTCGCGAACGCATGCTCGCCGTCGCAGAACACTATTACCACTTTGACGGAAAGAGTCCGATCAACCAGCAGACGCGCGACCTGATCTCTGCGCTGAAAACGGAACTCGAACAGCACGGACCGAAACTGCCGGTGTATTGGGGAAACCGTAACTGGCATCCGATGCTACCCGATACTGTAAAGCAGATGAGAGCGGACGGCGTGAAGCAGGCTCTCGCGTTTGTGACGTCGGCGTACAGTTCGTACTCGGGATGCCACCAGTATCGAGAGGACATCATTCGTGCGCAAGCCGAAGTTGGAGTGGGCGCACCACAGATCGACAAGATTCGCGCGTTTTTCAACCATCCGGGATTTCTCGAAGCCACCGAAGAACGACTGACGCAGGCGTTGGCCGACCTTCCCGCCGATGCCAAGCACAATGTTCAGATCATCTACGTAGCGCACAGTATACCGCTCTCGATGGCGAACACGTCCGACTATGTAAAGCAGCTAGAGGAAGTGCGAAAGATCGCTTCCAGCAAGCTCGGAATTACAAATGACGCTCTGGTTTATCAGAGCCGGAGCGGCGCGCCAGGACAGCCGTGGCTCGAGCCCGACATTCTCGATTATCTGCGTGAAGTGAAGGACCATAATCTCGCGAGCGCCGTTGTGATCGCTCCCATCAGCTTTATCTCCGATCACATGGAGGTGCTGTATGACCTTGATATCGAAGCGCGTCAACTCTGCGATTCCATGTCTCTCCCGATGTCACGAGCCAAGACGGTAGGAGTGCATCCCAGATTCATCGCGATGATTCGAGAACTAATCCTTGAACGCACGGCTGGGACGGAGCACCGAGCTCTAGGCTCGCTCGGGGTGAGATCCGATCATTGCGAGGAAGCGTGCTGCCCGGCACCTCAACGCCCGGGTCGGGCGGTTGTCGGTCAAAAATAAGCGGACAGGGCTTGGAAAGTCTATCGCCGCACGGGCTGAGCGGCAGGGTGCTCGTAGTCGGTGGCTTTGGGACCGCCCTCGACGAGATGCATGGTATCGAGCACGGTCTTCAAAACAAGATTGTCGCCAACCGCCGTATTCAGCATCAAGTGATAAAGAGAGCGTGTAGGCCAATCGGCATTGAAGTAGTGCTTCACATAAGCGATGCGCTCGCGATCAACCGAGTCAACGAGTTCCTCGCACTCTCGCGACGGATGGCCGTCTGCAACAAGACGCCGTATTTTCTCGACGCGCGGTGCATACATGAAAACGTGAAATGCGTCAGGATTTTCCCGAAGAAAGTATGGCGCGCCGCGGCCCACGATGACCGCGTTACCATCTCGCGCGATGCGGTTCATGATTTCCTGCATCATCGACATCATGCGGTCGGTATCGAAAACCTGGCTGCCCAGTGGAGAGCTGCGCTCGTAACTTCCGCGCCAAAACACTTTTGATAGGCGGTGAAGCGGGCTGTCCATACGCTCATCGCAGCGCATCACCGCAGAACAGTCAACATTGGCAAGGCGGGCAATTTCTTCGGTGAGCAGGTGATCCCAGAGTTTCCATCCAAGGCGATCGGCAAGTTTGGCGGCGATTGCGCCCCCGCCGGAACCATACTCGCGCTCAATGGTGATGACGCGAAACATAGCGCGGTCTAGTGTACTGCCATTCCGCCGCCAGGTTTAGATTTTTTGATCAGAAAAACCATTGGGACCATGGCAAGAATCGCAACCCCTAGAAACCAAAAGCAATCCAGATAGGCGAGCATCGTCGCTTCGCGCGCAACCGTGCCCTGAACCAGCGCGTAAGCTTGCTGGGTGCCCCCTGCGGCGCTTGCGCCGTGCGCGACCAATCGCCCGAGATGCTCCCTGGACCATCGACTGGAAAGCCGCGCTGCCCGCGTTCAGGCGGCCGGCAAGATTATTGAGATGGAGTTGCGTTCGGCGGTCCAAGCATCGTGGTGACAACAGAAATTCCGACACTTCCCCCGATGTTGCGCGCGAGGTTCATCAGTCCAGACGCGGCGTTGTTCTTTTCTCGCGGAAGAAACGCGTAGGCCGCGGTGTTGATCGGAACAAAGAGGAATGCCATTCCGGCCGCCTGAATCATGCGCGCATTCGCTACAGTCCTGAAATCGATCTGAAGATCGAAACTGGTCATGTGGAACAGCGAGAACGACAGGATCACAAGGCCAAGCAGAAGCAGCCATCGCGGCGTATAACGCGACAGCAAAAATCCCACCAGCGGCAATAGAAGAATAATGGTAAAACCGCCGGGCATCAGCGCGAGGCCCGCCTGCTCTGCCGTGTATCCCAGCAAGGTCTGCGAGAAAAGAGGCAGCAGCAAGGTGCTGCCTAGCAAGGCGAAACCGAGCATGAACATCAGGAGGTTCGACACCCCAAACGTTCGATCGCGGAATAGATGAAGATCGATGATCGGATCTTTGTGCCGCCACTCCCAGATAACGACGAAGATCAAGGCGGCCGCGCTGATCAGCGACAACGTCACGATGAAGTTCGATTCGAACCAGTCGTCGCGCTGTCCTTTGTCGAGGACGATCTGCAAAGCTCCAAGTCCAAGCGCGACAAATCCCAGGCCAACGTAGTCGATGCGAGTTTCTTTGAGTTTGCGGCGCTTGAAGTACGGCGGATCCTGAATGAGGCGCGAGGTGAGGAGGATGGAAAGAATTCCGACTGGAATATTGATAAAGAAAATCCAGCGCCAGGTGAAATTGTCGGTGATCCATCCGCCAAGCGTGGGTCCGATCGCTGGTGCGGTGACCACAGCCATGCCATAGACGGCAAACGCCATCCCGCGTTTGGCAGGAGGAAATGTGTCGGCAAGAATCGCCTGCTCGCTCGGCTGCAGTCCGCCGCCGCCCGCGCCCTGCAGCACTCGGCAGATGATCAGGACGGTCAGATTGGGCGCAAGCCCGCACATGAACGAACTGACCGTAAAAAGGGCGACGCAGCCCATATAGAAATTCTTTCGGCCAACGATGGACGAGAGCCAGCCGCTGAGAGGAAGGACGATGGCGTTCGAGACGAGATAAGAAGTGAGGACCCAGGTGCTCTCGTCTTGCCCGGCAGAAAGACTACCAGCTATATGCGGAAGGGCGACGTTTGCGATGGAGGTGTCGAGCACCTCCATAAATGTCGCCAACGTCACCGCGAGCGCAATGATCCACGGATTGACCGAGGGACGCCAAGCATCGGCCTGGTCCAGGGTTGCTGCACCTGCGCTCATTCTCGAATTCCGACCTTCGGTGTGACCGACATTCCTGGCCGCAGTTCATGATGGTCATTCTCGCCAGGGTCGAGGACAATCTTGACGGGGATACGCTGAACCACCTTCACGTAATTGCCCGTCGCATTCTCCGGCGGCAGAAGGCTAAAACGTGCTCCGCTCGCGCCGGCGATACTTTGGACCGTGCCTTTATAGTCTCTACCGTTGGCATCAACTTCAATCGTGACGTGCTGGCCGACCTTCATGTTGCGAAGCTGCGTTTCCTTGAAATTGGCGGTGATCCAGATGTCATCCAGGTTGATGACCTTCATCAGCTCTTGTCCGGGAGCAACGTTCTGCCCAACCTCCACCGTGCGGTTACTGACGATTCCGTTTACCGGAGCGACAATCTTTGTGTATTGCAAATTCAGCGCTGCCTGATCGAGATCGGCTTTTTTGCGCTGCGCTTCAGCCAAGGCGGAATCAGCCTTGGCGCGCGTAATCTCCATCTGCCTTGGAGCGGTCTGCGCATAGCGCATGCTGGCCTGCGCCTGAACAAGTTTTCCTTCGGCCTGGGTGACCTGCTGTTGCGCAGCGTCTGAATTGGCCCTTGCCGCAGCAACCGTCGCCGTACTTGCGGCCGCAGCGGCCGTTGCCTGATCGTATTGCTGCTGGGATATCTCCTGTTTATCGACCAGTTGCTTGTAGCGCGCCAGATCGTTCTGCGCTTTCACGTTGTTGGCCTGAGCTTCCTGCAACTCCGCTTGTGCAGCCTGAAACTGCTGTTTCGCAACCTGAATACCGGCGCGCGCGCTGTTAACGTCCGCCTCACTCGAAGAAACCTGGCTGCTGGTATTCACCGATGTGATGGGAACGGAGACGCCGGCCGCAAGAGCAGAGGCCTGCGCGTCGGCGAAATCCGCTTTTGCTCGCTCGTAGGCAACCTGGTAGTCCGCCGGATCGATCTCGACTAACACAGTGCCGGCTGTCACGTACTGGTTGTCCTGAACATTCAACTTGATGACGTGCCCCGAAACGCGGGCGCTGATCGAGTTGATGTGCCCATCAACTTGGGCATCGTCGGTCGACTCATAGCTGGTGAAATAGCGGTACGCGAAAAATCCGATCACGAGTAAGACCACAATCGCGATGACGATCGCGATGCGAAACCCGGAACTCTGGGTGCGCGAAGGGCGCGTGTGGTAGTCCTTCTCGGTTGAAGGAAGCGCCTTTGTGGTAGATCCCGCGTTGTCGCTCGCGGCCTTGTCGGCGCCGCTCGGAGGACTCTGTGTGGTTGTCTGTTCCATACGCTATTCGTTGCCTTTCAAATATCGCCTGACACCCTGTTCGGCATCGCCGATGGCATACGCCAATTCCACTTTTGCAAGGTTGTGCGCGTAGAGACTTTGTATGTAGCTTTCGTGGGCACTGGCGACGGACTCCTGCGCCTGCACGACCTCTAAATTGTCCGCCACCCCGGCGGTAAAACGGTCTTGCGACTGCGTGAGGGCCTGTTCGGCAAGCTCGACCGAACTTCGCGCGACTTCCACCTGTTCCGCGGCAGCGTTCAAATCCAACAGGGCCGTGCGGACTTCGTAGTCGATCCGGCCGCGGAGGTCGCCCAGCTGTGAGCGCGCCGTCTTCAACTTGGCATCCGCTGCGAGAAGGTCCGCATGCACCCGGTTGCCCGCAAAAATTGGAATGCTCAATCCGCCGTCCACCTGCCAAGTCCCGTTCGATTGGCTCGGCGTCACACCGATGTCACCGATGTTCGCGCCGAGATCGACTGTGGGGTAGCGCCCGGCCGAAGCGGCGCGGCGGGACAACTCGGCACTGTGGACCTGCGCAATTGCCGATTGATAGTCCGAGCGAGCGAGGTAAGCGCGCTGTAAGTAGGTTTCGAGGGGCTGAGGAGTCAACGCCTGATATGGAGCCTTTTCGGTCAGGACGAAGGGTTGTCCCGGCGGTAATCCGATGATGCGAGCGACACTCAAATTCAGCTTAGCCAGATCGTTACGCGCGACAATGAGCTGTTGCTGGCGCGTTTGCAGCTCTACCTGAGATCGCAATGCGTCGATGGCCGGCGTCAACCCCGCCTTGAGTTGGTCGGCAGCCTTACCGTAGAGGGCCTGCGCGCTCTTAACCTGTGCCTCGGTGGTCTCGACCCGGGCTGCAGTGGCGATCGACTGCAGGTACGCGTTTCCGACGGAAAGCACGACCATCTCGCGCGCATCTTTGTAGGTCAGCTGGGCTGCCTTAAGACTTTCCAGCGCGGCGCGTTCCTGTTCCAGGTTTCTAAAATTGAAGAGCGACTGGCTGAGCGTGACGCGTGCGTCGAAATAATTGAAGGCGGGTGTGACGCGAGGAAAACTGCTTAGATTCGTGCCCGGAGGACTCAACAAGGGCAGCAGCTTGTTAAAGCCCAGGGCCGCCAAGCTCTGATTTTGAACGTTTTCGAGAACATGGGCGCTGACGTTCGGAAGCAGTTCAGCGAGTTGCTTCCATCGTTCGCCGCGTGCCGCTTCGGTTTGGTCCCCTGCCAGAAGCAGTCCGAGATTGTTGCGGAGGCCGCGATCGATCGCGTCCTTGAAATCGATTTGCAGGACCTGCTGGGTTGCGGTTCCTTCTGGATTGCTTCCAAGGAACGGGCTTTGCGTGCCCGGAAGAGAAACATTCGGCATTTGCGAAGTACCGCCTGTCGACTGGGAAATCAGCCTCGGCGCTACAAGCAGCGTAAAAACCACACAAAATGCGACACCACAAGTTCTCGATGAGGATTGCATTCTTGATGTCAAACTCATTTGTTGCGACTAACCAAAATAAACCAAAGAGCCTTTCCGTTCTACAGCATAACTCCTCGACTTTGATTCATTTATGAGAGTTTGCGATGCAAACGATTCTCACGCATCAGGTGGGGTTAGCTGACACGTGTTCCCAACACGGGCCGATGACCTAAACGGGTTTTGCGCCGGGAAATACCTGCATACGCACCTCAAAAGTCCAATATCTTCGGTGCATTGCTCGCGAACCACTGTGCCTTTAATCTTTAAAGCAGGTTAAGAGAGAGCTTAAGGTCTATGAGAAAGACATCCCTATTGCTAGCGGCACTGCTGCTAGCAACAGCAACGACCATGGTGGCGGCACAAACCGCATCCTCAGGAGGGTCCGATCGAAAGATCTCGGCACGCGTCGCTCCCGTATATCCCGAGTTGGCGAAGAGGATGCATATTCACGGCGTGGTGCGCGTTGAGGCGACAGTTCGTCCGAACGGCACTGTAAAATCGACCCGAGTTTTGGGTGGCAATCCAGTCTTGGTTGATGCCGCCCAGGACGCGATCGGAAAATGGAAGTTCGAGACGGCCCAGTCCGAAACCACCGAACTGGTGCTACTCACTTTCGACGGCCAGTGAGGACTGGCGGCTCGCGGAACGCGCGGCCACGACAGCCCCAACCCCAAAGCCGGATCAGGCATCTGTATGCTCGAAGTGACTTAGGTCATCTTGTTCGGGCGTGACCCATGATTCAATCTAGGGAAGGCGGAAATTCGAGAGGTAAGAACGGACAGCATGAGCGCGGCAACAGGCACTGACTGGACTCGAATATTGTCGGACCCCGAACTGGTCCGGCACGTCGGAAAACTTCTCCAGACCTATCGCGAAGCTCCGGTGGAGAAGCGCGAGGAAGCTCTGTTGTCGGCGATGAAAGAGATTAAGGCAGGATCGCCAAGCGCTTCTTCGGCAGCCTCATTCGAAAGCCTGCTCCGCATCCAATTCCGACGCCAGCTTCAGCCACACCTCCTTTTGAACCCGATCTCTTCAGTCCAAACTGGGGCAGTGACCGCCGACGGCATCCTCGGATTAAGTGTTTTGTGGCCGTAGAACTCCGGGTCGACGAAGCCACTTCTCCGATCTGGGGCAATCTCTCCAATACCAGTGCTGGGGGCTGCTTGGTTGAGACCGCAACCCCGATTAAATCCGGCTCGAAGGTCGAAGTTGGCCTCTGGGTGCCGAACGGAAAGATCTGGGTTAAGGGATTCGCGCTCAGCGGCGTAGTGTCCCGAGGCGGGCCTGCGAATGGGGTTCGTGTGAACTTCGACGCCCTGCCATCTGCAGAGCGGGATAGCCTGCGGCAGTTCCTGAAATTCGTTCAGGAAACGACGCGAGCATCGCACAGCGAAAGTAGCTACATCCAGGCTCTGAAGTAAATCAATTCCCTTATTCCTGCCTGTTTTTCACCTCAGCGCAATCCATGCGCTGCGTGGAAATTGATACACTTCTGCGTATTGAACCCTTTCTCTAGGCTTAAACTCTAACCCAGGGAGAGGGTCTGCCGGTCCAGCCCAAAGTGACCGGCTCAGGAGCAGAGTCGTATGGTTGCCAGCGATCAGGTAGTAATGACGGGAACGCAGCTCGACACACTATGCATCAACACGATTCGAACGCTCGCAATTGATGCAGTGCAGAAGGCGAACTCCGGACATCCCGGCGCGCCCATGGGACTGGCTCCCGTGACCTACTGTCTCTGGCAAGAGTTCCTGCGCTACGATCCTGCCGACCCGACCTGGCTCAATCGCGACCGCTTCGTTCTCTCCAATGGTCACGCATCGATGCTGCTGTACGCGATGCTGCACCTGGCGGAAGTGCGGCAAGTCGACGAACACGGCAATGTGACCAAGGATCTCGCCGTCACGATGGACGACGTAAAGCATTTCCGGCAGCTTGGCAGCCGGACGCCGGGTCATCCGGAATCGCACATCACGTCGGGAATCGAGACGACGACGGGTCCGCTCGGTCAGGGAGTGGGGAACAGCGTCGGCATGGCAATCGCCTCCAAATGGCAGGCGGCGACCTTCAACAGGCCGGAATTCGAAATCTTCGATTTCAACGTCTACGCGATGTGCTCAGACGGCGATTTGATGGAAGGGATCGGCGGCGAAGCCGCTTCCCTGGCTGGTCACCTGAAACTCTCGAATCTCTGCTGGATGTATGACCACAATTCCATCACGCTGGATGGTCCTGCAAGTTGGTCTTTCACTGAAGACGTCGCTACTCGATTTGTCGGATACGGATGGAACGTCACGCGCGTGGCGGACGCCAACGATCTGGAGATGCTGGCACGAGCGTTTGAAACATTCCACAAGACCACTGATCGCCCAACTCTGATCATTGTTGATAGCCACATCGGCTATGGTTCCCCGCACAAGCAGGATTCAAACGCGTCTCACGGCGAGCCGCTCGGAGAAGAAGAAGTCCGGCTCGTGAAGAAATTCTACGGATGGCCGGAAGATGCGAAATTCCTCGTCCCGGAGGGAGTGCGGGAGAATTTCCGAGATGGCATCGGCAAACGCGGGCGTGACCTGCGGGCGAAGTGGTCGAAACTGTTTGCGGATTATTCGGCGAAGTATCCGGAACTGGCAGAGCAACTCGGACAGATGCAGCATCATGAACTGCCTTCCGGTTGGGATAAGAATCTGCCCACATTTCCTGCCGACGCCAAGGGTGTTGCTACTCGAGAAAGCTCGGGTAAGGTCCTCAATGTTGTCGCGCAAAACATTCCATGGATGATCGGCGGCTCGGCCGATCTCGCGACATCGAACAAGACCACACTCAAATTCGACGGTGCAGGAGACTTTAAAGCGACCGATTATTCCGGACGCAATCTGCACTTCGGCGTGCGCGAGCATGCGATGGGCGCGAGCGTCAATGGAATGACCGTCTCAGGACTTCGGGCGTTTGGGGCGACGTTCTTCAACTTCAGCGACTACATGCGGGCCAGCATTCGCCTTGCCGCGTTGATGCAAGCGCCATCGATTTTCATTTTCACGCATGACTCGATCGGGGTCGGCGAAGACGGCCCGACGCATCAGCCGATTGAGCAACTGGCGTCCTTGCGCGCCATGCCGAATTTGATCGTGCTGCGCCCCGGCGACGCGAATGAGGTTGTGGAGGCATGGAAAATTATTGCGAACCTCCAACATTCTCCGGTGGCTCTCGTTCTCACGAGACAAAATTTGCCAACACTGGACCGGACAAAATATGCGCCAGCCTCGGGCACTGCCAAGGGAGGGTACATCCTGGCCGACGCGCAGGGAGGTAAGCCGGAACTGATTTTGATTGGAACCGGTAGCGAGGTCTCGCTCTGCATCGACGCGCACGAAAAACTAACGGCGGAAGGGATTAAGTCTCGCGTCGTGAGCATTCCCTCGTGGGAGATTTTCGACAAACAGGACGCGGCTTACAAGGAGAGCGTGCTGCCCACGTCGGTTACGGCTCGCGTCTCGGTCGAAATGGCTTCGACCTTCGGCTGGGAGCGCTACACCGGCAGCAAGGGTCGCAATATCGGGATGCACCGTTTTGGCGCCTCTGCGCCCCTGAAAGACTTGTTGAAGTACTTCGGATTCACCGTCGAAAAGGTCGTCGAAGAAGCCCACGCTGCCCTAGGGAGATAGCGGGCTTGAATCGACCTCAAGATTGCTCGGCACTCGCAGTTCGTTTGCGCCATTCACCCGGCGATTGACATCCAAACAGGTATGGAGGTTCTCATGCAACCCACTGGCATTTTAGAAAATTCGAAAGCTACAAAAAATCCGCTACAGGAATTGCTGAATTACGGGCAGTCGATGTGGCTCGACTATATCCGGCGGGATCTGTTCACGTCGGGAAAGCTCAATCAGATGATCGCCAACGACGGACTGCGGGGCATGACCTCGAACCCGGCGATCTTCGAGAAAGCCATTGGGGACAGTTCGCTTTACGACGATGTCTTGCAGTCGCTTGCAAGCCGGAAAGATCTCGACGCGACCGGCCGTTTCGAGCAACTCGCGATCAAAGATATTCAAGACGCGGCCGATGCACTGTTGCCCGTCTATAAAGAATCTAATTTCCGCGACGGATATGTCAGCCTCGAAGTGTCACCCTACCTTGCCCGCAAAACGCAAGAGACGATCGACGAAGCTCGCCGGCTATGGAAGACGGTACAGCGCGAGAACGTGATGATTAAAGTTCCGGGCACGGCCGAAGGGCTGCCCGCCATTCAGCAATTGGTCGGTGAAGGCATCAATATCAATGTCACACTCCTGTTTGCCCAGGAAGTTTACGTAAAGGTGGCTGAAGCCTACATTGCGGGCTTGGAAGACCTGGCAAAGCGCGGAGGCAATCTCAAGAAAATGGCGAGCGTCGCCAGCTTCTTCATCAGCCGCATCGACTCACTCGTTGATTCCATGCTGAACGATCGGCTGAAGAGCACTTCCGACACAACGCAACAAGCTTTGCTGAAGGGGTTGCTCGGAAAAGTCGCGATCGCCAACGGGAAACTCACATACGCGAAATATCAGAAGATATTTAGCGGGCCGCGATGGGATGCGCTGGCTGCCAAAGGCGCGCAGACCCAGCGGGTTCTGTGGGCTAGCACGAGCACTAAAAATCCGAACTACCGGGACGTGATCTACGTCGAAGAATTGATCGGGCCTGACACGGTGAATACCATGCCGCCTGCGACGATCGATGCTTTCCGCGATCACGGAAAGCTGCGCAACAGCTCTGACCGAAGATGTTCCGGGCGCGCAGAAGGTGATGGACGATCTGGCAAAATCCGGGATTTCGATCAAGGAAGTCACCGATAAGCTGACCGACGATGGCGTCAAACTGTTCGCTGACGCGTTCGACAAGCTTTTGGCCGCGGTTGAGAAAAGAACCTCGAAAGGATAGATCGTGAGCCGATTGAAGACGTCCCTCCCCGAATCGCTGGCGACGGCTGTGAAAGCAACGATTGCCGAGTGGCAGTCTGGCGGAAAAATAAAGCGCCTATGGGATCGCGATGCGAGCCTGTGGACGGGCGCGGATGAAGCGAGTTGGCTGGGCTGGCTCGATATTGTCGACGAGCAGATCGCGCAGCACGACCAACTGCAAAACATCGCGAAAGAGGTTCACACTCGCGGGTACGAGCACATTCTGTTGCTGGGCATGGGAGGATCCAGCCTCTGTCCAGAAGTCCTGCGCATGACCTTCGGCAGAATTCCTCACTTCCCTACCCTGCACGTCCTCGACTCGACCGATCCCGCACAAGTTAAATCCTTCGAGCACCAAATCGACATCGCAAAAACTCTGTTCATCGTTTCCAGCAAGTCTGGCAGCACACTCGAACCGAATATCTTCAAGCAATATTTTTTCGAGCGAACGAAGCAGACGGTCGGCGCCGCGAAGGCAGGAAGCCACTTCATCGCGATCACCGATCCGGGATCGAAGATGCAACAGGTGGCCGAGTCCGATCACTTTTCGCATATCTTTTTCGGGCGACCGTCGATCGGCGGGCGGTATTCGGCGCTGTCGAATTTTGGCATGGTTCCTGCGGCAGTGATGGGGCTCGATACCAAGAAATTTCTGGGCCGCGCAGCCGAAATGGTGCGGGCTTGCGGACCGACCGCCACCGTTGAAGAAAATCCGGGCGCTGCCCTTGGCGTCATTCTCGGTACTGCGGCGAAAGCAGGGCGCGACAAGATCACGATCATCACCTCACCCGCGATTTCCGATTTGGGGGCATGGCTCGAGCAACTGATCGCCGAATCCACCGGAAAGATCGGTAAGGGAATCATCCCAGTCGACCGCGAACACCTGGCATCGCCAGATACCTACGGCAACGATCGAGTGTTTGCGTATGTACGGCTTGAAAACGGCGTGGACGCGGATCAGGAAGCCAAAGTCGCGGCGATCGAAAAAGCTGGTCATCCCGTCGTGCGCATCACCATGCCCGACATTTATGACCTCGGAGCAGAATTCTTCCGGTGGGAGATCGCCACCGCAGTCGCCGGGGCCATCATCGGAATCAATGCGTTCAATCAGCCCGATGTGGAGGCCAGCAAAATCGCCACCCGCAATCTGACCTCAGAGTATGAAAAGAACGGATCGCTTCCGGCCGAAAAGCCGATCCTCGAAGATAGCGGGGTCAAGCTTTTCACCGACGAGAAGAACGCAGCGGAATTAGCCAGGAACGCCGGCGCCGACAAGACTCTTGGTGGGTATCTCAAAGCGCATCTGAACCGCATCAAAGCTGGCGACTACTTCGCGGTTCTCGGGTACATCCAGATGAATGCCGAGCACGAACAGGCCTTGCAGACCCTGCGCCATGCGGTGCGCGATAAGAAGCGCGTCGCGACCTGCCTGGGATTTGGTCCACGATTCTTGCATTCGACAGGGCAAGCCTATAAGGGCGGCCCCAACTCCGGAGTGTTCCTTCAGATTACCTGTGACGATGCAGTGGAACTTCCGGTGCCGGGACAGAAATACACGTTCGGAATCGTGAAGGCTGCGCAAGCCCGCGGCGACTTTCAGGTTCTGGCGGAGCGGGGACGGCGAGCCCTTCGAGTTCACCTTGGCAGCAATTTAAAGGCTGGGTTGGCGACTCTGCAAGCTGCCGTACAAAAAGCTCTGTAGTTTTTCGAAGACAACGATGCGAGGCCTGAAAGGCTCTCGCGCATCCGGCAAGACGCCGACGATACAGTAAGGAGCAAGCGATGCAACTAGGTATGGTGGGACTGGGCCGCATGGGCGCGAACATGACGCGGCGGCTGATGCGCGGCGGGCACTCGCTCGTTGTTTCCGATCTCAGTGCCGATGCCGTGAAGCAACTCGGCGGCGAAGGCGCAACGGGATCATCCTCGCTCGAAGATCTGATCAGCAAACTGAAGGCTCCGCGCGCGATCTGGATCATGGTTCCCGCGGGTGGACCGACCGAAGCCACGGTGCAGAAGCTCGCGCAGCACCTGCAATCGGGCGACGCCATCATCGACGGCGGCAATTCTTATTTCAAAGACGATGTTCGCCGCGCTACCGAACTGAAAGGCAAAGGCATTCACTACATCGACGTCGGAACCAGCGGCGGGGTGTGGGGACTCGAACGCGGATATTGCATGATGATCGGCGGCCCGGACGAAGCTGTGAAAAGGCTCGATCCGATCTTCAAGACGCTCGCTCCCGGCAAGGGAGACATTCCGAAAACGCCTGGCCGTGAAAAACTCGGCGGTACCGCGGAAGACGGTTACATTCATTGCGGCCCGTCGGGCTCCGGCCATTTTGTGAAGATGGTGCATAACGGCATTGAGTACGGCATCATGCAGGCGTACGCCGAGGGCTTCGACATCTTCAAGAACGCCACCAGTAAAGAGCTTCCGGAAAACATTCGCTACGATTTGAATTTGCCTGATATTGCCGAAGTGTGGCGGCGCGGCAGTGTGGTGAGTTCGTGGCTGCTGGATCTGACGGCAATGGCACTGACGGAGAACCCCACTCTTTCCGAATACGAAGGATTCGTGCAGGATTCGGGTGAGGGGCGCTGGACAATTCAAGCGGCGCTCGAAGAAGCCGTTCCCGCTGATGTTCTGACGGCCGCGCTCTACGTCCGGTTCCGTTCGCGGCAGACACACACGTTTGCCGAAAAGATGCTTTCGGCAATGCGGCAGAAGTTTGGCGGACACATCGAACTATCCGCGGGACAAACTAAGAAGTCGGCGTAACGGGATCTTGCGAACTTAAAGGAAAATTTACTCATGGCTGAATTGGCAGAACAACCCAAAGCAGCGGCGCCGCCGCGCATCGGGAAGCAGGGCGATCCGTGTGTCATGGTAATTTTTGGCGCGGCCGGAGACCTCACGGGACGCATGTTGATTCCCGCGCTATACAACCTCGCTCGCGCTGGCCTGCTTTCCAAAGAGTTCGCGGTGCTGGGCGTCGCCCGCGCCCAATTTTCGGACGACGACTTTCGCAAACGTGTGTATGACGACATCAAGGCGTACTGCGGAGATTGCGTCGATGACGACGTCTGGAAATGGTTCTCAGAACGCTTCTACTACATGGCAGGAGATTTCAACGACGACGGTCTCTACACGAAGTTGAAAGATTCGCTGACCAAGCTCGATCAGGATCATTCGACGCACGGAAATTTCTTTTACTACATGGCAGTGGCTCCAACATTTTTCGGAACCATCGTCCAGAAACTTTCCGCGGCCGGCCTGATGGATCAGAGCAACAATCACTGGCGCCGCGTGGTGATTGAAAAGCCCTTCGGGCACGATCTGGAGTCGGCCAAATCGTTGAACCAGGAGCTTCTGAAAGTCGCCGACGAAAAGCAGATCTACCGCATCGATCATTATCTAGGCAAAGAGACTGTCCAAAACATCATGGCGTTCCGTTTTGCCAACGGCATCTTTGAGCCGGTCTGGAACCGCCGTTATATCGATCACGTGCAGATCTCGGTTGCCGAAACCGTCGGCGTGGAAGGGCGCGGCAGCTACTTCGATCATGCGGGAACCTTGCGTGACATGGTGCCCAACCACATCATGCAACTCATCAGCTTGACCGCGATGGAACCTCCGATTTCGTTCGACGCCAACGCCGTCCGCGACGAGCAGGCCAAGATTCTGCATGCGATTCAGCCAATGAGTGATGAGGAAGTTCTGAGTCGCACTGTCCGCGGCCAGTACGGCGACGGAACCGAAGAAGGTAAGCGGGTCACGTCGTATCGGTCCGAGGAAGATGTCCCTCCGGATTCGCGCACAGAAACCTTCGTCGCCATGAAGCTTTCGATCGACAACTGGCGATGGGCTGACGTTCCCTTCTACCTGAGAACGGGCAAGCGCATGCCCGTCCGCAATACTCACATCGTGATACAGTTTCGGCGGGCGCCATTTGTGCTGTTCCGCGACACTCCGGTGGAACACCTGATGCCGAACCAACTGGTTCTGCACATACAACCGGAGGAAGGAATCTCGCTGCAATTCGCGGCAAAAGTCCCTGGGCCAGTGATGCGTCTGGGCACGGTCGATATGAACTTTGAGTATCAGGAATATTTCGGCAAGCAATCGAGCACCGGCTACGAACGCCTGCTGCATGACTGCATGATCGGCGACCAGACGCTTTTTCAGCGCGCCGACATGGTCGAGGCAGGTTGGTCGGTAGTCAATCCCGTGCTCGATCTTTGGAAGGCGCTGCCGCCACGCAATTTCCCCAACTACGCATCTGGAACGTGGGGACCGAAGGAGGCCGACGAACTGCTGGAACGCGACGGCCGCCGCTGGAGGAATTTCGAGAAATGATTCTGGCCGGCGATATTGGTGGGACCAATGCCAGGCTGGCTTACTTCCAACCCCAGAATGGACATTTGCAGTTGGTATCGGAACGCGTTTTTCCCAGCCGGGAGCACAGCGAGCTTGGAGAAATCGTCAGTCAATTTTTGAAAGAATCCGGCACACGTCCGGAAGCCGCATGCTTCGGAATTGCCGGCCCCGTCCGAAATGGGCGTGTGGAGACTTCGAACCTGCCCTGGGTGATCGAGCAATCGCGGCTCGCCAAGCAGATCCAACTTCCGTCTACTCTCTTGATCAACGATCTCGAAGCCAGCGCTTGGGGCATTGGCGCGCTCGCCGATTCTGATCTGGTTCCTCTGAATCATGTGGCAGGCGCCGCCATAGGCAATCAGGCCGTGGTCGCTCCAGGCACTGGCTTGGGAGAAGCTGGATTATTCTGGGATGGAAACAAGCACAACGTTTTTGCGTGCGAAGGCGGCCACACCGATTTCGCTCCTCAGTCCGATCTTCAGATCGAATTACTCCGCTTCCTGAAATCACGCTTTGGACATGTGAGCTACGAGCGCATTCTTTCGGGGCCGGGGCTGGTGAATGTGTATGAATTCCTGCGCGAGAGTAACCCTGGAAAGGAATCTGCTGCGCTGGCTGCGGCGTTGAAGTCTGGCGATGCGGCCGCAGAGATTTCCAAGGCAGCGATGGCTGGCAATGATGGTCTCGCTTCCTCCGCACTTGATTTGTGGATCGCTGTTTACGGAGCTGAGGCGTCGAATCTCGCATTGAAGATCATGGCCACTGGCGGGTTGTTCCTGGCCGGAGGTATCTCGCCGAAAATTCTCTCGAAGCTTCAGGGGCCAGCTTTCATGCAGGCATTTCTGGAAAAGGGACGCATGCGGCCTCTGGTCGAGTCCATGCCGGTATGCGTTGTCACCAACGATAAAGCAGGCCTGCTGGGTGCGGCGCGTTGTGCGTCGGTTCGGACCTGCAACGGCAGGTAAAGCAATGCCGGGAGCTCCGCAAATTCGCATTTTGATGACGCCGCAGGAACTCTTCTCAGCGGCCGCCGAAGAAGTTGTGCGCGCCACGAACGACGCCGTGGCTGCCCGCGGAAAGTTCACCATCGCCTTGTCGGGAGGATCGACTCCCAAAAATCTATTCAACCTTCTCGCCACAAACGCACGCACGACGCTCCCCTGGGATCGCATGTATTTTTTCTGGGGCGATGAGCGGCACGTCGGTCCTACCGATCCTGACAGCAACTATCGGATGGCTGACGAAGCCATGCTGTCAAAAATTCCCGTCGCTCCAGGAAATATTTTTCGGATCGAAGCTGAAAATCCCGACGCCGTTGCGGTGGCGGAAGCATATGAAAAAACGCTGCGGAAATTCTTCCAGCTCGACTCCACTGGCGTTCCGCAGTTCGATCTCATACTTCTTGGCATGGGACCGGACGGGCATACCGCTTCCCTTTTCCCCGGCACTGACGGCCTCAAGGAAAAATCCCGGCTGGTGATTGCCAACTGGGTTGAGAAGCTCAAGACACACCGGCTCTCTTTCACGCTGCCGGTACTGAACGCTGCTCGATGCGTTGCTTTCCTCGTCAGCGGCACCGACAAGGCGACCGTACTCAAGACGGTGCTCGAGGACGATGTGCCAGGAGAACAATATCCGGCGAAGTTGGTGCATCCCACAAATGGTGAGTTGATCTGGTTCGTGGACAGAGCGGCAGCGAGCGCCCTTTCGACCAAGACCTAGATTGCGCGACTAACCGCGCCAGCCGCTGATTTCCTTCAGGCCCTTGCCGCGCGCGTGCTCAAAGAGACGTACAAGATGGCGCGAGTGCTCAAATTCGTGAATGTCGGCCCACACTTCCGCCTGCCAGCCTTTTTCATGTGCGGAGGCTTCGCCGCAAGTCGCGCAGCGCGTGTGCAGTGTGATGGGATTGACTTCAGCTCCGATCGGGGAGGCCCCTTCCAATTCGACGAAGATACAGCGAACTTCCTGGATCTCTTCGTTTGTGCCCAGAATGTGCTCGTAACGTAGAAGGTATCCAAAGCCAAGCTTGCGAGCTTCGGTTTCGGCTTCGACACGAGTATGGAAAGGGCCATACTCGGCCCTCAGTTGCTCAGTCGAATCACACGCCATCCAGAAGGTTTCTTTGAATGCCATCGCTGGTTTCGCCCCAGGTTGCGAAGCCGGCTCGTGGCTGCATGAGCCTGCTGCCTGCCAATAGAGCAATTCCGAGACCGAGTCAGCGATTTTGAAGATCCTTTTCCGGCAATCACTTACACGCTATTCAAGTTGTGCGCGGCGCGCTGTTAGAAAAGTTTTGCAGAATTTCCGCCACTTCACGGGCCGATCAAGCCGGACCTCACGTGCTCGAATGAAACCTGAGTACGCAGAAACTTGCGAAGTTGATCAATCCGCTCCGATAGACTGGGTGAAGGTAGCCTCCGCGATGTCCGAGTCCGGCCAATCCTTGCCGCCGTGGCTGGCAACGTACATTGCGAGTTCCAGACGGCTCCAGACACCCAGTTTGTCAAACGTGCTGCGAAGGTGATTCTTGATGACCTGTTCGGTCGTGCCAACGAGTTTCCCGATTTCCCGGTTGGTCAGCCCTTCCCAAACCATGATCGCAATCTGGGTTTCTTTCGCGGTGAGGCGTTCACGTGGAGTCATGATTGGGCCTCCTGCTGGGTAAACATGGCGATGGCAAGTTTCACCCGCTTACGGCCCTCGCGAATTCCTGCTCGCAGAAAAAGCGTCCGGAGATGCTGTTTTACCGTGCGTGGACTGATATTGAGCTGACCCGCGATTTCTTTGTTGCTGCAGCCCTGTACAAGCAAGTTCAACACTTGCTGGTCACGAGGAGTGACTTTCACTTCGTTGAGAGGAATCATGAAGGCTTTCTCCTGACTGGAATTAGACGAACCAATTCATTAAGCACGGGATTCGCCAATCCTTCGCCTCGACGTACCGCAATGCTTAAGTGCTTTTCGCTGCCTGCACTTGGGGTTGAGGACCATCGTTTTGAGTTGGTCTCTTCTAAGAATGCTGTCCCGCGCACAGTTCCAGATTGGGCCATCCGCGAAGCCAAGTGCTTGGTCCAGCTTGTAAAGAACTAGAATTTTTCGCAGCGCAAGCGGACGTAGTTTGACGCCGGCAGGTCTGACAACACTCAAGCAGTAAGCCCGAAGTCGTTGACCAGCGCTACTTTCGAAGGCCATGGGTATTTCGCGGCTACCGGTCTCGGAGAAACAAATCCAGTAGAACGGGATCCCAATGAATTGGAAAAACGCTCTTCCCGTATCCGCATCCAAGGATAGTCAGAAATTCCCGATCCGGTAACACATGTGGGTCGGCGCATTTTTCAAAGGAAGAGAAAAAACAGAGCTTCGCTGTGCAGATTGTTGCGAGTTACTTTTGTTACCCATCAGCAGGTGACCGTTGGAAGCCGTCGAGGTCGAGAGTTTATGATCTACAAGAACGCTCGCAAGCCGACACCTTCGGCGGTAAACTACTGAAAACCGAGGGGCCTCTTGTGCTGGAGCGCTCGAAACGTCCGAATCGTCAGAGTCGTACCTTCCTCTTCCAAGAAACTGGGCACTCTGCGATGGCGCGGGACTTGCAATAGAATGGGTGCATTCCAGCCCAAGCCGGATTGCGCGCCGCGAGGACGGCTTTACTGGTGGAAAACGTAATCGTGTCCGAGGAAAAACACAAACCAGTTCTCGACGAGCAAACACTCGCCAAGCTGCTGGAGGCCGCTTATGTTCTTCAGGAACATAATCGGGAAGTCCGCGATCTAGAGCTCGGCCTCGACCTCAGGCGCGATCAGATTGAAGCAGAAGAGAAAGCAAACGCCAAGCAAGCGGAAGCGCCAAAGCCCAAGGCGTCCGAGCCTGCCGGACATGGCGACTACACCTTCACATTAGCTCAGATCGTCGCTACCCAGCACCAGATTCAGATTCGCAATCTTGAACTCGAAAAGACGATGGCGCTGGTGGCTGAACGCGTCACCGATATCGCCGGAGCCAGTGGGGCTGCTATTGGCATAGTGGAAGGCAAGAAAATCCGCTATCGCGCCGTAGCTGGCTCCAAGTCATTGCCCTTGGGAACTGAAGTTCCGACCGAAAAAGCTCTTTGTCTTCCCTGCATTCGCAACGCACAGGTATTCCGTTGCGCCGATGTCGATCCCGAATTTCTAATCGACACGCAAGAGTGCCGCCGCCGCGGAATTCAGTCCCTGATCGCGGTTCCGATTTTTCACGAAGGCGGAGTCACCGGCGGCCTTGAGCTTTATTATCCGAATCAGAACGGGTTCACCGATCAGGACATTCACACCTGCCAACTCATGGCCGGCTTGGTCACCGAAGCGCTCGCGCGTGATGAAGAAATCACCTGGAAGCAATCTCTTGCCAATGAGCGCGCTGTGATGCTGGAAGCCCTGGAGAAACTGAAACCAAATCTCTCAGCGCTTATTCAGACGGAGCCGGCGAAAGAGGCAGTCAGGCCGGCTCAAATGCCGGAAACAGTCGCGGCGTCGTACGTTTGCGCGAAGTGCGGACACGGCCTGATGAGCGACGAACAATTCTGCGGAAATTGTGGAGCGTCCCGCGGCGCACCTCCTCCGAGCAATGGCGTTCCCGCGTGGCCCGGGCATGAAATGTCGGAAACGAATCCGATGGCTGAAGTGCCGAAATTGACAATCGGTCATACAGAGTTTCGCGAGGCGCTGCCGTCGCAATCCGTAGAAGAGTCGTTGCCTGAATCCCTCGAGGAAGAGTTTCCCGATCTGTTCGCAACGCCGCTGTCAGTCTCGCAGAAACCAGAAGCATCCGCAGAAGAGACGAAGGCGCACGAGCACCTCAATGTTTTGCCGGCGGACGAGCCTGTCGCCGAGACGCGAACTGAACCTGAACAGGCTGCAACCATTGATCCGTCCAGCGTTGAAGAAGAGCAAACGATCGATGAAAACACCTCGCTCGTGAAGGTGGAACAACCTGCAGACTGGAGCTCAGCCGCGTCTGCGCGTGAATTTCTCGAACAAGTTGCCGGAGTAAAAGAGCGAAGCGCTCTGGCGCGATTCTGGGACGCTCGACGCGGCGATATCTATCTCGCGGTTGCGGTCCTATTGGTCGCAGGCGTGGTTCGTTGGGGGATTTGGTCGAACCATCAGGTGAGCGCAACTAACGCGCCTCCATCGGCTTCGGCCTCGCACCATAAAGCGTCTCCCGCCCCGGCCCCGGATTTGTCGCTGTTCGATCGCATGCTGATTTCGCTGGGGCTCGCGGACGCGCCCGAAACGCCGGAAGATAAGGGCAACCCATCCGCGCAAGTGTGGGTCGACCTCAAGACGGCGCTTTATTACTGCCCGGGAACCGATCTCTATGGGAAAACTCCCAGGGGAAAGTACACGACTCAGCGCGATGCGCAACTCGATCAGTTCGAGCCCGCCTACCGCAAGGCTTGCGAATAGAACCCGCCCCACGCGTTGCCTTCTGCGTGTCCTATCAGTTGACAACCTCCTACCTCCGGAGTGCAATCATACTAATCAGATCCATCACCTGATCTCTTCGAATCGGAGTTTCGATTGGCGGGTTTCGGCAAGCAGACGTCAAGTTCTCCCATGTCCGAGCGTTTCATTTCAGATCGACTCAAGTGCGACGTTTGCGGCGCGGACAATCCTGCAGCTCACAAATTTTGCGGATCTTGCGGAGCTCCCTTGGAATCGAAGAGTGCGTCGTCGGATTCGGCGGGCGAAGCCAGTCCTCGCGCGATTGATGCGGATCGCCGGAACGACGCAGAGTCGAGACTGAATCCGACTCCTGCGGTTTTCGAAGATTCGATTACGAATCCCAACGAGCTCACGCTTTTCCGAAGTTTTCGACCGGCGTCGGATGACGACGATGAAGAATGGGAGTCCGAGCCGAGTCGCCTTCGAATCTATCTCGGTGTATTTGTGCTTGTCGTCATCATTGGCCTGGCATATTTGTCTTGGCAGACGTCGCGCGTTACCTCGCAAAGGGCTCATCCATCACATGCACAGCCTTCGGTAGCGTCAAAAGACAATACGCCTGCGCCCAGCACGCCGCCGAGCGCGCGACAGGCAAACAAGCTGGAGCGGGAAACGCCTTCAACGAATACCGGGTCTCAACGAGCGTCTGCTCCAGAGCGCACGCCAGAGAAGCCTGCTGCGACCGCAGCTGTTGTACCGCCAGCTTCACCTGCGGTGAACACAGTTGGTGACGGCGGCGAAGAGCTTGCGATGGCGCGGCATTTTCTCGACGGGCCGGCTCATGACAGCGGCGAAGCCGTCAAGTGGCTCTGGAAGTCGATTGCCAAGCAGAATTCCGAGGCTACACTGGTGCTTGCCGATCTGTATCTGAAAGGCGACGGTGTGTCGAAGAATTGCGACCAGGCTAGAGTACTGCTGGATTCTGCCGCACGAAAAGGTGTGTCCGGCGCGGGGGAGAGGCTTCGTAATCTGCCGGCTTTTGGATGCCAGTGAGGCCGGGATTCACCTCGGCCCCCGAGCACACCTCGCCCGCGAATAGCTCGCGAGCGAGAAACGTTACTGCATCACGAGCATGGAAGGACTGCGGCGGGATTCATACCAGAGCGCCAACTCTACCCGGTTCCAGAGCCCGAGCTTGTCGTAGATCACTCGCAGGTAATTCTTCACCACATGTTCCGTCGTTCCGATCGCCTCGGCGACTTCTTTGTTCTTCAGGCCTTCGGCCACGAGCTCGATGACTCTGTGTTCACGTTCATTGGGGATGCGGTTCCCATAGCGTCCACTTGCAGACATGCTTGCCTCCGGTACAACAGGGTCGCGAGTTTTACTCGCTTGATGCCACCATTAATGCCAAAACGAAGAAACAACCGGTTGAAATGAGCCTTCACTGTTCGCCTCGCCATCTTGAGCTGGCTGGCGATCTCGGCGTTGTCACAGCCCTGCAAGAGCAGCTCTACTATCTGCTGTTCGCGCGGACCGAGCCGGACGGTCTGCTCTCTCATTCCATTCCCCCTCTTGTGATTATTAGCCAGTACCCGAGCGGGCCCGGCTGACCTTTCTAAATCCATAGCATCCACATTGCCACTTTGAGACAAGAAATGTCTGTGACGCCGAAACATGATTTTCCACAGGCACTTGCAGGCGATTTCTGATCATCCGGGATTCAAAAAAACACCTCCGCAAAACGGTTGATTGGGTCCGAAACGATGTGCTGGAGAGGCCTAAGCACGCGTGGATACTGCCTCAACCCATCCGCGCGAGAAAACCCGGTAAGGGTGCCCTCCCCGGAAGGACGCGGTCGACAGGCTTCGAGAAAAAATACCCTAAAAAGTGCCGATTTTAGTTTGAAACGGTCTTGGGGGCGGGAGACGAAGATTTTGAGGTAAACACCTTAGACGAAAGTTCCACACATACGGAACCCTTGAGCACAAATTACACGATTGGCCCTAGTATGAAGGCGGGAAAAACGGCTCTAAAACCCGCAATTTCCGGATTTCCACAGGCAAAAACGCGAACTCAGATGGGTCGATGTTTCCTGGGGGCCGGCAATCATCGCCTTCGGCTCAAAGGGCGTATTTCTTCATCAGATGACGGAACGAGCGATAGGAGATGCCGAGAACGTCCGCCGCTTTGGTCTGTACGCCGCCGCTCGAATTCAATGCGCTTTGCAAAAGCGCTCGCTCGATTCCGGCGACATAGTTTTCCATTCCGACTCCTTGAGGAAGTTCGACGGCACCGCCAATGTCCGGGAATGAGGAGCCTCCCGCTGATGCGGCTGCGGCTTTCGCTTTCGGACGCTCTGCGGGAAGTTCAACGTGTAATTCGTCCGTCATTTCCAGAGCCACAGCGCGCTCGACCGTGTTCTCGAGTTGGCGGACATTGCCGGGCCACTCGTAGCCGCATAGCGAATCGAGTGATGGAGAATTCACTCGCAGGATGCTCCGTCCCGCGGCTGTCGCATACTTTTTTAGAAAGTGATTGGCGAGCAGAGGAATATCTTCCCGGCGCTCACGCAGCGGAGGCACGCGAATGGGAATCACATTCAAGCGGTAGTAAAGATCTTCGCGAAACAGATTCTCGGCAACAGCCTTATCGAGTTCACGATTCGTCGCCGCAATGACGCGCACATCGATTGCGATCTCGCTCGTGCTCCCGACCGGCCGCACGGTTCGCTCTTGCAGCACGCGAAGCAGTTTGACCTGCATCGCCAGAGTCATTTCGCTGATTTCGTCGAGGAAGATCGTGCCACCGTCGGCAACTTCAAATAATCCGCGTTTGTTCTGATTGGCTCCGGTAAAGGCTCCCTTGAGATATCCGAACAACTCGCTTTCAAGGAGCGTTTCCGGAAATGCTCCGCAGTTGACCGAGACGAATGCGTCCGTTGCTCGCGGCGAGCATACGTGAACGGCGCGCGCGACCAGTTCTTTTCCGGTGCCACTCTCGCCGTGAATCAGCACGGTGCTGGCTGTGGAAGCGACGATGCGCACCGTCTGCTTCAGCTTCTCCATTGCCGGACTCGATCCGATGATGTTGTCCAGCGAATTGCGCGTGGCAGCATCGCGGCGCAAGGCAAAGTTCTGCTTGCTGAGTACCAGTTTCTCGAGTGCGCGATTGATGGCCAGCTTGATCTCATCGACCAGACCGGGGCTCTTGCGAATGTAATCGGATGCGCCTCCGGCCTTCACGGCTTCAACCGCCGCTTCATAGTCATCGACCGCGGTAATCAGGATGACGGCCGAGTCCGGAGAAACGCGATGCGCGTGGCGCAATACCTCGATCCCGTCAATGTTCGGCATCTTAATGTCGGTGATGATCACATCGTAGAGCGCGCCGTCGATCTTATTTTTGGCGGTTTGTCCGGCCTGCACCGTCTCCACGCGATGTCCCTCGCGCCGCAGAGAGATGTCGAGCATCTCGCAGATGGAGCGTTCGTCGTCACACACCAGGATGTTAGCCACGAGCGCCTCCAGCGGCCAGAGCCATCACAGGTTTATCCGACTCGGTCTTGTGCCCTGGGATCGGTTGACCGGCCTCAAGGCGCTGCAATCTCAAAACCATCGTGGTTCCCTGCCCTTGCTTGGACCGCGCCCAGACCTTGCCTTCGTGCGCCTGCACTATCTGATACACGATGGCCAAGCCCAGTCCAGTACCGCCTTCAAAATTTGATTGAAACGGTTCGAAAATTTTCTCAACCTGCTGCGGAGTCATTCCGGTTCCTGTGTCGGCAAATGAAATCTGCCAGTCATCATCAAAGGGCTCGACCGCTGCCGTCAACGTGCCGCCATCTTTCATGGCGCGCACGGCGTTCTCGCAGAGATTCCAAAACACCTGCTTCAGCTTATCCCCGTCAGCCATCACGATAGCCTGGCGGCTTGAGAACCTGCGCTCGATCTTGATTCCTGTTTTCTCTGCCGTCATGCGATGATCCATCAGGGTGAGCGTGTCTTCGACCAGCTGAATCAGGTCGACACGGTCAAGGTGATACTGCTTCGTCCGCGAATACGCCAGAAAGTCCGTGATGATGCTGTTCAGACGTTTGGATTCGCGGGTGACAATATCGAGCAGGCGGCGGTGATCTTCGTTCATTTCCGGCAATCCGGAGAGCATGCTGACGGAACCGGCAATGGATGTCAGGGGATTGCGGATTTCGTGCGCGATCGCGGCGGCCAGGCGTCCCACAGCCGCGAGCCGGTCCTGCATGCGCACTTCGCGCTCCAGGCGGCGAATCTCCGTGAGATCGTCCAGCACGTAAACGTATCCAAAATCGCCGCGGTCGGGCACCGTCAATGCTGCAACTCGCACGCGAAACGTCTTCCGAAATCTGTTCGGAACATCCAACCGGACTTCGCCGTGTCCCGTGCTCGATTCCACCGTTGGCAGCGGATCCACAAAAAGTTGATCCACCGGACTGCCGAGCAGATCGGCAGGACCTCGCTCCAGCAGCCTGTGAGCGGATGCGTTGACCAGCGTAATTCTTCCGTCGAGCCCTGTGGTGATGAGACCGCTGCTGATCGAATGGATGATGTTCTCTTGAAACGCCTGCAGGCTCTCGAGAGCACCGCTCGCGTCCTTTAGCTGAACGCCGACCTGCCGCAGTTTCGCCGTGAGAAGGCCCGCCAGATAGGCTACGGCAAGAAAAGCGAACAGGTTCACAAAAATAATTGCCTGCAGCGCCTTTAATCCCGGATGCGTCGTGCAGTACGAAGGAATGACACCGTAGTAGTTGAGCTCGAGTACCGTACCGTAAAGAATGAAGGCCAGCGCGGCGACAAGTTGCGCCCACACTCGCGGCAACAAGACGCTGGCAACAATGATGACGAGCGGGTAAAGAAAATTGAGAGAGCTATCCCATCCGCCGGTTTCGTGAATCACCAGGCTGACCAGGATGAGGTCCGTCAGAACCTGCAGCGCAGCCTGCAGGCGATGCTCCTGCCACAAAGACAGCAAGAGCACGTAGAACAAGGACAGGCTGTACCAGAACAGAATGGTGCTGATGAAGAGCCGCATGGGCAGCGGCGAAGGACTGAACAAGGCAACGGCAAGTTCAACGCCAAGCAGCAGTGTCAGGATGAAGATGCGGACCCGAACCAGCCACACCAGCCAATTGCGTTCGTCGAACGTCGTTTGCATCGCGATCCTGGGGAATTTCTTCTTCTGCAACTGCCGGTCTCTGCGTCTCGTTTCGCGCTACGGCAGTGCTGCGAATACGGCGGAGAAGATCCAAATTCTGATCCCGACCTTCTCCGCGGATTCGATCTTTTAGCCGGCCAACTTGGCGATCATGGCGAACAGTGGCATGTAGAGCGAAATAACGATTCCGCCGATGGTGACGCCGAGGACGCCGATGATGGCAGGCTCGAGCATCGCCAGCATGTCTTTCGTTGCTGCGTCGACTTCTTCTTCGTAGAAGTCTGCGATCTTCTGCAACATGTTGTCCATCGCGCCCGTGGCTTCGCCGACACCGATCATCTGCGTCACCATGTTCGGGAAGACGCCGCATTCGCGCAATGGATCTACGATCGTGCGGCCTTCTTCGATCGCCTTGCGAACCTTCATCAGCGCCTCTTCCAATACCGCGTTGCCTGAAGTCTTGGCGGTGATGCTCAAGCCTTCCAGAATCGGCACACCTGAGGTGATGAGCGTGCCCAGCGTCCGGGTGAAACGGCCGACTGCAATCTTGCGCAGCAACGAGCCGATGATCGGAATGTGGAGCAGCGTCTTGTCGAAGTAATACTTGCCGCGCGGGTGCTTGCGGATCTGCCGGATACCAAAGAACAGCGCGGCGACCCCGACGAAGAACATCCACCAGAACGTTTGTACGAAGCCGCTCAGTCCCATGACGATGCGCGTCGGCAACGGCAGGTTGACGCCGAGTCCGGCGAACAGGTTGGAGAAGATGGGCACGACCCACTTCAACAGCGCACCAACGATCAACAAGGCCATGCTGACGACGGCAACTGGGTAAATCAAAGCTGATTTCACAGCGGCACGCAGGCGTACGGCCTTTTCAACGTAAGTCGCCAAACGCTGCAGAATAATGTCGAGAATACCGCCGGTTTCCCCGGCTTCGATCATGTTCGTCGTCAGGTCATCGAACGCAAGCGGATATTGCCGCATGGCGTTGGCCAGCGTCGCGCCACCTTCGACGGTGGTCCGAACCCCCGTCAGTACCTTCAGGAATGCCTGGTTTTCCTGGTTTGCCGCCAGAATTTCCAGACACTGCACCAGCGGCAGGCCGGCGTCGATCATGACTGAGAATTGGCGGAAGAAGATCGCGATGTCTTTGGTTCCCACCTTGCCAGAACCGAACGTCGGCATCGAAAATTCCTTGCCCTTTTCCCGGATCGCGCCTGGCACAATTCTTTCGCGCCGCAACGCTTGCGCGAGCGACTGCTTGTTCGCCGCCATCCGCTCTCCGGAAACTTTCTGTCCTGACGCGTCTTTGCCCGAAAATGTAAAGACTGGCATGGTTTAGCTTCTCCTGACTGTCTGTGCTGCCTGGTTAATATCGTGCCCGTTCAAAGTCTGCGAGCCTGAGCCTAGTGCTTCGAGGAAGTCGCTCCCTTAGCCATGGTTGACCCGGTTGCGCCCCGGTTCAACAAGCTGGCGCCGCGATTGATCATTTCCTGTAGTTCGTCCACGTTGCTCGAACGCGCCATGGCGACTTCCAGCGAAATCTGCTTCTGGAAGTAAGCCGTAGCCAGACACTGGTTGAACGTCTGCATCCCGAACTTTTCCTGGCCCGATTGCATCGACGAGTAAATCTGGTGAATTTTGTCTTCGCGGATCAGGTTCCGAACCGCCGGATTTGGCACCAGAATCTCCATGATCATGGCGCGGCCTTTGCCGTCAATCTTCGGCACGAGGCTTTGGCACATGATGCCTTCCAGCACCAGCGACAACTGCGCGCGAATCTGCGGTTGCTGGTGAGCCGGGAAGACGTCGATGATGCGGTTGATGGTCGACGTTGCCGAGTTGGTGTGCAACGTTCCGAAGGTCAAGTGGCCGGTTTCCGCAATTCGCAGGGCCGACTCGATGGTTTCCAGATCTCGCATTTCGCCGATCAGCACGACGTCTGGATCTTCACGAAGGGCAGCACGCAAGGCGTCGGTAAAGCTCTTGGTATCAGCATGCAGCTCGCGCTGGTTGACGACGCAATTCTTGTTCATGTGCACGAACTCAATCGGATCTTCGATCGTCAGAATGTGATCGTGACGTTCGCTATTGATCTTGTCGATCATGGCGGCCAGCGTGGTCGATTTGCCTGATCCTGTCGGACCTGTCACCAGCACCAGACCGCGCGGCTTGTCGCACAGCTTGCTTACAACCGGGGCCAAACCGAGCTGATTGAAGGATTTGATTTCAAACGGGATCAGACGGAAAACTGCAGCGGTCGCTCCGCGCTGGTTGAAGACATTGGCGCGGAAACGTGCCAGGCCTTTCAAGCCGAACGAAAAGTCGAGTTCCAGACTTTCTTCGAAGCGATGCTTTTGCGAGTCGGTCATGACGCTGTAGGCCAGCTGCTTGGTCTCCGCGGGCGTCATTTGTGGCAGGTCCAACGGAACGAGGTGGCCATGCACACGAATCTGCGGCGGCGAATTCGTGGTGATGTGCAAGTCGCTGCCGTTCATTTCGAGCATTCTCTTGAGCAGATCGCTTAACGACAAACCCATAGAAGAGTCCTTCCCCTTTGTTGGCTGCTGCAATTCATGAATTAGTGAATCGTCTCGCGCGCTACTTCTTCCAGCGTGGTCATTCCCGCCGCAACTTTGATCAATCCGCTGCGGCGCAGTGTGATCATGCCGCGCTCAATCGCCTTCTTTTTCAGTTCCACGGCCGATGCTCCGACCAGGACCAGTTCGCGTATCTCGTCGTCAACTTCCATGACTTCGTAGAGGCCGCAACGTCCCTTGTATCCCGTGTTGTTGCACACGCCGCAACCCTTGCCCTTTTGTGCCTTCACAGTCTTCGATTCTTCAACGGTGAAACCTGCGTCGATCAACGCCTGGGGTGGAACGTCCATCGGCTCGATACAGTCCTTGCAAATACGCCGGATCAAGCGCTGGGCGACGATCATATGAACGGAGGTTGCCACCAGGAACGGTTCAATACCCATGTTCATCAGACGGGTGATCGTTTCGGGCGCGCCGTTGGTGTGTAGGGTCGAGAGAACCAGGTGGCCGGTAAGAGCGGCCTTAATCGCAATTTCCGCCGTTTCAAAGTCTCGGATTTCGCCGACGAGGATGATGTTGGGATCCTGCCGGAGGAACGATCGAAGAGCAGCGGCGAAGTTCAATCCGATCTGCTCTTTCATCTGCACCTGGTTGACGCCGCCCAACTGGAATTCGACCGGATCTTCGGCCGTCATGATGTTGGTGTCTGGCTGGTTCAGGCGCGAGATGGACGAGTAGAGCGTGTTGGTTTTGCCCGATCCCGTTGGACCCGTCACCAGCACCATGCCATACGGCTTCAGAATGGCTTTTTCAAATTTCACCAGCGACTCTGGCTCGAACCCAAGCTTCGTCATGTCCAGCCGCAGATTTTCTTTGTCGAGCAACCGGAGCACGATCTTTTCGCCCCACAGGGTGGGCAGCGTGCTGACACGGAAATCGAGTTGCTTCTTGCGGCCGCCGATATTCATCTTCAGCATGATGCGGCCGTCTTGTGGCAAGCGCTTCTCGCTGATGTCGAGCTTTGCCATGATCTTCAGGCGGGATGTGATCGCGTCTTTCAGTTTCAGCGGCGGCGTCATGATCGACTGCAACACGCCGTCAATACGGAAGCGAACGCGGAATTCTTTTTCGTACGGCTCGATGTGAATGTCGCTGGCGCCCCTCTTCACTGCATCGCCGAGCACCACGTTTACCAGCTTGACGACGGGAGCTTCATCGGCGGCCTTCTCCAGTTCCGCCAGCTCCAGCTGTTGCTCTTCCGATTGCAGCTCGACGTCGGCTTCGTTCATCTCCGACATCGACTGCATGACAGTCTCGAGATCTTCTTCCTTCGTAGCGCCGTATGCCTTGTCAATCCCGGACAGAATGGAGCTTTCCGAAGCGACTACCGGCTCGATATTGAAGCCGGTCATGAACTTGATATCGTCCATGGCGAAAACGTTCGTCGGGTCCACCATTGCGATGGTCAACGATGCTCCGACACGGCTTAACGGAAGAATCTGATATCGCTTTGCGGTTTCGAACGGGATCAGCTTCACGACCGCAGGGTCGATTTCAAAATAGGAAAGATTGATGGCAGGAACGCCATACTGGCGAGAGAGGAAGTTGGTGACGTCCTCATCGGTCAGGAAGCCGAGCTTCACCAGGGCGGACCCCAGCCGGCAGCTCTGCTCCTTCTGAACCTTATTCGCTTGTTCCAACTGCTCTGGGGTAATGATCTTCTCTTTAACTAGAAGGTCACCCAGCCGTTGAGACATACGCAGATCTCCTAACCACGCACGTAGAACGATTCCTCACTCTTGTGAGGGATCGGCGCGAGCGGCTGCCCTATCATTGGGAGAGAATGCAGCTCATTCGCGTTGACATAAATTGTCAACGCTGACGGATTACTTCACCACTTACTTTGGTACTTGGACTAAGCGCCGTTGTCGGTCTCAATGGGCGCATCGAGGTGAACCCTACGCCAATCGAAGATTTTCTTGAGGATTAGGCCGAAATCGCTGCCTCAGTACATGGACTTCGGTAAGTTTCAGCGATGTTCCAGACGCCTTCTGGCGCGCGAACAAAGGGGTGGTTACACTCGAATGAAGGATCCCCACGTGTCCCCGGCAAAGTCAGAGAAGACAATCCGGCGCTACTACTCGGCCTTATACCAGGCTTGGGGAAAGCAGCACTGGTGGCCCGCCGAGTCCCATTTCGAAGTGATCCTTGGAGCGTATCTCACGCAGAACACCGCGTGGACGAACGTGGAACGCGCTCTCACAAATCTTCGGAATTCCGGCTTTCTGACACTGGGTGGCATCCGAGACGTGCCGCTTGCGGAACTCGAGCAACTCATTCGACCGTCCGGATATTTTCGTCAAAAGGCGCGGCGCCTGAAAACATTCGTGGCATTTCTCGACAACCGATACGCAGGCTCTCTCGATCGTCTGTTTGCTCAGCCCACTGAAAAGCTTCGCGAGGAACTTCTTGCGCTGAACGGCGTCGGCCCGGAGACTGCAGACTCCATCCTCCTGTATGCGGGCAATCATCCGGTCTTTGTCGTTGATGCGTACACGCGACGCATCCTTGAACGGCACGACCTGTTATCCCTCAGGGCGGATTACGAGGATATCCGGCAATTATTTGAACGCGCCCTGAAACCACTAGCGGATCAGCAACAGCGGGCCCCAGCGGACTTGGCTCAGCCGTTAGGATCTAAAATGCAGGGCGCCGCTCATGCTCCTTCCGCAATGAGCAGCAGCAAAAGAACTGCGCTAGTGCAGGTATTCAACGAAATGCACGGCCTCATTGTTGGGGTTGGCAAGAACCATTGTGGGAAATCCCGTTCGAATTGTGATGGCTGCCCTTTACAGCCCTTTCTTCCTCGCGTTTAGTAATTCGTTGATGACGCGACTCTGTGGGATGATCGGTGTTTGCCCGCTGTTTCTTCTGGCAATGTGGATGGCTGCGGCCGCACCTCCCAGCTCTCTTCGGCAAGCCGCATCCAGCTCTCATCTGCTGATCGGGGCTGCGGTTCGCCCGTCGCTCTTTTCCGAAGGAGCCTACGCCGAAACTCTCGCACGCGAATTCAACCTGATTGAACCGGAAGACGCAATGAAATGGGAAGTCATCCGGCGTGAGCAAAGTTCGTTCGATTTCCACGACGGCGATGAGGTTGTGCGCTTTGCCCAGGCGCACGGCATGAAAGTCCGGGGACACTGTCTGGTCTGGGACCACAACAATCCCGCTTGGCTCACTGACATGCCTCTGACTCCGCTGCAAATGTCCAGTCTTCTGCATCGCCACATTTCCACCGTGATGACGCATTATGCCGGTGAGGTCTTTGCGTGGGACGTTGTCAATGAAGCATTGGACGAAAACGGCAGCGTCAAAGACTCTCCGTGGTATAACCACCCCGGGATCGGCCTCTCGGAACATCCGACCGCTTACATCGAGCAGGCGTTCCGGTGGGCACACGAAGCTGACTCGAAGGCACTCCTGTTTTACAACGACGCCGAAGGGGAGGGTCTCAATCTCAAATCCGACGTGATTTACGCCATGATGAGCGACTTCCGCCGGCGGGGCGTCCCCATCGATGGAGTGGGTCTGCAGATGCACATTCCCCGACTCGATTTCGACACGGAAGGTGTCGGCATGAATATCAAGCGCCTGACTGGTCTTGGGCTTCAAGTTCACATCACGGAACTCGACGTGTCGCTTCCCGTGGGCCAAGACGCTCAGCCCACCCTTGAAGACCTTCAACGGCAAGCCGAAATCTACGGCAAAGTCGTACGCGCGTGCGCACAACAGGCCGGTTGCACCGCTATTCAGACCTGGGGATTCACTGACAAATATTCGTGGATCCGCTCGCACTCGCGTGGAACGCGGGGAGCGGCGCTTCTGTTCGACCGAGCTTACAAGCCAAAACCCGCCTACGACGCCCTGCTGGGAGAGTTCCTGTCGCCGCTGTCGCGGCCGTGAGAAGTCTCAATTCTTCGTTTTTCCCGAACCACCGGCATACCGCCCGGTGCAGCGTTGGTCTTTCCTCATGCATCTATAATGACTTGCGAGTCCGGACGCGCCGGGGATGCGTCCGAATCGACATTCCGTGGCGCAATCCACCCCAACCCGATCGGTGAAGACCTCCTATCGCAAGCAGGTCATCATCCTCCTATCGATCTCGGTTTTCGGGTTACTCGCGATTCTCGTTTCTGAAACCGCCTTCGATCTGAATTTCCTTCATCCCGGCAACAATCAGGACATTGTCGTCTTTGCCGCACTATCGGCCCTCATTTTCCTTCTGTTCGTCGCTCTTACATTTGTGCTGCTGCGCAACCTCTTGAAGCTGTTCGCCGAGCGCCGCCTGGGCGTTCTCGGCTCTAAGTTTCGAACCCGCATGGTTGCTGGCGCGCTGCTGCTGTCATCGCTACCGGTCGTCGTCATGTACTGGTTCGCTTACGGTCTGATGAATCGTTCCATCGACAAGTGGTTCTCAACGCCGGTGGAAGAGGTACGGTCCGACACGCATGCGATGGAGACATTGCTGGCGGATTACGCCATGCAAAATGCCCGCTCGGAAGCGGCTGCGATCGCCACCTCGCCAGAGATCGAACGTGACTTTTCCGGGCGCGGGTACGCCGGAGTCGTTAGCGAATTTCAGCGTCATGAACTGACGCTGCAGGGTGGTTTCGCGCTGGCGTTGAACGACGGCATTGAAGAGGCCGCTTTCAATGCACCGGCGCCGTGGTCTGTTCTGAAAGGATTGCTACCCCTCCCCGAAGCCGTAGCCGGCCGTCCGGCGCGCTTCAGCTGGCAGAACACTGAGTACACCCTCGGATCTGCTCCTGTTCGCGGCGGAGGGTCGATTCTCGTCGCTATCCCGTTGCCGCGCGGTTTTTCGGAAACTGTCCGCCAAGTCGAGATCAGTCAGGAACGTTACTACAACCTCGCCCGCGAGCGCCGAGTGGTGCGCCGCACGTACATGGGTTTGCTGCTTCTGCTTACGATGATCGTGCTGTTTGTCACGACGTGGCTGGCCTTGTTCCTTTCGAAGATCGTGACGCGACCGCTCTCAGCCCTCGCCGAAGCGACGCAGGAAATTTCTCGCGGACGACTCGACTATCGCGTCGATGTCAATTCCGACGACGAGATCGGCGATCTCGTGCGCTCTTTCAATCGCATGGCGGAGGACCTGGAAGGAAGCCGGCGCCAAATTGAGACATCGAGCCGCGACCTCAGCGCCGCGAATAAAGAGCTCGATCATCGACGTCGCCAGTTTGAAACGATTCTCGAGAGCATTCCGACCGGAGTGCTTTCGCTCGACGCCGAACGTCGAGTCACGCATATCAATCAAGCCCTGCTTCGTATGTTTCACCCGGACGGCAACCTGGGGCCAACCCAGATTCTGCTTGGTGCCACACTCGCCGAGATTTTTCCTGTCGAGGTGCTTGAAGATTTTGAACTGCTGCTGCGCCGCGGTGATCGCATGGGGATGAGCACCAGCCAGCTTGAAATGCAGCTTCCCCGCGGGGCTCTGAATGTCGCGGTAACCGTCGCAACATTGCGGCATCAGGCCGAGCGCTCCGGATACGTGATCGTCTTCGAAGATTTGTCGGACTTACTGAAAGCGCAAAAGCAGGCAGCATGGCGCGAAGTGGCACGACGTGTGGCCCACGAAATCAAGAATCCGCTCACTCCTATCGCTCTTTCGGCGGAGCGTATCCAGCGCCATTTGGACCGCGCCACGCCCGACGATCCGGCCTCGCTTGAGGTTGTGCGCTCCTGCGCCGAGACCATCGAAGGTGCAGTCGAAACCGTTCGCCGCCTCGTCGACGAGTTTTCAACGCTGGCACGGTTCCCTGTCGCGAAACCTCAGCCCTCGGACATCAACGAGATTATCGAGGACGCACTATCGATGTTCACAGGCAGGCTCGACGGGATTGGCCTTCACAAGTCGCTCGGCTCGGATTTACCTAAGGTCTTCGCGGATGGCGAGGCCATGAAACGCGCCGTCGCGAATCTTGTCGACAACGCAGCCGAAGCCTCACAGGACGCCATCGTCCGTGAGATCGGGATTTCTACTGCCTTGGTCGCCAGCCGCGATGCCGTAGAGATCACGGTTGCCGACACCGGGCACGGCGTGACACGGGAGTTGAAAGAGAAACTCTTCCTGCCCTACTTTTCTACAAAGAAGCGCGGCACTGGACTTGGCCTATCGATCGTGAGCCGCATCGTAGAAGATCATCATGGATCCATACGGGTCGAAAAGAACGATCCGGTCGGCACGCGGTTCATCATCGAGCTTCCAGTAGTTCCCGAGCCCGCGCCGACGCCAGGAATTCCTCAACATGCATAACATCCTGGTCGTCGACGACGAAGCCGGCATCCGCCAGTCTCTGTCGGGTATTTTGAAGGATGAAGGCTATGGGGCTTCGTCTGCGGAATCCGGCGAAGAATGCCTCGACCTCGTCCGCAAGAATTCCTTTGACGTTGTACTCCTCGACATCTGGCTCCCGGGAATCGATGGCCTCGACGCCTTGCAGAAGATTCGCGAGCTCGACAACCCTCCTGAAGTCATCATGATTTCGGGACACGGGACTATCGAAACCGCGGTTCGAGCGACCAAGCTCGGCGCCTACGACTTTTTAGAGAAGCCTCTTTCGCTGGAGCGCACTCTGATTGCCGTAAAAAACGCGATCGAGTCCAAACGGTTGCAACGCGAGAATGTCGACCTGAAGAAGCAGCTCCAGGCGAAGAGCATCATCGTGGGCGACAGCATTCCGATGAAAGCTCTGCGCCAGCAAATTTCGGTCATGGCTCCGACCAATGGCCGGGTCCTGATTTATGGGGAATCTGGAACTGGCAAGGAACTGGTGGCGCATGCCATTCACGCCCAGAGTCTCCGTAAAGACGAAACGTTCGTGGAAGTGAACTGTGCCGCGATCCCAGAAGATCTGATCGAGAGCGAGCTCTTTGGACACTTTAAAGGGTCGTTCCCCGGAGCTGCTTCCGACAAAGAAGGCAAGTTTCAGCGGGCACACGGCGGAACTCTCTTTCTGGACGAAATCGGCGACATGAGCCTGAAGACACAGTCCAAAGTACTCCGTACCCTCGAAGAGCAGCGGTTCACTCCGGTTGGCAGCGATGAGACGATCACCGTGGACGTGCGTGTGATCGCTTCCACAAATAAAGATCTTGAAGAGGAACAGTCGCGGGGCAATTTTCGAGAGGATCTTTTCTACCGCCTCAATGTAATTCCTTTTTTCGTTCCCCCGCTGCGTGAGCGGAAGGAAGATATCCCGCTTTTCACCCGATATTTTCTAAAAGAGCTGGCGGCAACTTATGGACGCCGTCCCCGCGAGATCACCGACGACGCCATCGAAGTTCTGATGCGTTATTCTTGGCCGGGAAACATTCGCGAATTGCGGAACGTGATCGAGCGCATCGTCATCATGAATCCAACGACCACGCGCTTCGACAACAAACATCTGCCTCCGCTCGTTTACCGCGACGGCAGCCGACGAGCGCCGAAGACTGAATTCTCCACGCTGCACCAGGCGCGCGACGCATACGAACGCGATTACATTCTGAAGAAACTCGATGAGAACCACGGCAACGTCACGCGCGCGGCCGAAGTCCTCGGTCTCGAACGAAGCCACCTTTACCGGAAGATGAAAGCTTTGGGAATCGCCGCGAAAGAATAGCCGCGTTGCGCGGCCGAGCCTGTCAGGAGCCTAACCGCTTTACCATGTGAATCTCGGTGCCATTCTTGCGAAACTTCACTTCGTCCATCAACTGGTTGATGAGGAAAATTCCGCGCCCGTGGTTGGAATAAAGGTTCTCGCCCATGGTGCAAGGGGCGATTCCTTTCGGATCGAAGCCGGTTCCGGGATCGCGAACGATAATCAGGACGCCGCGTTGTTCGTCGCAGGCCACAAGGCATTCCACAACTTTGGTAGGATCTTCTTTGGCGCCGTGTACGACGGCGTTCGCGAGAGCTTCTTGCAGCGAGAGCTCGATCGCATCTTCCTTACCGTTGACGCATTTAGTGTCGCGAACAGCCTGCATCACCTGTTCAACGACGGGATCGACAGCTTTGCGGTCGGCCGCCAGCGTAACCCGCACGCGCAGCTTCAGCTTGTCTGGATCGAAGTCGTACTCCGGAAGTTGTGCCTCGGACGAATCCCCAGCTTCCATGTTCGCTCGTTGTTTGATTCCCGCCCTACCCGTTGCCTTTTGATTCTAGTGGTAGCCATCAAAATCGGCAATGCTCGTTACTTTGATGCCTGGGATCACTCGTTCGATCTATTCTTCGGTCGGAACGTCCGGCCCAATTTGTTTTCCGCCGTTTGACGCTTCAATTCCCTGCTCCAGCATGCGCTGCTCAAGTTGCCGACGCCAATCCAGCTCTTCGACGAATCTGCGCGAGTCGCGCCAACCCGGTTCAGCTTTGACGTAAAGTTCGAGAAACAGCTTCGTGCCCAGCATTCGTTCAATTTGATATCGTGCGGACGTGCCGATTTTCTTGAGCATCTGGCCACCCTTGCCGACGAGGATCCCTTTTTGCCCTTGGCGCTCGCAGTAGATCGTCGCCGCGATCCGCGTCAGGCGCTTCCCTTCTTCGAAGCTTTCGATTACCACCGTCGTCGCGTACGGAATTTCCTCGTTGGTATTCAGCAGCACTTGCTCCCGGATAATTTCCGCCGCCATGAACCGGGTTGGCTGATCCGTAATCTGGTCCTCGGGAAAATACGCTGGACCAGATGGAAGGGCCGCAGTCACTGCCTCTAAAAGCACATCCAGGCCCTTTTTCTTTAGTGCGGATATCGGTACTACCTCTGCGAAATCGTATAGCTTCCGGTATCCCTCAATCAGCGGAAGCAACTTCGCTTTCTCGCGAATCAAGTCGACCTTGTTCAGTACAAGAAACGCTTTTGTTGCTGTTCGGCGTAACAGGTCGAGGGCGAATTCGTCGCGCGGATCGAGCTTCCGCGTCACATCCATAATGACGAGAACGAGATCGCAACCTTCCAGCGCCTCGCGCACCTCCACCATCATTTTGCGGCCCAGCGAACTGTCAGGCCTGTGAACGCCTGGAGTATCAACCAGCACGATCTGTGCGCCGCCTTTTCCCTTTCGCTTTGGGACGTTGACGATCCCCTGAATTCGGTTGCGAGTCGTCTGCGGCTTCGGAGAGATGATCGCCAGCTTTTCGCCCACCAGAGCATTGAGCAGCGTGGACTTGCCCGCGTTGGGGCGGCCCAGAATGCAGACGAATCCAGAGCGAAATGGCATAAGAGGTGGAACCTGCGGCGTCACGCGTAAAGCTACGCCCGGTCAGGCTCCAAATTGCGTTGTCAGAGAGTACTGGAGGCTGACGCCGGCGACCGACGCCTGAAATCTGACTATATCAGTTTCAACTGCCGAGGCTGTACCGCAGTGATTCGAACGCGTTCGACTTTGCGGTCGGTCGATTCGACCACTTCAAATCGCAGGCCGTCTTCCTCGACGACTTCGCCTTTGCCGGGAATTCTGCCCGCCAGTTCACTGACCAGGCCGGCGATCGTGGCGGAATCTTTTCCTTCGGGCTTAGTTCCGAAAAGTTCATCGAGGCGGTCGACATCCATTCCGCCGGATACAACAAAAGATCCTTCGCGCTCACGAATAATTTCCGGCTTGTCGCGTTCGTCGCGAATCTCTCCGACGATTTCCTCGACCAGGTCTTCAATTGTGACGAGCCCAGCTACTCCACCATACTCGTCGACAACAATCGCCATGCGGATATTCTGCTTCTGCATCTCCCGCAGCAGATCGCTGCCCAACTTGCTTTCCGGAACAAAATAGACATCTCGCCGCATGATCGTATCGAGCGTCCGAAGATGCGCTTCGCTGTCGCGCACTTGCAAAACGTCCTGCGTGTAAACGATGCCTTTGATGTTGTGAATAGTGCCTTCATACACAGGAACGCGCGAGTAGTGCTTGTTGCGAAGCATCTCGATGAAGCGTTCGACAGAGATGTTCGTGGGGACCGCGAACATTACCGGACGCGGCTTCATTGCTTCGCGCACCGTCTTACCGCTGAACTCAACGACCGATTGGATGAGGGCCCGGTCACCTTCTTGAATGATGCCCTCTTCCTGACCCGCCTCAATCAGCGCATCTACGGCCTCCGCTGACGTTTCCGGCTGTTCAGTGGCGTTTTCCTGCGTCAGTGACGCAACCGACTGCAAAAATCCAACAACAATCGTCACCGGCATCACCAGATAAATCAGCGCTCTTAGAAATAATGTCCAACGGATCAACCACTCGCCCTTGGTGCGCGAGAAGAATACGTAGGGCAAAAATCGATTGCCCAAAACGATGATCAGAAGGAGGCTGATAACAGCCTGAAGAACTTCGTAGATACCCCAGTTGGGATCGGTAAAGATCAAAAAGCCAATCAGCAGAGCGATCGACGCAGTGGTCAGCTGCGTCAGCACCGCCATCGAAAGAGCTGCGCGCGAACGGCTGACTTTCAGCCTGGGCTCGATCTTCTGTTCGAAGGCGTCGATGTTGTCCTGAAAATCGCGCGACAGGAACCTTCCGGCTTCCTGATAGACGCGGTCGACGTACGAGACCAGCATCAGCAGCCCGACCAGCAGGAATAGAGCGAATGCTACGGCAAAGATCATGCCGTCCTCCGCGCTTTCTTCGATCGACCCGGGGCTTTCGCAAAGACTTGTCCAGCACCACGCTCAGTCAGGGAGGTAGGTAGCTTCAGAGATCGGCGTAGCTTCGCTTCTTCGCGCGCCATTTCCCCATTATCGCGCTCGTGGTCCAAGCCCGCCAGATGAAGAATCCCGTGAAGCACTAACACCTTCACTTCCTGGGCCGCGGAATGCCCGAGGCGAACCGAATTTTGAACCGCGATTTCCGCCGAAATCGCCAGCTCTCCTGCAAATTCGCGGGTCGCCCGAACCGACGACGCCGATGATTTGGCCGAAGGGAACGACAGAATGTCAGTGGCTTTATTCATTCCTCGAAAGCGTGAGTTGAGGGAACGCATGGCTGCGCTGCTCGTCACGCAAACATTCACAATGCCGCGCAAGCCAACTGCTCGCCGCGCGCGCGTCACGAACCGTTCCAGCGAACTCTGGCTGATCCCGACAACTCTTCTCTCGAGAATCACCAACCTTGCATTCTCCGGTAACCAACAAAAAATGAGAGAGCTCGCCCTCTCATTTTATTTTTCAACTACGCTTTTTCGGCGACTGGACCAGCTCGTTCATCGGACGCCGGAGCCTTTTCGCTTGCGGACTCGGCGTGACGAGGCTCGGCGAGCAGCGACATCTGTCCCTCGGTCGCTCGCGCTTTATGTTCGTCGTAGGCGCGCACAATGCGCTGCACAAGGTGATGGCGAACAACATCGCCCTCGTCGAAGTTCACAAAGGCCAGTCCGTCCACACTTTTCAAAACATCCATCGCCTCCAGCAGCCCGCTGCGACGGGCGTTGGGCAGATCGATTTGCGTGACGTCTCCCGTGATCACCGCCTTCGAGTTGAATCCCAGTCGTGTGACAAACATCTTCATCTGCTCAGACGTGGTGTTCTGCGCTTCGTCCAAAATAACGAACGAATCGTTCAGAGTGCGTCCGCGCATGAATGCGATCGGTGCGATCTCGATGACATTCTTTTCTAAATAGCGATCCACTTTTTCAGGATCGAGCATGTCGTAGAGCGCGTCGTATAACGGCCGCAAGTACGGATCGATTTTGTCCTGCAAAGTACCCGGCAAAAATCCCAGGCGCTCTCCTGCTTCCACCGCAGGTCTTGCGAGGATGATGCGATTCACTCGCTTCGCCAACAGCGCCGAAATCGCCATCGCCACGGCGAGATACGTCTTGCCCGTCCCGGCCGGGCCAATGCCAAACACCATATCGTGATTTTCGATGGCTTCGAGATAGCGACGTTGATTGCTGCTCTTGGGCTGCACCGTACGGCGTCCGAACGAGCGTTGCTTGCCCGCATCGGCCAACCCCCGCAACGTGGAGGTGGGATCCGACGTCAGCACGCGTAGCATGCTGTTCAAATCGCCATTATTGAAGGTGTAGCCGGAACGCTGCAGACTTTCGTAGTCGGCGAACACCTGCTCGGCGCGGCCGACGTCGCGCGGCGCTCCTTCGAGCTCAATCCCGTTCGATCGCAAATTGATGGTAACGTTCAGCCCGTCTTCCAGGACGCGAACATTCTCGTCGCGCGTGCCAAACAAAGTCTCGATGTTGGGAGTAACCCCGATGCTTTTCTTCATGCTTGTAAGTTCATGTGGATGTGGGTACCGCTCGTCGACTGGGAGGTGCGCATACGATCCATGTGGCTTGAGCGTAGGGCAGATGGCACAGGAATAGGCTTGATGACAGGAGAACTCGAGATTTTCGCGCCCTCAGGGCGAACGACGACCATTGGTTAAAGCCTACCCCGGAGGAAACGGGGCAGTCAATGGCAGGATATCCTCAGGCCTGGACCGACCCTTCATCGCGGGTGGACGCGGGCACTGCTCTTGTTCGGGCCCAATCGCGCAGGGTCGCAATCTCTTCCGCCCGGGTAACCGATAGTGGAACGGTCTGCGAGAGCGCGTCCAGGAGCGACTGCGTATTGAGTTCCTTCTTCTGGGAAAAGGCCGCGTAGAGGCCGCCCTGCACAGCGGCCTCGATCTCAGCTCCGGAGTAGCCTTTCGCCGCCCCGGAGATTCTTTCCAAATCGAAATCCGCAGGATTGCGCTTGCGCTTGGCAAGCTGAATCGAGAAGATCTGGCGCCGCTCGGCCGTATTCGGGAGGTCGACAAAAAACAGTTCGTCGAAGCGGCCTTTTCGAATCAATTCCGGCGGAAGCACGGTCACGTTGTTGCAGGTAGCCGCGACGAAAACTGGCGACTTTCGATCCTGCATCCACGACAGGAACGACGCCAGGAGCCGCGATGAAACTCCGGCGTCGGCCGAAGCAGAATCGGGACCGCTGCCGGCAAATACCTTTTCCAGCTCATCGATCCACAACACGCATGGCGCAAGACCTTCGGCAACCTGAAAGACTTTGCGAATGCGTTTTTCGGTCTCGCCAATGTACTTGTCGTAAACGGCCGAGGTGTCGAATTTCACGAGAGGCAGCTTCCACTCTCCTGCGACCGCGCGCGCACATAACGATTTCCCGCAACCCTGAACGCCGAGAATGATCACGCCATGAGGAGGCTCTAAGCCAAATTCGCGGGCGGAATCTTCCCACGCTCCGCTCCGCTGGCCGAGCCAGCGCTTCAGATTTTCCAAACCTCCCACCGCGCCCATATTGTCGGAGGCTTCAATAAACTCCAGCATGCCCGAGTGCCGCAGCAGTTGCTTTTTCGCATCGAGAACGTCGGTCACGGTTTCGGGACACAATGCGTAACGTGTGACGATGGCTTGAGAAATCGCGCGCTCCGCTTCTTCTTCGGTAAGACCTCGCAGATTCGCTGCCGTAGCATCGACACCGGCCGCATCCATTTGCAACTTGAGGGTGTACGTCTTTGACAGGCGCGTAAACGTGTCGTGAACGATGTCACGCAGGCGGTCGCGATCGGGCAGAGGCAGATCGAAATATTCAACAAGAGTAGTGAGTTCGGCCGGGACCGCGAGCTCGGGCGACGTGATGATGACGGTGCGGCGGTTGGCCGAAAATTTCTGCCCCACATCGCGCAGCCTGCGCACCACCACGGGGTCATCCATGTGACGATGAAAATCCTTCAGGATGAACACGGCCTCGATGGTCATCGACTCCATGTTCGCCAGGGCCTGCACAGGCTCCCGCGTGTTGTAGATGGAAGCGGCCGCGCCGGTTCCCTCCGAGCCGGTCGAAGACATCACGGCGCGCATCAGGCGTTCTGATTCGCTGCCGCCTGGACCGAGGGCTGTCCGCGATGAGAGCGCACCTCGCACGTTCTGGTTCCACGCGTTCGGGACGCTGGTATTGTTGGTTGCCTGGACGGGAGCATTCGATCCGGATCGCACAAGGCCGTCGGCGATGCTCCACTCAAACGTCGCCATGTTGAGTTCGGAACATGCGGAGCGCACGAGGTTGACGGCGCGCATTTCCTCCGAGGTCTCCATCACGACGATCGGGGTCGAAGAGTTGATGAGCACTTTGAGGCGATTGAGGCCGTCCGTCATCGTGCGTTTCCGTGAGCCGTGAGATGGGGCATGTGTTTGACCCGTCGAGAGATGCTCCCCTATAATAGGGAATTCGGACCCACCCGAATATCTCTCTGGATACACGAAGGTAACGAACCACACATGGCAAACCATCTTTCAGCGCAGAAGCGCGCCCGTCAAACCGAAAGCCGCACTACACGCAATCGCGCCAACACATCGAGCCTACGCACACAACTACGAGACCTGCGCGAAAGCATCGCCAAGGGCGATAAGGCTGCCGCGGAACAGGTGTACCGCAAGACCGTCTCAGTGCTCGACAAAGCTATCCAGAAGGGTACGCTGCACGAGAACACCGCATCGCGCTACAAGTCCCGCCTGAGCGTGCGTGTGAAAGCGATGAAGTAGGGTCGGGCGTCGGGCGTTAGCCATCGGCCGTCAGGAATTCTGGGGTAGACCTTCAACGGGTCTGCCCTTTTTGCTTTTTGAACCTTCGAATCTGGGCATCTCGCCGACCGCATCTTGGTATGCAGAGTATTCATTCCACACGACTTAGAGAACGAGTGGCGCGAAAAGCGACTGCAAGCTATTGAGCTGGAATATCGTGTAAGCGATTGCCCCTTTCACAGCAGGTATGCGGTAGGCAAAGGCTTAGAGTTGAGCCGTTCTGACCTCCTACTCTTGCTCGGACAACTTGCGCGTGGTCGTCGTCCGTGCGGCCACGAAAACCGTGTTTAAAGGTGGTAGCGGGCCAATCTTTACTCGCCGCTCGCCGGATTCTTCCGTCCGGCTTTCTTCGCCACTTCGGTTTTGGCGCTGCGCAGTTCGGGACGGTCGGAGTGCTTGCCGTTGTCGCAGTTCTTTAGAAGTTGCGTGTAGTACGAAACGGCTTTCGCCCCTTGATGGGTCGTATCCGCCGACTTGGCCGCGCCGGAGAGGCCGTTGAAACGGTTGGGATCGATTTTCATCGACTTCTCGTATTCTGCCAGCGCGTTCTCCGGCTGCTTGAGTTCGAGTAGCATTTCGGCGAGCATCTCGCGAGCGGGGATATCAACCTCCGCCTTTCCGGCTTGATCCTGCGTGTTCGCCACCTCGCGCATCTGGCTTACGGCGTCATCATTCTTCTTTTCCGCGAAGGCAAGCCACGCGTGGACTTCGCCACGCGAATACGAAGACCGCTTTCCTTCGAGCGCATAGGCATACTTCGACTTGCGGGTCGCTTCTTCGGCGTCGTCGAATTTTTTCGCGTTGTTCCGAGTCGCTTCCACGTCGCCCAAATGCGCCGAGCCGATCGTCCGCGCCCAAAAGGTAATCATCTGAAGGTACGGTGGAGCGCTCGCCGCGGGTTCGAGCGCGGCGGCCTCGGACCAGTGCCGCATCTCGAGGTTATAGAGTGCAGGAAAATGTGCGGCCGCGAATCCGTAATACTCGAGCATTCCCGAATCGCCACTCGGCGAAGCAGCTGCCAGAATCTGCTTCGACTTCTCGAGGATCTGCCGGGCGGCTTCGTCCTGCCCGGTCTGCAGGTACGCGTAGAGGAGGAAGTGCATCGCATGCAGTTCGTGTCCATGCATATACATGGCATCGGATTTCTCGGTCAACGTGACCGATTTCAGGTTCGCCTGAATGTCCTCAGGCCAGAGGCCCAGCCGGGCAAAGATGTGCGACGGCATATGCACGGCGTGCGCAGACGAAGGTGCGATCGCAGCGTAGCTGCGCGCCGCCTCAAGTCCCATCGAAGCAAGTTCCGGAGAGTCGCACGCATGAATGATGTAGTGCGCGAGGCCAGGATGATCGGGCTGTTTCCGGAAAAGCGGCATCAGAACGGCAACGGCTTTCTTGTTCGCCGCGTGAGAAGTGTCGTCCGGGGAATCGGACGCGAGCAACGACAGAGCGTAAAACGCTCCTGCTTCGAGGTCCGCGGGATACTTCTCGTAGACCTTCGCCATCGCGTCGGAATAGGCGGCGGCCTGCTTCAGGTAGTGGTCTTTCGAGGGATCGCTGTAGAACACGCTGAGCGCGGAGATATAGTCGCGTTCACGGTCGGTCTTCGCGCCGATCTTCGACGCGGCTTCCATCTCCTCCTTGCCCCGCTTCAACGTCGAGTCCTCAGGCCGCTCCCATATCTGATGGAACAGGCTTAAGGCGATTCCCCAGTGCGCCATGGCGCAGGCGGGATCCTGTTTTGCAAGGTCAGAGAACTGTTGTTCCGCCATCTCGTATTCGAAAGAGTGCATGAGGGCAACGCCGCGTTCGAGAGCGCTTTGGGAACCGGGCGCGCAGGAGATTGGGAACGAAACTTTACCCAGCTTTTCGTTCGCATCATGATGATGCGCGTGCATGTCGTCATCCAGGGCGGCGGCGGGTAGAACAAACAATCCGCAAAGCAGGATGAGAGCAAGAATTTTCATGCGTAGCATACTTCACCTCTTCGTAAACGCAAACGCCTTACTTTAATCGAGTTTGAAGGCTTTGACCAACGTCGAAGGATCTGGAGCGCTGAGACTCGTTGGCGGCAGTTTCACTGCGCTTTGCCGCGCAGCCCCGGACGGGGCGTCCGGGGCTCCATAAACCCGCTGGTTGATGTTGCAAAAATACGCAACCTGCACACTTTCCTGTGAATTGTGAACCGTTTCGGCTTGACTCGTTGAGGGGTGCGCCACCATCATCGACGACACTCTAAGTGGGGAGGGGCCGAGCCCCTGCTCCATCGTGTCTTCCTCTGGGGGGAGAAAGTCACTTTGGCATCATCCGCGCTCGGCCCGTCTGGGGTTAGACTTCCTCTCTAAGCCTTACTACCGCCGTGCAAGGCCCGTTCGCATTGCGGGTATCTTCGCAAGGAAACCGTTCGCCAAGAGGAATTCATGACGCCGCGGCATGACCAGAACAATCTGATTCCTTTCTCCCTCTCCCTGCGCATTGCACTCCTGGTAGGCCTATTCACGATGCTCAATCCAGCCATCTTTGCGCCGCTATTCGCGCAGGCGACGCATGCGGAACGTCCCGCTCCGCCGACACGCGATCCGAAAACGCCTGGATACGTCTCAGCGAAGGAACTGCCCGACGGTACTGTCCCGCCCGAGAGCGCGGATGGGAATTTCATCATCGGCCCCAAGCACGATCCTGCTCCGGAAATGCCTGCGAATGACGACTTGGCAAACGGCTCGGTCACAGAATTCACGATGAACTCGACCGACAGCAAAATCTATCCCGGAATTGCGCGCGATGCGAATACGTTTGGAACCGTCGAGCCGACAGACCCTGCGAAATTAGTCGTGACGACAAGCCATCCGGCGCCTTACTCGCGGAAGGTGACAGTCTACGTCCCGAAGCAGTATGTGGCAGGCAGCGTCGCGCCATTCATCGTGGGGGCGGATGGGCCGGATCGGCTGCTGTTCGCCGCATTGGACAGCCTGATTGCGCAACACAAGCTTCCCGCCATGATCGCGATTTCGATCGGCAACGGAAGCGGCGACGCGCAAGGGAGCGAACGAGGACTGGAGTACGACACGATGTCGGGAGCGTATGCAGAGTTTGTAGAAAAGGAAGTTCTGCCGATGGTCGAGAGCCGCGCTCACGTAAAGTTGACCAAAGATCCCGACGGGAGGGCAACTACGGGCGGCAGTTCGGGGGGATCGTGTGCGTTGATCATGGCGTGGTATCACCCCGAGCTCTATCACCGCGTTCTGACATATTCCGGAACGTTCATCAATCAACAGTGGCCGCCGGATCCGCGAACGCCGCACGGCGCATGGGAATTTCATGAACACCTCATTCCGAACAGCGCGCCGAAACCAATACGAATCTGGATGGAAGTCGGGGACCGGGATCTGTTCAATCCGAATGTGATGCGCGACAACATGCACGACTGGGTTCTGGCCAACGAGAAGATGGCGAAGGTGCTTGCAGAGAAGGGATACCACTACCAGTTCGTCTTTGCGCGGAACGCTGGGCACGTGGACCGCGCGGTGCGGGCGCAGACCCTGCCGGAAGCGCTGGAATATGTGTGGCAGGGATACGAGCAAGCGGCCACGAAACACTAAGCAGTGGCTCTTTGCAGATTTCTCGTGAGCCGAGGATTGATTTACTAAACCGGCAGCTGTTCCTGCATCCAGCCGGGAGTTTCCAGCTTGGGCTCGGTCGTGAGATCCATGACAAGACGTTCGAGAACGAGGCGCTTGCTGACGGGATTGGAGCGCAAGGCGAGATCGGCTTTGGCAACCAGGCGAATCGCCCGCGTGAGATCGCGCCGCGACTTGTAGCGCCGGGCCTGCTTGATGATGTCATCGGCGGCAAATGGTGGCACGCGAAATCCCTGCCATAGTGCGGCCCACAGCATGCGCTGGTCGCGGACGTTGCGTTCGAGAATCACCAGCATCTGGCGGAACGTTTTCGCCAGCATGTAGACGTGGCCGATTGCAGCCTCTTCGCCGTCGCCGGAAGAAAGAATCGCGTCGAGGATTTCCAGCGCGCGAACGCGTTCTTTGCTGGAGATTGCGTCAGTGAGTTCATATAGGGATCGCTGTTTCGCGGCGAGCACCATGGTTTCGACGTCGCCGAGAGTGATGCGCTTTTTCTCTCCAACGTAGAGAATCAGCTTCTCGAGTTCGTTGGAAATCATCATCATGTCGCCGCCCAACGCGTCGACTAGTTCGCGGGAGCCGTCGGCGTCGATCTTGACGCCGCGGCTGGTGCCGTATTCCGCGATCCAACGAACGGCTTCGCCCTCTTCGACGCGCGCCAGTTCGACGATCCCGCAATACTGACCCATGGTTTCGCGGATGCGCTGGTAGCGCTCCTTGTCCTGCATCTCCATGCGGCGCACGTCGGCGGGAATGCTGATGTGATCGGCGACAAAGACGATAAGGGCATCGGGATTGGGATTCTTGCAGTAGTCTTCGATGGCGGCGAGCTTTTCTTCGTTCGATCCGCGGCCAAAAAGATTTTTCACTCCGCGCACGAAGAAAACCTGAAACGGCGCCATCAGGGATGGAGTGCGGGCGCGGTCAAGAACTTCGGCAAGATCGGTTTCCGATAAATCGAACTCAAACAAACTGAAGTCGCGGAGATCGGCCGGAACCAGGTGGTCAAGAATCGCATCGCGGAAGCGCTTGCGGAAAAATGCTTCGTCGCCCACGAACACGTAGGCAGCACGCATCTTGCGCGATTCCAGCTCGCTGACGAAACGCTCGGCTTGGGCAAAGGCACGCATCACAAAAGTTGTCGTTCGAAATATCGAAATCTGATTTCGTCCGGGACAGCAGATTCCTCGTCGCTTTGCTCCTCGGAATGACAAAGCCCGGAGGACAACGACTCGACCGATTTCGACTTTAGCATCGAGCGTGCACCATTCGACCTAGTGACGCGCGCCGTGAACAGCTATAAGCTTGCTCAGGAACTCGATGATCTCGGGAGAACTCCAGTCAACGGCGCCGACGAACTTCCGCCGGACCACTCCCTGACGATCGATCACATAGGTTTCCGGCCAGCCGGACGTCCCGTACATGCCGGCTACTTTTTGTTCTGGATCACGCACCGTCAGGAAATTGATGCCGCGCTGCTTGAGGAACCGGTGATAGGCATCCTCATCGACATCAATGCTGACGCCCAGCACCACAACGCCCCGGCTGCGCATGCGATCTTGCATGGTCATGAGCGACGGCAACTCTTCGACGCAGGGAGGACACCAGGTCGCCCAGAAATTCAGCACGACAATCTGTCCGTGAAATTGAGCGAGGCTGACGGCGCGGTCGGAATCCTGGACGCTGAACTGGTTGGCGGCGTTGCCGATTCGCGGAGGCCGCGACCCGGTGTAGCACCCGGCAGCGAACATCAAGGCCAGCAGCGGCAGGCTAATCAGAACTTGCTTCAAAGCTAGAATCCTTCCAACACGTTCGAAACCAGGGTACGGGCGAAATCCTGCGACAGGCGGCGGAACGCGGGAGAGTCTTCCTCGAAGAAAGTGGTCAGATCCTGTGAGACTTCGTACTGCTCGCGAAACAGGTACGCCGGATTCTGATAGAGAACCTTGCCGCTGCGGTCGGTCAGGATGACACGCATGCTGACCACGACGAGCACGCTGGCCGCGCGGCCGCTGGCTGTATCGTAAGTCAGCGGCGAGGCGGCCGTGGATAACACCGTTCCGCGCAGCGTGGCATCGGCATCTTCGCCAGCGTCGTTCACGATGTGATACCGCGTGCGCGTAGTGAATTCGCGCACGACGGAGGCGGTCAACATCTGCTCGATGCGGTAGGTGGGCGTTTCGTTCTTGAACGACGGAACAGCGATCGTCTTCACGCTTTCGGGAAGCTGCACAGCGTGACCAGCCGTGTGATATCCGCATGCAACCTGGAAGAGCGAGGTCACGGCAAGGAGACCCGCACATCCGCGCGCACGCAAAATCATTGAATTTTTCCTGTCGGACGGGTCGCGGTCATACTCTCGGCGCATTCGACGGCGGTGATCGCGGAAAGCCGGAGGTTGTCAGCCGCCGCCCATAGCCAGACTCCATTCGGCTGAACCGGATCTGCCTTCAATGACAATTGAATATCCGCCTGGCCCGCCGAACTCACATTGGTCGGGGAATCTTCGTCGGAGGTGGGAATTGCGACGTGATCCCCGGCCAAGGCCAGGGACAGTACAGCCAGATCGACCGGTTCTTCCATTTCAAGAAAGAGCGCGAAGGCGTGACTATGGAAGACGGGGGCCTGCACGAGAAGAAGCGAAGGTTCCGGAAGCTGGTTCGCGGTAATTTTTCCGAAATGCCGGAGGATGCGCGACTCGACCGAATCAAGCGCAGGCTGGGATTTCTGCCCGTACCGTTCCACCATGTTGAAAGCAACTTGAGCGTCGAAGACATCCTTGGGCAAGGGCTGAAACGAAAGCAGGTTGACGGTCTGCTGGTGCAGTTCGTCCATCCCGCGCTGTCCGTGCTCGGAGGCAGGTTCGAAAACCGTAGCGACTGCACGCCGAGGCGTTCCCGATTTCTTAAGCCGCAGCAACAAGAGCGCAAGCATGACCGAGACGGGATGGGCAGTCACACACGGTCCGGGCTGCAATTCCGGGACCGGGAGTTGCCCGCGCTCGCGCTCGATCCAGACGGAGCGAACGGTAGAGCCGGGTTGATCCTCAAGCACCGCCGACAAGTCAATGATTGCGCTTCCAGCATCGCGAGCGTCCTTCCAACTGCGGCGCGTGCTCTCCTGATCGGATGCGAAGAAGGTGAAATCCACATGCTCGAACTGTTCGGCACGCACACGTTGGATGAAGCTGATTTCATCGCCCATTGCTTCGAGTTGCCCCATGGCTTCGTCGTCATCGAGCAGGCGAATGTCGGCGGCGGGAAAGTTTCGCTCGTTGAGAACCTCGGCGACTTCCTTGCCCTTCAGCGACCCGGCGCCGACGATGGCGGCGCGGTAGAGCTTGCCGCGTGAGACTGCGGATGAGGTGGCGGGTACAGGTTTGACGGACTCAGTCATGAGGTCTGCGAAGCCTCCTTGTAAGACGGAGGCGGGGGATCAGGACGGCGGCGGAAAATCCACTGCAAGCGCCAGAATACGCCGGAAATCATGTAGACCAATGCGATGGCAAAAAGCATCTTGCGAGAGTACGCGAAGATCAACGCAAACACGGCTGCCAGAACAACGATAAGACGGAAGGGATGCCGCGAACGGAAATCAATGTCCTTGAAACTGTAAAAGCGCCACGTGCTCACCATCAGATAGCCCACGGTAGTGACCATAGCGGACCATGCGAGAGCGGTGTAAGCAGCGGCGACCGGTTCTCCTGCCTCGAAGTGAACAACCGCCGCAATCACGCCCGCTCCTGCCGGGATCGGCATGCCGACAAAATATTTCTTGCCCGGACGCCCCGGATTCGACGGCTGTGGATTGCCCGAAATGTTGAAGCGCGCCAGCCGGCTTGCCCCCGCGATCAGGAAAAGAAAGCTTGCGATCGCGCCCAGTTGAGGCAGCTTGATGTGCCACGGGCCTTCGCCCAACATCAATGGAGGCATCAGGTGAAATCCCCAAGTCCAGGCGAGCATGGCCGGAGCGACGCCAAACGTAATCACGTCCGCCAATGAATCGAGCTCGCGACCAAAATCGCTGGTCGTGCCCGTCATGCGAGCGATGCGCCCATCGAGCCCGTCAAAGAGAACGGCAAATCCAATTGCCTTCGCCGCATTATCGAGGTGCCAAAAGTCGATGGCTGACGCGTGCATGACCTCGAGGATGGCGTAAAACCCGAGCGCCATATTCGCGGTCGTGAACAAGGACGGCAGGATGTACATCCCCTTGCTCATCCTGCGCCGCGGTCTGGTAAAGCCCTGATCCATCAGTGCGCCCTCTCGCCAGCAGACACGGTTCCCGCTGCCGTCAACGTTCGCTGCGGGAGGTACGCCAGCACGCTGGCTCCGCCTTTCACCGTGTCGCCAACCTTCACGTTGACCGTGGAAGATGCGTCGAGCAGAACGTCCACGCGGGACCCGAACTTGATCAGTCCCACGCGCTGGCCGCGCTCCAGCCGGTCTCCAACTTTCTGATTGAAAACGATGCGGCGCGCCAGGAGGCCGGCGATCTGTTTGAAGATCACAGTGTGGCCATCGCCCTCAACGGTGACAACATTTTGTTCGTTTTCTTCGGCTGAAACGGCGTTCATTGCGTTCAGAAACTTGCCGCGGTGGTAGCGCACGTCGCGCACGACGCCGGCAATCGGAGAACGGTTCACATGGACGTTGAACACGCTCAGAAAGATGCTGAAGCGAAGCCATTCCCGGCCGCCAACATTCGCGGCGGAAACGCTCGTAATCTTCCCGTCGCCCGGAGACACCACCGCACCGGGAGAATCCGGAATGGCGCGCTCAGGATCGCGGAAAAACCACAGGAAGAAAAGAGCCAGCAGGAAAGGAATGATCGCCCACAGCGGCCTGGTCAGCCAGCCGAGCAGAATGCCGGCGGCGATCAAAGGAAGCGCGTAATAGTATCCATCGCGAACCATGGGGAGTAGCACAATTATAGCTGGCGCGAGGCGCATGGAGCGCCAGAACCCAGCCAGAGGCTCGCAAGTATAAATAACAAAAGGCGCGTTCTCGCGCCCTGCGGTGGGTACATTTCTCCCAGGCAGCCGGAGCCGCCATCGGTCAGCCAGGAACAGCTTTAGGCTACGTTAACGCCGTACTGCATCCGGTGCTCGCGCTCGATCGATTCCATCTGATCTTTGAGCCGGAGTTTCAGCTTCTTGAGGCGAACCTCTTCGAGCTTCTCGTCTTCGCTGAGGTAACGTTTTTGGGTGAGTGAATCAAGGCGTTGCGAATATTGCGTGTGCTCCTGAACCAGCCGGCGAAATTCATCGTGACTGGTAAGGAGTTGGTCTCTCGAAGTCAGCATCCAGCAGACCTCCAACCGGGATATGGGCTCAAGGTAGCACAGGGGGAAAGGGCGTTCAATGCCAAAAAAGTGGTGCAGTCTCACTGTGAGAATTCTTTAGCCCAGCTTGAGGCGGTAAAGAATCGCGTCTTCTAAAGGCTCGCTGTAGTACGACTTGCGGCGTCCGGTTTGCTCAAATTCTGCCGACTCGTAGAACGAACGGGCGGCCTGGTTCGACTCGCGAACCTCCAGAAACACTGCTGCACTCGTTGCTTCGCTAGCCGTTTTGCGAGCCTCGACGAGGAACGCGTTCAAGAGCTGCCTGCCGAGTCCAGCCCGGCGTGACGACGGTACAACGACGATGTTCTCGAGTTCCCATTCAGGGGGGATGGGGCGAGCCACAATGAATCCCAGTAGCGTTTGAGAGCGCGATTCAGGCGGGAAAGAAACGGCACCGGGATTCTGCGAGGCGCAAGCGCACAGCGCGAGCCGTTCGGACTCGACCAGGTCGCGATATTGACTTTCGCTCCAATGCGCGGCGGTGGGCGACTCGCGATCCAAGGCCATCATCGCAGGAATGTCGGCAGGAATTGCTTTTCGTATTGTGAACGATCTGTCCACGGCAAAAGACGATCGACGAAACTCGCAGCAACAAGTTGCCGAGCTAGTTCCCTTTTATGAAAATCTCTGCGTCCGAGCGGCGGCCGTAATTCGCGTCGAGAAGGTCGGGAGCGACGGTTTCGCCGGCCAGCAGCTTTTTCAAACCAAGGCGCGCGATCATCGCTGCATCGACTGTAGCAATCTCGGCTACCGGCAAGGCGAAATCACGGGCGACCGTCGCGAGCGCAGGGTCGGGAGTGGCGACGACAAATCCCTCGGACGCGGCTGCCAATTCATGCTTCGAAACCAATTGCTCGCGCAGCAACCGAACGACATTTCCGGCAATCTCATATTGCCCCGCGTAGACGTCGCCGCGACCGGCATCGAGAATGGCCACGATCTTGCCCTCACGACCGGAAGCCACCGCGACCACCTCCAGCAGCGATACGGGGACGATTGGCTTGGCGAGAATTTCTGCGAGCGCCTTGATCGCGGCAAGTCCAACACGCAATCCGGTGAAAGAGCCGGGCCCGGCAACGACGATGAAGGCGTGAATGTCCGTCTTGCTGAAGTGGTGCCTGGCAAGAAGCGTCGCGATTTGCGGGACCAGCTGCGCGGAAAAAGCTCCGCCTGAAAGCGGCGCAGCCTCGATCAATTGAACGCTGTCCGAAGAAGCAGACTCCGCCTGCACGAGCGCGACGTTGCCCATTCTGCCCGACGTGTCAGTAACTAGAAGAAGCATGGGTTCATTAATCCGTGGTGATCCGCGCAAATCAGCGGCCGCTTCTGGGCTCTTACGCCTGCACCAGTTCCAGCAGCACGCCACCCGTGCTGGAGGGGTGAACGAAAACATATTGATGTCCACCAGCGCCGGTCTTGATTTCCTCCGAGACGAGACGCGTGCCGTCCGCCTTCAGGCGCGCAACCGCGGCAGGTAAATCCGGAACTTTAAGGCAGACGTGGTGCAGACCCTCGCCTCGTTTGGCGATGAACTTCGCGATGGTGGAATCGTCTGAAGTCGCTTCCAGAAGTTCGAGGCGACTCTCGCCGACAGGCACCATCACCAGGCGAACTTTTTCCTGCTCGACCGTCTCTTCCGGGGACACGTTGAGCCCGAGCCTTTCATAGATCGACTTCGCGGCCGCCAGCGACTTCACCGCGATGCCGAGATGATCGATGCTGAATTCCACGTTGCCCCCGAGCGCAAGTTGCTTGAAGATTTTAGATTGCCGATTGCCGCGCCGTTCCGGCTTAAATCTGCAATCTGAAATCTCTAGTCGGAAATCGCTTTATCCCTGCTTCACCGCTTGCGCGACGATCTCCTCGACCAGCGTGTAGGGATCGCGCTTGTGTTCCACAACTTGCTGCGCAAGGTCTCGTACTTTGCCGGCTCCCAGTTGCGCTCGAGCCTTCTCGAGCATCACGTCGCGGAGCATTTCTACGAGGCGCTCTTGCCAGTTTTCTACACTCTTTTTGAGAGCCCGATTGTCCTTTTGCAGATAGCTTTCGTAGGCCTCGATCGCGGCTGCCAATTCTTGAACGCCTGTCCCTTCGCTGGCGACGGTCTTCACGATTGGGGGAGTCCATCCGTCGTGTCGCATCGCGAGCGACTGCAGCGCGCGAATTTCCCGCTCGACGCGCTCGGCTCCTTCCCGGTCACTCTTGTTGATCACAAAGATATCGGCGATTTCCATGATGCCAGCCTTGATCGTCTGCACATCATCGCCCATGCCCGGCACAAGAATCACGACGGTGATATCGGCAAGACGCACGATATCGACTTCATCCTGGCCCACGCCGACGGTCTCGATGAGGATCACATCGCGGCCCGAGGCATCGAGCACCGTGGCGACATCGGCGGTGGTTCGAGCGAGGCCGCCGAGCGATCCGCGCGTTGCCATGCTGCGGATGTAAATTCCAGAGTCGGCGAAATGATCCTGCATGCGAATGCGATCGCCGAGAATTGCCCCGCCGGTGTAGGGGCTCGTGGGATCGACGGCGATGATGCCGACCGTACGTTCCCTTCTACGATAATGACGGGCGAGTTGATCAACGAGCGTGCTCTTCCCCGCTCCGGGCGCGCCAGTCAGACCGATAATGCGGCCCTTGCCCGCGTGCGGAAACAGAGCCTTCAGCAAGTCGGAAGAGCCCGGCGCACGATTCTCCACGATCGAGATGGCGCGAGACAAAGCCCGCACATCGCCCGACCGAAGCGCGGCAATCGAAGACTGGAGATCAGGGCTCAACCAGTCAGTGTAAAGCAGTGGCTGGCAAACTAAAACTTCAGCAGTAGGGGAATTGAAACTCCACTTCTCCGGGAATCGAAGAAAGTGGAGGCGGCTTAGTCCTTGAGTAGCTGCCGAGCGATGACCAGGCGCTGAATCTCGCTGGTTCCCTCTCCGATCGTGCAGAGCTTCACGTCGCGGTAAAACTTCTCGGCCGGATAGTCCTTGATGAAGCCGTAGCCGCCGTGAATCTGGACGCCTTCGTTGGCGCATCGGACGGCCACTTCGCTCGCGTAAAGCTTGGCCATCGACGATTCCTGCGTGGTCTTCATGCCCGCATCTTTCATCGACGCCGCACGCATGGTAAGCAGCAGGGCTGCATCGATCTCGGTGGCCATGTCGGCGAGCTTCCACTGGATCGCCTGGAAATCGCTGATCGCCTTGCCGAACTGGTGGCGCTGTTTCGAATATTTCAATGCCGCTTCGTAGGCGCCCTCGGCCATTCCCAGGGACAAAGCCGCAATCGAAATGCGGCCGCCATCGAGCACGCGCATTGCATCCGGGAAACCTTGCCCTTCGCCGCCCAGCAGATTTTCGGCGGGAATCACGCAGTCTTCGAAAATCAGTTCGGCCGTATCGCTGGCCCGAAGGCCCAATTTGTTTTCTTTCTTGCCAGGACGGAATCCTTTGGTGTCTTTCTCGACGACGAACGCCGAAATACCATGCGTGTGCGCCGCGCGGTCGGTGACGGCCAGGACCACGATCACGTCGGCGTAGTGGCCGTTCGTGCAAAAAGTCTTGGTGCCGTTCAGCACCCAGTTGTTTCCTTTGCGCACGGCCGTCATGCGCGCGCTGCCGGCGTCAGATCCGGACGATGGCTCCGTCAATCCCCATGCGCCGATGAATTCTCCGGTCGCAAGCTTGCTGACGTACTTCTTCTTCTGCGCTTCGTTGCCGGCAAGATAGATATGGTTCGAGCAGAGCGACGTGTGCGCGGCCACGATGATGCCGACAGAACCGTCGACGCGGGAGAGTTCTTCGATCGCGGTGACGTACTCGACATACCCCATGCCTGCGCCGCCGTACTCCTGCGGAAAGACGATCCCCAGCATGCCCAACTTGCCCAGTTCTTTGATCGTGGCGAGAGGAAACTCTCCGGCCTCGTCCCACGTCATGACGTTGGGCTTGATTTCGCGTTCGGCAAACTCGCGCACGCTCTTCTTCAACTGCAGTTGCTCTTCGTTCAGTTGGAAATCCAAGGGCCCTCCGGCGGAAAACGGGTGCTGCGAGTGTCGGCGCCCATGCGGGGCCTGAAATTTGATTAGACCATAGCGTCAGGAAGATCAAAAAGTTACCGCCGGAGAAAGCGGAACGGTTGCAAGAGCCGCATGAACACTGGCGAATTTGACGCATTTGCGTCGTCGTGCCAACCGACCGGATGGTTTGGATTTTTTGGCACTAACGAGCAGCTTGCATCGGAGAGAGCAAGAAACCGTTGGAAAACTTCGTTCGAAAGCAGGCGGCCGCGCGGTGTCAATCGAATACTGTCACCATCCTGTTCAATCAGTCCATCTCGAAAACAAGATCTGCGAGCGTCGAACGGACTTCGTGCAACTGGCCTGCTCCGAAATCGGCCTCAAGTTTTCGCAGATCCACGCCGCGATTCAGGCGCAATCCCAGGAAGAAAGATTCTTCCATGGCTTCCGCCCGAGTGACACCGGTCTTCTGCAACGCTGAACCAGCGCTAAATTTCTCCAAAGCAGTCCGCTGTGCTGAACCGGACTGCAGCGACGGCATCTTCCGCTGACTGCAGCATCGAGTGCGCGTCGACGCCAAAGCCGAGATAGGGCTGGCGCGTCCAATATTTCAGGTTGTGCTTCGACTCGAATCCTGGACGCGCGAAATTGGAAATCTCGTATTGCGGAATTCCTGAAGCATCGAGCGAATTCGCAGGCCATGACGTAAAAGTCGGCGACGGCATCTTCGTCGGGGACAAAATGTGCGTGATAGCGGGTTCCGCCGGCAATCAACTCGCGGCCAAGGCGCGATTCGTCATCGACTTCAAGCATGTAGACGCTCACGTGCGGAGCGCCTGCAGTAACGGTTTCGGCCAGCGACTCTTTCCAACTCTCGGCAGTCTGATGCGGCAGCCCTGCGATCAAGTCGATATTGATATTCGTCACTCCATCGGCTCGCAGGCGGGCGATGTCTTCCAGAACCATCGACCGTCTTGTGGATGCGCCCGACGGCGCGCGCTTCTTCGTCCACAAAAGACTGCACTCCCAGGCTAACGCGATTGACGCCGCACTCGAGCAACGTTTCGAGCACAGCCGGAGTCAGAGTTCCGGGAGCGCACTCGACCGTGATCTCCGCGTCAGGACGAATAGAAAATTCAGCCCGGACAGCATCGAACATGCGTTTGAGCTGCAGGCCGTCCAGAACGGTCGGAGTGCCGCCGCCGAGGTAGATGGAATCCACTTCGTTCTCGAAACGTCCGCCCATCTCGTGCGCATGCTACGGGCATTCGAAATGTCGGCGCAGACGCGGTCCACATAGCGCTCAAACAGGGTGCGAGAAAACACGTCGGAGGCGAAGTTGCAGTAGCTGCACTTGGTGCGGCAGAACGGCACGGAAATGTAGATTCCCAGCGGCACTGGTTCATTATCCCACTCCAAAAGCTTTTCCATCCCCGCGGCTGGTTGGGCCATCTATTTGAGGTACCCTTATGCATAGCGCATTTGCGAATGCGCGGGTTCGACCAGACGGATCAAGCTTCGTTTAACCAGGACTGATGGCTCAAGAAGAGGAAGTACTCGGCAAAGCGTACGACAGCCGCCTGATGCGGCGTCTGCTCAAATACCTGCGCCCTTACAGCTGGCAGGTCGCCGTGGCTATTGGTTCGATTATTTTCAAGTCTTTCGCCGACGTACTCGGCCCGTACCTGGTCAAGGTCGCCGTCGACCGTTATCTTGCGCCCGTCAAGAACACTGCTGGATTCTGGAATTGGCTCAGTCCCGTCCCGACTCGTGGCATTGCACAGATTTCGTGCATTTACTTCGGCCTGCTGGGCTTCTCATTCGTGCTCGAATTTCTGCAGACCTACTTCATGCAGTGGACCGGGCAGAAGGTGATGTTCGATCTGCGCAGCCAGATTTTCCGCCACTTGCAGCGCATGCACGTGGCCTTCTTCGACAAGAATCCGGTCGGCCGGCTGGTCACGCGCGTCACCACCGACGTTGACGCCTTGAACGAAATGTTCACCTCGGGCGTGGTATCGATCTTCGAAGACTTTTTCGTGCTGGCGGGCATTCTCGGAATCATGCTGTGCATGAACTGGAAGCTGGCGCTGATCACGTTCGCCGTGCTGCCGTTCATCGTGGTCGCGACCAAGATTTTTCGCGACAAAGTTCGCGACTCCTACCGGCGCATTCGCACTGCCATCGCGCGGATCAATTCGTACTTGCAGGAACATGTCAGCGGCATGGTCGTGCTGCAGCTTTTCAACCGCGAGCGCAAGGCGTACCAGCGTTTTTCGGAAATCAACCGCAGCCACATGGACGCGTTTAAAGACGCGATCATCGCGTACGCCGTCTACTATCCGGTCGTTGATTTCTTTTCGGCGGTCGCGATCGCCTGCGTGATCTGGTATGGCGGCCTGGACGTGATCGCGGGCTTCTCCGTGAAGAGCGTTTCGATCGAGTTTCACTCGCCATTCGCTGGTGTCGTTTCATCTGGTGGCGACCGCGGCATCGCTGGGCGTGCTGATCGCGTTCACGCAGTACGCGATGCGTTTCTTCCGCCCCATCATGGATTTCAGCGAGAAGTACAACATCCTGCAGTCGGCGATGGCTGCCAGCGAACGCATCTTCAAGCTTGTCGACTACGCCGGTAGACATTGTGACTCCCGCGGTCACGAAGAAACCAGCAGGTCCCGGCCGCATCGACTTTGAGCACGTCTGGTTCGCTTACCGCGAGGTGGACCATGCAGCGACGCGACGCTTCGGCCGTTCCGGTAGAGCGAGGCTCGCCGGCGGGTGGAAATGGCCACAATGGATCCTCCCAGCTCGATTGGGTTCTCCGCGATGTCAGCTTCTCCATCGAACCCGGAGAGACCGTCGCCGTCGTCGGCCATACCGGCGCGGGTAAAACGACGCTGATTTCTCTTCTGATGCGCTTCTACGACGTGCAGAAGGGCGCGGTCCGCATCGACGGCGTCGATGTGAAGGAAATGGACTTGATCGATCTCCGCAGCCGGTTCGGAGTGGTACTGCAGGACCCGTTCTTGTTCACGGGAACGATCGGCGGCAACATCCGCATGGGGACTGCGCGAATTCGGGATGAACAGGTGCAGAAGGCCGCGGAGGACGTGAATCTTGCCGACTTCGTCCGCGGATTGCCCAAAGGCTTCGGCGAAGAAGTTCGCGAGCGCGGATCAACACTCTCGACCGGGCAGAAGCAACTCATTTCGTTTCGCGCGCGCTCTCGCGCACGAACCAAAGATTCTGATCCTCGACGAGGCGACTTCGAGCGTCGATACCGAAACCGAGTTTAAGGTGCGGGATGCGCTGAACCGCATGGTCGAAGGACGCACTTCGCTGATCATCGCGCACCGGCTGTCGACTATTCAGCGGGCCGACAAGATCATCGTGATGCACAAGGGTCAGGTTCGCGAGATGGGCACACACCAGGAACTGCTGGCCAATCGCGGCATCTACTACAAGCTGTACCAACTTCAATACAAAGATCAGGAGATCGCGGCGGGGAATTCCGAAGAGCCTGAGACCGCCGTCAGCGCCGACGACTAGAACATTGGGGAGCGCGGGCGTTCGTGCTCGCGAAGGTGAACCATCCGGTCATGCTGCCAACTCCAAGACCCTGCGCAACTGCGCTGCGTGTGGACAGCCGAGGGCGGCTGTCCACAAATGATCTGTGAGGTCTCCTCACTTACCTTCCTGTCTCGGATTTTCCGTAAGTCCCAGTCCCCTTTCTGAGTGATTCTCGGTTGCTACAATGCTCACTTGCGAATCCTGATCTCGGCCGGCGAGGCTTCTGGTGAAATGTACGGCGCACAGCTCATCGAAGCTTTGCGCCGGGCAGCTAACGGACAGCCTGCGGATCTTCGCTCGGCGGGACACCCGGAGGCATCTGTCCCCACACGAGATCGCACCTTGGAATTCTTCGGCGTGGGTGGCGATCGGATGCGGGCGGCGGGATGCGACACGATCGTTGATACGCGAGATCTAGCCGTCGTTGGGATCACTGAAATCCTCAGTCGACTGCCAAAGATTCTCAGCTTGTACCGTCGCCTGATTCGCGAGGCCGATCGACGCAAGCCCGACCTCGCCATCGTGATTGACTCGCCGGCATTCAACTGGCGGGTCGCGCGGCAAATGAAAAAGCGCGGGATCCCGACCGTGTATTACGTCGCCCCGCAATTCTGGGCGTGGCGTCAGGGTCGCGTTCGTCTTCTGCGCGATTACATCGACACAGCGCTGGTAATCTTTCCGTTCGAAGAATATTTCTACCGCGAACGGGGGGTGGATGCGACCTTCGTTGGTCATCCGTTGGCTGAGTTGTCTCATCCGGCTATCGAACGCTCAGACTACGCGGCGCAATTTCGGTTGGATCCGGCGAAATTGTGGATCACCTTAATGCCGGGCAGCCGCGTGAAAGAGGTGCGGATGAATCTGCCGGAGATGCTGAAATCCGCCGCACTCCTCGGATCGGCATTAGAATTTCTCCTTCCCATTGCACCGACGCTCGACCGTAGCTTTCTACAAAACCTCATCGGCGCCCAGAAGATCACATTGGTGCCGGAATCGCTCCCGGCATTATGGCACTCGCGGGCGGGAATCATCGCCAGCGGCACGGCCACAGTGGAAGCCGCGATGATGAACACGCCGTTTGTCATGGTCTACCGCGTGTCGCCGCTGACGTACCTACTGGGCAAACCCAGAGTGAAGGTCACCCGCTTCGCAATGGTGAACCTGATCGCGGAAGACGACGTTGTCCCCGAGTTGGTCCAGGACGACTTCACGGCGCAAAACGTTGTCGACCATCTGAGCAGCATTCTTCCGGACGGGTCGCCTCGGGAGCACATGCTGGAGGGATTGGCGCGAGTTAAATCCCGGCTGCGCCCCCCACCAACCGCCGGACCCGCGCGCCATCCAGCAGATCGCGCTGCGGACATAATCCTTACCCTCCTTCAAAAGAAGGCGAGGTAAAGAATCTGCCGTTATCGTCCGCCGTCCGTGTGATTCTGGAGAGCGAAGCCACCTGGTCCGGCTTTCTACCTCGTATGCCGCTAAACCCCGTTTTCGGCTCTTGAAATGACAAGTTCTTGACATCGTTCTGCTGCTAAACCTTGTGCTCCCAGCATCTTTTGGGTCAGAATCTTCATCATAGGAAATGGGTTATCATTTCCCGGAGATTCTCCTGAATGTCGATAGACCTGCGGCGCCGCTTGAGCGTCCTAACGAGTTCTCTGACTTTAGCGTTACTGGTATCGCTCGCCCTGCCGTCCCAGGCTGCGGAGAAGGCCCGCCTTCGCGTGGACGACTACCAGATCGACGCGACTCTCGACCCGCATCTCCACCAAATCACCGCTAAAGCCAAGGTCAAGTTCACCGCGCTACAGGACATCAGCGTAGCCGTCTTTGAACTGCACAATGACCTGCGCGTGACTAAGGTGTCCGACGAAAAGAATCAGCCTTTGTCGGCCGAGCGGGTGACCCAGGATTCGACCGTTCGAGTACCGCTGCCGGCAGGCTTGACCAAAGATTCGTCGACGACTCTGACTTTCGAATACGAAGGCCGTTTAGAAAACGCGGACAATAGCCCGGTGCCCGGGCTAAACCTGGCCTACATTGGTGACGACACCACGTATCTCCTCTATGCGGGACGGTGGTTTCCGGTCAGCGGGTACGGGCTGAATCGCTTCACGTCAACGATTCATATCACCCTTCCGGCGCATATGCTCGTGATCGGCAGTGGCAAGGTCTCGACTGTAGATCACGCAGCATCGAACAAACCAAATACCAGCATTCTCCCGACCAAAACTTTCACGTTCGTATCCGAGAAGCCCAGCTTTCCCGGGACCATCGTTGCCGGCGTTTTTCAGGAATACAAGAGTGACGAAGCGGGCATGGATCTTCACGTTTTCTTCAAGCCGACACACCAGAGTCTGGCACCCGCGTACACAACAACGGCGGTTCAAGAGTTCACTTACTACATCACGCTCTATGGTCTTGCGCCGTCACAGCGACTGAATGTCGTGGAGATTCCCGGGGACACGCTGCCGTACACCTGGGCTCCTGAGATTGTTGGGCTCGCCAGTCCTTCGATCACCGAGAAAACAAACTACCGACTGTTGGCGGACGGAATTGCGCACCAGTGGTGGGGAGTTTCGGTGAGCCCGGCCACCAAAGATGACTGGTGGATCAGCGACGGCTTCTCCCGCTACTCCGAAGCCATGTACGTGGAAAATGCCGCCGGGGCGGCCGGACTGGAGGAGGCTGTAAAGGATATGTCGGTCGGCGCGCTGGCGTATGACACGGTGCCGCTTTCCAGCGCGAGCAAACTGGACATCTACTCCACGGAGTTCCAGTCGCTCTCCACCGACAAAGGCGCGATGATCCTGCACATGCTGCGCTGGGTGTTGGGCGAAGACAAGTACAACAAGACCATGCGCGAATTCGCCGGCGCGTTCGCGGGGAAATCCGCAACCACCGATGACTTCCGGGAGATCGCCGAGAAAAACTACGGGCAGCAGCTTACCTGGTTCTTCTCGCAGTGGCTGGATTCCACCGGCGCTCCTGAGTTCAAGGTGAAGTACACGACCTACCGCTTGGGCGGGGCGGCCGCGCAGAATCCCAAAGAGGAAAAGCTTCCCGGATTCCGTGTGACCGGCGAAATCTCGCAGGATCTTGATCTGTTCCGCATGCCCGTCGACCTGAAGATCGACACCGACGGCCGCACGGAAAACAAGCGCATCGAGGTTGTAGGCACGAATTCTCCATTTTCAATCGAGACATTCGGGCGCCCTCGCCGCATATCCGTCGATCCCGATCATCACGTGCTGACGAACTCCAGCGACGTGAAGCTGCGCGCTTCGATCCTGCGTGGACAAGCCATGCAGCAACAGGGAGATCTTTCGGGCGCCCTGACGGAATTCAACAAAGCACTCGACCTGAACAAAAACAGCTCGCTGGCGCACTACCGCGTGGCGGAAGTCTTCTTCATCCAGCGGAACTATCAATCTTCCGCCAACGCCTATCGCGAGGCCATCAACGGCGACGGCGATCCGCGATGGACCGAAGTCTGGAGCCGCATCCAGCTGGGCAAGATTTTCGACATCACAGGACAGCGCGAGCGCGCAGTGGACGAATATCGCCAGGCCCTGCAGACCAACGACAATACTTTCGGCGCTCTCGAAGAAGCCCGCAAGTATCTGCAGAAGGCCTTCGAGCGGCCGAAGGAAAAGCAGCAATAAGCGCCGCGAGCAAGATTGAATGATCAATCAGCTAGGATTCGTGTGAACCCATGCTTGCGCTTCTTCGAGCGACTCGAAAATCTCGATGCTTCGATGAAATCGCAGAATCTTGTGCATTCCGGCCGCATGGCGCTGAAGAGTCGTTTTGACTACGAACGCACGTTTGGCGGTGAGCGAAAAAGGATCAATTTTATCGGCAAGCTCCAGAAAATCTTCCGCTTGGAGTTCAATCTCTTCTACATCGCGGAGATCCACGATCTCTGAAAACGTGGCTTCAAATAACGGGTTCATCTTCAGATGCTTCGCATAGTTACCGATATCCTGCGGTCGAATTCTCTCTCCGAACCTGACCAAAACAAGGTGCTCCTCAAGATCGATTGAATATTCGGCAGATGTGCTCAAGTTCAAGATGTTCTTTCCGCCGCGATCGTCGCCCACATGCGCGGATTCCATTGAATTTCAGCCCTCGGTCTGCTTTCCAATTCAGGTTCTACGTTTCACTATCGGCCGTTCGTCGGTGAACTCCAATCTCCAGCCTTTCGTCCCAGATTCGTAAATGCGCTTGCGTCCGGCTAACCTTTTTCGATTTTCGTGGGTCTAATTGGGTACATGCCAGCGGGAACTTTTGAGTGTCCGGCTGCGTATTTCTGATCAGATGGTTAGGCGGGATTGAGACCCCTCGCCTGAACGTTACCCGGGTGCCCCCACGCTCCTCCCCGGAGGCGTGGGGGCATTATTTTGCGCGCACGAAGCACGAAACTGGGCACGGCTAACTGCCCATCATGTATTTCGGACAAAACATTCGCCTCGTGTATCTCTTGGAGGCTCGCCCATGCTTGAGTATCTCTAGAAGCGGATCGGTCTCTGTGGTTGAGTTGTTCAGGCATTCGCTACAATCGCGTGGTGCCAGAAACCGCTCGCCTCGACCGCGTACTCTCTCAATTACATCTGTATGAGCATCCGCTGCTGAACTTCTCGGCGCGCGGTAAGGGAGAGGGCGTCGAGGTCATCATCAAGTTCAAAGACGAAACCGTTCCCGTCCACACGTATTACTTTGATTTGCATCCCCGGGACCTCGATGATCCGCAGTTTGAGTGGAGCTTTCAGCGCCAGCTTTACGACGCTCTGCACGATTACTTTGTCGAGATGTTTATTCGCACTCCACAAGATCGCGCCGACCGGCAGCGAAAAGGCCTGTGAACGGACTGCGACAGATCATTGAACGAGAGATTCACGAGCGAGGGCCAATTCCCTTCTCGCGGTACATGGAATTGTGCCTCTACCATCCGGAGCTCGGCTATTACTCGCGCAACGCGGCGCAGTTTGGCAAGGCGGGCGACTTCTATACCTCGAGCGATATCCACGCGGTCTTTGGACGGTTGCTGGCGCGCCAATTCGACGAGATGTGGCGCGTGCTTGGTTCCCCCGGGCGCATCACGTTAAGGGAACTTGGACCAGGACGCGGATTGTTCGCGCAGGATGTGCTGGATTGGTCGGCGAAGAAATTTCCTGAATTCTTTCAAGCAGTGCAATACGTGCTCGTCGAGCAATCGCCCTTGCTGCGTGAACGGATCGGACAAACCTTGAGCCAGTACTTCAGCTCCGGCAAGGCAGCGTTCGCGGCGGAGCACGATCGGATCGATGGTCCGGCGATTATCTTCGCCAATGAATTCTTCGACGCGTTGCCAGTCGAGATTGGCAGTTGCCATGGATCGCTGCGCATCGGCACTGGCAACGGACGGTTCGTGGAAAGTTGGTCTGCGACTTCAGCAGAAGAACTCGAATTTCTGGATCGCTACTCCGTGCATCCGGAAGAAGATGAGCGTGTCGAAATACCCTTGGCTTCTCAGATCGTAATGGAATCAGCCGCTGAAATCGAAAGAGGATTCGTCGTCGTCATCGACTACGGATATACCCGTGAAGAGCTACTCGCTGGACGCCATCGAGGAACGGTGAAGGCGATTCGCCAGCATTCGGTGAGTGAGAATCCATACGAGGCTCCGGGCGAACAGGACATTACAGCCGACGTGAACTTTACGGCCATTGCAGCCGCGGCAGAAAAGCAAGGCTTGCAGATGCGGAAACTGACCACGCAATCGCAATTTCTGATGGGGATTGGCGAGGCGAACGAGTTTGCAGACGCGTTTGAAGATTGCCGCCTACCGCAGGAGCGCGCGAAAGTTGCTTTGCAACTGAAACATTTAGTTACTCCCGCCGGGATCGGGGAAAGTTTTCAAGTCCTTGTTGGAAGCAAGGGAATTGGCGATGAAAGGGTTCAGACGCTCGCAGGACTGAGTTTCGGCCGTCGATAGCCCGCATCCCGCGCTCGACGTGGACAGAATCTATTTCCTGGTTGCGGCCGGATCGAGTTGCGCAGCGGACTTGTTGTCCTTTGCTTCCGGATAGTCGTAAACTCCGCGGCCTGATTTGCGGCCCAGACGGCCGGCTTTGACATACTGCACGAGTAAGGGCGCGGGGCGATATTTGTCGCCAAGCGATTTGTGCAGGTATTCGAGAATGCTGAGGCGGGTATCAAGGCCCACGAGATCGACCAGTTCGAACGGGCCCATGGGATGATTCAGGCCCAGCTTCAAGGCCTTATCGATGTCGGCCGCAGACGCGATTCCTTCCTGCAGCATGTAGAACGCTTCGTTGCCGATCATGGCATTGATCCGGCTCGTGATGAATCCGGGCGATTCCTTGATCACGACAACATCTTTACCCATGCGCTTTCCAACTTCGACGACTGTGACCAAAGTCTCATCGTCGGTCTCAAGCGCGCGAACGATCTCCAGCAACTTCATCTTGTGCACGGGATTGAAGAAGTGCATGCCGACGCACTTTTTGGCGCGATACGTAACACTGGCAATCTCGGTAACGCTCATCGAGGAAGTATTCGAGGCGAGGATCGTGGTGGGACGGCAGATCTTGTCGAGCAGAGTGAAGATTTCAATCTTCGACTCCATCTCCTCCGGAACGGCCTCGATGACCAGATCGGCCTCGCGTGCGGCCTCTTCGACGGAGCCCGCATATTCGAGACGTCCGAACGCGGAGTCCGCGTCGGGGGCGGTCACCTTCCCAAGTTCGACAGCCTTATCGAGATTTGCCCGGATTTCCGACTCTGCCTTACGCAGAGCTCCGGGAAGTAGATCTTCAAGAATGGTGCGATAACCGCCAAGCGCGGCTGCGTGGGCGATGCCACGCCCCATGATGCCGGCGCCAATGACGGCAACGGTCTGAACCTGCGGCACCTATTTCTCCGCCTTTTCGAGATCCGCAATGGCGGCGTTGACCGACGCCGCGGCACCGCGCAGCGATTCTGCGAGTCGCTTGCGCTCATCAGGAGCCATGGCCGGAATATAAATGCAGATCCGGCGCAGCGTCGCCGTGATGTCTTCTACGTAGTTCATAGCGCGAATGAGTTCACCCGTTGCAACTGCCATGAGGCTCCTTCTCTCTGTTTCGGTTTTGAGTCGAATATCTATTTTGGACGCGCTGCCCGGTTTAGTAAAGCCATGCGGCTCGGGATGGCGAAACTGGCAGGGAGTCTCTTGGCTTGGGCAGTTCCGCTTTTCGATCAGAGCTGTGAAGCGATCGGGAGATTTCCGAGAATGAATTGCACCCGATCTTCGACCGAGAGACGAGGAATTTCGACGAGCTCATACTCGCATGATCTGTAGGTCTCGACCAACAAGTCGTAGGTGCGAACGGCCTCGTCGAAATCCTGCTTCCGCTCGAGATCCTGCCGGAAGATTTCTTTCCACGGCGGAGCGATAAAAACCCTGCGATTGTAGCGAAACGTGTCGACGGCCTTTCGCATGTGTTCTGGTACTGCTGAACCGATGAGGCGCAAATATGCAACAACATCCGGGATGCCGCGGTCGAAGAACACAGCACCAGGTTTGCTCTGAGCCATTTGGTAGGAACGCAACTCCCAACTGAGCATCAGTTCGGCAAACAGGCCAGCATCCTTCCATGGCAACGCCGAACCGCCGACCGCCATCTGATCCTGGATGATTGCACGTCCCGCTTCCACGGATCGCTCGAGTCCTCGCTGTTCAAGGCGATCGATGAGCGTGCTCTTGCCGGCGCCCGGTCCACCGGTCACGATGACAAAATTGTCTTTGATCAAACTTTGCAATGGTTCCCCCGTTAACGTTCAGCTTTCTGATTGGCTTTTGTTCAATCAGTTAGATGGGCGCATATAATCGCGATTAATTCTTTTTATGGTGCACCAACCGATCAAATCGATCCAATAGCTATATGACAGAAAACAATTTATTGAGGCGCTACATTTTCGCGAGCGACTTTGACCAAACGCTTACCTTTAACGATTCCGGCTATGTTTTGGCCGAACTCGTTGGTATTCCTACCGAAGAGTTCGAGCGACGATCCAAGGGTATGGCGAAGATCAATCTGGTGCAGCAGGGAGCGGAGCTTGCGTATCTGTTGCTGCACGATCCGGAATTTCGCGCCAAGGTGCGCAAAGAACATCTTCGCGAAGTTGGCAAGCGGATACGTTTGAAGGGCGAGATCAAGCTCTTATATCAACTGCTCGATGCAGGAATCGACGGCCACCAGTTCGATTTCTATGTGCTGTCAGCGGCGCCGGTGGAGATCGTTCGGTCGGCGCTCGAGGAAATCGTTCCTCCCGATCATATCTACGGAACCGAGTTCCGTTACAAGCCAACTGGGGAAATCGATACCATCATTCGCGCAACCGCCGGATACGGCAAGGTTGCGGTGCTCGATAGCTTGCTCCTGAAGCAAGTCGCGGGACCAGATCACGTGGTTTATACGGGCGACGGCAGCTCTGACATCCACGTCATGCTTCATATAAATGCGCGCGACGGGCTGACCATTGCGGTTTCCGAATCGCCCAACATCTCGCAGATTGCGAAGCGTACGGTGTTGAGCTCAAGCGCTCTTGCCGTGTTGGCGCCGATTCTTGAAGAAATCGCAGGCTGGGAACGGCATCGGATCCGTGGTTTTTTTGAAGCCAATGGGATGCTAATTCAGGAGTGGGAACGGGTTCGAACGGACTGGCTGACCGTTCGGCCGGCTGCCGAGCCAAACTTAGAAGAGGGTACCGCACCGTCAGATCGGGCAACGGCGAGGTACTGACACGATATGCTGCGAGATAAAAACTTGATTCCGCTGTCGCACCAGCACCAGCACGCTCTCGCTTTGTGCGTTCGGATCGATAGGGCGTCGCCCATCGCCGATGGGGACGTAGCCCCATGGCAGGCAGAAATCGCACAGATATTCAAGACTGAAATCGTGATTCACTTTGCCGCAGAGGAAGAAATTATATTTCCTGAAGCGCAGCGGTTCGCAGAGATGAATCCGTTGGTCGAAGACTTGCTGTCCGATCATGCGGCTTTGCGCGCGGCATTTGAGGTGGCCGTGGCGCACAATATGTCTGCTCAGGATATCTCGGCGATTGCGCAGCGCTTGTCAGGGCACATCCGCAAGGAAGAGCGTCAATTATTCGAGCGTCTCCAGCAACTGTTGAACACGACAGAACTCACCTCGATCGGACAAAAGCTAGAGACGGCTCTCAAAAACGCGGAGCAGTCTTGTGCGATTCCCATCGAAGCAACCCGCCTGCGCCCGGCTCGCTAATCTCTGCTCATTGAATCAAGGTTATGAACCTGCCGGAAAACTGTGGCTTCCTCCCGCCCCATGTAACGCTCCAGCACCCCGGGTTCCGTCTGCCGCAGGTCCACTACGACGAAACCATCGACGACATTCGAAAATGTTCTATCGACGTTAAATCCCAGAACTTTGCCGCCGATCCTGGCGTATTGCCGCAACAAGATCGGGAGGCCCTTGCCGTCACTCTCAATGTCGGTGATTGGTTGAGAGAGTTGTTCGAGATCGCGAACCAGCGGGAGAATACTCCGCCATTCCCATCCTCGGAGGAGTGCGGGACGGAATGGTCTTCGAGGCTGGATCAATCCGGCAAGATCGTCTTCACGTTTCCGCGCCGAGAAATAATGGTAGATCATTTCGCGCGAAGCTTCGTTGTAGTCGTCACTGATACTGACCGCGCCAAAGAGAACCGGAACTTCCGGTGTGGACGAAACCAGTCGAGCAATTCCCTTCCACAGCAGAAGCAACGGAGCGTAACGGCGTTGATATTCCGGTCGAACAAAAGAGCGTCCCAACTCGAGCGCCGGACCGAGCTTTTGAAAGAGTCTCGCGTCGTATCGAAAGAGCGTGCTGGTATACAGACCGGAAAGCCCACGCTCCGGCAAAATGTCCGTGGTGCACCCGATGCGATAGCCGCCGACCAGCTGTTGAGCCGTTTTGTGCCAGAGGAGAAGATGCGAGTAGTAACGGTCAAACCGATCGAGGTCGCGGCTTCTCCCGGTTCCCTCTCCTGCTGCCCGAAAGGTGACCTCCCTGGCTCGGCCAACTTCCAATAACAAGTTCGGAATTTCGCGCGCTGATGCGTGGTAGACAGCGAACTCCCCGTTCACGGCGAGACATTGATTTGCGGGAAGGCTCTGGATTTCTTGCGCGAGCAAGGCCGGATCGATCGCCTCTGCGACGGACTGGTGAGTCTTAACAGCAGGTAGAGACCGCGACCTGAGAGTCTTCGAAAAGTTCTTGCGGCCTCTCTGCGCGAGCAAATATGTTCGCCACCGCAAATACTCGGTTGCATCGTGATCATCGGGTATGGAATCGATTTCTACAGCCGGAACCGCTCCCCCGACGCGTACCTCCACAGTCTTCCCTTCCTGTTGCAAGAATTCCTGCAGGAGGAATGCAGTGCGTGCTTTCGGATTCAGCATGCTTAACAGCTGGAAGCCGATATTGTTGTATCCGGGGAAATACACGGGCAAGGCGGCCGCCCGCGTTCTGCGAATCAGGCGAATTGTGGTGTCGTTCCAGGTCGGATCGACGATGCGCGCGGCCGGCACTTGCAGGCGTGATACCTCGCCTGCCGGAAAAACTGCGAGCAGACCGCCTCGCTGCAACCAAACCTGAGCTTCGCGATAGGCCCTGCGTTGCACCTCGTTCGAGTGATCGGACTGAAAGGCATCCACGAAGATGCAATGCCTTTGCAGGTCGGGGATGTCGCTCAACAGAGAGTTTGTAAGAATCTTGATGTCCGGCCGAACGCTGCGCAGCAGAACCGCGAGAACCGCGCTATCCAACAATCCGTAAGGATGGTTTGCCACGACCACCGTCGAACCTGTAAAGGGAATGCGCGCGCGGTCAACGGAATCAATGCGCAAGTCGATTTGCATTTCGTCGAGCAAAGTCTCCAGGCAAAGACCCTGTGGAGACTCTTGTACTCGCCTGTACAGGTCTTTCATCTTGTTGACGGGCGAGAATCTGCGCGAGATTTCCTGAAGTCGCGCTGCACCGGGAAAAGCTCTTGACGGAGGTGCATCTGATTCGATCGGGCGCGATGGCATTCTCCATCGATACCGGATTTGCGTTGCGTTAGCGTGAAACCGAAGTTAAAAAGCGATGAAATAAGGAATGCGGAGAAGCTTCGAAGTAACGTTTGAGAGGCGCGAGGACAGGATCAGATTAGCCTATGTTTCCAGCCGGTAGCGAGTTTCGGCGAGCGCGTACATTCGGCGCCAGACGAGACGGTTTATGGTCACGACGGTGGCAGCCATCATGATCGTCGCCGCAAGCAGCAGCTTGAAGTTGCCATCGTCTGTAGCCTGGCTGATGGTGGCCCCAAGTCCGACCGTCGTGTAGATGTGCCCCTTAAAATGAAAATACTCGGCGACGATGCTCGCGTTCCAGGCACCGCCGGATGCCGTTACTAGGCCAGTGACGAGGTAAGGAAAAATACCGGGCAAGATCAGTTTCTTCCAGCGCTCAATGCCCCTCAGCTTGAAGACGAAACAACATTCCTTGAGATCGGTGGGGATAGCGATGGCGCCCGCGATGACATTGAAGAGGATGTACCACTGCGTGCCCAGCAGCAGGAGCGCGATCGATCCAACGCCGAGCCCGCCGCCCACACGAATCAGCAACAGCAGAACAACAGGAAACAGCGCGGTCGCCGGCACGGATGCGGCAATCTGCGCCAGTGGCTGCGCGATCCGCGCCAGCTTCGGATGGAAGCCGATCGCGACCCCGGCCGGAATGGTCCAGAGGGCTCCCAACAAGAGAGCGAGATTGACGCGGAAGAAAGTGGCGACCAGTCCGATCCCTGCTTCGCGAAGTTCGGCAGACCCCAAACCAGCGAGAATCATCACGACGCGGACGATTCCATACATCATTCCGATCAAGAGCGCCACGGCCGCAAGACGCATGAGCCATATCCGTGTCGCGCGCGGCTTCTCAGGCTCTACGGCCGCAGCGGGCTGCGAGAAATGCATCATCAGCCGCTCACCCCAGGGCTCCAGTGTCCGGCTTCTCAGTTGCCTTAAACCGCGCGAATGGCGAAACAACTCAAGCACCCACGAGCGCGGCGCATCGCTGCTTTCCACTTGTTCGACCTTGAATTTTTCGGCCCAAGCGATCACCGGGCGCCAAACGAACTGGTCCAGCAAAACGATCACCGCCACCATGGTGGTAATCCCCCACAAGATGGAGCGCGTGTCGCCTGCGCTCGCGGCAGTCTGTAGATAGGAGCCAAGACCTGGCAGGCGGAAATCGCGAGCGCCGAGAACAAACATCTCGCAGGCCATCAGAAAGAACCAGCCCCCGGCAACCGACATCATCGAGTTCCAGACCAGTCCAATGGCGGCGAACGGCAATTCCATTTCGATAAAGCGCTGCCACCAACTGAATCCGTAGATCTTTGCGGCCTCGCGCATTTCTTTCGGAATGCTTTTCAACGAGGCATAGAAACTGAACGCCATATTCCAGACTTGGCCGGTGAAGATCAACAGAATCGCGCCTGCTTCGACCCCGAGTTGCCGGCCAGGAAATAGAGCTACCATCGCGAGCATGACTCCGGGAAGAAAACTGAGTACGGGAATTGACTGCAACACGTCGAGGAGCGGAATCATGAAGCGCTCGGCCCTCGGATTGTAGGCGGCAACGTAGCCATAGACGAGCGTGAAGGCGAGACTCAGGAGGTAGGCGAGAGTAATGCGCAGCAGCGAATACCCGGCGTACACGGGGAGCGCAAGCAAGCTGTGGGAAATCTCGACTTCGGGGGTGAACGGGCCAAGCCAAACGCGCCCCACTTCGAGGATCCCGTAGAACAACGCAATTGCCGCCGCAAACATCAGCAGATCGGGTAGAAACGAAATTTCGAGGCTCGGCAGTTGAGTCCAGATGCGGTACGCCGAGAACCCTCGCAGGCTGATGTTTTTCTTCATGTGGCTGACGCTTCGAACTCAAACACGGTCAATCCGGGGAATTTGAACGTTCCGGGGCGGGCGTTGCCGGAGATCCCGGTAACTCGGCTTGCACGAGCCGCCCACCGGCGCGGTCATAGTCAAAAATCTCGGCGTAGCGACCCCAGTTGGTAGCCGTTTCGAACTGGCGCTGCACTTCATCTTCAGCGAAGTGTTCGTCGAGAATATCGTGAAAAAATTCGTCGGCGATCGAGTGATCCGACTTCCGCTTCAGGATGCTGTCAATCTGTTTGAGGATCGTTACATGCTCGAGCGCAGCCTGCCGGAACAAGACCTTGCGCTGTTGGATATCCGCATCAGCGAAGTGAATCCCCTGAGGCGTTATCTCGACATCGCCCTCTTTCAGCCAGGCGAATCCGAGCAACACACAAGCTTCGAGAATTGGCAGCAAATCTTCGACGTCCATCACCAATTCTTCCGCCAGCCGGAATAGATCTTCCCGGCCGCCGCGATCTCGCAACAACTCTGTAAGCCCGCAATGCCTCCCACGCGCGCATGCGGCAACATTTGATACTTGGCGGTGCGAATGGGCATTTCCTGTTTTTTCAGCGCGTCTTTGTTCAGCCCGCCCGGAGGTAGAATAATTTCCGCCGTGGCCTCCGCGTCTGGCAAAGAGTGTTCCGCCTCGGGCTCGGTCATGACTTTGTAGATGTAATCCACTAACTCCACAAAGCGGGCTGACTTGCGCTCGCGTGGATGCTTCAGGCGAATATTGAAGTCTGAGCGAACACGCGCAGGATTTCTCCCAAGAACCATCACGCGATCCGCAAGCATTACCGCCTCTTCAATGTTGTGGGTGACGATGAAGATGGCGCTTGTCGGCATCTTCTTCGTCAGCCAGAGCTGGAGAAGTTCACTGCGCAGGTTCTCAGCGGTCAGGACGTCGAGCGCTGAGAATGGCTCGTCCATGAAGAGAACTTCCGGCTCGACGACCAAAGCACGTGCGAATCCGACGCGCTGCTTCATGCCCCCCGAAAGTTCTTTCGGATACGCAGTCTCGAATCCATCCAGCCCAACGGTGTCGAGCGTGCGCAGCGCGCGCTTGCGGCGTTCCACAGCCGCAACTCCCTTCGCCTCTAGAGGAGCCTCTACATTTGCGAGAACTGTCAGCCACGGGAACAGAGCAAAGCTCTGAAAGACGATCGCGACATTCGGGGTTTGTCCATCCAGCGGCTTGCCATGCCACAGGAGCGACCCTGAGGAAGGCAGCGACAGGCCAGTGAGCATTCGGAGCAGGGTCGATTTGCCGCATCCAGAGGGACCGAGCAGGGCAATGATTTTTCCAGACTCCACGACCAAGTTCGTCGAACCGACAATCTGTACTCGCGTGCCGTCAGGCTGCGGATAAGACTTTTCGACTGCGACGGCTTCGATAATCGCTTCGCTCACGACATCCCCCGCTCTTTCTATACACGATCAGTACTGAAAATGTTGCTGCTTGTAACAGATTATTCAAATTGGGCCGCAGGTGAAGGGAGTCTCGTACGCGACTTACGCAAAGAAGTTGTCGTTATCCGGCGCGGCGAATGGCTTGGGGAGCCGGTCGCTGATCTCGGCGAGATGAGCCAGTTTTGCCGCCACATCACGGCTGAGCTGGCTCTGGTCAAAGCGCCATCGCCAATTACCACCCTGCAGGCTGGGTGTATTCATGCGAGCCTCGCTGCCGAGACCAAGAACGTCCTGCAAAGGGATCATGCTAAGGCTCGCTGGCGAAGACTGGGCCGCGCGGATGAAGGCCCAATGAATCCCATCGTCGCACCGGCCGACATAAGCTTCCGCATTTCGGCGCTCGTTGTCGGACGCACCGGATTTCCACCAGCCCGCGACGGTGTCGTTGTCGTGCGTGCCGGTGTAAATGACTTTACCCTCGGCGCGATGCGGCAGGTACATGTGCGCACCTTCGTCACCGAAGCCGAACTGCAATACCGCCATGCCGGGAATTTGCAGCCGTTCTCGAAGCGCATGCACTTCGGGCGTGATATATCCAAGATCTTCGGCAAAGAACGGAAGTCCACCCAACGCCTCGCGCAGCCTGGCAAAGAGGTCGTCCCGCGGGCCGTCGACCCAGCGGCCATTCACCGCGGTATCGTCGCCCGCAGGAATTTCCCAGAATTGATCGAAGCCGCGGAAATGATCGAGGCGTATGTAGTCACAATTCTTCGTTGCCCAACTCAAGCGCCGGATCCACCATTGATATCCGCGCTGCTTCATCACGTCCCAACGATAAAGCGGGTTTCCCCAGCGCTGGCCCGTCTTGCTGAAGAAGTCCGGAGGAACGCCGGCCACAACTTCCGGTTCAAGGTTGCCATTCAGGCGGAATAGCTCGCGGTTCGTCCAAACGTCGGCGCTGTCGTGATTCACAAAGATCGCGACGTCCCCGACCACGCGAATCATGCGTTCCGCGGCATAACGCCGCAGCGCACGCCACTGCTCGTAGAAAGCAAATTGCAGAGCGCTGCGAATGCGAATGTCGTCGGCCAGTTCGTTGCGCGCCTTATCCAGAGCGGACGGATCGCGCTGCGCAAGATCGCGAGGCCACGCATTCCAAGGCGCGAGTTTTTGACGAGCTCGCAGCGCATCAAAGAGGACGAAGTCGTCGAGCCACCAAGACGTTTCATTTTGAAATGATTCAAACCGCTGCAGCGCCTCGGCAGAGCCAGACTTGAGAAAGTTGCGCGCGGCTTCGAAGAGCAGCGGCATTTTCCGCGAAAACACGCGATCGTATTCAACCGGACCCGACGCACTCGGGATGCCATCCACTTTGCCGCGATCAATCCATCCGCGATCGGCAAGGCGTTCCAGGCTGATGAGCAAGGGATTGCCAGCAAATGCGGACGTCGCTGAGTACGGGGAATTTCCGAAGCCTAGAGGGCCCAAAGGCAACACCTGCCAGAGACCTTGGCGGGCAATGGCAAGGAAATCGACAAACTGGTAGGCGGATGGCCCAAAGTCGCCGACACCGCCGCGAGAAGGCAACGATGTGGGGTGTAACAGAATTCCTGCAGCACGTGAAAAGGACATGGCCCGGCCGTTACATCCCGGAATCGCTGCCGCCGCGGCTCAGCTGCTTCAATTCGTCTTCGTTCTTCTTGATTTTGCCGGATTTGGTCATCTGATCGACCAGATTTGTGACAAACAGTCCGAAGCGTTCCTGCTGCTTGCCTTGCAGGACGGAGTCGCGAATCTGATCGCGCTTCGCAGCAAAATCCGCGTCCGATGGAGGTTGATTTTCCAACAACTGAAGCACGGCCGCAGTCGTTCCGCCATTGATGGGCCCGCTGATCTCCCCAGGCTTCATGGTGAATGCTACGGATGCCTGACCTGTCATCGAACCAACGTCGGGAACTTGCCCGTCCGGAAGAACCGCATCGCTGGTCTTAATCGTTGCACCTAATTCCTTGGCCGCACGCTTGAGATCATGTTCCGCTTTCGCGCGATCCGAAAGCTCCTGCGCTTTTTGAGAAAGCAGGATTTCCGAACGCTCGTTCACGAACTCCTCTTGGACCTTGCTTCGAATCTCTTCAAATGTCGGGGTTGCAGACGGTTTGATGCCCAGCAACTGGAATACTGCGATTCCTTGCGAAGCAGGCGCTTGATCCGGAGGAGCCTTTTCCGATGCAGCGAACACAGCGTCCATGAACTGCGGCGCCGGCCCGAGGCCCGGCAGCATATCCTTGCGGGCAAAGAAGTCTGATGTGATGACCGAAACTCCCTGAGCCGCGGCCGCTGCATCGATCCCTTGGGTGCGTGCCTGTTTCAACAAGTCATCCGCTTTTTTCTGCGCGACCTGCAATCCTTTTTGGTGTCTCAGGATCGGTTCGATCGTGTCTTTAACTTCGTCGAGCGATTTTGTGTGCGCGTCCTGCTTGTCATCAACACGGATGATGTGAAACCCGTAGCTGCTCTTCACGAGGTCGCTGATCTGCCCCTTCGGTAAGGAAAACGCGGTTTTCTCGAACTCGGGAACGGTCTGGCCTTTCCCGATCCAACCGAGCGATCCGTTCTGCTTCGCGCTGCCCGGATCCTCTGAATACTTCTTCGCCAGTTCCTCGAAATTCGCTCCGCCCTTCACCTGTTTCAGCAGGTCCTCGGCACGCCGCTGCGCCTCGGCTGCGCCCTTTTCGTCTACCTTGCCGTCAGTTCCTGGAAGGGGCGTCTTGATCAGAATGTGGCTGACTTTCACTTGCTCGGGCACGTGGTACTGGTCGCGATGCTGGTTGTAATAGGAGCGAAGGTCATCCGGAGTGATTTGGACTCCGGCTTCCGACTTTCCAGTCTCGATCAGCGCATACTTCACTTTGCGCTTCTCTGGAATCGAGTTGGCGTAGGTTTGCTTGTGGCTTTCGTAAAACGCCTTTAACTCTTCATCTGTCGGATGCAGGCCTTTCTTAATGTCGTCCTGCTTCAACACAGCGTAATCGAACTTGACCTTGGTGTTTTGCTTTACGAAGTCGTCATGTATCTCGGTTTCACTGACACCCGCGCTGCCGGCCACAAGAGCCTGCAACTTGGTCAGCAGGATGTCTTTGCGGACAGAATCCTCAAATTTGGCGGGCGTGAGGTTATATTGGCCCAGCATATTCTCGTATTCGGTCTGCCCGATGAAGTTGCCGCCGGGGAAAAAAGTTGACGCGTAGCGGCCATGCTCCAGCTCATCCTTCACTTCCTCTGGTCCCACTCGCAACCCCACACGATGAGCCTCACTCAGCAGGGCTTCGCGGGTGATGAGCTGTTCGGCCGCGCGGGGAACCGCCAGCGGCATAAGGGCATTTACGTCGATTCCTGAGGTCCGCTGCTGCTGCAGCATCTGGCGCGCAGTTTGACGCACCTCGTCGGCCGTGATGTCGCCGCCATCCACCTTGGCCACGACGCCCGCACCGGGAGTTCCGGTGAGCTCGGAGCCCAATCCGCCGGGCACGAAGGCGATGACCATCGCCGCGCAGATGACGAGAAGCAGGCCGCCGAGGACAAACTTCTTGAATGGCCCCTCAGTTTGCAGAAATCGGATCATTTTCTTATGACTCCAGAGTGAAGAGCGGAATTTTCAATTATAAACCAGACCGTGACGGCCGAAGTCCGGGCCATGGCCCTGTGACTCGTTCGCCACAACATCTCCGGCTGCCAAAACTGCGACAGAGAGCTCGAGGGGCTGGCATTTCCGTTCTTTGAAAATCGGCTATTGAAACGAATTAATAGAAGTGTTATCCATTCTGCGGGGTAATTTGCGATCTGCCGTTTACCCGATCAAGGACATGTCCGCGCATAGGAGCAACATGAACCGAGGCAAGCAACTGGCGTCCACTTTTTTGGTTGTGATCTCCCTTTTTCTGGCTTCATCGTTGTTTGCCCAAAATTTGCTCGCCCAAGACAAGAAAGCGGCGGAGACAAAATTGGCTCTGCACGACGGATGGACCCTGCAAACTTCCGCCAAGGTCGAAGCCAAGGGAGAAGCAATCTCGACGCCCGAGTTTTCCCCAAAGGGCTGGCACGAGCTCACCGTTCCTTCAACTGTGGTAGCTGCATTGGTCAATGACAAGACGTTGCCCGATCCATTTTTTGGGATGAATCTGCGCCAGTTCCCTGGAGTGACGTATCCCATCGGAGCTAACTTCTCGAACATCCCGATGGCCCCGGATAGTCCGTATACCGTCTCCTGGTGGTACCGCAAGCCGTTTTCGATTCCCGCTTCTTACAAAGGAAAAACTATCTGGTTAAAGTTCGACGGCATTAATTACCGGGCAAATATCTGGCTCAACGGAAAACAGATCGCGAATTCGGACGACGTCGCAGGGGCATGGCGAACGTATGAATTCAACGTGACAAGCACCGCCAAAGCGGGTGCGGAAAATGTCCTTGCAGTTCAGACCTACGCGCCGACCGACCACGATCTCGCCATCACGTTTGTCGACTGGAATCCTGCGCCGCCCGACAAGAACATGGGGTTGTGGCGTGACGTCTACCTCACGACGCAGTGGCCCGGTGGCGCTGCGTTACCCAACCGTGGTTTCGAAGGTGAATTCTCCCGCTAACGACAGCGCCCGACTGACCGTGACCGCGCAGTTAAAGAACGGCACCGGAGAAGCGGTCAAAGGAAAGCTCAAAGGACAAATCGAGAGCGTCAGTTTCGAGCAAGATGTGGAGCTCGCGGCCAACGAGTCCAAAGATGTCACTTTCACTGCCGACAAATTCAGCCAGCTCATGTTTTCAAATCCACGCCTGTGGTGGCCCACGCAGATGGGTAAGCCAAACCTGTATCCGCTTAGCATGTCGTTCGAGGTTGGCGGCGCGATCAGCGACGAGTCTCACACTAAATTCGGTATCCGCGAAATTACATCTGATCTCAATTCCGTCGGCGGCCGCGCGTTCCACATCAACGGCAAGAACATTCTGATTCGCGGCGGTGGCTGGACTCCCGACATGATGATGCGCGAAAGCTCGCAGCGCTTGCATGACGAATTCCGCTATGTCGAGGACATGGGACTCAACACGGTCCGCCTGGAAGGTAAGCTTGAGCCGCAGGAATTTTTCGACATTGCCGACCGCGACGGCGTCCTCGTAATGGCGGGGTGGTGCTGCTGTGACTTCTGGGAACGGTGGCCGCGCTGGAAACCCCAGGATTTCGAAATCGCCAAGCAATCCTTACGAGATCAGGTCTACCGTTTGCGGAGTCATCCAAGCATCGTCATGTGGCTCAACGGCAGCGACAATGCCCCGCCCCCGGACGTCGAGCAAATGTATCTCGACGTCGAAAAAGATTTGTTCTGGCCGAACCCCGTTGTTTCGTCAGCAACTGGAAAGAAGACAAGCGTCACCGGTGACAGCGGCGTAAAGATGACCGGCCCGTACGAATACGTTGCGCCCAGTTACTGGGAGGTCGACACACCCCAGGGCCAACCGGGACGCAAGCAGTGCAATCCCGGTGGATGCGGCGGCGCTTATGGATTCAACACCGAAACCAGCATGGGACCCGCTGTTCCGCCCGTCGAGAGTATCCGCGCCATGGTCGGCAAAGACCACATGTGGCCGATCGACGACTTCTGGAACTATCACGCGGGTGGCGGCGAGTTCAAAACAATCGGCGTATTCAGCGATGCACTGACCAATCGCTACGGCAAATCTGACAACGTCAACGATTTCGCGATCAAGTCGCAGATGCAAACGTATGAAGGCGTGCGGGCCATGTACGAAGCATACAGCCGCAATAAGTATCAGGCCACAGGTGTCATTCAGTGGATGCTCAACAACGCGTGGCCTTCGATGATCTGGCATCTCTACGACTACTACCTGCGTCCGGGAGGCGGATATTTCGGCGCCAAGCGCGCGATGGAGGCCCTCCACCCCATCTATGGATATGACGATCATTCGATTTGGGTCGTGAGCAGCCAGTACGAAGATGTAAAGGGTCTGAAGCTCACAACGAAGATTTACAACCTCGACATGGCGGAGAAGTTCTCTCAGCAAAACACTCTGGATGCTGCCGCTGACAGCACGGCAAAAGTCTTCACCCTGCCTGACGTCTCCGGCTTGAGCGCGACCTATTTCGTCGCCCTTCAACTGCAAGACTCGGCTGGAAAACTTGTCGGATCGAACTTCTACTGGCTATCGACCAAGCCGGAAACGCTCGATTGGGCAAAGACGAATTGGTGGATGACGCCCACCGCGTCGTACGCAGACTTCACCGCGATCTCTCAATTGTCGAAGGTGAAACTGAAAGTCACTGACCACTCCGAGCGCAAAGGCGACGAGGAGATCACGCACGTCACACTGGAAAATCCCAGCAAGAGTCTCGCGTTCTTTGTGCGGTTAAAGGTCGACAAGGGCGCAAAAGGAGAAGAGATTCTTCCCGTCGTTTGGGAAGACAACTACATTTCTCTGCTCCCTGGCGAGAAGCGGGAGATTACCGCGAGCTACCGCTCCAGTGAACTGGGAACGGCCAAAGCAGCGGTCGAAGTGAGCGGCTGGAACGTGGAATGACGATCCAGTAATTACTAAACATGTTGCGAGACGGATAGGACATTGCCGTCAGGATCTTTGAACCACGCGACTTTGTCTCCCGTGGGTGCGGTCCAGATTCCGAGATCGTCTTGCTTGAAGAATCCGAAGATTTCGAACTGCACTCCCTTGTCTTTCAGTGCGCGGACGACGTCTTCGATACCTGAGACTTGCCAACCGAGAATCGTAAATGGCGCCGGCATGAAATCTTTTACTTTGGAGGCGCGAACCATGATGCCGTTCGCCTCGAACACCATGGCATAGCCATCGTCCTTCACAAAACGCAATCCCAGCACGCCCTCGTAAAAATCTCGCGCGTTGACAGAATCCTTGATCGGAATACATGCAACGATGTCGTTGGAACCCAGCATGAATGGCCTCCTTGCCCCCCGTGCATCGCGAACGAAAGCAGAGTATCCTATTGCACGAGCTGCATCATTACGCTGTTTTGACAATGAATGTCGAAAAAGCGACATATCGAAATTCTCTGTCCGCGACTCCCTTCTCCGGTCACGGCGCTGTCTTTCGATCTGAGTCACGCCCATACGATTCCTGAGCATTCTCATCCCGAAGATCAACTCGTATACGCATGTCGGGGAGTCATGACGGTAAAGACCAGCGCCGGGATCTGGGTCGTACCTGCTCAGCGCGCGGTCTGGATACCGGCGAAGATTCCGCACAGTCTCGTGATGTCTGGCGCGGTTTCGATGCGCACAATTTACCTTCGCGCCCGCATGGCGACGCGTCTCCCGCGGGAGTGTTGTGTGGTCAATGTCACGCCTCTGCTTCAGCACCTGATTCTGCACCTGTGCACGATTGAGAAACTCAGCCGCAAATCAAAATCGCAAGCCCATTTGATCGATGTCCTGATCGATTTGCTAGCCACGGTGCATGCGGTTCCGCTGCAGTTGCCAACTCCGTCGGACGTGCGCGCAGCCCGCGTTGCCACGCTGTTGCAAAGAAGCGGCGGCGGCGGGTCTCAGTCTCTCGAACTTATCTGCAAACGGGCAGGAGCCAGCAAGAGAACCATCGAACGACTGTTTAAGGATGAAACTCGGCTTTCGCTAGGAAAATGGCGGCAACAACTGCGCCTAATGCGATCTTTGGAACTTCTCGCATCGGGGGAGAAAATCAGCAGCGCCGCGCTTGATTCGGGATACGGCACTTCAAGTTCGTTTATCGCGATGTTTCGGAAAGCGCTCGGAACGACGCCGCGAAAATATTTTGAAATTCGCGGGAGCTACTGACTCGTCTCAAATCTTACCCGTCATTCCCCTTCGGGCGGAAGGTCGAAGTTCACCAAGTCTCCCCGGAATCCATGCGTCTTCCACGCCCCGAAGGCTATGCCGACAGCCATCCAGATGCCACCGACGATCCATGCCTTCCAACTCAGGTTTTTCCAGAGGAAGAAACAGATTGTGAATCCCGCAAGGGGCGGCGCCCAAACAGCCAAAATAGCGAGTGCGACTCCCGCCGCGGCCAGCAAATGCCAGTCCGCGCTGGGCCAAAGGACTAACCCGATGACGAGCGCCGTCAAAACAAAAGGCGGGATCGCATTGTGCTTTCCTTCTCGCACGTAATAGCGCATGTATGCCGCAAGATTGACGCCCATAAAAGCGATCAGGGCTCCGAAGTTAAGCATCTCAGCTCCGAGTCCATAGCTGAAAAGATTGATGCTTACCAAGAGCGCCCCAGCCAGAGCGATGCCACCGACAAACAGGACATTGTTACGCGGCACATGCCGCTTGGCATCGACCGTTCCGAAGAACTTCTGTGGAAGAGCCTTGCTGCGCCCCATCCCGTACAGTAAGCGGGCAGCGCCGATCTGCGCGCCCATGCCAGATCCGAAGTTCGCGACCAGCAGAGTAAACCCGAGTATCGCAAACATCGGCTTCCAGGCTCTGCCCGCGACGAACGTAAACGCGGTATCGCTATTGGGAAATGGCTGCGTGGCCGGCCAAACGAGCTGTGCAGCGTACACCTCAAGAGCTGAGAGGATGCCGATCACAAAGCAGGTCAGCACCGTAGCCAGCAGGATGTTGCGCCGCGGATTCTCCGCTTCCTCCGAGAGAGTCGAGATACCGTCGAATCCGATGTAGCTCAGAACGGCGATGGAGGTCGCGCCCAGCACGGCTTTCGAGTTCCAAAGCTGAGGGTCGTAAAATGGCCGGGTGAAAAATGACGATCCGTCGTGCGGATTGCCCATGATGTAACGCGCGGCCACTACGAAAAAGATCGCAACCACCGCCCCCATTCCCGCAGCCAGAGCAGTATTGACGCGTGCCGAAGTCTTGATGCCCTGCAGGTTGAGCATCGTGAACACTGCGCCGAAAAAGAGCGCCCACCCCCAATACGGAATCCCCGGCGCGAAGACAAAGGCTTGCTGACTGCACCAGATAATGCAAATCATCGGGTTGAGGATGTAGTCCATCACCATGCTCCAACCCGTCACGTACCCGAGCGCAGGATTGATCTCCTGTCCGACGTACGTGAACGCAGAGCCCGCGCTCGGATAGGCGCGCGCCATGCGTCCATAGCTGAACGCGGTAAACAGCATGGCAACCATCGCGATGAGAAGGGTCGTGACGACGTGACCGTGGCCGCTATCGCTGAGCACACCGAAGACAGACATCGGCGCGACTGGCTGAATCACGATAATCCCGTAAAGGATCAGGTCCCAGAGCGTAAGGGTGCGGCGAAGCCGGGGCGCGGCAGAAGACGACACGGGAGTGTTTTCCATGGGCCGGGCTATTGGATTATGGACGGGGCAAAAATGTCAATATTAAAACGTTTCCATAACCTCGTCGCCCCGATTGTGACTTTGGGAAGCGAGGGCGGACACAGGACAGTAGATGTTCGCTTATTTCTGCTCCCCGTAATCAAACCAGTATCCGCGCTGTTCGTTCCCAGACATATGCCGCGTGTTGAATTCGAGAAGGTAGTTGATGTGCGAGTCGTCGAGCGGGAATGCCTTCTTCGGGGCGTAAGGATATTCGCCCATGCTCAGGAACGGAAGCGGTGCGACGAAATTTCCTTCGGCGGCGTAGAAGTCCATGTCTTTCTCGTAGCCATTGGCCGCGAAGAAATAATCTCGAACCCATCCGGCGGGCAATGCCGGCACTTTTGACGGATCGAAATCCAACCGGACTTCATCTCCCGATCCGAAGACCGCGAGTTTGTCGTCTGTAGAGGTGAGCAACGGCAGCACATCGCCGTAGCGTGTATAGGTTCCCATCGGACGAGTGTAGGGCCCGGTCGCGCTGGTCTTTTCGTAGACGTATTGCACGTTGCCAGGCGGCGTGCCCTCGATCTTGTACGGATATCCATGGAACTCAAGATCGGCGTGGGCGAGTGGGACTTGTGTGACGCGCGTCGTGTTTTTCTCACTCAGCGCTGGATCTTTCGCTTCGCCTGAAAAACTGCTCCACTCAGGATGACTCAGGTCAAGTACAGGCGAAGGTTGCGGAGTCCGGCTGATCCGGATGCTGTCCCAATAGACCTGCAGATTCGTCGTAATACGGATCTTTCGCGAACCCCTCGGAATCTTGCCCGACAAGTCAGCCGTCATCGTCCGCGGACCGCCCGCCGGGAAGCCCATATCGTCAATCACTCTCGTCCACTTACCATCCGCGTCTTGCGCTTCAACGTACGGCGGCAGCGCCGTGATTCCGGCCTGCGACGCCGCGTACATGCTGTTTGCAGAAAAATATTCAACCTCGCCGTGCAGGAGCAGCCATAACGGGCCGCCTTTGTACGCATCGCCGAGATCGAGCGTGAGGGTGTGAGGCTTGGCGAATCCCTGAAACTGCGTCATCGCAAAATCGCCGACGTAGCGGTGAGCGAGTAAATCGGGCAGCAGGTTGTGGCCGTGATCGTCCGACGCAGCTGCCGGTGGACGCGCGTCACGACTCACGACAACTTTGGAGGGCGGGTACGGAGGGTTCGATGCGAAATATTCATTTGGATAGACATCGGTGTTCGCCGGATGATCGACGGCCAACAGTCGCACCTGGTCGAGGTAGACAGCTTCCTCGAGAGGCTCCATGAATCGGAAACTGAGCGCGCCATTTTTCTCGCGCACAGCACTTCGATTGACTTTGATGAATTCCACCGGACGAGGAATGTCGCGCTGGCCGGGCCCGATCCAATGTCCGACAACGCCTGCGCCCAGCATATCGGCGACAAACTCGTAGCGTTCGCCGTTCCAGACAAAGAGAGTCGGACAGGAACTTCCTCGCCGATCAATTTCACCGTAGTTCTGTTGCTTGTCGCCGGCAATCTGAATTTCATCCTGCAAGACCCCTGTCGGCCACAGCATGCGCACAATATCGGCGTCTTTCGATTCGCCCAGCCCGACGACGATGTCGGTGGAGTTCTGGCCAAGGTATCCGTTCGATCCGTAAAGTTCGAACTTCTGCCGGTTGCCGCCGGAAAAGACTTCAACCTTGGTTCCGATTGCCGACTTGTTGTCAGCCAAACCTTTCAGCGAAAGACGCAGCCAGTGATTCTGAGTCGCGCCTTCATTGCGCAGGAGCACGGCGGGTCTGTTGTTTTGCGTGACGAGCATATCCGTTGCACCGTCGCCGTCGTAATCTCCGGTAACGATGGCACGCGAGCCATTCAGTCCGATCTTGTCGAGACCAACCTCAGCACTGACGTCCTTGAAGCCGTCAGGCCCAAGATTGCGAAACAGCCGCACGTCACCCTTCCCATCTTTCGTTTCGCCAACAGCGACGAGGTCAACCCAGCCGTCGTTGTCGTAGTCGATGGCGGTAACACCAAAGGCGTGAGTCCAATTTGTTGTTGGAAGCGGGACCGGCTCGAACTTCCCGTGATTGTTGCGCCACAGGGTAATGCTCGGACTGCCGGAGTGCGTAAGGGCTACATCCATCCATCCGTCGTGATTGAAATCGAGAACTGCGACGCCGAACGTGAGGCCAGGCATCGGCGAAGACCACGGCTGCTGCGGCTTGAATTTGCCTTCTCTAGGATTCTCGAAGATCGTGGGCTTCTTTGCACCGATCGTGACTAGGTCTACCGCCCTATCGTTGTTGTAGTCGCTGCCGAGCGCTCCCAGGGCCATGCCCGCAGCGCCCAGCCCAGTTGAGTCGGTTACGTCCGTAAATGTACCGTCGCCATTATTCCGCCACAAAACATCATCAACCGTAGCCGATGCAACCCCGGAGTCAGCCGGACTTTCAAGCGCCGGATTTGTTTTCGCGCGCGAAACATACAAATCCAAATCGCCGTCATGGTCGTAGTCGATCAAGGTCATCCCCAGGATCAGCCCCTCGGAATTAATTCCCGAAGCCTGAGTTACATTCTTGAACGTACCGTTCTTTTCGTTATGTTCGAGCAAAACGTGATCGGCGAGCCCTACGACAAGATCGACGAAGCCGTCGTTGTCATAGTCGCCAGCGGTGCAACCTGTTGCATGGCGGGAGGAATCAAGACCGGCAGATCGGGTGACATCCTCGAACTTTCCGCCGCCGACATTGTGCAGAAGAGCAAGCCCGCCGTTGGGCCCATGGTCGGCGAGAAAGAGATCTTGACGACCGTCGGAGTCGTAATCGAGAAAGCACGCGCCAGGCCCAATGAATCCAGCCAACGTGTTGGGAAGCGGCGAAACGACTCCTGAGATTCCTGCGGCTTTCGACGCATCCACAAACTGAACTTTGATTTGGGCCGGTGGTTTGAGCTGCGACTGGGGCGACTCCACCACCCGCGAATACTGGCCCTGCTCGCCGTAGGCGAGACTCATCGGCGCACCAATCTTGTTTTGCGTGATGTACTGGAATTTTTTCAAGTGCTCGCGGGCATGATCGGTGTCTCCGGACTGCTGGTAGGTACGCGACAATCCGAACTCGGCCGACGCATGTATCGGATTGATCTTCAGAGCCTGCTGGAACGCATCGATCGCCGGGGGAAATTGCTTGGCCTGCACGTACGCCGTACCGAGAAAATACCAGGTATCGGCATCGTTCGCATCGATCTCGGTGACGTGCTTAAAAGCTTCTATGGACGCGTTCGCGTCGCCTGTATTTTTGGCCAGCAGGCCGAGGCTGTACCAGGCATTGGGATTCTTCGGATCTTGCTTCAGCGCGTCTTCTAGCGCAGCCTTGGCCTGATCAATCTTCTGCAAGTTCAGGTATGCGACGCCTTCGTTCAATCGCGCGATCGCAAGCTTCGGATCGGCTTCCGTCGCCTGCTGAAATTGCTTTAATCCCTTTTCGAAAAGCTGCTGGTTCATGTACGCGACTCCAATATTATTCAGGCGCGCAGCTTCGATTGGATTGGGTTGAGGAGCGGGCGCGAGGAGGCTGACGGCCGCTAATAGCGAGGCAAAAAATGTCGCTAGAATTTTCAGATTCATCCATTAAGGATTTAAACACAGAGGTCACAGAGGTAACAAAGGATTCGGCTCAACATAAGAGTGGCGCTGGCGCGCCGAAACCAGCTACAAATCGGGCATTGTAAGGGCTTCACCCCCACGTCAACGTTCGATAATGCTCGGTTTAAACTCTGAATCTCACAAGGCGTCATCGGCGAAGAGATCGCATTTTTGCCAGGGGGATCTCCTGTCGCCGACAGCCTGGTAGAGGAGATCCTTCGGTGCGCCTGAAGAAGGGCTACGGGATGACACCATCGACGAGGCAGATACCCTCAGAAATTTCAAATTGAGCCGCTCCTCAAGCTCCCTAAGTTCGACCTGCTTTCCAACCGTTCCGTGATAAAATCCTCGGGCTTCGGTCTGGATAGAGCATCCGCCGCTCTGACTCCACCTCGAACCTCTGCCCGGAGGCGTCCATGAATTCCCGCAGTCTGTCTTATGCTCGTATCACTTCCCTTTTTATTGTCACCGTCTTGTTGGCGGTTTCCTCCCTAAGGGCTGGCGCACAGGAAACGCTCCCGAACCATCTAACAAAGCGGGTTGTTGGAGACTACGGGTATTGGAGCAAGTATCAGGTGCCGGCTTATGGCGCGGCACAGATTCCCTACAACAAGGTGACCCACATCAATCATGCGGGAGTGTCGTTCGATTCGACTGGAGTTCTTTCCGTACCGCAGGGGTTCATCGAGCCAGAACTTAACAATCGGGCGCACGCCGCCGGGGTAAAGGTGATGCTGCTTCTGGGAGGGGACTTTCCGGGCCTGGAGGCGAGTGGTGCAAAGCAAACGCTCGTCGACAACGTGGCGGCGTTCGAAAAGCAGTATGCGTACGACGGAATCGATATCGATTGGGAGTATCCGGAGTCGAGCGGCGACCGTTTCTTTTTGGCGGAGTTGATGGCGGAGTTTCGCGATTCGAATCCCGATTATGTGCTTTCGATTGACGCCGCGCCCTGGGGCGGCTATGGATACGACCTGCAACAACTCAAGTTTTCTCTGAACTACGTCAACATCATGATGTATGACTGCGCGGGGCCCTGGACGGCGTACGGGCAACTCAATTCGCCGATCTTCTGGGACCAGCACGATCCGGCGCCGTGGGAGTGCCAGCCCGGTGGTAGCGCCTTCAACACGGCAAATATGTTCTTGCGGATGATGCCGCCTTCGCAGCTCAACATGGGAACGCCTTTTTATGGGTATCAATACCTGAACATCCACCAGGAATTTGGGTTGTGCCCGAATTCGGCCTGGACACCGGATGGCGCCTGCGACAATGCAGTGACGAGCAATGGATACGCCGGCTACAAAGCGCTGATCAACCAAAAGGGATGGCATACCGTTCGCGATCCGATCGCGCTGGTACCGTACATGCTGAAAGATGATGGCAGCGACGGATACATCACCTACGACGACGCAGTCTCAACGTATTACCGAGTATGGTATGCGGACTGGGTCCGAAAGATGGGCGGGACGTTCTTGTGGTCGATGGATGCGGACTACGACGGGCACTCGCAGGATCTGATGGATGCGATGTACAACGCATCGTTGAGCCATTAGCCGGCAGCCGCTAAACCGCATGACTTTGTGAGGCTTGAACGGCCGGCTAGGACTCGTGCGATACGCCTATTTAGGACCGGGTGCAAGGGGCAAGAAGCGCAAAAACGATTCTTTACCCGAACCCGGAAGGTCATGGCGTCTACAGTGTCTCTTTGTTTGACCCGCCTCATCCAACGTGTTATAAATGCCCGTTTTGCGCTGGTATGCCGGAGCTAGAGCCTTACTTCTCTAGTCCCCTTTTTGGCATGCTGTGGTCTCGATCTGGCGCAAGATCCGACGCGGCCAAGCTCCAACACTCCTTAGGTCTTGCGGTGGAAGCGTGTTCGGAAAACCCGGATTCTCGTTGAACGAGCAGCCGGGGACCCTGTTTCCGGAATGGAACGTACCTAAACACGTTTTGTAATCCATGAAGCCGTACTAATTCGGAGGACTTATATGCGTACCTGTCTTGCCACTGCTGCGCTTTTTAGCCGCCGCATGGCGATGAAAATTTCGGCTGTGGTTGCGCTGCTTACCGTCGGCGCCGCTGCGGCTTTCGCGCAACCTGAAGCAGGCGGAGAAGCTGCTCTCAAGCTGCCGGATCTATCGCAAGTCAGTTTTTTCAATGGGGCCATCGACGGCCACAAACTGCTGCTGGTGGGAATTTTGTTTTGCCTGTTCGGGCTGGGCTTTGGCATGGTCATTTTTATGCGGCTGAAGAACCTGCCGGTTCATCGGTCGATGCGGGAGATTTCGGAACTCATCTATGAGACCTGCAAGACGTATCTGGTGACGCAGGGCAAATTCATCCTGCTGCTGTGGGCATTCATCGCCGTCATTATCGCGGCGTATTTCGGATGGCTGTCGCCGGTGCCAGGAAAATCGGTGGGGCTGACGCTTCCCATTATTCTGGGATTCAGCCTGGTCGGCATTGCGGGCAGCTATGGAGTGGCGTGGTTCGGAATTCGCGTAAATACGTTTGCAAATTCCCGAACGGCGTTCGCTTCCCTGCCCGGGAAACCGTATCCGGTTTACCAGATTCCGCTCGAAGCTGGGATGAGCATCGGCATGATGCTGATCAGCGTCGAATTGCTGATCATGCTGTTCATTCTTCTGTTCATTCCCGGCGATTACGCGGGGCCATGCTTCATCGGATTTGCGATTGGCGAATCCCTGGGAGCGGCGGCGTTGCGTATTGCAGGCGGCATCTTTACCAAGATCGCAGACATCGGGTCGGACTTGATGAAGATCGTCTTCAAGATTAAAGAGGATGACGCGCGGAACCCGGGCGTGATTGCGGATTGCACGGGCGACAACGCCGGCGACTCGGTTGGACCTTCGGCAGATGGATTCGAAACCTACGGCGTAACGGGCGTGGCGTTGATCACGTTCATTCTGCTGGGGGTGAAGAATCCGAATGTGCAGGTGCAGTTGCTGGTTTGGATTTTCGTGATGCGCGTGATGATGCTGGTGTCGAGCGCGGTTTCGTACTTCCTGAATGGCGCGATTGCGAAGGCGAAATACGGTTCGGCGAATGAGATGAACTTCGAGGCGCCGCTGACTTCGCTGGTGTGGATGACTTCGATCGTCTCGATCGGGATCACCTACGCAATTTCGTATTACGTCATTCCCGAATTGGGCGGCGACGGCACGCAGTGGTGGAAGCTGGCGACAATTATTTCGTGCGGAACGCTGGCGGGCGCATTGATCCCGGAACTGGTGAAGGTATTCACCTCGACCGAATCGCGGCACGTGAAAGAAGTTGTCCGATCGGCGGAAGAAGGCGGAGCATCGCTGGGAATTCTCTCCGGATTCGTGGCGGGAAATTTCTCCGGTTACTATCTCGGCCTGGCCATGATGATCCTGATGGCGATTGGCTACTACATGAGCACGATGGGCCTGGCGGTGGCGGCGGGAATGCTGGCTCCGGCGGTGTTTGCCTTCGGCTTGGTGGCTTTCGGATTTCTGGGCATGGGGCCGGTAACGATCGCAGTCGATTCCTACGGTCCGGTTACCGACAATGCGCAGTCGGTTTATGAATTGTCGTTGATTGAGGCGGTGCCGAACGTTGAGAGCGAGATCAAGAAGGACTTCAATCTCACGGTCAACTTCGATCGCGCCAAGCACTTGCTCGAGGCGAATGACGGCGCGGGCAACACGTTCAAGGCGACGGCGAAACCCGTGCTGATTGGTACGGCAGTTGTGGGCGCAACCACGATGATTTTTTCGATCATCATGGCGCTGACCAACGGGCTCACCGACGCGGAAGGCGTGGCGAAATTGTCACTTCTGTACGCGCCGTTCTTCCTCGGCCTCATCACTGGCGGTGCGATGATTTACTGGTTCACCGGCGCGTCCACGCAGGCGGTGACCACTGGAGCTTATCGCGCGGTCGAGTTCATCAAGGCAAACATTAAACTCGAAGGCGTGGAAAAGGCTTCGGTGGCGGACAGCAAGAAGGTGGTCGCGATCTGCACGCAGTATGCGCAGAAGGGCATGTTGAACATCTTCATTGCGGTGTTCTTCGGGACCTTGGCGTTCGCTTTCGTCGATCCGTTCTACTTCGTCGGCTACCTGATTTCGATCGCGATCTTCGGCCTGTACCAGGCGATCTTTATGGCCAACGCCGGAGCCGCCTGGGATAACGCCAAGAAGATTGTCGAAGTGGAGATGAAGCAGAAAGGCACTCCGCTGCACGATGCGACGGTAATTGGCGATACCGTCGGCGATCCGTTCAAAGACACTTCGTCGGTGGCGTTGAATCCGGTGATCAAGTTCACGACCTTGTTTGGATTGCTGGCAGTTGAACTGGCAGTGAAGCTGGCAAGCGAACAAGGAACGACGCTGACGCGAGTGCTGGCGCTGGCATTCTTCGTCGTGTCGTTCTTCTTCGTGTACCGGTCGTTCTACGGGATGCGAATCAAGCAAGGCGGAGACTAGAAGGCTTGGGTAGACAGAGACGCCATCCGGGTTGCCGGATGGCGTTTTGTTTTGGAGAGTGTGGCGAACTTTGTCCCGCTTGCCCTCGAACGGATAGCCGAGGGCGACTGTCGCACGCGTTCGAGTGGTTAGTAGGACTGCTTCATCTTCGATTTGATACTGTGGGCGAGTTTCTCGATCTGCTCGGCTTTCTTGATGGCGTCGACGGATACGACGCCCTGGTCAGATTTCAAGAGATAGTCTTTCAGTTCTTGCGTGAGCTCGGCCATCTTGTCGGTGTCACGCCGGATTTCGAGCTGGCGTTGCTGGCTCGCGGCAAGAGCCTGCTGCTTCTGGGCGTCGCTACCGGCGGTAACAGGGACGCCTCCCATGCCCTGACTTTGAGAGATCGAAGGCGGAAGATGGATCTGCTGCGATGACGCCGAGGCGGCGGATCCCAGCAACAAGAGAGCAACCGCTATAACAAAGGAACTCACCCTGGTCATGGAAAGCCTCCTCGCGATGCCCCAAACCATCTCGCAAACGCGGGTGAAAGGATCTGTGTTGGGCATTATGGCGCGGATGGGGCGCGGACACAATAGGTGGGTGTTTCGGAAGGGCACGAAGTCTGCGGGGAAGCCGGCAGGATTACTGCAAAAATAAACAACCCCATCCGGGCGAGGATGGGGTTTGATCGACTGCCGGATTAGTTAGCGGCGATCCCAATAAAGGTCGCGACGGTCTTGGCGCAAGTCGCGATATTCGCGGCGCAGTTCACGGCGTTCGTGGCGGGCAGCGCCATAGTTGCCGTTCCTCAGATCACGGCGAAGTTCGCGCCGGTCGTGTGCGATTTTGTGCTCATCGCGGCGGATGTCACGGTGCAAGCCGCCGTCATAGGCCAGTGCGGGCGCCACGCCCATTCCCACTAATAGAAGAACCCCAGCAATCGCTCGTTTCATATTTCCTCCGATCCCCGAACATCGGGTCTGAGAAAAGAAACCCGCTGGAAAAGCAAAAGTTTTGTGGTCCACATCTGGTTGAAAAACCTAGGCATGCAACGACACCACTCAGTTGGGGCCTTTCATTTTGTCTTTCACGCTGCGGGCGAGCTTCTCGATTTCCTCGGCTTTTTTCACGACGTCAAGCGACAGAACGTTCTCATCCGATTTATCGACATAGGACTTCAGTTCGACGGAGAGCTTGAGCAGTTTGTCGGTATCAGTCTTGAGCGCGGCGACGCGTTCCTTTGCGGCCTTTTTGGCCATGTCGCTGATGATACGGGCGCGCATTTCATCCGCGTTGGTAATCGAGGGATCAGCGTCATCTCGTGGAGAGGCAGGATTCGGGCGCTGGGCGGTCTGCGCCGCACACTGCATCGAGAGTGCGGCCAGAAGGATGATCCCTAAATAGTATTTGGATCGCACGGAAAACCTCACTGGAGTCGGGGCCCTTCTCTGACGGAAATTATACTTCGGAAGGAATTTGGGGAACGCTCGGCAGTAAGTCAAAGTCTTTCAACACAGAGGGCACAGGGGTACACAGAGAAAAAGCCAGAGACTTGGCTCTGGCTTTCCATCCTGTTTCTTTTTAGTTTCCGATTTCTACCGATACTTACAGCGCGCTCATATTGGCCAGGAATTCGCTGTTGCCGCGGGTTTTGCTGAGCTTGTCGATCAGCAATTCCATGGCTTCGACCGGAGAGAGCGGGTTCAAGACCTTGCGCAGAACCCAGATGCGCGACAGGTCTTCTTTCGGGATCAGGAGTTCTTCTTTACGAGTGCCTGAGCGCTGGATGTCGATGGCCGGGAATACGCGCTTGTCGACCAGTTTGCGTTCGAGGATGATTTCGCTGTTGCCCGTGCCTTTGAATTCTTCAAAGATCACGTCGTCCATGCGGGAACCGGTGTCGATCAGGGCGGTGGCAATGATGGTGAGCGATCCACCTTCTTCAATGTTGCGGGCCGATCCGAAGAAGCGCTTCGGGCGCTGCAAGGCATTGGAATCAACGCCGCCGGAAAGCACTTTGCCGGAGGGCGGGACGATGGTGTTGTAAGCGCGAGCGAGACGCGTGATGGAATCCAGCAGAATGACGACATCGCGCTTGTGCTCGACCAGGCGCTTTGCTTTTTCAATCACCATTTCGGCAACCTGAACGTGACGGGCAGCGGGTTCGTCAAAGGTCGAGGAAATTACTTCGCCTTTGACCGAGCGCTGCATGTCCGTGACTTCTTCCGGACGCTCGTCGATCAGCAGAACCATCAAAACAACTTCGGGATGGTTTGTTGTGATCGAGTTGGCGACGTTCTGCAAGAGCATGGTCTTGCCGGCGCGCGGCGGAGAAACGATCAGGCCGCGTTGTCCTTTGCCGAGAGGCGTCAGAAGATCCATGACGCGGGCGCTGGCGTTGTCGCGAGTCGTTTCAAGCTTCAGCCGCTCCTGCGGATACAGCGGCGTCAGGTTGTCGAAGAGAATCTTGTTGCGGGCTTCGTCCGGAGACTCGAAGTTGACAGCCTCAATCTTGACGAGCGCAAAATATTTTTCGCCTTCGTGCGGAGGGCGCACCTGGCCGCTGATGGTGTCGCCGGTCTTGAGGTCAAATTTGCGGATCTGGGAGGGCGAGACGTAGATATCGTCGGGGCCCGGAAGGTAGTTGTAGTCGGGAGAGCGGAGGAAGCCGTATCCGTCGGGGAGGATTTCAAGAACTCCCTCGGCGAAAATGTGGCCTTCTTTTTCGCTTTGCGCCTGCAGGATTTTAAAGATGAGGTCCTGCTTGCGCATGCCGCTCGCACCGGGCAGATCCAAGGTCCTTGCGATCTTGGTCAGCTCGGTGATGTTCTTTTCTTTCAGTTCAGCGATGGTCATGATTCACCTGAACCCGTGCACTAGAGCTTATTCAGTAGTGTCAGCGGGAGATTTTCAAAAGGAGGGGACTCAGGAAAGACGCAATACTGCTACCGGGCAGGAAAGGCGGGGCTGGGTTAAGCAGCCCGCCGTTGTGCTTCGGCTACGTTCTCTGGTTCCGACAAAATTTCTTGCCGCTCCGAGTCAGCGATACGGTCCAAAACGCCGTTCATGGTTTCCTGGATGCGGGTGCTGGGCCGATGGAACTTACGCGTGGCCTTGGAGGCAAGCTGACACAGCATATAACGATTCCGCAAAGTTTGCAAAGCGTCAAACACACGATCAGAGCGCATGTGTCGTAGTTCTCCTTACTTTATGATTGTGGCCTTTTGCCTTCGTCCTTCTGCCACGGAAGGGTGACTGAAAACCCCAGATTGCGACCTAAGTCACTGATTCCGGTTAGGTTGTAAAGGATTCAGATAAAAAACTCACTCTTCAGAATAGATGCGGGACCCGACCCCGAAGATGCTCGATTTTCTAGGTTTAGCTTCGTGAGGCAGGTGCTGCCGAACAGCCCGGAAGCTTCCAGAAGTCCCTTGGAACACGTAAATGTAGCCGCAAGTGGCAGAGAGGTCAAGCATTTATTTGTAAAGGCCAGAAAATAGAAAGGAGGGCCATAACCATCTTGGTACAAGATCTTGTGTCAGCAGGAGTTAGGAGGTCTTGGGGAGGATCAAAACCGACGCGATGCGGCTCGAGCCACAGCCATTGGATGAGGAAAAGTCGGCGTCTGGAAAGCGCGCCGGGGAAGCGATCTTGTAGCAAAATGATGGAATGAACGGCATACGGATCGACGCATGGTTGTGGGCTGCGAGGTTCTTCAAGACGCGCACCTTGGCAAAAAAGGCGTGCGATTTGGGCAGAATCGCTCTCGAACGGGCAGGTGGCGAAGGCGGCTCGTGAGGTCCGAGTGGGAGACACGTTACGAATCACAAACGACGGCGGAGATTTCGAGGTTGGGGTCTTGGGATTGAGCGATGAGAGGGGCCCAGCTCCGGTGGCGCAGGCACTTTATAAAGAGACGGACGCAAGCCGGGAAATGCGGCAAAGGGTTGCGGCAGAAAAAAGGGCGATGCGCGAATTCGAGATTTTGCCGCAAGGCCGACCGTCGAAACGAGACCGCCGGAGGATTATTCAGTTTCGAGGCAGAAGCTGAGGATCGATTTCAGGGGAATCGGACGTACTTCCAGACCGGGTGCTAACCAGCCGGGACAAGGGTGGCCACATCCTGCAGGCCGCAACGACGCGAACCAAATTCCACAAGGCGAGAAATCAATTGTTGCGATTGAGCGCGCAAATAATGCATCCTTCATTCATGAAACAGTCGTTTCATTTATAATTATTCTGACCAGGAATGAGTAGACCGGCAAACAAGAAGCGGCCCGAGGAGTTACGAGGCGCGATCGTGCGCTATGTGACCCGTCATGGATTGGCGGACCTTTCGCTGCGTCCTCTGGCGCGGGCGGTCGGGTCCAGCCCGAGAGTGCTGCTCTATTATTTTGGTTCCAAAGAGAAGATCGTGATGGCGGTTCTGGCCGAACTTCGGAAACAGCAACTTATGAGCTATGGGGATGTAACCGCCGACACCATGGGCGAGGTGTCCCGAATCATCTGGCAGCGGATGAGCGCCGAAGAGTCGGAGAAGACATTCCGCTTGTTCTTCGAGGCGTACGGGATGGCCTTGCGCCGTCCGAAACTGTATCGAAGTTTTCTTAGAAGCACGGTTGAGGTCTGGTTGCAATTGATCGCGACCGGGGTCGAGGCGGAAGGTTTCGGAAGAGCAGAAGCGCTCACCTTCGCCACCCTTATGCTGGCCGGGTTCCGTGGATTCATGCTGGATTACTGCAATACACATGACCGAAAACGCCTGGATCGGGCAGTGGATCTGTGGGCGCGAAGTTTGGACACGATGCTGCTAGAGGGGAAAAAGTCGTCATGGCCAAGATGAAGTGTTGGATTCCACTTTCCTGGGCTCTAGCTACGCTTTGCATACTCTTCAGTGCTGTCCCGTCCGAAAGCCAGCTCGTTTCCGGGACGATGGAGGTTCGCTGGGACGAAGGCGCCGCGGACTGCGCTAAGAGTTCGCAAAGCCGCCTGCAACTGCATACCTACAACCCGCAAACTTTCATTCTTCGCGAAAACCTATGCAGCACGTTTGAAGCGCCCTTCATGTACTTGCTGGTCGGGCAGACCAAGGCAATGTTGATCGATACGGGCGACATTGCTGATTCAAGGGATTTGGTCGACACGGTAATGAACTTGTTGCCAGTCACGGGAGGCGTGAAGCTGCCCCTGCTGGTTGTGCATACGCACCGCCACCTCGACCATCGCCTGGGAGACGGACAGTTTGCGAAGGTGGCGAAGGTGCAAGTCGTGGGATTCGATCTCGATAGTGTGAAACGCTACTATGCGTTTTCCGATTGGCCGAACGGCACGGCGGAAATCGATCTTGGCGATCGCACCGTCGATGTAATTCCGACGCCTGGCCATAACGAGACAGAGGTGTCGTTTTACGATCGCAAGACCGGATTGCTTTTCACCGGCGACTTCCTTATGCCTGCCAGGCTGCTCATCGACGACGCCAAAGCTGATCTGGCGAGTGCGAATCGAATCGTAGCCTACGTGAAGGATCGCCCGGTCAGTTACGTGCTCGGCGGTCATATCGAGATGGACGCAAAGGGGAAGTTGTTTCCGTGGCAGTCCCAATATCATCCGGGCGAACACGCGCTTGCCATGACGAAAGCCGATGTGATGGCGTTGCCGGACGTTATCCGCAAGTTCAACGGGTTCTATAGCGAAACGGGCGGTTTCGTTCTGATGAACTCGATGCGCATTTTGATTGCGATGGCCATGGGAATTGGCGTTCTGTTGATTGCGTTTGTGGTAGTCGTCGTCCGGTACGTACGCCGCCGGCGAAAGAGAATCATGGCGAGGCCGATCTAGAAACCCCCGGTGTTAAACGTCACCGCTCGACGCCGTCCTATGCAGTTCCTCCACGTGCTATTGCTCGCGCAACGTGCGCATCGGATCGATATTGGCGGCCCTCACGGCTGGCGCAATCGCAGCGATCAAAGAAACGAGCGCCAGCACGAGGGCTACGACCAGGAACACAGATCGATCAAGCGGCGTCACCTGAAACAAGAATGCTCCAACCAGTCTCGTCGTGAAGATCGAGGCAAAAGCTCCGGCAGCGATCCCCAGGCAGCCGAGCAGCAACGCGCGACGCAGGACCATTCCGAGAACGTGGGAGCGCGAGGCTCCCAACGCCATCCTCAGCCCGAGTTCTCGCACGCGTTCGGAAACGATGTAAGAAAAGACGGCATACAGTCCGAGGGCTGAGAGGAAAAGCGCAATCACACCAAAACAGGAAAGCAGGAAAGCTTCAAAACGCGCCTCGTCTGCTTGCAGAGCGATGTTATCCGCAAAGGTGTGATAGCCGAACAGCGGAGCATCCTTATCGAAATTGGAAACGATCTTCCGCGCGGCCTCCTCATAGCTGTGAGGATCGCCGGCAACGCGCATCACCACAATAGGACGCTGACGGGAAGGAACCTGAGCGTAAGGGAGATAAAAACGTGGCTGGAAAGAATCCCACAAGTCGCTTGCCCGGGTGTCGCCCACAACCCCGATGATCTGGCGGGCGACCGTCGGCTCCGTGCTGTGTTCGAAGGTGGGAGTGAAGTAGTGGCCGACCGGATCTTCTTTCGGAAAATATTGACGCGCGAACGTCTGGCTGATGACGGCAACCAGAGCAGCTTTGGGATCGTTATCGTTCGCGGTAAATGTTCTGCCGCGAATAACCGGAATCGAGAGCGCTTCAAAATATCCGGGCATCGTTGCCGTTGCTCCCGCCGCAGGCGAGTCGTGGGGAGACGCGACGAAACCAGGTATTGCGACGTTGGTCCAACCACTCCATGCCGAGGCATCGGGTCGGGGATGGCCAGCACCAACTTGCTCGACGCCGGGAAGCGCGGCAAGCTCTGGAAGCAACTTCTTGAGGAATACAGCCTTGTTCGGAACGGGATAGCGCTTATTGGTTAGCGCGACATCGAAGAAAAGCGTGTGCTTCGAGTCGAAGCCGGGATCCAGATGAAGCACCTGAAGCATGCTTTTAATCAACAATCCTGAGCCGATAAGGAGCGTGAAACCGAGAGCGGTTTGTCCCACAACGAGAGCGTGGTGAAGATGATTACGGCTGCGGCCAGAGGTCGTGTTTGTGGCCAGCTCCCGCAAGGCATCGGCCGGGTCGGCGCGGGACATTCTCCACGCGGGCAAGAGGCCGAAGATGAGCGCCGTTGCCGCAGAAACGAGGACTGTAAAAGTGAGCACGCGTCCGTCGACCGCGATGTTGTAGAGCCTCGGCAGATCTTTTGGAATCAAATAGAGCGCGGCTCGGAGCAGTGCGAGTGATAGTACGATTCCTGCCGCGCCGCCGCCAAGCGCCAACAGCAGCGCTTCGACCAGGAGTTGCCGAACGACGCGGATGCGGCTCGCTCCCAGAGCTGTGCGCAGCGCCACCTCCGGCCGGCGGCCATTGGCTCGGGCAAGAAGAAGTCCTGCAACGTTGGCGCACCCGATCAAGAGAAGAGCTCCCACCGCAGCTCCCAGGAGCGTCAACACCGGACGTACGTCGGAGACAGCTTCATTCAGCAGCGGCGTAACCGTAACTCCTAGTTTGTAAAGATCCTCTGGACTGCCTTGAGCAATTGCACGCTGAATCGTATTCATTTCGGCCGCGGCCTGCCGTACATCAACCCCGCGCTTGAGGCGTCCTACGACCGCCAGTTGGTTTTGGTCGCGCAGCGACGTTCCCGCATTCGGGCCCTCGGCATCGATCGCGAAGGTCGACCAGAACAGAGCTGGTTGTCCGATAGGATAGTGAAACCCCTGCGGCATGACGCCTACGACCGTGTACGGTTCATCGCTGATCTTCACCGTCTGACCGATGGCCTCGGGCGAGGCGTCGAAATCGGAGAGCCACAACTCGTAGCTCAGAATGGCAACGCGATGGCCCGGTAGTTCCTCTTCCTGGGTGAAGGTGCGGCCAAGGGCGGGAAAGACGCCGAGAGTCGCAAACAAATTTGCGGAAACACGTCCACCTTCGAGGACCTGCGCATCTTCGCCGTTCGCCTTGCTGAACAGGCGTCCAATCTCGTCATAGGACGCGATCGACCCAAAAGAAGTCTGCTGCCGCCGCCAGTCAAAGAAATCCGGATAGGACGTTGGAATTGAGTTTGCAGCCGCGGAACTTGCTGACGGATTGTCTGCTGGAAACTCGAGAGTCGCGACCCCATAGAGTTGCTCGGCGTGCGGAAACGGCAAAGGCCGAAGGAGGATTCCATCGATCAGGCTGAAGATGGCAGTCGTCGCGCCGATGCCGAGTGCGAGAGTCAGAGTCGCCGTCAATACGAAGGCGGGGTTTTTCCGAAATTGGCGAAGGGCAAAAACAAAATCCTGTTTCGCAGCAGAAAACATTCCGCGATTATGACAGGAGCCCTGTCGCTCAGCTAAGTAGTCGGTGCTGTTCCCCGGCGGTGACGGAGCGGTTGACCCAAAACGGTTTCGTCCCTAGTATCGGCCAGTGGAGAATCCACCTCAATTCATCGGCCAAACCATCTCACACTACCGCATCGTCGAAAGACTTGGCGGCGGGGGGATGGGCGTGGTCTATAAGGCGGAGGACATTAAGCTCGACCGTTTCGTGGCTCTCAAGTTCCTGCCTGAAGACGTAGTGAAAGATCCCCAGGCTTTGGGGCGCTTTCAGCGCGAGGCCAAGGCAGCGTCAGCGTTAAACCATCCAAATATTTGCACGGTTCATGAGATTGATGAGCAGGATGGCAGACCGTTCATCGTCATGGAATTTCTGGACGGCACGACACTGAAGCATCTCATCGGCAATCGAGCCATGGAGCTTGATCGCGTGCTCGACGTTGGCATTGAGGTCGCCGACGCGCTTGACGCGGCGCACGAGCAAGGCATCGTTCATCGGGATATCAAGCCGGCGAACATCTTTGTCACAAAGCGCGGGAACGCTAAAATCCTCGATTTCGGATTGGCGAAAATGGCTCCTCAAAAGGTGGAGTCTGTCGACGCGCAGCCGACCGTCACGATCGGCGAAGACCACTTAACAAGCCCCGGAAGCACATTGGGTACCGTTGCTTACATGTCGCCGGAGCAGGTAAGAGGGCAAGATCTTGATCGTCGCACTGACCTGTTTTCTTTTGGGGTCGTGCTGTACGAAATGGCAACGGGGACACTTCCCTTTCGCGGGGATGCCTCGGGAATTGTCTTCGATTCGATCCTGCATAAGATCCCGGTGGCGCCGGTGCGGTTGAACCCGGACGTCCCGGTGAAACTCGAAGACGTGATCTCGAAGTCACTCGAAAAGGATCGGGATATCCGGTATCAATCGGCCACCGAACTGAAGGCCGATCTGAAGCGGGTGAAAAGGGACAGTGAGTCACAGATAACTTTGGCCGCGGTATCGGACGAACGCCGATCCATAAGACGTTCATGGACACCGTGGATTGCAATTGGCGCGACCCTGGCGATCGCAATTCTCGCGATTATTGTGTGGCGCACGCGCGAAATGTCTGTGCATCCAATGTCGGACAGCAAGACTGGCTCGAAACAGGCTTTTGAGACGATCGCTGTGCTTCCCTTCCGCGATATCTCTGCTTCGGAAAGTGACAGCTGGGGAATCGGGATCACAGATGCGATCATCAGCAGGCTCACTTCGCTACAAAATCTTGCAGTACGTCCGACAACGTCGGTACTGAAGTATTCGAAAGACGCTCCCGAGCCGCCGGAGGTGGCGAAAGCGTTGAGCGTTCAGAGCGTGTTGGAGGGAACGTACCAACGATCGTCCAACGTGATTCGGGTGACCGTACAACTGATTGATGGACGCACGGGCAACACGCGCTGGTCGCAGCGCTATGACCTGCACAGCGCGGACATCCTAAGTTTTGAAGATGAAGTTGCGTCCAAGGTGGTCGAAGGGCTGCAGATTGAACTGTCGCCGGCAGAACAGAAAGCCATCCAGAAGCCGTCGACCACCAATGTGGAAGCCTATAACGACTACCTTCAGGCTCGCTTCTACCTGGGCGAGTACCTGGTGTATTCGAGGGTGGACAGCCTGGAGAAGGGCCAGCGTCTCGCTCTGCACGCGCTGTCTTTGGATTCCCAATTCGCCGATGCCTACGCGCTACTCTCGCGGCTTTACACCTTCCAGGGCGCAAACTTCATGGACGACGCCGCTGCGAACATCAAACGCGGCGTCGAGGCGGCTGAGAAAGCTCTGCAGCTCAATTCGCAATCGGTCGAAGCCTTAACGGCTCTGGGCGGAGCGTACAGCGAAGAAGGACGAGAAGGCGACGCCATCCGCACTCTTAAATCCGCATTGCAAGTGGCACCGAACAGTGAATACACGTGGCAAATGCTGGGCTATTCGTACTACTACGCCGGGCTGAATGAGCTCGCGGCAGCAGCTTACGCGCACGTGATTGCGCTGAACCCTTCTTCGCCGCAGCCCCAGTGGATGCGTGCCCGGATGCTCCTCTACAGCGGGCACGGGCCGGAAGCGGAGAAGGCGATGAGGGAGCTGGTGGCAAGGAATCCCGACCAATTCAAGGCGCTGGCATATTTCGCGTCGATTCTCTATTACGAGGGAAAGAACGAGGAGGCCGCATCTACCTTCGAACGTTCTCTGCAACTGCACACGCCATCGAGTGACAACTCGCCCGAGATGCTGGCGGCGTTTCTATGGGCATCGCAAGGGCAGCGTCAGAAGATAGACCCAAAGCTATTCCAATTCCGTCCAAAGGAAATTGCCGATGGAGACGCCGCCTACTGGCTCTCCGGAATCTATGCGCTGCTCGGCGACAAGCCTCATGCGCTCGAGTGGTTGAAACGGACGGAAGCACTTGGCGATGTAAATTATCCATGGTTTCAGCGCGACAAGAACTTCGATGCATTGCGGTCGGATGCGGAATACCAGGCTGTGATGGCTGAGATTCGGCCGCGCTGGCAAGCTTACAAAGACGAGTTCGACCCGGCATCCCATTAGACGTTCCAGCCACTGGGACCTGTTTCCGCGACACATCCCATTGTGATCTGAATCACAGCCCCCTTTCAGACTCGCCGCTAGCGTTGAAATAGAACAGATTCACAGAAGGCGAGGAATCTTCCATGGGTATTGCTTTGCCGACGACCAGCTCGCGAATTTTGAACCCAAAGCTTAGATCGCAAGATTATGAGCGCCGAGACTGCGGCGAGCCTGATCCAGTCGAGCGACCAGATTGGAATGAGCGGGTTTACGGGTTCGGGATATCCGAAAGCGGTGCCGCTACAGCTGGCGCATCGGATTGCGGATGCTCATTTCCGCGGGGAGAAATTCCAGGTCAGCGTGTTTACGGGAGCTTCGACTGGTCCGGAATTGGATGGCGCGCTGGCAATGGCTGGTGGAATTCATCTGCGGCTTCCCTACCAATCCGATCCTGAGACTCGAAAGCGTATCAATGCCGGCGAGATGGATTACATGGACATTCATCTCAGCCACGTGGCGCAATTCGTTGAGTATGGATTTCTGGGAAAGCTCGACGTCGCGCTGATTGAGGTAGCGGCAATTCTCGAAGATGGGCGGGTAGTGCCGAGTTCCTCCCTCGGCAACAACAAGACCTGGATCGATTGCGCGGATCGAGTGATTCTCGAGGTCAACTCGTGGCAACCTCTGGCCCTGGAGGGAATGCACGATATTTACTACGGGCTGGAGCCGCCACCGAATCGCAAACCGATTCCCCTGCTCAAGCCGGGTGACCGGATTGGATCGCCCTATCTGAATATCCCTGCAGAAAAGATCGTCGGCATCGTGTTGACGGATTCTCCGGATCGAAACAGTCCATTTAAGGCTCCGGATGAGGCGTCGAAACGAATCGCGGGACATATTCTCGAATTCCTAAGCTGGGAAGTGAAAAAGGGACGCATGTCGGCGAACCTGCTGCCGCTGCAGTCGGGCGTTGGGAACATTGCGAATGCAGTTCTGTTCGGGCTGGAGGAAGGTCCGTTCGAGGGGCTGACGTCTTATACCGAAGTGATTCAGGATGGGATGATCCGGCTGCTGAAGTCAGGCAAACTGACCTCGGCGTCGGCGACGGCATTCTCGCTGAGCCCGCAGATGCTGGACGAAGTGAACGCCGACATGGCGTCGTACCGGGACCGGATCGTGCTGCGGCCACAGGATATTTCGAACAATCCCGGGATCATTCGGCGCCTAGGCGTGATTGCGATGAACGGCATGATCGAGGCCGATATCTACGGTAATGTGAATTCCACGCACGTGATGGGATCACGGATACAGAATGGAATTGGGGGATCAGGCGACTTCGCGCGGAACGGGTACTTGTCGATCTTCATGGCGCCGTCGTCGGCGAAGAAAGGGACGATCTCGACGATCGTGCCGATGGTTTCGCACGTGGATCATACCGAGCACGACGTGCAAGTGCTGGTCACTGAGAACGGCCTGGCGGATCTCCGAGGATTGTCACCGCGCCAGCGGGCGAAGCTGGTAATCGAGAAATGCGCGAGCGCGGAGTACAAACCGTTGCTGCAGGATTATCTGTCGCGGTCCGAGCAGCTGTCGTACGGAAAACACACTCCTCATCTGCTCGGGGAATCGCTGGGTTGGCACAGCCGGTACTTACGCACGGGCAATATGTTGCCGCGGGAAGAGAGCTAGTTTGAGCTCCTTCTCAGAATTCTAAGTTGGGCTGTTGCGAAGCTGCCAGAGCGCGATGACACCGAGAAGCATCAGATTAGGGAAAAGCAACGGAGCCATGGGGGGAGCGCCGTAGATGAAATTATCGAAAGCGTGAATAGACGGTCCGCGGAGATTGCCGGTCGCGTGCAGGATAAATCCCCACAGCCCCACTCCCGCTTCAAGAATAAGAATTAGCGCGCACAAATCGACATAGGCACGAGAGACGTGTGTCAGGAGGGGCACGGCTAGAAATCCGACTGCGATTGCGCTAGCTACGACAGGCACCCATTCCAAAGGATTGAAAAATCCGTTGCCGGCATGATCCGCAAGGCTGAAGATAAAATTCCCGATAAACCCGCCCAGCGTCAAGAGCAACACCCATTGCGCCCATTCGGTGGTTTCCGAATCGACCATGCGGTTCATGATGAGCAAAAAGCCCAAACCGGTGTACGCCAGGGGCGCGGCAAAGGGCGCGGAGTAGGTCAGGCTGCGTATCGTGCGTTCGTAGAAGAAATGGCTTTCGAGATGGAGTAAAACACCGGCTAGACCGACTAGAACTGAGATCCATCCGACGAGATATCCGAGATCCTTCCAGACAGCGGGCCACCGGTAGCGCACCGCCAATGCAACAATCAGCAGCAGCAGGCGCGGTCGCGGAGAAGAACAGCGGGATATATTCCGCCTGGTTACGAAACTGGTTGACGGAGTGCGCCAGATAGATGTCGAACGTAAGAAAGCCGACATTCAAGATCGCAAAGAGTTCAACCCAGATTTGTGGACGCCCCCACCAGCGTTCACTTAGCTTTGCCATGCTCTCTCCTGAGCGCGGCGGCCATGGATTGAAGTTCGACCGTCTTCTGCAGCATGGGATAGTTTCCGTGCCACTGCACGAAATCGGCTCCGCCCATGAATGCGCCATGCTTGCTGGTGCGCCCGTCGTAGTGCCACAGATCGAAATAAATGAAATCAATCGGCTGTGAGAAGGGCGGCCCGGTCACGATGCCATCTTTGCGCAAGCCGGTAACGATCTCTTGCGCTACGCGGACTTTGTCGTTCGTCCCCTGCACAGCCGCTTCTGCCTGTGTGTAAACACGATCGATAATGTCGGCGCGTGGCATTGGGAGCAGACCTGCTTCATCTTGGCCTGAGCAGCGGCGTAGTTTGGGCGCTTTTCAGTGACGGCATTCGCCAGGTAATAAGACAACCGCTCCGAAGGGTCGTGGGTGATGCCGAGGCCGTTGAGGCCGCTCATGTGACACGTCGAACACGTCGGAATAAACATGTCGCGGGTCGTCAGAGTCTTGGGCGGAGCATCAAGATTCAGCAATCGCTCCTGGGCCTGAAACATGATTCCGTGCTTGGATTCCTCGTAGATCTCGATCTGCGAATGATCGGGGCCCATGTGACATTGCGCGCAGGTCGAAGGCAGGCGGGCGATGCGCACGGAACTAGTGTGGCGCGTGTGGCAGGCAGTGCATGTTCCGATGGTGCCGTCGGTGTTGGGCTTTCCAACACTGTGGCATTGTTCGCAGCCGCTGGTCATAGCCGATCCGCCTTCGAGTTGAACGAACGGATGCGGCGGCCTGCGAGTTCCACCGGGCTGGTAGGTTTCCGAGAAGTTGACTTGTTCCGGCGTCAAGCCCTTTCTCGCCATAAATTGCGGCCCAAGATGGAGCAGCATGCCGGCTATGCAGGAACTGTTGATAGATAGTCTCGTGACAGCTTCGGCAATTTCCGGCCGTCAGCTTCGTGGAGATCACGAAGCCGTGATGGTCTTTCTTTTCCTGTCCCGTCGCAGGCTGGTGGCAGTCCAGACAGTTCACACCTTTGCGGGCGTGGGCGCTCATCTCGTATTCGTGCACGACGGAATATTGCGTACGGGCGTGACACTCGGCGCATTTTCCGGTGGCGCGCACGAATTCGGCGCTGGGTTGCTCGGTCTCGACTTGGGGCCGTGCACGATTGATCAGGAAAGCGGCGAGGATCAGAGCGAAGGCAATGACGACCGCCAGGAAGACGGATCGAAACGACATTTTGAGTTCTTTCTTTGGAGAGCGAGATCAGACCTGGGTGCCTGGAACTCAGCGGGAGACATTGTAATGGTTTGGCGAGGCAGGACGCTATCGAAATCTGATGCCGACGGCAGCGACGCTTGGTGCAGGGAGCAGCAGATTCCCTCGTTCGCTTTGCGAACGGTCGGAATGACAAGGATTCTGGATCGCACGAAAAAATTGAGGGGTTGAGTCAGGTCGCGCAAAATGCGAACTGCTCTAGCGAATGTGGCGCAGATAAAAAATCCCGACTACGGTGCCAAGCCTGACGGCGAGGATCGCGGCGCCAAAGAGCAATGCTGTCCAAAACAAATACTTTTCGAAACGATTCATCTCCAAGCCGGAGTGGGCCATACGATCGCCTCCGAACACAGCTTGACGATGAACCTGAATGCAGAAGTTGGCAGTGCGCGAGATCACGCACTCGCGTGCCTTTCCATCCCAGATGATTTCTTAGCGCGGCCAGAGCCAGCCGAAGGTTCCGGCGGTGAGTAGAGCGTAGATAAGGCCGTCGATCACTTCTTTAATGGTGAAACTCCAGGTCTGTCCCTTCCATATCGCGTTACTGATCGTGCCAAGCCCGTAGGAAAGGAACGCGGCGGTTCCGACGACACGGAACACGGCTAAGTAGTACGTTCCGGGCGCGACCGTATGTGCCGTGAGATAGGCGACGAAGAACCCGACGATCAGGCAATAGCCAAACCACAGTCCAAGAAACTTGGGCAGGACCGGAGGCCCACTGGGAAAGATTGTCATCATGCCGACAGGACCCTGCTTGTATTTTTCGATCAGGGCTGGCGACTTCATATCTTTGTGAGTGGCGAAGGGAAAGACGTAGAGCCCGCGTTTGAGCCCTGCGGCCCGGAGAACAGGGAGCAGTTTATCTTCGTCCGGTAGCTTGTCGTAGTCGGAGCGATGGTAAGGCAGGAGCATGTGCATGATGGAACTGGCGACGAAGACGATGACCGCAGAAAGAATGATCGGCAGCCAGAGAGCGGAGAGTGGCGTCATGCGGGTTTCCTCGCGAGCGGAGTGATGTCCAATGTCAGAGGGAGGCTATCTGGTCGATTGCGCGAGGTCAAGAGAGAAGCTTCAAGCCATGTCGCCGCGGATTGCCGGGTTTGCAAAGATCAATCGGGTCTATCGTTGACCTCTGCTTTCCCGTGGGGAATCTCTTAAATCGATCTGAGAAGAGCTGCGAACTCGCTGCGGCCTGCATCTAAAACCACCATGACATCGGAAGGAATACCCGCACGAATCCAAGTCATCCATCCGGAATCGAGGACGGAGGATTTCGCTCGCTTCCAGGGATGGCTCGCACAGCTGGTCGAACAAAAAGGCAGTGATCTTCTTTTGGTACCGAACGCGCCAGCGGCGATTCGCGTGGAAGGGGCGTTAACAGCGATTGGAGAAAACCAACTCAGCGGCGATGAAATCGAATCAGCCGTTCTGCCGGCAATGGCTGCCCACGCGCGCGAGGAATACCGGATCAGCGGAATTGCCGACTCCTCCTTTCGAGTGGAAGGATTAGGGCGATTCCGAATCAATTTGCACCGGGAGCGAGGGCGGGCGGCGGCCACGGTGCGCGCGCTGCCTTCAAAGATCCCGGCGCTTGAGGATCTGCGCCTTCCCCCGGGTGTCGCGGGTCTGGCAAATCTTCAGCGTGGATCTGGTCATTATCGGGGGAGCTACAGGCTCGGGTAAGACGACAACTCTGGCTGCGGTGGTGAACGCGATCAATCAACGGGACGCACGGCATATTGTGACCATCGAAGATCCGATCGAATACGAGCACGCGCACAACCATAGCCTGATCGAGCAGGTCGAGATCGGCGTGGATGCGCCGGACTTCCCTACCGCGCTGCGGGCCGCGATGCGGCAGGCGCCGGATGTGATCGTGGTAGGCGAGATGCGCGACCCTGAGACGGCACGGATTGCATTGAGCGCCGCGGAGACGGGGCATCTAGTATTCACGACGCTGCATACGACCGATGCAGCATCCACGATATCGCGCATTGCCGACTCGTTTCCGATGGAGCGCCAGCATTCGGTGCGCGCGGAAATGGCGATGGCTTTGGCGGCGATGCTCACGCAGACGCTGCTTCCCCGGCGAAATGGAGGTCGTGTCCCGGCGGCGGAGCTATTGATGGTGGGGTATGGTGCCAGACAACACATCCGGAAGAATGCGCTTGCAGCATTTGCATCAGGAGATCACGATCACGCGGAAGCAGGGATCGTTCACGATGGAGGAGTCCCTGGCGCAACTGGTGTTCCAGCAAGAACTCAGCCGTGAGGATGCGATGACCCGCGCGCTGCACCCGGAGGATTTGGATACCTTGCTCAAGGCGAAGGGATTCTAGAAATAATTTGGGAATAATTTTGCGTGGAGTGCGTTGGAACGGACAGCGCGGTTCACGCAATCCGGTTTCAAGATGGGGCGCGGACTTCGCGAAGTACTATGCAGGCTAGTTCGAGAACTACGAAAAATCCTGTATGGAAGCGGTCAAAACTCTATTCGAGGCTTAACATGATTCAGACAAGCAGGGGAACTTGGGGAGGACTCCGATGTCGGACGTCTTGAGCGGCGCGCGATTCAAGCGGTGGCAGGAAATTGCGCGCGACGTCGAACAGGAACACAATCCAGCCAAGATTCGCGCACTGGCCCGCGAGTTGAACGAGGCCATGCTCTTCGAAGAAAGAGAAAAGGCGCGCCGTAAGCTCGATGCGCTGAGAATGGATCGAGCAGCATCCTGATCGCGGTGGCAGAAGCGTTGTCCCGCTTCTGCCGCCGTTTTATTTTTGCGCGCTGCAAGGTGCAGAGGCCCTCGCTTCACTCAGGATGAACCGCGACAACACCCTACGCGATTACAGTTCGGTTTTTTCAACCTTCTCTTTCTCTGGTGGTTGCGCCATTGCTCCTTTGAAGCCGCGAATGCTTTCTCCCAACCCTTTTCCCAGTTCCGGGAGCTTCTTCGGACCAAAGACCAAGAGCGCGATTCCGAAAATGACGAGCAAATGCATGGGCTGCAGCAATCCTTCGAACATTGAAATCCTCCATCTGACGAATGAGTGAAAGGTGACGGCGGCCGAGGGTTGAACGATTGTTCGTCCTCGGCCATCCGTCAGCAAACAGATTGATCCGACATCAGCAACCCGAGAACGAAATGAAATCGCCCAGCGGATTCGGCAGTGTCGGTGTGAATGGCTCAAATGGGTACGACTTCGACGTGTCGAAGCCAGCGGCGGTCGCAGCGTTGATGTCGACGAAGGGCAACAGAGCCGCTACGGCCTGATCAATGTGAGTCAGGCAAAGCGTGCGTTCGTAACCATTGTTGTTCGGAGGATCGACGCTTTCAGCGACTCCCTGTATGCCGGTGATAGTTTCGATCGGACCTCCATCCTGGGCCGCAACTCCCGGACCAACGACTCGGGCGAGGGTTCGATGATCGCTCTCGATGCCCATGATGCGAGCAGCGGTTACCCGAAGTTGCGAAGTGCTGAAATCCCGTACTCCGACCAGATAGGCCGCGATGAATGCGTCTTCCAGCGTAACGAGCGTATTCAATGTGGTCTGCGCATCGGCAAACATGTTGACCGGGTAGAAAAACGACTTGAAAGGCGTGTTCTGCAGAGTGACAGACTCCTCCAGCAGATAGTGCGACATTTCTTCCTGTAGCGCGGCCTTCAGATATCCCTGATCGTCGGACTCGAGCCGGGTAAAGAATGGCGCGATGTTGATGATGTTCGAATAAGTCGTGACCGCGAGTGCCTCAGCAATTTCGGCAGCGATGAGAATCTGGCGGTCGACTCTCTGTGCTCCTGTGAGGGATGGCGCGCCGGAACTGCTGGCGGCCAGTATGGGTTTGGTAACGGCTGACGCCAAGGTCGCGACGCCGCCCGCGGCAATGAGGCTGGTTCCTCCGACTACGGCGGCCCGTTTGAAGAATGATCGCCGGGAAAACGCGGACGTCTCGTCTTCAGCCAGCTTGATCAGATTCGAGGAATCTGGATCTTTCGGTGTATTCATATTCCATCTCCTGGGCAGAATTCAGGCAGAGGCAGAAGCATGAACGGCAGGAGTGACAGCAGATCACTTTGTCTAGCTCGCCTGTGACTGGAGTACGCGGGCCTCGAAAGATCGGATTGAATCCCGAGCGATTAATTTGAATGAAAGGGTCGGAGAAGCGAAGTCAGACGGATCCGATGGCCGCGATGACCAGCAGGGTGGCATCGTCCTCAAAGCGTCCGGCACAAAACTCGGTGACGCCGGCGAGTACATTGTGGTTTGTGGCCCGCGCGGAGCCTCCGCAGTTGTCTTTGGCAATCGCGGCGAGGTTGTCTTCCCCGAATTCCTCTCCGCCCGGCGCCGAAGCTTCGGTGATTCCATCGGTAAAGAGCAAAAGACGGTCACCCGTCGTGAGAGCGATTATGGAATCTTCGTATTTCCAGTCAGGCAATATGCCGAGTACCGCGCCGCCCTCGGGTAGATGCCGGATGGAGCGTCCCGAGATCAGGATCGGGCGCGGATGACCGGCATTGCAGTATGCAAAGGTATGATGGCTGGAGTCCAGAATTCCATAAAAGAAAGAAACGAATTTGCCCGTCGCGATATTCCCGCAGAGCACGCTGTTGACCCGCGTACACAAGTCCGACGGACATTGGGAACTTTGCGCAAAAGCCCGCACGGTGGCTTGGACGTTAGCCATCAGCAGCGCAGCCGATACGCCCTTCCCGGACACATCTGCGATACAAACTGCAAGCCTGTTATCGTCTAATTTCAGTACGTCGAAGTAATCACCGCCCACCATCTTTGCCGGTTGCCAAGCCGTCGCAAGCTCAAATCCGGCAATCTGTGGAGTATCTTTCGGCAGCAGTGACTGCTGTATTTCGCGAGCCCGCTCTAAGTCTTCCTCTTGCCGCTCCAGTTGCGCGGTGCTGTGTTTCAACGATTGCTCAAGCTCGTCGTTTCGCAGTTCGAGGCGTTCTTTCGTCTGGACGTAGAGGAAGGAAAGAATTCCGTAGACGATCAGAAGAAGGCAAGGGAATTTCCATCCTGTGCGGATCAGATGAGAAACGGACTGCGGAGAAGGAGGCGCAATCCAACCGACCACCGGGGTAACGACGAGGTACGCCACAGGTGTAAGGAGAAAGAGCGCCGCCAGAAAAATGAGCCAATTGTATGGAAATGGGCGAGTCGCCGTCGCCAGGCGTACGCGGTTCATGGGGGGCGTTGCGATATTCCCAAACAAAATGGAGTACAGAAGTATGGTTGCCGGATTTATCGGCTGGCCCACCGCCCAGAAGATGGCACTCGCGATCGCCGCGACGCTCAGGTAGAGAGCCTGCCGCCGGACGAACGACGCGAGGGTTGAATAGTTCAGCATTGAAATACGAGCCATCTAGGCCCAGTACGTACGGTCGAGGCTGCGATATTGGATTGCTTCAGCAATATGCTTGGGCTCCAGGCTTGAGGAGTTTTCGAGGTCGGCGATGGTGCGGGCGACCTTCAGGATGCGGTCGTGGGCACGAGCGCTAAGGCCCTGTTGTGTCATGGCTCGCTCAAGCAGGCGCTCGCAGTCGGCCGAAAGCTCGCAGAAGGTACGGATGTGGCGTGAGGACATCTGGGCGTTGCAATAGAGCTTCTGGCGCGAAGAAGCGAAGCGATCGATCTGCTTCTGTCGGGCCTGCATGACGCGTTCGCGAATCTTAGAGGAACTTTCCGGTTCGTTGGTCGAGCGCATCTCTTTGTAGTTCACCGCCGGTACATCGATGTGGATGTCGATGCGGTCCATCAGAGGGCCCGAGATTTTTGAGATATAGCGCTGGATCATCGGCGTCGTGCACTGGCAGTCGCGGGTACGGTCGTTGTGGAAACCGCATGGACACGGATTCATCGCGGCGGCGAGCATGAAGCGCGCAGGAAATGTGAGAGACATTGAAGCGCGGGCGATGCTGACGGTTCCATCTTCAAGGGGTTGCCGCAGCACTTCCAGCACATTTCGAGGAAACTCAGGAAGTTCGTCCAGGAACAACAGTCCGTTGTGTGCGAGCGAAACCTCGCCGGGACGAGGGATCACCCCGCCACCGATAAGCCCAGCGTCAGAAATTGTGTGATGGGGAGAGCGATAGGGCCTCGTCCCGACCAAGCCCGAGCCTTGGTCGAGCACGCCGGCGACGCTGTGAATCTTCGTCGTTTCCAGGGCTTCCTCGAAGGTGAACGGCGGCAGGATCGTCGGCATCCGCTTGGCAAGCATCGTCTTACCTGAGCCAGGCGGCCCGATCATAAGAATGTTGTGGCCTCCGGCGCAAGCGATCTCGATGGCTCGCTTGGCGGTCTGCTGTCCACGAACGTCTTTGAAATCGACGAAGAATTGCTGCGATTCGCGCAGAAGTGAATCTCCGTCGGACTTCATCGGGACGATGCCGTTGCCGGAGTTTACGAAGTGGATAACATCGAGAAGCGAACGCACGGGGTAGACATCGACGCCGCTGACCATGGCCGCTTCTTTGGCGTTCGATTCGGGCACGACCATGCGGGTAATTTTTCGTCCCCGAGCCTCAATGGCGATGGGGAGAGCACCACGAATGGCACGAATTCCGCCATCAAGAGAGAGCTCTCCGACAAAGAGGCAGTCACTAATGTCTTTCTTGGTCAGACCGCCATAGGCGCCGACAATGCCGAGGGCCATGGGCAGGTCGAACCCGGAGCCTTCCTTCTTTATATCGGCGGGGGCGAGATTGATTGTTATGTGTGTCGGCGGAATGTCGTATCCGCAGTTCTTCAATGCAGCTCGGACCCGGTCGCGGCTCTCGCGAACCGCGGCGTCAGGCAGGCCGACGGTGTGAAAGTGGTCCTGATCGCACTTGATGCCCGAACAGTCGACCTCGACCTGAATGATGTTGGCATCGATACCGTAGACCGCGGCGCTGAGCGTCTTGTAGAGCATGATTGGTCGAGTACAGCCGCTCCGCAAAGGCGGCGACAATTAGGCAGACGGAGACACGTACTCCAGAACTGGTTGAGCCAGACAAGCTAGGTTACGGATAAGGGGGTAAACGTTCTGTGACGGATATCACAGCGCCACTGTGGAAAAAATCGCCATTCCATGCTGCGAAAGAACAGATCGATGCGCTCGCTGACACTTTTCGCGTGTCTTACTGGTATCCTCCGATGTTATCGGCAGAAGACCACGCGAATAATGTGGTTGTTTCCGCGGAATGCGAACCGTTAGGATGACTTTCGGCCAAGGTCGATACGTTTCATGAGCCCGGACCCCAATCAATCCCCGCGCACGTCCTCCCCGAAAGGCAATTTGGAACGCGAAGAATCCCAGCTGTGGCGCTGGGCCTTGGGGTTCATGATTCTGCTTTCCGTCGCCCTGGCGGGACTGCTGTGGGAGCGACTGGAGAACATCCCCTACCAACTCCGTGCAATTCCGATTGGCGTGTTGGTGCTGTCGATCCTGTTCGCCGCGTATGCCTACGGGCGAAGGCAAGAGGTCAGCGAGCTAAAAGACGTCTTGCGGGGGCTGCAGGAGCATGTTGGTGCTGCTCCTTCGGAAGAGCAACTCGACCAACTCAGCCAGGTCATCATGCGCTCGCAGCGCAATTTCAAGGAGCTGATCGATTCTTTTGACGACCCAGCTTGCGCAGTTGCTCTCGATGGCACGATCCGCACGGTAAACAAGCGCGTTACGGAGCTGACCGGGCTCGCATATTCCGATCTTGTGGGTCGAAGGATTTACGACCTGGTTGAGGAACCGACACGCGACGAGGCAGAGCGCGGTTTGGGACGCTTCCTCGATAAGAAACGCTGGGCGGGCACCGCGCGGTTGCGATTGAAGGGCAGTTCCCGGCTGCTCTACTTCGATTGCGTCATCAACGGCATCATCAAGGGCGGTGAAGTTGTCGGCGCGAGCGTTTTGGGACGTGACGTCACCGAACAGCGCGAGAAGGAACTGCGCTTCACAGAACTGTTCGAGACTTTGCAGGAAGGCGTGTATTTCAGCACCCCGGACGGTCAATTGCTCGATGCCAATCCGGCGCTCGTCAGCATGCTGGGATACGACGAAAAGGGGGAGTTGCTTTCGGTCGAGCCCTCCGCGCTCAATTTCAATCCCGGCAAGCCCGTGCTCGGACGCGCAGTTGATGACAGGGGCGGCGTGCGAACCCGCGAAGTCCGTCTTAAAAGGAAAGATGGCAAGCCGGCTGTCTTTCTGGATTCGTCGCGCGCGGTGTGGGACACATCCGGGAACATCATTCGCTATCAGGGAACCCTGGTTGACATCACTGACCAGCGAAATATGGAGCGGCAACTGGAGCAACAGGAGGAGTTCCGGCAGAGGCTGCTTGAGAGCTTCCCCGACCTGATTCTTGTGATTGATCTGGAGGAGCGATATACGTTCGTCAGCTCGAGGGCTCGTGATCTCCTGGGATACGAATCCAAAGAGATGTTGGGGAAGAAAATATCCGATTTGGCGGATCATTCGCCGGAGTTGGCGTCGCTTTATCACGGCGTGGTTTCAGGCGAGCAGGTGTTCGGCTCCGCGGAATACAGCGCGCGGCATCGAGATGGCAACTGGCGCACAATGAGAGCGTCAGGCAGCCAGTTGGAAGATGCCGAGGGAAAAATCAGTGGCGTCATCATTTCGGTCAGAGACATCACCATCGAGAGGAAACTGGAGCAGCAGGTCGTACAGAGCGAGCGGCTGGCGGCGATGGGTGCGATGATCGGAGGAGTCGCCCACGAGTTGAACAATCCCCTGACCAGCATTCTTGGGGTAAGCGAGCTGCTGCAGGATACGGAAACAAACGAGGTCGCCCGCAAACAGCTCGCGATGTTGCAGCAGCAGGCACGGCGTGCGGCAGAGATCGTGCAGAACCTGACCTTTTTCGCAAGGCCTCCCGCATCAGGCAAAAGCCGCATCAATCTGACAGAGGTTGTCGAGCGCACGTTGAACCTGCACGCTTACTCCCTGCGCAAGAACAACATTGCCGTTGATTTCCTGAAAGAGACGGGTATTCCTTATGCGTTGGGAGATCCCCACCAGTTGATGCAGGTGTTTTTGAACCTGATCATCAATGCTGAGCAGGCCATCCGTGAGGGGAGGGACAAAGGAACGCTGCGCATCCGCCTCGGAAAAGGAGAAGGCTCCGTGTTTGTCAGCTTTCACGATGACGGGCCAGGTATCCCGAAAGAGAATCTTCCGAGCATTTTCGATCCGTTCTATACAACGAAGCGGCCGGGACGCGGCACCGGGCTTGGGTTAAGCATCTGCAAATCGGTAATGAAGGAACATCACGGGAGTGTCGAAGCTTCGAACTCGCCGGAGGGCGGGGCGGTCTTCACCGTGAGCCTGCCGGTGGCCGGGGCAAACTAAACAAAGTTGTCCGTCGTCTTCACGATTCGGGGGACCGCCCCCGTGCAGGCCGGTGTATCCCGTCCGCAGAATTTTCTTCTACCGTTCCACTGCCATTGCTACCGCATTGCCTCCCCCGAGGCAGAGCGCGGCAATTCCCCGCTTCACGTCGCGCCGAATCATTTCATAGATCAGGGTGACAAGGACTCGGGCGCCACTGGCGCCGATTGGATGGCCGATAGCCACGGCACCGCCGTTCACATTGACCTTGTCAGGGTTTAGTCCCAGTTCGCGCATCACGCCGATCGCCTGGACTGAGAACGCCTCGTTCAACTCGTAGAGATCAACATCTTCATTTTTCCAGCCGGTCTTTTCCCAGATCTGTCGGACTGCGCCGACCGGAGCCATCATCACCCATTTAGGCTCAACTCCGCTGGTGGCCTGAGCGACAATTCGAACCATCGGCGTGGCGCCGAGTTCCTTCGCTCGCGTCGAACTGGTCACGACCAGTGCGGCCGCTCCGTCGTTCACTCCGGGAGCGTTCCCTGCCGTCACAGTTCCATCTTTCTTGAATGCGGGCTTCAGGCTTCGCAGGACTTCGATCGTTGTTTCCTCGCGGGGGCTTTCGTCCTTGTCGAAGATAGCGGGAGCAGCGCCCTTCTTCTTTGCCGGGATCTCGACCGGAACAACCTGCGATTTGAATCGGCATTCTTTGATTGCAGAAACCGCCTTGCGATGTGAGTTCACCGCAAACTCGTCCTGCTCCTCGCGAGTGATGCCGTATTTCTCGGCGACATTCTCGCCGGTGATGCCCATGTGGTAGTCGTTGTAAATATCCCAGAGGCCATCGTGGACCATGGAGTCGACGATCTGTGCGTTGCCGAGACGGTATCCTTTCCGCGCTTGCGGCAAAAGATAAGGAGCGTTCGTCATCGATTCCATGCCCGCCCGCGACAACGATGGAACTATTTCCGGTCTGCACGGCTTGCGCTGCGAGAGCGACAGATTTCAATCCTGAACCGCAAACCTTGTTGATTGTCATGGCACCTGTCGCTGGAGACAGTCCACCGATAGATTGCGGCCTGACGCGCAGGATTTTGACCGAGTCCCGCGGAGACGACGTTACCCATGATGCACTCGTCGACGAGCGCAGCATCGATGCCCGCGCGCTTGACGGCTTCTCGTACGACGAGGGCGCCGAGCTGAGGCGCAGTGAAATCGGAGAGGCTGCCCTGAAATTTTCCTACCGGAGTGCGGCAGCCGGAGATGATGACAACATCGTCGAAAGAGGCCATGAATCAAGCTCCCCGCGAATATTTTCGCGTTCTCATTATAGATGCAGCAGCACACAATTCGCTTCGCGCCGAAGAATGCACGACAAGCCGGAACGAATGAGAAGAACCGCGCCTCACTCTTCACATGTTCGGACGAGTGCTGGAGATGGAAGATGACTGATCGGGAAATTTCGGCGATGACGGAGTCGCATTTCAGAAAAATGTGGTTGACTTTCGTCTTGAAAGTTCTTCGATCGTGACTTTGGTGTCATGACTAGCGTCGCTGAATCGTCATTTTTTTCTTGACTTCATTTTTCAATAACTCTATACATCAACTAGTTGCAGTAAATCACCACTGCACATTTTCCATGAAGAATGGAAGGGAGAATAGGAACAATGGCAACCAAGAAAAAGGCAAAGAAGAAAAAGAAGCACTAAGCAAGTTCAGTGCGAAGTAAAAAAGGGGACGCCAAAAGCGTCCCCTAAGTTTTTGGCCGGATGTTCCCTGAGCAGGCTGACATAGCCTCCCAAACTTCCCACCCCCACTTCGCGACGATCCTCGCGAGATGCTCCGGCAGTTATTCATTGATGATTGCTGGCGCCGCACCAGGGTGAAAATCAGTTCGAGCGAATCGCGACGAGGTCCGCGCGGCGTGGGATGCGCTTTTCCTTCTCAGGGCAAAGGCTCCGATATGCGCAGAAATTGCAGTGAATACCAGTCTTCGCGTCGAAAATCCCTTCCGCAATTCGCTGCGCCGCGTCCTGAACACGCTGGCGGGCCGCTATCAATTCCAAATCGCGCCGGATGGTGGTCACCGGGACGTTCTCTGCAAGATTATGGAAGATGAGGGCGCCGACCTTGTATCCCCATTTCTCTTGCGCGGCTATCGCGTAGAGCGAGAGCTGCAAGCTTTCGTCTGCGTCTTCCTGGTCGCGAGCTTTTCCAGTCTTGTAGTCGACGATGGCGACTGTACCGTCCGGGCGGCTGTCGATGCGATCGATACGGCCGACGACGACCGTTTCCCCGATATGAATTTCAAAAGATTCCTCAGTGTGCAGAACCTGCTGCGCGCCGACCGTCCGAACCGAGGCCAGGAACTCGCGCAATTGAGCGACTCCTTGCTCTTCGTACAGCTCGTGCTGGTAGGTTTCCTGAATTCTTGCGTCCAATAGATCCTGGCGGAATAGTTCGATCAGCTCATCGTCGGTCTTGGGACGGCCTAGGCGAATGGAATCGAAATACGTCTTCAAGAACGCGATGGATCGCCGCGCCGTACTGCATGGCCGCGGCAGGTTTGGCCGGAATGCGCCAGTCGCGCTCAAGCTTGAACCGCAATCCGCAACGTTCGTAAGTGTCCACCGCGGATGCGCTGAGGCGTTTGTGCAAGCCATCGAGCACAGGAAGGTCGAACCACCGGTTCGTCTGCGACTCGTCGGGATACACGACGGAAGCTGCGGCCGCAATATCGAGACTCGCCTGGGCGCCGCCTGCAGGGATCGCACGAAACCACGGAGCCACATCGCGCTTTCCCATCAATTCGCGGATGTATCCAGGAGGTGTCTTGTCGATCTTGCCCGTTCCCTCACGCGCGTAAATGCGCAGCGTGTCGCGCGCGCGGGTCATCGCAACGTAAAAGAGGCGACGCTCTTCCTGACTGTGGAGCGTCTTGTCGTCCACGTCCGTAAGGGAATCCTTGTCGCGGAGTTCGCGGGGGAATCCGACGAGAGTCTCTTTGAACGAACACGGGAAGGCGGGTGAATTGGCACGGAGCATGAACACGTGCGGGAACTCAAGACCCTTGGCGCCGTGCACCGTCATCAAGCGCACGGCATTCTCAGATTCATTGACCTGCAGAGGAATTACGCCTCCAGCCTCGCGGAAGTATGCGAGATAGTCGACGAGTTCTTCCAGATTCGTCGTCTTGTTGACTTTCTTCTTTTCCCATTCCCCCCCGAAGTGAAGGGCGGCCTGCAGAATAGGAGACGTCGCGTCGAGATTGAATTGACGGACGATGATTTCGAGGGCTGCGCGTCCTCTTAGATCGCGTCGCCGGATCTCTTCCCGAGCCGTTTGGACTGCGGACCGAACTTCTGCCCCGCCTTGCACCCGATTGAGCGCCGAAGAAAGCGGGACGACCTGGGTCTCGCGATTTTCCCGCGCAATGGCTCGCATCACCTGGCGAAGCTGCTCGGCATTCACACTAAAGGCGGGCAAAGCGGCGACGCGGAACACGCTGACATCGTCTCCGTCCGAAACGACCGCGTTAAGGCAGGCGAACAAATCGCGGGCCTCGGGAGTGTCGGAGACATCCATGCTTTCGATAACGAACGGGATGTCCGCCTCGGCGAGTTCCTGAACGACCTCATCGCGCTGGTAGTGAGAACGGTAGAGAATGCCGAAGTCCGACCATTTGCATTTCGATTTCCGCTGCACGTCGCGGATGCAACTGACGATGTTGGGGCCTTCGGCATCCTTCGAGGTAAGAATGGTGGCCATCACTGGAAGACTCGGCAGAGGAATTCCCGCGCTCAACGCTTCCTCTTCGCGCGCAGACTGCAGAGGCACGCGGCGGTAGGCGAGGGGCCCGTCCGATTGCTTCGCAAAGACAGGAGGATTTTCGTTGATCAACGCGAAGGCCGTGCGGAGAATCGGCGTTGTCGAACGGCGATTCTTCTCAAGTACAACCAACTTGGCCTCCGGGAAGTTCCGGTGGAATAACTGAAACGCCTCGCTGGATGCGCCGCGAAAACGGTAGATCGACTGATCGGGATCGCCCACGGCAAACAGGTTCCCGTCCGTGCCCGTAACGCGTGCAAGAATCTGAATTTGGGCGAAGTTCGCGTCCTGAAACTCGTCGGCGAGGATGAAGCGGGCATGGGCACGAGCTTCAGCCAAAACAGCTGGGTCGTTGTGCAGCAGAGTGTGGGCTCGCGTGATCATGTGGCTGAAGGTACCGAGATTGTCCTCCTCGAGCCAACGTTCCATGGTGGAAAAGACACGCGCGATCTCGCGGCAGCGTCCGAGGACCTCTGCATCGTCGAGCTGATTTTTTGACTTCGCGACGCGAGGAATGGGGACTTCCTTGCGTTCGAGGCGATCGACATATTCCGCATATCTCTGCGGAGTGACGAGTTCATCGTGACAGCGGCTCACGAATTCCAGCAGGTCATTCAGAAACTGCCCGATATTAGCGGCGCGAATGTAATGCTCGAGATGCAGGTCGCGAATGCGACGGCGAAGGTAGATCCAGAGATCTTTATCGTCGAGGACGCCGAAATCCTTGTGAACTCGCTTCAGCAACTGGAGGCAGTAATCGTGAAACGTCGCCGCCTCAATGACCTTGCCCCCGAGCAACTTGCGGACGCGGTCGTGCATTTCACCAGCGGCGTTTAATGTGAAGGTGAGGGCAAGAATTTCGTCAGGCCGGGCGTAGCCTTCGCGGACCAACCGTTCGACGCGGTGGGTGAGAACGGAAGTCTTGCCCGTACCGGCTCCAGCTACTACTAACATGGGACCGTTCACATGCTCGATGGCTTGACGCTGGCAATCGTCGGGGGTGAACGGAGCGAATCGGGAAGTCGACTTCGAAGACGGCATTTCGAGGTCAGAATACCACTTGAATCGACAAGGACGGCTGTGCGGAACGCGGCAATAATTACGTCGGCGCGGCGGACAACGATTCTGTTCTCCCCGCGCTGTTTCGTTCTTTATTTCCCTGCGTTTTCGTCGACCTGAAAGATGCCGAACGTATTGCCTTCGGGATCCACGAAATATCCCTGCCAGCAAGTGTTCGGGACCGCGAACTTGGGCATAGCTACGATGCCGCCGAGATCCTCGATCACCTTCGCGGTCGCATCGAACTTTTCGACTTCAAGCGAGCATACAAAAGCGTTTGTTCCCGATTGAGGGGGCGGCGTCTTTGCGGGACGTCTAAGCAAACCACCTCTGGCCCCGCCAGTTTCAATGGTCCAGTATTCAACGGGCAATCCCTTGATCTCGGAAAACTTCCATCCGAAGGTTTTGGAATAAAAATCGATAGCCCGTTTGCAGTCGTCTGCCTGAATCTCGAAATAGATGTGGCCGGCCTTCATGACGCTCATTCTCCTAACTGAGGATTTGCTCGGAATCTACCATTCCTGTTCCGAGATCGCGAGGGCAGCGGCCGCAATGGCGGCGGTTTCTGCCCGCAAGATTGTTGGGCCCAGTGTCGCGGAAATCCATCCGGATGATTGAAAGAGCCGGAGTTCATCGTCAGTCCAGCCGCCCTCGGGACCGATAGCAAGAGCGACATCGGCATTTTCGACACCCGTCAGGACATCCCGCAAGCGGGTCTTCTGCTCAGTCTCAGACAAGACCGACGCGCAGTCCCGCCGGCGTTCTCAACGCAACGTCGAACTTAACAGGGTCTGAGATCTCAGAAGGAACGGTCCGGCGCGATTGTTCCGAAGCCTGCAGTGCGATTCGTCGCCAGCGCTCAACCCTCTTTTCCGATGCTGAGGCCAGATGAGCATCGGTACGACGGGCAATCACGGGAATGATGTTCTTCGCCCCCAGCTCGGTACACTTCTCAATGGCCCATTCCATGCGGTCGAATTTGAAGATAGCGAGCAGCAGGGTGAGGTTGCAGACAGGAGCCGCCGGCACTTCCTCGCCGAGCTCAAATTCGACGCGATCGTCCGTCACACTTGAGATTCGGCCGTGGCGGGTGACGGAGCCGGCAACAATATCGAACTCTTGCCCGACTCGCGCGCGGAGGACGCGCACGAGATGGCGAGCATGATCTCCGACGAGCGCGGCATGATTTCCGGAAACTTCGTCGGCGATCCAGCGGCGGCGGGTCATGGGAAGTGACTCGACTCTAACGGCAAAGGCTTTCGGAATGGCGGATGGAGATCTTCTTACCCGAACATGTCTTTCATCTTACCGAGCAGAGATCGCATGAGCGGCTGATTGTCGACTTTCGAGAGCGCGTCAAGTTCCTGCAGCAATTCTTTTTGGCGCTTGTTCAGCTTGGTCGGCACCTGAACCCGAACCTCCACGAACAAGTCGCCCTTGCCGTGTCCGCTCAACACCGGCACTCCCTTGTTGCGCACGCGAAACACAGTGCCGGGCTGTGTGCCATCGGGAATCTTCAGCCCATGCTCGCCTTCCATCGTTGGAACGCGAATCTCGGCACCCATTGCGGCCTGCGTAATCGAGATCGGGACCACACAATGCAGGTCGTTGCCCTCGCGCCCGAAGAAAGGATGATCCTTGACGTGCAGGACGACATACAGGTCTCCAGCGGGACCGCCGAACTGTCCAACTTCTCCCGCACCCGCGAATCGGATGCGCGTACCGTCTTCGACGCCGGGTGGAACCTTGGCGTCGACCGTGCGCTGCCTCAACAGGCGGCCTTCTCCCTTGCACTTGGCGCACGGATCGGTGATGACGTTGCCACTTCCCTGACACGTCGGACAAGTTCGCGCAATGCTGAAAAATCCCTGCTGATAGCGAACCTGCCCGCGTCCATTGCACGAACGGCAAGTGGTTGGGCCTTTCCCCGGTGCGGAGCCGGCACCCTGGCAATCTTCGCAAGCCTCGTGGCGGCGAACAGTTACCCGGGATTCCGTTCCGAAGTAAGCTTGCTCGAATTCGAGGGTCAAATCCTCACGCAGGTCGGCGCCTCGCTGAACCCGGCTGCGGCGGCGTCCACCAGCACTGGTGTTTCCCCCAAACATGTCGCCGAATCCGAAGAACTCACCGAAGATATCGCTGAAATCCTGGAACACCGTCGGATCGATACCGGACGCCTGCGAGCCAGCGCCTCCAAGTCCGGAATGGCCATAGCGGTCGTAGACAGCACGCTTGTCGGAATCCGCGAGAATTCCGTACGCTTCACTGACTTCCTTGAACTTCTCCTCCGCGTCCGGATTGTTCGGATTGCGGTCCGGATGATACTGGAGCGCCAGTTTGCGGTAGGCGCTCTTCAGTTCAACCTCGGTGACCGTGCGGGTTACGCCGAGCACCTCGTAGTAATCGCGTTTTGCGTTCGTCGTCAAATAAACCTTTCGTCGCGAAACAAAAGAGGGAATGCTGGGATGGTTACGAACAATCCGGCCGCGCTATTTTCCTGAGTTCTTTGCGACCTTAACCATGGCCGGACGCAGCAAGCGGTCTTTAAATTTGTATCCGCGCTGCCATTCTTCAAGAACTTCGTGGTCCGGCACGTCCGTGACTTCCACCATCTCAATCGCTTCGTGCACGTGCGGATCGAATTGTTCCCCTTTGGCCGGGATCGGACTCACTCCGAGCTTTGCGAGCGCATCCTGCAGTTGCTTGTAAATGAGATTTACGCCGGCGCGGAAATCCGCTGGATCCGATTTTGCCTGCAGTGCACGCTCGAAGCTGTCGATTACCGGCAGAATCGATTTGATGGCGTCAACTGTGGCGAAGTCGCGAAAATCCTGCTGCTCTTTGGCGGCGCGGCGCCGGGCGTTATCGAACTCAGCCTGCGCACGCGCGAGCCGGTCGTAGAGTGAGTCGCGATCCGCCTTGACTCTCTGCAGTTCCGCTTCAAGGCCCGATCCTTCTCCTTCGGATGCGGAAGTCTGCGATGGTGCGGACGAGGATTCCTCGCCATCTCCGGCAGGAAGCTCATGCTCCAGATCAATCCCTGCCGCTTCTTCTCTTTTTCCGTTTGCTTTCCCCATACCTGCGTTAATTACTCCGATTCATTCAATATTTTGTCGAACAACCGCGCGATATACGAAACGGCGGTAATGGTGTGCTGATAGTCCATACGCGTCGGCCCGATGACGGCAAGTGAACCCATGACCTCATTGCCAGCGTGAGCCGGAGCCCCGATCAGCACGAAATTCTGCATCGAGGGTAGCGCCTGGTCGAGCCCAATCACGACGCGCACGGCCTCCTGCTTGACGTCTAGATAGGCTCCGAGTAACTGGACCACTTTTTCTTTCTCATCCAGAGTCTTCAGCATCTCCTGCAGGCGCTTCCGGTCCTGCTCATCTGTAACGAGGTTCGCCGCACCTTCGACGAATACGACTTGCGATCCTTGTTCGTTTGCGAGCGCGCCTTGCTTGTAAAGCTGCTCGATCGATGTCATCAATCGATCGTATTCGCTGCGCTCTTTCTCGATGCGGCGATAGAGCTCAGAGCGCATGGATTCCATCGTCCAGCCGCGAAAGTTCTCGTTGATATAGCGCGCGGCTCGGTCCAATTCAGACTGCGGCAGATCGAGCCGCAGCACGCGGTCTCGCACCAGCCCAGATTTTGTGACCAGGACGGCTAATACCTTTTGATCTCCGAGGCGCGAAAAGTAAACATGCTCCAGCGCGTTCTTAGGGCCCGTCGTCGCAACCGTCACGCCCACGTTTCGCGAGATCAGCGACAGGACGTGCGACGTCCGCTCCATGAACTCCTGAACGTCGGTAATTCCCGCGAGGGAGTCCGAGATCATGGTCTCTTCCTGCGGAGCGAGGCGCGCCGTCCCGGAGATCTGTTCTACGTAATATCGGTACGCCTCCGTGGTCGGAACGCGGCCCGAGGATGTGTGCGTTTGTTCGAGAAATCCCGAATCCGTGAGATCGGCCATCACGTTGCGAATCGAGGCCGGGCTGAGTCCCTCGCGGTTCGACCGAGCGAGAGTACGCGATCCGACAGGCTCGCCCGTCGAGATGAAAGTCTCGACGATAGCAGTCAGTATTTCGCGTTCGCGATTCCCGATAATGGGGTCAGCGGGCATAATCCACTCTGTCAGTTGTCTCGATCCGAGCGGCCGTTAGCCGGGGGAGAAACCGCTTCCGATTCATTCTACCTAACTATTTTAGATGCAAAAGGTTGGGTTTGGAATCAAGTTGATACCTGCGAGCCCCGTTCGAATGTCTCGAAGTACCAAGGTTTCAAGGTCTTGCAGACAGCAAGGTGCCGAGCAGGTTCGGCTCGCGGAATTTCGAGTCAAGGCTGCCCAGATTCACCGCTGCAGAATCTCGAAAACGAACACTAGCTGGTATCCTCAGGTTCTTCCAGTGAAAACTAGACCTCACATTGCCGTTGTCGGAGCCGGAGCTTTCGGCGGATGGACCGCGTTACGTCTTCTCGAAGGCCGGGCGCAAGTCACATTACTCGATGCCTGGGGCCCCGGGAATTCGCGCGCTTCTTCGGGCGGGGAGACGCGCGTCATGCGGGGGACTTATGGCCCCGACCAGCCCTACACGGAAATGGCGGCGCGCTCGCTCACCCTCTGGGCAAAGTACGAGCGGAAATGGAAGCGCCAATTCCTGCATCGCACCGGCGTTTTGTGGATGGCTTCCGGGCACGACGACGCGTTCGAGTCCGGCTCGGTAAAAATGCTAAGGGCGGCCGGGATTAAGTATCACGAGCTAACCCGCCCGCAGTTGAAGAAACGCTGGCCACAGGTAAATTTCGAGGATATTGAGTGGGGCATCTTTGAGCCGGAGTGCGGATATCTGGATGCGCGATCGAGTTGTCAGGCGGTAGTCGAAGCGTTCGTGGCGAACGGCGGCGAATTTCGGCAACTCGCGGCCGGTCAAAAAGCGCTCGAAGACCCGCCGCTATCGAAGCTAAGTTTGTCAGACGGCTCGACGCTAAAGGCCGATATCTTCGTTTTTGCCTGCGGGCCCTGGCTTGGAAAATTGTTCCCACGCCATATCGGTAATCGGATACAGGCCACAAAACAGGACGTATTTTTCTTTGGTACTCCTGCCGGAGATTCGCGGTTCAGCGACGCGATGTTGCCGGTCTGGGCCGACCATCGCGGCCGATTTCGATACGGGATTCCTGGCAGAGACCGGAGGGGATTCAAGATTGCCGACGATACTCGCGGTCCGGAATTTGATCCTAGCGCGGGCGAGCGGGTCGTGAACTCCGAGACTTTGGAACAGATTCGCGAGTACGTTGCATTCCGCTTCCCCGCCCTGAAAAACGCACCACTCATCGAAACACGGGTTTGCCAATATGAGCAGACCCCGGACTGCGCATTTCATCGTTGACCGGCATCCTGCAAACGAAAATGTCTGGCTGCTGGGTGGCGGGTCCGGACATGGGTTCAAGCATGGTCCGGCGGTCGGGGAGATGATGGCGTGAGTTGATACTGAAAGATCAGCGAGCCGCAGCCTGAGATTTGGCGGTTCGGTCGATTCGACAACCTGTAACCACAGAGGGCACGGAGATACGCAGGATAAATCTCTGCGAATCTGTGCCCCGTCTGTGTTGAAGAGCTTATTGGATCTGAATCACGCTCGCAGGCGCGTTCGCGCGGATTTCATCGATGCGAGCCCGGACTTTGTGGGCGAACTCGTAGATCGACTTTGCGTGCGGGGAATTCTCGCCTTCGAGAACCACGGGCTTACCGCCATCGCCTGACTTGCGAACTTCTGCATCGAGCGCGATGTTTCCCAGGAACGGCACATCGTATCGCTTCGCCATGAGCTCGGCTCCGCCGCGCGAAAAAATATCGACCTCATGCGAACAATGGGGGCAAACGAAGTAACTCATATTCTCGACTACGCCGGCGACATCCACCTTCATCTGGCGGAACATTTCAATCGCCTTGCGCGCATCCTGCAGCGACACATCGGACGGAGTCGAAACCACGACTGCGCCCGTCAGCGGAACAGTCTGCACGAGGGACAACGCAACGTCTCCAGTGCCCGGAGGAAGATCGATGACCATGTAGTCGAGTTTTCCCCATTCGACGAGGCCGAGAAACTGCCGGATGATCTGGTGCAGCATGGGCCCGCGCCAGATAACGGGCTTGTCGCCGGGATTGAGAAATCCAACGGAGATGACTTTCAGGCCAAACGCTTCGATGGGCTCGATGCGGTTTTCACCAATCATGCGCGGCTGGGAGTTCACTCCCAGCATTAACGGGACATTTGGGCCGTAAACGTCGGCATCGAGCAGTCCAACTTTGTGTCCCATTTTGGCGAGGGCGACCGCCAGATTCACCGCCAGCGTGGTCTTGCCAACGCCTCCCTTGCCGGAACCCACTGCGATGATGGCATCGACGCCGGGCAGTGGTTGCGGGCCTTGCTGCGCTGGACCTGGTCCGTGCTGATGCGGTGTATGTGCGTTCAAAGGATCACACTCCAGAAAGGAATTGCGAGATAAAGAAGAACACCTTCGATTATACAAGGCAGAACGCCGTTCCCCGCGCCGCCGAGAAGTTCATCGCCACCCTCAGAAGCGTCCAGTTTGTGTTCGCTAGCGAGGAAAGCTAATCCGACCGACGCCGTGCGTGGATATCCGCATGCCCCGACAGTTAAATCAGTGCGAATTGATCGTACTTCAGTAGCCTTCGCCTTCCAGCCGCACCTTGCCTCTGAACATGCGGAACAGGAAGAAGAAGTAGCCAAGAGCCAGGATCATCCCCGGAACCCACCACATGAGTCCAACGCTGAGGCCATGATGGCCGGCTGCGGTATTGTAAGATCGTCAGGTTGAGGCTTGGATCGGTGCTGGCAGGCAGCACAACGGGATAGAGTCCGAACGCCGCTCCTACGAGCATCCCGACGATATAGAGGGCTGAAGCCACAAAAGCGATTTTGTCGGCGCGCTTGATCATGGCGTGCATCATGACGGCGAGTGATCCGAAGACAAGCACAGGAATGACGAAGCCGATGGCGTGTTGCTTGTAGTTGTCGAGCACGCCGGGACGGATCGAGACTGTTGCAATCAGCCCGAAAACAGTGAGAAGAAGTTGCAAGGGCCACGCCCACTTCGCGGTGGTGCGGGCTCGACGGTTGACATCATCTTCCGTCTTCGTTGCGACATAGAGCGATCCGTGTGCGGTCAATGTGACCAGCGCGATCACTCCGCACAGAACGGTGTACCAGTCGAGGATGCCGTTGCTGCTGCCAGGACCGTGGTTCACGCGGAAGTTGGTCCATAGCGGTTCGAAGAAATATTCGTCGGCAGCGAGGGCACGCCGCGCACCACGTTGCCCAGTGCAGCGCCGAAGAAGATGCAAAGCAGAATGCTTGAGACGGAAAAGATGACGTCAAAGAACCCGCGCCACACGGGATTCTCCATATGCGATCCAAGTTCGATGCCGATGCCGCGCAGCATGAGAAGCCACAGAACCATCATCAGCGGGAGATAGAAGCCGCTGAAGCTCGAGGCATAGAGCAAGGGGAATGCGAAATAGAGCGTGCCTCCGGCGGCCAGCAGCCAGACTTCGTTGCCGTCCCATACAGGGCCGATAGCGCGCATGATGGTTCGGCGCTCCGCCGGCAGTTTTGGCCGCGCCTAGGTAGATCGCTCCCGCTCCCAGGTCGAACCCGTCGAGCACGACATACGCTGCGACCATCACCGCCACGATCATGAACCAGAGTGTTTCCATAATTCCTCGTATGAATTCTTGCGACAGCGCTTATAAAGCCTTGTCATTTCGAACAGCGCGGGAAACCAGCTTCTCATTCGGCTCCGCACGAGCCAAATGTTGTCATTCCGAGAAGCGCAGCGCCGAGTTGAACCTGGTTCTCCTTGGACGAATTCCTGCGCTTTGCAACCACTATCCGACCAGCGCTTCTTCTTCGACTCTCGGCGATCCGTGAGAGCTTCCTTCGCCACCCGGGCCGTGCTCGATTTCGCGACGAACCAGGAACAGGAAGAAGATGCTCAACACCGTGTACATGCCCATGAATCCGAGAAGGGTGAACAGTCCGTTTCCGGCGGAAACCATCTTGGAGTAACCATCCGCCGTTCGCATGAGTGAGTACACGAGCCACGGCTGGCGGCCGATTTCAGCAGTCATCCAACCGGCTGTATTTGCGATGTACGGAAATGGCAGAGACAGCATCAGGATCCAAAGCATCCACCGGCTGCCAAACAACTTGCCGCGCCATAGCAGGAACGCCGCGATGACCATGACGGCGATGAACACCGTCCCCAGCCCCACCATGATGTGATAGCTGAAGTACAGCAACTCGATATTCGTAGGCCACTGATCTTCGGGAAAGGCGTTGAGGCCTTTCACTTCGGCCTTCCACGCGCGATAGGTCAGAAAACTCAGCGCATTCGGGATCAGAATTGGGTTGTCGATCTTCCGTTCGCTGGCGTTGGGTTGGCCGATTAACGCGAGAGGCGCTCCCGGCTGGCTTTCAAACAAACCTTCCATCGCCGCCAAGGTCACCGGCTGATGTTCCGCGATCATGCGGCCCTGACCATCGCCGGTCGGAAACAGTTGCAACACACTGAAAACGAGTCCTGCGAAACTCCGACGCGAAGAAAAAGACGTCCGTGGGCTTCGAACTTGCCCCACAGCAGATAAAAAGCCCCAATCGCCGCCATCACGAACGAACCGGTAATGGCCGCGCCGCACATGTTGTGTGCGTACTGCCACCACGCCCAGGGATTCAGGATCAGCGCCCAGAAGCTGGTGAGTTGGACGGAACCATTCGGTACGGTTTCGTAACCCACGGGGTGCTGCATCCAGGCGTCGGTCGCGACGATGAAGAACCCGCTCAACCAAGAGCCAAGAAACACGGCAAGGGCCGACCACCAATGTCCTCGCGGCCCCAGTCGCTTTTCGCCATATAGGAATAGCCCGAGGAACGCCGACTCCAGAAAGAAGGCGAACAAGCCTTCCATCGCCGAGCGTCTGGCCGATCACGCCTCCGGCAAAACGCGAGAAATGCGACCAATTCGTGCCGAACTGAAATTCCATCGGGATGCCGGTCACAACACCAATGACGAAATTGATGCCGAAGATGCGCGCCCAGAACTTTGCAGCCTGGTTATACGTTTCGTCATTGCGACGCAGGGCGAGCGTCTTCAGTATGACGATCAGTGGCGCCAACCCCATCGTCAACTGGGGAAAGAGGTAATGGAACGTGACGGTGAAGGCAAAGTGAAGGCGATGAACTAAAAGGGCGCTATCCATGAAAACCTCAGATGAAAAGGGTAATCGGTTTCAGGAGATCGCCAATGTGATCAAGATCACGTTCCGTTGTGAAATTCAGCACAGCTTGCGGCGGCGAGCCAGTTCGGAGCGGCGGATCTCCCTGCGCCGTCCCGCATCCTCGTACCGTCGTCGCTGCTCCTCGGTCTCTGGAATGACCGGTGGGACGACCAACTTCTTTCCGGCGGCATCAACGGCCACGAAAGTCAGGTATGCCGAGGCAACATGTTGTGCGGTGTCGGCAATATAGTTCTCGACGAAGACTTTCACGCCCACCTCCATCGATGTGTGGAAGACACGATTCACCGACGAACGCAGGATCGCCAGGTCTCCGACGCGTACGGGAACCAGAAAATCGATGTGGTCGACGGAAGCCGTCACAACATAGTTGCGCGAGTGGCGGTGAGCAGCCATGGCGCCGGCAAGATCGATCCAGTGCATCAACCGTCCGCCAAGCAAGGCGGCGAGAGGGTTCGCGTCGTTGGGTAATACGATCTCTGCCATTTCCGACTGCGAGTCGCGAACGGGGCGGGGAATAAGGGTGTCTTCCAGCATCTTGTCTTCTTTGTCTTTCCTGCCGCTAAGCCTTCTTACTTCGATACGATTCGAGAAAACATTCCGCCATTTTTTGAATGCGTGCGTCCGCGTGACGGCTCACCCACGCTTCCTGGCCGAGGTCGAACTCCAATTCTCCATGTTCGACCGGGAGGTGGTTGCACTCGCAGACATACTGGAGCCGCATCAGGCGAGCGGTGGCTCCGATCGTAGAGATCGCCGATCGAACTCGAAGGCCTGCATCGGTGGGAGCTGATACTGCGAAGCGGACGGCGTCCCAAGGACGCTGTACGGGCGCCCAGCCACAACTCGTGGCGTAGCCGAGATTGCAAAACGTTTCGAGGATGTCCTGGGTGGGCGTTTCATTTACGTGGCCTTCGGCGGTGCAATGACCAGTCCATCCGCAGCCGAGCGGCAACCGCGCGGGATGAGGCCAATTGCCATTTTGCAGCTTGCTGACAGGCATGAAATAGGGACAGGCCAATTCAGTTTTCTCGGTTCTGAAAATGATTGGGACTGGCTATTGTAATCAGCCGAACGGGCTCTGACCAGTTTCTCTGCGCCGAGGCGGATTCCGGGTCGCAGGTTTTGTAGTACCCTCGACTGCGAGGTGCTCGCTTTATGGACCGTATCGCCGCTTTGAACGAGATCCTGACAGAAAATCCAAAAGACGCATTCGCGCGCTACGGGCTCGCGATGGAATATTCCAAGCAAGGCGACTTCGACCGGGCACTGGCGGAGTTTTCGATCTTGCTCGAGCACCATCCGGACTACACCGCCGGATACTTTATGGCTGCCCAGACCCTGGCAAAGGCGGAGCGACCCGAAGATGCCAAGAAGATGCTGAATGATGGCATCGCGTCGGCCCGCCGGACAGGAAATCTTCACGCGCAGTCGGAGATGGAAGCGATGCTGGCGGAGTTAGACGCTGCTTAGCGCGCTTCGAATTTGGATCCCAGATCGTTGATTCAGATTGCCGCCGTGCCGATCTACTTCGCCATCCTGCCCATCATCCGCTCTACCACCGCCGGAAATAGTTGATAAAGCTTCACTGGCATGTGCATCGTCCAGGGCACGATCACTTCCCTCTTCTTCTTCAGATATCCCTGCAATGTTGCGCGGGCGACTCGCTCGGCGGTAATGCCACGAACCGATGCCGGCCGCACGGTGCTCACTTCGTTTCCGCGGATGGCGTTGTCCTTAAATGCGGTTTGCACGTAGCCGGGACATACCGTCAGCACATGGATGCCGTCTTTCTTAAGCTCGACTCCTGCCGCCTTCCCAATCGCGTTCAGCGCGAATTTGGTGGCGCTGTAGCTTGCATGAAACGGGAGCGGAATATGTCCCGCGACGCTGGAGATATTGATGATGGCGCCGCCTCCCTGCTGCTTCATGACCGGGATGACCGCTTGCATCGCCGACACGGCGCCGAAAAAGTTGGTTTCAAACAAGTCGTGGCAGGCATGCATGTCGACCTGCGCAACAGAATCGATAAGGCCGTGTCCGGCATTGTTGATCCAGACATCGACGCGCTTGAAATGGTGCAGCGTCAGGGCGAGCACGCGGTCGATTTCTTCGGAGTGGCGGATGTCGCAGGAGAGAGCAACGGTTCGATCGGCATTTCCGATGCGGGTGCGGGCGGCTTCGGCACGCGCAGCATCCCGCGATAACAGGATCACGCTTGCTCCGGATTCAGCAAACTTTTTGCGATCGCCTCGCCAATGCCCATCGAGGCGCCGGTGACTACGACTACCTTTCCGTCGAGTTCCATGCTGGCGTTGTATTCGCTGCGGCGTCGCAAGTCAATATGACGCCGGATTCGTGTCGTACAATCAGAACACTTTCTGCATTTCCGTAGTCTCTGGAGACCTCAGTGGCTCTTCTTCCCCTCTTCCCGCTTGAAGTCGTGTTGCTTCCCGGCACTCCCCTGCCTCTGCATATTTTTGAGCCTCGATACAAAGAAATGATCGGCGAGTGCCTTGCGAATGACGCGCCTTTCGGCATTGTGCGCGCGTTGGAGGAAGGCATCGCTGAAGTCGGATGCACCGCCGAGATCATCACGGTCACCAAGGAATATCCCGACGGGCGCATGGACCTGATCGCAGAAGGCCGGCAGCGCTTTGAGGTGCTGGAATTGAATCAGGAGCGGTCGTTCCTGCGCGCGGAAGTGCTGTTGATGCCCGACGAGCCGAACAGTTCCGCGGAAGAACAAAAGGTGAGGGCGATTCAGCTACATCTCGAGATCCTGTCGCTCGCGGGCGCAGTGCAAGACCTTTCGGCGGCTGATCAGAACCAACTTTCGTTCTATCTGGCAGGGTCGTTACCCCTCGACCTCGATTTCAAGCAGAAGCTGTTGGCCATGCGTTCGGAGGGGGAGCGCATTCAGGTGGTCGCGGAATATCTGGAGAGTATTCTTCCCAAGCTTCGTCGCGTCGCTCGCGCGAGAGAGAAGGCGGGTGGGAACGGGCATGCACATTGAAGTTGGGCGCAACTGCGTTGAAAAACACCTCCAGCGCTGCGGCGTATAATCATGCAAAGTTTGGTTTGTGGGGGTTCCTTTCATGAGTGTTCCGCGCACGCTGGGTGATCTGCGCCGCAGTACTTTCTCCGAAGAGCGGTTACGCACACGCCGGGTCAAAGATGAATTACGGGAAAACTTGATTACGCGCCTTCGCGAGAAGGATGACACGTCGGTGTTTCCCGGCATCGTGGGCTACGACGACACTGTCGTTCCGCAGATCATTAACGCGATTCTTTCGCGCCATAATTTCATCCTGCTGGGGTTACGCGGACAAGCGAAAAGCCGCATCTTGCGGGCGCTGACGACGCTTCTCGATCCGAAGATGCCCTACCTGGCGGGATGCGAGATCCATGACGATCCGTACGCACCCATTTGCCGGCGATGCCGCGATGAGGTTGCGCGCCTTGGCGACGCTACTCCGATCGCGTACCTTACCCCCGACGAACGCTACGTGGAGAAACTTGCTACGCCGGACGTGACGATCGCCGACTTGATTGGTGACATCGATCCGATCAAGGCTGCTCGCGGCGGACACGAGTTGTCGAGCGAGATGACGGTTCACTACGGCTTGCTTCCCCGCGCCAATCGCGGGATCTTCGCGATCAATGAGTTGCCCGATCTCGCCGGGAAAATTCAGGTTGGCCTATTCAACATCATGCAGGAAGGCGATGTGCAGATTAAGGGCTACCCGATCCGGCTACCGCTCGACGTAGCACTCGTGTTCAGCGCGAATCCCGAAGATTACACGGCGCGCGGAAAAATCATCACGCCTTTGAAAGACCGCATCGGGTCTGAGATACGTACGCACTATCCCGCGACCGTAGAAGAAGGCATCGCGATCACGGCGCAAGAAGCCTGGACGCGGCGCAACGGCCACGCTCTGCACCTTCCCAATTACGTGCAGGAAGTTATTGAACGCGTCGCCTTCGCCGCCCGCGAGGATAAGAAAATCGATAAGCGTTCCGGCGTAAGCCAACGGCTGCCGATTTCGGCGATGGAAAACGTCGTATCAAATGCCGAACGGCGAGCCATCCGCAACAGTGAAAGGTTCGTGGTTCCACGAATCAGCGATGTGTACGCCGCGCTGCCAGCGATCACCGGCAAATTGGAACTAGAGTACGAGGGCGAGATGAAGGGCGCGGATCATGTTGGACGCGAGTTGATCCGGGCCGCTATCGCCAAAACGTACGACGAGTATTTCACTGGCGCAAACGTTCAGCAGATCGTCCAGTGGTTCGATCTGGGCGGAGAGATTCAGTTGTCCGACTCCATTCCTGCATCTGAGGCCCTGGAGAATCTGAAAAAGATTCAGGGCTTGATCGATAAGCTTGGCCCGCTCAGCGTTTCGCAGAAAGAACCGGCGGAACAGCAGGTATCGGCAGCGGAATTCATCCTGGAAGGCTTGCACGCGCACAAACGCATAGGTCGCAGCGAAGAACGCGTATTCAAAGCCGGCGACAAGAAGCCTGAAGCTGTGCGCGAAAAATCGTTCGAGCCAGACGAGAGGCCGTACCGGCAGAGAAGGCAATTCAATTAGAACCGTTGTTGGTCGATGGCCGGCTACCGCCACTTAGCACAGGTGAGGAGCTGCCGAACGACCGACGACTAACGAACAACGGCAGCTCTACAGTCCCTATGAAGCGCATTCGCTATTCCAAATACGTGCCCGACCCGGCGGGCGAGATGAGCATGGAAGACCTGCTCAGCGCGCTGTCGGATTATCTGCTGCAGAGCGGATTTCAGGATTCCATGTGGTACGAAATGCCTGAAGGTGAGCAGACGCTCGACCAACTGAAGCGCGCCATCGAAGAAGCCCTACTAAACGGCGAGAGCTTCGACGAAAACCTTCGCGAGCAAATCCAGCAAATGATGGCGGACGGGCAGCTTGACGAATTGATCGAACAACTCATCGAGCGAATGCAGCAGGAAGATTACATTTCGGTGGACGATCCCCACGATCCGTCGAAGCGCCCAAGCGTGGGTGGACAGACCGGGGAAGCTCAACAGGCCAAATTTGAGATCACCGACAAGAGTCTTGATTTTCTGGGATTCAAGTCGCTGCGCAATCTCTTGGGCTCGCTGGGAAAATCGAGCTTCGGGCGGCATGACACCCGAGACCTGGCCACTGGCATCGAGGCCAGCGGATCGTCAAAGACCTACGAGTTCGGCGACACGCTCAATCTCGATATCACGGCGACGCTCTCGAATGCGATCCAACGCGAAGGCCTCAACCTTCCGTTGAACATCGAATATTCCGATTTGCAGGTGCATCAATGCGAATATCAATCTTCGTGTGCGACGGTGCTGATGCTCGATTGTTCGCATTCGATGATTTTGTACGGCGAGGATCGTTTTACGCCCGCCAAAAAGGTGGCGATGGCGCTATCTCATCTGATCCGCACGCAGTATCCCGGCGACTCGCTGTCACTGGTTCTGTTCCATGACTCCGCGGAGGAAGTCCCTCTGTCGCAACTGGCGCGGGTGAAGGTTGGGCCGTACTACACAAACACCCGCGAAGGTTTGCGGATGGCGCAGAGGATTCTGCAGCGCCAGCGAAAAGACATGAAGCAGATTGTCATGATCACCGACGGCAAGCCTTCAGCTCTTACGCTCGAAGACGGCCGCATTTATAAGAATGCTTTTGGTCTCGATCCGCTGGTCGTGAGCCAAACACTCGAAGAGGTTTCGAAGTGCAAGCGGGCGGGCGTGCTGATCAACACCTTCATGCTGGCATCCGAATACGGACTTGTTCAGTTCGTACAGAAAGTTACCGAGATGTGTCGCGGGAAAGCGTATTTCACGACTCCGTACACGCTCGGGCAATATCTGCTGATGGATTACATGTCGAGAAAGACGAAGACCATCCACTGAGATCTTCTCCCGGGCGCACAAGGGCTTACCTTTTAGCTCGCTTCGCCGCCCGGTTTTGAGGCCGTCCTTCCACAAATCCTGAACTACTCCTGATACTCTTTTGGAGACCGATATGGCGAATTGCATTCGATGTGGGCGGCAGCTTCCTCCGATGATTTTCGGAAAGAAGATCTGCCAATGGTGCGTGCAGCACGAGGCCGCGCAGCGCGGGGACGGCTCCGACAGCGAGAAGCAGGTTGTAATTCCGGCGCCGTGGGTGCGCCGCGAGCAAAGTAGCGCCATCACCCTGACGCAGATTCTGTTTGGCGCGAACGTTGCGGTTTTTCTGGCGATGGCGCTGGCCAGTGGCACGGTGATGGACTTCCCTTTCGCAACCGCGTTCCACTTTGGCGCGAGCGTTGGACCCTACACTCTGTCCGGCCAGTGGTGGCGGCTGTTCACCTACATGTTTCTCCACGCGGGACTTATACACATTGCGTTCAACATGTGGTGCCTTTGGGATCTTGGCGCACTCTGCGAGTCTCTTTACGGTCGCTGGACTTTCCTGACCATCTATCTGCTCACTGGCATTGCGGGAGGAGTCGCAAGCCTTGGATGGAACCCGTCGGGGTCCACCGTGGGAGCATCGGGCGCGATCTTCGGTCTTGCGGGCGCTTTGATTGCCTCGTTCTATCTTGGCGAATTCTCTCTGCCAAGCATCGCCATCAAGGGAACGTTGAGGAGCCTTCTTTTCTTTGCCGGCTTCAACCTGGTCTTTGGAAGCATGTTTCCCGGCGTAGACAACGCCTGCCATGTCGGGGGGTTGGTCAGCGGATTGATTGCCGGTGCGTTGATCGCGAAAATCGCGCCCCAGCACGATCAGCGAAGAGCCGGCGTTTTGCTTTTTGTGGTCCTGCTTGTGGCCAGCAGCGCGTTTGGCGTTGCAAAGTGGCGAGGCTCATCCATGCAGTATGGGCGTGCGATGATTCAAGCTCGACAAAACGCCGAGAGGACAATCAGTAACCTCGAGAAAAAGACCAAGCAGAATCCGCAGGATGCTTCGGCGCACTACAACCTGGCTCGGGCCTACTTCAACGTCGGACAGATCGCGGAAGGTGAAACGGAATTGCAACGCGTCCTGCAATTGCAACCGCAGGATACGCGTGCTCGCACGGACCTCGGAGCGGCCTATCTTAGCCAGGGACAAGCAAAGCAGGCGCAAGAAGAATTTGCCAAGCTTGTCGCCCAGGAACCAAATAACGTCGACGGTCATACCGGACTCGGAATCGCATTGGCCGATCAGGACAATCATGCGGGCGCGATCGAAGAGTACAAGAACGCGCTCAAGATCGATGCGAACGCCGACGGCGTCAACTATCGGATGGGAGTTTCGCAAGCGAAATTGAAACAATACGACGACGCAATCGCTTCATATTTGAAAGAGCGAGCGTCGTCCGGCGATAGCCCTGCTCTGGAAACTGGTCTCGCCGAAGCGTACGAAGCGAAAGGAATGAAGCAAGAGGCGCAGGAGGCGCAGGCGAAAGCCGCGCAGATGAAAGCCAGCAACCAACGGGACGAGCAGTAACGAAACCATTCCAGGAGATCAGCTTTTCGTGATCTCTGCCACCGCGCGATAAGCCTGATTGATGGCTTCATCGGTATAGGCGTAAGCTCCTGCGTCCGCGTTGGCGATTGCAATGCGGCCGAAAGGTTTGCGGGCCACTTCACAGGGCGTTTCTCCGCCTTCGAGCCAGAATGAATCGAAGAGCGAGTTGTATTCGTACGCGTAGCCATGCGGCCACCGATTAACAGTGATCGCAGCGATATCGCGGGCCGGGTCGAATCCTCCGGGTCCGAGCATGCGAGCGAGTTGATCGCGAATATTGCGCTCCATTGTTTCGAACGTGGTCGAATAAAGTTCAATCCGCCCGAAGCTGTGCTGCTGTCGCGCGGGCAATCCCGGATGGCAGGCTGCCTTCATCATGTGAACAACGACGGGTTCGTCGGGTTTGCGAGCGCATTCGTATCCGCCGATGCTGACCGGCAAGTCGAGATTCGCGCTGGAGTGATACATGCCAGGCGCATAAATCGAATTCGTTTCCAGCTTCTGGAATGCCTTCCAGTTGCGTATCGCCACATTCGTGTAGAGCAACGGCACTTTCTGAGCGGAGGCTAGCGCCTCTTTTTGCTTGTCGGGCAGTCCATCACAGATGTAGGGGATTACCACATGCCAGCAGGCTAAAATCGCGTTCTTTGCCCGCGCGGTATACACCTTTCCGCCGCGCGCATAGCTGACTTCCACTTCCTTCGCCGATGCCGTTTCGCCGACATGCTTCACCCGGACCGCCGTGCTGTTGAGACGAATGCGAACCGCGGCAGTGGGCTGGTCGAGCTTCGCGTAGTTGGCTTTCGCAAGAACGATGTCGGACGACGAACTCCCCGGAATCGCGTCAGGAATCAGCTTGCGGACCAGCAATCGCGCGATGCTCGCGTTGCCATCAGGAAAGTGGAAGAAGTACCTCTGGGCTTCTTCGTTCGGAATCGCATCCCGGTTCATGCCCTTTCCTGGAGTTGAGTCCAGCTTCATTCCTGCGAATCCCGGCAGATCGAATCCCCAGGCATCTTGCGCGGCGACCGCGTCGATTCCGACGCCGAAGAGGCCATGAGGCAGCGCTTGATAGAACTTCACGATATCGTCGTGAACTCCAGCAACGTCTTTCAGGAAACTCGCATAGCTGATCCGTGCCAGCTTCGCCTTTTTCTCATTCGACGTCAGGCCGGGAAAGTAATCCTTCGGTTCCCGGAACAAGCGAAGCAAGTCTTGCTTCGCTTGCTCGGCCAATGGAGCCTCGGCGAGAAATTGCTTGAGCAGCGACGGGCTCCCCGGAACATCATCCTCACTGTCGTCTCCTCCGCGATTCTGGAAATTGATGACAAGTTTGTCAGTCCCGAAGGTTTCCTTGTCGAAGAAAGCTTTCGGGCGCAAGCCCAGCGAGGGATAAAGCTTCTTGTCTACATACCGGGAATAGGAAGAAACGTCGATGCCCAGTTCCGTGATGACGCTTTTGGCAACGGCGCTGTAGGGCGCGGGGCTCTCGATTGAGAATGTGCCGCCAAAGCCCAGGCGAAACGCGTTGTTGACACGGAATTCGTTGCGCTTTGCGTGTCCCCCGAAGTCGTCGTGATTATCGAGAATCAGGATGCGGGCGGCGCTGCCCATCGCTTTCCGAAAGAAATGGGCAGCGGATAATCCGCTGATTCCTCCGCCAACAATGATGAGATCGTAAGTCTCGCCGGTGTCCTCGGGCTTTCCGGCGGAATCCCAGAACGTGCCGTCGCGAAGGCTATGCGCCGCGTCGAACGATCCGGGATGGCTGCCGCGCATTCCTGTCAGCGCTGGAGGATAGTAGTTGGGCGACTTCTCCGGATCGAATTTATCAGGGGCGAAGTGCTCCCAGGGCATGACAGCAGCGCTCGCCGTCGCTGCCACGCCGTTGATAAAGTCACGGCGCGTAATCTTGCGATGCATCCCCAGCTCGCGGTCTCGGGAATTGGACATATTCAGCTCCGTGTAAGCTCTACCACCGCCCGGTGGGCTTGCGTGATGGCTTCGTCGGTGTAGGCGCGAGCTCCAGCATCACAGTTCGCGATCGCGATGCGACCCAGGGGTTTGCGTGCTACTTCGCAAGGACTCTCCCCACCGTCGAGCACAAACTTGTCCCAAAGACTGCTGTATTCGTAGGCGTAGCCGTGCGGCCATCGATTGACTGTAATCGCCGAAATATCGCGCGCGGGATCGAATCCCCCGGGTCCCAGAATCGCCGCCAGTTGTTCGCGAATCTTGCGTTCCATGGTTTCGAACGTGGTGCCGTAAAGCTCAATGCGTCCCGCGCCGTGCTGATCGCGCGCGGGCAGGCCCGCATGGCAAGGAGACTTACTCATGTGGACCACGACGGGCTCATCGGATGTGCGCGGACACTTATACTCGCCAATGCTGACCGGCAAATCAATGTCGACGTGTGTGTGATATCCGCTCGGAGCGTAGATCGAGTTTGCACCCACCTTCTGAAACGCGCTGGAGTTTTGCAGCAGAACGTTGGTGTAGAGCAGTGGGATCTTCTGCGCGGAAGAAAGGGCTTGCTTTTGCTTGTCGGGCAAGTTCTTCGCAAATGTACGGGATCACGACATGCCAGCAGGCGAGGATCGAAGTCTTCGCACGAACGCTATAAAGCTTCGAGTCGCGGACGTAACTGACCTCTACTTCCTTCGCTGTGCTCGCATCGCCGGAGTGTTTGACTCGCACCGCCGTGCTGCTCAGGCGAATCCTCACCGGAGAGTCCTCACCGTCGAGCTTCGCGTAATTCGCTTTGGAGGTGACGACGTCCGTTGCCGAATTGCCGGGCACAGCCCCGGGAATCAATCTGCGAATCAGCAATCGCGCGATGGTGGCATTCCCGTCAGGGAAGTGGAAGAAGTATTTCCGCTCGCTGTCGAGGCCTTCGGGTTCCATACCCATTCCCCGGAAGCCGGGATAGCCCGCGTCGGATGCGTCGAGCGCGGCAATGGCTTCGATCCCGACTCCGAAGAGCGGTTGCGAGACGGACTGGTAGAGACGGATGACATCGGGATGCACGCCAACGAGTTCCGTCAGGAAATGCGTGTAGCTGATGCGGGCGAGCCGATCTTTCTTCTGCTCGGCGTTGAGTTGCGGCAGATAGTCTTTTTTCTCGCGGCAGAGGCGAGAGAGATCGTTACGCGCTTGTTCGGCGATGGGAGCATCCGCGAGAAAATGATTCCACGCATCGCGGCCGGCGACAGCGAGATCGAAGGTTTCGCCTCCGGGGAACGGATAAGGGTCGTCGACTAGTTTGTCTGCGCCGAACGTCTCCTTGTCGAAGAAGATCTTCGGAACTCGCCCGCCGGCTCCGTAGAGACTTCGCTCCAGATATTTTGGAAACGACTTGACGTCGATCCCCAATTCCTCGATCAGGCTTCTTGGCGACGGCGCTGTAGGGCTCTGGACTTTCGATCGAATAGGTTCCGCCATATCCGATCAGAGTTTTCTTTCCGGCCTGGAACTCGTTGCGCTTGGCATGTCCGCCAAAATCATCGTGATTCTCAAGGATGAGAATCCGCGCACCGTTTCCCATCGCCTTGCGGTAGAAATGCGCGGCAGAGAGGCCGCTGATGCCGCCTCCAACGATGACGAGGTCATAGGACTCGCCAGTATCCTCGGGCTTACCAGCAGTATCCCAGAAGGTGCCATCGCGAAGACTGTGAGCAACGTCGAACGACCCGGGATGGCTGCCGCGCAAACCAGTCAGCGCGGGAGGATAGTAGGCGGGGGATTGCCCCGGAAGTGGCGGGCTGAGACCGAGCAGAGACTGCGGCATCATCGCCGTGCCGGCAACAACGGCCACGCCGTTCATGAAATCACGGCGCGTGATGCTGCGACGCATTCCCAGTTCCCAGTCCCGTGACTCGCCCACGAGTTGCCTCCGCAGCTAAGAGCCCTGATCGGCCTTCTTCACTGCCAGTTCCGCAGCCTGGAAACCGATCTTGCTGTGAGTTCCGTCGCAAAAAGGCTTGTTCACCGAACCGCCACAACGGCACAGAGAGAACGCAGTCTTGCCGGTAAGGTCATATGGGGTTCCGTTGACGTCGACTAACTCGATCGATCCTTCGGGAGCTTCCACGCGAAACGGCCCGTTGGGCCGGACAGTGATTTTTACTTGAGCCATGATGGCAAATTCCTCCAACCTTACGGGTTTCTAGTAAGCCTTAAGAAGATATCACTAAGCCAATCTGGTTGTCTTCCGGACGCGGCAGCCGCACGACGAAGAACTGCGGAACGGCAGCGCTGATGGTGGAGCATCGAAGAGGAACTTAAAGGCTGGTTCGCTGGGGTCAGGCGGCTACAGAGCGCTGGCCGAGCAAGCTGCGATAAAGCTGCAGAGCATTGGTCGATCATGCGCTTGGTGGTGAAGCGCTCGCGGGCGCGGCTGTAAGCAAGTTCCGCAAAGGCCCGACGCATCGCCCGATCTTCATTTAACAGCCGAATGTTCTCGGCAAGACTGGCAGAATCATTGGTGCGGAAGTACAACACCGCATCGCCCCAAACCTCGCGGAAGCTTGGGATATCGTTCGCGACAATCGCGCAGCGGGAAAACGCAGCCTCGAGAGCAGGCATCCCGAGTGGTTCGTAACGCGACGTCGCAGCATAGATCGAAGCCCGGCTGTAAAGCGCGCGGAGTTGCGCATCCGTTTGCGGACCGCGAATGGCGACTGTCGTTTGCTCGGTGGCAATCTTCACGTCCGCGCGGATGGGAATTCGCGGCATGGGAATGGTTTGCTCCGCACCGACGATGCAAACCGGCAACGGATGCGGCTGCTGGGTCAGAAGGAAAACCTGTTTGCTGGCATCCACCAGGCGTCCAACCGAGAGAACGCAGTCATCCTTGCTGACATAGGGATTGAAGAAAATTGGATTTCTTCCCGGATAGATGACTTCGGCGCGCTGCGGATTGCCATAGGATGCCGTGATGCGATCGAGCATCCACGCAGACGGAGCTACGACCGCGTCGGCTCCCATCAAACCGTTTTGCACAATCTTGCGGTACCAACTCAAAGACAGTGCTGGTTGCGGCGGGCGATCGTGAACGGCTTGCCTCCACGTGATGAGATCCCCATTGGCCATTACTACGCGGGGCACATCGACCGGAAGATTTCCGTAGCAAAACTGATTGAAGTGAAGCACGTCGGGACGCAACTCGCGAACGAGAGAAACGAGAAATGCAGACGATTCGGGAAGGTCGTCCTCGGCCTCCTGCATCCACTCCAGACGGAAGCCAGTCGGGCGGTAGTCAAGCCCGTGAAGATGATCCATCCATGAAGTTTGGTGCGGCAAGGGAATCTCGCCGAAGCTGACGAGCGTAACGCGAACACCGCGCGTGACCAAGCCCGTTACAAGTTCGCGGGCGTAGGTCCACGAACCTGAGAGCGAGTCGGCGGTGACGAGGACGTGCACAGAACCTCCCTGGGCAAGATCGATCGCCCACGAAAGGCAATCAGAGCCTTACTCCAAGCTCGTCTATTTTATTGTCGAAATGGTGTTCTGGGAAAGGAATTTCCCAGATTCATGTGCGCAAAACCTTGCACTGGTCGTCCGCCGATTCAGATCATTGCGGTTACCAGCACCAACTATGCGGGAAACTGAAGCCGCGAGTCCTTTTCAGGAATACGTACGGTTCACGTGCCGAGCTGCGTTAGTTGACTTCCAGCCGCAGCCGCATCTCCCGCGCGAGATTGTCGATGACACGGATCTTTTCGCTCGCCAACTCGGGCACGTTGGGCACCGACATCGCAAGTTCGCAAGAAAGAAGCATCGCCGTCAGGGTCTCGCCCATTTCGCTGTGCATCTGCTCGGCGGCCGCGCGACGTGCGGTAGCCTCTTCGCGCCTGCGACGGTGCAACGCCGCCCGCACTTCACGAAGCAGGCGCTCCACGTTCGTAACCCCGAAATTGACGTAGACCGGAAAAGCCGTTCCGAGGTGCTCAATCATCTGATCGCTCTCCTCCGGTTCGGTCTCTACCAAGAACTGGTCGATGACGGCGGCGGAATACGTTTGTTCACGCAGGCGCGCAGCGGCCTCCTGCAAAGTATGGGCCCAATGGATCTCCTGGCTGGTGGCAGCATGCAGGGAATCAATGCACTGAGGTCCGCTGGCCGAGGATGTGATGAGTAGAATCATGCCCTTCCCCTAGCACGTCCGCCGCCAGTAGCCGCGTGATGATAGGAATGCACTTAGTGATCTCCGCTACGTGATACCTTCCCGTTTCCGGATCCGCATTCACGAACCAGTTCCGAATCGGCTGCAGAACTCAATTCCCTTGCGCCGCGTAGTCCTTCAGTTTGCGATATAGAGTCGTTTTTCCAATCCCGAGCAGCCTCGCGGCTTGCAGCTTGTCGCCGTGCAATTCGGTGATCGCCTGGAGAATCGTCTGTTTTTCGAGTTCCGCAATGGGAACGATCTTTGAATGCCCGTTGCCATTGCCATTCGGAGACTCCGGAAGCGGCAGGTTCGCGATCTCTCCCGGCAAATCCGTGACGTGAATGAGTGGCCCACTGGTGAATGCGTAGCAGCGTTCGAGGCAGTTCTCCAATTCGCGGACATTCCCCGGCCAATCGTAGCCGAGCATAGCCTTCAGCGCATCGTCGCTCAGCATCTTCTCCTGACCGGATGCTCTCGCCATGCGTTCCAGAAAATGACCGATCAACAGCGGGATGTCCTGCCTTCGTTCCCGCAGAGCCGGAATACGCAGGCTGAGCACATTCAGACGGAAATAAAGATCTCGGCGGAAGGTTCCCTGCATGACCCCCGTTTCGAGGTCTCGGTTGGTAGCGGCCAGAATGCGGATATTGATGGGGACTCTGCGCGTGCTGCCAACGGGCCGGATTTCCTTCTCCTGGATCGCGCGAAGCATCTTCGCTTGCAGGTCGACTGGAAGCTCTCCGACCTCGTCGAGAAAGATAGTTCCCCCCTCGGCCATGGCCATTAGTCCATCTTTGGATTGATTCGCTCCGGTGAACGCGCCTTTCACATATCCGAACAGCTCGCTTTCGATCAGCGTGGGGACCAGAGAACCGCAATCCACGGGGATAAATGGCTTGTCGCGAAACGGGCCGGAGTAGTGGATCGAGCGAGCGACCATTTCCTTGCCGGTTCCGCTTTCTCCGAGAATCAGCACTGGGTGAACGCTATTGGCGGCCTTGGCGATGATGCGATAAAGCTTCTCCATTTCGGGCGCGCGGCCGACGATTCCGCCGAATCCCTGCTTCGATTTCACCTTCTCACGCAGCATGCGGTTCTCGGATTTCAACTTCAAGTGGCTCGCGACGCGTTCAAGCAGCAGTTTCAATTCATCTACGCTAAATGGCTTAGTGACGTAGTCGTAGGCGCCATGTTTCATGGCTTGAACCGCAGACTGCACGGTGCCGTAGCCGGTGACGACAACGACGACCGCTTCCGGGCGTCGATCTTTGATGCGGCGGAGGGCGTCGAGGCCTCCCGCGCCGGGCAGGCGAAGATCGAGCAACACGGCGTCAAAACTCTGATTGTCGAGAACGCGATAGGCTTGCTCGGCCGAGTCGGCGATATGTGCGGCGAACCCGAGAGACTGCGCTACTTCGCGGCAGGCTTCCCGGATGGACCGTTCGTCATCGACGATGAGGAGGTTAAGAAAGTTGGCGGGTTCGAACTGAGGAGTCGTAGGGATCGGCCTCAATGCTGCTGACGTCATGGGTGTTGTTCCTCTTCCTTGAAAGCATGTCCTTTCCCGCTTCGAGCGGGACAAAAATCGTTGGTGTTTTCCGAAACCGGTGGATCCGTGGCGACTGGCAGCAGTACGCCTATGCGAGTGCCGCGCCCGGGTCTGCTGTCGACATGAATCAGGCCACCATGGCTGGTCACGATGTCATGCACCGTTGCCATGCCAAGCCCAGTGCCCTTGCCGGCTTTCGTGGTGAAGAAAGGTTCAAACAGATGCGCTCGCGTGTACGCGTCCATGCCGCAGCCGTTGTCTTCTACGGAGAACACCGCGCATGGCAACGCTGCCGGACATTTGCCCGGCATGGAATCGGCCAGCATCTGAACGTTGCAATCCGCAGTCTTAATGGTGATTTGTCCGCCGGAAGGCATCGCATCTCGTGCATTGAGAACCAGATTGAGAAGAACCTGCTGCGCTTGCGTCGGGTCCATCTTGATCAAGCCCAGGTTGGAGTCGAGGCAGAATTTCAGATCAATGTTTTCGCCAATCAGCCGGACCAGAAGATTGCGCATTCCCTCGGCAATTTCATTGAAGGAAAGCAGGCGCGGTACGTTGTGAGTGGGTTTAGCGAGAGCCAGAAGCTGTCGGACGAGTCCGGTGGCCTGCAATCCTGCATTGCGGATTTCTTCGGCGTACTTTCGAGCACGATGGGGAGCGTCCAAAGTTGCCAGAAGCAGATCGCAGTAGAGCAATACTCCGGTCAGGAGGTTGTTGAAGTCGTGGGCGACGCCGCCCGCCAGACGACCCACGGTTTCAAGGCGTTCGGCCTGGCGACTGCGATCGGCGGATGGGCGTGCGCTTATCTCCTGCGCCATGGCAAAAATCTGCGAACTGGGCCGAGACTCGCCATCCACGCGCCACACCACCCACTGGATAGTGCGGCCTTCTGCATGCGCCACTTTCGACTCGATTTGAAAGCTCGTTCTCTTGCCGCCTGTTAATTCCAGAATGAGCTTGTTGCATTCGTCCCGATCTTCCAAACCGATCAGATCGGAGACAAGCAGGTTTGTGCGAATCGAGGAGCCGAACATTTCTTCAAGCCAAGGATTTACCGAGGCGACGAGGCCCTGTTGATTGCATTCAGCCAGACCGACAGGAGCGTGTTCAAAGAAATGTCGGGATATCCCGTTCATCGACTCCGGAATCCAAGCGATTTCTGCGGTTGCGCCCATAGATCCAATGTGCTCGGAACTGTTCCTAAAAGAAACCTTCAAGCTTGGCGGTGCATACTTCCGTTTGCCCAAAACGGGAGCGATGGCAGCGATCGGCCTAGCCGCATCCCATTTCGGCCAAATATAGAGAGGCGAGCCTGTGGCTGCGAAGGGCAGATGTCACTAAAACGGGAAATCCTTCTGTGGAAAACTGGGAGGGAAGCGCAAAAAACTGTGTTTAGCGGGTTCCGCGGGAGATTTGGCTTGCAGTGAAGGCCGGTTCCATCAAGCGAAAAGTGAGCCGGTGACCTTTATTCAAACGAACAGTTGGGCCGGAAGCAGCTTCCGGGGAGCTCTGACGCACGAAGAGACTGGCGGTGTGGAGGGGCAAATCGACTCCCGAGACCTGCACGGACTGCAGCGCCAGGCGCACGTAACCGCGACCGGGTTTCACATCGGAGAGGCGAGCGGACTCAACATGTCCGATGACTGCAGCACCCCGCGGAATCAACGTGTTGCCTTCGACAACCACCGGCTCATCGACGCTGGCGACGAACGAATTCTGAGCGCCCTTGGCCGCCGAGATCGAATTCTTCAGACGGACCATCAGGAGGGTTCCAGCGGGTACATTCTGCGCATTTTGGAATGGAGGTCGATTTTCAGGGCCAACTTGACTGCTGTGCAGCGCGGTTGATTCTGCCAGCGGTGAAGTGTCTTCGTGGAAGGGAGTCTGACCCGCTTGTGCGCTTCCTTCGTCCGTCGGCACATCCAAAGGACGAGAGCAACTGACTCCAATCAAGAGAGTCAATCCGAGGGCTCCCATCAATGTTGTGCTTCTGAAACGGCTCATACCAGCCATCTTTGCGCCACGATTCTTAAGACTGGGAGTGGCAAGGCGAGTACCAGACTCGGAACTCATCGAATCAATGACTTGCATGAAGCGTCATCGTTAGTCGTGTGTAGATTTTTCCGAAATGAGGCGGAGGTTGTCATCACGACCACGGCCGAATCCCGACAAAAAAAAGCGGAGGACGTCGAAACGTCCTCCGCCAGAAACATCCTTCTAAGGCGACTACGGTTTCTTCACGGGTTTCTTCTTCGGCGCCGTTTTGGCAGCGGGCTTGGCCGCCTTCCTTTCGCTTTCGCGACCGCCGATCAGGCTTAATGCATCCGCAGCGTTGAACGGGAACTGCCGCACGGACGTCTCCGTCTGACCCGCTGAGTTGAGAGTGATATCCACACGGCGATTGCTGGCCATGCGGATTACGACGATTTTCGACAGAGCCCTCTTGCGCTCTTCGGTCGTCAGGTCGGTATTCTGCTCGATCGACTGTTTCACTTCTTCGGTCGTCAGATTGTGTTCCTTACCGAGTGCCTTGGTGTCGATATCAGCCTCTGGCACGCCCTGCTGAACCAGGAAGCTCTTCACGCGCGCTACACGCCGTTCGGTGAGCAACTGGTTGAACTCAACGGTTCCGCGATGATCGGCGTGACCTTCGAGCGTGATGTGAGCGTCCGGCTTGGCTTCAAGATATTTCTTGAAGTCGGTAGCCAGAGCGGTCAGGACCTTTTGTTGTCCCGGCAACAGGCCGCCCTCTGGATTCTTCGGGGTAGGCTGTGCGGTCGGGAAGTAGACGCTGTGGAGAGCGAGACGCGCTTCCAACGCCTTATCCACCGGCGGAGGCGGCGGATTCTGCACGGTGACCTGCGTCGTCGCCTGGGCATTCAAACCACGCGAGTCGGTGCAAGTAGCGGTTACGGTGACCGGGCCAGGAGGCAGTCCAGCCGTATCCAGAGTGGCTGAGGTGCCGTTGCCGGTAACCGTTCCGGCTGTCGTGGTCCAGTTGGCTACCGAGACCGGCACTCCGTCAGGACTGGTGCAGTTGCCCGACAGGTTCACGGTTCCACCCGGTACCAGCTCCGATGGGTTGGCCGAGACGGTCATTGTCGGCGGATTCTTCGGAGGCAGAGGCTTCACGGTGTAGTTCGCCGAGCAGCTGGCTTCTCCACCCTTCTTCACTTTCGGATCGGTCACGTGAGCCGTGACCGTGTAGTTGCCCGGAGCAACATTGTTGGTGTCGATGCTGGCGCCAGTGTCTTTACCAGTCACCTGTCCGCCGCCGTTGCCAGTCCAGCTGTAAGTGACCGTATGTTTCGGATTGAAGTTGCTGGCCGTGACGGTTGCCGTAATCGGCTCGCCGACAATGACTTCAGTCGGCTGTACGGTGCAAGCTGCGGCAGGAGGGACGCCTTCCGCGCCGCCCCAGCTCAGGACGATACCGCTACGAAACCGCGCTCCCTCAAGGCTGACGCGCCGCAGATTCGGGAAATTGGCATCCGCGTAGCCAGCGTAGTTATGGCGAGCAAAAACGTAATCGGCCTGAATCAGGCGCCATGCAAACTTCTTGGTGAAAGGGACGTCAACACCGCCGCCCAGGATCGCGCCAATGCCGTTGTTGTCGACCGTCGCTCCCGAACCGTAGCTCAAACGATTGAACGCAACTTGCGCGTGCACGAAGAAGTTCGGACCTGGATCGATGCGCCACATGAATCGCGGTCCGGCGCTGACGGTCCATTCCGAGGATCCCGATTGCCCATCGCGACTGTAGCCGCCGTCTACTTCTGCGCCCCAGTGCGGGTCGAAATTATAGGTCAATGCCGATCCACCGCCTCTCGCCATGTCGGGGAGGGTAAAGGGCACCGGTGCCGCAGGATTGCTCGGTACTTGTGGAACCGTGCCGCCCGGGAATGTGTACTGATAACCGGCAAATAAATCCCACTTCGGCGTCGCATCACTGCTCACCTTGGTGGTAGAACCTGTCTGCGCGAACGCAGAACTTGAAATCATCATGATAGCGACGACGCCAGCCACTGCTGTGCCGAACGCGCGCATTCTGCTGCTACCTTTCATTGAAAATCCCTCCAGAAATAATCGTTCGCCGGAATGCGCTGGGCATCCGGACGCTGATTCGACAACTGCAAGTTTCGGTGGAAGTGAGACCTACCTTGGAACGTAAAATTCTATATCACAGTAGCTTAAAGCGAAAGGGCGGGTCTTGGTATTGCCAATGTAAGCACCAACCCCAGCCGTCTCAAATTGAAATTGGTGGAAAACACCGCGATATAGCCGTGTTTGCTTACTCGGACCTTGCCCGGTGAGAAGTGGCCGCGTATCGTGGGGTTTGGCCCGGTTCGGGGTTGGCGAATAGGATCGGGTTCCCACGTAAGAGGCTCAAAACAAGCAGATGAATCACGAAAAAATACTGATAGTTGAGGACGAGGAAAACGAGCGATCAGGCTTGGCGGAGATCGTGTCGTCCTGGGGGTATCGCGTCGAAACGGCGCGGGACGGCGCCGATGGGCTGGATAAGGCGACCCAATGGGCCCCCTCGATTGTGATCACCGATCTCAAGATGCCCCGAATGGGCGGTCTCGAGCTGCTTGGGCATCTGGCCGAGCAGGCAGAGACCATCGCTGTCGTGTTGGTGACGGCTCAAGGCACGATCGACAGTGCCGTTCAGGCGATGCGCATGGGAGCGTACGACTACATCACCAAGCCCATCGACACTAACCGGCTTCGGACCATTCTTTCAAACGCCTCGGCGCTGCTCGGTACGCGCGCAGAACTCGAAGCAACCCGGCGCCGCTTGCGCGATAGCGGATCTCTGGGCCGGTTGAGCGGCGCGTCCCGCAAAATGCAGGAAATCTTCCGCCTGATCGAGATGGTTGCGCCCAGCACGGCTTCGGTCCTGATTACGGGAGCGAGCGGAACTGGCAAAGAGCTGGTCGCACGGACGATCCATGAACTCAGCCCTCGCAAAGATCGGCCTTTTGTAGCCATCAATTGCGCCGCCATCCCAGACACATTGATGGAGAGTGAGATCTTCGGCCACGAGAAAGGCGCCTTCACAGGCGCGCTCGAGCGCCGTACCGGATGTTTCGAACTGGCGGAAGGCGGAACTCTGCTTCTCGATGAAATCGGGGAAATGCCGATCGGCACGCAAGCAAAGCTGCTCAGGGTTCTGGAAGATCGCAAACTGCGGCGGTTGGGCAGCAAGGTCGAAACCGCAGTGGACGTGCGCGTTCTTGCGGCTACGAATAAAGTTCCTGACGAGGCCGTCGCGCGCGGTGAGTTGCGGAGTGACTTGTACTATCGACTCAACGTTTTCAACATCCATATGCCGCCGCTGCGGGAGCATAAGGAAGACATCTCAAGCCTTGTGCAATTGTTGCTTGCCGAAATGAGCAGCAAACATGCGCGGAAGGTCACGGCTGCCAGCGAAGCAGTGCTGAATCAATTCAACAACTACTCGTGGCCCGGCAATGTGCGTGAACTGCGAAACACCATCGAGCGCGCGGTGATCGTGTGCGATTCCGGCATGATTGAAACCAAGCATCTGCCCCCTGGATTCGGACAAGCGCCGCTGCGCACGGCGGCGAATGATCCAGATGCGGTCCGCCTGGGCGTGGGCACGACGGTGGAAGAGGCAGAGAAGATGCTGATCCTGAAAACACTGGAAGCGACGAGCAACAACAAGACGCGCGCGGCGGAGATTCTCGGGATCAGCCTCAAGACCCTACATAACAAGTTGAAGGAATACGGAAGCGCCACACCCGAACCTGTAACCGGTAAGGAAGAAGTGCCCAGCAGTTGAACCCAATCAACGCTGAGCCGGGAGCACTCTTCTCACCATGCTGAGACGCAAAACATTGATCGTGCTGGTAATCACCTTGATGGTGACGATCATGGTGTCTGCGTTCTCGTACCTATACATCTCCCAAATTCTCCGTCTGCGTATTGCAAACGCCATGGAGACGGCGAGCAGCCTGACGCATCAGTTGGCGTATGCAGCGGGTAATGCGGTTCCGGATTTCAGCAGCACTTCAGTCGATACCAGTGACCCCGCAGCGGTAGGGCGCGCGGTTGCGGACTACGTACAGACGGACGTCGACCTGAACAACCTTCTCCAGTCCGACCCGGGCGATTGGAGGTTCATTTATGACGTCGCGATTGTCGATACCAACGGCAAAGCGTTGCTGCACACCAATGCCAGCATGGTGGGCAAGATCGTTCCGAAGCGACCAGATTTTCAGCAGGTCGTCGGCGCGCGTTTCCGTCAACAGATACGACTGGTCTTCAGTCCGGCAGCGGTATACGACGTTAGTTATCCCCTCGAACTGAACAACGCCCCGTTTGGAACGATTCGCATCGGCGTGCAGACTGTTTTTCTGAAGAGCGAGGTCGCTGCACGCCTGATGAAAGCACTCTATATTTCGATCGCGGCTGTGTTCGTGTCACTGCTGCTCGCCGCCGGTATATCGAATCTTGCACTTGGCCCTCTGCGGGAGATCAGCCGAAATCTCGACAGCGTGAGTTCGGGGGAAGCGGACGCGCTGTCAGAGGATGAAGGCCGGCATGATGAATACGGTCTGGTCAGCCTGAAGATCGCCAACCTGGGCCGCCAGATTCGGGATAGCAAAGAGATATTCTCAGCGCTTAAGGATAACGTCGACCAACTGATGTCGAAGCTTCAGGACGGTCTCATGCTGTTCGCCCGCGATTCGAGGGTGGTTCTCGTGAGCGCTCCAGTCGAGGCCTTTCTCGGCCGTCCGCGCGGAGAGTTGTTAGGACGCACCGTTCATGAAGTGTTCGATCGCGACACCCTGCTGGGAACGGCCTTGCTCGATGCATTCGAGCGGAGGCGCCCGATCATGCAGAGGGAGTTCGAAGCTGCCGGAGCAAAGCGCATACAGGTATCGCTCGACTTCGTGCAGGAAAAAAATTCGCAGATCGGCGCACTCGTCATCATGCGCGACACTGAGTCAGTGCGGCGTCTCGGGGACGAGATCGAAATGTCGCGCCGCCTTTCGGCCAGCGGACGTCTCACGCGCGGTGTCGCCCACGAAGTAAAAAATCCGATCAACGCCATCGTTCTTCATTTGCAGCTTCTGCAGAACAAGCTGTCGAAACAAGAGCCCGACACTCGCCGCCACATGGATATTATCGACAGCGAAATACGGAGGCTCGATCGCGTGGTGCAGACTCTCGTGGATTTCACGAGGCCTCGCGATTTGCATTTGGAAGAAATCGATTTGCGCCGGCTGCTCGACGATGTCGTATTGCTGGCCACTCCGGATGCCGAACAGCATGGGGTCAAGGTGGTGCGTCACCGCGCGGAACAGCGGTTACCGGTCAAGGTCGATGTTGATTTGATGAAGCAAGCGTTTTTAAACGTTGTTATCAACGGCGTGCAGGCAATGACCGAAGGGGGCGCCCTCACCATCTCGACCCGCTGCGAGAACAATACGGTCTTCGCGGAGATTCAAGATCAGGGTCCCGGCATTCCGAAAGACATGCACGACAAGGTGTTCGAACTCTACTTCACGACGAAAAAAGAAGGGAGCGGCATTGGTCTGGCGCAGACGTATCAAATTTTGCAATGGCACTACGGGTCGGTGGACTTTGAATCCGCAGAAACGACCGGTACGATATTCCGTTTCCAGATGCCTTTGGCCGGGGCGCCAGCCGAACATTCGCCCGACTATGCTCCCGATTCTGCTGCGCTTCAACCGGGCAATTAGCTGATTACCATCGACGAGAGAATTGTTCGCTGCGGTTCGGTTCTAGGCGTAAGATTGGGTTGCCTTCGTATCGGGCGCCACTCGGGATCCCGGAATGACTCTGGCTGCAATCTTCTTACTCAGCATTTTCTTTAACTTTTCGGTCTCTTCGTCTCCCGCAACAGCGGGAGACCCTGCGACTGCATTGGTGTCGACCGTTGCATCGACAAATCCGGAAACCCAAAGCGGAACTACACAGTCTCAACCTCAACAACCCGCGGATACAAAGCCCTCGTCTTCAGCTGCATCTGGCGCGAAGGACTCGTCTCCCAAGCCACCCCCCAAGCTCGTCCATCACAAGAAGAAAAGCACCTTAGGGTGCAGTGCGAATCCCCAGAGTTCGACCGCGACGCCAAACTCAGCGCCCTCCGGGACGAATGCGGGTGGACCTCCTTCCGCACAATCCGCTGGAACGGGAAAAGGCTCGGGAAATTGTCCCCCTTCCAAGGTTGTCGTGCGTCAAGGGGGAACGACCGATCCTCCGGTTCAGTTGGCAGGTGGGCAATCGAAAGGGCAGGCCTCGCAGGAGAAGGCGACTGCGAATCAAATGTTGGAATCAACCGACGAGAACCTCAAGAAGCTCGAGGGGCGTCAGCTGGGCTCGACCGAGCAAGACATGGTTACACAGATTAAGCAGTACATGGAACAAGCGAAGACAGCGGTCACCGCTGGCGATTCGGATCGAGCCAGAAATCTCGCATGGAAGGCGCAGACGCTTTCGGAAGAACTAATTAAGCCTCCAGAGTAATGGACCTTCAACCTCGCAGTTTATTTTCCTTTCGCGCGTGCGCTGTTCACTTTCGTGAGTAAATCCTGGGACATCGACTGCAGCGGCCCGGGAATATTCACCGCCTCGGTAAGCACTTCGCGAGCTTCGTTTAACTTATTCAACTTTCCGTACGCGAAACCCAAACCGTACAGGGCGCGTGCATACTGCTGGTCATCTTGTCCTTTCAGCAGCGCGGACGCGGACTTCAACTCCGGAATGGACGAGGCAGTCTTCTCCTGCTTGAGATATGCCCATCCGATAATGTTGTGCGCCGCTCCCGCTGAAAGCTTTCGGGACTTATCAGCGTCCGCCGCGTCCGGTTTCGAGATTTCGACGATTTTTTGCGAGTAGCTGACGGCTTTGGCCGAACTGCCGGGCTTACCATCTTCTGAGTAGTAGTTCGCCATCAGCAGGAGCGCCGGCACTGAGTTCGGATTCGCCGCCAGCATCTTTTCTCCGTAGGTCACCAGGCGAGCGTTGTCCTTGAGTTGGCTGAGCGCCTCGAGCGCTAGGCTGGAAACACTTTCCTGATATTTCGAATCTGGAAATCCCACCGTGAACTTCTCGATATCGGCCATGCGAGCCTTCGCATCAGTTTCGCCAGAAATCACATTCAGCCCGACAGTTTCGAGAAAATCGCAGCTGCTTTGCACGGATGATTTGTCCTCCGCTACTTTTCTCGTGAAGTCCTCATCACTCATGCCATCCGGTTTGGTCTGTTTGGAGACCGATCCACAGACCTCCCCGCCTTTCGAGACGTAGTCCATGAGCTTGGAATTGTTCTTCGCCTGCTGCGCGATGTTGGCTTGCGACACGAAGATGTCGAGATCATGCGGAGCACTCGTCAGGGCCTTGTCTCCGTAGTCGAGAGCTTTCGGAAGGTCGCCGCTGGCTTGATAGGTCTGCGAAATCTGCCAGTTTCCGTAAGCTACAGCTTGCGGGTTCGATGAGAACTTCTGTACGAAGTCCTGATACATGCTCAATTTCTTCTGGGCATCCGGTTCGTTCGTGATGGCCTGAAGAGCGTGATCTTCTTCAGTGCCAGCCGCAATCGTGATGCGGTCGACCTGAGAGACCGCATGAGGAATTGAAAGTGCGGTCAAGAAGAGGAAGGATAGCAGTGACCACCGAAAGACTCGCATAGCCCACCTCCGCGCACGCGAGAGTTGACTACCTTGCAGCAGGCGAATCCTAGCGCCGAACTGGATCGCTGGCAAGGGCCTGGATCACGGCTTCAAATCACGAAGGGGTAAACAAGGATCCGGCACGCGCCCTGCTAGTTTTTTCGGATCACGAGTTGTGCCCTTGGTTATCTGCATGCTTCACGTCTGCGTGACGAATTCCCGACCCCTCGTCTAAAGTAGAAAGATGCGTGCCAGTTTCAGCCAGAGACCGTTGCGATTCGTTTTTGCCGCCAATCTGATCTCGATGGTAGGCAGCGGAATGAACTCGGCCGCTGTCGCCTGGTACATCCTCAAGGCTACGCACTCCGAAGTCGCGCTCGGAACTTTCGCCGTTCTACAGACGCTGCCGGCGATGCTGATGCTTCCCTTCACCGGCGTTGTCATCGACCGGGAAGACCGCCGCCGGTTGGTGATGTGGCTCGACGCGATTCGAGCGTTGATCATCGTGACGGTAGCGATCCTGTCGTTTCAGCATAAGGTACAAATCTGGCAGCTTTATTTGATGAACACGCTGGTAGCCGCCGGCTTCTGGATGTTCTGGCCGACCATCACCGCGTTGATACAGGAACTCACCCCGGAAGGCCAATTCGTGCAGTCGAATACTTTTCTGCTTGCGGGCGTGCAGGGCGGATTCCTGATTGCCGGAGCGATTGTCGGATTTATCTACGATCACATCGGCCTTGGCGGAGTGCTGAGCCTCGACGTGTCGACATATGTGATCTCCTTCCTCTGCTATTTTGCGGTCCGTAAAGGAAAACACATTGTCGTGCGGCCGGACGAACTGCGGGCTGATCTTGTTGCGGCAGAATCTCAGTTTGAACGCTTCTGGCTTGAGATGCGAGAAGGACTCCACTTCCTGCGCGATCACCGCGCTGTCGTCTTGCTCGGCATCAGTTGGGCCCTTTTTCTCGGGGCCATGGTTACGGGTGTAGTAGTGACTCCATCGCTGAGCGATCGCGTGTTTCACGAAGGGGCCAAAGGCTATGGCTGGCTCAATGCCGGATGGGGCACCGGAGCGTTCGTCAGCGTTTTGTACGCTCCCCAATTAATTGCGAGCTTTGGCGGCCGTCGTGTCGTGGCGTTCTCCATGGCACTCCTATCCGTGTCCGTAGCTTTCGCTCCGATTTCTGGAGTGTTCTTTCTCGCGATCGCCACCTATTTCGTCATGGGCTCGGCACGGGGCGTTGGAGGCGTCGCGATGAATACCAGCTTGATGGAAATGGTGCCAAAACACCTGATGGGTCGCGTGCAGAACACCTTCTACTTCGCGGGAACCTTCCTGCAACTCCTACTTGCCGTCTGTGTCGGTGCAGTCGCGCAAAAGGTGAGCCTGGTTCTGGCGTTCGCGATTCTGGCGTGTGTTTATGGGCTATCGTTTGTCGCATCGAGTTGGCCCATAGAAGCCAAAGTCCGCGAAGAAGTTCCAGTGGAGTGAGTTTTGGAAAAAGCTTTCAACACAGAGAACGCTGAGTGCCACAGAGAAAATATCCTTGTAAAACCCTGTGCCCTCTGTGTTCATGATATTGAAGTTGCCTTTCTCTGCCCGTAGCAAGTACACGCCTCCGGCTGATATTCTTTCCAATTCCTAAGGAGCTGCCATGTCCGCTGATCTGCAGGGCCGGAATGCCGTTGTATTTGGAGTCGCAAACAAGCGTTCGATCGCGTGGTCGATCGCGCAAGGTCTGCACGCCGCGGGAATGAAGCTCGCCATCACCTACCAGAACGAACGCCTCGAGCAGGAGGCGAAAGACCTGATCTTGTCTCTGCCCGGCGCCGAGGCGTATATGTGCGACGTCTCCAAGGACGAGGAAATCTCCCGTCTGTTCGCGACCCTGAAAGAGCGGCACGGCAAATTGCACACTCTCGTCCATTCCGTCGCTTTTGCTCCCGCCGACGAACTGAAGGGTGAATTTATTAACACAACCCGCGAAGGGTTCCGCGTTGCCCTGGATGTCAGCGTCTATTCGCTGGTGGCTGTTTCTCGCGCGGCCGCTCCTCTCATGGAAGACGGCGGTTCGATCATGACGATGACCTATTACGCGTCCGAGAAAGTTGTGCCGCGCTACAACGTCATGGCCGTCGCCAAAGCGGGACTTGAATGTTCCGTGCGATATCTGGCTTTTGAACTTGGTAAGAAAAAGATTCGTGTGAACGCGATATCCGCGGGTCCGATCAAGACCCTCGCTGCTCGTGGAATTGCCGGATTCGGAGATATGCACAAGGGCCACGCTGAGCGCGCACCATTAGGACGAAATGTTGAAGTGGCCGAGGTCGGCTCGACTGGAGTTTTCCTTGCCTCTGACGCGAGCAGCGGTATTACGGGTGAAGTGATCTACGTGGACTGCGGCTTTAACATCATGGGATTCTGAACCACTGGGCCGTCGTCAGTGGCCGGCTGCTAGCTTTAGCTGCCGGCCCGTACTCCGCTCGCCGGCTGTATACTCCTCTGCGATGATCACGACTACCCGCTCTTTTCTTGCCGGCGCCCTCTGCTTGCTGCCGATTGCATTCCTTCCCTCGATCGCGATGGCGCAGTCTTCGTCTTCCCGCGGAGCGTCCGTCATCGATTCCATGCCGAACGCGAAGAGAATTGAAGAAGCTGTTATCTCTCCCGACGGCACACGCGTCGCCTACATAGTGCAGGCCACGCTGACGGTAGCTTCCATCGAAACCGGATCGAAAAGCACGATCGAGGTTGAAGGCAAACTTCCCCTCCGCGCTGCTGCGTGGTCTAACGATTCAAAGGAGCTGGTATTTATTGCCGATCTGCCGGACGATGTTCCCGCCGCGCAGGTTTGGACCGCGGCGGCCGATGGCAGTTCCTTCACCAGACGAGCCGAACTCAAGGGTAATGTCGATTCACCCAGCTTTTCCCCGGACGGCTCGAAGCTGGCCTTGCTATTTATCGAAGGAATGCCGCGCGCCGCAGGCCCGCTGCAACCGATGACTCCTCTGGCCGGAGTGGTCGGCGACAAGATTTACGAGCAGCGCCTTGCCGTGATCGATCTCGGCACAAACGCGATGAAGCAACTCACTCCGGCCGACGTGTACGTCTACGAATACGATTGGACGCCCGATGGCCAATCGTGGGTTGCGACCGCAGCTCACGGTTCCGGTGACGCGAACTGGTTCGTAGCCCGCCTCTACCGCATCAATTCCTCCTCGGGAGAAATGCGCGAGATGTACGCTCCGAAGTTGCAGATCGCCGAGCCACGCGTTTCTCCCGACGGAAAGAACGTGGCATTCATCGAAGGACTGATGAGCGACGAAGGCGTTACCGGCGGCGATATCTTCGTGGTCCCGATTGCTGGTGGCACCGCGCACAACATCACCCCCAAAATTAAGTCGTCCCCGTCTTTTCTGGCGTGGAGTTCGCCGGATCAGATCAATTTCACCGAAAATGTCGACGGACGGTCTGCATTTGCCATCGTGAGTGCCACCGGCCGCTATCCTCTACATACTCTTTGGGACGGGGATGAATTCATTGGCACGAGCGCATCGCCCACCTCTTCCTTCTCGACCGATGGATCCGTTACAGCGCATGTGCGGCAATCGGGCAGCACTCCGCCGGAAGTTTGGGCAGGCGCGATCGGAAAATGGAAACAGATTACCTCGATCAATAGCGACATCAAGCCAGCCTGGGGTGAATTGCACAATTTCCATTGGACGAATGGCACGACTCATCTGGACGGCTGGCTCATGCAGCCCAAAGACTTCGATGCTTCCAAGAAATACCCGCTCGTGGTGAACGTGCATGGGGGACCTTCGTCGGCCTGCACTGCGCGTTGGGATGCACGGACGATGGGCCCTGAGTCGGCGATGGGATATTTCGCACTCTGCCCGAACCCCCGTGGCAGTTACGGACAGGGCGAAACCTTCACGCAAGGCAACGTGAAGGATTTCGGCGGAGGAGACTATCGCGACATCATGGCCGCGATTGACTCCATCGCCAAGCAATACCCGATCGATTTGCAACGCCTCGGCATTCGCGGGCACAGCTACGGTGGGTACATGACGATGTGGGCGGAGACGCAAACGCATCGCTTCGCCGCTGCTGTGGCCGGAGCCGGCCTCTCGAACTGGGTCAGCTACTATGGGGTAAACGATATTGACGAGTGGATGATTCCGTTTTTCGGCGCGTCGGTTTATGACGATCCCGCCGTCTATGCCAAGAGCGATCCCATGCACTTCGTCAAGGCGGTCAAGACTCCAACCTTAATCCTTGTGGGCGACAGCGATGGGGAAGTTCCCATGGAGCAATCGGTCGAGTGGTACCACGCTCTCAGCACGATGAAAGTTCCAACTCAGCTGGTCGTTTATCCTCACGAAGGACACGTGTTCGTGAAGCCCGATGACTTTCGCGACTATTTCGTTCGCAGCCTGGACTGGTTCGACCAGTGGTTTGCAAAAGTGGATAACCGAGCGAAACCGTAGTTGAAGGGGAGTGTCGCTGGTGACCCGTCGAGTGGCGGCCTGCCGTGACCGGTTCAACTTTCGATCTTGATGCGCCTCCCGGTCTCGCCGTCGCGATCGAGCGAAATCTCGAAGTCGCGCTCCCGCACGAGACGTGGAAATTTCTCTCCCCACTCAATGAGAAGGATGCTGTTGTCGGAGCGAAAATCATCCAGCGCGAGCGTTTCGAGCTCTCGGAGCGTGTCGATGCGATACAGGTCGATGTGATAGAGAGTTGCATTCGGTCCACGATATTCGTGAACCAGGGTGAAGGTAGGACTGGTAACGTCTTCTTCCGCGGCAGCTTCGAACGAAGCAGCGATTCCCTTCACCAGCGTTGTTTTTCCCGCGCCAAGATCGCCGCGCAGCAGAACCATCTTTGGGGGAGGCAATAGGTCAACCAGCGTGTGCCCGAAGGCAACTGTCTCCTCTGCCGAATGCGTCGTGATCTCGCGAATCATTTTACTGCCCGGCTGTCCCATAACTTGAACAGTATAGCGGCGCAAGAGACGAGAAGTAGATGCGCTCGCAGGCGCACACACTAACGCGTAGTCGCAGGTAGCAAGCTGTGCGTGCGTTAGTAGGTGGAGAAAGCGCTGACTTTGATTCCGAGCTGACTTCGCGCGGCAACGTGATCGAGCGAACTGCGCAGCCGCCGGTGGTCATCGTCTTCAATCGCGACGAAACGGAACGGCTGCAGCACGCCTTCCGGAACGCTCCGCATCGGGCTCAGAACTTCGGCCATTCCATGCACAGGGCCAGCCTGTGTCTGGAAGGCGACTTCAACAAAGTCTCCCTGGCCGAGCGACTGAGTCAATCGAAGGAGTCCGCCGGTAGCGGAGATGGTCTGGAGCTTGGCTTTCGTACGGCGGCCGTCTTCCAGTCGGATTGCAGCAAGTACTGAATCTCCGAGCTGGACTCGTGCTGCGCGCCGCGAGGGATGGGGTTGGGGGAAGTGCGTCATAGGTAGACTCAATATGCCACTATGGTGTGTTGCGTAATAGATTACTGAAGCCCGTATTCCAGAAGCCGCTCTGCACAAGGGTATTAGGGGCATCCATGATTCCTCGAATGAACCACTTACGTGCCATTTACTAATTGATTAATGTCCCAACGGCCAGTCCTCTCTCTGAACTTTTTCGATTTTGCGCCGGATTTGCTATCTTTTCTGGGCTTCTTGGAGGCACTCATGTCGAGGAGTTGTTGCCGGATGTTTTTGATCATTTTGTGCCTCGTTGGCATTTCATCCAGTCAGTCGACCAACGCGACGGCGCATCCCCCTCTGCGAGTCGGCATCGTTGGTCTGGTTCACGGGCATGTCTTCGGATTTCTCGATCAATCACGGCACAGTCCCGAAATCCAAATTGTCGGTATCGCAGAACCAGATCAGAAATTGCTTACAGATGGGTCCGCACGATATGGCATCGATCGCTCTCTTCAATTCATCGATTTGGAAGAGATGCTCAAGAAGACTCATCCGCAGGCTGTGTTGGTTTACACGAATACGTACGATCATCGTCACGTGGTGGAAGTCTGCGCTCGTCATGGCGTTCACGTGATGATGGAAAAGCCGCTCGCTGTGAGCTTCGAGGATGCCCTCGCCATCCAGAAAGCGTCACAGGATGGAAAGATTCGAGTTCTCGTGAACTATGAAACATCTTGGTACCCGAGCAACCATGCCGCCTACGACCTCGCGCATGGCGGCGCGCTCGGTGAGATCCGAAAAGTTGTTGTGCACGACGGGCACAAAGGGCCGAAAGAAATCGGCGTAGAGCCGGAGTTTCTCGCCTGGCTAACCGATCCAAAATTGAATGGCGCTGGTGCCCTTTTCGACTTCGGATGCTATGGAGCTGACCTCATGACGTGGTTGATGGACGGCCAACGTCCTCTGTCTGTCACGGCTACGACTCAGCAGATCAAACCAGAAATCTACGCACACGTGGACGATGAAGCGACAATCGTGGTGGCATATCCGAAAGCGCAGGCCATCATTCAAGCTTCGTGGAACTGGCCATTTGATCGAAAGGATATGGAAGTGTACGGACAGAACGGGTACGTGGATACGGTCAAGCGCGACAGCATCCGCGTCAGGCGTCCGGCTGACACGGACGAGCAACTTGTAAAAGCGCAACCCGTCCCTGCGCCCTACGACAACTCTCTCTCCTATCTCAGGGCAGTCATTCTGGACGGCGCGAAAGAAGATGGTCTTTCATCGCTCGACACGAATGTCACGGTGACAGAAATCCTCGATGCGGCGCGGCGTTCTGCGACCGAGGGGAAAACGATACGTCTGCCCGCGTCAAGGTAAGACGAGGGATACGGAAACAACCGTTCAGCCGGTCCAACCTACGAAATTGTCCGCGGCCAATTGTTTCGCGCGGTGGAAGGCGCCGGGAATTCCGCGGAGGAGATCGGTCGCAACCATCGAGTGCTCTCCGACAGCGTCGACCATGATATCGCCGGCGAGACCGTGCAGATACACCGCCGCGCAAACCGCTAGCATGCCTTCTTTGGGATTCTGCGCGATCATCGCAGCCACCATGCCGGTGAGAATGTCTCCGGTTCCGCCCGTGGACATCCCAGGATTTCCCGTGGTATTCACCCACGCTTCACCGTCGGGTTGCACGACCAGAGTTCGGTGACCTTTAAGCACGATAATCAGATCGTGGTTGCGAGCGAACGTCCGCGCCATATTCAACCGGTCTTTCTGCACGTCGGCGATTGAGCATCCAGCGAGGCGAGCCATCTCCCCGGGATGTGGCGTAATCACGAGCGTGCGGCCTTTGCCGCTCAGTTCGGTCGCTTTTCCTTCGAACGCGTTTAGACCATCGGCGTCCAGCACGATCGGATGGTTACTTTCTTTCACCAGGCTTCGCACCAATTCGGAAGTCTCCGGCACGCGCGAGATTCCGGGACCAATCGCTACCACGCTCTTCCCTTCCGCAAGTTCATGGATCGATTTCGCAGCGGAATGCGCAATCGACCCTGTTGCCGTTTCCTCAAGAGGTTCCGTCATCAATTCCGGATGAAATCCGGCGACGGTTGAGAGGGCGGACTTCGCAGTGGCCACCGTCGACAATCCAGCTCCGGTACGCAGCGCGGCCATACCCGCCATCGCAACAGATCCGGCTTTTCCGAATGATCCGCCGACTACGAGTACGTGGCCATATTTTCCTTTGTTGGAATCGGCCTGACGAGGCGCGATTAACGATGCGAAATCGCGAGGTGAAATCACATTTAAGAGCAGCGACGAAACGATGGACTCTTCGGGGGAACCAATGTCGGACACTACCGTCGACCCGCCGGTGAGCTGACTGAAAATGTGCGCGGGACGAGGTGCGGTAAAGGTCACGATCGAGTTCGCTCGCGCAATCGTTCCCTTCTGGGGAGTCATGGCATCGGCGTCTGCGCCCGAGGGTATATCGACTGCGACGACCGGTGTACGATTTGCGTTCAGGATGTCGATTGCCTCGGCGTACAGGCCGGAAACCGGCGGCTTGAATCCCGTTCCGAGGATCGCGTCGATAACAACGTCGGTTGCAAGAATGTCGCGAACGCGGTCGCCTTTTAGTCCTTCCGCGGAACTCACTACAATCGAAGTTGCTTCCACGTTTTTGTACATCGCCGCGGCGTCACCTCTTAATTCCAGTGGATCGGCCAGCAGGATGACGCGCGCTGTTCTGCCTGCATCCTGCAGATGCCGCGCCGCGACAAAGCCGTCGCCGCCGTTGTTTCCCTTTCCGCACAAGACGACAATTCTCTGTGCCGTCGGATATGTCTTGAGGACGTGCGCCGCTACAGCCGCCCCTGCATTTTCCATCAACGCGAGCCAGGGCACGCCAAAGCGCTCGCTGGTGGCGCGGTCGATCTCGCGCATTTCCGCCGCAGTGACGATTTTCATACGCTTTGGATTCTCATGACGAGGCAGCGGTTTGTTCGAGCCGTCTCAATTGTGCGGGTTCGCCCATGGCGATGAGGCAATCATCCGGCTGAATCCGCTCATCCGGCGCAGGGTTGAAGCGCATCGCATCCCGACGCTTGATTGCCAGCACGATCACTCCGCGCTCCTGCCGGATACGCGAACGTCTCGAGCGTTTTTCCGGCGAAGGCCGAGGTTGGCGTGATGTGGATTTCGCCGATTTCCAGATCCATCCCGAGATGAGTGGTTGCGGTATCCAGAAAACTTACAACGTGCGGGCGCAAGAGGGATTGCGCGATGCGCTGCCCGGCAAACGAATAGGGCGAAACCACAGAATCGGCGCCGGCGGTGAGCAGATGTTTTTCCGCGCCGTCTTCACTGGCGCGCGCAATGATCTTGAGGTGCGGATTCAGTCCGCGAGCGGTGAGGACAATATAGAGGTTGGTCGCGTCCGTCGTTGTAGCTGCGATTAAACCTTGAGCCCGCTCAATCTGGGCCTCGCGCAGAGTCTGTTCCTGCGTCGCATCTCCGGCAAGGACCAGCCAACTTTCCGACGCAAAGCGTTGGCGCTTGGCATCCGCGTTGTCGATGATCACGAATGGAACCGGCTTGCGGGCCAGCTCGCGCGCGACGCTACGCCCTACGCGTCCCATACCGCAGATAATGAAGTGGCCGTCGAGGCGTCCGATTTCGCGCTCCATGCGCCGCCTTCCAAAAAAACTTTGCAGCTCGAATTCTAGCAAAGCCTGGCTGAGCGCTCCGACGCCCAGCAACAACAGCGAAACTCCTGACAAGATGACGAAGACGTTGAACACGCGCCCAGCGTGCGAAAGCGGATGCACTTCTTGATAACCAATGGTGGTCAGCGTAGTGACCACCATGTAGAAGCCGTCGAACCAGGGCCAGCCTTCGATGGAGTGATATCCGACCGTGCCAATCACCATCACGACCAGCAGAAGCATGCCGATAGTGCGCAGATTGCGAAATGCCTTCATGGCAGTCGATAGTCGTTCGTCGCTCGTCGCTTGTCGTCTGCCAGGGGGGATGTGACTTTGCTAACAATCGACGGCTAACGGCGAACGACCGATCTTAAAGCAAAAAGGCCCTCCGCGCAGTGCGGAGGGCCTTGGAAACACAGGATTGATCAGTCTTCGGGCTTTCGACCCTCCGCCAGCGCTTGCACGCGGCTATGTTTTCTGCTGTATGCAAAGTAGACAACCAGTCCGATGGCAAGCCATGCAACCAGCCGAATCCAGTTCCACATGCCGAGCTTGGCCATCATGTATCCATTTGTGATGACGCCCAGAATCGGAATCACCGGCACCCAGGGCGTGCGGAACGGACGCGGCTGCGACGGATTCGTATACCGCAATACCATCACCGAGATCGACACGATCACAAAGGCGAGCAGTGTACCGATGTTTACCATCTTTCCGATCTCATCGATCGGCGTCACGCTGCCTACGATCGCAGCCAGCAGACCCACCAGAATTGTGTTCTTCCACGGCGTCCGAAACTTCGGGTGAATATCTGCAAAAAATTTCTTGGGCAGGAGGCCGTCATTCGCCATCGAGTAGAGCACTCTAGTCTGGCCGAGCAACATCACCAGCATCACGCTGGTCAATCCGGCCAGGGCGCCCAGCGTAATGATGTTCGCCGCTGTTGTTAGACCGCGGTCCAGGAAAGCAACAGCTACCGGCGCCTCGATGTTGATCTGCTGCCAGTGCACCATTCCGGTCAGTACACCGGCCACGGCGATGTACAAAACCGTGCAGATGGCCAGCGAGGCGATCATTCCGATCGGCAAATCGCGCTGCGGATTCTTAGCTTCCTGCGCCGTGGTCGAAACCGCATCGAAACCGATGTAGGCGAAGAATATATAGGCCGCGCCCGCTCCAACCCCGGCAAATCCGTGGGGAGCGTATGAACTCCAGTCCGTGCCCCAGTTGGCCCGATTGATGTAATGCGAGCCGAGCGCGATCACGAACAGCACAACCGATACCTTGATGACGACGATCGTGGCGTTAAACCGTGCGCTTTCTTTGATTCCGATTACAAGAATCGTCGTAATGACCAGCGCGATGAGAAAAGCCGGGAGGTTGAAACCAATTTCCATCCCGAAGATGTGCGGTGCGGCCATCAGATCATGGGCCCGCTGTAGAAGGTCGGGAGACTGCGCAGTCATGATCGCGGTGACTTTATCAAGAAACATCTGCGTCGTGGTCCCCAGCGAAGGGTTCGCCGTCGTCACCATTTGCCGCGCAACAATGTTTTCTGCAGTCTTTAGCGCGGTCCAGTGATCGTATGCCAGCCACAACGGCATCTTGATGTGGAAGATGTTCAGCAGTTCGATGAAGTGATTCGACCACCCGGACGACACCGTGCTGGCGCCCATGGCGTATTCCAGCGTCAGGTCCCAGCCGATGATCCACGCCAGCAACTCCCCAAGCGTCGCATACGCGTAGGTATAAGCGCTGCCGGCGAGAGGAATCATGGCCGCGAATTCCGCGTAGCACAGGCCTGCAAAGGCACATCCCAATCCGGATAGAACAAATGAAAGGGAGAGCCCGGGACCGGCATACTGAGCGCCCAATCCCACCATGACGAAAATACCTGCGCCGATGATTGCGCCCACGCCCAGAGCGGTAAGCTGAAAAACCCCGAGCGTCCGTTTCAGGCTGTGTTCGCCCGTATCCCGGGCTTCTTCCATCAGCAGGTTCAGCGGCTTGGTTGCGAACAGATTTGCCATCCGATTGGTTTCTCCTTGCGAGCTACTGCCGCAGCGTTCGGGCCGCGCTGCGCGACCACGCATAGTAAACCGGAATTCCCAACAACACCACGATCAGCCCCGGCCACGTGTATTGCGGCTTGTAGCGCAATAGTACGACATCGATAAATAAAGCCATCACAATATAAACGATCGGCAGGATCGGGTAACCCACCGCCCGATAGGGCCGGTTCGCGTTCGGATGCGTCCGCCGCAGCACGAACAACCCCACGATCGTCAGGATGTAAAACACCAGCACCGCGAAGATGATGTAGTCCAGAAGCTGCCCGTAGCTGCCGGAGATGCAGAGCACGCAGGTCCACACCATCTGCACCATCAGCGAAACGGCCGGCGTCTTGTACGTAGGATGCAATTTGGCGACTTTACGAAAAAACAGTCCGTCTTTCGCCATGGCGTAGTAGACGCGAGCGCCGGACAGGATCAATCCGTTGGCGCATCCAAAGCCGGAAATCATGATGGCAGCTGCCATCAGTAGGCCGCCGATCGAACCGAACATTTGCGTCATGACCGCGGTGCCGACGCGATCTTCGGCCGCATGCGTGATGCCGCGCGCAAGAATCGTAGCGCCGCCTTCGACACCTTCCAAAGGAAGCGCGCTCAGGTAAATGAAATTGCAAGCGATGTAGAGCGCAATCACCACACCCGTACCGAGCGCCAAGGACAGTGGCAGGTTGCGGCTGGGATTCTTCACTTCCCCGGCAGTGAACGTCACGTTGTTCCAGGCATCGGCGGAGAAGAGACTTCCGACTTGTGCGACGGCAAGAATCGTCAGTGTGCCGACCATCACCACCGGCCCGCCTACTCCGACCTGAACTGCATGTTGCGCGCTCAGTCCGGCGTTGTGCCAAAAATTTCCGAAATTCGCGGCAATCGCCTGAGGGTTACGTCCGAAAGCGAAACCGAAAGCTGCAAGGCCGAGCAGCGCAGAAACCTTGGCCGCCGTGAACACGTTCTGTATTGCCGCGCCTGTTTTGACTCCAAAGATGTTGACGATCGACAGAAAGATGACCAACAGAATCGCCATCAGGTTCTGCGTGTTGATGCCGACTTCCATGTTGCCGAGGACCATCGGACCGATGTGGATCGGCGGTACCTTCCACAGATGCAGTAGCCAATGCGTCGAAGAAATTGTTGGAACGAAAACGCCGAGAAACTTTCCGAAAGCCACGCCCACCGCCGCGATGGTTCCGGTTTGGATGACCAGGAAGAGCGTCCAGCCGTAGAGGAATCCCCACAATGGCCCGAGTGCTTCCCGCAGGTAAACGTATTGGCCACCGGCGCGAGGCATCATGGCGGCCAGTTCGCCGTAACTTAATGCGGCGACGATCGTCATGAATCCAGCGACCGCCCAAGCTCCGATCAGTAACGCCGGCGATCCGACTTCGCGGCCGATTTCAGCCGACACGATGAAGATGCCGGACCCAATCATCGAGCCCATCACCAGCATGGTCGCGCTGGTCAAGCCTAGGCCCTGAACCAGTTCCTTATCTTGATGACTGTGGATGTCCCAATCGCTGGCTGGCTTCGTCGTTGTAGGTGTACTCAGGAAGCCTCCGTTCGGTCGTGGTCGTTAGTCGTTAGTCGTCGGTCCATGACTCCCTCGCCTTGTTTCAGAACTTGCAAACGGCTGACGGCCACCGACTAACGACGACTACCTTATCCCAAGATGCGGAAAAATTCCTCTGCTGATTTGCGGGGATCCCGTGACACATCAGATATCACCGCCACGGAGTCCGCACCGGCTTCGACGACCGAAACGGCATTGGCCCGCGTAATACCCCCGATAGCGACAAGCGGCTTTCTCGTTAAGGCTCGCGCCTGGCGTACACCTTCGAGGCCTACCACCGGGTCGGGCTTCTCTTTGCTGGAGGTTGCGAACACAGGTCCAATCGCCAGGTAATCGGCCGACGTGAGATCAGCCTCGCGCAATTGCTCCGGATTGTGCGTCGAAACGCCGAGCCAGCAATCCGGCCCGACGATCATTCGGACAGATTCCGGAGAGAGGTCTTCCTGCCCCACATGAACGCCATCGAACTCTGCGGCAAGGCACAAGTCCGCTCGGTCATTCATGATCAATTTAACGAACGGTTGCCCCACCCTTGTTGCGTTTTTTGCGACAGGGTGGGGATTTTGATCTGGGGAAATGGTATTGACTCTAACTATGGGGAACCGTTTTCGCAGTTCTCGAGCCTGCTCCAACATAGTGCGAGCATTCCCGCTCTTGTTCCGGTATTGAATCAGGCTGGCGCCGGCGGCCGCGAGCTGCTCCGCCGCCCTAATCAAACCGAGCGTATCGTGAAAACAACCGGCATCGAGGATGGGGTAAAGACGGGGAAGGACAAGCATTTTTGATTGATTCGGCTGCCGAGTATTTATTGTGCGATCGAGCCTGGGTGGATGCCCTCTCCCAACACGAAGGTTGACCCAACCGCGCCCACGACCGCAGAATGCCGCGGCAAATCCAGTTTCTGGCGCAATTGGTACACGGCTTCGATCCCCGTACAGTGGGCCCCGATGAGATAGGAAACTCCGAAGCCCTTCAGCTTATCCGCCGTCCAGTCGAGTTGTTCATCCGTGGCGGCGAAGAGATGAAATCCTCCTACAAGCGTATACACGGGGGTGCCAGGAAATTCTTTCTCCGCGAAGGTCAGAGTATTTACAACACCGGCGTGTCCACAACCGGAAACCACAACCAGGCCTTTGGCGGTATTGAAGACCAGCGATTGATCTTCGGGAATGTTGTCCTCCACCAACCCTGACGGCGTCATAACTTTCCCTTTGACCGACCAATTGCGTTCACGGTACTGGCGTGGAACCGGACCGGTGAGCCACGCACCGGGAAATAGCTCTGCGGAGGCATCATGCTCCACAAACTTGCCGCCCGTAGCCTCGTACTCTTTCCGCACGGCAATCATGACATTGTCTTCTTTCCCATCACTCGGGCGACTGTAGAAAATTCCTTTGCCGACATGCACGATCGAAAGCGCCGCCGGATTTTTCTTCATGAACTCACGTCGTAAGGTGAGCAACCCTCCGACGTGATCGTCATGGTTGTGCGTCAGCACGACCTCGCGAACATCGCTCAGGTCAACGCCCAGTTGCCGAACGTTCAGGAGGACAGTGTCAGGCTTTGCTCCAGTGTCGACCAGAATGCGGTGACCGTCGGCCTCGACCAGCGCGGCAAATCCCCATTCGCCGATTCCGTCATCGGAAAGCATGGTGGAAAGGATTGTGATCTTCAGCTTCTGCACCGACCCGTCAGGTCCAGGAGCCGCGAAAACTAGCGACGATGCTCCCACGAGCAAGATCGCGCACGCTAGCAAACGCGCAAACAAGGGTTTTTGCATGGGAACGATGATAGAACAGGCGCCGCCAGTCCGTTTGGCCAGCGTCTATTTCACGTTTTTCGAAAGGAATCTCTCGATGAATCCCGTGTCGAACTTGCCTGCCCGGAAATCTGGATCCGCCAGGATTCTGCGATGCAGCGGGATTGTCGTGTAGATGCCCTCCACCATAAACATTTCGAGCGCGCGCGACATGCGCGAGATAGCTTCACTACGATCTTTCGCACGCACGATCAACTTTGCGATGAGCGAATCGTAATAAGGTGGAATGACGCCCTCGGCGTAAGCAGCGGTATCGACGCGCACGCCTGTGCCCCCCGGCGGATGGAACGCAGTAATCTTCCCGGCCGACGGCGTGAACTTCTCCGGATGCTCGGCATTGATTCGACATTCGATTGAATGCCCGCGGTGAACGATCGGCCCTTGCAAAACGTCCTTCATCTGCGCGCCCGCCGCGATCATGATCTGGCTCTTGACCAGATCGACGTCTGTGACCATCTCTGTGACCGGATGCTCAACCTGGATCCGGGTGTTCATCTCGATGAAGTGCAGCCGACGGTCCTGGTCCATCAGGAATTCGATGGTTCCGGCGTTCCAGTAACCGATCGCTGCCAGTGATTTGCAAAGCACCTCGCCGATCTGCGCGCGTAATTCCGGCGTGACCTGCGTCGAGGGCGATTCCTCCAGCAGCTTCTGGTGCCGCCGTTGAATGGAGCACTCGCGCTCTCCCAAACTGACGACATTGCCGTGTTCATCGGCCAGCACCTGGAATTCGATGTGCCGGGGGTGCTCAACATACTTCTCCATGTAGAGATCGCCGTTGCCGAATGCTCCTGCAGCTTCGGCTTGAGCGGCTCTGAAAAGTCCGGGCAACTCTTCCTCGTTGCGGACAATGCGCATGCCGCGCCCGCCGCCGCCGGCCGACGCCTTGACGATCACTGGAAAGCCGACTTGCCGCGCCCACTCAATGGCTTCGCCGTCCGATGCGATGATCCCGTCGGAACCCGGCAGGATTGGCACTCCGGCTTGCTTCATCGCGGTGCGCGCTTTCTCTTTTTCCCCCATGAGCCGCGTAACTTCCGGACGCGGGCCAATGAACTTGATTCCGCTCATCTCGCAGACTTCGGCGAAGTTCGCGTTCTCCGCGAGAAGTCCGTATCCGGGATGCACGGCATCGACGTTTGCGATCTCGGCCGCGCTGATCACCGCCGGAATATTCAGGTAGCTCAACGCGAGCTGCGGCGGACCGATACAGATGGCTTCGTCGGCAAAACGGACGGGCAAGGAATTGCGGTCCGCTTCGCTATAGATGGCAACGGTGCGAATGCCAAGTTCTTTGCACGCGCAAATTACGCGCAAAGCAATTTCCCCGCGATTCGCAATCAGAATCTTTTTAAACATTCAGTTTTGTGTAGGCACGGGCCCCTCGCCCGTCCGCCGGACGCAGTCCGGATTCTTTATCCCCGCCGATTCGATAAACACAAAAAAGCGCGCAAGAGGCGCGCCTCGGAAGTCCCACTCTCACTTCTTCGGTCGAATGACGAACAGCTCCTGGCCGTACTCGATAGGCTGCCCGTTGCTCGCCAGCTTTTTGACAATCTCTCCAGCAACGTCGGACTCGATCTCGTTCAACAGTTTCATCGCTTCTACGATGCACAGAACTTGCCCGACTTCGACCATGTCTCCGGCCTTGACGAAGGGCGGTGCACCGGGCGAGGGCGCCTCATAGAACGTCCCCACGATCGGAGACTTCACGTTGTGAAGATTCTCTTCGGGCTCTGGCGCGGCGGCCGCAGGAGGCGTTGCCGCACCTGCAGATGGCGCAACCGGCGACGATCCAAGTTCGATCGAAGGAGGACCGGCAGGAGGCACCGAAAAAAATCTCGCTTCCGGATGCGAATGGATTACCGTCTGTTCTCCGGCTCGCTTGATCCGGACCTTGACATCGCCGCGTTCTAACTCGAACTCCGCGATGTCCTTCTCGATCAGGAACTCAATTAGTTCTTTTAGCTCTTTTTGATTCATTCTGATCTTCGAACTGTATTAAAGGTGGGACCGTTCCGGTGTCCCCGACCGCACCCCTTGGGGCGCGGAAAAGCCGGGCTGAACCTGCCCGGCTGGCTTAAGAAGACTAGACCGCCTGAAAACTCTTGCTGGTCGGCGTCATCACCTCACAACCACCGGCCGTCACTGCCACCATATCCTCGATCCGAACACCCCATTTGCCGGGGAAGTATACTCCGGGCTCGATGGTAATAACCATCCCCGGTTTCAGGACCTCGCGCTGTCCATCGGCGACGCGCGGGCTCTCGTGAATCTCCAGCCCAACTCCGTGCCCGGTCGAATGAGTGAAGTAACGCCCTAACCCCGCCTTGCGCAATACCTTACGGGTGGCTGCATCCACCTCGCCGACGGTCGCTCCCGGCCTCACAGCATCAATGCCGGCTTGTTGCGCCTCCCGCACTGCTTCGTACGCTTTTCGGGCATCTTCAGGCACAGAGCCCACCCACACAGTGCGAGTTTGGTCTGAACAATAACCTGAAAGTATAACACCGAAGTCGCAGACCACGAACCCACCAAGAGCGATCCTCTGATCGGAGGCTCGACCATGCGGGAGGGCTGATCTCGCTCCTGAAGCGATGATCGTGGGAAACGACATCTCATCCGCGCCGCCGCGGCGAGCCGCCAACTCCATTTCCGCTGCGACTTCAACTTCCTTCACTCCCGGGCGTATGACCGCAAGTGCTCGATCAAAAAGAGTCGCACCCAGTCGGACGGCGATCCGGATCTTTTTCAACTCCTGCTCGTCCTTCACCATGCGGGCCCGTTCGACGATCGACGGAGCGTCTCTCAGGGTGACGTTCGAGGGACGCAACTTCGCGAGCCGTTTCTTCTCGGCGACCGTGAAGTGCTCGGACTCGACTCCGATCGTCCAGCCGCGCGATCGGCGATGCCGCTGTGCTAATGCGTCGACCAACGCCTGCAAGACGGCCTTGCGGGCAATGACAACTTTCGCCGCTTTCACTTCTTCGTGCGCTTGCGTGTCATACCGCACGTCCGTGAAAAAGACGCTCCCGGATTCCTCCACAAGAAGAAACCCGGCACTCCCCGTAAAGCCGCAGAGGTATCGGATGTTCGGAAGATGGCTGATGAGCAGCCCGTCAAACCGGGTGGCGGCGAGATGCTGGCGAAGATGTCTCTGGCGAGCCTGAAAGTCCATTTCTGCTGAGTTTAACAAGGAGACGCCTGAAACAGAGTCGCTAAAATTGCCTGACTGCTTTTACGAAGGGAATCATCTCACCACCCTCGATGTACTTTTCAATGTCGCGAGGGGCGTCAGGCCCGACATACGACGTAAAATATCGTCCCAAAAAATCGGAACTGAGGATAACTTCTCTTTGTTTGGCCAACTGAAGCAGATGTCTCATCGCACTATCCAGAGAAGCTTTGCCAGCGCTTCTCTGCTTGATCAAGTTGTCCCAACGAAAGGCGAGAAAGTCACCGCGCAGGTATGCCAGCCTTTGAAGATCGGCATCCTCGAAAAATCTATCGCGCGCCGCTTTGCCAGTCACACGCAGGACCGGTGAGGCAAGATACTCGCGATATTGAGAATCCACATCGCGGCCATATTCATCCTCACTGATCAGGCCGGATCTCAGGAGCAGAAGTCTCGCATAGAAGTCAGTAAAGCCCTCGGTGAACCAGTACGGCGTTTCTTCATGAATTTCGCCGAGCTTTGCCGCATTCCACGAGTGAAATATTTCGTGAGCCAGCAGAAACTTGGCACTGAAATCCAATCCTTCCTTTCGCGACATAAAGAGGGCAAAGGAGTCTTCCGTTGCGGTTCCTCCATAATTGCCGGGAGCGTCATCGCTGGGAAGGAGCGTAATCAGGTAAGAGGGAATGTGCGTGTCGTTCCAGAATTCGCGTTCGGCAGCCAGGATTTTCTGCACGATATCCGAGAAGGACGAATCTGCGAATTCCCATTTGCCGCGGGTTACGAAGTAAACCGGTTCGCCATCGATCGTTAATTTCGTAAGACGGAGTTCTCCTCCGGCGAAAAGGCCATTCGACAGTTTGATCAACCTTGCCGTGACGTTCTGACAGGTTACATCGCCCGCCAAGTTGTCTGCTATCGTCCATTGCGCTGGTACTCCCTTCCACTCCAAGGACAATGGCAGTTCCTCGTCATCACCCAGATCTGGATAGACGAGAAAGTTGCGTCCAGATACTTGAAAATACGAACGGTCCAGCATCACCTTGAAGTAGGACGATGCGTCAACTTTCCCGCTCCAATCCTTCACAACTCGATAACGAAGCCTCACGACCTGCCCGGGAAGGTAGGTTAGTTCCCGTGATGACGGGCTCTTTCCGTTCCTGATAGTGGTGCCGGAGGAAATGGCTTCGAGATCGTGGATTGACTTGTATAGCTCTTTCTGTCCCTGCCATTCAGAAGGTAGGACCAATTGCACACTTTTGGTTCCGGGTAATCGGAAACTGAACGTGACATTCAGGGATAGGCCCCCCTCCTCTGTCACCGGTTCAATGGTGTAAGCAAGGAAGCGGCCACCCGGTGGTTCGGGCCTGCAAGCGACCGCGGCGTGAGCGATGAGAACGATCGGTAGAAGCAAGAAGAGAGTTTTGGGCTTCAAATGGGTCGCGTCCCAGTCAATTCGCCGCCGTAGAGTACCAGTTCAGACGGCAAACGGCGATGCTCAAACGCAAAACCGCCGTCCTGACAGTTGCTCAGGACGGCGGTTTCTTACTTGGTGCTCAGCACCCGCGCTGGGTTATGTCTGGATGATGCGCGGCGTGATGAAGAAAATCAGCTCTTGGTTTGAGGTGTTGACCTGCGTGTGTTTGAACAGGTTGCCGAGGACTGGGATGTTGCCGAGCAGCGGAACCTGCGTGATGTTGATCGAGTTCTGCGTCTGAATGACGCCGCCGATCACCACCGTGCCGCCGTCGGTCACCAGTACCTGCGTGGTCGCCTGCTGCGTGATCAGTTCGGGGTTGCCCTGAACTTCCTGACCGAAGTTCGGCGTGGTGTTTTCCACGTCAACGTTCAGGAAGATCGTATTTTCCGAAGTGATCTGCGGAGTCACCGTCAACCGCAGGAAAGCATCCACGTAGGTTACGGTCGGAGGACCACCCAACTGCGCCTGCGTCACGATCGGCACGCGCACGCCCTGTTTCACGAGGGCCTGGATGTTGTTCTGGGTAACGACACGCGGACGAGAAAGCACTTTCAACAGGCCGCGCGATTCAGCCAATGAAAGCACCGCATCGATGCGCACCGTGTTGCTGGCGTTCAGGAACGTTAAGCCGCTGGTTGGCGCCGTCGAGCCCAGGTTCGAGAACAACGGAATCGAAGAGCCACCGGTGCTGCCACCGCTGCCCGGAACCGTGATGTAGCCCGGAGTCAAACCGTTGGCGGTCGTCGGAGAGGAACCGGCTGAAGCGTTGCCACCGATCGCGCTGTGGCCGTTGCCCCATCCGAAACCGAGCTGCGTGCCGATATCGCGGGCGAATTGCCGGGTCGCGGCAACCACGCGCGCTTCGATTTCAACTTCCTGCGTCTTGCGGTCCAGCTGCGTCAGCAGGCGGTCGATCGTCGGAATCGCTTTCGGGATGTCGTTGATGATGACGGCATTGGTGCGATCATCGGCCACCACATCGCCGCGCTGCGACAGGAACTTCTTCACGGTGACGATGACATCCTTCGCCTTTGCATAGCTCAGGAAGCGCGTCACGGAAACTTTTTCAACGGCCAGCGCTTCGGACTCGACCTGCGCCCGGCGGGCGTCGGCTTCGTGCTTCAGCGTGTCGACCGTCGCGATGCGTAGGACGTTGCCTTCGAGTTCGCGCGCCAGGTCGTTGTTCTTGAGGACGATGTCGAGTGCCTGATCCCACGGCACGTCATCGAGCACAACCGTCAGAGTGCCATGCACGGTTGGATCGAGAACGACGTTGAGGCCGCTGATTTCGTGGATCAAGCGGAAGAAGTCTTTCAGGTCAACATCCTTCAGGTTGACCGAGATCGGCTCGCCCGTGTATTTCGGGCCGGTGGCGGCGGACTGTTGTCCAGTCTGCGCCTTCTGCTCGGCGGCCAGGTTGACGGCGGGCTGAATGGCCGGCGCCGGATTCTGAGCCTGTGCCGAGTGGACACTGGCTGGGATCAGTTCAGCTGCAGTCTTGTCCGAGAATCGCGCAGCGGCTTCCTGAGCGCGAACCGTCGGTTCGGCGGCCGGCGCATCAGTCTTCGCGTCGTTCTTTGCCTGATAAGAGGGCTCGACGAATACGTAGTCCGTAGAAGAAACCGGAGCCCTCGCGGCTGTCGTTTCTGCAGCCTTCACCGGAGCCGCAGAGTTCGTGGCCACAGTCTTTGGCTGCGACGCGGCTTGCGCCACAGCACTGGCATGCAAGGTCAAGATCAGCTTGCCGGCCGGTCCGGGCGTCAAATCATAGGCACAGGCTTTTTCGAGATCGACCACGACGCGGGTTCCCGGACGCGCCTGGCTGTTTTCGCCGATGCGCACGTCTTTGACTCCCGCGGCATCGACTGCGATGTTTTTCTGCTCGGTCGCCTTAACGGTACCTGGCAGATCCACCACGATGCGGGCGGGCGAGTCCAGAGTGCTGACCTTCGGCGCGACCGCGCCTTGGGAGCTCATCTCGACTCGGATATTGTCCGTGTCCCGGACTACGTTGACTCGATCGAGCTGGCTCGACGTTTGGGCTGCTGCGCCCACCGCCAGACTCAGCACCGATACGAACATTGTCAGATGTTGCTTTCGCATTTCGCCTCTCCCCACCCGCGAGCCTTGCCCGCGTGTCCTTGCTGCAACTTGATTTCGGCGATCCGGTTCCCGGAATCTGCCGCCCTGCTTAAACCGCCGGTGTAAAGATCTTCTTCACGATTTCGCGCGTGAATGGCTTGCCCAGCTTGTCCAGAAGCGTTTCCTGGAAGGTCACTGAGTCGCCCGTGATTTTCACTACGTACCCGTTAAACACGGGATCGTTTTCCCGCAAAAAATAAGCTTTGTTCAGGTTGTTGGTGACGACTGCGATAAATCCCGTGTCGGACTTGATCACGCCCCGAAGATTGATTGCGCCAATCTCCAGGCACTTCTTACCCGTCGAGCATCCCGAGCCAGCCTGCTGTACGACTGGGCTGAAGAATGGGTCACGCTTGCCGCTCATCGCCCACTTTTTCTCGTCCGCCTTCTTGTCTTCCTGCTTCGGCTTATCGGCGTCAGCAAGCTTGACTGAGGCAGCCGCCGGAAGGGTTACCGGTGCGGGCGCTGGAGTGGCCGCGACGACTGTCTTGGCCGGCTGTTTCGGTTCGGAGGTTGCGACGACCGGAACCGGCTTCGCGGCAGAAGTTGTCGTTACTGGAACTTTCGGTGCGGGAGCCGCTTTCGCGGTGACCGCCGGAGCTGGCGCAGATGCCGGGGCTTTCGCCACCGCCACCTTTGCCGCTGGAGCCGAAGGCGACTTCGCGAGCGAGTCTCCGTCCTGCGCATGGAGCGTCAGGATCAACTTGCCCGCCGGTCCAGGTGCGATTTCGTAGGCCAGAGCTTCGTCGAGATCGACAACCACGCTCGTCGTCGGAGGAGTCTTGCCGTCCATGCCGATGCGAACACCTTTGACGCCGCCGCTGCCGACGGCAATCTTGTTTTGTGCGCTGGCCACAACCGTCTCGGGCAGTTCGACCAGTACGCGCGCCGGGGAGCTCAGTTTGCTTACCCTTGGCGTGACGGTCTCGCTCGAGCTGATCTCAACCTGAATGTCGTTCCCCTTCGGCACAACGTTCACGTGCTTGAGCTGGTTGTGCTCCGAGGAAGTGGAGGCTGGCTTCAACGCTGGCGCCGGAGCCGCGGATACCGGCTTCGAAACCGGAATGATCGCGGGCTTCACCGCGGGCGCTGGAGCTCCAGGAGACGGCTTGCTTGCCGCCGCCTTCTTGGGATCCGGCGTTCCGGATGCGCTCAGAGCAGCGTTGCTGTCGATCTGCTGCTTGGTCTGCAGCGATTTCGCAATGCTGCGCGCTTGATCGATGGCGTCCGCGTTCTGCGCCACAGCCTGCGTGGCCGCCGTTCCGCCCACCATCACTGCCACTGCCAGAATGCTTGTCGTCAGCTTCATAGTTGTCCTACTTCGCCGCCGGCGTTCCGGGTTTAACTCCCGGGCCAGCCGCTGAAGGTGTCAGATCGTGACTGAAATAAGTGGTTGCCGTGAACGAGGCGACTACGCTCTCGTTCGGCGCGTACTGGTATGTGTGCTTGGCTTTTGCTCCGCCCGGGTTCTTGGTCGTCGATACCATCAATCCGCTGATGTTGACGATCCGTTCCAGCTTGCTCACCCGGTCAAAGAATCCCAGCATCGAGTAGTACGGTCCGTCCAGTTCCATGTCGAACGGAACTTCGGTGAAGTACTGCTGCTGCTTGATGTCTTTGGCGGCATAGCGTCGCAATTCGACTCCAGCCTTCTGCGCCTCGCCATCCAGCATGCTGATGAATCCATCGAGTTTCTTTTCGTCAGGAACGATGCGCTGCTCGATTTCAAGCTGCTGCTTGAGTTCGGCCAATTGCTGCTCGATCTGCTTCAGCTTCGGCCGGTACGACTCGAGCTCGTTGTTTTCCCGGACTTTTGCTTCCAGGGCGTGCTGCGCCGTCGCATTCTTTTCGTCCTGGCTCTTGAATACGGTGAAGTAAAGGGCCGCGGTCACGACTGCTCCGCCCAGGAGCACCGCTCCCCACTGCTTGATGCCCGACAGTTCGCTAAAGTTCGCCATAGGTCCGCCTTACGACTTTCCCTTCTCGCAGGTGAGGGTGAACTGAAACGCCTGCATGTCCTTAATCTGATCGTCCTGAAAAGTTTCCTTTACCTCGACAGCCTTGAAGAATCCGGTCTTCTGCAGGTTAGCGATCAGGTTCGCAACCGCGTCAGCACTCAAAGCCGTGCCTTCGAGGTTGACCGCCGCTCCGGTATCGTCCATCTTGCTCAGCCAGACGGCTTCCGTTCCATTCACCGTCTCGCCCAGCATGGCCAGTAGGTTGACCGGGCCAGTCTGTCCGTCGTGAAGCTGCTTGATGACGTCGACGCGCCGTTGATAAGCGTTGGCTTGCGTCTGGCGCTCAAGGAATCGCGCCTTCACATCGGCCAGTTCGCGGTTCTTCTGTTCCGCGGCCTGCATGTGGAGAGCGATCGCTTTGCTCTCGCGATCGAGGTGGTACCAGTACATCAGGTTGGCCAATCCGAAGATCACCAGTACCGCCAGGACCTTCAGCTTGGGAGACCCCATGTCCCCCATTTCCATCGTGGGCATCGACGGGCCACCGCCGCCACCGCGCTTGCCCTTCCCTTTGGATGATTCGAGCAGGTTAATTTTGATCATAGGGATTCAAAGCTCCTCAGGGCCAAGCCCACCGCGACTGCCATTTGCCCAGGGTTCTGTTCCACCAGTTCCGCTCCGTGTCCTTCGACCGGAGGCGTCACTCTCTGAAACGGATTCAACAGTTCCACCGGCATCGAGAATTCCTGCCGCAATGCTTCCATCAAACCCGGCACTTTCGACGAACCACCCGCGAGATAAATCTTCTCGATGTGCTCGCCGGCCGCGCTGGCACGGAAAAAGTCGAATGTCTTCTGAATTTCCAGCACGATGATTTCAGTGACCTGCTGCAAGATCGGCTGCTTCGCGTCTTCGCTCACCGTGCCCACCTTGTTGCCCAGCTTGAGCGATTCCGCGTCGTCGAAGCTCAGATCCAGTTCCTTCTGCAGCGAGTCGGTGTACTGATGTCCGCCCACGCTGACGTCGCGCGGGAACAACGGCGTCGTGCCTTTCACGATGTTGATGTTCATCACGCTGGCGCCGAGGTTCAACAGCGCCACCACCTGGCCCGGTGCGGGCTGGTAGTTGTACTCGTAGCAATTCTGCAAAGCCAGCGCATCAATGTCGACGATAGCCGGGGTGCGTCCCGCCATCGAGAGTACGTTGGTGTAGTTCAGAATCTTGTCCTTCTTGACGGCCACGAGCAGCACGTCCATCTGCGGAGTGCCCACTTCATCGGACAGAATCTGGTAGTCCAGGCTCACGTCGGCCAGATCGAAAGGAATATGCTGCGCCGCTTCTTTCTCGATGGTCTCGGCCAGTTCCTGGTCGCTCATCGAGGGCAGCGAGATTTTCTTCACGATCACCGAGTGACCGCTCACCGCGGTGGCCACGGCTTTGGTTTTGATCTGGTTGTCGAGGAACAGCTTCGAAATCGCGCTCGATACCGTGCCCGAGTCCACGATCATCGAATCGACGACGATATCGGAGGACAGCGGCTCCAGACCGAGGTGTGCGACTTCAATCTGCCCACCCTTCTTCTTGAGCTCCACCGCCTTAATGCTCGAGGAGCCCACATCCAGGCCAACAATGGACTTCGATCCCAATCCAAACATGTGCCCACCTTTTTGTGTGGCGCGGGCATTCTTGCCCGCGACGTTTTTTGCTAACTTTGCCCGGCAGCTTTTACCGCCGCCTTAGGCTTCCGCTTCGCCTGTGGTTCCATCTCACTCGACTTCTCTTCCATCCACTGATCCAGCCGCGACTTCTTGAACCGCCAGCGGTTTCCCAACTTGAACGCGGGAATCTTCTGCTCGCCGACGTACTTGTACAGCGTGTCCGGACTCACGCCCAGATATTGCGACGCCTGGCGAATATTCATCACTTCTCGCGAGTCGGCCATGGTTCCCTTGTGCTCCCTATGCTGCTTCTTTGCCCTTACGCCATCGGCGCACGGGTTCGCTTTAGGAGACTCCCTTTACCCTCCATATCGGCTCAGAGGGCTGTTGGTGTCCCGAGCATATATCAGCCTCGGAAAACCCCAGCTCCAAGCGAATGTCCGCGTTTTATTGGGTTTTTGGCCTGTTTTCTGGAATTGCAGAAAACGCCAAAGTGACGTCATTCCTACAGGTGGTAGTCAAATCCGCGAAATACACTACAGGTTGTGGTCAATCGAGAACGTGAGCGGGGTCATGCGGAGAGGGGTAACTGAAGTACTAGGCACGGTACGGAGGTACTGTATCGGGCGCCGAAGCTGTTGTTTCGGCGGGCCTTGCGAGACCCGCCGATCACAGCCTTTCCATCACTGTACGTCTACAACTCGACCGTTTAGAAACGTCACTTTGAGGTCTTTGTAGACATAGATTTGCTTAGGACCCAGATTCACGATCTTCTGCGGAGTACCGAGTGCTCCCTGTACCTGATCGATCGACATCCCCATCTGGATCGTTTGTGGTTCTGCCTGTTGTTGCTGGCCTTGTGCTGGCCCTTGAGCCTGTCCCTGACCTTGCCCCTGGCCCTGATCTTGTCCGCCTTGCTGCCCCTGATCTTGCTGGGTGTCGTCGGAAATCGAGAGCAGTTGCCCGATCGTATCTTCCACGTCGCCGGCGCTCGTTTTCCCTAGCGTGCCTCTAGGAAACTGAAACACGACTTGCGCCTTGTCTGCGCTCGGTGGATCGGTTTTGTTGCACGAGTCGCAGGCAATAATGCTCATCGAGACCGTATCCTTGTCGAGGTTCACGTCGATCTTGGTCGGATAGACTTTGTCGCCTGTTTGAAACAGCTTCGTCGTTTGTCCTTGCGATTGCGTTGTAGCGAAGTGTCCCAGGAGCGACTTCTTTCCGGCCACCATCAGAGCGTTCGGGGAATGAACCGTGCCACCCTCGTACTTCGTGGTGAGCGGCGTTTTGTCTGAACCGGGTACGCCCAGAATTCCGCCCTTCTTCACTTCGAGCAAAGTGCCAGGATCGGTGACCGCAACTCCATTCGAGTCGGAGCCGAGTTTCGCGAGTTTGTATTGCGCCGCCAACTGCTCCTGCAGGCTGGGAGCTTGAGCCGCAGCCTGCGCAATCCCCATGGAGGCAACGGCAAGAATAGGAATGAAAAGTTTAGACTGCTGCCACATCGTAAAAGCCCTCCCACTGATTGTTTGCGTTAAGGAACCGCGCGATAGTTATCAAGCAGGAGCACGGCGTCGACGCGCACATGCTCCCGCTTTGTTTGGGGTTCAGGCTATTGAGTGCCGCCAGATCCGGAACCGGATTCCTGCTTGACCTCGGTCTCGGCCTGATCGGCCGCGGACTGCTGGTCCTGCAGAGTCTTCTCGACGTTCTTGTCGGGAGGAGGAGCGGGAACATCGCCATCGACAGTGCTGGTATCCGGAGCCTTCGGAAGGCCACCAGTGCCCTGCTTCTTGGCGAGTTCTCCCATTCCCTCTTTGAGCGACTCACGGAACTGGTTGTACATCTCCTGAAGATCGTCGGTCGATACCGGACCTTCTTTGCCAACCGCGCAATCCGACTTCGTGCTGCCGACAACTTTCACGTTGACGTTGCCGTCAGCATCGGGCGTTTCGGTGGTCCGCTGGATGACATCTCCTTGCGAGAGAGGACATTCATCGTCGCCATCGGCGACGAGACTCATATCGGACGAGACCATGAACGTGCGGAAGTTCGGATCAAGCGCCGGCGGTGCTTCATTCGAGGTTGCCGGTTGGCCGCCGGAGGCATTGGCGTTGCTCTTGCCCTTCGCCGCTTCCGCTTGTTCTGCTGCGAGTGTCAGTTTCACTTCGTCCGAAAGCGCTTGCTTGACTTCGGGACTCAGCTTCGCAGCCCCGGCGTCTGGGGGCAGAATCGGAGCCAGACTGGCAATCAGGTTCCCGTCAGAAGGGACTTGTAGCCATGCATTCGCCTGGGCCTCATACGCAGCCTGCAAGGTGGCGGCAACCATGAAATCGGTGAGCCAGAAAGCGGCCGTCGGATACACCGGATATGGCTGGTAGTACGGGCCATAGTAGCCGTACCAGGGCGATCCGCCCCAGCCCCATCCGTAGTACACCGGCGCAGGCCACGGGTTATAGGCCCATCCGTAATAAACCGGCTGGTAATAGTAGGCAGGATAGTAGCCGTAGTAGGGTCGCCCGCCGTAGTAATAGCCGCGATAAACGCCACTCCGATACGCGCCGTGATAGTAGTACGTGCGCGAGTAGTACGAATGGCCTCCGCGGACCACGTACGCTCTCTGCACATAACCGCCTCGCCGGCCGCCGCCGACCACGCGAACACCATTGCGGTTGCTGACGATCGTGCGTCCGCCGTGCATGCCGCGATTGATCTGCATGCCATTCCGGTTGACCGATCGAATCTGTCCATTCGGACGGATGCTGGCCGATCCGCCACCGCGCAACGAAACCTGGCGTCCAGGAGCAACGTGTCCGGCAGGTCCACGCCCTGCCATGTTTCCGTTTGGACCACGTCCAGCATTGCCGTTAGGACCACGTCCAGCGTTGCCATTCGGTCCGCGTCCCATGTTCCCGTTGTTTCCGGTCCGACCGGCTGTGTTCGGAGAGACGTGACCGTTGTTGTTGTTGCCTGGGCCACCATTGCGGCCGCTGGCGTTGGTGCCCGTCCGTCCCGTTGCATTTCCCGGAGCGGTGTGCCCGGGAGCTGAATGTTGAGTTGTGTTCGAGCGCTGATTGGATGGAGCGGTGTGGGCTGGGGCGCTAGCGTGCGGCGCAGGTGCACTGTGTTGCGGTGGAGACTTTTTATCCTGGGCAAAAACGAAAGCCGGGATCAGCAGCATCAGCACAAAAAGAGCATGCGTCTGCAGAGTACTCCCAAGGTTCGGCACATTCTTAAACTTCATTTGAACACTCCTCGACTCAAAATGTTTGCTGGCGCCCCAAGCACCGAAACAAGTGATTCGATTTTCACAAACTTCTTCCCACTAGATTGACAGGGACCCGAGGGGGAGCGGCATGACGCAGAAGGCGTAATTACGCCTAAGCGTGCATTGTGCGGCGGAGAAACGTTATCAAAACCTCTCTGGCGGCGCAATTGTTTTCTGGGGGTCTGCCTCGCCGCTCCTGCCTCATGTCTGGTGGGGTAATCTATTTCGTCGGTCCAGGAGAAAAACTTTGCGCTATCTCGACCGGTTGCAACCGCTGGCACTCCTCGTCATGCGCCTCACACTCGGCGCCATCATGGTCGCGCACGGCTATCGGAATCTCTTCCGCGATCTGCATGGGCACGTCCATCTTGTCAGCAGCTTAGGTCTGCCGGCCTGGCTGGGTTATGTTTCGTCGTTCACCGAATTCTTCGGCGGATTGCTGATTCTGGCTGGATTCTTCACCGGAGCTGCAGCCTTCGCCGTTTGCCTCGATCTCGGCGTTGCTCTCGCGATGGTGCACTGGCGCAACGGGATGATCGGATCCGGCGATCATCCCGGATACGAATTCCCACTCGCCTTGGCCACGCTCGCCTTCGCTTTGATCTTCTTCGGCGGTGGTCCAATTTCCATCGATCACGTGCTACGTGGGGGCGGAACGGGATCGTCGGCTCGGCGCTGAGCTACAGTCCGCATTCGAGCAACTATTCAGGCCGCGCTGGGTTTATTCGAGCGACAATTTTGCGTGGATTCGTGTGTGGCCGAACCTAGTTGCTCATCAACGCGAATTGTATTCGCCTGCCCGCGACTTTATGATGAGGCTTCTGCCATACGTCTGCATCCAAATGGTTTGCGGTCGCATCCTATCGCAAGCCAGGACAAATCACAGGAGGTTCCTCTTGAGAAAGTTCGCCTTCCTCGCGACCATTTTTGCCTTTTTCGCTTTCGGTAGTTTCGCATCCGCGCAACAAGCCGATGCCATGTTGGGTTTTGGAACTGTGGTTTCCCCCGGCGCCGCCCAGTGCGGCTCAGGTTCCTTTGTGAACTTCGTATGCCCGGAGCGCGGAGGCCTGTTCACGAACATCAGCGCCGATGTCATCTTCCACCGCCGGCTGGGCTTCGGATTCGACGCTAGTTGGAGGTCAAGTCAGGGCAACTTCGGCGGCCTTGGCCAACCCTATCGCCCCATTCTGTTCGACTTTAACGGCGTGTATCAGCCGCGCCTGGGAAAGAAGGTCGGAGCGGATTTGATGGCGGGTATCGGCTGGCAGACCACTCGTTTTTACGGATTCCAACCGACCAGCAACTGCGAGTTCTTCGGCGCTTGCTATAACAGCGCGAATCACTTCCTTGTCGATATCGGCGGCGGGATTCGGTACTACGTCTGGGGCCACGTGTTCGTGCGGCCCGAGGCGCACTACTATCACATCCTGAACAACACCGATTTCTTCAGCTCCGGCAACGTCATTCGGATGGGTGCTTCAATCGGTTACACTATCGGTCCAGACTAGGTTCCACTTGGACTGGCGGCTAGCAGATTTTTCTCGGGCGAATTGCTTTTCTTTCGCTTGCCCGTGAGTTCTGTCCTGACTTGTCCGCCAAAATGCCAGTCAACGCTCACAGGGGGCAGGATTGAGAAGGTTCGTTTCGCTCGCATTCGCGTGCGCGCTGTTTGTAGCCGCCACTTTCGCTTGTGCTCAGGACGTGGATATCGCCGTCGGCGGCAACACTCTTTGGTCTCCTAAGAATCCCACCGCATCCACGGGATTTCTGCCCCCGCCAATCAAGGGTGGCGTGTATCCGAGCGCTAGCGCCGAATACATTCTCGACAATCACTTCGGACTCAATGTCGAGGGCTCGTTCCGCTACCATCAGGCCAACTACAACGACTTCCAGCCTTATCGCCCAATTCTCTACGACGTCAATGGAGTGTTTACCAGCCAGTTGGCGCGTAAGACGCGCGGCGATTTCATGGCTGGGATCGGCGGAGAGACCTTGATTTTTTACAATCAATTCGGCGGCTGCGCCATACCGACCGGCGGTTGCCACAGTACCCTGGACAGCAATCATTTTCTTTTTCATGCCGGAGTCGGGATCCGCTATACCGTGTGGCGACGCTTTTTCGTGCGTCCTGAAGCGCACTGGTACTACATTCCCAACAACTTCGAATTCCACTCCAACAACGTATTCCGCATCGGTGTATCCGTAGGCCGCAGCTTCGGTTCTCAGTAAGCATCACTCCTGATCACTTCGATCTGACCAGCAACAAAAAAGCAGCGTCCATTCGGACGCTGCCTGTTTCCAATATCTTTTTCGGGGGCCCCTACTTCATCGATTCGCAGATCTCCGCTTCGTGGATCGCCATGTCGAGGTGCTTGATGGCTTCGATGCGGTGGCCGTCGAAATCATGCTCGGCGCCTTCCAGGTGCTTTTTCGCCGCGCGCATCGCTTCGAGAGCTGCGTGAATGTGCGGATGTGGAGGCGCTGGCATGGCTGCTGATGGCGCGACTGCGGCTACCACCGGCGCTGGCGTTGCGGGCGCTTTCGGGCCGGCTGCCGCCGCCGGAAAAGCGAGCGTAAAGGCCAGCGTTGCCATGCTGAGAAGAGTTAGAAACCCAATCTTTTTCACGTATTCCTCCTTGTCCGTATCTCGGCTCGGACGCTGCCGTGTAATGCATCCCTTGCCACGGATCATGCTCACCCACAGATTGAGAGGACACCCCGCGACACCCGCACAGTATAGCGTCACACTTTGTCAGCCATGTTACACATCCGGATACTTCTAAGGGTTCGCGCTGCGTCGGCTCCGCCACCAATACCAGCCTGCAATCAGCACAACCACGACGGCAACGGCAATGTCGAACCTCTTGATGATGCGTTCCAGTCGCTGCCAGTGGCGCCCGAACAAATATCCCGCGCCCGAAATCACGCTCACCCAGAACGCTGCACCTAGAAAGTTGAAGATGAGAAATTTCTTCCAGGACATCCGCAGAACTCCGGCCATGGGTCCGGCGACAATCCGCAACCCAAACACGAAGCGAGCGATGAAAACGGTTGCCGCTCCATAGCGCGCGAATGTCTGCTCAGCGCGCACCAGCATCTCCGCTCGGATGCGGAAGACAGATTGATAGCGTTCAAGAAGCGGGCGGCCTCCGTAATATCCAAGGACAAATCCAATATTGTCGCCCACAGTGGCGGCAATCGTTGCCACAACGATGATCCAGACAATCTGCAGCTCGTGTTGGGAATAAGCCAGAAAGCTTGCCAGCAGAAGAATCGTCTCTCCCGGTACAGGAATGCCCGCATTCTCGAGAAGCAGCGCGGCTGCGACCGCCCAGTAGCCGTAATGCACGATCGCATTCCGCAGCAGATCGAGGATGTAATGGGTCATGGAATTGGAGTGACTGCGACACTTAACTGCGTCTTGCGGAGGGCTTCCACCTTCGCAGCCTTGAGACCTATTGTGTCAGAAATCGTATCAGCGCCTGGTTGAATTCATCCGGACACTCCTCGTACGGCAAGTGTCCCGCTCCAGGGAAGACGACCGTCTCTACAGTCCGGAAATGCCGGGCTAACAGCTGCATTGAAGAAAAATATACGGCCGGATCTTTCGTTCCCCACATCAACAGCGCGGGGATCGATGCGAGCTTCGGCAAGATTTCTTCCAACTCGCGAAGATCCGCCGACCATGTTCTCACGATGCTCAATCCATGCTCGAACAATCCCGGAGTTGCCAATGGCGCCTTGTAGCCTTCAAGGCTCCCGGGAGGGATCTTGCTTCGATCGCCGAACATGCGGCCGTGGAAATACGGGTACAACACATGAGTGCGGCTGATGCCCAACCCGGCGCGAAACAATCCCGCGCCTACTCTCGTTCCAAGAAATGGGGCGAGACGTTTTCCGTGGGCTGAATACGGATTCACCGGGCATGCCAGGATTAAACGCCGCAATTGCAACCCGGGAATCTCCCCAGACGCGCACGCCGCAGCCGCGCACATCGCCACCGCTCCACCCCGCGATGTTCCGAGCAGATCGAATGTGGATAGCCCCAGCTTCTTTGCCAATTGCAAAACGCGGAGAGCGGTTCCCCGCATGCTGTGATCAATTCCCCGTGGACGATCGGAGAAGCCAGCTCCGAGAAGATCCGGCGCGTACGTGCTTGCGAAGGGCGCCAGGGCGGGCATGGCATAGCGCCACGAATAGGAATAGCCGAGCAGACCGTGGAGCAGAATCAGCGGCGGTCCAGATCCAGCGCGAAGGTACCGCATGCGCGCGCCGTCGAAATCCATCCAGCATTCTTCGACGCCCTCACCCAAAACCGGAGCGCCGCGAACCGGAATCTCCTGAACATCGCTCATTCAGCTTTACGAACCGCCGAAATTCTTCCGGCTTCGGGGACAACTCTTTGAGACTGGGTGGACTCTATCTAAGTGAAACAACGCCTCTGTCGCTTCACTTTGGGGAGCTTCGGCTCCCCGTTTTTTTGTTTGTCATGCGGCGCACTTTTCGTCCGCTCCTGGCTTGATAGCGCCCGCTTACGCTGCCGCGGCTTTCCGCTTTTTCCCCAGCAACTTGTTCAGCACGCGAATTCCCTTGTCGATGTGTTTTTCCTCCATCAGGAATGGAGGCAGAAAGCGCACCACTGTATCCTGCGTGCTGTTGAAAAGAACCCCCTCCGCCAACGCCTCGTCGACAATCGGGCGCGCCGGAATCTCCAATTGAATTCCCTGGATAAATCCACGGCCGCGCACTCCGATCGCTGCGGCTCGCTTCTCCACCAATTCCTTCAACTTCGCCTGCAGATACGCTCCGACTTTGTTCACATTCTCGAGAAGTTTCTCTTCTTCCACGATCGACAGGAATTCCAGCGCCACACGGCAGGCGAGCGGACCGCCGCCAAATGTGGTGCCATGCTGCCCGGGAGAGATACCCGCGAACTCCTGCTTCACAATGAAGGCTCCCAGCGGCAGACCCGCGGCGATCGGCTTCGCGATCGCTACAATGTCGGGCGTAACGCCAAAAGTCTGGAACGCGAAGAAAGTTCCGGTTCGACCGAGGCCGCATTGAATCTCATCAAAGATCAGCGCCGCGCGATGCTGATCTGCCTGTGCCCGGCATTCGCGAAGGAACTCCACAGAACATTCGTAGATGCCTCCCTCACCGAAGATCGGCTCGAGCACAATCGCGCACGTATTGTCGGTCACGGCTGCGCGTAATCCTTCAATGTCGTTCTGCTTTACGAACGTCACATCGTCGAGCATCGGCTCAAAACCTTTTCGATGCTTTTCCTGCCCCGTGAGCGAGAGAGCCCCGAACGTTCGTCCGTGATAAGAGCCTTCCAGCGCCACCAGCTTGCTCTTGGCATCGCCTCCAACGCGATGTCCAGCGAGACGGGCAAGCTTGATGGATCCTTCGATCGCTTCCGTGCCGCTGTTCGAGAAGAATGCGCGATCGAGCCCGGAGAGCTTGCACAGTTTCTCGGCCAGCGGTCCCTGGTACTCGTGGTAGTAGAGGTTGGAAACGTGAATCAGCTTCGATGCTTGATCTCGAATCGTCTTCACGATTCTCGGATGCGCATGTCCCAACGCATTCACGCCCAGACCCGACACAAAGTCCATGTATCGCTTGCCCTCGATGTCATACAAGAACACGCCTTTGCCCCGGTTTAGCACTACGGGGTAGCGGTTGTAGGTGGTCAGCAAAAACTGACGCTCGAGTTCTGCGATCTGATCGAACTTCGCGGATGAGTGCGGTACGGCAGCCACGACAGACGTGCTCATATATGAACCTCCAAGGGAAAATTTGATTTTACCGGAAGACGCTGTCGAACCTCATCCTCATGTCTGCACGATCGCTTCCGGCATTTGAACGCCGGTGTACCATGCACAAAGTATCGTCCCGCTCTCAGGAGTTATGCGTGCGTTTAGCAGCGCTGTTGTTCGCGATCTTGCTCGGATTGCTTCCCCAGATTTTGCCCGCACAGGCCACCGATCCGCCCGTCCCCACAAGTGATGTTCCCAACCCGGCGCCCCCCGCGAAACCCGATTTGGTGCAGATTGCCATCCCGGGCGAGGACTCGCCATCGCACGAGGTCAGCGCCCCTCCCCTGCCTGAAGTGAAGATCCCAAACTTCGCGTCATGCACCTTGGCGGAGTTGAAGCACATGGTCCCCGATCTGGCGCACTTGAAGGCCGTTGAAGATCAAGCGACTCTGATGCCCTTGCTGGGAAAGATTGGGGCAAAGACGGTAGAGGTTGCAGAAAGAACTCCAAATCTTATCTCGCACGAGACGGTTCTGAGCGACGTCAACGGCCTCAAGACACACAGCGACTATTCCTATCTCGTCGTCCAGCACCTAACCCCGTCGAAAGGGGCCGTCCTTTACGAATATCGAGTGGATGTCGCCACCGGCAAGAAATTCGAGTCTGAGGACTTTGCTCAGGAACCAACAACCCCACACGGCGCTGCTTCGACCGACTTGAGCGTGCCATCCACGCGCGATCCGTTGCCCAGTCTGGATTCAGCTCCCCACGCGCAGGGGTTCGTCAACGACTGGCTGGATTTCTATCCGTCGAACCGGCACGAATCCGATTTTCGTTATCTCGGGCGTCAGAAGATGGACGGCCATCGAACGCTGGTAGTTGCGTTCGCCCAAAAACCTGACTCCGTCCGCTATCCCGGCCTGGTCGATTTTGGCGGAAAGAGATTCCCGATCTTCTCGCAGGGTATCGCATGGGTCGACGAGTCGGATTTCCGAATCGTTCGCCTCCGGACCGACTTACTCTCGGCTCCCCCGGCTGTGCCACTGCGGCAACTGACTGCGGACGTCCGCTTTTCCGAGGTCCGCCTCGCGGAGCTGGCTTCGCCACTATGGCTTCCCTATCAGCTCGTAGTTGTAATCAAGGTCGGTTCGGATTCATCCGTTGAGACACATCATTACTCTCAGTACCGGCTTTTTCGCGCTCACTCAAAAATCCGCCTGGACCCTTAGCGGCGCCAATCGGCATTTTCCACCGCGAACCCTGTCATGCACTTCCCGGAAGCGGACTTTAGACCCGATCATCGAGATAGCCCCGATCGCTGCAATCTTTTCCGCAGTCAGTTGAAGTCGTAGGGCACATCTGTCTAAACACACGATCCCGCACACCGGAGAACGTGAAAAGGCGCGGAGATCAAGGCTGAATGTTTCCAGAACGACGAAGTTGCGTGCGCCATAAAGTGAATGGCCCGGTCTTCGCCAGCTTCGATGGCGTGACCGGAGGCATGATCCTTGATCTCAGCGAGCAGGGACTGTCGATGCAAACGATTGTGCCGCTCGACGCAAGTCCTCAGGCGGATCGCCGGCTCCACCTGCGGTTGGATCTGCGGGACTCCGATGCGCAGCTCGAAACCACCGGTTACATCGCGTGGGCGGACGCTCTCGGCCGCGCCGGCGTTCGCTTCACCGATCTCCCCGAAGACGCGCGCCAACGCATCAATCACTGGCTGACGGCCAACGACCAGGCACCCAGCCGCAAAGCGCCTAAGCTTACCGTCGATCGCCTTCTTGGATCGAACGTTCCACCGTCGGTCACAAAAACTGCGGGCAACACTCGTTCCATATCGCTCGAGGCTGAAAGCACCCAAGACAGCACCAAAAGCCAGTCGCCGGAATCAAGATCCATTCAATATGAATTTCAATCGCTCGGACCGGACATCAATTCCGCGTTGCGTGTGATCGGCGAACGCGCCCAAACTCTGTTACGCGGCGCCGGCGCCGCAATCGCTCTGGCCGACCGCGGTCCCATGATGTGCCGGGCGACGATCGGCAGCGGCGGGCCACCTCTCGGAACACATGTCGATATCAACGCCGGATTCACCGGAGAATGCGTTCGCTCCGGCAGAGCTTTGCGATGCGATGACGCAAACACCGATACTCGCGTCGTCCCTGATATCTGCCGCAGGCTTGGCATTCGCTCAATTGCGGCTGCGCCGGTTCGTTACGAGCGCGATGTGGTGGGATTGGTCGAAGTTTTTTCCCCGCACGCCTTCGCATTCGATGAAGGCGACCTTGCCGTCCTCGAGCGCCTCGCGCAAACGGTATTGCTTACCGCGAGCCAGACGCACCTGTTCCGGCGCACCTGATCTTCACTTTTTCTCTAGCGACGATGCCTTCGAGCTTGTGCTCCAGAGCGGAGCGCCCCAGGCTCCGATGGACAAAATTGCCCCGAATAAGATAACCGCGTCGATGCTGCTCCGCCCTTCGGTCGACCAGTAGACATCTTTCAAATTGAGCCAGAGCGCGAATTCGTCGAGCGTCAGCGCCGCACCCACGCCATAAAGAATCGACATCAAACGTCCGACGAAAATAGACGAGCCATCCGTTCCGACGCCAACCTCGCAAAGCCATCCGTATCCCACCAAGAGGAGAATGATGATTCCGAAGACGAGGTGGTGAATATGGCGGCCACCTGATTCAATGAAATGAAATGGTGGAATGTGATGCAGAACTGCGTAGACCACCGCCCGTACGCCGCCAAATGTCAGGAAGAAACTGACGGAAGCGACAAAGAGCCGCCGGCGTGGGCGGTCCGGAATACGTTCGTGCAGAGCATCGCCCAGCGAGGTTCCGTGCAGGATCAGCAAGAAAACGACCGTGCCCGAAACGGCCAGAAGCAGCACAAACCACGAATAAGCCATTCCGCATTAAACCGCAGAACTGAATCCGCTGCCAAAGCGCCGACGGCGACTGTGAATTTAGTCGCCCGCGACTTCTTCAGTCTGGAACAAACACGGCATCGTCTTCCTTCTCCGAAATAGCGCATAAGCCGGGAGGCCGGCCGCGATGAGCAGCACTCCCACGAAAGCAATGCGTGGCGCCCCCAGGATCGTATCGACCACCATCGCGAAACACGAAACGACAAAGATCGCCGGAATCACGAGCCTTCGCCAGCGGCGACGATCCACCGAGCGGTCGCGAGTGAGAAATAATCCTGCGACTGCGGCACCAGAGGAAAGAACGACCGCGAATCCCGTGTACATCAGGATCTGCTCAAACCCGCCAAGCAATACGAGCACGATGCTCCACGACGCTTGCAGAGCGATAGCGAACGCAGGCGTTTGAAATCTCGGGTGGATGCGGGCGAACGCGGGAAGAAACGCTCCATCCCGCGCCATCGCAAAGTACACGCGAGGGCCGGCAATCGTCATGGCGCTGACCGCTCCGAGCAAAGCAAGAATGATGAGCGGGGTTGTGAAGCTTGCTCGCAGACCGAAAAGAGCCGTTGCCGCCGCCTCTGCCACGTTCGGCATGCTTCGCATTTCATCCACAGGAATCGCATACACATAAAGCGCGTTCAGCGCGACGTAGAGAACGATCACGACCGCCGTTCCCGCGAGCAGAATCGGGCGCATCGATCTACGGCTGGCACGCACTTCTTCCGATACATACACCGCGGCGTTCCATCCGCTGTAGGTGAACATCACCGGAATCAGTGCCAGGAGCCAATTCATCCCGGTCAAATGAACCGGCGACGAAGAAGAGGCATTGAGATGAAAGTGCGTCCATGTTCCATGACCGATGCTGAATCCAACCACCACGAAGACTGCGACCATCCCCATCAGCAGCACAGCTAGCAGATTTTGTGCATTCCTGCCCGCCCTCAAACTGCAGATGTGGAGAATTGCAAAGCCCGCGATGATCGAAGCCGCAGCAAGCGCACGCCATGACAATCCAATTTGGACACCAAACATTTCCTGCGACGCGACGAGATGCTCAGAACCCAGGCCGGGAAAGTAACTGCTTGCAAATACCACTGCTGCAACCGCGTTCGCCGCAATGCTCCCGGAAAATCCCGCAATCAACGACGTCCAGCCCGATAAGAATCCAGCCGCTGGACCGTAGGACCGCGTGAGGTAGACATATTCGCCGCCTGCCTCGGGCCACAGTTGCGCGAGTTTCGCATACGAAGCCGCGCCCGCAAGGCCGAGCGCCCCGCCGACGATCCACACCGTCAGCATTCCAAACGGATTGGGCACCAGGCCCGCGACCACGCAGGGCGTTGTGAAGATTCCAACACCGACGACATTCGACACAATCAGGGCGACACCGTCCCGCTTGCGAAACGTCGGGCGAAGCCGGTTTTGGGTCCCGCTTGCCGTGGGATATTCTTCCCTCTGATCCATGCCGTCCTATGGCGAGGTCATCCACCCGGTCGCCTGATGTGGAAAATCGCAACACCCATCGCAAAGTGGGTATCTGACGAACTCGTCCGGGAAGTTAGAGGGCAGTTGCCATTCCAAAGGGACCAGATCGCGAAGATATTGAAAACACGAGGTATGGCCGGCGGATTTCAATCCATCGGCTTGAACGCCGCGAGGAATCACGCTTCTCCGTGCGAAAAATGGCGCGACGGATCAGCAGTACTGCCGGTTCAAGGGTGAAGTACGACCGACTATCGTCTATTCGTACCGCAGCGCTGTTATGGGATCGATCCCGATGGCTTTTCTCGCCGGCGCGGTGCAGGCAATCGCCGCTACCACCCCCAGCAAAAAGGTAACGCCTAACAAAAGCATCGGGTCCCGCGAACTTCCTTCGGCCCATCGAGCCAGCAGCTTGTTCAGCGCGAGTGAAAGCACGAGTCCGGCGAGAATTCCACTCCCCACGCTTACGGCTGCGGAGGAGAAAGCGATTTTCAAAACGTGCCCACGCCGCGCTCCAAGCGCGATGCGTATGCCGAATTCGTTCGTTCGCTGCGCCACCGAGTACGAAACCACGCTGTACAACCCCACCGCAGCCAACGCCAAGGCCAGCAGCGCGAACGCGCCAAAGAGCCAGGCCACCAGCTGCTCCTGCTCATACTCGGGCTGCCCGGTGATCCAGTGTTCGAGGTCCTGAACCTGCCCGTTGATCTGCTGATCCGGATCGACCGAGTTCACCTGCATTCCGATCGCGTGCAGCAGTCGCAACGGGGAACCATCCGAGCGCACAAGAATTTGCGTGAACACTCGCATCGACAACGTGTAGGGCACGAACATTTCCGGAAGGATCGGATTTCTCAGTCCGTCATCCCGCTTATCCGCCACGATGCCGACAATCTGCAGCCACGAATCAGATCCTTCCGCCGTCGTCACGTACGGCAGTGATTCTTTCGCGTCCGGAACCCGTAGTGACCTGCCGATCGCGTCTCCATTCGGAAAATATTGCCGCGCCATCGTTTGATTGATGACAGCGACGCGAGCGGCATTATGATTTTCCGACTCGTCCCAAATTCGTCCTTGCGCTAGTGGAATTCGCAGGATCGGAAAATATCCGGGACTCACGAAATTCACGCGAATTTTTCGCTCCTCGCTCTTTGCCTGGCCAAGAATCTCGACTGTGGTCCGCCATCCGTTCGAAGGCGGAGTGGCATTGGACGACATCGCTGCCATGGTTACGCCTGGAACCGAAGCAGCCCTGTTCTGCAGTTCCTCAAAATAGGCAAGGCGCGCCTTCCACGTTGGATAGGCTCCGTCGTGCACCGGTATGCCGACAGACATGACGTTGTTGGGGTCGTAACCCAGAGACGTGTGGATGAGGTGCAGGAACCCCTGCGTCGCCGCACCCGCTCCGGCTAACATGAGGAGCGTCAGTGCCGCTTGGGTCGCGATCAGCACGTTGTGCGTGGTTCGTCCCTGCACTCCGCCGACGATCTTGCGGGTGCTGGACTGCATCACCTGGCTGACTTCCGGTCTTGAAATTTGCAACGCCGGCCAAAGACCGAACAGGATTCCCGTAGTCACCGCAATCGCAACGCTGAACAAGAGCACCGGCACGTTGATGCTGATGGCCGCTTCGTGCGGGAAGGAATATTTGGGCAGCAACGCGATCATGATGGCGAGCGCGCGGTAAGCAAACAACACGCCCAGCAATGCTCCCGTGAGCGAAAGTGCGACCGACTCGGTTAACAGTTGCCGGATGATGCGAGCCCGGCTTGCTCCCACTGCGGTACGCACCGCCATCTCATGCTGGCGCGCCGTTCCTCTCGCCAGCAGAAGAATCGAGACATTGCCACAACCAATCGCCAGCAACAATGCCACTGCGCAAAACAGCAGCGCTAGACTGCCACCGAGTTGCCGGAGGAAATCCTCGTTCAGCCCAATCACGTGAAACTGGAAAAGGCCGCTCGGGAAAGCTTTCGGGGTCTGCTTTGCAAACTCATGGATGAGCGGGTCTAACGCGGCGTCCGCCATCTGGTGCGTCACGCCCGGCTTCAGCCGGAGTCCAACATAGTAATTTTTCGTCGGATCCTGCGTGACTTTGAGCGGCAAGTAGACGTCGCCGTCTTCCCACGTAAACCGCGGCGCCGTCACGCCCACGATCGTGTAGTTCTTGCGGACCAACTGCAGCGTCTGGCCAATCACAGAAGGATCGGAGTTGAAGTGGCGTTGCCAGAACTTGTAGCTGAGCATTACCACGGGCTGAGGTTCTTGCCCGTCAACCGCATCGGAGGGAACGATTTCTCGGCCTAGCGCCGGCGGAACGCCCATGAACACGAACGAGTTGGAACTCATGTAGACGCCCTGCACGTCTTCCGGAAGATCGTGCCCTGTGACCGTCAAGTTCCAGTTATCCACCATGAAAGCGTCTTCAACGACTGGCGATTTCCGAATCTCCTGCCATTGCGCCCCGTCGAGTCCGAATCCTCTTGGCTGATTGTTCGTGTCCAACAGCCGCATGTGGACCATGCGATCGGGCGACGCATACGGGTACGGATTCATCAGGATGGCGTAGACGACGCTGAATACAGCGGTCGTCGCACCAATTCCGAGCGCCAGCGAAATGACGGCTGTCAGCGAGAATCCAGGATTCTTTAACAGTTGCCGCAGGGTTTGCCGGACGTCTTGAAGCAATGTATGCATAGAGCCGTATCCTCAGCGCAATGAAGGGCGGTTTGCACTTCGGCCACCAATCATCTACCCGGCCCAAATCACTCGATCTTGAGGGAAAACACTCTGTGAGAGTTTGTTCGTTTCGTCCGGTTTTGTTGAAGAGTGTCCACCGCCGGACAGGCTAATAGAGGGATGGCTGCCCCTCGGGCCTCGTCTTCCATCGCCGGTGAACCCATAACCACTGGTCTGGATATTTCCGCACGTAGTCTTCAATCACCTTCGTGAACAACTGCGTGTTGGCCACGATGTCGGCTTCAAGATCGCCGCTCCGGATCAACTCCAGCGCGGGATCAAACCGCAGCCTGTACTTGCCGAGTTGTTCATCCCAGATCGTGAATCCCGGGACAACGGCAGCGTCAGTGCGCAGCGCGATTCGCGCGAGCCCGCTCGCCGTGCAAGCCTCGATTCCGAAGAAATTCACGAACACCCCTTGTGGAGGCGTCATGTTCGTATCCATCAGGATGCCGACGCCTTCTCCGGCTTTCATCGCCGCAAGCAGGCCGCGCACGAAATTATCTTTCGCCACCGTCTTATTGCCGTGCATGGTGCGGTAATGCTCAATGAGGTCGTTCAGGTATGGATTGTCCATGGGCCGCATCACGATGTGCAGCCAGTGGCCATGAAGAGAATGCGCGAACGCCGAAAGCTCCCATGCGCCAAAGTGTCCCGTCAAAAATAAGACGCCCTTGCCGCGAGCGTGAGCTTGTGTGTAATTCTCGAGGCCGTCGTACACAACGACATCCCCAACATTTTCCGGGGTATAACGAGGAAACTGACAGAGTTCAGCCAATTGCCGGCCAAGCGAGGTGAACACACCGCGCAAGATTTGCGCCCGCTCCTTTCTCGACTTCTCGGGAAACACCATTGCGAGGTTGTGCATTCCAACTCTTCGCAATTTGACGTGGAGCAGATAGACCAGTTGGAAGAGAGCAATGGAAAGCCCCCGTGAGAGCGGGCGCGGCAGAATACCGAGGATCTTGATAAACGGCCAGGCTGCCGCGTATTCGAGTTTCCGCCGCATCAGGAAAGCGTCACTCTATCATGCAGGAATGCGCACTGGGCGCTACGCAGGCACCAGTTCAGAGTCGTGTTTTTCAAACACGGCGGCCAGTGCTTCCGGGGATCGTTCCGTCATCGCGTGGATGTCCTGAATCAGCGAGTAGATATTCCCGGTCATCACCAGCAGATACCGAAGTGGGCCACGGCCAGGATTCCAATACGTGTGGACGGTTCCGCGCGGCACCAACACGGCTCCTCCGGCATGAACTTCGATCACATCCTCTCCGACGCGGACGCACAAAGACCCTTCCAATACGTACCAAGCTTCGTCGTCGTTGCGGTGGAGATGCAGCGGAGCTATCCAGCGAGGTGGCCCGGCAGGACCGCCCGGGTCCTGCCACTCAGCAATGACAAAGTCATTGCCGAGGGAGCCGAGAACGGTCCCCGCGAGAAGCGGAGCGATTGCCGAAGAATTCATGTTCCCAAAACTGTGGCTTCGAACGGGAACCGCTTGCGTTTTCCGTGGGCGCCTTTCGGCGCCCGGCAGGAATCTCGGTTCTTACTTTGCCGCGTTCTGCGCCCATTTCGCCAGCGTGCTCAGGAAAGGATTGGCGCCCGCCGGAGGCTCGACTTCGCCCGTCAGTGCTGCCTTGAACGTCACCATGTGATCGTAGAAATCACGCGTGCTGTCTTTGTCCTGTTTGATCACAGCGCCATTGAGGCTGACTCCGGCAAATATGCCGCGCGCCCGCGAATACGTAAGCACTTCCGCCCGCATCTTCCAGTCGGTGTTCCCTTCCGCATGGCGTCCTACCGGACCCGCTGCCACCGATGCGTCGGCGCCGAGCGCAAACTGGCTCGACAAAAGATGCTGCATGCCGTTCTGGTTCATGATCAACATCACCAAATCGACAGCCTGCCCGCCAATCTGGAATCCAACGCTGCCCCCGGTCACGACGAAAAATGCAGGCGCGCTCCATCCCTTGGGGGTCCGGCAACTGGCCAAGCCGCGTCCATATTTTGCGCCCACAATGAATCCGCCCTTGAGCATCGAAGGCACAACCGCAACGCATTCCGCTCTGCTTAGGATTTCTTCCGGTATGCCAGAATCGGGCGCCGATTCAATCTCATTCAGTACGTCCGCCGCAGCCTGCACGCGGTCCGTAGCTTTCGATTCCTTCGGCTGATCGTCGGCCGCAAAGCCAAACGAGCACAACGACACAAGGACCGCCAACAGAGCAATTTTTTTCATTGTCCTCACCACACAAGGTTGATCTGGGATCTGATGATTCGATTGTAAATGAAATCGCATCGAAAGAACTCTGAGCGCCTTACCGGCGTGGCTGGGCTTATCGTAAAGGCTTGTTTTCCGCTGGAAAGAGGATGGCGGGCAAAAAAAAATGCGGGGCTGAAAGTAGTGACCCTAAATCGCCACTTTCAACCCCGTCTCCCAGGTTCTGTGGTAGGTGAAGCGAGTATGCGGTGCGGGTGATTTTCCGACAAGATTACGAAGGTAAGTGCCCTGAGGTTACACCCCAAAAACGTCGAGCGGCGGGCTGCGAGTAACGAGCAGTCAGGTTCGGCTGGTTCGTCGCTCACAGCTCACCGCTCAGTGCTTGCTACTTCGTCGTTACGAGCGAATGCGTAATGGCATGCACCGACAACGCGATGCGGTTCTGCACTCCCACCTTGCGCATCAACTTCGCCACGTGGGCCTTTACCGTGCGTTCTTCAATGCCCAGTTGCGATCCGATCTCTTTGTTGGAGCGCCCTGCCACCAGCATCTCGAGAACTTCTTTCTCGCGATCGGTGAAGGTCACGCGGCCCGCGGGAAAGATTCGTCCCGGCGCCGACGACACGCGCTCAATGAACATCGAAAGCACCCGCCGCGGGGCCCAAACCGAGCCCTGGTTCACGATGCGGATGGCCTGCGCGAACTCGGCCGGAGTTGCGGCTTCGTCCACGTAGCCTTTCGCGCCTGACGCGATTGCTTTCAGGATGGTCTCTTCGTCAATCCCTGAACCGGTCACGATGATTCGCAGATCCGGCCGTGTGGCCTTCAGGCTAGCCATCACATCGAACAAGTTCTGTCCGGAACGGTTACCGAGCAGGATCAGATCGACGCCTTGCAGCGTGCTGATTTCGGGCAACCCGGCGGAGATGAGTTCGAACTCCGGTTCGGAATCGAACAATGCGCGGAACCCGACGAACCGCAATGGATCACTCTCGACCACCGCGATTCGGATAACTGGTTTCTTGGCTACGGCTGCTTTCATTAGTTTTCCCTGTGGGCCTGAATTCTTCTAATCAGCATAGTAAGAATTCGACACAATGCAAAGAGAAGGTGACCTATGGGAAATTACGGGAGTAACATGGAAATACGCGGTGCAAACGTATTTCGCGTGAGGTTCAGCGACACCGACCGTTCCAATGAGCGAATTCGCGCGAGAGCGATCCGTCGGTTCTCCATCGTTTTGCGTCTCAACTGCTATTCTTAAATGCAACACTGAGTTTCCGGGAGAAACCGCTCGCATGACGAGATCGAAGCGCCAAAGCTGGACGCCACTCTGTCTGATTCTTACGATTTTGTTCCTCGGTACCATCGCATTTGGCCAGGATCCGCCACCCGGAGTGGGCGCCGCTCCGCAGGTTCCGCCGACAACCTATACTCCGAAGTTCAAAGGAGACCCGGCGCGCTCGGATTCGGAAGCCGCTGCCCTCGCTTACATGCGCGTCGTGATCCGCGCCGAAAAACAGTTCAACAAGCAATACTCCCACTACGCTCTGACTCTGAAAGAATTGGTCCACTCCGGAACTTTCACTCAGCGCATGGTGAACCCGGACCGCGGCGACTATGTCGCGAACTATAAAGGGAAAAAGGACAGCTACGTCCTCACGATGACGCCAAAGAATCTGGATGCGCAGCATCGGTCGTTCTACGCCGAGGATGACGGCAAGATTCACGGCGAGGAAACAAAGGCCGCCGGACCGGACTCGCCCATCATCAAGTAAGGCTCGATACTTCCTGTGCAAGAGAAAAGGCGCGCTTTACGCGCGCCTCGACTCCATTTCACGACTAAGTATTAGCGGTGCATTCCTCCACCGTGAAACCCACTGAAGCCCACCGCTGCGCATCCCGCCGGACGGACGCATTGCACCCATCCTTGGGCTGCCGCGGACAGAGTGCCACGGAAAGAGTTGCCGCGGAAGCTGGTTACAGCGTGATTGTTAAACCCTCGACCAATCGCCACCGGACGCGTTCCTACAAAGTGGTGATATCCCCCCGCAACCACGACCGGCGCTCTCCACACCATCAGCGGAGAATAGAATCCCCAACCGAACGGGTTATAGAAGAATCCGCTCCCAGGAAGGAACGTGAAGCCCGCATACCACGGATTCCAATACCATCCCGGACCCCACCATCCCGGTCCATACCAGCCATTGGCGTAATACAACTGCGCCGTATTTACGTTCGCCTCAGACAGATATTCGGAACGCAAACTGCTCCAGCGATAGAGATCATTGTTTGCAGTGACGGCGCTCTTGTTGAACCCTTCTTCTTTCAACTTCGCGCTGTTTAAAGCGAGTTCGTGACCTTTCTTCACTGTCGTATCGCGGTCGTCCGCCGAAACGATCGCCTTGCCATCGAACACTCGAACCTGCTGGCCGCTCGCGTCGAAGTCGTACAGTCCTGTCTTCAGAACATGCGTATCGGCGCCCGGCTGGCTGATCTGTATCCGGTTCTGCGGAAAGATCTGATCCACCTCAAGCATCGCCTCGCCTTGCGTCACCGCGACCTGTGTGTTCGTCAGGGCAGTCGAAATCATCCTTGCTGAGCTGTTGTCTCCGAGCCTCAGGTACACGCCCGGCGTCAACAGAATCTCGGCCTTGCCATTCCCCGTCTCGAGGACTTGGCCATTTTGCAATTCCGCGGTGCCAACCGCTTTGGAGTCCAAGGCCTGGTCGCCGATCGACGCTTGCCCCTCAACATAGTTCAGCGTTCCCGGCACAGCGTTGTGCCTCGTATCCGTGTCTGCGCTCCACGCGGGCACAGACAGAAGAACTGCCAGAAAAAGGCTCCCGGCTGTCGCTTGCCATCTTGCCAGCTTCATATCAACCTCCTATCAGGATCTACACTCGGTTAGATGTCCCTCAAGAAGGCTGGGATGCATAGGTAACTGATTGATAGTAGGTGGTTTACTGTAGATGCCAAGGGTGAAATAAAGGCTTCTGGATTGATCCCAATGCGACTGGCGAGGCTTATGCGACGTCGCTATCGCGAAGCCCGACGCGGATCTTCAGGGCTGATCCTCCGCCGCCGGAATCAAGGGAATCTGCGCACTCTTTCGTTCGCCATCCCCCACGCGAACCGCGCTTCCCTGCCCCTCAAAGCTTTTCAGAAAGTCAGCATTCAAGTAAGCCTCGCCCTCCACGCTTTCCCATGCGAACAGCGTGTAGTCTCCTGGACGCAGTCCGCGCAGGCTGACGTGCCCAGCCTGATCGCTGAGGGTCTTCTGGAAGAAGTCAACACGATTGCGGAGCCGCGGCTCAGGCACGGCTACGACGGTGGCGTTCGGCACCGGTTCACCCTTGCTGTCGACCACAATGCCGTCGAACGATCCCCCGTTGGCGCTGACCACGACGTCGAGTAGCGACGCGCCGCTCGCGCTGAAGCCGGAATCGTTGACTTCGCGGCCGCCGACCATCACCGATTTTACGAACCAGTTTTCGTTCACGCCGCCTTCTCCCATCAGCTGCACGTAGTAATTTCCCGGCGGAACGTCCTTCCATTCGAAACTGCCATCCCCGGCGACATGCGTGAGATTGGTGAATCGATCGCTCATACCCAGGGAAACTGCGTCATCCTCGGGATTCACGCTCTGCAGCGTCAGAAATACCTTCCCGGCGTCGAACCCAGCCACGGCACCTCGGCTTTCTAAATGAAGTCGTCCGCGGATCAACGCTCCCGGCTGTGGCGACAGACGCACACCATCTACGTTGGTCGAACCAACCAACAGCGGTTGCCGGGCCGTCAGCGGCGTCGGCGATCCGTCGACCGAAGCCAAAATCGTGTAATTGCCGGGAGAAACGTCATGAATCACGAAGCTGCCGTCCTTATGCATCTCCGCGCCATTTTGCACGACGTTAAAATCGCGCGACTGCAGCATGATGGTCGCCGCAGTGCGGGGTGGAAGATTGACGACCGATCCGCGGATGCTCAAGCTCGGAGCAGGCACCAGCGAGAAATTCACGGGAAAATCGTCGCCCGCGTGCAACTGGATCGGCGCAGCCTGTCCGCGATCGCTGGTGCCCGGATAGTACGTTGTCTGATAGGTGGTTGCCTGTTTCTCCGAATTGTGGCCCTCCGAGGCAGCGGCGCCGCCCGCTTCAATCAGAGTTTTGAAATCCGGCGGAGGGCTCACAGAAACGTAGACGTTTCCCGCCGGTAGGTTCGCAATTCGGAATTCGCCGAGATCATTCGTCCGTTCCGCGCCTGCCTGTTCCCAATGAGAGTGCCCGGAAATAAAAGTCTGCCGCAAAATTGTGACCTCTGCCTCCGGCATCGGGTCGCCATCTTCATCGGTCACCCGGCCGCGGACCACCGCCGCTGCCTGCAGCCGGATATGCAGGTCTTTGAGCTGTTGGCCCTCAGTGAGCGTAAGAACGCGGCCTTCGCTGCGCGAGTGATTCTTCCCGACATCGAGCAGCCCGACGCGTTCGGCGAACAAGCGGTAACGTCCCGGTAAAATGTTTTCGATCCGAAACGCGCCGTCGGCACCTGATACCGCCGTATAGTCGCCGCCCTGCGACTGGTTCTCGGCGATCAATTCGATGACCGCCTTCTTTACCGGCTGACTGTCCGGATCTCGTGTCACAATGCCTTCGATCGTCGCCCGATGGGAGGGAGCGGAGCCAGCCGAAGAATTCTGAGCCGTGGCGCACCCGGCAATCAAAACGACGAGAAAAAATGCAGAAATCAACTTCATAGGGCGGTTGGGGAGGCGGACAAGTCTTGCCGGCCGGGAGAATGACCGTGGCAGATCTCATTCTATCCCGCGACAGCCATCCTTCCCAACAGCGAACAAAGGATCGCAACAGATGCCTCACACCGACGAAAAGGGCATGAGAATCAATAACTTCCTGCCCCTGCTAGCCGCAGTAATCATCCTTGGCCCGCTGGCCAGAATGTCGCCATCGGTATTTTTGGCTCGGTAGAACCACCGAAAAGAGCTGTAAGGAAAATCCGTTTCCAGCGACTACCTTACTGTGAGCGCAATTGAAACCATGCCAGTCGCCGTGCCCGCGCAAGACGAGATTTATCGGGACGCGGCACAAACCTACGGGGCCGCCCTCGAACGTCTCGCTCGCGCTTATGAGGCCGACCCGGACCACCGGCTCGATCTCCTCCAGGAGATACACGTCGGTGGCGAAGTCTCGAAGGGTTCGACGGTCGCTGCTCCCTGCGCACCTGGGTCTATCGAGTCGCACACAACGTGAGCGCGTCGCACGTGTCGCGCCAGCTGCGCTCGAATTCGCAAACGCTGCTGGGGCTCGAAGAGCTGGAAAATTTTCCAGACGCGAATCACGGGCAACAGGTCATCGATCGCGCTCAGGATCTCGCTCGGCTTCTGAATCTGATCCAGCGCCTGAAACCCGCCGACCGGCACGTCATCCTCTCCTACCTCGAAGGCCTCGACGCTGCTTCCATTGGAGAAATCACCGGCTTGTCACCGGGAAATGTCGCTACCAAAATTCATCGCATCAAGAACCTGCTGGCTCGCCAGTTTCAGCAGGGAGGGCAACGACCATGAATGAAATCCTCGACAATCCCGCGCAGAAAATCTGGCAGGACCAGCCCGTGAAGGATATTCAAATGTCTATCGACGTATTGCGAAATCGCGCTGACAAGTTCGAGCGCAGAGTCATCCGGCGAAACATTAGAGAGTACATTTCATCCCTGCTTGCAGCCGGAGTCTTCGTATACTTTTTCGCGACAACCCAAGCGATATTGTTTCGCCTGGCCTATGCTCTCTTCATCGCGGGCCTGGCGTGGGTCGTCCTGCAGCTTCATCGCAAAGGCGCTGTGAAAACCATGCCGGCGACCATGGGTACTTCAACCTCGCTCCAATTCTTTCGTACCCAGCTGGAGCGGCAGCGTGATGCCGTGCAGAGCATCTGGTCCTGGTATCTGGCTCCGTTGGTTCCGGGTTTCCTCTTGCTTACGGTCGGTACGATTGTGGCTCGCCCGAATCGACATGGATTGGCTTCGGCCGCGAGTATGGACGTATTTGTGGTTGCTCTGTTTTTTGTAGTCTGGAAGATAAACGTTCGCGCCGCCCGCTGCCTGCAGAGGACGATCGATGAACTCAGCGCTGCCGAAAAGTAACCTCGTCAATCCGTTTAACCAATTCGACATCTCCGCCTGAGGAGGGCGCACGCATGAAACGCATCTCTGTTCTTCTGGTGATCCTGATGGCAACTGCCCTCACGCAAGCGCAGGACGTAACCGGCGACTGGCAAGGCTCGCTCAGCGCAGCCGGAGCCGAATTGCGCCTCGTCCTTCACGTGACAAAAGGTTCCGACGGCGCTCTCAACGCCACCCTCGACAGCGTGGATCAAGGCGCAAACGGCATTCCCGTCAACTCTGTGACGCTGAAAAACTCCAAGTTGAGCCTCGGCATCGACGCCGTTCACGGCACATATGAAGGGACCGTCTCTCCGGACGCGAAAACGATCTCGGGAACGTGGACCCAAAACACTTCCCTGCCGCTCGAATTCAAACGCGTCGACGACGCCGATCAAGACCGAGCACAAACCGGCGAAGCCTTCAGACATCGATGGCGCGTGGATGGGAACGCTCGACCTCGGCGCCGATCAAGCTTCGCGTCGTTTTTCACATCGTCAATACCGAAGACGGACTGATCGCCACGCTCGACAGTCCCGATCAAGGACAGACGGGCCTGCCGACCACATCGGTCACGCGGGAAGGCGCGAACCTGAAAATCGAAGCCAAAGGAATCGGCGGAGTCTACGAAGGCAAGATCGCCGCCGGATCTCTCATTCATCGACGGCAGTTTCACGCAAATGGGCGCCACTCATCCTCTCTTGTTGAAGCGCGTGAAAGATCAAGCCGACCTCGAACTGAAACGGCCGCAAAATCCGGTCCGGCCCTATCCCTATCGCGAAGAAGAAGTCACCTACGACAACAAGATTGCAGAACGTGACCCTCGCCGCTGACATTGACCATCCCCGAAGGCAAAGGGCCGTTTCCCGCGGTCGTACTCATCACCGGATCAGGGCCGCAGGATCGCGATGAGAGCCTCATGGGACACAAGCCATTCCTCGTGTCTATCGGATTACCTGACACGCCACGGAATTGCCGTGCTCCGTGCCGACGATCGCGGCACCGGCAAATCCACAGGCACATTCGCCAAGGCGACGACCGCAGACTTTGCCACTGACGTCGAGGCTGGCCTCGCGTTTCTAAAAACACGACCGGAAGTGAATCAGCAGAAGATCGGATTGATCGGCCACAGCGAAGGCGGCGTGATTGCACCCATGATTGCCGCCCGCAACAAAGACGTCGCGTACATCGTGATGATGGCGGGCACCGGTGTGCCCGGCGACCAGGTCCTGGTTGCCCAGGGAGAAGCGATCGAAGTCGCCAGCGGCAAGGATCCCGCGGAAGCATCTCTGAACGCCGCCAAAGAAAAAGCAATGCTGGCAATGGTCGAATCGGAAAAAGATGAAACCGTTCTTGAAAAAGAACTGAAGCAGAAAATGACGGGCACCGTTCCCGACGCGCAAATCGGCATGGCGATCCAGCAAGTGACTTCGCCCTGGATGCGATTCTTTCTGACTTACGACCCGGCCACCGCGTTGAAAAAAGTCACTTGCCCCGTGCTGGCGATCAACGGGTCGCTCGACAAGCAAGTCTTACCTGCTCAGAATCTGCCTGCCATCCGCAAAGCCCTTGCGGAAAGCGGCAACAAGCATGTCGAAGTCGACGAACTTCCAGGATTGAATCACCTGTTCCAAACAGCCAAGACGGGTTCTCCCACCGAATATGCGCAGATCGAAGAGACGATGTCGCCCGTGGCTTTGGAAAAAATGTCGGCGTGGATTCTGAAGCAGTGAAACTTGTGATAATGTGGGGACAGCCGCCCTCGGCTGTCCGTCGCGCGAGAGCGCGATGGTCTTCAGCACAGACGTCCAACCCGTCAGCTGTCTTTGCGATAGAGCAGGTTCCGCATGGCGTCGCGGCGAGCGCGAAGTACTCAAGCACGAATCCACTGCGGGAATCGTACCCTTTGTCATTCCGACCAAGCCCGAGCGAGAGCGAGGGCGCCGGGAGAAATCCGCTGCTCCTGCGTTGGATCCCGTCAGCTGTCTTTGCGGTAGAGCAGGTTCCGCATGGCGTCGCGGCGAGCGGCGTTCGCTCCCTTGTCACCCTTCAGCGGATCGGCCGACTTGCCGCCTTGCTCCGCGGCATCGTCTTCACTGCACGCCGGGCACCGGTTCGCAAAACCCGGCTTCCCCGGTTTCAGTTCAAATTCCTCAGAGCACACGACACAGATCTTAATAGGAAATGCCATACCGTGACCGTATTGGGACGAACACTGAAGCGTCCCCGCGCGAAGCGCGTCGATGAGATTTAGTTCAAGAAATATTGCCGGTACAACGTATCTCTTTGCGCCGGACGAAATCCCGCATCGCGAATAATCCTTCGCAACTCTTCTTCGGTCGTGCAGTTCGTCACGCCCGCCGCGCGCACGACGTTCTCCTCGAGCATCACCGACCCAACATCGTTCCCGCCAAACCGCAGCCCCATCTGGCAAACTTTCAATCCTTGCGTCACCCAACTCGACTGCACATTCAGGAAATTCGACAGATACAGCCGCGAGATCGCCAGCACTTTCAGATACTCCACCGCGGTGGCTTCGTCCCAATGCCGCCCGCCCAGCGCGGTGTGTTGCGGCTGAAAGCTCCACGGGATAAACGCCGTGAATCCGCCCGTCTCTTCCTGCAATTCAAACAGCCTCTGCAAATGGTTGACGCGGTTTTCGTAGTTCTCGCCGACGCCAAACATCATGGTCGCGGTGGTCCGCATACCGATCTGGTGCGCCGTGCGATGCACGTTGATCCAGTCTTCGGTCAGGCACTTCAGCCGCGCAATCTTGTAGCGCACTTCGTCATCCAGAATTTCCGCTCCGCCGCCCGGAATCGAATCCAGCCCCGCATCGCGCAGCCGCAAAATCGTGTCGCGAATCGAGAGCTCGCTGTATTCCGCAATCGCAATAATTTCCGACGCCGAATAGCAATGCAGATGCACCTGCGGAAAGCGGTCCTTGATCCCGCGCAGCATCTTCTCGTGCCAATCAATCTTCAGATCAGGATGCAAGCCGCCCTGCATCAGCACGCCGGTTCCGCCAAGCTCCACCGTCTCTCGAATCTTGTCGTAAATCGTTTCGAAATCGAGGATGTACCCTTCTTTCGCCGCCGGCCCCTTCAGCGGCCGGTAAAACGCGCAGAAGGTGCAGTACTCGGTGCAAAAGTTGGTGTAGTTGATGTTGCGGTCGATGATGTAGGTGACCGTGCCTTCGGGATGCAGCTTGCGGCGGACCGCGTCAGCTTCCATCCCGATGCCGATCAGGTCATCGGACTCGAACATCTCCAGCGCTTGCGCCTTCGTCAGGGACATAGAGGATCACAGAACCACCCCTAATTTTAACGGAGTAGACGCTATTGCGTCCAAGGGCCGCGTCGCCTATTGCTGGAGAAATTCGTTGACGGTTTGCTGCGCTCGATGAAGGTCGGCGGAGTGTAGTTCGGCTTGCTGGTGGGCTCGGGCGGCATCTTCTTCGTGTCCGCCGCCGCGCAGCGCCTGCTCCAGCAGCAGAAAGCCAACGTCGCTCGGCTGGGCTGACAGCGCGTACGCGTAGTACTGCGCTGCACGATTCCAGTCGCCCACCTTCTGCGCGAGCAAACCCATTTGCAGGGGATAAGGGTTGTTCAGCTTCGCGGCCGCTTCGAAATCTTCGAGGGCGCGGGCGTAGTCGCGTTGCGAGAGATAGATCTGTCCGAGATTTGCAAGAGCTGAGGCTCGAATGCGGGAATCCGTGGCGAGCTGCAGTGCCGCGGTATATCGCGTAATCGCCTGCGAGACATCGTTATGCTGCTGGGCGTAGACGCCAAGATTCAGTTGGCTGACGGGGTCGCCGGGTTCAATCGCGGAAGCAGCCCGCAAGTGTGCGACGGCTTCTTCGTAGCGACCCTGTTGTGCCAGGACAGCTCCAACATTATTTTCGGCGACGAAGTTGTCCGGCGCTACCGCCAGCGCGTGCGTCCACAAGGTGAGATTGTCACGCCAGTACGACAGCTGTACATAAGTCGCGGCTGCGAGCGCCACGATGACGCAAGCGCCAATCGCACCCAGGATCATTGCCGATGAAGGTTGCGATTCCGTGTCGATTTTAGCGGACACGTCTTCAACACCCTCTTTCCGGATTGTTGATTGCCTTGCCGCGAACAAGTCTGCAACGCCCCATACGACCATCACGAAAAGGCCGAGCAGCGGGAGATAAGCGTAGCGGTCAGCCATCGCCTGATTTCCAACCTGGACAAGTCCGATCATCGGAACCATCGTCCCCAGGTACCAGAACCACCCGGCAGGCAGATAACGATGCTCGCGGTACTTGACAACCAGAGTGGTGATGGCCGCGAGGAACACGGCCGACGTGATCACTTTCCACATCGCAATCGAGTGCGGATAAGGATAGAGAATCGCAAGCCGCGCGGGCCAAAAAGCCTTGAGGACGTAGATTGCGTAGCAGACGATCGCATTCTCTATCCGCAGCATCGGAGCATGTGCAGCGCTGTAAGTCACGGCGCCTCCGGCTTTCTGCGCAGCCATTGTGACGATGGCACTACCCGCCGAGAGCACGAGGAGAGGAACTTTTTCCACGCAGAGCTGCCCGAAAGAACGAACAGCCGATCCCTCTGGATCGCCCGGTTGCGTTTGCGTCGACGACACCGAGGTCACTCTTCCCAAGGGCCAGTAGTCGAGCAACAGCAGCGCGAAGGGCAAGGTAATCACCATCGGCTTCGACATCAGGCCCAACGCGAATGCGAATGCAACTGCGAGGTAGCGTGACACACTCGGCTTGCGCGCATACCAGCCGTACGCGCAAAGGGTCACAAGAAAAAACAACATGGCGAGTACGTTTTTGCGCTCTGCGATCCAAGCTACCGACTCTACGTTCAGTGGATGCACGGCGAACAAGGCAGCGACCATGAGGCTCCGGCCCGTCGACCGCGTGACCCGCGCAAGAGCGACGAACAGGAGCACAGCACACAAGGCGTGCAAAATCACGCTCGTGTAGTGGTGGCCAGCCGGGTTGAGCTGAAACAGTTGGCAATCGAGCGCGTGCGAAAGCCATGTCATCGGATGCCAGTTCGCCTCGTCCAATGAGGTGAACGCCCAACGGATCGTGGACCAACTCAGACCGCCTCGCACATGCGCGTTGGTCAGGATGTAACGATCGTCGTCGTAATTCGAGAAACCGTGGCGGGCCGCGGTGTTGTAGAGCGCCAGCGTGATTGCCCCCAGCAGGAGAGACAAGATCGGCAGCGCCTTCGCGGGCGAGTGAGTTGTGCCGGCCTCATCCTTGGCAGCGAGAGCCGGCTTGGCGGCGGAAACGGGCATGGCTTCGTCTGGTGACAATCACCTCAAGATTCAGACGCTTTCGCCATTAGAGCACAGGGTAAAGGACTGATTTGAAGGCCGACGAACGCCCCAGGGCACTGAAGTAACTCCGGGAACTCGGTTCCGGGGGCAGAAGCATTCCGTTGCATAGCGTTCAGGACAAGTTGAGGGCGCCAGTCGCGCGGAGTAAGATTTCCCCGGGGCGGGAAAGCTGTGTACCCATGAATCTTGAACGCTCTCTGATCGCTTCGATCCTGTTTCTCGGACTTGGACTTGGGCTGATCTTCGGCTTTTGCCACGACAGCACTGTCACCTTTGGCGCAGCGTACCCGGTGGCTGGTGCATCGCTTCGACTCGTGATAAGCACGGATGGTTTGCCGGCGCTCGCGGGCTTGGTATCGACCATTGCGGGCGTCTTGTTCTTTTTTGCCGCGCTCGTGTTCGCGGTCCTTAGCCTGTTATCGCAACGTTCAGGTGCGGCCCGAGCAGGTGCGCCTGTGGCTGAGAAGGCGTTGCTCGGCAGCAAATAAAGTTCACTTCACGCTGCGACAGGCAGGGCTTCCACTGCCTTCTCCCGCATGTGTGCAGCCAGTCGCATCCCGACACCGATCATCGGCCTCTCCAGACCGTGATACAAAGCCACGGGGAGCAGCATTAGCAGACCCACAAGAACCCCAACTCGTAGCCACAACGAGTATCCAGAGAGCACTCCAAGTGCAAACCAGATGCAGAACTGATGCGACAGGTAGATACCGTATGAGTAGGTCGCAATCCGATTAGATATGACGCGCAACCACTTTGCCTCAATCTCTTGAAAGAAGGGGATTCCCAATCCCAGGAGGAGGCACAAACCACTTCCCATCGCGTCGGATGGTTTCAGTGTGTATGCAGCGATCAAACCGATGATGAAGAGTGGCCAAAGAAAAGACCTCAGCCGGGGAGTGTGTGGAAGCGTGAACGCAATGACGCCCGGCAAAAAGCAAGGAATAAAGCGAAGCAGCGAGGCGCGATCGAGCCACCAGATATGAGGTTGAACCCATGCGCCAAACATTGAAACCATCCAAAGCGTTAGCAACGCCCAAAACGCGCGCCTGCCCCGTACCCACAGAAACAAAAACGGTAGAAATAGATACATCTGAACTTCATAAGGGAGCGACCACAGAACGTTCACAATGGACTTGATGTGAAACAGATTCTGCAAGAGCAAAAACTGAGCAATTGCCGCTTTCACGCTCGGAAGCGGACCGTGAGAGAGGCCCGCAACCCCGCTGACATTCGAATCCAAATGCAAGATCAGCGCGGCCGCGATGGTCAACGTACTGAGTGGGTAGATACGGAAGAATCTTCGAATGTAAAAATCTTGGACAAAACCCAGACCTCGCAACTGACTGCGCTCCATCGAATACATGAGCACCAGCGAAGTGTGGACAAAGAAAAGAAGAACCCCAAACAAACCGAGATAACTGCTGGGTATCCGGCGTGCTGACTCTCCCAACGAGTACCGCGTTAGGTGCTGGGCAAGAACCAGTAGCACCGCGGTGGCTCGTAGAAAATCCAGATTCGAGGAAAAACCTTTCGGCATCGCCACGCAGCGTACCGCACTCTACCGGCGATAGCAATGTCAAGGTAGCAAGCGTGCCATTCACGATTACATCTCATTTGACACTGTTTAACAGCTTACCTAGACTGCCTGTGTAACCCATCGCGAGGTCCATGCATGGGGTGGCTGCAAAACAAGTTCGAAAAGAATTTCATGATCTCGACGGTTGATTACGTCTTCAACTGGGCGCGCAAGTCGGCGGTGTGGCCGATGACGTTTGGCTTTGCCTGCTGCGCGATCGAGATGATCGCGTCGTCCACCGCGCGTTTCGACATCGCGCGCTTTGGATCGGAAGTATTCCGTCCCAGCCCGCGGCAGAGCGATCTGATGATCGTCGCCGGCACGGTCACCCTGAAGATGGCGCCGGTAGTGAAGCGCATCTATGACCAGATGCCCGACCCGAAGTGGGTGATCTCGATGGGCGCATGTTCGTCGGTGGGCGGCCCGTTCAATACTTACGCCGTGCTGCAGGGCGTGGACAAGATCGTTCCGGTGGATGTGTACGTGACGGGATGCCCGCCGCGTCCGGAAAATCTTTTCTACGCGCTGCTCAAACTGCAGGACAAGATCGACACCATGACGCTGGCGAAGAAGCCGACCGAAGTCCGCCTCGATCCGAACATGGTCGAGAATTTCAAGCGTCAGGTGATGATCGCGCAAACCTTGCAGCCGAAATGACGGCGTCCAGCGGACGTGAGCGAAGCGTGAGCCATCTGCAGTTATCCTGAGCGAAACGAAAGATTCATGTGGGACAGCCGCCCTCGGCTGTCCGGCCGAGCAAAGCTCGGCAGACCCTCACCACCAGATAACAACACATGGCGAACTTCGTAAAACTCGCGACGCAATCCGAACTTCCTCCATCCAACGAAGCGAAAGAATTTCACTGCGGCGACAAAGAAATCTGTATCGCCAACGTGAACGGCGATTTCTCGGCGATGGAGAACATCTGCCTGCACCGCGGCGGCCCTCTCGGTCAGGGAATCATCGACGGAGGAAAGGTGATTTGTCCCTGGCACGGCTGGGCATGGGATCCAAAGACAGGGCAAGCCGCGCATAGCGCCAGCGCGAAGGTTGCGGTCTATCCCGTCAAGATCGAGAACGGCGACGTTTTCGTCGAGCTTTGATCGCTGACGGCGGGGCAACGTAGGGAGAGACTGGCCGCGGCCAAATTCCAATTGCTTGATCGGCTATCCTCAGAATGATTTTGAGCACATCCTCAACGTTCCGTTCCGTTCCCGCGAGGGCGTCGAACGTCTCGAAACTCGTGAGCATGTGCAGGATGTCGAGTATCTGCAGCTCTTGCAGAGGCAAAAACCTAAATCTCATTTGCGTGTAGTGCTCCACGAGTATCTGAAGCCCATTGCGTCGGCGTTCATTCCGCGCGCGCAACCCCCTTCCAATATCCGCGTCAATCGCTCCCAAGGCGTGCAGCCGGCGGATCACATCCCGGTCTGACGCCCAGAAATCCACAAAGACTTCCATAAAGTTGTGCAGCCTCTGCACCGGCTCATTGCCTTCCCGGAAGACTTCCGGCAGTCGCCCGAGGTGTCCATTTTTCGCGATGTGGTCGTATAGCGCTTCGAGTAATCCGGCTTTCGACTCGAACTGGTAGTAAACGGTCAAACGAGAGACATCAGCAGCTTTCGCCACCGCGTCCATGGTGAAATCGCGAAAGTCTTGTCCCAACAAGAGATTACGGGCAGCCACTAGGATTCGGGAGCGGGTCTGGTCGCCAGCGATCGTACGGCGTCCCATTTTGTAAGGGCGGGGGCTCAAGCGTTCTGAAAATTCCTCGTTTCGTTCCAAAATTAATTATACAGACTGTATAATTAATTTTAAAAGGGATTTGAAGTTTTCAAATGTCTGTACCAAAGCGAGCAACCCGCTTTATCTGGACCGCACTCTGGTTTCTGGTGGTGATCGGCGTCGCCGCAGCCACCCGTCGCACGATCGTTCTGTTCTTCCCTGGGAAGCTCGGAGGCGGCGCGTCTTCTCCAGCCGCTGCGCTGGATTCAGGATTCGCGCGACATATGGTGTTGACCCTGATTCACATTCTGCCGGGCGCTCTGTTCCTGGTGCTTTCCGCTGTGCAGTTCATGCCCGGTGTCCGCCGGAAATATCTGCAATTTCATCGATGGTCGGGACGAATACTAGTGGTGCTCGGGCTCATCATCGGAATTTCCGCGCTGGTGATGAGTTACACGATGAACATCGGCGGACCGAATGAAACGGCCGCCACCACGCTTTATGCCATTGTGTTTCTGATTTGCCTGGTGAAGGCGTATCGCTTCATCCGGCGCAAACAGGTCGCACGGCATCGCGAGTGGATGATCCGCGCTTATGCCGTCGGGCTAGGTGTTGCGACCACGCGTCCGATTGTTGGAGCGTTCTTCGCGTTCCGCCGCCTGACTCCGCATGAATTTTTCGGAATCGCGTTTTGGCTGGGATTCACGACCACATTCCTCGCTGCCGAGGCGTGGATCGACTACACGCGGCACCGAAATCCTGCAGTCAGCTCTTAGCAACCAGCGGTGGGCTATCCAAGATAGTGCAGGAACTTTCCAGACTGGCTTTCGAAGCCCGGAAAAACGTTGGCGACATTGGTGTTGCCCATATGGCGCACAACCGCCTCCCCAATCACCTGGCGAAAATCGGTGGTAAGCGCGAGGTCGCGGCCCTCGTAAAGCTGCGACTGATCAAGGCCGGGCCACCGCCCGTAAACTTTTCCGCCTTTGACCGGGCCGCCGAGAACGAACATTACGTTCGCGTGGCCATGATCTGTGCCGCGATTTCCATTCTCGCGGGCCGTGCGGCCAAACTCCGACATGGTGACGACAACCGTGTCTTCTCCGAGATCGCCGAGGTCCGCCCAGAATGCAGCGATCGATTGCGAAAAGTCTCCGAGCACATTTGCCAGCTGGCCTTCGGTGGAACCCTCGTTAACGTGATGATCCCAGCCGCCAATATCGGCAAACGCAATTTGCACGCCGAGATTCGCCTTGATGAGCTGCGCCAGTTGGCGAAGGCTGTCGCCGAAACGTCCTTTCGGATAGTTCGCTCCCGGAGCTGGCGAGTACTTTCCCGGATCGGCGGACTTGAGCATTTTCACTGCGTCGAAAGTTTCGACGCCAGTTCCATGAAGCACCGTATCGGAAGAGTGGTCGTACATCGCCTCAAAGGCGCTGGCGGCCGCGGAAGGCTTGGGCGCTCTCCCGCCCACCGAGAAATCATTGATGTTGTTCATCGCGACAGCAGACTCGCGTCCGCTCAAGATGCGAGGAAGGGATGGCCCGAGAGCAATGGCGCGGAACGGGGAACTCTGCACCGTTGATGGCAGATTGTGCAGCGACCGATTCAGCCATCCATCTTCGGTGGCTTTAACGCCGGGCGTGCCCGTCTCCATGAAATCCTGCGCATCAAAATGCGAGCGCGTCGTATCCGGGGATCCCGCGGCATGCACGATGGCAAGGTGCCGTTGTTGCCAGAGCGGTTGAAATGCTGACAGGGACGGATGCAGTCCAAAAAAGCCATCGAGGTCAATCACCGACTTGCGCGGAATGTTGATGCTCGGCCGCATGGCGTAATACTGCGATTCGCCGTGCGGAACGACGATGTTCAATCCGTCGGCGGCGCCGCGCTGAAAAAGCACGACGAGACGCTTGGTTCGCTCCCCAGCCTGAACCGCTCCAAAGGCGGCGCGCGTGAGGAAACTTGGCACCGCTGCCGTACCAACGACGGCCAGAGCGCTGTTCCGCAGAAAAATGCGACGGGTAATCGACATGAAACGGCTCCTGGCTGCTAGCTTCTAGCTATATGACCTTGTGCAATTGGCATCACTTAATTCTGCCCGTTCAAAATTTCGTACCCGAACTCGCGGCGGCTCACTTCCTCTGAAACTCGGGTGAGCCCAACAGCAAACCCGCGATCATATTTGCATCAGCCGGCTTAGGCTGTGGAGGCTTATTGCCCTGTGCGGGCGATGGATTCCTGGGCGGCGATGTCACTTGCGCCACGATGGAATCATGCGTCTGCTTCGACACATCCGAGGCTAGCAGCCTGGCTTCCATGGCAGACAGAGTCGCGCTTGCATCCGGCGGCACTGACGGCGATTCGACGAGACGCGCCGAATCGACTTTCACTCCGTGTACTTTGCCTGCGGTGAGTGCAAGCGCAAAATTCATACGGTTCAACAGCGCCGATGAACTCACCCATGTGTCGGCCTTCATCGAATACCCGGTGGGCGGCTGCGCGCCGTAGAGCGGCATGCCCATGTTGTTCAACTGGCGCGCCAGCGGCATGGCATCGTCAACATCGGCGCCTGTCGCACGCACTGCGGACGCAACGAATTCGAGCGGCGTCTTCACTTTTGCGCGATACGAAGCCTCATCCCAGAATTCGGGAGAATGAAACATCGTCTCCAGAACTTCCCGGATGTCGCCTTTCTTCTTCTCAAAGGTTTTCGCCATGCTATCGACGAGCGCCGCCGGAGGATCGTCGGACACGAAGCGCTGCGCCAGCTTGAGTGAAATGAAATGCGCGGTCTGGGGACTGGTCGCCAGAAGGTGCAACACTTCCCTGCCCTCGTCCTCGCCCTTGGACTTGATGCGATGTCCAAGCACAAATTTCGGGCCCGGCTCATGCATCCGCGGTTCGTAGCGGAATCCCATTCCTTCAAAGGGCTTTTCGATCGTCCATCCGGTAAAAACTTTGGCGACTTCGGTCACGTCGCGCTGAGAATATCCGCCATTCACACTGAGCGTGTGTAGCTCAAGCAGTTCGCGCCCGTAATTTTCGTTGAGTCCGGCATTCTGTTTGCGTCTGGCATTCGCATTCGGCGGTATGCGTCGCGGACGACCATACGGTCCGTAGCCCATGGGCCTCGCGGGAATGCCCTGCGCCTGCATGGATTCGGGCCCGACGCTCAACCAGTTGTCCAGGTAGAAAAGCATTGCAGGACTCTTGGCTGTCGCGACGAGAAGGTCTTCGAACTTGCCCAACGCATGCGGGCGAATGGTCTGCTGTTCGTAGTTGGTCAGCAACAGGCGTTCCGGACCCTTGCCTACAAAAACATTGAAGTGATTGAACCAGAAATCAGTCATCACTTCTTCAAGCTGGCGGTCGCTATAAATCGCGCGGAGCAATTTCGCCTGCGCCAGTTCCTCAGCCACGACGCCCTGAGGATTGTTCATCGCCAAAAGCGTTTCTCTCTGCCGGGGATTCATATCGGCGAGAAATTCCTGCCCCTTGCCGCCGCGCAAGGAGTCGGCAAAGGCAATCTGCTCGTCGAGCGACATCGAAAGCACTTTCTTGTAGCGCTCATCCGGAGATAAGTCGGCGATCGATTGAAGCTTCAGATCCGCGTAGAGGCGGTCTTCGCGTGCCCGCGCTTCAGCCTCTTCCGCGGGAGTCAGCTTTGGTGGCGGTGGCGGCGAGGCTTCGTTTGACGGCACAGCCGAGGAGTCGCCGCCTGTGTTGCCCATCGCGTTCATCGTGCCGTCCGGGCTAGGGCTTTGAGCTGCGTCGCCGTTGGCGGCGGCTGCGAGTTCTTCGGCAGTCTTCGCGCTATCGTTGGCGGATGGCTCAGAGGGAGTGACCGCGGCCACGATTTCTTGTGGCTTGTCTTTTTCTTTGCGGGCCTGCGCCTCCTGCTTGCGATCAATCCTGTCCTGCAAACGGGCTACCTGCACGCGGTAGATCGCACGTCGCGCCGGATCAGACGGCATCGATTTCTTGCCATCCATCACTTGCTTGACCATCTGATTATCCGGAAATTCTTCGACGATTTCTTTCGCGCTCATGTGCAGCGTGCGAAGAGGAGCGAGACGGGCATCCATCGCTGTATCTGGAATCTTGTCCGGGTGCAGCTGCAGATCGATCCAGTGATCGACTCCCATCGCCATCACCTGCTGCGCATCGCCCGGACGCGGGCCAAAGGTCAATCGGTTGAGTGCGTGTACGGCGCGCTTCTGATCGTTCGCACCGTTGTCAGCGATGTTGTCTTTCTTTTTGGCGAATAGCTCGGGAACGGCGCAGGCGAGACTCAGACAAAACAGGAACACCGACACCTGAACGAATCTGGATCTCATGGGAGACTCCGGACGGAACGCTCTCTGATTATGAACCCTTGCCGGACGAAAAGTTGCTATCCACGGAGGTTCTACGTAGAGTGCAAGTTATTGCAGGGACGATAGTTGCGAGCGGGGATTAGACCCCAGGAAGAATTCTCAGCTTACGTGAGGTAAATCTTTCCGTGGGAGACTTTGTATTGCAGGGTGGCGGCAAGATGGTCGACGTCGGTGGCCGCGATGTTGACCGGTACCGTATCGAGGAGTGGAGTTCGGCTGCTGCCGACGGCATCGCGGCGCACCTGAATCAGAAGAGCCTGCACGACGTTCGGATCGAATTTTTCCGGAGCCATGCGGACGAGATCGCTCAGAGCGCTGCCGACCGACATCGGCGCGCGGTACGGACGGGCACTGGTCATGGCGTCGAACGAGTCGGCGAGTCCTACGATGCGCACCGACATCGGCACATCGTCTTGTAGAAGATGGTCCGGATATCCAGACCCGTCGCTGCGCTCGTGATGCCAGCGCACGGCCTCGGGAATTTTTGGCCACGGAAATTGAACGCTGCTCACGATTTGGTGGCCCACGGTTGTGTGGTCCGCCATCTCGCGGAATTCCTCCGGATCGAGCGCTCCCGGCTTGCCGAACAGGCGGCGATCCACCGCGACTTTCCCGATGTCATGGAGATATCCAGCGCTGCGCAAGGCTGCAACCTCGCCGGCCTCCATCCCCATCGCGTCGCCAATCGCGGCGGCGTAGCGCCCGACACGCAGCGAGTGGCCATGAATGTTGACGTGCTTTACATCGATGGCGGTCGCGAAAGCCTCGAGGGCGTTGTCGTAGAAGCCGTGCAAGGAAGCCATCAAACGCAGATTTTCGGAAACCCGCTGCGCAATGGTTTGCGTCAGCACATGATTCTGAACGGCGAGGGCGACGTAGGTGCAAAGAAGATCAAGCGCATCGAGTTCGCTGTCTTCATACAGCGCATCGCCGGGCCGACGCCCGAGAGCGACAACTCCTGCGAGACGTCCCCCAGCTTTCAGGGGCGCGAGGCACTTGAACAACTCGGGGGCGACGTTGCCGTTGGAACTGACAAAAACCGAGTAGGTTGAGGAGTTGAGAACGATGGGGCCGCGTGCTGCAACCAGCGCGTGAACATGTTTCGGAAGGAGAGGAATGAAGGCGGGATCCGGCATTAGCGCGAATCCCAGCGACGCCGCGGATGTAAGCATGGCGGGCTTGTCGTTGAACAGAAAGAGCGCACCCTCGCGAGCGCCCGCTGCTTCCATGACGGAAGACAGCATCAGGCGCGAGGTCTCTGAGAACTCGCGCTCCGCCGTCAGCGTGGGCCCGAGTTCCGAAAGCGCCTCGACTGTATGCAACAGCCGCCGTAAATTGTTGGTCTGAATCGCCACAGACGAAGTGGGAGCCAGATCGCAGAGCAGAATGAGGGTAACATGCGGGAAATACCGAGTGCGAGAGCGGGTTGTTGGTTAGTTTGATGCGGTGATGCCGAAGTAACACGTTGTTGACACGAGATGCTGCGCAGACGGGATGAACCCTTCTAAGGCGCGCCGCGGGAAACTTTCACATTGTGCAGGTTATAAGTTTTTGAGGGTGGATCTGCCTTGCATGGAGGGACGGTACAGCAGATTCCCCGCTTCGCTCGGAATGACAAATGTCTGCTGACTACGGCTCGCATTTCTGAATGTCGGATTCGGTGACTAATGCTCACCGTTCTGGCGGTGGTCTTTTCTAGAAATGCTCACGCAGTTCGGCGAAGCGGCCGACGATGAGAAGGTTCTGCGATGGCGGGGCTGCGTTGAGTTCCTCATGTTCGAGAATCCAGGTATCGCCGTGTGGAACGAAGACAGCGTGCAGCCCGGCCGCCAGCGCCGGATTGATGTCGGATTTCGGGCTGTTTCCGATCATCCAGGTGGAAGTCGGATCGCAACCATGTTTTTCGACCAGTTGCGTGTAGGTGGATTTGGACTTCTCCGCAACGATCTCGATTGCCGTGAAGAATTTTTTCAAGCCGGAACGCTCGACTTTGCCGCTCTGCTCGGTGACAGCGCCCTTCGTAACAAGAATCAGACGATGGCGAGTCTGCAGTTGCTGCAGCGTTTCCGGAACTTCGGGCAGATATTCGATGGCGTGGTCGGCAATAGAGTGAGCGAAACTCATGACCTGCGAGTGCATTTCCGGTGTCACCGGCGCTGTACTTAGACGCTCAAACGTCGAAACCAGAGCATGGGCGAAACTGTGCAGGCCGTATCCATGAGTGACGATGCACTCGCGCTCGACGTCATTCAAAACTTCGCGCACCTGTTCGGCAGAAAATTCGTGATGATTCAGAAAGGAAATGAAGCGAGCGATCGCGCGCTCGAAGTAGACGTTGTTCTCCCAGAGCGTATCGTCGGCATCGATGAGAAGGGTCTGGCGGGACAAGCTTGCGCCTCCTTTCGGTTAGGGGTTTGCAGAGTAAGCTTCAGATTCGACAGACGCCGGGCGGCGGAAACCGGCGAGCGCAGGATTCGGCTAGCGGGCGCCTACACCCAATCCACATGCGCCTCGGGGCCGATGATGCCGGCTTTGTGTCCCATATCGAGCAGGCGGCGAACAGCTTCGCGTCCATCGGGACCGTAGTCGAGAGTGCGCTCGTTCACATACATCCCAACGAACTTGTCGGCCGATTGCGTGTCGAGATCGCGAGCAAACTGCATCGCATACGCGAGGGCTTCTTCCCGATGCTCCAACGCATATTGAATGCTCTCGCGCAACGCTGCGTTCACAATGGGCATCAGTTGCGGACCCAGTTCACGGCGAATTGCGTTGCCTCCAAGCGGCAACGGCAAACCAGTCACCTTCTGCCACCACCGGCCAAGGTCGACGATGCGATGGAGACCTGACTTGTCGTAGGTTAGTTGTCCTTCGTGAATGATGAGTCCGGCTTCGTATTTGCCCTCGAGCACCTGTGGAATGATCTGATCGAATGGAACGACCTCCGTCTCCACTCCAGGCGCAAACAAGTTGAGAGCAAGATAAGCGGTCGTCAAGGTGCCGGGAACGGCGATTCGCTTGGTCTTGATTTCGCTGATCGTGAATGGCCGCGGCGAAACCACCATGGGGCCGTAACCCTCGCCAACGCTGCCGCCACACGACATTAACGCGTATTTGTCCTGCACGTACGGATAGGCGTGGAACGAGATGGCTGTGACGTCGTAGACGCCATCGCGCGCTTTCTGGTTCAGCGTCTCGATATCGCAGAGCGTATGAGTGAACCGCAACCCCGGAGTTCGGACCTTGTGGGTCGCCAGACCATAAAACATGAAGGCATCATCGGAGTCGGGACTATGCGCAACCTTGATCTCGCGAAGGTCGCTGGAACTGCTGCTGCCGGACGCTTTGCCTGTTTCGGATACCACGGTCATCTTGAATGCTCCACGAGATCGCTAATTTGAATTGCGGCGCCAGCGAATTGCGATGGCGGCTGCGAACATCACCTTCATGACTTCCGCCGCGATGAACCAGTACAAGCCCAGATAAGCTGCCTTCGCCAGCGAATGGGTAGCGACATAGAGCCAAGACAGCCCTCCCACAAAGAGAAGAATTTCGGCGGCGAAACCTGCGAACACGGCGCGCGCAAAAGTTTTCGCGCCGCGATCAAAAATGTAGCCCGCGAGGAACGCAACGAAGGGATACACGATCAGGAATCCACCGGTAGCGCCGAGAAAGTGGGCGATTCCCCCGGGCCCCGTGGGGTTAAAGACCGGCAAGCCCAACCGCACCTTCAAGCAGATAGAGCGCCAGGGCGGCGAAACCGCGTCGGCTGCCGAGCAACAATCCCACCAGCAACACTCCGAGATTTTGAACGGTCAATGGAACCGGTGTCAGCGGCAGCAGAGGGATGGTGATACGCGCACACAGGGCAACAAACAGACTCGCCCCCACAACGAGCGCGACCTGGCGCGAAGCCTCGAGCATCCGCTCCTGCGGAGTGGCGAACGTTTGAATTGCTGACTTTGCCATGAACGATTTCTCCGTTAAGAATGAAACTTATTCAACCGTGGGGATTCGCACTGCGATCGACGTCGGTTCCGTCATGCGAGGCATGCGCCTTCTGCAGGTTCCGGCGCAGGTGCATATAGAGGGCGAGCACCACACACACGACCACGAGCGTACTCGCACCCAGGATCAGGAACCACCAGATCATCCGCACAGCCGTTTAGGATAACAGAAAGGGGTGTGGGACCCGCACGCGGGGCGGTGGGACAGAGGACAGCAGATTCCTCCCTTTGGTCGGAATGACAGGGGTGATGAGGACGGATGGGCAAACTTGATCAGGGCGGGCGACAACAGCAGATTCCTCCCTTTGGTCGGAATGACAAACTTGATGAGGGTGGAATGGGCAAACTTTGTGCGAGACGGTGATGATCGAGACGGTGGCTATAAAAGCTGCAACCACTCGCTGGAAAGGTTGCCCTTGGCCCCTTGCTTACGCATTGTCATTCCGAAACGGCGAAGCCGCGAGGAATCTGCTGATCGCGTGCGCCGCCCATGCTGCCGGCGACGAGCAGATTCCTCCCTTCGGTCGGAATGACAAACTTTGTGTGATCGGTTGGAATGACAAATTTTGTGCGAGACGGTGACTGATACGAAACGGTGGCTGTAAAAGTTGCAACCACTCGCTGGAAAGGTTGCCCTCGGCCCCTTGCTTACGCATTGTCATTCCGAAACGGCGAAGCCGCGAGGAATCTGCTGATCGCGTGCGCCGCCCATGCTGCCGGCGACGAGCAGATTCCTCCCTTTGGTCGGAAGGACAAATTTGATAGGTCGCAATGAACAAACCCGATAAGGACTGGAATGACAAACTGATGGGCGCGCGAGTATCGGCTAGAAGCTAGGAGCCGCCTTTCGCTGCGGCCAGCCGCTGGCGCATGCTCTCGACGCGCTTGATCATAAACTCGAGACGGTTCTTGCCCCACTTCGTGCGGGTCACAACCTTTTCGAGAGTGAGGAAAGCGTGGGGATCATTGAGCTTCTCGCGGAGTTCTTTGCGAAAAGGATGGATCTTGGCGTACATCAAAAATAATTCACCACTGAAGGCGGGTTGCAGGAACAGATCCTCGTTCAGCACGCCTTGCAGTACGAAGGATGCGACGATGCCCCAATATCCGCCAACCTGGCGAAACCATGAATTCTCCTGCGTACCCATGGCCGACACGATTTTCATCACGTCGTCGACACTCTGCGGAAAAAACTCACCAAAAAACCAGGCGCGGGCTTTGCGCATCTCCGCTTCGCGACGAAGGTCGTAGAGCTGCAGAATCAGCTGGGCATCGGCAATGGTCGGTTTCTTGGCCATGTGTTTTCCTCGAATGCGTTGAATCGGAAGTTAGACGGCCCGACAAATCCGCACCCCTCAAAACATCATGAAGGACTTGCAGTCTGAGCGCTCGTTACCGTCGCCTCGGGCGGTGGCGGAGCAGGTCGTTCGAAATCGCACTCCTTATTCGGACAGGCGATCACCGGGCCAGCCTTGAGATTCTTCTCCACGAGATATTCGCTGCCGCAGGCGGGGCACTTTTCCGCGATCGGCTTGTGCGCCGAAGTGAATTTGCACTTCGGATAATTTCCGCAGCCGTAGAACGTGTTACCTTTGCGGGCACGTTTTTCGACAAGATCCCCGTCTTTGCAGTCGGGGCACTTCACGCCAATGTAATTCTGCTTCACGTACTTGCACTCGGGATATCCGCTGCACGTCGTGAACTCACCATATCGGCCATGGCGGATCATCATGTTGCGTCCGCACTTCGGGCACAACTCATCGAGCGGGATATCCGGAACCTTCTTGCCTTGGTCGAGCCTGCGCGTGGTCTTGCAATCGGGATATCCGGTGCAAGCCATGAACTGCCCGAAGCGTCCGCGCTTTAGAACCATGACGCGACCACAGTTTTCGCAATACTCTTCCGCCGCGCCGGTTCCCTGCATATCGGCGGAGTCAAGATCGGGCAGGTTGATCGGATTTTCTTTTGTAAAGGTGCAGGTGTTTGGATCTTCCTTGTCGTAGGTGCTGCACGCGTAAAACGACCCGTGCCGTCCCCACTTAATCACCAGCGGTGAGCCACACTTTTCACATTTCTCGTCCGTGGGCTTTTCCATCCGCTTGACGTTCTCCATATGCTTTTCGGCATATTTGAGATCTTTCTGGAATTTCTTGTAGAAGTCGGCCATCGCATCTTGCCACTTCTCTTTGCCTTCTTCGATTTCGTCGAGTTCTTCTTCCAGCCGTGCCGTGTATTGCAAATCGAAGATGTCGCGGAAGTTTTCGACCAGCAAATCCGTGACGACCAAGCCGATTTCGGTCGGCGTAAACTTACCGCCAATTTTCTGCACGTACTGGCGTTCCTGAATCGTCGTGAGAATTGCCGCATAGGTCGAAGGACGCCCGATGCCACGTTCTTCGAGTTCTTTCACCAGCGAGGCTTCGTTGTAACGCGGAGGCGGCTCGGTGAAGTGCTGTTCCGGCTTGAGCTCTTTCAGGGTGAGCTTCTGTCCGGCCTCCAGCGCGGGAAGCTTGTGCTTCAATTCCTCGTCTTCTTCGTCTTTGCCATCTTTCGACTCTTCGTAAACCCGGAGGAATCCGTCGAATTTCAGAACCGATCCGGTGACGCGGAACCAGAAGACTTCGCTGCCATTCTTGGCGTCGATGTCGACCGTGGTCTGGTCAAAGATCGCAGGATTGATTTGCGACGCCACAAACCGCTGCCAGATGAGTTTGTAGACCTTGAACTCATCTTCTTTCAGATACTGTTTCATCTGGTCGGGATGGCGCATCGCCGAAGTTGGACGGATGGCTTCGTGCGCTCCCTGGGAATCTTTTTTCTCTTTGAACGTGTTCGGAGATTCCGGCAGATAGTTCGCGCCGTATTCCTTGCCGACGTACTCGCGCACTTCCTGGATCGCTTCGGGCGCAACGCGCGTTGAATCGGTACGCATGTAGGTGATGAGGCCGATCGATCCCTCTTCGCCGATCTCCACACCTTCATACAGACGCTGAGCAATCATCATGGTGCGCTTAACGCTGAACCGCAGCTTGCGGGATGAATCCTGCTGCAGCTTGCTGGTAGTAAAAGGAGGCGCAGCGTTTCGGCGGCGCTCTTTCTTTTCGACCGAGCGGACGACCCAGTCCGATTTTTCAAGCGCGACGCGGATTTTTTCGGCATCTTCGCCGTTGGTGACTTCGACCTTCTCTTCGCCCTTGCCCACGAACCGCGCATCGAATGCCGGCGGTCTCGGCCCGGCCAGATTTGCGTCGATCGTCCAGTATTCCTTCTTTTCAAACGCTTTGATCTCGCGTTCGCGCTCGACAATCAAACGCAGGGCAACGGTCTGCACGCGTCCTGCGGAAAGTCCGCGGCGGACTTTGTCCCACAGAAGCGGCGAGACCTGGTATCCGACGAGGCGGTCAAGTACGCGCCGGGCTTGCTGCGCGTCCACGAGATTTTGATCGATGGCCCGCGGATGTTCGAAGGCGGCCTGCACCGCTCGCTTGGTGATTTCGTTGAACGTCACGCGCTGAATACGCGGAGGAGCCTCAGGCTCACCCTTCTTCGCTTTTTTCGCCTTCTTTTTCTTGCCGTTGTCGCCGAGTTCAAAGGCCAGATGGGCAGCAATCGCTTCGCCCTCGCGATCCGGGTCAGGCGCCAGATAAATGGAGTCGGCCGACGCCGCCAGCTTTTTCAGCTTGGCTACAACCTTCTCTTTGCCGGGAATGACAACGTAATCGGTCTCGAAGTCGTTCGAGATATCTACACCGAGAGTGCTCTTGGGCAAGTCCCGCACGTGGCCGAACGAGGCCTCGACGGTGAATCCCTTCCCCAGATATTTCTCGATCGTTTTCGCCTTGGTGGGCGACTCGACAATGACTAAACCTTTTGACAATGGATCCTCAATTTCTTGGTAGTGCGTTTTCCGAAGCTAGCACGAATGTCAAGCGGGTAACAAGTTACTGGACAAAAGCTTCTAGCTTCTAGCGCCTAGCTTCTAGCTAAAACGGGCCTCTGCAACCTCTGGACCAGCGACGCCAGCATCCGCTGAATTTCGAGGATTTTCTCCTCTAGATTTCCGAACTCGGTGACCGTCAGAAACCCGAGATCTCTTGCGAGCATCAGGTGGCATTCCAATTCGCTTGCAGAACCCCTTGCGATCTGAACGAACCGCTTCATCTCCGGATCCGACCTCCGCCCAGATCCTTCCGCGATATTGGCACCGACAGAAGCCGCAGCGCGTCTCATCTGACTGACCAGGCCAAAAAGTTCTTCCTTCGGAAATTTGCGAGTGCAGAGATAAATCGCCAGCGTCAGTTGATGTGCCTTAGCCCAAACTTTCAAGTTCTTGAAATCTTCCATACTGTATTCCGTGCCCAGCCAGAAGCTAGCAGCTAGAAGCTCTTTACAAAATTCTTTCCGGGCATCTGGCGAATTTTGCTGTTCAGCTCGAGTTCGAACAGGGCAGCGAAGATTTCGGAGGAGGACATATCCGCTTCCAGTTTTTCGACGAGTTCGTCGATGTGCGTGGCTTCGTCCGACTTCAGCAGGCTCAGGATTCGCTTTTCGTGAGGAGGAAGTCCGCTGTCCGGGAATAGAGATGCCGACGAGGAGCTCTGGGATTCAGGCGGGGTTGCGGGCGTCAACGCAAGTCGTACTTCTGTCGGGAGATCTTCCCAAACGTCTTCCCATGTCGCGACCAGCTTCGCGCCCTGCTTGATGAGGGTGTTCGGTCCCCAGGAATTCTTGTTGGTGACGTTGCCGGGCACGGCAAAAACATCGCGATTCTGTTCGAGGGCCAAGCGGGCGGTAATGCGTGTGCCGGAATATTCTGCGGCCTCCACCACCAGAACTCCGATCGACATTCCACTCAGGATCCGGTTGCGGATGGGAAAATTCTGCGGAGCGGCAAAAGTTCCGAGCGCAAACTCGGAAATCAGTGCGCCGCCGAAGGCCAATATCTGCTCCGATAATCGCGAATTTTCCTTGGGATAGATCCCGTCTACACCGGTCCCGAAAACCGCAACAGTTTTGCCTTTCGCCGTGATCGCACCGCGATGACTGGCGGTATCGATGCCGCGAGCCATCCCACTAATAATGATCAGGCCCTGAGAGGCCAGATCGCACGCCAGCCGCTCGGCCATGCCGGAACCATAAGGCGTGGGATGGCGCGTTCCCACCATGGCGACTCCGGGCATGGTGAGCACCTCGACGTTGCCGCGCACATATAAGAGGAGAGGGGGGTCGTAGATTTCTTTGAGGCGAGGCGGATACAGAGGATCGTCCATGGAGACGATAGCGGCCCCTGCCTCCGCAGCTCGTGCCAGTTCCTCGCGCGCAAGCTCGGCGGACTTGCCGGTAGCAATTGATTGCGCCGACAGAGCCTTGATGCCTGTGCTTTCGAGTTCCGTAAGCGAAGCATGGAAAACGGCTGCGGCCGATCCGAAATGCTGAACGAGCTTTCGGGACCTGGTTGGGCCCAGGCCGGGAGTCAAAGAGAGGGCAACCCACTCCAGAACTTGAGCGGGCGCAACAACACCGATGGGGGGCAAATTGAGTCTCCGAGCGGACTGTAGTAATTGCTGGAGAATCGTGTCAAGGTCAGACGTCACAATGGTTTGTTAATATTGTGGAAAGAATGAGAAGGCTGCGTATTTCCGCCATTTCTTACCTGAACACCGCTCCTCTGATGTGCGATTTCGAGCATGGACAATCAGGGCGGTATTTTGAAATTTCTTACACTTTGCCCTCCGCGTGCGCGCGAGCCTTGGCAGCAGGGACAGCGGACATCGGCATCATTCCAGCCGCGGCTTATACGCAGATTCCAAATCTGGAAATTTTTCCGGAGGTCGCGATTGCATCGCGGCAAGCGGTGCGGTCCATTTTGCTTGTGAGCAAGGTTCCAATTGAGGAAGTTCGGACTGTCGCGCTGGACACATCTTCGATGACATCGGTGGCTTTGACGAAGATCCTGTTCGCGAAGTGGCTGGGCGGGGCACGGGCTTACTTTCCGATGGAACCTGTCATCGGGAAGATGCTCGAGGAGTGCGATGCCGGATTGGTGATCGGCGATCCAGCGCTGCAGATCGATCGATCTCGCTATCACACACTTGATCTTGCCGAAGAATGGATCCTTCGCACAGGCAAACCATTTGTCTTCGCGTTTTGGGCGGTGCGAAGTGAGGCGCTGCTTGAGTTAGATCCTTCGGTGGACCTAGCCGCCACGTTTCGCGATTCCCGCGATCATGGACTCGAGCCCGCCAGCCTCGCGGTAATTGAGCGCGAATGGGCGCCAAGATTGAGGATCGGTGAACACGACGTCCACCGTTATTTGACTGAAAATATCCACTATCGCCTGGATCGCGAGTGCATCGAGGGGCTGCAGCTGTTTTATCGCTATGGCGCCGAGATCGGAGCTCTTCCAAACGCGCCTGCACTCCGCTTCGTGGAGTCTGCGAAAGTCCTGGCCAGGTGAGTTGCCGCGCAACATCGCCTCCTGCGAGTTAAGCTAAGAGCCTACATCGGAAGCATCTATGAGTTTATTTCAGCCCATCCCGAATGCCGGTGGCTCGGCCGATACAACCCGCCCGCTGGCCGATCGCATGCGACCGCGCACTCTTGATGAATATGCCGGGCAGGAACATTTGATCGGGCCCGGCAAACCCCTGAGAGTGCAGATCGAACGCGACGATTCCGGGTCGTTGATTTTCTGGGGACCTCCGGGCACGGGCAAGACCACGCTTGCAAAGATCATTGCGAACATGACCAAGGCCGAGTTCATCGAGTTCTCCGCGGTGCTGGCTGGGATCAAAGAAATCAAGCAAGTTATGGCCGATGCCGAGCGGGCCAAGCAATACGGCACGCGCACAATTGTTTTCATCGACGAGATCCATCGCTTCAACAAAGCGCAGCAGGACGCTTTCCTGCCGCACGTGGAAAAAGGAAACATCCGGCTGATCGGCGCTACGACCGAAAACCCTTCGTTCGAGATCAATTCGGCGTTGCTCTCGCGCTGTCGGGTATACGTTCTTCAGCCGCTCACGGAAGAACAGATCGTGCGGCTTCTACGGCGTGCGCTCAGCGATCGCGAGCGCGGCCTGGGCGAGATGAATGTCATCGCATCCGACGACGTTTTGAAAAAGATTGCCAGTTACACGAGCGGAGACGCTCGGAGCGCATACAACGTTTTAGAAGTCGCCGCAGGGCTCGCGCAAAAGAACAGCGAAGGCACTCTCGAAATCTCCGACGAAATCGTTCACGATGCTTTACAGCGGCGCATCCTGCTCTACGACAAGACCGGTGAAGAACATTACAACCTGATTTCGGCGTTGCACAAGTCGGTGCGGAACAGCGATCCAGACGCGGCTTTGTACTGGCTGGGACGCATGCTTGAAGCGGGCGAAGACCCGCTGTATGTAGCCCGAAGAGTGGTCCGGATGGCGGTGGAGGATATCGGGCTGGCCGATCCGAACGCTCTGTCGTTGTGCATGGCCGCTCGCGACGCCGTGGATTTTATCGGCATGCCGGAAGGAAATCTGGCCTTGGCCCAGGCCGTCGTATACCTGTCGGTCGCGCCGAAGTCGAACGCTCTGTACACGGCATATGGCGACGTGCAGCAAGACGTCGAGAATACCGCTGCGGAATCGGTTCCACTGCATCTGCGGAACGCGCCCACGAAGCTCATGAAAGGGCTCGGCTACGGCCGCGGATATCAGTACGCTCACGACCTCGAATCCAAAGTCGCCCAGATGCAGTGCCTGCCTGACAGCCTGCGCGACCGAATCTATTACCGGCCCACGAATGAGGGCATCGAGAAACGCATCCGCGAGCGGATGGATGAGGTCAAGCGGCAGCGCTCCCGCGCCAGCGACGTCTCGGCTGAGCCCCGAAAAAAAGAATCATAAGCCGCGTTCCGGACATCTTGTTAGGTGTTCGCAGGACTTCGCTCGGGGCTTATCTTGGCAACACTTCCAAATCTGAGCAGCGTTGAAACGGCGCCGCGGGTACTCACGGCCGATCTGGTCGAGGACTTGCAGCGGCTGCAGAAAGCTGCCCAGAAGATTACGTCAATTCTCGATCTTGACCAGCTGATTGACAGCGTCGTCAGCGAAGTCACTGATTCGTTCGGATGCCTCAAAGCCAGCGTCTACTTGCATGATGAAGAGCGAGGAGAGATGGTGCTCGCCGGGGTGCAAGGCTTTGGCGAACACGACAAGGGCTATCGCCTGAAAATCGGCAAAGAAGGCATGGTCGGTTACGTGGCATCGACTGGGCAGACACGGTATGCGCCTGACGTCAGCAAAGATCCGTACTATGTATCGTGCCAAGCCACGATCCGATCGGAAGTTGCGATCCCGTTGCGCGTAGGAGAGCGGCTGGTCGGGGTTTTCACCGCTTCGCATCCAGAGATCAATGCGTTTCCGCGCCAGCAACTGAGGCTCTTGCAGGCGCTTTGCGGCCATGTCGCCGTGGCCGTGTACAACGCGCAGAGGTTCAAAATGGAGCGCGCGGAGCGGGCTGTTTTAGACCGCGAGGCGGACGAAGCGCGGACGATCCAGCAGGCGTTGTTGCCGAAGAGCTCTCCGTACATCCCAGGATTTGTGATTTCCGGCCGCAGCGTGCCGGCGCGGGCCGTTGGCGGAGATTGGTACGATTTCATTCCTTTTCCCGACGGTCGTTGGGGCTTGGTTCTGGCGGATGTTTCTGGCAAAGGAACTGCGGCCGCTTTGCTGATGTCAGCGACGCGCGGCATGTTCCGGTCGCTGGCCGAGGCTTGCTGCAGCCCAGGCGAGGTTTTGAGCAAGTTGAACCAGTTGCTGGTCGACGACTTCCCTGCTGGAAAGTTTGTGACGATGGTTTATGCCGTGCTTGATCCTGCATCCCGCACGGTGGTGTTCGCGAACGCAGGACACCTGCTACCGCTCTTCATCGACGATCAGGGGGAGCACTTCATCGATGTTGAGCGCGGCTTGCCGCTCGGCCTTGCATGCGGCGACTATTCCGAGACGACGATTTCGTTGTCCCCGGGCTCGCGCTTGATCTTTTACAGCGACGGAATCACTGAGGCGGAGGATGCGAGCGAGGAACCGTATGGCTTGTGCCGCCTTGCTGACCATGCGATTCGCCCGGAAGCTTCGGCTGTCAGCATTGTGGATGAAGTGCGACGGTATGCCAACGGGTCGGGTGTGCGCGACGACGCGAGCGTTGTGTTCGTGGGCGTGAACCGCTAGGTCTTCGCGCCGTTTGAATCGTCAGCCTGTCCTGCTACTTCCCTTCTTCTAGCTCAACATCGCGCCGTGCTCCGCTCCATCGCCATAACGAGCGCGGGGCAGCGTAAACACAATAATCAAAGCGAAGAGGGCCAAAATCGCGAGGATAAACACGCTGCCTTCAGGCCCGGTAGCTCCACCGCTGAGCAGTGGCGGGCCCGCGGGGTGCGTGGCAAACAGATGGTGCTGCGCCATCATTCCGCTGTCGGCGACACCGTACAGGAAGGATTGACCCCAATCCCACGAGGTATGTAATCCGATAGCGAACCACGACGAACCGGTGCGCCATAGACTGAAGCAGAAGACGAGGCCAGCGAGGCCGGCGGAGAGTAGGCCAATCGGCGATTCACCTGGATTCTTGCCGTGTCCGAGCCCGAAGAGAATAGATAGGATGAGGGCGGACGTCCAGAATCCCAAGGCCCTGCTATGGCGCGTCTTGAACGCGAGCTGATAGAGTCCGGCGATACCGCGGGCGAGCGTGTACTGCACGAAACCACGCGTCAGGTATTCCTCCAGCAGGCCGACCAGAAAAAACCCGAACAGCCAGATTGCTCCGTAGCGAAGAACGTCGCTGCCAAACAGCAGGCGGCTGTCGAAAACCAGATGTCCTGTCTTCACCAGCGTGAAGATGAGCAACGAAAGACAAACAACTCCCCAACCAAGTCCGGCGAAGAATCGCGCGGCTTTGCGATTGTCTCCGAGGCCATAGACGCCGACGGGCCGGCGCTCGATCTTCGACATGATCCAAGTCACGAGGACCGTCACCAAGAAAGGAATTCCCTCGGCGAGGAGCAGAAAGCGTGGCGGGGCTTCGCCGCCCACCATGAGGGCCTTGGGATCATGCGGAAGAAACTTCCGCAGGATGAAGTTGACACAGAAGATGATGGCGGCAAAGAGAGCGATGAAGATGAGCAGACTCCATCCCGCGCGCAACCCATCCTTGCCGAAAAATATTTTACGCAAAGTCGACGGTTGAGCCGCCGGAATCGTTTCGACGGGCAGTGTGGGCTCGGCCGGAGGCACAGGAGCGTCGGAATTCACAAATCCTCCTCGGATGGCAGAGTCGATCCTGTTCCGTCAGCTTCTACGCGGCCAGGCTTGAATTTGTTCCGGGATCAATTCATCGAAAGCGTGCGCGGTGTTCCTTCAGAATGCACTGATCCATCACCACAAAAATTCCTGCCCGCCGTGCTTTCTCCGCTGCCCGCTCGTGAATCACTTCCTCCTGCATCCAGATGGCGGGCACCTTCAACTGAATTGCCTGATCGACCACCGCTTCGACAAACTCAGGCCGCCGGAAGACATTCACAATGTCGATCTTTTCCGGCACGTCGAGCAGCGATCGATAAGCTGTCTGCCCCAGGCATTCCTTGATATTCGGATTAACGGGAATGATTCGATATCCATGGCCTTGCATGTAGGCGGAGACTCCATGACTCGGTCGGAATGGATCGGCGGAGAGCCCCACCACGGCAATGGTCTTGGAGTTCCTCAATAATTCTGCGATGGGATCGGATTGCGGCAACGAGGCCAAGGTTCCCTCCTCTTTGATTTCTATTTCTTGTTTGCAGCGTCCATTTTCTGCTTGTACATCTTGAGCGCGAGCTTGCGGATGGTCTCTGAAACTTCCTTGTTCCCGGAAATATTCTTGAGATCCTGCGCCAGCAAGTTTTTCATCAAGCCGAGACTGAGGTCGATCGGCGTGCGGGGATTCGCGACCAGATTGCGGACGACGATGTAGTTCTTCATGAAACGGCGCTTCAAGGGAATCTGGCGGAGCACGGCCTCAAGCACGTTTTTCTGGCTCGCGAATTTTTCGACTTCTCCGTCTGCAAGTTTGGGAGCCTCAAGCACCGCCAGCGCGACCACTTTGGTGCCGTCGCGAATCAAGATCGATCGCTCTTCCTTGTTCCCTTTCAGCGCGAGCTGGATGCGTCCTTTCACGTCGAGGCCGTTGATCTTTTGCATCGTATTCAAGCGCTCGGCGGGCTTTTTCGGCTCCTCAACTTTGGGCTTGGCAGGCGCCGCAGCCGCGGCGGCGGGCGTCGCGACAGGCGCTGCGGTTTCATCTCTGTCAGCCGCAGTCAAAACGCCTTCTCCCAGCAACTCGACTACGCCGCCGATCGATTGGAACGGCTTTTCACCCTCAGCCGCGATGGCGTGCTCGTGCTCCTTCATGTAAGCGGCAACAGCTTCGTCGCCCCCGGGAATCCAGCTTCGGAGGAAACCGGAGCTTCGGCGGGTGTCGCAACTTCCTCCGGCGAATGTTTTTCTTCAAGCGCGGGGCCAGCCGTTTCGACTGGAGTGGTCAGCGATCCGGCGGCCGGATTTTTCCGGAGCGCTTGCGCTTCTTCCTTCTTGAGATAGGGATTCGACTTCAGCGTCTCAATGACGGAATTTAACGTGAGTATGCGCGGGCTTTTAAGCATCGCCTCGATCGTGTCCCGCATTGCCGAGACGGCGAGCTTGGCCAGCTGTGCTTCTGAAACAGAGGGATTCTCGAGCAACGCCGGCAACAGCGCCGGCCGCAAATTGTCTCCGGAAATAAAGTAGTCCAGCACTTCCGGAGGGCTTTGAGGATCGCTTAGCCACCGCCAGCGAGCTTTTCTCGTCCCACCCGGCAAGCGTCATGCGAGCCGTGTCGCCAAATACTTTATTGTGCCGAGCGAGGTAGACGAGGATTTCGACGTTTTCCGCCGCAGGCACCTGGAGCGCTCCGCGCGCAGCGAACTGCATCATGTTGGAAGGCAGCTTGGATGCGCGAATTTGATCAATCATGCGCGCCATAGGATCACACCTCGGCAGCCATGGATGAAGTTTGAGGAGCGGATGCGAATCCTTTTTGAGCCATCGACTCCAGCTCTTTCACCGCCAGGTCCAATTCGCGAGTGATTCGGTTTGGCTTGTGCCGCAAGTATTCGTTTCGCAAGGTCCGATAGTACCAAAGAGTGCCTTCGCGGCCGCCGTTGAATCGAGACCAAACAGATTCACCGATCGCGCGGTAGTCGCTGATGATCGAGCGAATATTGTTCAACTTGTCAGCTGCTGAAACCAGCTTCGTGTCCGCGCCTTCTTTTTTTAGACGCGCAATGTATTTTTCTTTGCGCTCGCGCCATGGCGGCTTCGGATACGTGTCAGCGTCGGTACAGCCATCGACAATCTTCGCCACGCGTTTGCCAAAACGGCGCTCGACCTCTTTTTGCATGGGCGCGCCTCCGCAATCTTCGACAACGTCATGCAAGAGAGCCGCGATGGCAAGGTCCTCGTCGCCTCCAGCTTCGAGAACAAGAGAGGCCACACCCATCAGATGTGCGATGTAAGGAATCGTAGAAGCTTTGCGCGCCTGGCCCGCGTGCTTCTCGGCTGCAAACAAAAACGCTTTCGAGAATCGCGGCCCGAGCTTAATGCTCTTCAGCTGTTTCTTGGGCGCGCGGGATTTAGGTGAGGCTTTCATTGTTTCTCCCCACGCCTCGCAAGCAAGTAAGCCCGGATAAAGGGCTGCAAATCTCCATCGAGCACGCGATCGACGTCTCCGACTTCCGTCTTGGTGCGATGGTCCTTGATCATGCGATACGGCTGCAAAACATACGAACGGATCTGCGAGCCGAACTCGATATCGAGCTTCGAGTCTTCGATCTTCTTGGTTGCCGCGCGTTTCTTCTCCATCTCAAACTCGTAGAGCTTCGAGCGCAGCATGCTCATGGCGCGTTCTTTGTTCTTGTGTTGCGAGCGCTCATTCTGGCAATTGGCAACCAGTCCGGTAGCGATGTGCGTGATGCGCACGGCAGAATCGGTCGTATTGACGTGCTGCCCGCCCTTTCCGCTCGATCGGTACGTATCAATCCGGATGTCTTCCGGCTTGATGACGATGTCGATGCTGTCGTCGATTTCCGGAGAGACAAATACGCTGGCAAATGAAGTGTGGCGACGCTTGGCCTGATCGAACGGGGAGATGCGAACCAACCGATGTACGCCAATCTCGCTCTGCAACAATCCAAACGCGTACTCGCCGTTGACGGCAAATGTTGCGGATTTCAATCCGGCCTCTTCACCCGGCTGGTAGTCGTAGAGGACAGTCTCGAATCCTTGCCGCTCCGCCCATCGCAGGTACATCCGAAGGAGCATGTCGGCCCAGTCCTGGGACTCGGTGCCTCCGGCACCGGGATGAATGGTGACGATGGCGTTGCGTGCGTCGTTCTCACCCGAGAGAAGGGTTTCGGTTTCGAGCTTGTCAAGGAGGTCGCGCAGGGAGCCAATCTCGCGTTGCAGTTCGCCGTCGACATTTTCGCCTTCTTTGGCGAGATCGAAATAGGCTGCGATATCGTCGCCGCGGCGTGCCAGGTCGGCGTCGGTGGAAATCACATGCTCCAACCGTTTTTTCTCGCGCATTACTTGCTGCGAACGAGTGGGATTCGACCAGAGATTCGGGTCGGAGGCCTGCTTCTCAACTTCGGCTAACTGCGGACGAACTTTCTCCGCGTCAAAGATACTCCCGGAGATCGTGGACTTTCTTACTCAGCTTCTCGTATTCCTGTTCTAACTCTTGACTCATGAGGAAGTATCAGCCTTCTTACGGTTCTTGGAGCGTGTGAAGCGCTCTATCAGCGCTGCTAAGGAAATTATCGCACAGGCAAATGCGAACCAGTCGCCATGGCGTGTGTAGAACGTAGTGACGGAAGTGAGTGCATAGGGTGCGACTAATGTGGCTCGAGTCTTGCGCGGGATGCGGGCTACGACCCGTCCCCAAGGATCGATGGAGGCCGTAACTCCCGTATCGGTTGCGCTCAGGATCCACCGATTGTTTTCGATCGCCCGCATGCGCGTCTGATTCAAATGCTGAGCGTAAGCGCCGCTGTCGCCGTACCAGCCGTCGTTCGAGATATTCACGAAGACCTGTGCGCCGGTATCTGCAAATTGCCGGACGTCATCCGGGAACACGGACTCATAGCAGATGAATACGCCGAGGTTCTCTCCATCAGCCTCGAGCGGAGTACGCGATTCGCCATGTTGAAAGCGTCCGACTTCCTGGGTCAATCCTCCGGCGAACGAGAAGATGCTGGGGAATGGAAGATACTCTCCGAAGGGCACCAGATGAGCTTTGTCGTAACGCGCTTTCCATTCGCCCGTAGGAGCGACGAGAGCGGCAGAGTTGAAAAGGGGTGCATCCGAATTGGGAGTTGCAGCGTTGCTCCCGATAGAACCCACTACAACGGACGCTCCGGTGGAACGAGCCATCGCACTCACCGTGTCGCGGAAGTGCGCGTCATTGGTGAAGAATGGGGCAGGAGACTCGGGCCACACGACCAATCCCACCTTCGTCCCTGCACTCTTTGCCGCCGAGTCCACGGTAAGGCTGGTGAGTTCGCCCAACGTCTGCTGAAAATAAGCTGGAGTCCAATCGGCTGAGACCGGAATATTCTGCTGCACAAGGAGGGCATTGCGATCGGCGTTTGCCGGAGGCGCTTCCACCAGCCGGCCCGCCTGCAGAACGGCTGCAGCGGCCAGCGCTGCGGCGAACATGGTACCGCGCTTTTGCCGGGGAATCAGAAAGGCCGCAGCCAGCGCGACGTTCACAAGTACGATTTCGAAAGAGATTCCATATACGCCGGTGAAGGCGGCGATGCGCGACAGCGCAACATTGTCGACCTGCGAGATCCCTAACAGGAGCCAAGGAAATCCTGTGATCCGGGTGCGCGCCAGTTCAACCGCGACCCATACGAAGGGAGACATCACCAGCGCGCGCCGGTAGTCCCGAGGACTGGCCAGAAGGCCGATAAGAAGCCCGAAGAGACCTTGGTACAAGCCGAGGTAGCAACAGAACAGGAAAAGGACGAGGGCCGCCATCGGCGTACTGAGGCCGCCGAAACTGCGCATGGTATCGAAGATCCAGTAGCACGTGCCCGCGAAACAAAGAATGCCGCAAACGTAGCCGAGGAGAAATCCTTGCAAGGGCGAGGCGGGCTGCAATTGAACGGAACCGACGACTTCGAGTTCGCCCGCCGGATGCGCACGGAGAAGCGCGACCAGCAATGGAGCCAGCGCGAACCAGGAAAGAATGTAAACGCCGGGCAGCGGGAAAATGATGACCTGCAGGACCGCAGATAACAGCATCAACAGCCAGGCGCTGGGGTGAATTCGCCGCACGCGCAAGGATATCAAAGCAGGAGTTGGAATTAAGGGTCAGCCCAGGATCAATGGGAAACAAAACGCTGATCGCGGACGGTCCTCGGACGCATTTCTGCTTGGGACACGCTCGAGCGGACGTAGGCTGTTATTTCGGGAGTGACATATTGTGGCGGCTTGATGCGGAAGATTTGCGCGCCCACCACAGGCTTCAAGGAGACGGACTTCCATTCAGGATCATCGAGCGTCTCATGCAGAATTAGGGCGTCGGCACGATCGAGAAATTCCCGCGCCGAATTCTTGAAATCAGAGGTTCCCGGATCGAGCACGGTCAAGTAAAGGTCAGGCCGCAAGAACTTCAGCACGCTATTCGATTCAATGATCACGTTGCGGGCGGACTCGAGGCGCTTTCGGAGAGCGGGCATCGCCTCGGCAAGTCTGCCTTGCTCGGTGCGCACCCAAAAAACACGGACTGCCCCCGCCACCAGGAAACGCGATGTGTCTGATCCGCCGGAGCGGTCGCGCTCTTCGGAGATCGCCCACGAATGATCACCAGTGGCACAGTCGCAGGGCGCTCCATTGGCCGAACATATCCCGTGGCCATGCTGGGTGATCTTGGCTGCGGTCCACTCGAACTCGGGCAACGCGGCAATCAATCCTGCAACCACGCTGGTCTTGCCAACGTTTCGGGAATGTCCGCCAATGACGACGATTGCCAACGTCAATCCTTCCGGGCGAGGCGGGCGAGAGTGGCAAGCTGCTTCAAATATTGGCGCAGCGGTTGGGCAGGAGTTCCCCAGAACGCAACGCCCTTGCCGCGCAGAACTTTATTAGGAAGCACGCCTCCCTGCCCGCCGAGCATGACTCCTTCTTCGATGCGCGCATGCTCCCCGATGCCGACCTGGCCGCCGAGCACAACGCCGTTTTCGATGACGATGCTGCCCGATAAACCGGTCTGCGCAGCGATTACGACGTCTTCCCCGATCTGGCAGTTGTGTCCGATGTGAACCAAATTGTCGATTTTCGTGCCCCGCCGAATGCGCGTCTCATCGAGGGCGCCGCGGTCGATGGTCGTGTTGGCTCCAATCTCAACGTCGTCTTCGATCACCAGGCGTCCCACCTGCGGAAACTTCTCGTAGTGCCCGGTTGCGCGATCGCGAACATATCCAAAACCATCGCTGCCGAGCACTGCTCCGGCATGCACGATCACGCGATCCCCGATCGTTGCTCCAGGATAGATGGTGACATTCGGATAAATATTGCAGCCTTTGCCAATCGTCACGCCCACGCCGATTGCAGCGCCCGCACCGATGCGCGTGCTTTCCCCAATCTCAACTCTATCGCCGACGACTGCGCGCTCGTCAACCCGAACTCCGGAGCCAAGAACCGCAGACACAGAAACCACGGCCGTCTTGGCTACCAACGGCTGAGCGCTTTCAGCCTGCGAAGATTCCTGCAGCGCGTTCAGGGCGCGGGCAAAAGCAAGCTTGGGATGGTCGCTGATCAGCAGCGGACGGTTGGATGCGGCTTTGGCCGCGAATTCTCCGGCAATAATGGCGCCAGCACGAGACTGAAGCGCCGCAGCGAAATGCTCTTGGTCCTCAACGAAAACAAGATCGTTCGAACTCGCGGCTTGCAGGCTCGCGACGCCGCTGATGGCCACGCCTCCGTCCCCGACCAGGCGAGCTCCCACGGCGTCCGCAATCTCTCGCAAAGAACGCTTCATGGCATTCAATGTATAGCAGCGGGTCGGGCGGGTGGAAGTGCGACGGGAAGCGGGTCGATTGATAGGACCGACCGCGCCGGACGCCGCCGATGAATATCGAAGTGGCGAGGAGAGACTACGGTGCTACGCAGGTGTCGTTTCCCTGGCACATCAGAAAACTGCCGCTGCCGTTGCAGTTCGCATCGCTGGCACTGGTCATGGTCCAGGTGCCGACCACGATGCCGTTGGAAAGCGTTCCCGTGGTCGTCGAGGTTCCGTTCGAAGTGCCGGTCAGCCCGTCCGGACTGCTGAGCGTAAGCACGTTACCCGGGATCGAGGTGGAGGTCACGGTAAACGTCAGCCCACCCGTCACCTGCCCAGAACCTGCCGTGTTCAATGTCGCGGAACCGGTTTCGGTCTGTTCATTCAAGCCGTTGGAAAAACACTCACTGGCATTGAAAAAACCAAAACCGATCACGTCCAGTGGTTGGCTCGCCCCGCCCGTCGTGCTTTTGAGGTTAAACGAAGTCACGAAATTCAGCTGACTGGTGCCCAATTGCTGGCCCGATGGCCCCAAAGTCCCTGTGAGTTGTGCTTCCCAGTTTCCGCTCGTGCTGGTTGTCACGTTGGTGGTCCGGGTATTATTCCCGCAGCCACACACCGCGAGTTCGAGCGCCAGCACGATTAGAGCAAGCTTCTTCATGGACCTGCCTTATTTTGGAATCCTTATGAGAATAGAGAGATGCGGGCAGGCCCGTCAATGGATGTAAGGGAGCAGCAAGGGCGGAATCGAAGCGTCTGGACCCGGCTTCCGGCTGGCAGCGGTTGCCACCGGAAGCCGAGTGTCCAGACGACAAACTCAGGGCTACATCTTCGTCATTGTGAAAGTACCGTTTCCGGTGCAACCCGTGCTTCCGGTCAAAGTCCAAGTGCCCGAGATCGTGTTGCCGCTAACGTTTCCACTTAACACCAGCGAATTGCCGGACGGCGTGCCGGATTTCACGTTCATGCCGAATTTGCCGTTCACGTTTCCGTTGAAGTTCCCACTAAGCGAGAACGATCCGGTCTCCGTTTCGCCGGAAGCGAAACACGGGGAGTTTGTGGTGAAATTGAAATTGACCACCGCCAGCGACCCGTCACTGTTTACCGTTAAGCCTGTTCCGAAATTGAAATCGGTGGCCGCGCTATTGCTAAGCAGGGTCGCATTCCACGTCCCATTGATGCTGGCAGGATTCGTACTGTTCGATCCACATCCTACAAGAGTGAGGCCGACTGCCAGTAAGGCCACGAGAGCAAACTGCTTCATCAGAGTTCCTCGAATTGAAGTCCGAAGTGGCGCGCAACAGGTGCTGCGGCGGGCCGGTGGCCTATCGGCGTCGCATGAAATCGTCTATTGGTATAAACACCGCGCGGCTCGAATTGTTGCAGGGGATGTATCTCCTTGATGCGACTATGAGATCGGATCTGTTGTGAGCAAAAAGCAGGAGAGAGACGTCGCATGCAACGTCTCTCTCGTTTGGATGTGAATTGTCGTGACTTATCAGCTTCAGTTCGCTGGACGACGCGTCTGGCGCACGAATCCCGCAATCATAAAAACGATCGACATGCCGATCAGGAAACCTGCAGCGAAATCAAAATAACGTCCGTGAACGAAGTTGCGCAGAATGAGGCCGCCAGACAACATCAGGAGGCCGATGGGAAGCAGGCGATTGATTTTTCGTTGAAGCACAGATCTCTCCAGGAAAGTTTGATTCGACTTTCACCAGCTCGGGATGAAACCAGCCGCGCAGAAACTACGCTCCGCGTTTCGATTTCAACTCTGCCAGAAGTTGCTCGATGCGATCCTGTTTCTCGAGAGCGGCGAGTCGATCTTCAATGTTGTCTGAAGCGATTTCAGACTTGGCCTGGCTCACCGCCTCAGAATGCGCGACCTTCCGCTTCATGCGGTCGAATGCAGCCGCCTTCGAGCCATCGACGGACGCCATCCGCGCGTCACTCGCTTTGCTGACGGCGCGAGCCCGGCGGTGCTGCGCAATCAACACTTCGGATTTGGCCTGCGCCTCGGCCAGCTTCTGATCGAGCTGCCGCAACGCAGACTTCAAATTCTCCACTTGCGCCTTCTGATCCGTCACCTGCTGCGCGAAATTCTGGCTCAGCTCGCGATAGCTTTCGACGCGTTGCAGTGATGCGCGCGCCAGGTCGTCTTCTTTTTTGTCGACGGCCAATTCGGCCTTGCGCATCCACTCGGCAATCTTGTCTTCGTTTTCTTTCTGCCTCTTCTCAAGCAAATGCTGATCCGCAATGGCAATTGCGACCTGCGTCTTCACTTGCAGAAGCTGGTTCTGCATATCCAGGATGACCTGCTTGATCATCTTTTCCGGATCTTCGGCCTTGTCGATCAGGTCGTTGAGATTAGCCCGGACCAATGTTGAAACTCGCTCGAGTAGTGCCATGATGTGCTCCCTTCTTTGCTATCCGCTATTAGCTTTCAGCTCTAGAACTTTTTCAATTCCGGTGATGCCGCCCATTCCGAGTTAAACCGCCTTATCCGAATCACGGATTAGGCGACACGAGATGCCTCTCATTGCGACTTCTTCGCGTCAAGAACCGTCGCATGCTCGCGATGAAGCGTTTCGCATTCCAGACAACCAATGGTCTTGCGCCGCGCGGTGGTCATCCCGATCGCGAGACCGATCGCCACTCCGATGGCGAGCCACATACCCATGTTGCCGGCCATCGCTCCGGCGACCGCGCCCAGTGCAGCTCCCAGCCCGATGCCCAACCCGGTGTATTTCGGTTTGTTCGTCATATTCGACTCCAAAGTCTTACTCGCTTCGCCCCGGGGCGGGCGTGGCGCCCGCCCCTCCATGAGACCCACCCCTTGCTATGCTTTCGGCACATCGCCCGGCTTTAAACCCTTGTCGCCGAGCTGGCGTACCTTGCCTAACAATTCACCCAGAGGCATGCCTGACAGCGTTTCGAACAATGCCGGAACTTGCGCTGCCATCTTCGTGATGTCGCCGGTGATCTTGTTCATCCCCGACGTATCGCCGTTACCCGTCGACACGATCGTGATCTTGTCGACGTTTGCCAACGGAGCCGCGAGAGCCTTCACGATCTCCGGCATTCCGGTAAAGAGTTTGTCGATCACGGCCGCCTGGTTGTATTCCTGGTAGGCCTCCGCTTTGACGTTCATCGCCTTCGCTTCCGCCTCGCCTTTTTTGAAGATGATTTCGGCTTCGGCTTCGCCCTGCGCGCGAATCGATGACGCCTGGCCTTCCGCTTCCGCGATCAAGCGCTGCTTCTCCGCGGCAGCCAGCGTCTCAATGCGCTGACGCTCAATCTCCGCACCTTTCAGGACGGTGGCGATCAACTCCTTCTCTCGGCGATTGATTTCCGCCTCCTGCACTTTGACCTGCTGTTCTTTCTCGATCTGCTGCACCTTCACCTGCTCGGCGATGACTTGCTGTTGCATGATGTTGGTCTGAATGTCGTAGGCCTTATCGGCCTGCGCCTGCTGACGTTTTGTCACTTCGAGGTACTGCGCCTTCTTGATTTCCAGATCGCGCTGCGCCTCAGCCTGCTTGGCAAGAGACAACGTTTCGGCCAAAACCCGCTCCTGATCGGCCTGGGCACGGGCCACCGCAGATTCGCGTGTGGCAAGGGCCCGCTTGATCGCCGTGTCACGATCGGCTTCGGCAGCGGCCACATCGGCATCGCGCTTGATGCGAGCGACGTCGGGGCGGCCCATGTTGGTGATGTATTCGTTCTTGTCGCGAACCTCTTTAATCGTGAACGAGATGACTTCAAGACCCATCTTGTTCATGTCGTCGGCGCACGTGGACCGCATGCGGTCAGAAACCATTTCCGGCTGCTTCACGATTTCTTCTACCGTGAGCTGGCCGATGATACCGCGCAGGTGGCCTTCCATCACCAGACGGATCAGGCCTTCCCGTTCCTGAGGCGTCTTGGTAAGAAACTGTTCGGCTGCAGTACGAATCGACTCGTCATCGGATTTCACTTTGATCTGCGCCACCGCTTCCACCGTGACTGCGACGCCCTGCTTTGTATACAAATCCTGCTGCGGCGCCACATCGAACGACATCAACTCCAGCGAAAGTCCACGGCACACCTGAACCATCGGCAGAATCATCTTGCCGTGGCCTTTCACCACGCGCGTGCCGCCCATGCCATACACAATGAGTGCCTCATGCGGCCCAGCCTTGCGATAGAGCCTCGCCATTCCGCTCACCAGAAAAAGCAGGACCATCACTCCGAGGCCAACAAAGATCCAAATTTCAACGATTCGGGACATCTCCGGCATAACGCCTCCTGTTACAAATGCAGTTCAGAAATTAATCGATAGTGTGAGTCACTCTTGGCCGGGGAATTCGGGCCCACCAACTCGGAATGGGCCGGCTGTGCGTTCAAATTAAACTTGACGATCGAATAGTTGCCGTACCACGAAAATCCCAACACCACATAAAAGACAACGAGCATTGGCCACGCCGCGCTCGGCTTCATCGCATGCGCAATCAAACCCGCGACCGTAAACAGCACCAGCATGAACGTCATGATGCCGAGACCTAACTCGAGCGCTCCTTCGCGCGATGTGTAACCGTTCGGCCGCCAGTCGGCGTCGAAGTGAACCGCCATGCGCGCGGGAAGTTGATCCCAGTCCCGCCAGTAAGTCAGCGCACTGCTCAGCAGCGCGACCCACATCAATCCGATCAAAGCTCGGTAACGATTCATTCGTTCTCCCGCTGCAGGTCAACAGCTAGCGCTCAGCCACGTGACACACTGCCGGTCATTTCATCCAGATCGCGAACAATCTTCTCCGGATCACTATGTCCCAGGAACACGTCTCCGTTGGTCGTCTTGATGTGAACTACCTTGTTGCCCCAAACGTAGGCGCGCGTGCTGCCGACTCCGCGAATCCCGTAGCCACGCGGCAGACCCCAAGACTCGATCGAATAGCTCACGATTGATTGCTTTGAGATCGAACGCAGCCGAAATCCCAGAGTTCGGATCTCGATCCCGTGACGGAGAAAACGGTATTGAAACCCGCTCCACACGAGCGCCAGCGATCCAATTCCAACTACAGCGATGACAACCAATGCCCAGCGCGCCGGAGCCGTCGGATAAAACGATGCCGAGATCGCCGGAATGATGAGGGCAGGCAGAAGAAGGAGCGTCCAAATGCGTCCTGAATGCGTTTCCTCCGCCACCACATCGCGTTGATCGTTGCCCGGTTCCATTGCTGCTCCTGTCATGACGAACTGGTCAGTCGTTTGGCCGCGCTTCCGCTACACGTTAGCCATCTCTTCCCACAGCCTCACGTACGCAATTCCCTTCTCATATCGCGTAACCACGACCTCGGTTCCTTTTGCGATGGCGGCGCCGGTTTCGCTGCGCGCGCCGCAAACCCGGCGGGTTCCCATCTGCGAGTAGATCAACTCTCCGGTACCGCCTTCGCGAATCGGGACCGAAAGTTTGCCGAGTACACCCACCATTTCGAAGTCGGCTGGATCGAGACAATCGTCATCCGAGATCAACACCTTGCTGAGGAAGAGGAAAATAATTCCTCCCCCAACGAATCCGCTGATTGTGGATGCGGCCAATCCCATGCCAACCCACACCGCCGAAAATCGTGTCAGCAAATATCCAGTGCCGCCGAACCACGCCAGGAACGCGGCGACCACAGGCGGATTGAACGGCGAAACGCTCGTGGCAGATGTCTCGCGTCCACCAGCGGCTTCCCCCGCCGCGCCTTGCGGACCGTGTGCATGCGTGTCCGTAGCGGTTGCATGAGCGCCGCCACTATGCGTCGGTACATGCCCGCCGCCATGACTATGAAAGTGCGGCAAGTGCAAACGCCCGAAACGCGATCCTCCAAACACAAACGAAAAGAAACTGAAGCAAAAACCGACCGCGAAACAAATCAAATAAAAGTCGGACCACGTCATCGGATTCGCCTCCCTTCCGCAGCCGACGCGCGCGAATGTCCTGCTGCAACATCAGGACGTAACGCTTCCAACAACCGGTCCGCTAGTCCCGGCGTATCGAGAATTGCACCGAGCAAGAGCAGGCACCGGCGCGTATCTTTTTCACGAGCCGCTTTGATCAGCACATTGCTGACTTCAGGATCATTCGCAAACTTCTCCGATCCCTGCAGCAGCCAGACATCAAGCTGGCCTTCCGTAGTGCGCAAGTCAGACGTCAACTCGGTGTGGTAACCATCCGGGTCATCCACCAGAAATCCCGGATGCACCTTGAAAAATTTGGCGAGCAACGCTCGCGAGGATTGCGTCATGTGCGGCCGCCCGCCATTTTCAATCTGCGACAGGTACGACTGGCTGATCGTGCTGCCCTTCGCTCCCTTGCCACCGATCTCGTCGCGAATGGCGCGAACCAATTCTTGTTGGGTCATGGCGCGCCCGAGTCCGCGAAGCGATCCTTCGACCTCTCGCAGGTATCGAATTTTCTCTCCCAGTTTCACGGTCGCAATCTGCTGTATTTCAGATCGAGATATTTATATTGCAATATGTAATATATGTCAAGATTTGTATCTGCCGTATTTGCAATGGATTGCGAGAGAGGATAGTTCAGAAGGGGGTGGCGGGCTCAACAAAAAATGCCCCCGGTTGGGCCGGGGGCTAAGGGGACTATTCTTCTGTGGTTCTATTTTGCCTTTGGTGAAAGTCGGTTACTGGCGGCGTCCGTTGTGCTTGTCGTGATAAATCTGGTGCGACTGCCGGTTTAGCTGCTTGTTGACTTGCTTCTTTTCTTTCGGAGTCAGCGTGCCACCGTTGGCTGCGCGATCGTTCCGAACTTCCTTGTTAATTCTGGTTTCGTTGTTCTCGAGGTGCGAGGCTTCGCCGGCCGTTAGCTGTCCGCTCTTGATTCCTTGCGCGATGCGGTCCTGCTGGTTCTCTTCGCGCTTCCCTACTTCACTCTTCGGATTCGTGTTTTGAACCGCTCCGTTGTGCTTGTCCTGATAGATCTGCTTCGACAGCTGATTCTGCTGCTGAGTCAGCGTCTTCTTATCGGAAGTTGTCAGTTTGCCGTCGTCCATCTTGCGCATGTCGTGCTCTTCGTGGTTCACGTCCGCTTCTTTTTTCTCCAGGTTGGTGGTCTCGCCGGCGGTCAGTTCGCCGCTCTTTACGCCCTGCGCAATGCGGTCCTGCTGATTCTCTTTGCGATCCTGGATGGTCTGGCCGGTAACCGGCGGCGGCGTGGTGCTGGTGGTTTGTGCCACAACGGGCAGCGCGAGAATTGCCAGCGCTCCGAGAAATGCAATCTTGCGGGTGCTATTCATGGGATCTCTCCGTAATCTTTCAAATTCTTTGCTGCATTGTGGCCACGGCAGAGCAAACCCAGCGTGTAAAGAAATGTTGCGGAAGTTTGAATCCGTTTTAAACGGACTGAAAGCCCTTGCAAACGCGGAAGTTGGTGTCCTGGCGATTCTAGATAGGCTCTGTCATTCCGACCGAAAGGAGGAATCTGCGGGTGATTGTGGGCGAGGAACCCAATATCCTGCGCGGGACTGAGCGTAACAACTATCCGCCGGAAAAGATCACAGTCCGGCTTCGATTCTCGATCTGGGGTCGAGATAGTCCCGCAGCGCGTCGCCGATGAAATTGAAGCTGAGCACCGCCAGCATCACTGCGATTGCGGGATAGAGCACGAGGTGAGGCGCGTCGAACAAATGTGCGCGGCCATCATTGAGCATGGTTCCCCAACTTGCGGTCGGGCGGAGGGACGCCTAGGCCGAGAAAACTCATGGTGGCTTCGGCAAGAATGGCTCCCGCCATTCCGATCGCGGCCTGCACGATGACTGGCTGAATGATGTTGGGAAGAATGTGGCGAACAATAATGCGCAGATCGCTGGCGCCGAGTGCGCGCGCCGCCTCGACAAATTCGCGTTCGCGCGCGGCGAGAACCTGTCCGCGAACCAGGCGCGCGTATCCGACCCATCCGCCCAGAGAAAGCGCGATCACGAGATTGAAGATGCCGGGGCCACGAAATGCGACGAAGGCAATGGCAATCAAGAATTCCGGGGAACGACAGAAATGCGTTCATCAGCACGACATTGACGAAGCGGTCGATGCCGCCTCCGTAGTATCCCGCGACAGAGCCGATGATCAAGCCAAGCGCAAGCGAGGCCAGCACCACGCTGCCGCCGACAATCATGGAGATGCGCGCGCCGTAGATGGTGCGCGAAAGAATGTCGCGGCCGAGTTCGTCCGTGCCTAACCAGTGCGCACGGGAAGCAGAATTCAGGCGCGAAGGAAGATCAATCGCAGCGGGATCCTGGCGGAGCGATCCAGGGCGCGAAGACCGCACAGATTACGAACACGATGACGAGAACAACGCCGGCCGCGGCCAGCGGATTGTGGCGCGCATTTCCGGCAATTCGGCGGCGAAATGAGATGGCGGCGGTCGACATGCCGTTAAAAGTGTACGGCCATCTTATACGCACAACTCCATTCGTCCAATCCGAAGGGCTGTTGACGCAACGAAGTACACCTCAATTTTGCGAATGACACGGTATGCGACAATCTGCTGATGGTAAGCGGAGCGCGCGAGCTGAAAATCCGGCGATCTGGAAGTGTCGCCGGGAGCCTCGCCAGGAATTCCGCCGCGAATGTCGCGCGCCTCGGGTTTACTTCTCTCATCGCGATTTTTCTTCCCGCATACCTGACGCATCGTCTTCCGGTTGAAATCTATGGTGCATGGGTGCTGATTCTGCAGCTCGCTGCCTATGTTGGATATCTTGACTTCGGCGTGCAGACGGCTGTTTCCAAGTACATTGCGGAATACGAGGCTAAAGGTGACGTCGCAGGATGCGGGCGCTGCGCCAGCGCCGGGCTTTTCATCATGGTGGCGGCCGGGGCCATCGGTGTTCTCCTCACATTCGGCTTAGCCTGGGGAGTGCCGGAGTTATTCCGCAAGATGCCGGCATCGTTGTATCGCGACGTTCGAATCAGCCTGATGTTCGTTGGCGTCTCCCTTTCTATCAATTTGGTGGCGTCGGTATTCTCCGCAATCTTTCTCGGGCTGCAGCGTTACGACATTCCGATGATCACGACCGTAGTGGGCAAACTTCTCTACGGGATCGCGCTCGTTCTCTCCGTTTACTTTCACACTAGCCTGATGGTGATGGGAGCGGCGGTCGCGGGAGCAAATCTGGTGGCCGCGCTGCTCCAGGTCGTAGCCTGGAAGAAGCTCGCAAGTCAGGTCCGAGTCACTTTATTTGGCGTCGACCGGCGGATGCTGAAGCAGATGCTCGCGTATTGCGTTGTGCTATCCATCTGGTCGGTTTGCATGCTGCTGATCAGCGGGATCGATCTTGCCATCGTCGGACACTACGACTTCGCCCAAGTCGCGTTCTACTCGATCGCAACTTCTCCGACGACTTTCCTTCTCATGCTGGTGGGAGCCGTTCTCGGGCCGTTGTTGCCCGCCTCGTCCGCGCTGAGCACGGAGCGCTCCGCACAGCAGATGGGAGAGCTTCTGTTACGAGCGACACGCTATGCCACAGTTATTCTTCTTGCCATCGGGCTTCCCATGATGGCGTGGGGATATCTGCTGCTCCGCATATGGGTTGGACCAAATTACGCCGTGAACAGCGTGCAGTATCTTCGGATCCTTGTGCTGGCCAACATTATTCGTCATTTGTGCGCGCCTTACTCGACGATGGTGGTTGCGACCGCCAGGCAAAATGTGGCCACCGCTGCGGCGATCACGGAAGCCGTGGTCAATCTCGTTGCCAGCATCTGGCTCGCGAGGAACTACGGCGCAATGGGAGTCGCCGCCGGCACACTGGTCGGGTCTTTTACCGGAGTCGCGATGCACTTCGCGATCAGCATGCACTACACGAGAAACATCGACGTCTCGCGGATCAATCTGTTTATCAAAGGAATCTTGCGCCCAGCTACCATGGCGATTCCGTCGGTGCTCTTATTGCCGCACTGGTGGTATGCCGGAGCGCCTTCGATCAGCATTGGAGTGTGGATTATTTGGGCCGTCGCGACCTCGCTGATCGCGTGGCTGGTCAGCCTGGATGGAGAAGACCGCAGCCGCCTGGTTCGAATCGCAAGCCGCGTATGGTCAACGTAAGGTACAGAGATCCGGCGATGACCAACTAATCCCCGGCAGGACGCCGAAAAATCGCAGTCAGCCCAGCTCCGCTACGCGATGTTCGTTCCTTCCGCCGCGAAGCATAGCGAAACCCACGGGCAAGCAGCGCGCTCGGATATCGCGCCGATACAATCGAATTCGCATGATGTCTCCACGCGTCTTCGCTCAGCTCATCACTCAATACATCGGAAGTGGTCATCTCAAGGGTGGCGAGACCAAAACTTCGACACAGAGATTCCAGAGATTGCGCGGGATAGAAGAATAGGTGCCGGGGTGCGTCGAGATGTCTCCATCGATCCTTGAGCGTTTGGAACTGATAGCTTTCGATGTTGGGAATGGCAACCACCAGGATGCCGCCCGGCGCAAGCCGTTTCGCCGCCTGCTCGATGACGAGCCATGGGCTTCGCAGATGTTCCAGAGTATGCCACAACGCGATCACATCGAACTGGTCGCCAAGCTTGGCGATTGAGGCGGCGGGATCGAAAGACTGCTGGGCTTTGATCCCTACCGTGTCATTCAAGAAGTCGACGCAGCTCTGATCCATTTCGATGGCGCTCACATCGAAGCCGGCGTCCTTGGCGTTGCAACTGAAGATGCCCATCCATGGACCGATCTCAAGCATTTTGCCCGACTTTTTGTACTTCAGGATCGACTCCATCCGATAGCGTTCTCGCGCCGCAATCTCCCTCAGCGCAGATAGAGATGCGGGAATCGTCTGGTAGCCGCCTTCATAGAAAGGAACAAGATCTGCGGGAATCGGGTCCATGAAAACCAGGCCGCATCCTCCGCATTGGTAGTAATGGAAGGTCGTGTCGGTCGTGTTGCGATTGCGATCAGTCGCGGAAACAAGCACGCCCGACGGGTGATGACAGTAAGGACACGAAACGGAACCGGCCGCTTCCTTGCTGAGTTGGGCTTTCGATTCTGCGGCGGTCGAGGAGATCATGCTCGAGATAAGGTCAAAGCCAGGGCGATGTCGTCGTACTTTTTATTATCGCATTGCCTACTGACGGATTCTTGGGTTTGCGACGGAGTAGAGGACGTCTGTCAGCAAATTGACGGCAACATACGTAAGACCGATCGCAAGGATGCACCCTTGCACGACGTAGTAATCGCGGTTGGAGATGGCATCGATCGTGAGTCGTCCTAATCCTGGCCAGGAGAAGATTTTTTCCGTGACGATGGCGCCGGCCAGCAATGCGCCGAATTGCAGGCCAAGCACTGTGAGGACCGGGATCATCGCATTCCGCAGTGCGTGACGGTATACAACGGTGCGCTCGGGCAAACCTTTTGCGCGGGCGGTACGGATGTAGTCCTGGCTAAGCTCTTCGAGCATCGAAGTACGCACCATGCGGGTGAGGATCGCGGCGAGCGCGCCGCCCATGGTCAGAGCCGGGAGAACAAGATTCGCAAATGATCCGGCGCCAGAGACGGGCAGCCATCCCAGTTTGATCGCGAACAGCAGGATCAGAATTGGACCCAGCGCAAAGTTCGGGAAAGACAGGCCGAAGAGACTAACGACGGAAAGCAAGCGATCGTCCCACCGATTACGTCGGTTCGCGCGACCGGACCCCGGCGGGGATGGAGAGAATAATAGCGACAAACAGCGATGCCAGCGTCAGGCGCAATGTGTAGGGATACCGCTGGAGCAACAGGTTGGTAACGGTCTGGTTATAGCGGATCGATCGTCCGAGATCGCCGTGCAGGACACCTTTCCAGTAGTGGATATATTGCTCACCAAGGGGCGCATCCAAACCGTACGCGTGGCGGGTCGCGGCGATGTCAGCAGCGGGTGCGCCTTCGCCGAGCATCTGAGCGATCGGGTCGCCGGGCACAAGGTGGATGAGCAGGAAGACGATGCTCACTACCAGCCATATGACCGGCAGGGTGTAAAGCACGCGTTGGAGGAGAGATTTCAAATCAGTGATGAGTAGCCCGATCAATCGCCCTGCTTTGCCGCTTCGACCTCGCCTTCCACTTTCGCGGTCTTCTCGATTCTGACGCGTGCGATGCGGTGTCCTTCGAGTTCTTCCACCGTGTAGCGGCGGCCTTCATATTCGAACGAATCCCGCAGTTTCGGGATGCGCTGCAGGCGCGCCAGGATAAATCCTGCCAGCGTCTCGAAACCGGCATCACGGGGCACGGTCAGGCCGTATTCGGCCTCCAGGTCCCGAATGTTGACGGCGCCTTCAAGCAGCAGCACGGATTCGTCTTCAATCGCCGGTTCGCTGGGTGAAACATCGAACTCATCTTCTATATTGCCGACGAGTTGCTCGAGAATGTCCTCGACCGTAATCACGCCCGCTGTGGATCCAAACTCGTCGACGACAACCGCCAAATGACGCCGGCGTTCCTTGAATTCCGCAAGCAGTTCGGCCAGTACTTTTGTCTCCGGGACCACGACCACATCGTGCATGATCTGCCCGATCTGCATGCGCGAGATCCGGGTCGACGTGGATTGGCCGAGATTGCTCAGGCGCAGACCGCATCCAGCGCATGAGGTCCTTGTAGTAAAGAACGCCGACAATATGTTCCGGGCCGCGTTGGGGATCAAACACGGGTATGCGCGAGTGCTGCCCCTCAACCACCCGCACCAGCGCATCATCCAGCTGCAGGTTGGAGGGAAGAGAAAAGATATCCGGCCGGGCGACCATCACCTCGCGCACGGTAATGCTGTCGAGTTCGATGGCGCTGTGAATCATCTCTTCCTGAAATTCAGGGATTTGGCCGAACTGTCGGCTGGCCGTGACGATGAGTTTAAGTTCGTCTGGGGAGTGGACTGCACCACGACGGGTCGGTTGTGCGCCGAACATCCTCAAAACCATCCCCCCGGATCTCCGCATAAAGAAGAGCAGGGGGCGGGTAATCGTGAGAAACGCCTCCATCGGGGCAGCAACCGCCAGGGCGATCTGCTCGGAACGCTGCAAAGCGAGGGTCTTCGGCACCAGCTCGCCGAGAATCACATGCATATAAGTGATCAGCGTAAAGGCGATCGCGATGGCAATGCCGTGTGCGTAGATGGCGAGGTGTGGCAGCCGATGAACGAACTGCATTCCTTCGACGAGGCGGGCGACCATCGGCTCACCGATCCATCCGAGGGTCAGGCTGACGATGGTGATGCCGAGTTGAACGCCGTTGACGACCTCGTCCAGGTGCTGGTGCAGGCGCTGCACGATGCGCGCGCCAATCCTTCCGGCTTCAATGAGTTGCTGGATGCGAGTGTCGCGAACGCTCACGAGCGCGAACTCGGCGGCTGCAAAAAACGCGTTGGCTGCCACCAGGAGCAGGATCAAAAACACCCGGAGCAGCACAAAGGCGACCATGGAACGGTAATTCTAACATTTGAAAGAGAGTTGCAAGTCATCACTTGGTGCCTCCTGGCTCGCAGCACTGAAAAAATTCCGGTCCCGACCTTTGTGTGCTCCGTCACAAAAATCCGCAGGCGCATCGGCTATCCTTTTAAAGAGCAGTTGGTCTAACTGGCAGGCGGGAGATGGTTTAGCAGCAGGCAGGCCGGATAGCAGTCCAGGGATCCAAGAACAATAGAAAGAAGTCGGAACAAAACCGAACTCGTCCTCGTATTAGGGAATGAGGGCGGCGGAATGGCTCCCCATCTCCACCTGGTGAAATCTATAGGAGGCGTTGTGAACGGTAACGGAAATAATGGCAAGAAGAAGCGTCGCAGACTCATCATTTGGGGCAGCATCGTTGCGGTCGTCGTTCTGCTGATTGCGGGCGGAGTGTTCGCGGCAACTCGTGGCGGCACCAAGATCGATCCTTCCAAGCTTGCCAAGGTGGAAAAAGGAGACCTCGCCAAGAGCGTTGTGGCGACGGGTAAAGTTACGCCGATCACCAAGGTCGAAGTGAAGTCGAAGGCCAGCGGCATCGTCAAGAAGCTTTATGTGGAGTACGGCGACCGCGTGAAAAAAGGCCAGTTGCTGGCGCAACTCGACAAGATCGAGATCGAAGCTCAGGTGGAGCAGTCCAAAGCAGGGCTGGAAGCCGCCGACGCCAGCCTGAGGAGCTCCGAGGCTGATTTCGAGCGGGCGAAGGTGGACGCAGAGGGTCCAGACGTGCCGTTGCTCAAGCGCGCTTATGACCGCGCGGTAGGAATGGCGAAGGACGGAGTTGTTTCTGCCTCGGCACTTGATGACGCGCAGAAGAACTACGAGCTGGCATTGAATAAGCAAAATGTTTCCAAGGCGCAGGTCACTGTCTTGAAAGCAAAGATCGCCCAGTCGCAGGCCAACGTGGCGCAGGACCAAGCCAACCTCAAGCAACTCGAAGAACAGCTCAGCTATACGGACATCACTTCCCCGATCGACGGGATCGTGCTTGTCGCGCGACGTCGAAATGGGAGACGCGGTCAGCTCGATTCTTGTCTTGGGATCGTCCGCCACACTCGTGATGACGCTTGGAGATACCAGCGAAGTTTATGTGAAGGGCAAAGTCGACGAGAGCGACATCGGCAAGGTGTACCTGGGCCAGCGCGCACGCATCAAGGTGGAGTCGTTCAAAGACAAGACCTTCGACGGCAAGGTCACGAAAATCTCCCCGATGGGCGTGGAGAAGGATAACGTCACGACGTTTGAAGTGCGCGTGTCGATCCAAAACCCCGGCGGCGAACTGAAAGCCGAAATGACCGCCAACGCAGAAATCATTCTGGATGAGCACAAGAACGTGCTGCAGATTCCTGAAGGCGCGATCTTGTACGACAAAGACAAGAAGGCATCGGTTGAAGTTCCTGATCCGAAAGGCAAGGAAGGCAAAAATAAAGTTGCCGTCAATATCGGAATCTCGAACGGCGCCAAGACCGAAGTACTGAGCGGGCTTAAGGAAGGCGACCAGGTCGTTCTGCAGTAAAGACCCGCCATCCAAGGTATGAAACCGGCTTCCGGTTCGAAGTGCTTACCCAATTCACTGGAAGCCGAGAGCCGGAAGCCGAATGTCGTTTAGGGACCCGCTATGACTTTTTCAGAAATCCTTCGACAAGCGTTAGCCACGTTCCGGGCGCACAAGATGCGGACGTTCCTCACGATGTTTGGACTCATCTGGGGGATCGCGTCGGTGATCCTGCTCGTCGGGCTCGGGCGCGGCTTTGTCGTCGATCAGAAGAAGCACATGGAATCGCTGGGCAAAGATCTGGTCATCGTGTGGGGCGGCAGGACGAGTTCTCAGGTTGGAGGGCGAGCGGCCGGACGCGAGATTCATCTGAACGTTGACGACGCCGACTTGATCCGCGACGAGTGTTATTTGATCAAGAATGTAAGCCCTGAGTTGCGGCGCACGATTCCGGAAGTCAGCCAGTACAACCTTGCGAATCGCGGGATCGTCGGGATGTGGCCGTCGTATCAGGACTTCCGGTCTCTAAAGGTTTCCGAAGGACGTTTGATTACCGACGACGACGAGCGCGAAGGGCGGCGGGTGATGGTGCTGGGATCGAAGGCCTACCGTCAGCTTTTTCCGGGACAGCCTGCGATCGGCGCAACGGTGTTAGTCAAGAGCATCCCTTATTCGGTGGTTGGAGTTCTCGAAGAAAAGAAGCAAAACTCCAACTACAGCGGACCGGACAACGATTATCTATTCGCTCCGTACTCGGCTGTCTCGCGAGACTTCCCTCCCCCGGAAAAAGTTGGGGCCGGAATTACCCGCGGCTATCTCGATGACATCGTTTTTGAGGTGGCGAATCCCGAAGAGCATGAAGAGGCTGTGTTCCAGGTTCGGCGAGCCATCGCGCGCGTGCGGCATTTTGACGCCTCAGACAAAGACGCTTTGTTCATCTGGGACACAATGGACGGCGCAAAGCAGCTGGCCAAGATTTTCGGAGTGGTCACATTGTTTTTCGGGTGCGTGGCTATCGTGACGCTATGCCTGGGCGGCATCGGCGTCATGAATATCATGCTGGTCTCGGTCACGGAACGGACGCGGGAGATCGGCACGCGCAAAGCGATGGGCGCAACCAAACGCGATATCCTGCGCCAGTTTTTTGCCGAATCCGCCATGCTAACGGTCGCGAGCGGGGTTCTCGGATTTGCTTTCGGACTGGGAACCTGCGTCGCGCTGCAGACCTTGCCGCTTCCCGATTTCGTTCCACATCCGATCGTCTCGCCGATTTCCATCATCCTTTCGATTTTCACGCTTTCACTAATCACCGTGACCGCGGGCATGTATCCGGCCCAGCGCGCTGCGGATATGACACCTGTGGAGTCACTGCGCTATGAATAAGAGCAACCGAGTTTTCTCCCAAGCCATCGTGTCCAGCCGTGCGATCTTGATCGCCGCGCTGGTCGTACTGTTCGTTGCCACCACTGCATTTGCCTCGTCGCCGCAAGGCACCTTCGAGAAAACCCTGCAAGTCAGTGGACCCGTCGATCTCGAAGTGATGACCCACTCGGGCGACGTAATCGTGCGGTCCGGATCGTCGGGGACGGTTCAGATCCGCGGCAAGATCTACGTGGGGGATCACTGGTTTGGCGGAAGGCGCGAAGAGGACGTCCACTCAATCGAGCAGAATCCGCCGATCCATCAGTCCGGGAACAGCGTTCACATCGAATACGTGGACTTCCACAACATCTCGATCAACTATGAGATCACAGTTCCAGCGGACACAACCATTCGCAGCCGCAGCGGCTCCGGGGACCAGACCGTAGAAGGCACTCGGGGAAACGCGGATGTGCAAACGGGATCGGGCGACGTACGGTTGACGAATCTTACCGGTGAAATTCATCTCCAGACAGGGTCGGGAGACATTCGCGCGCGCTCGATTTCTGGCGCGGTGCATGGCGGAACGGGTAGTGGCAATGTCGAAATCGAAGAGACGGGAAGCGGAAACATCGACCTGCATACCGGATCGGGAAATATTACGGCGCGCGGCATTCAGGGCGGCTTCCACGGTGAGACGGGCAGTGGCGATGTAACCGCGGACGGTGCGCAGACCGGATCGTGGGAGATTCGCACCGGTTCGGGGAATGTACATGTGCATTTGCCGTCCAACGCCGCGTTTGACGCAGACATTTCGACGAGTTCCGGCAGCGTGGATGTCGGCTCGCCGATCGAGATGACTGTGCAGGGACGCGTCGAAGACGCGCACAAATCGATTCACGGAAAAGTACGCGGCGGAGGGAACCTGCTCCGTGTGCACACGGGTTCCGGAGACATTCATATCGAGTAGCGGCGATTATGAATGTGTGGTCAGTCCGCGGACGTATGACCACTCCTAACGAATCACACTTTTTCTTAGGCACCGATCTCTATGTTCATCAAGGAACTGGTAACGCAAGGCTGGCAGGCGCTGATGCGAGATCGCACGCGGTCGGCTCTGACCATGCTGGGCATCGGCTGGGGCCTGGTATCGGTCGTATTGCTGCTCGCCTATGGCCAGGGACTTGGCGGATGCGTTCTGCATGCGTTTCTGAACATGGGAAATAACGTCATCGTGCTGTGGCCGGGACAGACCAGTATGCAAGCGGGCGGGCAGCGGGCGGGCAAGAAAGTGGCGTACGAGCTGGAGGACGTTGAAGCGATTCGCGACGAAGTTCCGCTAGTCCGCGCCGTAAGCGGTGAGATCGACCGCGACTTCGGATTCAAGATCGGCACGCGGGTGGTTTCGATCATGGTGCGCGGCGTCGACATGCCCTATGGACAAATGCGGAAGCTAGATCTGGCCGAAGGCCGTTACTTTGACGAAAGCGACTTCGCCGATCACCGGCGCGTCGTCATTCTCGGATATCAAGCCGCCAAGAAGGTCTTTCAGGGAGCACCGGGAGCAGGGCAGCACGTTGAGATCGGCGGCCTCGACTTCGAAGTGATCGGGACGATGCGCAACAAGATTCAGGACTCGATGTACCAGGGCCCGGACAACGAAAATGGATTTATCCCCTTCGCGTTGATGCGCGATCTGAAGAACATTCGCGATCCGGATGAAATCATCATTCAGCCTACCGCGCCGGAGTTGAACAAGAAAGCGCTCATGGCCGTTCGCGAAGTCATCGGACGGCGCCATCACTTCGATCCGAAAGACGACAAGGCCACTCCTGAGTGGGACACGATCGAAGACCGAAGCATGATCAACGCGTTCTCGTATGGTCTGCAGGCGGTGCTGGGTCTGATCGGCGTATGTACCCTTGCGGTGGGCGGCATCGGCGTGATGAACATCATGCTCGTGTCAGTCACCGAGCGCACGCGAGAGATCGGATTGCGTAAAGCGATCGGCGCTCGCCCGCGTCATATCCTTGTTCAGTTTCTGCTTGAAGCATTGGTGCTGACATTCGTCGGCGGACTTGCCGGAATGTTCTTCGCGGAGTTCCTAACCTGGGTCATTCCGCCGATGCCGCTCTACGATGAGTTTTACAAGACTGCCGATCACGAAGGCGCGATTTTCCTGCATGCATCCATGGGAGTCATGCTGGTTTCGTTCACAATTCTTTCGATGGTTGGAGTCATCTCCGGCTTCTTTCCCGCGCTGAAAGCGTCGCGCATGAATCCGATCGAAGCTCTGCGTTACGAGTAGACCGCCTCGAATCGAGCCCATCGACACCCTTTCCGCCTGCTGTTCTGATTTCGTAATAAAACACCGCGAGGATGTTTTGTTGTTCGCAGCACGTTTACCCTCCCTAGCTACAAAGAAATGCGCATTGTGAGAGAGAGGTTCGTCGCCGGGACGGCGGCGGGGGTCTCCCTTCCCTACAAAGCCAAATACTGAGGAGGAAACGTGAATCGGAGAATTTTTGTATCGCTCGTCTCCATCGCATCGCTCATCTCCGTGGGAGCTGTATCAAGCCGCGCGGAATCCGTGATGACTCGTCATGTACGCGAGGCAACCCTCAACGGCCAGGCAAAAGTCGTGGGCAGGCTACCCGTCACCCAGGTCATGCAATTGGATATTGTGCTGCCCGTTCGAGATCAAGCCGGATTGGAGTCTTTCCTGGCCGATCTCTATAGTTCGACCGTCCCTAACTATCGACACTTTCTTACTCCGGCGGAATTCACCGAGAAGTTTGGACCGACGCAACACTCTTATGACGAAGTCGTGCACTACGTGCAGAGTCACGGACTCACCGTCGTTGGCGGATCTCGAGACGGCATGGAGGTGCAGGTGAAAGGGCCCGTCTCGGCGATCGAATCTGCCTTCCACGTCACGTTGATGACTTATCAGCATCCGACGGAGCATCGCGTTTACTATGGGCCCGATCGCGAGCCCACCGCGGATTTGTCCTTCGCTCTCTGGCACATTTCGGGACTTGACAACTACTCCATTCCTCATCCGCTCTTTGTAAAGAAGACGGATTATGCGAAAGCGCACGGCGTTAGCCCAGACGCCGTCGTGAAACACGCCACCACTGGATCGGGACCATCCGCCTCGTTCCTCGGCAGCGACATGCGCGCGGCTTACTATGGCGGCACCGCGTTGAATGGCGCTGGACAAAATCTCGGGCTGTTTGAATTCCTCGGCACTGATATCGCCGACCTCAACACGTATTACGCTAATGTCAAACAAACCAACACCGTTCCGATCACGCTGCTTTCAACCGACGGAACCAGCACGAGCTGCGTCGATTCCAGGTCGGGCGGCCGATGCGATGACACTGAGCAGACGCTCGACATGACCCAGGCGTTGGGGATGGCGCCCGGCTTGGCCAGTCTTGTGATGTACGTCGGATCGAGTGACACGGCGATCATCAGCGCCATGACCACGCACAATCCGCTGCCGACAACGATTGGGTGCTCGTGGGGGTGGACCCCTGCAGATCCGTCCACGCTCGATCCGTACTTCCTCAAGATGGCGGCGCAAGGACAAAATTTCTTTGCGGCGTCCGGCGATAGCTCCACATGGTCGACGAGAAACGAGGCATGGCCCGCCGACGACGCCAACGTCGTTTCAGTGGGCGGCACAGACTTGACGACCAGCAGCGCGGGAGGGCCGTGGAAGTCAGAGACCGCGTGGGTTGACAGCGGCGGCGGCATTTCCCCGGACAAGATCGCGATTCCCTCCTGGCAGTCGCAGGCAGGCGTCATTAATTCCAGCAACAAAGGTTCTACGAAATATCGCAACGGACCCGATGTTTCGGCGAACGCAAACTTTACGTTTTACGTTTGCGCGGACCAGACAACGTGTTCGGCTAACTCGTATGGAGGAACCAGCTTCGCGGCCCCAATGTGGGCGGGCTACATCGCACTCGTGAACCAGCAGTTAGCAGCCAACGGCTTCTCGCCGATTGGTTTCATCAACCCGTTCGTGTATTCCTTCGGATTGAGTTCCAGTTACAGCACGGACTTCCACGACATAACCAGCGGCAAGTCGGGAAGTTTCTCCGCAGTAACCGGATATGACCTCGTCACCGGATGGGGTAGCCCGAATGGACAGGGATTGCTCAATGCCCTGGTGGGTGAAAAATAAACCGCGGCCTTCGTGTAGTTCCCGGCCCGGACTCTACTGATGAGTTCGGGCCTTTTCGTTACACGGTGGCAAGCAGCAGGTGGCTATTACCTTTGTGCCTTGACGCTTGCCTTCTCGGCAAATTAACTTTCGCTGTACGTAGTCCCTTATCTTCCAGCGAGGAACATTTTGGCGCATCGTCCGATCGTCACTCTCACTACTGATTTTGGAACCAACGATCATTTTGTCGGAGCCGTGAAGGGCGTCATCCTCGAGATTGTGCCCGAGGCGGCAATTGTCGACATCACGCATGCCGTTCAGGCTTATGACGTGCTCGACGGCGCGATCGCAATTTCGCAGACCTATTCGTATTTTCCGACTGGAACGGTCCATATGGTTGTGATCGATCCCGGTGTAGGAACGACCCGCCGCCCGATCATTGCGTCGAGTGATGGCTATCATTTCGTCGCTCCCGACAACGGCGTGCTTTCGATGGTCTACGCGAAGGAAGATCGCATTCATGTTCGGCATGTCACTTCAGATCATTATTTCCGCCAGCCGGTGAGCAATACCTTCCATGGGCGCGACGTGTTCGCCCCAGTCGCTGCTTACCTGGCGAAGATGGTGGACTCGCACAAGTTCGGTGATGAAATTGAAGACTTCGTAAGATTCGCGGCCCCGAAACCCAAGCCAGCGGGCGATAACCGCTTGCGCGCGGTCGTCTTAAAAGTGGACCGCTTCGGCAACCTGATCACGAACGTGACGCCGGACGACGCCCCCGCCGTCTTTTCGGGAAAGTCTCCGTTCAAGATTGTTGTGGGCAGCAAAGAAATCACAGATATTCGTTCGGCCTACGCTGAAGGGGCTCCTGGAGAAGTCTTCGGAATTCTGGGCAGCATGGGCTATCTCGAAATCGTCGCCAACCGCGCGGCGGCAGCACAGGTCACAGGCGCCGGCAAGGGCAGCGAAGTTAGCATCTTCCTTGGAGAAGCCGCGGCCGCCGGAGCGTAACGGATTCGCGTACAGAGCGATGCAGTAAGGCTAGCAGTTCCCTGCTGGGTCTCAGTGCGAGCGTGTGCTTAGGTTTTTGCCTTCGGATGGACCCAACGTTCCATCTCCCCGGTCCACTGCAGGAAGCGCCATAGATCGTGCCGCTCGCGCCACATGAACTCCCAGAATTCCAGAAAACCAATTTGCGTCATCTTCACGCCGGTGTAGGTCTCAATGCGCCAAAGCAGGTAGGGGCTTCGCCAAGGAGCGAGGCGGTGTCCTTTGGTCGCGTTCCATAGAAAACGCAGCTTGTAGCGCATGCGGACATCATACCCACAACGGACATGAAACTGCAGTTCCGGCGCGGATTCCGCTCACGACGACGAATTCCAAACGCGAATCCAGGGGAATACCGAGCCGGACTGTCATCATATTGCCGTGCTAAAATCCGAATTCCGCTTGAGAATCTCTCTGAATGCCTGACGAAAACGCCCGCCAAACGGCCGAAGACCATTACTACGCCGGACTCGATCTGATGGCCGACGGGAAACTCGAGGACGCCGTGACCTCCTATCGCGAATCGTTGGCGGCCGACCCCACGTTCACAGAGGCGATGCACGGACTGGCGAGGGCGCTTCAGGATCTGGAGCGATACGACGAAGCAATTGCCGTGGCGCAAAACATCACAGAGCTTGATCCCGATGACGTCCTTGCTCACACCAGTTTGTCGGTGCTGTATCAGAAAAAGGGGATGATCCCGGAGGCGGAGGCGGAGGGCGCGAAGGCGCGAGTTCTAGGATGGAAGCAGCAGTTGAAGAAAGGTACGTAGGTTTCGAGGTTCGGACGTTTCCCGTTCCGTGGCCTCTTGCGAGTCAGACCTAAACGTTTCATCGTCGATTCCTCTCCATGGCCAGCGCGCAGCTCGAAATTTGCGGAGTTTGGGACGCTTCGCTCGAGGCAGCTCCCCCGAAGTTGAAATCCGGCAGCGTGCATCTGTGGCAAAGAACTCTCCGTCCTTCGGCCACTGACTTCGAAGCCTGCCGCCAACTCCTCTCGCCGGAAGAACTTGAAAAGGCAGACCGTTACCGCGTGGAGCGTCCCCGGCATGAGTTCGTCCTGACACGAGGAACGCTGCGTTCTTTGCTTGCCAAATATCTCGGCAGACCACCGCGGGAAATCTCTTTCGAATACACGTACTACGGCAAGCCTCATCTCAAGGACGCCGGTGACTTGCACTTCAATGTGTCGCACAGTGGCGGACTTGCACTGATGGGATTCATCCGAGGGAGCGAGATCGGCGTTGACGTCGAGAAAATGAAGCCGATGCCCGACGCCATGCAACTCGCCGAGCGTTTTTTTTCCGCCCGCGAGCGCGAGGATCTGCGCGCCGTTCCCGCCGACGAAGTGTCCCATGCTTTCTTCCGTTGCTGGACACGGAAAGAAGCTTATATCAAGGGCAAGGGCGAAGGACTATCTCTGCCGCTCCATCAGTTTGACGTTTCGATTGAATCCGAACCGAAACGGATGTTGCTAGCCACCAGGCCGGATCCTGCCGAAGCCATGCGGTGGACCCTCTGTAACATCGCGGTCGATCGTGAATACGTCGCAGCGATGGCGGTTTGCTCGGATCGGTAGCACCAATGGTCTGGCGATCCGACGCCCAATCTCGCTAGGTTACTTTGGGCACCTCAACAGAGGCTGCAAAAACCTGCACACTCGGTGTGGGGTCCTTCTCGCTCAGGTGGGCAAAGGAATTGATGCTGACTGCGAGTGCAAGCATTTGCACCTGGGGATCGCGGTGGGCGCGTTCGATGAGGCAGGAAGTCGATTTAAGCTTTTATCCTTATCAATTTACAGTACAATGAAAAAACTCTCTTCGGCATGGCACATGCGTGCCGTAAACATAGTGAATTCTGTGTTGTAAACTGAAATCAATCAGGGTCACAGACCCGCAAGATTGTAGGTCTCGTAAGCATGTCCCCCCCAAAAGCATGTTCTGGAATTCGGTCCTGATTCCTTCGGCGAGATCTTGAAATACTGCAATTAATCAAAAATCGACGAACCTGGGAGGTTCATACGCTTGTCTGCTTCCACTAGTCATCTGATCGCTCCGCACGGCGGCGAACTCGTCAATCTGCTTGTCACACCTGAAAAAGCCGCAGAACTGAAAGCCCATTCCCGCGAATGGCCATCCTGGGACCTGACGGCCCGCCAGGTTTGCGACCTCGAACTGTTGATCAACGGAGGCTTCTCGCCTCTCCGCGGCTTCATGACGAAAGCCGACTATGAAGGCGTTTGCAAGAACATGCGGTTGGCCAGCGGGGTTCTTTGGCCCATGCCGATCACCCTCGATGTGACCGAAGAATTTGCCAAGAAGCTGACGCCCGGTACCAGCAAAGTTGCGCTGCGCGACGGGGAAGGCGTCATGCTCGCCGTGTTGCACGTCGAAGAAGTCTGGCAACCGGACCGGGCCGCCGAAGCCAAGGCGGTGTTTAACAGCACGAGCAAGGCACATCCGGGCGCCGATTACACGATGAACAAGGCGAATCCGTTCTACGTTGGCGGACGCATTGAAGGCCTGCAGGCTCCATCACACTACGACTTCCGCACCTTGCGCCTGACCCCGACAGAGTTGCGCGCCGAGTTTGCCCGCCTTGGATGGCGCCGCGTCGTGGCGTTCCAGACGCGGAATCCTATGCACCGCGCTCACGTGGAACTCACCTTCCGCGCTGCCAAGCAGGTTGAAGCGAACCTGTTGATCCACCCGGTTGTGGGCATGACCAAACCCGGCGACGTGGACTACTACACCCGCGTTCGCTGCTACCAGTTGCTGAGTTCGAAATATCCGCAGGGAACCCAGAAGTTGTCCTTGCTGCCGCTGGCGATGCGCATGGGCGGTCCGCGCGAGGCCATCTGGCACGCGCTGATCCGCAAGAACTACGGCTGCACGCACTTCATTGTCGGCCGCGATCATGCCGGTCCGGGCAAAGACACCGACGGCAAGCCGTTCTACGGTCCGTACGAGGCACAGGAAGTCTTCAAGAAGCACGAAGCGGATATCGGCGTCACCATGGTGCCCTTCAGCATGATGGTGTACCTCGAAGACGAAGACCGTTACGTGCCCGATGACGAGGTCAAGAAGGGCGACAAGGTTCTGAACATTTCCGGCACCGAATTGCGCGACCGTCTGAATGAAGGCCGCGACATTCCCGGATGGTTCACGTATCCCGAAGTCGTTCACGAACTGCGCCGCAGCTTTCCACCTCGCGCGCGTCAGGGCGTGACGATTTTCTTCACCGGACTTTCGGGCTCCGGCAAATCGACAATCGCCAACGTTCTGCTGACGAAGTTCCTCGAAGTCGGCGGACGTCCGGTCACCTTGCTGGACGGCGACCTGGTGCGCAAGCATCTGTCATCGGAACTCGGATTCTCGAAAGAGCATCGCGACATCAACATCCGCCGCATCGGTTACGTTGCGTCGGAAATCACCAAGAACGGCGGTATCGCGATTTGCGCGCCCATCGCTCCGTATGATGCGACGCGCAAACACGTGCGCCAGATGATCGAGCCGTACGGTGGCTTCATCCTGGTTCACATCGCGACTTCGGTGGACGTTTGCGAGCAGCGGGACCGTAAAGGTCTGTACGCCAAAGCTCGCGCCGGCATTCTCAAGGAATTCACCGGGATTTCCGATCCCTATGAAGTTCCCGCCGATGCCGACGTCACGATCAATACGGGCGAACTTTCCGCCGAGGAAGCTGCCCAGGAGATCGTGCTGCACCTGGAGCGCGAAGGATTCATCGGTGTGAACGGGGCCACAGCATAAAAGGGACCACGGGTCGATCATGTCATTGATAGCAGCCAAAATACTGGTTGGTTTTATCGTTGGCGTTCTCATCGGCCTGAGCGGCGTGGGGGGCGGCGTTCTGCTGCTCCCCGTGCTGATTTTTGGATTGAAAATTCCCGCGATTATGGCGGTTGGGTCCGACGCACTCTTCAATTTCTTCACCAAAGTGCCCGCCAGCCTGCTGCACCTGAAAAAAGGCACGGTCAAGGGGAAAGTCGTACTCGCCCTTGCCATTGGAAGTGTTCCGGGATCGATCTGCGGCGTGAAGTTGCTGATGCACATTCGTCATCTCTACGGCGATGGCGTCAACAACTTCATCAAGAGCGCGATCGGCTTGCTGCTGATCATCGTTCCTGTGTTATTGCTGTTCCAGAAGCGCATCGAAGAGAAGGTTTCCCACCGCCCGCCGACGATGAAGGGATTCGCTGGCATGTCTCTGATCGGCCTCGTCGCCGGTTTTCTGGTGGGCATGACTTCGGTTGGATCGGGCAGCATCATCATGATGTTGCTGCTGCTGTTCTACAGTTTTCCGCCCAAAGTGAACGTCGGCACCGACATCGTTCACGCCGTCATATTGACCGGCACCACCGGGTTTCTCCATTTCAGGGCCGGCAACGTGGATCCCACCCTGGTCATCACCTTGTTGATCGGCTCTGTCCCCGGAGGCTTGGTCGGTTCTCACCTGGCGACGCGTTTACCGATGGTCTGGTTGCGTCGCCTCCTCTGCGCTTTGCTTCTGATTACGGGCGCCCGCATGTTATGGGCGTAACTTCTTGCAATGAATTGGGAAAACATGAATTCTTCCGCCTACGCTGACATTCTCACGCGCATTGATGCTGCTCTCGCCGCGGCCCGCACCGTCTTCGCCCGCTTCACTCCAGGTGCTATTGAAACGGAATACAAAATTGGACACGATCCCGTGACCGAAGCCGATCGCGCGGTTGACGCCGTCTTGCGCCAGAATCTACTTCGCGAAGGCGAGGGCTGGCTCTCCGAAGAGAGCGTCGACGATGCTTCGCGCCTCGGCAAGAAGCACGTCTGGGTTGTGGATCCGCTGGATGGAACGCGAGAGTTCGTCGCGGGCATTCCGGAATTTTGCGTTTCGATTGGATTCGTCGAGAATGGACGCCCTGTGGCTGGAGGAATCTGCAATCCCGCAACAAAGGAAACCATCATCGGCGCCATCGACTGCGGAGTTCTGTACAACGGAAAGCCTGCGCGTCCGAGCCAGCGAACCGATCTAAAGGGATCGTTGATCCTGGCCAGCCGCAGCGAAGTGAAGCGCGGCGAGTGGCAGCAATTTCAGAACGGCGAATACCAGATTCGTCCTATGGGTTCGGTCGCCTACAAACTGGGATTGGTCTCTGCAGGTCTGGCGGACATCACGTTCACACTGACTCCGAAAAACGAATGGGACGTCGCCGCCGGCGCAGCTTTGGTTGAAAGTGCGGGAGGATTCGTCAGCACGCTCGAGAACAAGCCGCTGCAGTGCAACCGTAAGAATCCGCTTTTAACTGGTTTGCTGGCGAGCGGACCGTTTCTGCGAGAAGGATTGCTGGCCGCGGTGCAGAGTCATCTGCCCGTATCAGCTAGCGGAGCAAGCGGCGCCTAAAAGATTGCTGTTTTAACTTTCAGCGCGCTTCCTATAACCGGCTCGCACCTACGGCGTTCCGAACCATCCGTGAAACGCGCCGGCAGCATCGACGTAAGAACCCATGACTTCGCCGCTCGTATTGATGCCGAACGCCCGGCTGCCGCTGTTTGTGAACGGAATCGTAATGTAAGAATCGGTTCCGGAAGAATCCCGCTCAAACGCCGAATCGCAGCATCCTGTCGTGAATGTGTAGCCCACAATCGATCCGCCGTCGTTGATTGCGGTCGGTTGAGTGCCGGGCGCGCCCGCGGGGAAAAACTCTGTGATCCCGCCGGTTGCGCTTCTCAGAAATCCGTCCGTATGTCCCTGCGCTGTCGTTTCCCCAACCCGCAATCTGTCCGCCCGTGTTGATCGCAGTGGCCTGCGTGTCGCGTGCCGCCAACGAACGGCTCGAATGTCGTGAACTTTCCGGTGGGGTTGCGCAGAAAGTCGTGACCGAATGAATTGCTGTCGGTATAGGAACCGGTGATGGTTCCGGCGTTGTTGATAGCGAGCGGGAACGTTGTGCCCAAGGCTGAACCGGGGACATCAAACACAGTGAATCCAGCCTTTGCCGTCCACAAGAAACCGTGAAAGCCATTGGTATCGTGCTCGTATCCAACGATTGTTTCGCTGGCATTGATACCCGTTGCCACGGTCGTATCCGCGCCGGTAACCGCAAGGACTGTGTATTTGCCCGCGGCATTTCGCAGGAAGGCTTTGATGAGAGTCGGATGTATTGAAGAATCCAACCGCTTCATTGCTGGCGTTAATGGCGGACACAAAAGTCTGCGAAGCCGTCGGAGCATTCACCGCGATGTATGCGCCGCTCGCCTGACGCAGAAAACCGTGAGAGACGCCGGTCTTGTAGACGACCGTTCCTGCAATCCAGCCATTCTTGTTGATGGCGGCGGGGAAGGTACCTTGCGACGCCCCGGAGCCTGCATTCGGCGCGTTGAACGCGACGAAATGAGACAGGAGCCGCATCCTGAGAGTAGGCGCTTGCCAGAAGAAACACGGGAAGAACCAAGCTCGAGAAGCACATCAGTAACGATCGGAATGTTCGGGTCGCAGCGGCGATTGGCCACACTTCGCGCTGCCCGGTATCTGCGAGGGTTTCATACGCACTCCTTCCAGACGAGACTCGTTGGAGCGAGCCTGCAGCGGCGCTTAAACTCTAGCACCGTTAGATTGCGTTGTGAACGCGTGCAGAAATGTGCACACCGGCTGGGTTGGAGCGATACGGCTATTCTTTCGCAGAACTGCCTGGCACTGAAGGGTCCGGAGTCGGTCCCGGCTCGGGCAGTTCAGGTTCTGTCCATGAATACTTCGCCAGGCAGAACAAGGCCCGGAAGCCGTCCCGCCAACTGATCTTCTTTCCTTCCGCGTAGGTGCGTCCCCAGTAGCTGATACCGACTTCATAGACGCGGAGCTTTCGTTTGGCAATCTTCACCGTCACTTCCGGCTCGAACCCAAAGCGGTCTTCTTCGAGGCGGATCGACTGAATTACTTCGCGGCGGAATACTTTGTAACAGGTTTCCATGTCGGTCATGTTGAGATTGGTCAACATGTTCGAGAGCAAGGTGAGGAGCCAGTTTCCGACGGAGTGCCAGTAGTACAGAACGCGGTGCGGGCCGCTGCCGAGGAAGCGCGAACCGTACACGACATCGGCTTGACCGGTTTCGAGCGGCCCGAGGAGCTGGCGATAGTCCGAGGGATCGTACTCAAGATCCGCGTCCTGAATGATCACGTAGTCGCCGGTCGCTTCCTGAATTCCGCGGCGCAACGCGGCACCCTTGCCCATATTTTTCGGTTGCAAGAGAACGCGCATGCCGGGGCGTTCGAGTTGAAGTTCGGCAAGAATCTCACGCGACCGGTCTTTCGACCCGTCGTCCACGCAAAGCAGTTCGATATCGAGGCCGACCGAAAATACGCGATCGATGACTTTTCGCAGAGTCGCTTCTTCGTTGTAGACCGGCATCACCACCGATAGTTTCATCGGCGATGCCTTTGATCGGTCAGAGATGAGCTTCGTGGGTGCGTCAGGAATCATGCGCCGGAATCGGACGCAAAAGTGTGGCTGTAATTGCAGGTAGCGGATCAGTTTATCCAACGGGGAAACCAGTCAACGCCGTGACGGCACGAAAAATCTTACCATGCCCAGGATTGGCGACGGGCCACAGCAAGTGTCTTTGTCATTCCGAGAGCCGGGAGGAAGCGCGATCCGCCGCACCAAGGTAGCGCACGCAATAGCAGGTTCCTCGTCCCTTCGCTCCTCGGAATCCGTCGGAGGCATCGATCTGTGATCGACGGGAGAAATCTACTGCCGCACGACGCAGATTCCTCGCGGCAATTCGCCTCTCGGAATGACAAGGATTCGTGAGGGTTTACGCTCTGTGCAGCCGCGGCTAGCTAGTCTGCCGCGACTTCCTTGGGCACATCCAGGTGCTGCTGTTTCGCAACCCGATTCGAAGGCAAACCTGCGTCACGGATCTTGTACAGCAACGCGCGATAGCTGATGCTGAGAGCTCGTGCCGCTTGTTTGCGGTTCCAGTGACAATTCTGCAGGACCTTCAGGATGACTTTGCGTTCGAGTTCACGCACGGCCTGACGAGTCAGCTTCTTCAACGAGATCTGGCCGTCCACAGGAATTTCGGTGTTGAAGAAATCCGTACCACGCGGCGTCAAGTCGGCCGAGATGACTTCTTCGTTCCCGAGAATGACGTAGCGCTTAATCAGATTTTCCAGCTCACGGATGTTTCCCGGCCAATGATATTTCCGCAGCGTGGTCATCATCTCGCTGGATAGCGACTTCGCACGGCAGTTGTATTTCCGGTTGTGATATTCGAGGAAATATTCCACCAGTTCTGGAATGTCGCTGGCCCGCTCGCGCAACGCCGGCATGTGCAGGTTCACGACATTGATGCGGTAAAACAAGTCGGAGCGGAAAGTACCATTCTCAATTTCCTGTTCCAGCTTGCGGTTGGTGGCGCAGACCACGCGCACTTCCACCTTCTTGTCTTCTTGGGCCCCGATGCGGCAGAACTGTCCGTCCTGCAGGAGTTGCAGCAACTTCGACTGCAGTGACATGTCGAGCTCTGAAATTTCATCGAGAAACAGCGTGCCCCGGTGCGCCATCTCCACCCGGCCCGGCTTCATTCCAAAGGCGCCGGTGAAGGCTCCCTTTTCATAGCCGAACAATTCGCTTTCAAGCAGGGTTCCAGGAATCGCAGGGCAATTTACTTTGACCCAGGGCCCGGTGCGCCACGGCGAAGCGGCGTGGATCATCCGCGCAATAATGTCTTTGCCGGTCCCGCTTTCCCCTTGGATGAGCACGGGCACATTGGCACCTGCCAGCTTGGTTAAGCGATCGCGGACCGCGCGCATCGCCTCAGTCCGGCCAAAAACGATGTGGTCCGGAGGCATCTCCCCCAACGGCTGGACGAGCGTATTGACACTGCCAGTTGTCATGTTTGGTTTCTACCAATGGGGGGAGAGAACGTACTGTGCATCCGGAGAGCCAATCGCGTACGGCTCCAAGCAGATGCTCTAAATCTAGACTATGTAGTTGAAGACTATCAACTTACCAAAGAGCCGCCAGCTCAAACCGCAGTAACCAGCGTTTGATCGCCAAAGTAACACCTTTCTGCGGTACGTGCGCAAACATTTTCACATCACGGAAAGGGCTTTCTTTCGGCGGACGGGCTCTGGGGAGAGCACCAGGGGGCGGGAGAACTTCACGCCAACCAAATAGTAGCCCTGTGCGGGCGTAATGCGCAGCGTACGCGCCCTGAGGCTCCGTGCGGCCCTGGGGAGGGCTGTCAGGGCGGCCACGGGGGCGCTAGGGATCTCCAGGCGTATATGGGCTAAGGAGGGCAGCACGCGGCGGATCGCCACGAGCATGCCCCCTGCGCTTACATTCAGGGCTGTGGCGAACTCCAGGAACTCTTTTCCCTGGTCGTCCTGACTCCGGACGAAGACGGGGATCGCCAACGGCAGCCGGGCCCACTTTCTCTGTTCTCGTTCGGGCAGCAAACTGTTCATCGGTCGTCCCTTTCAGCAACAATCAGGTTCAAAGCACATAGGGGGCCAAATTTCGGGAGAAAATGCGCGGAAAGCGGCTGCCAAGACTGGCACTTATCCAGGATTGACGGCAAAACCAGTAGGAAACCCGGCATTTTCGGGTACTATGTTCGCTTTATATTCGCTCCTTTGTCGACTTGGATTTCGGGACACCAACCTCCAGAAGTGCAGAGTTTTGCTACACTTGGGTAATTTCGGAGCCCATTTTTCGTTGACATCACCCCTGCCCTGACATACGATTTTGCTTACCAGCACTCCTGTTGACAAGACGAGTGCCCGACTTTCCTCTCCCCGTGTCAACCTGTGGTCTTTCACCGTATGGCACCCGTGCGTAAGAACTCGTGTAATCCCGACGCAGGCGCGGCGATTGAGCCGTCACCGACGGCGGCCTTGCCCGTCGACGCGGATGTGCCCAGCCCTGAGAACCTGCTGCACGAATACAAGGAACTCCGCGAGCGACTGCATCGCACGACGAACGCGCTCGGTTCTGCAGCTCACGATCTGAAGACGCCGCTTTCGATTCTGAACGGATACATCGAACTGCTTCACAGCGAGAAGCTGGGGCCGATCAGCGATCGCCAGCGCGAAGTCTTGCAAGACATGCGCGAGAGCGGAAAGCGCCTGCAGCAGTTCATCCAGGATTTCCTGACTTACAGCGCTCTCGAAACGGGCGGACTTCGAATGAAGTTCGACACCGCGCAACATCAACGACTGTCTGTCGGGAGTGTGCCGCCTCTGGTCGAATCGCTTCCAGGAAAAAGGAATCGCTCTGTACTTTCTGGCCAACGACAAGTTGCCGGTCTTTCCATTCGATACGCCCAAGCTGGAGCGCATCATTTCGAATTTTCTGGAGAACTCCTACAAGTTCACGCCGCAGGGTGGAACAGTCTGGTTGCATGCGGAACCTCACATGTGGGATCGGCGTGCGGCTTCGGTTCCATCTACTTCTGAGCGGCGACGCCAGAATCTCGCGCATCCGAACTCTGTGAAAGTGAGCGTGTCCGACACAGGTCCGGGGATTCCTGCGGAATTTCATCTGGAAGTTTTCGATGACTTTTTCCGCGCGCCCGGTAGCGAGAGCCAGGACGGCATGGGATTGGGCCTTGCGATCGCGCGCCGCCTGGTGCAAGGCATGGGCGGAAAAATCTGGGTTGAAAGCGATCCCGGAGCGGGCTGCAAATTTTCTTTCCTGATTCCTTTTAAACCTGCTGCTGCCGCCGCCAGCAAGGGAAAAAAATAATGAAAAAAACTGCCAAAATCCTGCTGGTTGACGATGAACCGGGAATGCTGCGTTACATCAAGACTCTTCTTGAGGTCGACGACTACAAGGTCGAGACTGCGACCACAGGCGAAGAAGCTCTTGAAAAGATTGACAAGGGATTGGAACCCGATCTCGTTTTGCTCGATGTCCTGATGCCCGGCATCGACGGCTTGGAGACGCTCGAACAACTGCGGCGGAAGAAGCCGGGCTCTAAAGTTGTGATGCTTTCCTGCGTCGCCGACACCCGCAAAGTCGTGCACGCCATGAAGCTTGGCGCTCAGGATTATCTAACCAAGCCCTTTCAGAAAGCAGAACTCGACGCTGTGATCGATCTTTGCCTCGGACAAGGCAAGCAGACCTTCACGGGAGAAGTCGAAGAACTGGCGGAAGACACCTTCTTCATCGCGGCCAGCCCGGCGATGCGCAAGATTCGATCGCAGGCAGCTCTGGTGGCGAACGTCGATATCCCAGTGCTGTTGCTGGGCGAGAGCGGTACCGGCAAGGAAGTGCTGGCGCGGCTCATTCACAAGCTTTCGCCGCGCGCCCATCGCACTTTCCTCAAAGTCAATTGCGCCGCTGTTCCAGGCGACCTGCTCGAGAGCGAATTGTTTGGATACGAGCCCGGAGCATTCACAGGCGCCACGCACGCGAAGCCGGGCAAATTCGAGTTGTGCAACAAGGGCACGATCCTGCTCGATGAAATCGGCGAGATGCCGCCGCTGCTGCAGGCAAAACTTCTGCACGTTTTGCAGGACCAGCAGTTCTCGCGGCTCGGCAGCCGTTCGGTGATCAAGGTTGACGTCCGGATTCTGGCCGCCACAAACATCAACATTCCCGAAGCGCTCGCGACCAAGCGACTGCGCGAAGATCTTTACTACCGCCTCAATGCTTTCACGCTGAGCCTGCCGCCGCTGCGCGATCGCAAGGAAGAAATTCCAATCCTGTTAAAGCATTCGATGACGCGGATGGCCGAGCGTTATGCCCGATCTCCATTGCCGCTCTCTCCAAATCTGCTGCAGGCTTGCCAGGATCACTCGTGGCCCGGCAACTTACGCGAGCTGAATAACTTTCTGAAACGCTATTTGATTCTCGGCGACGAGAGTCTCGCAGTCAGCGAATTCCGTCCCAAGGATGACGGAAACGGCGGCGGCCACGGAGATCACTCAGGCAAAGGTGATGCGGGTGGCCTTAAATCGCTGGCGCGTTCCGCGAAGGACGAGGCTGAAGCACAAGCCATCGCTCAAGCGCTCGAGCAGACCAACTGGAATCGCAAGCAAGCTGCCGCCATCCTGCAGATCAGCTACAAAGCACTGCTCTACAAGATTCGGCAGTATGGAATCGCGGAAGTGAAAGCTGGTCATCACAAGCTCTCGGCGGGCGCGTAGTCGTAACCGAAACTTTTCCAGAGAGAAAAAGCCCACGGCGTTCACCGTGGGCTTTGCTCATTCTGTAACAGACTTTCTGACAGATTTACGGAACCATCAGAGAAATCGTCTGGCTTTTAGAATCGGTCCCCGAAGTAGCCGTGACCGTGATGGTGTAGGTTCCTGCAGGCGTTCCTGTGACAGGCGCTTGCGCGTTGCTCTTGCTGCAGGCCGGGAGAATCAACAGGAGTCCGAAGGTCAAACACAGCATCGTGATGCCCGCAATGTGGCGCCGACGGCGTCCGCCTCCACCAAGAGCATCAGTCCCGGAATGCCGAGCCACAGCGCGTAAAACTGCCGTGGCAACAAGAGGAGCAGCCGGAGTGATGATCGGACGAGCCGTCGTTGATATGCTCAGCGTTGCAGTCGCCCCGCTGACGCCCTGCAGCGTAATTGGCCGGTCGGCGTGAAGTTGCACGCTGCTCCCGTGGGCTGGCCCGTGCAAGAAAGGGTGATGCCTGGCTGGAAAAGAGGATGCGGAGTCAAGCTGACCTGGTATATCGCCGCATCTCCGGCCGCCGCGACACTTTGATTGGTCGGGCTCACCTGAACGGCAAAATCTGACATCGTCGCAGGAACGGAGGTCTGCGCAAACACAATGTTGCCTTGACCGGACACCTGAACCGTTCCGCCATTGAATGTCGCCTGGCTGCCGCTGCTATTCGGGTTGGGAGTGACCACGATCGTGACCGTCGCGGTCGAACCGGATTGCAAAGACGGGATGCTGCAACTGACGGTACTCGCCGTAGAGACTCCACCGCAGGTGCCTGATGTCGTCGCAGCCGACACAAAGGTGAGAGGAACTCCGGTGATGGTCGAACTCAGATTGTCGGTGACGGTAATGTTGCTGGCCAGATCAGGTCCGTTATTCGTGATCGTGTAGGTGAACGTCGCCTGATTGCCGGCGGCAATGAAGGTCTGATCCGTTCCCAGCGTCAACACGCCTTGAATGGACAGGCTCACTGCCGTTCCGAGCTGCGTCACAAACGCGTCGTAGCCGCCGTTGTAATTGCCTCCCTGCGTTGTCGAAAGCTGCTTCGACAAGAACAGGTCCGCCGAATTGGTTTCGCCGGCAAGGTAGGTGTCCTGATTCACGTCGAGCGCAATGCCCGTACCCGAATCCGTTCCGCTGCCGCCAAAGTAGTTGGCCCACGAAGCGATCGTCGTTTGTCCAATGACAGCTGAGTATTCAAGCGCGCTACAAAGGCGTCTTGCGTGCCATTCAGAGCGCTCTGAATCGAGTTCGGATAGGGAGATACTGGGAAGTTGCCGTCGGTGGTAATGGGCGGCACAACCGGAGATTGGGTCGAGCCCGTAATGATCGCGCCGGCTGCGGAATCCACCGTGATCGCCGAACCGGTTTCGTTGCCGCTTCCGCCGAGGTAGGAAAAGTATCCGAGTGTGACATTCACGGGAGTGCCCGTCGTGTTGGTCGGATTGCTCACGCGCGCGACAAAAGCATCCGTCGGGGCCGGATCGGTTTGCGTGGTGCAGGTAACGGTTCCGGTCGTCGTCACTGGGAGATTGTTCAGGCACTTCTGATACGAAGCAAACGTGGCGAGCGAAGTCGCGGCAACGAAATCCTGCGAGTTCGTCGTGCCGACGACATAGACGTTCGCTGCCCCGGTATCAAACGCCACGCCTGTACTCGAGTCTGTTTGCGATCCGCCGAGATAGGTGGACCACAGAAGCTGTTGTCCCTGATTGGCCGTGGGATTCAGCTTCGCCACGAACGCATCCGATTCGGTGGTTGCCGTGCTGGCCGTGCAAACCGCGGGATTGACGATCACGGTTGGAGGTGCGGTATCAAGGCACGGCTGGTATGCATTCAGAATGGGGAAATCGGTGCTGCCGCAGCCGGAGCATCCGGTATAAGTGAAGTTCGTTGTGCCGCTGAAGTAGACGTTTCCGTTTGTATCGACCGCAATACCGCCTCCGACCGCGACCGGCGTGGTGGTATCAAAATTACCTCCGCCAAAATATGTTGAATAGGAGATGCTTCCCGTCCGCGAAGCCGTCGTATTCACCTTCGTCACAAAAAACTGGATCGAAGAACGCGGGTTCGTTTGGAATGCAATCCCCTGCGGCAAGGTGCTGGCGGGAAATTGATCGGTCGTGCTCGCTACGTCTTGCGACGTCGTCGTGCCGGTGACGAAAACGTTTCCCAAGGCGTCGATCGTCATGCCGCTCGCGACGTCGGTTCCATTGCCCGAGAGGTAAGTCGAGTACATGAGCTCTGAAGCCGAAGCTGGCGTGGGACCGCTGTTCAGTTCGGTGACAAATGCGTGCGAGGTTCCGGTGCTGCCGGTCTCAATGGCAGTTTGATACGCCGTCGTAGCGGTCGTCGGAAAATTCGTGGAGGAAGTCGTGCCAGCGATAAAAGCATTTCCAGCGCCGTCGACTTTGATTCCAACCGGCGAATCGGTTCCGTTTCCTCCCAGGTAGGTCATGTAATCGAGCGAGGCCGGAATCGCCCCAAGGGCGGCTGAATCTTCGCCACATACACATTTTGCGTTCCGGTTAGAGTGGTCTGGAACACGCCGGCGGTGAATGGCAGATTCGGAGAAGTCGTGCTGCCGGTGATGTAGACGTTCAGGCTTCCATCCACCGCAACGGAGGTGGAATGTTCGTCGCCGCTGCCGCCAAAGTAGGTCGAAAAGTTGAGGATCGGATCGATGACCAGTTCGCGCGAGCGATCGTAGGCTCCAATCGCGAATCCAGCGCGGTTCGGGTCCGCGAAGAACGAAAGATCCCTCGACAGGTTGTTTCTGTCCCGCAATCTCTTGATAAACGCGGGGCGCATCGAGACGGACGCTGTCGGCGCCGGCCTGGATGACCAGAGCGCCATCAACAACCTGAAGCTGCTGCGCTCCGTTGAACTCCAGTTCGGCCTGCGCCGGGTCAGCGCCAGGAGCGACCTGAAAATCGTATTCCAGCTTGCCTTGGTTTCCGTAGAAAACGAGATTGATTCCGGGATAAACGTTGTCGTACCGCACCTGAGCAAATTGAGGAACTCCGGTGCGCCACTTCGCCGCATCATTGCCGATGAAATAGTTGCTCTTTCCAGGAAGTGGACCGGCCGCCGACAGGGACGCATGCGGATTGGCACCAGCGAGTTTCATCTGCAGTGACTGCATTCGGGTCGCGCCACCCTTCACTGAGCTTCTTTGCGGGCTGATCCCGGGACACAAGACTTAGGATTGCTCCCTCGGATCCGAGAAACAGGCTGTATCCGGCGCCTCGCGACACGAATCGGGCTCGCGGATCGGCTGGGTCGAGGTTTCCTTGTCCTTGGTTCGGCTCGAACCGCAGGGGAAGTCCAGTAAAGAGTGATCGCGACGCCAACTGCGACTTTGCTTCCTTGGAAAGACCGATCTCGGCCAGCATGCCAGAACTGTCGCCATGGCCGGAAATCGCGTCGAGCGCAACCTTTGCGGAAGTCTGCCGTGAATGTGCACCCAACCCGAGAACCGCGCACCCAGCCCCCATCAACCCCAGACCGGCGGCCAGAACACGACCCCGTACTACGGATGCTACCCACCAACGGCGATCTACGTTCACGCGTTTCCTCCGATGCAATTCGATCATTACTCGCCCGTTCCGCTTCCGATCAGCCCGTTCTTACGCCCGATCATGAGTGAGATGAGAGATGGCGCACGAGCCGTCTCAGACTCGGCCCCGGCGTTTTCCGGGGCGAGCCTCGCCCGCAACTTGCTGGTCTGGAACTGGCGGAAAAATAAATAACTACTTAAACATCTGGCGGATAGACAAGTCAAGCCGACTTCCCCCTGCGCCCGCTCCAAGATTGGTCAGATGCAGTCGTTCATGTTGAAAGATGCCGCGGCCCGGGCAATAAATTGAGCACGTGGGTGCTGATCTTTTCCGAGCTGATGCGCTGTTCTCTGCCAGCTCCGTAATCCCCATCTCGAAAAAGGTTCGAAGCGGTATTTTGCTCTTGCAAACGACGAATAAATCGATAAATTGAGGGCAGCAATTGCCTTCGGATCTCGGTGGCAGCTGCCTTTCGGCTGCTTTTCTTCTCGCCATGAACCGTCATTGGGTGACCCATGCATTCGAATGCACAGGAACGGCGAATGATGCGGCGCTTTGATATGCGCTTGCCTGCCACCGTGCGTTTCGATGACGCGCACGAATTCCAAACTGAGACGCAGAACGTCAGTGCACGCGGAGTCTTTTTCTATCTGGACCAGCCGATTTCAACCGGGACCAAGCTCGAAGTGACGCTCACTTTTCCTCCTCACGTCACATTGACCGAGGCGGTCCGAATTCGCTTCACCGCGCGGGTAATCCGCGTCGAGGCCCAGATTCCCTCCTCGCGGGTGGGTACTGCCGCCATGATCGAAGACTACGAGTTCCTGCAGTCGGCCGGAGGCACGCAGTTTCTTTCCGCCCTCCAGACCGAACTGAAAACAACTCACTGACGATCCGCATCAGGGCCGCTTCAGCCGATACGCCGTGGAATCGACGGCATTCTTCAGGCCCTTATCGGTTTTACCCAGTTCCTTCAGCTGCTGGCGCAGCTTCCTGAACCGAATGACGAGGGTTCCCAAATAAAATCCGTGGATCACCCAGGTCGCAATATAGGCGGCAATCAGAAACTTGACGGCATTCATCGGGAACTCCGACCCAGCGGCATGCTTGCCCGCGGTAGCGCGCTCGCGCCCGCCATGGATTCCATTGCATGCGCCTCTTCCACTTCCCTCTTCAGCAATTCAAGGCGGAATCTCGACCAGCACACCAGAGCGCAAAAGCAGAGAAACGCCATCCAACTGAGAAGAAGCGTATGAAGCATACGGGGATCGATCGATCCACCGCCTCCGATGACCGGCTGAGGATGCTGCGTTCGGAAAAACCAGATCGAGAGGTATACCAGCGGCACGTCGAGCGCGCCGAATACTGCGAGAGCGGCGGCGAGCATCTGCGTTTGGGCACTGTTCGAGAATCGCCGCAGCACGAGGTAGCTCACATAAATGAGCCATAGCACCAGCGTCGAAGTCAGCCGGATATCCCCCGGCGCCCACCAGATGCCCCACACCGGCCTCGCCCAAATCGGGCCGGTGATCAGCACGATCGTGCAGAACACCACTCCAACTTCCGCGCTGGTGACGGCGAGAACATCCAGTCGCTGTCCCTGAAACCACTTGCCGATCAGGAAGTAGAACAACGGAATCGCGACGATCGTAGTCGCCACGGCACTCGGCTCCATTCCTGCCGGGATCAATTTCTTTACCGGCGGGAGATAGGTGACGATGACTCCAACGATTCCAATCGCGATGGCGATCCGGTTTGCGGCCTTTTTGGTTGAAGGTTTCGCACTGACCAGATACTGAATCGAAGCGATGAAGTTGATGAAGAATAGAAGAAAAGCAGTCCACGCCGAAGGCACGTGGTAATAGATGATCCGGTAGACCTCGCCCTGCTGCGCGTCGGCTGGCGCTACGACCAGCGCCATGTAGAGGGCGTACCCAAGGAAGGCCGCCGTGATCACCGAAAGAATTGGGAAGAGGCGCTTCATTCCGCGTGCAAGATCGTTTCGAAGAGAGCCAGACAAGCTGTAGTAAACACCACATCGTAGGTGAGAAGCAACACGATGTAGAAGTGCGCGGAGTCCTCGCCGGTCAGAATGGAGGTCGTCGCCGCCACCATGGCGATCACCGCCGGGATCGAGATCGGAAACAGGAGCAGAGGCAACATCAGCTCGCGGCTGCGGGTGCGCACCGACATCGCGGCAAAGAAAGTTCCATTCACGACGAGCGCCCATGTTCCCAGCAATGCCACCGGAATCAACTGCCAAGCCGGTCCGAGAGCGCGCAGGTTATAAAAGACGATGAACAGCGGGACCATCAGGCTTTCGAGCACGCTCACAAAAATGAAGTTGCCGACAGCCTTCGCGAGAAACAGCGCGGTCGCCGGAGCTGGCGAGACTCTATACGCGTCGAGCACCTGATTCCGCAGTTCACGCGCCCACGTCTGATTCAGGGCAACAACCGCTGCAAAGAGGAATGCGATCCAGACGAGTCCTCCGACGATATGTCGCGATTCTTCCGCCAGGGGGTCAAACGAAAAAACAAAGATCACGACCACCAGCAGCGAGAAGAACAACATCGAGTTGAGCGCGTCTTTCGACCGCCATTCGAGTCGAATGTCTTTCACCAACGTTGCCAATGAGACGGCCCAGAGCGAATTCATTGGACGCCCTCGCGGTGCCGGGCGCCGTCCATTGCTGAGGTTGTGCGGTCGACAATCTGCCCGGCTTCCATCCAGACGAACTCGTCCGCCACGCCCTCGAGCAGCATCGCCTGATGGGTGACGACGAAAATAGTCTTGCCGCTATTGCGCATCCCCTTCAGCAATCCCACCATCTCGCGCGCGGAGTTCACATCCACGTTGGAAAAGGGCTCGTCGAGCAACAAGATTCCAGGATCGTGCAGAATCGCTCGCGCCAGGGACATTCTCTGCCGCATGCCTTGCGAGTACTGGCCGACGGGCCGGGTGAGTTCGGGATCGAGTCCGACCGCGCGAATCACTTCTGCGCATCGTTGATCGCCCGTAATGCCGTAAAGCTGCGCGAAATAGCGCAGGTTCTCCATGCCGCTCATTTCGTCGTAGAGCAGCGACGGGTGTGCCATATACCCGATGTCGCGGCACGCGTCCTGCGGAGTCTTGCCAAAGATCGAGATGTCACCGCGAGTGGGCCGCGCCAGTCCCGCCAACGCCCGCAACAGAGTCGTCTTCCCTGCCCCGTTGTCGCCGAGAATGGCGTGGAAGCGTCCGCCATCAAATTCGGCGGTCACGCCCCGCAACGCCGCAAAACGCCCGAACTGCTTGATGACGTTGCTGCACACAATGATCGGTGGGGTGGGAAAATTTGATTGGCTGTTCACGGAAAAGTAAGGCGAAAAGAATTATCGATTCGCCACAGCAAAGAATCTATGGATTTCAACGGGATTTTGCAAAGGAGGAACTCGACTCGGCCGTACTCGAACCGAGAAATGCGGGCCGCATCTTCCGCGGCCCTCGTCCATGTAGCAACGTCTAGTGTCCTAACGGCTGAGGCCGCAATCGTCGCTTCGCCTTCGCGCTGGCTGTGACTGGACACGCATCCCCGGATTGCACGGTGGCAAGCACGTTGTATGTGGTGTTGCTCGATTCGCTGTTACCCGTACCGTTTCCGGTCAGCACTCCGGCGCAGGCCTCGTTCACGGTGTTGTTGGTCACAGTTGAATTATTTCCGCTCGCGCCGGTCGACTCCGTGCACTGACTGTCAATGTGAACGCCGGCGCCTGAGCTGTTGAAGATCGTGTTGGACTTGGCGGTGTTGTGATTGCCACACATGTCGATTCCATCCAGCATGAACGGTCCGGCGCCCGGGCTGGTCGTAATCTGATTGGACGTGACCGTGTTGTAATCCGCGGTTCCGGCCGAATCCGCGAAAAGAACGATCGCGCCTTGCGAGTTACTAATTGTGTTTCCGGTGATGGTGAGCTTGCTCTCCGATGTTCCACCCGAATCGTAGAGGAGGATTCCGGATGCGGAAAAAAACGGCCCGCTGCTGGGATTGACGTACACGTCATCGGTCACCGTGTTGTTCGAAACCTTGCCGTTAGCTCCGTCACTCACCTGAATTCCATTCTGAGCAATAACGGGAGTCGCACCGGCCCCGACCACATAGTTGTTGTTCAACGTGAAAGTCGTACCGCTGCCATCCGCAGTGATTCCATTTTTCTGGTAGTCGTGGACGCTGCTGCTTTCCACTGTGACTGCTGCCGTCCCTCCACTGCCGTAGCCGCTTTGTACATAAATTCCAAGCCCGCCCTGACAGCCACCGAGGCCCGTGGTTAGTTCCTGAAACCTGGCAGCGACGTGATCGACGGTTCCCGAAGCATTCTGGTAGTAGATTCCGACCAGGTCTGTGCCGCATCCACCAAGCTGATTGTTCCTTCCATCAACGGCGATGTTCGTGATGTTGACAACGACAGGCGTGGTCGATTCAGTCGACGCCAGAACCGCTACCTGCGCAGCAATCGCGCTATTGTCGAAAAGATCTGACGTATTGGCCACCACGCCACCCGACGGAGCTACGATCGTCGGATTGTTCGCACCTGAAGCCGAAGCACCCGCCTGGCCGTCTCCCGACACTCCGATTAAGGTCAGCTTTTTCGTTATTACAACCTGCTCGGCATAGGTGCCGGGACAAACCTTGATGGTCGATCCTGATGGCACCGAGTTCACGGCCGTCTGAATAGACGAGTAGAACGCCAGCTTGGTGCAGGTTCCGACAGCCACCGTCGCCGAAAAAGAGCGGGGCGCCAGCACCATCAGGCAACCCGCCAGCGGTAACAATCGAGCCATCGCGGCGAAGGATTTCATTGTGAGAAGTGTGTTCATCGTGCGGGCACTGCCACAACCACCAGCCGCCCCTTGGTCAGATACAAATAGGGACATGGATTCTCCTGTGCTTTTTTGATTTTTTCCTGGAGCAGTTACAGGGCCGGGTTATCGAAACTTGCTCGAACAAGGGCGAAAATAAATGGTGGGAAAATCCTGGTCAATCGCCCGTTACGGCGAGGTCTACCACTGATTGGCCATGCAGGAATCACAAGAGCAAACACGGGTTCGAATGCGGGCCGGCGAGGGAAGTTGCGGTTGTCTGAAACGCAGCTTCAATTACTCGGCAGTCTGGCTTGATCCGGATTGAACCTGCGTCAAGCTTTTTGTCGGTTGCGCCGCCGGTGCTGCGTTGGGCGCGCTAGGCTGCTGCGGAGCATATTTTGAAGCGCACTTCGCCTGAAGCTGCTTCGCATGGAAAGTTCCGTCGTGATCGAAACGTCCGTCAGCGAGGGCTTGCGAATCATCTTTGAACGTGTCCGGAGGCGCCTCTGTCCCGGTGTAATCCACAGCCAGAGACTGGTCTTCTTCCATCAGCACAAACTGAACGTGCGTCCCCGTGCGCTTGATGGAACCCGGCTTCACATTTCCGGCTACGCGCAGGCGCTTGGCATAGGCGCCGTCGCCCATCTTGTGAAGTTCTTTGATGGTGACGTAATAACTCTTGCTATCTTGCACGCCGGTGTACGCCAGGTAGCCGAGAAGCAGCAAAATCACCGCCGTCACGCTTCCGAACTTGAGATAAGTATTGGTTTGACTCGACATTAAGGACGCCCCGCTGGGAAGGACCCCGCACTTAACTTTACGCGCCAGACGAGCGGGAATCAAGGTTACGGCTGCGCAAAGCCCTTGTCATTTCGAACAAGCAGGCAACGCGAACGCGACGCGAGAAATCCGCGCTCTATTTCCGCCAGGCTACAAAAGGGGATTGCTCTGGCTTTCCCGAACCGGCGTCTTGCGAAGCGGTGAGCCGCAAAGATCGTCCTTCCAATTGCCCGCGAAGGTTTACACTTCTCCCGTCTAAAGTCCAGTCGCCACGACGCGATGCAGCTTCATACAACCCACGTTCCGCGCCTGCCTGCAGTTTCCAATCCTAGGAGATAAACCCATGTCCGGTCCGGTTTCACGGAGTCATTTCTTCCGCCCCATCGCAGTCCTCTCAATTTTTATTACGTACAGCATCTCTTTCGCACTCGCACAAACTCACCCAAACGCTAAAGATCTGTTGCGCCAGATGACACTCGAGGAAAAAGTCGCGCAGCTCTCGCAGCTTCCCGGTTTCGATATCCCTGAGTTCAAAGAGCAAGTCGGCGACCCGAAGGATGTCGTCCGGAAATATGGCGCGGGTTCCGTTTTGTGGGTGAAGGATCCGAAAGAAATCAATGTCTGGCAGCACATTGCAGTCGACGAATCGCGTCTACATATTCCGATCTTGTTCGGCCTTGATGTCATCCACGGATATCACACGATTTTCCCGGCACCGATCGCCATGGCTTCGTCGTGGGATCCAATCATGGTTGAAGGGGCGCAGACCATTGCAGCTCGCGAGGCCCGCGCCGCAGGAATTGAGTGGACGTTCGCACCGATGCTCGACATCGCGCGCGATGCGCGCTGGGGGCGAATGGTCGAGGGCGCCGGCGAAGATCCTTATCTTGGAGCAGCGATCGCTCGTGCCCAGGTACTGGGCTTTCAAGGAACACAACCCGGCGCGGTCGACCGCGTTCTCGCATGCGCCAAGCACTTTGCCGGATACGGCGCGGCCGATGGCGGCCGCGACTACGATTCTTCCTACATTCCCGACGAAGAGATGTGGAATACATACCTGCCGCCATTCAAAGCGGCCGCCGATGCCGGCGTCGCTACGTTCATGAGCGCGTACATGGATCTCAACGACGTTCCCGCGACCGGCAATCGTTGGCTCATGACAGACGTCCTGCGCGACGACTGGAAATACAAGGGCTTCGTCGTCAGCGACGCGAACGCTGTTCACAGCCTGATCATCCACGGCTACGCGCGCGATGGCCAGGACGCGACTGAAAAGGCATTCAGTGCCGGCCTGAATATGGATATGGCCAGCGGGACATACCTGAAATATCTGGCAGAGGAAGTCAAACAGAAGCGCATTTCGATGCAGCAAATCGACGATGCCGTTCTTCCAATCCTGGAAGCCAAGATTCGCCTCGGACTCTTTGAGCATCCGTTCGTCGACGAATCGAAACTTGATCAGGTGATGAATGATCCAGAGCATGGCGAACGCGCGCGCGTAGCCGTGCAACGATCTGTCGTGCTCTTGCGAAATGAACAGAACACCCTGCCCTTGGATAAATCAAAAATCAAATCCATCGCAGTCATCGGTCCGCTTGCCGATGCCGACCAGGATCTGCTCGGATTATGGGGATCCCTGACGAAGCCGGGCCCGACCGTTACCATCTTGCAAGGGATCAAAGACAAAGTCGGCAGCGGCGTTCAGGTGGGATTCGCGCATGGCCCGAACATCCGCCGGGACATTCCATCGTTCTTTGAAAATGCGCCCATTATCACTGTCAAAGAGCAACCAGAACAGACGCCGGAAGAGGCGCGTCAGGCGGTTCGAAGACGCCATTGCGCTCGCGAAGCGGAGCGACGTCGCCGTACTGGTGATGGGAGAAATCGCTCTGATGAGCGGAGAAGCCGCTTCGCGCGCGTCCCTGCAGACTCTCAGGAGGTCAGGAGGAGTTGCTCGAGGCCGTCGTCGCAACGGGTAAGCCTGTCGTGCTTGTGCTGGTCAACGGACGCCCTCTGGATATCAGTTGGGCCTCCGAACATGTCCCGGCAATTCTTGAGACGTGGTATGCAGGCAGCCAGGGCGGCAACGGAATTGCCGACATCCTTTTTGGCGACGCGAATCCTGCGGGACATCTTCCCGTGAGCTGGCCACGCAACTCCGCCACTCTTCCGCTTTATTACAACCACACCCGCACTCACGCGCCGGAAGACGCTGCCGATTTCAAATCGCGCTACTGGGATATCGTGAGCACTCCGCTGTATCCGTTCGGCTACGGACTGAGCTACACAAACTTTTCGTTTGGCAATTTGCAGCTGAGCGGATCTCAGGCGAAAGTCGGAGCTGCATTAGATGTTTCTGTCGAAGTGACCAACACGGGCAACCGTGCCGGAGACGCCGTTGCACAGCTCTATATTCATCAGCGAGCCGGGAGCGCTTCTCGCCCTGTCCGGCAACTCAAAGGCTTTCAGAGAGTGAATCTCGCCGCGGGAGCAAAGCAGACTCTGCACTTCAAGCTCGGGCCCGACGAGCTTCAGTTCTGGAGTCCGACTAAGAAGCAATGGGTAGTTGAACCGGAACAGTTCGACGTTTGGGTGGGCGACAACTCCCAGGCACCGTTACACAGTGAATTCCGTCTAACTCCGTAACTCAGAATTCAAGTCGGTGAAGACAATCGGATACCCCACTTCTGGGCGGCGTTGCCAGAAGTGGGGTTACATGTTTTGAAGCAAGTTCTTCAATGCCGAAGTCCTCTCCATCCTCGGGTCCGCTAGAATGATGAATCACGGAGCATATTTGAACTCATGATTCATCCTTGGCATGACGTAACCCCCGGCGACAAACTTCCGCAGGAATTCGACTGCGTAATCGAAATCCCCTTCGGCTCCAGCGTGAAGTACGAGCTCGACAAGACCAGCGGACTCATCCGGCTCGACCGCGTCCTTTATTCCGCCGTCTACTACCCGGCGAACTACGGATTCATTCCGCAGACTTTCGCCGAAGACGATGACCCGCTCGACGTGCTCGTCCTGTGCCAGGAAACCGTGGTTCCGCTCACCATCATTCACGCCCGCACTGTCGGATTGATGACGATGATCGACCAAGGCAAGCCGGACCACAAGATCATCGCCGTCGCTACGCAAGATCCTGAGTTCAACTCATATCACCAGGCGTCGGAGATGCCGTCGCACCGCCTGCTCATGCTGCGGCGTTTTTTCCAGGACTACAAACAACTCGAGGGCAAAGCGGTCGAGGTGGACGAGATTCTGCCTCCAACCGAAGCGTATCCCATCATCCTCGACGCGCTGCACCGCTACAGCGAACAACGGCGCAAGGGATTCAGCGGCGGCAAGCACTAACGCAAGTCAGGCGAGCGGTTGAATCCAAGGTTGGAGGCGTGGCCACCACCGCCGGACGTTGTGGCAATACTCTTCGTAATCTCCGTCGAAGGTCGAACCCAGCGTTGGTTCTTCGTACAGCACAACGAAGAGATGCACAGCCAGTGCTGCCGCGACGACCGTCGCGACCATCCAGAAGGTGGCGTGGCCAAATACAATCCAGAGCCCGATCCAGCCGGTAGCAAACCCGACATACATTGGGTTGCGCACGTAGCGATAGAAACCAACAACGACAAGTCTCTGCGGAGGGATGAAGGGCGCCGGTGTTCCGCGGCCGGTCCATCCGAAATCCCAAACGCAGCGCAGCGCGACGGTGAATCCCAGAACGGATGGAATCGCAGCCAACCATCTCCAGCGTGCTGATCCAGCCGTTTCTACGCGGAATCCCAGCCATCCCGGCAAGAGCCAAAACCACAAGGCGAAGAATGACAATCCGACTGCGAGGGCAGCCAGCGCGGACATGCATTGCCTGACGCGATAGACTCCTTCGTTGCGATCAACGTGCGATTCATAAGGCAACCTCCATTGTCTTCCGATTGAAAACCGTCCACATTGCAAACGACCGATTCTTGGCCGCGAAGCGATCTGCTGTCGCCGACGTAATTCTTGCGCCAGCCAAAAGCAGATTCCTCGATTTGCTCGGGATGACAAGACTTTTCCAGTGTTGCTCCTGGCTGTTGGAGCAGCACAAGCAAAACGAAATTCCAAAAAAGTACTTGACATATTGTACTAATATTATAGTACACTGTCACACATGGCAAGAAAGAACGGGAACGGCGCGGTCTTTCAATTCGCTCTCGACCTGCACAGCGGCGTCCCTGTATACCGCCAGTTGATCGATCAAGTGCGCGGCGGACTCGCTTCCGGCTCTCTGACTGCCGGGGACCAACTTCCCACCGTGCGCCAGCTCGCGGTCGATCTCGCCATCAATCCCAACACGGTGATGCGCGCCTATCGGGAACTCGAAATTGGCGGGCTGCTCGAAACTCATCAGGGCACAGGGACATTCATCAGCGACAAAAAGCCGGAAAGAAAAACAGCCGAGCGCGAACGTCAGCTCGGCCAGATGGCCGGTGAATTCGCGGCCCGCGCGGGCTCCGCCGGATTCACTCTGGAAGAAGTGATCGAACGGTTGCGCGATTTGCTGCCCGCTTCCGCTCAAAGGAGATAGTCATCATGGCAAAAATCCGAATGAACGAAGTCAACGGTGTCGCACTGCTGCTTTTCGCGGTATGCGCCTCGACCGGTATCGCAATCTCGCAGCCGACGCGACAACCGGCGTTTGCCGTCATCGGGAGTCTCTGGTGGGCGCTCTATTTCCTGTTCGCGATCAAGGTCGTGCGTCAGTGGGAGAAGGTCGCCGTCCTGCGCCTGGGCCGCTATGTCGGATTGCGCGGGCCCGGCCTGTGCCACATCGTCCCGATCGTCGAGACGCTCAGCCCTTACGTGGATCAGCGCGTCCGCGTCGCCAGCGTCTCTGCCGAATCGACACTTACGCGCGATACCGTGCCGGTCAACGTCGATGCCATCGTCTTCTGGATGGTCTGGAACGCCGAAAAATCCATTCTCGAAGTCGAGAATTTCGTCGAGGCCATCACCCTGAGCGCGCAAACCGCTCTGCGCGAATCCATCGGACGCCACGAACTCGCGCAGATGATCACCGAGCGCGAAACGCTGGGCCGCGAACTGCAGCGCATTCTCGACGAGAAGACGAACCCCTGGGGCATCACCGTGCAGTCGGTCGAAATCCGCGACGTGAAGATTCCGCAAGGCCTGGAAGATGCGATGTCGCGCCAGGCGCAAGCCGAGCGCGAACGTCAGGCCCGCATCATCCTCGGGCAAGCGGAAACGAAATCTCCAAAAGCTTCGTGCAAGCGGCACCGTCTACACCGAAAACCCAGTCGCCCTGCATCTGCGCGCCATGAACATGCTGTACGAAGCCATCAAGGAAAAGGGTGCGATGGTGATCGTGCCCTCGTCCGCAGTCGAAACCATGGGCCTCGGTGGCACGCTGGCCACCGCGTCCCTCGGCGGAGCAAAACCATAACGCCAGAAAACCTAGCCACGACAGGCTGGCCCTGCCGTGATGTCCGGGCGCCTCAACCGCGACGAGAATGCATGCCGCTAAGGCCAGCAAACTCATCCAAGAACCCGACTGTTTGCTGGGCCAGCCTGAAAAAGGAGTACTGCTATGAATTCAATCGAATGATTCGCCAAAAGGAATCCCGCCTCATTTTCGCATGTCGTCAGCCCTGGCCGCCGTGCTCGCCGTCGCCAGCCTCGTCCACCGGTCGCAGCAATGCAAAGAGGCATCAGTGTCGACTTGGCACCACGAACAATGCTCAACCCATGCCCGACGCCGATCAGGACAGGCTGGATCGTAGCGTCACCAGCGAGGGCAAACTCTTTTCGGAGTCGACCCCGTCACCCCCGCTACACTGGTGGATGAAATGATTCGCACGCCCCGTCTTCGCAACCAAAACCTCTACATCAAGGCCGACGCTCGCGCTCCTATTCGGATGTTCAATCCGTGCTCACAGCGGCCCACAAAATCGAGTTTGACGCTCCGGTCCTGCTGACGGCCCCAACGAATTCGGCTGCAGCCGGGAACACATGGTTCCCCCGAAAGGCCTGGACGTCTCGCTTGATCGCCGCGCTCGTCGCGCCGAAGACCCTCGTGCAGATCGAAATGCCGACCGCAGATCCCGACGCTGTCAAGCTCAACACGCCGGAAGTACCGTTGTCCGATCTGAGAAATCTGCTCACGACAGCTATTTACAAGCTCGGACTGAGAAAATGGTTCTGCTGAAAACAGACGGCCCACTCCATTCGCGGATGTCGTCCACGTGGTCGACACCTGTCACTCCACCGGAGCGAAAGTCGTCCTAGCGACGCCTCAGTCATAAGCATTGTGCGGAACGCAAACGTGCCCCGTCCTAACGTCGCACCTTTGCGGCCTCCAGGATGGGGCTTTGATCTAGCCCACCTATGAGACCGCCGCCCTCACCAGACGTGGCAAGCATTCTCCGCCACCATCGGCTGTCCAGCTTTGCATCCCCAAGCCTTCTGGAACTCCGGCATGTTCTGCACCACACCATTCACGCGATACTTCCCCGGCGAATGCGGATCGGTCAGCACCTGCATCGCGCGCAACTTCCGGACGCCGCTTCTCGCACCACACTCGTCCGAATCCCAGGAAGAATCGCTGCTCCGGCGTGTAGCCATCGATATTCTGCCCTTCTTTCCGGTCTTGTCATCGGCAATCATTGCTCCAGCGCCATCAGCGCGATGCGCGCGCCGCCGTTGTCCGCCGTGTTCTCGCCGAGCGTCAGCCGGCCATTCAGCTTCAAATCGTCGACCGCCACAAAGTTCGAATACTCATTGGCCACGCAACTCACGCGCTGTTCAAACTCCTTTCCATCCTGCGCCGTCCACCAGTCGTGCAAGTTGCCGTGCGGATCGAATTTGCGTCCCTGATCGTCGAACCCATGCGTAAGTTCATGCCCAATCACCAGCCCGATGCCGCCAAAGTTCACCGCGTCATCCATCGTCTTATCAAAGAACGGCGGCTGCAGAATGCCCGCCGGAAACACGATCTCGTTAAACGACCCGCTGTAATACGCATTCACCGTGGGCGGAGTCATGCCCCACTCTTTGCGATCCAGCGGCTTGTCGATTTTAGCGATTTGCCGCTTCGACTTCGAATTCGTTCGCGCGTGCCGATGTTGCCCAGCAGATCATTCGGCTTGATCGCGACGGAACTGTAGTCGCGGTACTCGTCCGGATAGCCAATCTTGTTGCGAATCGCCTCCAGCTTCACCTTGGCTTGCTTCTTGGTTTCATCGCTCATCCACGAAAGATCCTGGATGTCGCTGTCCAGCGATTTCTCCAGCGCATCCACCATTTTCAGCATGCGTTGCTTTGCCGTCCGGCCCGAACGTCACATCAACATATCTCTGCCCCAGCGCTTCTCCCAGTTCACGATCGGTCAGAGTTCACGCAGCGCTTCCAGCGCGCCTGAATCTCTTTCTGCCCGGTGAGCGTTTGCTGCATTTTGAAGTTGGCGTCCACAAACGGCTGCGAAAGCCACGGAGCAGCGGCATTCAGCACATGCCAGCTCACATAAGTCTTCAAAGAGTCCAGTGACTCGGCCTCGAGCACTCCATTTACCTGCTTGAAGAAATCCGGATTCGTGACATTCATCTCTGTGAAATTCGGCGCGCCCACAGCCGTGAAGTAACGATTGAAATAGAAGTTCGGCGCCAGGGCTGCCGCTTCCTCGCCGCGTCATCTTGTGGTCGCGATTCTTCGGATCGCGCCGCTTGGTGCGGTCCATCGATCCGCCGCCAGCACCGTTTCGATCAGCAGCACGGTTTGCGCCGAATCGCGCCGCCTGCTGCGGAGTTTGCCCCGCCAGCGTAAACACTGCGTGCAATAGTCGACCAGATGCTGCCGCATGTCCTTCATCTTCGCGTCGTCTTTAATGTAGTAGTCGCGATCGGGCAACGTAAGCCCGCCCTGATCGATATAGGCGATCACCTGATCCGCATTATGCAGATCGGACGCGGAATAAAAATTGAACAGCGGATTGGGCCCAGTCAGGTGAACGTGCGCAATCTCATCGATCAGCGCTGCCTTTATCTTTCACCGCGGCGATCCGATCGAGTTCCGGCTTGACCGGCGCAATGCCCTTCGCGTCCACCGCCTTTCTCATCCATGCACGATCCGTAGAGATCGCCGATCTTCTGATCGATGGCATTCGGCCCGCGCCACCCGCCGCAGCCTTTTCCAGAATTCCCCGTTCGATGTCGAGATTGCGCTCGTTGCAGTTCGACGAAACTCACCCACTGCGCCTGGTCCGGAGGAATCTCCGAATTCTTGATCCAGTTCCCGCAAGCATACTGGTAAAAATCCACGCAGGGATCGACGGTCTTGTCGATGGTGTCGAGACTGAAACCCGGAGCAGGCTTGGCGGATGTGGATGCGAGAAACCGCGACGGTGAACAGCAGAACAAAGCCACGGCGAAACGATCGACGCATAGTAGAAAATTCTCCTTGAATCGGACCGCAGAGATTCTAAGCCACTTGCGCATCAAGCGATGAACATTCTAATCTGATCGACGTTGATCGCGGTTGAAGATCTCTAGATGCCTGCGCGGTTCTCTGTTGGGCAAGTACGGTACGAGTGGCGGATTAGCGCAAGCCATGAGATGACAACCTTTTGACGGATCGTCATTCACCGGAGCAATCTCGCGCTTCCCGTCCGGAAGTATAATCGGGACCTATAAATTCCCAGAAGGCTGGCCTTATCATGACTTCCACGAACGGCAATCCGGCAACGGCACAACGGTAACAGCGTCCCTAAACCTCGCGCAGAGTGGCATCGCGCGGCGCAAGCAGCAACAACACGGACGGCAATTTCTCCCAGATGCACTATGCCCGTCAGGGCGTAATCACCGAGGAAATGTCCTTCATCGCGCACAACGAAAAGCTCGCGCCCGAACTGGTGCGCGACGAAGTCGCCCGCGGCCGCATGATTATTCCCGCCAACATCAACCATCCCGGAACTCGAGCCGATGGCGATCGGCGTGGCTTCGCTGTGCAAGATCAACGCCAACATCGGCAACTCCGCGGTCACTTCAGAAATTAAAGAGGAGCTGAAAAAGCTGCACACCGCCGTGCACTACGGCGCCGATACCGTGATGGATCTCTCCACCGGCGGCAACATTCACGAAATTCGCGAAGCCATCCTGCGCCACTCGCCCGTGCCCATCGGCACCGTTCCGATTTATGAAGCCATCTCGCGGGTGAAGCGCGTTGAAGATTTAAACGCCGAACGTAATGCTCGAAGTGATCGAAGAGCAAGCCGCGCAAGGCGTCGATTACATGACCATCCACGCCGGCGTGCTGATCCAATATCTGCCGCTGATCTCCAAGCGCATCACGGGAATCGTCAGCCGCGGCGGCGCGATCCTCGCGCAATGGATGGCCTACAACCACAAGCAGAATTTCCTCTACGAGTGCTTCGACGACATCGTGCAAGATTTTCAAGAAGTATGACGTCAGCTTTTCTCTGGGTGACGGCCTTCGCCCCGGCTGCGTCGCCGATGCCAGCGACGAAGCCCAGTTCGCCGAACTGAAAACTCTAGGCGAGCTGACGAAGAACGCCTGGCAGCACGACGTGCAGGTCATGATCGAAGGCCCCGGCCACGTCTCGATGGACAAGATCAAGGAGCAGGTCGAAAAAGAAGACGAGCTCTGCTACGAGGCTCCGTTCTACACGCTGGGCCCGCTGGTCACCGACATCGCTCCCGGCTACGACCACATCACTTCCGCCATCGGCGCGGCCATGATCGGATGGTACGGCGCGGCCATGCTCTGCTACGTCACGCCGAAAGAGCATCTAGGATTGCCGAACGAAAAAGACGTGAAAGACGGCATCATCGCCTACAAGATTTCCGCCCACGCCGCCGACATCGCCCGCGGACGTCCCGGCGCCCGCGACCGCGACGACGCCCTCAGCTATGCCCGCTACAAGTTCGACTGGGAAAAACAGTTCGCGCTGTCCCTCGACCCGAAACTGCCCGCGCCATGCACGACGAAACTCTGCCCGACGACTACTACAAAGAAGCGGCGTTCTGCTCCATGTGCGGTCCGAAATTCTGCTCGATGAATTACTCGTCGAAGGTGGACGAGTACAACAAGCAAGTCCACGGCATCGAGAAGAAGGATTATTCGGAACTGGTGGAGCGGCTGGTAACGCTCAAGTAAAGCAAAATCAACGGGTTCGGCGTTTGAACAGAGCGCCTTCGCGGACTCGCAGGCGGATATTGCTGGGCGATCTCCCGCTATTTGTATTCCTCCTATCAAATAATTGTTGTTGCCTTTCGTAATGACAATTTGTATTGTGTGTCACCCCTGTTTCCCTGATATGTCTGATCCTCAGGTTTGTTGGGGCGAAAGACCCTGTTTGTGCAAGCCGATTTAAAGATTCCTCGTCTCGCTTCGCGATTGGGGCGTGCGGACGAAAATCAGCCGCAAGGCTGAATACCGGAGGAAGCGAAAATGATCCACAGGCAAAAGCACGTATACGTGTGTCTAGTTGTGCTGTTTGTAGCACTCTTCGGTTCCGAAAGATTGCTCTCCCAGGCAACCGCGACTGGAACGATTCAGGGAACAGTCAGCGACAAATCCCAGGCAGTAGTGGCCGGCGCAGAAGTCGTCGCCATCTTCAAGGCCACCGGCGTAACCCGAAACACAACCACCAATGACACCGGAAACTATCGATTCGACTTCGTGCCTGCGGGCGCTTATCAGGTGCGCGTGACGAAGCAGGGTTTCGCGTCCGTGGTCGAGACCACCGAATTGCTGGTTGGCCAATCGTCTACTGTGAACATCACGCTGAATCCAGGGACATCCACAGAAGTAGTTGAAGTGACCGGAACTGCTCCGATTGTCGACCTCACCAAGACCAGTGTGAGTCAGGACATCACGCCGACTGAAGTCGAGGAACTTCCTCTGGTCGGCCGCGACGCTGCCAACCTCGCCTACCTCGCTCCTGGAGTAAAGGCCGCAGACTCGTACGATCCCACCAAGAACCGATACGCCATCCTGTCGGTCAACGGATCTGACGGACGCAACATCAACACAACCATCAACGGCGTAGACAACAAGGACAACACCGTCGGCGGAGCCGTGATGCAGATGCCGCTGGAAGCTGTTCAGGAATTCCAGATCAGCACGCAGCGTTTCTCTGCAGAGAACGGCCGCTCCCAAGGCGCTGCCATCAACATGATCACCAAGTCCGGAAGCAACCAGTACCACGGCTCGGTTTTTGGATATTTCCGGAATTCCGCTCTTGATACGGACGAAAAAGTTGCCAACGGTGACGGTACCTCGACTCCGGCCCACCCGGACTATAGCCGGCAGTTCTTCGGTGGTTCGATCGGCGGTCCGTTCGTGAAAGACAAGCTCTTCGGCTTCTTCGCCATCGAGCGTCAGCGCGAGAGCCAGGGACTTTCCGAATCAGGCAGTTCGCTTGCCGAACTTCAACTCGCCGCGGGCGCCGGACTCGATGCCCAACCGGCGGCGGTTCTCCCCCGGCCCTTCCACGAGTGGCGCTACAACGGCCGCGCGGACTGGACCATCAACCGCAGCAATACAGCCTATGTCAGCTATAGTTCGCAGGCGAACGATCCTGAACGATCAGTCGGATGGCACCGCTGACCTAACCAACGGCAACTACACTGTGAACCATCTCCAGATTGCCAACTTCACTTTGAATTCCCAGTTGGCGCCCACCGTCGTAAACCAGTTCACGTTCGGCTTCCAGTACTGGAACAACCTGATCGCCAGCAAGATCAACGCTCCTCTGATCACGTTCCCAAACCCTGCCGAATTCGGAACGAATACCAACGTGCCGCAACAGTCATTCCAACGCAAGTGGCAGTTCAAAGATGACGTGTCGAAGACGTTCGGCAAGCACACGTTCAAGGCTGGCGTCGACTACATCTACAACCCGGTGGAAGGCGGATTCTTCAAGTTCAATTCCACCTTGAAGTCGACTTCGCCCAGAACCCGAGCACCATTTTGGGTGATCCAAACACGTACAAACAAGGTTTCGCGACTCCTGGTCTCATCGCTGGCATGTCGTACTCGACCGGCGATCCATACTTCCTCGTTGCCACCAAGCAACTTGGCTTCTACGGCCAGGATGACTGGAAAGTAACTCCGCGCCTGACCGTGAATCTCGGCCTGCGATGGGATCGTGACTTCAACGCGCTCGGCCAGTCGGATATCACCAAGAGCCGTACTTATCAGGAACTGGTCGCCATCAACAGCCCGATCTCAAACCCATACATCGCCCATCTGCCTCACGACGACAACAAAGATTTCAGCCCTCGCATCGGCTTCGCTTATGACGTGACGGGCGCAGGCAAACATGTCATTCGCGGCGGTTTCGGGCTCTACTTCGGTAATTCGTTCCAGAACATTCCTCTGTTCATGGAACAGCAAGCGAACCCGACCATCTTCCAAACCGTTCTAAGTTTGTCCGATCCGGTAAACGACATTGTTCCCTGCACCGGTGAACCGCTCGGACAATTTTCTTTCACTCCGGCCAATATTCAGAGCCTCCAGGCTTGCTTGCCCGGCCCTCAAGCCGCGCTGACCGACGGTAGCGTAGGCCGCATCATTGACCCGAAATACCGAAACCCAGTATCCGAAGAATTCAACGTCGGCTACAGCTGGGCTCTCAACAACAACTCAGTCTTTGAAGCCGAATATACCCACGTTCTTGGTTTGCATGAAAACAAGACCATCAACATCGATCAAAAAGTTTCTACCGGGCCGGACACGAGCGGAGTTCCTTGCACCGGAGACAATATCCCGGTGGGCTGCAACGCGAACTTCGGCAACGTGAATCTGGTGCGCCCTCTTTCCGACGCATTTACAGCGGCTGGGCAACCAGTTCTCAACAGCGTACGTGATGATACGTCCATCAATCGCAACCGTTACGACGGAATCAACCTCAGCTTCCGTCAACGCATGAGCCGGCACTTTTCGCTGAACGCGAACTACACGCTGGCTTGGGCGGTCGGCTATGACTACGGTGGGTTTTCGGCCTTCCGCAATTACGCACGGGATGGTTATCACCCATTTGCGCCGTACGAATTCGGTCCGACCAGCAATGACGAGCGCCATCACATTACGATCAGCGGACTCGTCGATCTGCCGAAAGGGTTTCAGTTCGCTCCGATCCTGCAATACGGCTCGGCTCGTCCTTACAGCCTGACCAATTCAACCAACACGATCAATGCTGGAGGCGGAACGACCAATGCTGTAGTCGTCCCCAAGAGCGATCCGACAAACTATTTTGCTTTCGCCGGAAATGACGTTGGCGCGCAGAATTGCTACTACTTGACAGGGGATTGCACCATCGCGAAGTTCGATCCGCTGCGCGGACTTCCGGTCTTCGAACTCGATGCCAAGCTGGCAAAGAACATCAAGATCGGCGACCGTGTGAACATTCAACTGGTGGCGCAGGCGTTCAACCTGACCAACCGCGCCAACTACGGAAATAACTTTGGCAACAACATTTCCAGTCCGGATAATTTTGGCAAACCGATTGGATTCTTCGCCCCCACCGCCACCTTCATTCCGCGCTCGATCTGGAGTGAGTTTGGCGTCCATTTCACGTTCTAGCTTTTAGCCCCTCCCCCAAGGGCTGACGTTCGCGTCGGCCCTTTTCATTGCAATGGCCAGGCAAGTTCCAAGCCTCAGCCTCCGGAGATTTCTCATTTGTGATCTCCTAGATATTCCTCGCCCGCGTTGCTGCAAAGGCCGCCGACTAACTTGATTTTCTGTGCAACGATCGTGTTGTAGCCCACACCCGTTGTCGATCCCTCGTTGAACGGCGCTGCAGCGACCGTTGCAGGATTGCTTTCCCCGACCATGCCTACCACTCTCACGGTTTGACCGATCTTGCCCTTCAGGATTGACGTATCTCCGCCGACTATGCGGAATTGCTTGGTCCTGGCGCGCCTCCGGTGATCACATACGTGTTAGTAGTTTTCGATAGGCATCCCACCACCGTGCGCTGCTCGAGCGGTACTGGTTTGTTTTCGGACTCACCGCCAGCAGTTCCCATATTTTCCTGTGCGCTGCAGATCGTTGTCATGGCCAGCGCAGCAAACAGAATCGCAGCTGCAAGTTTCATAAGATTTCTCCAAAACCTCTTTATCCATTAGATCGAGGGTATTCGCGGTGGGACAGGGCGGCGGTTATCAAACTCGCGAATTGTTTGATGTACGGGAAAATCGCGAACCACGGAGTGGACTGTGCGGAAAGAAAGCGCCGGGCATCGCCATACCGTCAAGCGCGCGCAAGGCTTGGCTCAAGGGGAAAAGTCAGGATCTCTCCGCCTGCCGCAATGCGGCATCGATTTCGGGCCCAATCACATCTGCTGCCCGGCCTCCGATGTACTCCCCAAGGGCCCGGTAGCTCTCGAACTGAATTTCATCGAACCATTGGTCGCCCGTGCTCTGGTGAGGGAACGTCGCGTGCTGGTCGTAGTACCGCCAGACATCATCCGGAAGCTTTCTCTCGTCCGGTCTCGCTGCCGGATCGGCCGGAGCGTCTCGCAACGGCATGCTCGCCTTAATCAGAATCAGCAAGCCGGTATCGTCACAGTTCGTCGGATCGTAATAGATCGTTCCCGTCACGAAATTATGACCACTCTGGCGTCCCCCGTCGCCCGGCCGGATCGGGCCGGTATCGATCTCGATGCGGGCGCCGAAATCTGTGCGCGCCTTTTCGATCAGGCTCAGCAAATCTCCAAACCCATATTGCAGGTCACAATCGACATCGCTCGCCACAATCAACCGGCAGCGCCGCCGGATCAATTCATACACCGCGAGGTTCTCAAAGTGCCCGCCGTCGGAAAGATAGACATATCCTCTCTGCTGGTCGCTCTGTGCGATGACCTCAGAGAGCAAGTATCCCAAACCCAACGCAGGACCGGTGCTCCGCCATTTTCCCGGTTGCGCGAGTTCCCCATCCACCAACCCAGCCGGCACGTCGAACAAAGTCATGTAGAATGCTGTCGCAGATGACGTGTGATAGCCCATGTTCGGACTGGCCGCGGCGCCGGAAATCGCCATCGCGGTTCCTAAAGAAATTCCACAATCATTGCCGAACTTGCCGACGCCCTTTCCACTTCGACCCAATTCAGTCTTGGCATAACTGGGTAAGAAGCCATCGTCGCAAATGAATTGCAGAGGTCCATCTCCAGAGGAACCCAATTCATATCCGCAATACAACGGAGTAAACACAAACGACTTCGCGCGCCGTGTCGCATATCCAAGCTCTTCTCCGCCCGTGATGTTCAAAGCCGCATTAAGGATTGGATAAGGGCCCGGGTAATCGTCTGCAAAATCGCATAGCGCGATGTCATCGGCCGCATCGAATCCCGTGAACGGCTCCGGCTTCCTCTCCGCATTGGAAGCCCCAAGATAGCAACGGACTAGACGGTTTCGATAGAAGTGGTGCAGCGAGAATTCGTTGACGTCCACTCGCCACGAGAGCGCAAGGCCGGCAAGGAAGAAGATCGCGCCCACCGTTGCAAGCCAGTGTGGCGAGCCATTCTCGACTACAGCCAGTAGTCCCCCGAGAGAATTGACCAATCGAACTTATTGAAGGTCCACATCTCCCTCGTCAGATCGTTGTTGAAGACAAGACCCGTTGCTACTTGCACCGCCGTTCCGAGGCCCACGACTAAGCCGGCAATGAGCACATACGGAGCCGCTTTCGCCACGGCGTTCAGAATTTGCGGCGACTTGAGAGCGTTGGCGATTGCAGACGATTTCTTATCCGACCCCTCGCATGCCGCACCGGCAACAGCCTTGGCAGTGTTCGGATCGACCGCCTCCGTCCCGCTGATGCGCCCGCTGCTCGCCGCCTTCAACCCCACATAGTTGTGCAGCACCCACAAGAGTGCCGCACTGACGGACTTCCAGCCTTTCAACTCATAAAAGGTCCACCTCAATCCCAGAGGACCAAATGCGCACATACGGGCCAAACAAATCCAGCCCAGAGTGATCAAGCTCAAGTAGCCGCCGAGCCGCGCCCACCATTCTCGTACCAGGTCCATTGAACCGCGGCCAACCAAGCCGACGTGCAGCGTCCCGGCCACCAGCATGATCAGCATGACGATGCCACTACCGAAAACGATGACGATCCAGTTCGTGCTCTCCCAATCTCCGAGATTTCTCAGCAGCAGGATGTAGGCTCGAAGCATGCATCCGCCCGCAGCGCCGGCGATTGGCGAAAAAATCACAAGCCCAATCTTCGAAACCATCACTTTCTCCGGCTTGCCGTGGCGCGCGCGCCATTGGTTCCTGCACCAAGCCATTAGAGCGACGATGCCCCAGACCACGAAATAAAATTCCGCCCCCTTTAGGGCCCACCAACTGATTCCTATATCCCCGAAATCTGTCCTCTGCCACAGGGCGCAGTTCAACAGGACACAGGCCACCACAAACGGCAGCATCACGGTGGTCGTAACCTTACTTCGTTGAAACCAGGATTTTTCGCGCTGCGCCTGCGATGGCGCTTCCTGCACAACATTGATTGCCATCGACAATGACGCGATAAAGAGCGCCACAACCCCGCCATAAACAAAACCTGTGCCATCGTTGTCAGCCATCACCAGAGGCAGTAACACGCTCTGGCACAACGTAAAGACGCTGATGTAGATCATCGCCAGGATGGCTTGATTCAAGACCACGTTGCGGATCCATGTCCCCATCATGGCCCATGTATCGCCGGAAACGACTCCCCGGTGCGGAGTCAGATAGTTGCTGTATAGCCGAAGCCAGTGGAGGACGGTGGGCTCGCTGCGCTTGTTAGTTTCGTATTTGTGCGGGCTTAGAGCCTTTTCGACCCCAGCGAAGGTGCAGTGAAGCTCCTTCGTAAGCCTCTGAGTCAGTGCTGCCAGCCAAGACCCGACGTAGCCGCCGCCTGAAACCGTCGAGAGATAGTCAAACTTGTGAAGGAGTCCTTTCTTGGCGAGCGCCTGCAAAACCCCCAGATTGAACGTCGCGCTGCGGATGCCGCCGCCTGAAAATGCCAAGCCGATCAGATTGTCGGGGTGCGCTGGATCGTTTACTCCGCGCTTCTGCCGCGAGAGGTTGACGCGGTCAAGTTCGCGCGGTAGAACTTCGCTGAAGGTCGTCGGATTGTCGTTGATAGAGACTTCGTCGCCCGAAACTGCAGAATTCTTCTCCGTGGTTCCTGCCAAGTCGGCCTCGCCTAGCTCATGGGGATCAATCTGGGATGGATCACGTTATCAGAGCTGAGCGCGATGTCCAAGAACACACAAATACATTCCTGAAACCCGAACAGCAAGGGCGGAATGGAGAAGGATGATGGAGCCAGCGGAAAGGCGCGAAGGCTTCGCCGCCGGTTGAAAAGAGGTCGTTCTTCAGTTCTTAAAGTTTTGTCGCGGCCGCAAACCGGCTAGTTCCCGTCCAGATGAATGTCTCCGACCCCGACGTGCGCGCGCAATTCGTATTTGCCGTCGCCGTGATACTTCAGGGTCTTGCCCAGCCAGCCGCTGGTTTCGCCGTAGCCCTCGCCGTTAACGTCGCCGATGCCCGCGCTCGCATTCACCAGGCGATATCCGGCATGCTCGTTCCCCACGCGGATGTCGCCCACGCCCAGACTCAGGTCCTTGTCGCCCTCAATATCCTCCACCGTAACGTCCCCGACTTTTGCGTGCACGTCGATATTGGTGTTCTGCGGGACTTCGAGTTCGACATCGAACTGCGTGTTGGCGCCCGTGGCGAATGAAACTCGATCGTGGCATTGTTGCCACGGACATCGAAATCCACATTCGCCTCTTTCACGTTCTTCTCGCGACGCGATTTCACGGTGTAGCGCATCCTGATCTTGTTGGTGTCGCCGCGCTTCACGTGCATGTCGCCGACATTCAGTCGCACATGCACAAAGCCGCCGGCCACAAAGTCACGGGCATCGTTGCGCGTCTCCTCGTAGTTCCAGTCGTTGGCCGCGCACAGCAGCGGAACCAGAACGAGACACAACAGTCCCGACTCTTATGAGTAGGAATTCCAGTGGAGAAGAGACCTTCCGGGCATGAAGCACCTCTCGGGCGCAAGAGCGCCTGCCTATGATACGGCGGAACAGTCTTGGAAGTTCCAGAGAAACGGCAGTCTCATGGCGCGGCAGGAATAGCCGCGCCACGTCAATCGTCCGAAAGTCGGCAACGCCGTCCCACACCAATTGGACGGCGATGGCAAGAATCAGAAAGCCGAAGATCTTGTTGATGGCGCCGACCGCGCTCGGGCCAAGCCGGCGCACCAGCGGCCCGCCGAGCCCGAAGAAGAGGGTCACGCTAAGGGCGAGCCGCAGCGATGCCGATCACCATTCCGATATAAGCGGCAGCATTGTCCACATGAGCGGCCAGCGCCATGACCACGCCGATCGCGCCCGGCCCTGACATCAGCGGCATGGCCAGCGGAGTCAGCGAGATGTCTTCTTTGTCCTTTGCCTCGTGGCTCTCCTCGGGCGTGATGCGCGCGTGGGAAGTGACCATGCCCCAGGCCGTGTTGGCGACGATCAGTCCGCCGGCGATCTTGATTACTGGCAGCGAAATGCCGAAGAACTGCAGCACGAAGCGTCCGAAGAACAGAAACGTCACCAGAATCACGAAGACCCACAGCCCGGTCTTGAAAGCGGTGCGACGCCGGTCCTGCGCGGTCCAGTCCGAGGTCATGGTGAAAAAGATAGGAATGCCGCCGAAGGGATCGACGATCGGAAACAGCGCCAGAAACGTCGCCGCCGCCGAAGCCGGCAGCGTGCGCAGGAACTGCCCAAGAGCATGCGTGGAGGTCATAGCTAGCGATACCCTTCCAGCGTCTTTCGCCGCGCGTTCCAGTGCCGCCGCAAGCGCCGCCAATTGTTGGCGCGCGCGTTCGCTGTCGCCCTTGTCGAGAGCCTCATTCACTCCTGGAATCACGACTGCCGCATAGCCCGTATATTCTCCCGGCGCATAAATCGCATGCCGAAACAACGGACGATGGGGCAATCCCTGCGGCGTCAGCAAAGCCCGCTCGGCGTCGCGCAAAGCCTGATTCAAGCGTGCCGGATCTGCGGCGGATTCTTCTGCTTCGCCAGAATCTTCGCGCCCGCGGATTCAAAATGATGCGCCGCCGCATTGACCGCGCCGAAATCGAGCGCGTGTTCGCCGAACTTGTCTTCGGCCCGCTTGTGGGCCGCGTCGAGATAAGCGACAATCTCTTTCCCGTATTCCTCGTAGTCATAGGGCAGCACGTCGGCGTCGGCCATGCGCATGGCTTCCAGTCCGAAGACCCGAGCCATCTCCTGCTCGTAGACGAAGTCCGGGTCGCCAAATTTCTTGAACCACGCGAAATTATCGAAGACCGAGTGGTAAACGCCATACGGACCGCTCGAACTCACGTCGCTCGAAGGAACTCCCAGATGCTGCAGAAACGCGGTGTAGTCGGAGCCGCTGCCCAGATCTCCAACCGGAACGTCGCTCTTCACCTGTGCCGCCGGGACGGCGACGGCTGTCTCCGATCGCTTCCGTCGGAGACTGCGTGGAGGCGCGTCCGGCTGCGAGGCCTTCTGCCAGGCTTCGTAGACCGTCCCGCCTTTGGGACTGGGCACGGCTTTGGTCACGTCCCGCAGAAACTGTTTCAGACTCGGAACTGCGGACGCGCCGAACTTCGGTCCGGAGACCGCGACGTCCATGTTGAAGTATGCGGCCGCGTTTGCCAGTTCGGATTCGTGCTGCTCGACCCACTCCGTCGAACCCATCAGGCCTTCTTCTTCGCCATCCCAACTGCAGAAGATCATGGTGCGCTTCGGCTTCCATCCAGACTTCAGCAAATCGCCGACGCCATGCACCGCCTCGAGCATCGCCGCCGTCCCGCTGTTGGGATCGACCGCACCATACACCCACGCGTCGCGATGGTTGCCCGCGACCACCCATTCGTCGGGTAAGTCGCTGCCGCGCACGCGGCCAATCACATCCCAAACGTGCGGAACTGGTAATCCTGCTTGAGATGCATCTTCAACTTCGCCGGTCCGGGGCCCACGTGATAGGTGAACGGCAGCGCGCCCTGCCACTCGCGCGGCGAGTCCGGGCCCGCCCAGATGCTGCAGCATCGGCCAGACATCGTGATAGGAAAGCGGCGTAACCGGAATCTTCGGCATCTGCGCCGACTGCTCGGGAGAAATGCGTTGCGACTCGGGCAGCGACGGCACGGACGCGACTCCCGGCGTCGTCGGGTCGCCGGGAAACTCGAACATGTATCCCACCGACCCGCGCTGCACGCCAGTATCGGGCCGCCACGGGCCCTCGGGATATTTGTCGCCGCGCCGCCAGCCATCGTCGGAGGGATCGGAATAAATGATCACGCCCGCCGCGCCATGCTCCTGCGCGACGAAAACTTTGACTCCGCGAAAATTCTGCCCGTAGCGCACCAGCACAATTTTTCCGCGCACATCGACTTTCAACTTCTCGAGCTTCTCAAAATCTTCCGGCGTGCCGTAGTTGGCATAGACCACATCGGCCTCGGCATCCCCGAAGGCGACATGCCGTTGAAGGGCATCACCACGCGCGGATCATCGTCATAGGGATCGCCCTCCACATGCTCGCGGGTGGGCCCGTGCATTTCGACTCCGGCGGGGGCGTCATGTCCACGCTGATTTCCGCGGGATAGTTCATCCAGACTTTGTATTCGACGATCTCGGTCTCGAGCCCGGCGTCGCGGAATTTCTGCGCGACGTAATCGGCGGTCGCTTTGTCTTCGGTCGTGCCCGCCATGTGCGGCGCCTGCGTCAGAACGCGCAGATGTTCTTCCGCCAGCTTGGGATCAGGGACGGCAAGGAAGCGCGATTCGTCGCCGGCTTCGGCAGCCGCGTCGCGAAAGCCGAAGATGGATGCGGCAGCGGAAGCAGGCGCATTGCTGCCATAGGTGGGCGACGAAACCGGATAAAAGAACAGGGCCAGGAAGAAGCGGAAGCGAAAGAAGTCTCATGAGCTCCTGAAAGTAAGTAAGTTAGCACAGCGGCGCGCGAGATTCAAACCTCTTAAAGGCTCGGAATCGAGACCTTCAGGACTGGGACTGCGAGCAGAAACTGGTGTTCGCGATGGCGGCTACCGGCCAGTTCGCTACCTGCCCGGTCCCGATAATCTCGTACTTCGAAGATGTCAATTCCGCCAGCGCGAACGGCCCGCGGCAGTGGAGTTTCTGAGTGCTGATGCCCATCTCGGCGCCGAAGCCGAACTCCGCGCCATCGGTAAAACGGGTCGAAGCATTCCAGTAGACGGCCGCCGAATCCACGCCCCGCAGGAACTTCCGCGCATTCGCTTCGTCGCGGGTCACGATCGAGTCGCGAGTGCTTCGTCGAATAGCGGTTGATGTGCGCGATCGCGTCGTCGACATTCGCGACCACGCGAACAGCCATGCACAGCCGCAGATATTCTTCGTACCAATCTTGCTCCGACGGCGGACCAACACGGCAATCCGGCGGCCAGGCTGCGGGCTTTCTCATCTCCGCGAACTTCCACTCCCGCCTCGATCAGCTTTTTCACGATGCGCGGAACATATTCCGCCGCGACCCGTTCATGCACCAACAATTTTTCCGCCGCGTTGCACACCGACGGCCGCTGCGTCTTGGCATTGATCACGATGCGGTCGGCCATATCGAAGTCGGCGGACTCGTCGACGAAGATGTGGCAATTCCCCGCTCCCGTCTCGATCACCGGCACCGTAGAATTTTCGGTCACAAAAGTGATGAGTCCCGCGCCGCCGCGCGGGATGATCACATCGACCAAGCCCGCGGGCTTTGATCAGATCGTGCACCGATTGCCGCGTAGCTGAATCGAGCAGTTCGATCGCGCCCTCGGGCACGCCGGGAACAGCAGTCATGATTTCCACCAGCCGCTGATTGCTGTGGGCGGCTTCTTTGCCTCCGCGCAGGACGATGGCGTTGCCGGTTTTGAGCGCCAGCACCGCGGTATCCACCGTCACGTTTGGCCGCGATTCATAAATAATTCCTACGACACCCAGCGGCACGCGCACTTTGCGGATGCGCAGGCCGTTCGGACTTGGTCCATTCCGCCAGAGTTTCGCCGATGGGATCCGGCAGGGCCGCGACTTCGCGCACGCCCTGCGCCATATCCTTGATCCGCGCAGCCGTCAGCAGCAGGCGGTCGCGCATGGCGCCTTCCAGACCGGAACTTTCGACGTCCTCGCCGTTCGCGGCCAGGATGCTCTCTTCGTTCGTTTCGATCGCATCGGCGATCGCCAGCAGCAGCGCGTTCTTCTCTCCGGTGGAGAGCAGGGCCAGCTGGGCCGAAGCCGCGCGGGCGCGCAGCAACTTTTCCTGCGTCGAAGAGGCGCGTGGTGAGGTAGCGGTCGTCAGTCTTGATTATCTCTTCTGCCGAACGTCTGTCTTTCGTGCGGCGGAAAATAAGTTCCTGATTTTGCGCTCCATGCCCAGCCGTAATCGCCTTGGGGATGCCGGCCGTTCACGATGGCCACATGGACTCCGCCTTCGCTGGCCAGTTTGGCGGCGCGCAGTTTGGAAATCATTCCGCCGCGCCCCAGCGAACTCTTGCCGTTGCATTGCGCTTCGATCGCCGGAGTCAGTTTGCGAATCACGCGCTGCAGCCGCGGCTTCTTGCGGCCGTTGGGCACCAGAAATCCGTCGACATTGGTCAGCAGCAGCAGCCAGTCGGCTTTCACGGCGGTGGCCAGCAGCGAACTCAGTTCATCGTTGTCGCCGAAAGCGCCTTCCAATTCGCGCACCGAGACGCTGTCGTTCTCGTTGACGATGGGTACGACGCCCAGCGCGAGCAACTCCGCCAGCGCATTTTGCAGATTGCGGTAGCGCACCGGCGAAGTAAAGTCGTCGCTCGAAAGCAGCAGTTGCGCGACTACCTTCTTGCCAAAGAACAGCCGCTCGTAGGTGTGCATCAGCTTGCTCTGTCCAACGGCGGCGCAGGCCTGCATCCGCGGGACGTCGCTCGGGCCGCTTCTGCAGGCCGAGGCCCGACATGCCCGCGGCAATCGCACCCGAGGTCACGATCAGGTATTCGTTCTTCGACAGATCGAACTGATCGACCATGCCGCGCAGCAGGTTGATGTCGATCTGCCCTCCGGGCGCAATCAGGCTGGTGCCGACTTTGATGACGACTCGCATAGTTTTATGGCTGCGGCCGGGGCGAATTCACTTTTCCTTCGCTGCGCAGACTCCAGCCTAGGAGTACGGCGGCGACCCCGGCGGGGAGGGACAATACATCTATCCTGCCGTTAGAATGAGCTTTCTGGCAAGATGAAAAATCTTGCCAGGTTTTTGATGCCTGCTACGAACGCCACAAGCCGATTCTCCGATCGCGTCGAAAAATATGTCGTTACCGGCCCGGATATCCGCCGGAGGCGATGGCAACACGCTGAATCCGCATGCGGACTTCGGCCCAACCACGTGATAGCCGATATCGCCTCCGGCACGGGCATTTGGAGCCGCATGTTGCTGGAGAACGGCAACCCGGTTATCGGAGTGGAACCGAAGCCGAAATGCGTGCCGCCGGCGAGCGCCTGCTGGCGGATTTCCCACGGTTCACCAGCATTGCCGGAACCGCGGAAGCGACAACGCTCCCCGATCATAGCGTCGATTTCATTACCGCTGCCCAGGCTGCGCACTGGTTTCACCGCGGACGCGCCCGCCGGGAATTTGTACGAATCCAAAAGCCGGGTGGGTGGCTGGTTCTTCTCTGGAACGAGCGGCTCACGGACTCCACCAGATTTCTACGCGACTACGAGGAACTGCTCCTGACCTACGGCACCGACTATCAGGAGATCCGCCACGAACGTACGACGGACGCGATAAATGAATTCTACGACCCCGCGCCATTTCAGGAGCGAGTGTTCGACATGCGGCAGGAGTTCGACTACGCGGGACTAGAAGGGCGGCTACTCTCGTCCTCGTATGCGCCGGGGCCAAAACATCGAAGCATGCGGCCATGCTGCGGGAACTGCGGCGCATCTTCGACACCAATGCCGTCAACGGCCGGGCTGCGTTCAAATACAAGACGCGGGTGTATTTCGGGCGGCTCGGCTAATTGCCGATCGAGTAATTGCCGGGTCGAGGATCTGCTAATCAAGTCGAGTCTCCTCCCATACGTTCCGTTAAATTCCGAGGTGTACCTCGTGTCCGACGAAAAATCTTTCCACATGACGCCCAAGGAATTTCGTCGCTACGGCCATGCCGTCGTCGACTGGATCGCCGACTACCAATCGCGGGTCGAGTCTTTCCCTGTCCTCTCGCAAGTGAAGCCGGGCGAGATCCGCGCGTCGTTGCCGGCAATCCGCCCCCGCAAGGGAAGTTTTCGACGCGATCCTCGAAGACGTCGAAAGCTGATTCTGCCGGGCGTAACCCACTGGCAGTCGCCCAATTTCTTCGCCTACTTCCCTTGCAACGCTCGGGCCCCGATTCTTGGCGACCTTGTCTCTTCCGGTCTCGGTGTGCAAGGCATGTTGTGGTCGACGAGTCCGGCTTGCACGGAACTCGAGACCCAGGTAATGGACTGGCTCGTCGGCATCTCGGCCTTCCGGAAAAATTTTTGTCGTCGAGAACAGGCGGCGGCGTCATTCAGGACACGGCGTCGAGCGCCGCTCTGTGCGCCCTGCTGGCGGGTCGTGAACGCGCCACCAACTACGTCAGCAACAAAAAGGGATGCGATGGAGACTGGTCGCCTACGCTTCCACGCAAACGCATTCGTCCTGGAAAAGGCGGCGATGATCGCTGGCATCGGCGTCGAAAATCTGCGGCTGATCGAGGTCGACGAGAAATGCAATGCGGCCCGACGCCTTGGCGCAGCAGATCGAGGCCGACCAGCAGCGCCGGCCTGACTCCGTTTTTCGTTTGCGCGACGGTCGGCACGACGTCCTCGAACGCAATGGACCCACTCGCCGCCATCGGCGAAGTATGCGGCAAGCACAATCTCTGGCTAGCACGTTGACGCCGCAATGTCAGGCACGGCATGCTTGTCCTGAGTTTCGCCATTTGCAGACCGGAGTCGAACTCGCTGACAGCTACAACTTCGATCCGCATAAATGGATGTTCACCAACTTCGACTGCAACTGCTTCTGGGTCGCCGATCGAAAGGCTCTGATCCAGACGCTGAGCATTCTGCCGGAGTACTTGCGCAATCAGGCAACGGAATCCGGCGCGGTCATCGATTACCGCGACTGGCACATTCAACTCGGCCGGCGGTTTCGATCCCTAAAGTTGTGGTTCGTCATTCGCCACTACGGGATTGAAGGCCTGCAGCATCACATTCGCCAGCACGTGCGATTGGCCCAGCAATTCGCCGGTTGGGTGCGACACGATGACCGTTCGAGATAGCCGCTCCGGTGCCGCTGAATCTGGTCTGCTTCCGGCACAAAGGCGGCGACGCGTAAATCAGACGATCATGGATCGTCTGAACCGCAGCGGCGATCTGTTTCTCACCCACACCAAGCTGCAACGGAAAGATGACGCTGCGCCTCTCCATTGGTCAGACACAAACCGCTGCACGGCACGTCGAACGGGCATGGAAACGGATACAGGAAGAAAGCAAGATCGCTGGTAGTTAGAAGTGAAAGGAAGGCCCGGCGATGGGCTGGGCGTCTTCGCGCTCTTCGTCGGTTGGCTCGTATTTCCAGCTTTCGCTGTATGCCGACAATCCTGTCAGGAACTGTGAAAGATCCATCGGGAGCTGTGATTCCCGACGCGCGAATCGAGATCAGTGGAGCAGACCTTCCACAGCCCCTCGCACTCACATCGGACGAATTGGGCAGATTTTCGACCCCCGATCTCAAAGCAGGAAAATATCTGGTGCGCGTAACTCGCGACGGATTCCAAACTCTGGAAAAAACCGTTGATTTGCAGGACACGCTCGAACTCCAGCTCACCCTGGCGATCGCAACCGCGCAAACGAATATCACGGTGCCGGGTCAAGCGCTGGCGAACTCCGATCCTGTCTACCAGAAGTTGCGCCACGTGGGATTTGGTGAAACATTCCGCTTCGACAACTTCACGCTGAACTACGATGCGGGAAAGTTTCAGTTTCAGAAGGGCACCCTGACTTGGTTGACTCCGGTCGAAGGAATGGTCACGGGCGCCATTTTCGTTGGCGAAGGACATTTCCATCTCAAGGCCGCCACCGATCTCGATGCTCATGAGATCAGCCGACGAACCGGCAGCGACGAGGTTGACGAAGATTTCACGGAGATTGTCTTTCGCTTCACTGGGAACGAGCGCACGAGGCTACTCCCGGTCTCAGAGATCATACCGAACCGTCGGTCGAAGCAGTGACCGCGTTCGAACGCTGCGCAAGACCGGATGCGGCATCGTCGTGAATATCCTCTCGGGTTCACTGAGTCCGTTCTTCATGGCGAGACGATGGACAACGTCGATGCTGACATTCTGGCCGCGTGTCTACAACCATTCGCATCCTCCATTTTTCAACGCCTACATTCGGGGCAAGAAGCGCAAGGATCTCCGCTATTTCGTGCGAACGCGAGTGGGCGCGATGCCTCAGCTCGATTCGCCCGAAGAGGTCGGGCTCATTAACTACGATCCGGAAGGACTCAGCGACGGCGTCTGGTATCTCGCGCATTTGAAGTCGGAATACGCAAATCGGACCGCTAGTTCACAGGAAGATCGTCGCCTATTCGCAACGATCGGATACAAAATCGAAACCGTCATCGCCAGGAATCGACATCTGTTCAGCAGCGCAACGATTCGCTTTCAGTCGCTCATCGCGGGTGAGCGCGTTATGAAGTTTGGCTTGTTGCCGAATCTGCGCGTGACACGAGTCGTCGATGATCAGGGAGAGAATCTTCACTTCGTGCAGGAGAGCCGTAAAGAAGATGGCTCGTTCTATGTCATCTTTCGAATGCGCCGGAGCCCGGCAAGGAATCGTCGATCACGGTGGAGTACGCAGGCGATAAGGTGCTCGAACAAGCGGGAGAAGGCAGTTTCTATGTCCGCGCTCGGCAATCGTGGTATCCGAACCTGAACGGATTCAGTGAGCATCGCTGTATGACCTGACATTCAAGGTGCCGCGCAAATACAAAGTCGTGAGCGTCGGTAAATTGCAGAGCGAATCCATCGAGCAGGATCTCGCCGTGAGCCATTGGGTGACGCCGATTCCGGTCGCGGTTGCGGGATTTAACTACGGCGACTATACAAGATCGAACTGGCTGACGATGTCACCCACTACAAGATTTCCGGATACTACCTCAGCGAGTTGCCCGATAACCTGCGCGGATATTCCGCTCTGCAAACGATAGCGCCCGGCGCCATGACGAAGTATGCCCTCGAACAAACGCGAGCTCAATTGCAGATCTGCACTCACTTCTTCGGCAAGAGCCCATACGAGGACATTTACGTAACCGAGCAACCGGATTTCAACTTCGGGCAATCGTGGCCGGACCTCATATACCTGCCGATTTCCGCATACACCGACTCGACGCAGAGATGGATGCTGTTCGGCCAGATCAGCAACAAGTTCGCCGGATTCGTGCAGGAAGTAACCCCCCACGAAGTCGCTCATCAATGGTGGGGCCACACGGTGCGGCTGGGCGTCTTATCACGATCAATGGCTGTCGGAAGGCTTCGCGGAATTTTCCGCGGCGTTGTTTCTCCAAAACGGAATGGCGGGCGATTGGCGGAAGGATTACGTCCAGTTCTGGGATCGCTTACGTCAACGGGTCCTCGAAAAGAACAGCTTTGGGATTGCTCCAAACGATGCCGGCCCACTATGGATGGGAACGCGATTGATTTCGCCGAGGACAGAAAGTGCATATCAAAATGTGATTTATCCGAAGGGGGCGTACGTGCTCGAGATGCTGCGATCGGTCATGTACAGCCTGGATGATCAGGACAAGGAATTTATCGCGATGATGCACGATTTTGTCGATGCGCACCGCGATCGGACGGCAAGCACGGAATCATTCAAGGCGATTGCCGAAAAGCACATGACCAAGCTGATGGATCTTCGCGGAGATCATCGGCTCAATTGGTTCTTCGATGAGTGGGTCTACGGCACCAGGTTCCGCGATATCGTTTCGACTATCAGACAAGCGCGGTCGAAGGCGGGAAGATCAAACTGCACATGACCCTCACGCAGAGTGAAGTGGATGATCACTTCATCATGCTGGTGCCTGTGTTCGCCGATTTTGGCAAAGGCTGGATGCGGATCGGGCAGATCGGAATCAACGGCAGCACAACCCGCTCAGTCGACGCAATGTTGCCGAGCATGCCGAAAAGATCGGGCTCAACGTCTTCAAAGAGATTCTGGAACGTTGAGACCTTCCCGCATCAGTCAGCGGACATGGGTGCAGGGCGTGGAATAGCCGGGATCGTCTTCGTGGGACTTGCTGCCTGAGCCGACGACTCGAGCCAGCGTCGAACTTCTGGCAGAGCAGCGCGCATGGCGACTTCCCCGACTCGCATGAGCTCATCTGCGCGTTTGAAGTCGTCGTAGGCAAACCCGGCAACGTCGGGTTCGATCACAAGATCCGCGGCGCCTCTCCATACGCCGGCCATTGCATCCTGCGCTATGGCGAAAGATTGACCGATTACGTCGAACAAATGGCGAGGAGCTCCGCCGTTGGACCATGTGCCTTTCAGTTGCACGGCGAGCACACGATCCGCTCCCATATCGCGAAGCGGTCGAGTCGGTACTGGATGTGACAACATGCCATCCACGAGATAGCGGCCGCGAATCTCTACCGGCAAAAACATTCCTGGATAAGCGCAACTTGCGCGAACCGGATCCACGATCGATCCTGAGTGAAAGACAACGCCTTCGCCGCTGTTGAAATCTGTCGCGGTCACTCCCAGTGGAATCTTGAGCTCTTCGAAGGTCTTTACCTTGAGAATGCGATTCAGGAAGGAAACCATGCGATCGTTGGAGGCGAAGCCGTAACGCGAAACCGTCCACCGCGCAAACGTCGTGAAGCGGCAAGTTCTAGCGATACGCTTCGAGCTCCTCGATCGACATGCCGCTGCAATAGATGGCGCCGATCGACGCCCGACGCTGGTTCCTGTAACGATACTGACGGGAATGCCCTCTTCTTCGAGGACCTTCAGAACTCCAATATGAGCAATGCCGCGGGCGAAGCCTCCACCAAGCGCGACGCCGATAGCTGGAGCGGACGACGAGGCCTCGAAGGCGGTCTTACGGGAAAGTTCCCGGCCGAAGGCCTGAACCGAGCGAATAATCTTCCCCAGTCGTTTCACGGCAAACCCCACTTCTTTGGCCCGCGAACAGCCAACAGCTCAACCATTACTTACACATTAAGATGCTTAATTCGACGGGGTTTGTAAGGGCACAATTGTGCCAGTCTGCAAAACTTTGCAGAGGCACGTTCGTTCGAGGTAACCGTTACGGTCGAGCCATCCTCGGAAGATGACGTGATTCCTGTATTCCTGCTAAGTTGCGGACAGTATGGTGCGTGAGATCTCGGCTGGCGGCGTCGTAATCCGGAACCAGGAAGGTGCCTGGTGGATGGCGGTGATCGAACTGCCGACCGGGCCCGGGAAACCGCCTGAGCCAAAAAAGCGCGCTGTCCGGGCAAAGGACAAAGTTGTCGTCTGCCTGCCGAAGGGCTTAGTTGATCCGGGCGAAAAGGCCCTCGATGCGGCTTTGCGGGAAGTACGGGAAGAGACGGGAATCACCGCAACGCTAGTGTCGAAACTTGCCGACATCAGAATTATGCTTCGTTCGATCGTGGGGCGACAGTAGCGGGTCTTCAAGATCGTAAGCTTCTACCTGCTGAAGCACGAATCCGGAGAGATCGACAACATTTCCGAAGAGATGCGCGTAGAAGTTGCGCGTGCCAAATGGGTGCGACTCGATGAGGCGCCTAAGCTGTTGGCCTACCGCGGCGAAAAACAAATGGCGAAACAGGCGCTGGAATATCTTGCGAGTCATCCCGACATTCGATTGAGCTGGATTTGATAGGGCTAGATAAATCAACTACGCGCGATTACGATTGGCAGTTCATACACCCGGCTGCGAGCGGCCAGAACCGGCGCCCGACCCTCACGATCATGTTTGTTCGTTCAAAGCTCAGCAGTCGAAAAGAAGTGTCATCGAGGCCTCATCATGAAGCGAATCATAAGGTTGCAATTCTTGGCGCGGGAACGATGGGGTCGCGCATCGCGGCCCAGTTTGCCAATGCCGGAGTTCCCAGCTTGTTGCTGGATATCGTTCCGCGAGACGCCGACAAACCTTCCCGAAACAAAGTAGCGAAGGCGGGACTCGATGCGGCAGAGAAATCCAAGCCAGCCGCGTTCATGGATTCTTCGTTGGCCAGTCTCGTCGCCGCGGAAATTTCGAAGATGATCTGAAGAAACTTGCAGATGTCGATTGGATCATCGAAGTCGTTGTCGAGAACCTCGAGATAAAACGTACCCTGCTAAAGAAAGTGGAGGCGGTGCGCAAGCCTGGAACCATCGTCACGACGAACACCAGCGGATTGCCGGTGGGAAAAATCGCGGAAGGCTTCTCCGATGATTTCCGCCGAAACTGGTTCGGAACGCATTTTTTCAATCCCCCCAGATACATGCGGCTGCTGGAACTTATTCCAACTCCAGAGTCGGATCGTTCGGCAATGGATGCAATCGCTCATTTTTGCGATGTGCAACTGGGCAAGGGAGTCGTGTGGGCGAAAGACACGCCGAACTTTATCGGCAACCGCATCGGCACGTTTTCGGTCCTGAACGTGATTCGGCTGATGCAGGAGATGGACCTTTCCATTGAAGATGTCGACGCGTTGACCGGGCAAGCTGTAGGGTGGCCGAAGTCGGCAACGTTCCGAACCATCGATCTGGTCGGTCTAGATATTCTCGGGCACGTCGTTGGCAACATGACCAAAACGTTCACGATGAACGCAGTGAGATGAGACTGCCTGATTTCTATCGGCAGATGTTGGACCGAAGTGGCTTGGCGACAAAACTCAAGGCGGCTTCTATAAGAAGATCAAAGGCGGCCAGGGAAAAGAGGACGAACGTCTCGCGCTTGATTGGAAGACGCTGGAATATCATCCGCGGCAGAAGTCGAAATTGCCGTCGCTCGACATGGCGAAAAATGTCGAAGACACCGGCGCGCGGGTACGAATGCTTCTCGGCATGGATGGGGCGCTCCGCAAAAAGCCGACAAGGCCGGAGCGTTTCTCTGGTCTGCTCTCAGTGACCTCTGGACTTACTGGGCGAATCGCATTCCCGAAATTTCAGACTCGATCGTCGAAATTGACCGCGCCATGCGGCTTGGCTTCAACTGGGAACTTGGGCCGTTCGAACTATGGGATGCCGCGGGGGTGGAAGCAACCGTCGCTCGCATGAAGAAAGAAGGCAAGCCAATCGCAGAAAATGTGAAAAAGTTCTGGCTGCAGGCAAAACATCCTGGTACGAAGACGATTCGAAGTCAGCGGCGGGCGAAGCTATTTCGATCTGACATATGAAGCCAAAGCCGGTTCGAGGTCCCTCCGGGAGTTTGGTCGGTCGCTGTTGCGAAAAAATCGAATGGCGTGGTGAAGAAGAATTCCGGCGCTTCCCTGATCGATCTCGGGGACGGAGTGGCCTGCATCGAATTTCACAGCAAGATGAATTCGCTGGGCGGCGACATCATCAATCTGATCACGCAGTCCCTGAAGCCGGGCGGCCCGGGCGACAACTTCGACGCCTTCGTGATCACGAACGACGCTACGAACTTCTCCGTCGGCGCGAATCTGATGCTCCTGCTGATGAGCATGCAGGAAGAGGAGTGGGACGAGGTCGATCTCGTCATCCGCCAATTCCAGGGAATGACGCAGGCCATCAAGTTCTCGCCGAAACCAGTAGTGTCTGCGCCGTTCGGACTATGCCTCGGCGGCGGCACCGAGATCTCGTTGCACGCCGCGGCTCGGCAACCGCATGCTGAATTGTACACGGGCCTGGTGGAGGTTGGCGTGGGCTTGCTGCCGGGCGGCGGTGGTTGCAAAGAGATGCTGTTGCGCGCCGTGGATGGTGCGACTCCGCGCACGGCAAGTCTTCTCCTGAGGCCCTCGCGGGTTCCGTCGAAATGATGGAGGCCATGAAGAAGGCCTTCGAGACGATCGCAACCGCCAAGGTCGCAACTTCGGCGCACGAGGCGCGAGGCCTCGGATTTCTGTCGGACTCCGATCGCATCACCATGAATCGGGAACGCGTTATTTCGGATGCAAAAGCTCGTGCGCTGGAACTGGTGCGAGCAGGATACGAGCCGCCGATTCGGCGGATGGACATTCCCGCGCCCGGGGAAAGCTTGCTGGCGGCCCTCAAGATGGGCGTCCACATGATGCGGCAAGGGGATTTCATCACAGAATACGAAGTAAAACTCGGTGGAAAGATTGCTGAGGTGCTCTGCGGCGGCAACATTACTCCCGGAACTCCGGTGAGCGAGCAATACATTCTTGATCTGGAGCGAGAGGGATTCAAGTCCCTCTGCGGAGAACGTAAAACGCAGGAACGAATTCAGTACACGCTGAAGACGGGCAAGACGCTGAGAAATTAACGGATTCAAGAGCGGACTGGATCGGGAGAATCCTGGATGGGAGAGATTGCGGCCGCGGACCGGTTTCCTCAGACACGGCACTCCATTATTGCCGCGGTTCAAAGCGGCGACCCGGCCGAGAAATCCGAAGCCATTGAGGCAATCACAGCTGCATACTGGAAGCCGATCTATAAGCATCTCCGGTTGCGCTGGGAACTCAATTCCGCCGACGCACAGGATCTGACTCAGGAATTCTTCGCCCGCTTGATCGAACGAGACTTCTTGTCCGGTTATGATGCCAGCAAGGGTCGGCTACGAACTTTTCTCCGTACCTGTGCGGATCGCCTTTTCCAGAATCAGAAGCGGGACGCACATCGATTAAAGCGAGGCGGTGATAGTCCGCACGTCGAACTCGACTTTGAAACAGCCGAACGTGAATTGGGGCAAGCATCGCTATCGAGCGATGACAGCTTGGAACAATTCTTTGAACGAGAGTGGGTGCGAAGCCTGTTCGAGCTGGCGTTGGAACGTCTGCGACGCAAATACAGGATCGCGAACAAGATGCCCCATCTTGCATTGTTCGAGGCGCATGATCTGGGCGACGACGATTCTCGCAAGCCCACCTACGCCGAGTCGGCCCAGAAATTCCATCTTTCGATTTCCGATGTGACCAACTATCTGGCCTACGCTCGCCGGGATTTCAGGCAGTGCGTGATCGATCAACTCCGCGATATGACTGCGTCGGAACAAGAGTTTCAAGCCGAGGCACGGCAGTTGCTGGGAATAACACCGAAATGACGTGGCTTCCCGATTCGGTTGTAAATCGACTGCGGTCGAATCTCGCATTGCCCGATCTGAGCGGAACTCGTTACAGCCCCGTGCGATTGCTGGCTCGCGGCGGGATGGCGGCCGTCTGGCTTGCCGAGGACAAAGTTCTGCACCGACAGGTTGCATTGAAAATTTTGGATTCCGTCGAGCATGAGGAGAACCTCGCCGCGCGGCTTCTGCAAGAAGCCGAAATATTGGCGAGTCTGGAGCATCCCGGAATCGTTCCCGTACACGATGCAGGGACGCTCGCCGACGGTCGCGTCTTCTGCTGTATGAAATATGTACAAGGAGAAACGCTGGAGCGACACGTCCGGCGTATCGACTCGATTCCGGAAGGATTGCGCCTGATCGTCCGCGTGGCCGAACCGCTGGCTTTTGCCCACTCGAGAGGCGTGCTACACCGCGATCTGAAGCCTGGCAACATCATGATTGGCCCTTTTGGCGAAGTGCTGGTCATGGACTGGGGGCTGGCAAAACGCGTCCATGAGCCTTCCGATATTCGGTCGGCTACTTCCAGTTACTCGTCTTTATGGTTCCGTCGACAACCGGAGTCGTGGGAACGCCAGGCTTCATGGCACCTGAACAAGAGCGTGGGGACGCTGCAACTCCCCGCTCAGATATCTTTTCTCTCGGCTCCGTCATGGCCTTTACGTTAACAAATGGTGGACAGGTCTCCGGAAATGAATTCCATTTCTTGCCTCGCGCCTTGCGATCGATCTGCGAAAAAGCGATGGCTCAAGATCCTTCATCCAGATACGAATCGGTCGAATCATTCGCTGCGGATATCTCGAAATACCTCGAACAAGCACCGGTCAGCGCGTATCACGAAACGGTCTGGGAGCGCGCTGGGCGCCTGATCAACCGGCATGCAACGGCCATCGTCCTCGTAGCCGCGTACCTCTTCATGAGAGGCTTGCTAATTCTTTTCGCCCGGCATTAAAGGAAGTCGACAAACTGGGTAATAGATCTACGAGGAGCACAGCTAAAGCAATCCAAACTCCTCTGGAGAAATTGTGAACAAAATATTGCTGGGGCTGATTTTAGGTGGAATCTTGGGGATCTTCGACGGTCTAACCGCGTGGTTCACTCCTGCCGCCAGGGCAGGCCTCGTTGGAATCGTTTTCGGCTCAACCTTCAAAGGTGTGATCGCCGGAATTCTCATTGGAGTCTTTGCGCGCAAAGTCCGTTCGCTGGCGTTGGGAATCCTTTTTGGCCTCATCGGCCTTGCGCAGGCCTTCCTCATCCCCTACATCAACACGGATATTATTTTCAGATCGTGTGCCCGGCGGCATGGTCGGATCGATCGTCGGATATGCCACCGAGGTCCGGCCGTGTTCTGCACGGTCGCAACCTGCTTGAAGAACCGTGCGCGGCTCGGCGAAGGCTTGCGTCCTTAAGCTACAATCGCCACATGCGACGACATTTTCCCGCTGCCGCGATCGCTTGGATTTTTGTTTTCACTTTCGCACTTTCGGCTCTTGCAACCGCCCAAGGCAACCAGCAAAAAGACGCGGCCGGCAAAGGAATCTGCGCCCGATGTGCCGGATGCGATCGCCGTGCCCTCCGGCCTCGATCCCATCCTTTTCGTTCATGCCAGTGGCTCACAAATTTACACGTGTGCGCCAGGTTCGGAGGAAAGTTCGCGTCGACTCTCAAGGCACCAGACGCTGAGTTGAAAGATCGCAAGGATAAAGTCATCGGCCAGCATTCCGCTGGGCCCACCTGGAAGCTGAAAGATGGCAGCGAAGTGACTGGCAAAGCGGCAGCGCATGTCGACTCGCTAGATCCCGACTCGATTCCTTGGCTCCTGGTCACCGTGGTCAACAATGCAAAGAAAGTTGCTATGGCGGAGGTAACTACGATTCAGCGCGTACACACGCACGGCGGCAAGCCCGGCAACGATGCATGCGACGAATCCCATAAAGACGCGGAGTCCAAGAGCGCCTACACCGCAGACTATTATTTCTTCGCACCGGCGAAGTGAATTCGACTCTGGTTCCGGCGCAGAACGACGAGCATCTAACAAGCGGCAGGGTTGGAGATAGAACATGCGCGAGGTCGTTATCGCTTCATCCGTCCGCACTCCTGTAGGGCGTGCTTACAAAGGCACTCTGCGCTCCACTCGTCCCGACGAGTTGGCCGCTGTTGCGATCAAGGGGGCCTTGGATCGCGTCCCGCAGTTAGATCCGAAAGAAATTGAGGACGTTATTCTCGGCTGCGCCATGCCCGAAGCCGAACAAGGAATGAACGTGGCTCGGATTGCTTCCCTCCGAGCTGGGTTGCCCGTCGAAGTCTCGGCACTCACAATCAACCGATTCTGTTCTTCTGGATTGCAATCGATCGCGATGGCCGCCGAACGAATCATGAGCGGCGGCGCGGAGGTGATCGTTGCCGGAGGACGGAATCAATGTCCATGATTCCGATGGGCGGCCACAAGATTTCTCCGAACCCATGGCTCGTCGACCACTATCCGGACGCGTATCTTTCCATGGGGCTGACCGCCGAGCGAGTCGCACAGCGAGTCGGAATCACACGCGAAGCCGCCGATGAATTCTCACTGCGCAGCCCCAGAAAGCGCTAGCCGCGATCCAGGCTGGGAAGTTCGAGGATGAAGTTGTCCCGGTGCCTGTGAGTTTCAGCGTTCCGAATGGCTCAAAGCCCAAGCGGCAAGAGGTCGTATTCAAAGTGGACGAAGGTCCGCGCGCTGACACGTCGCTGGAAGCGCTGCAAGGCCTGAAGGCGGCATTCCATGTGAAGGGCACAGTGACGGCCGGGAATTCCTCGCAGATGTCGGATGGCGCAGCCGCTGCCGTCGTCATGTCGGCGGAGCGCGCGCAGGCGCTCGGAATCAAACCTCTCGCTCGCTACATTTCGTTCGCCACTGCCGGTTACAAGCCGGAAGAAATGGGGCTTGGGCCCGTGTTTGCCATACCTAAGGCCCTGAAGATGGCCGGACTGAAGCTGTCCGACATCGACGTGATTGAACTGAACGAGGCGTTCGCGGCACAGTCTTTGGCAGTGATTAAAGAAGCCGGGCTTAATCCGGATAAGGTCAATCCTAATGGCGGTGCCATTGCCTTGGGCCATCCGCTCGGATGTACGGGCGCCAAGCTGACAGCCACCGTGATCCGCGAGATGAGGCGGCGTAACGCCCGCTACGGCATGGTTACGATGTGCGTGGGCGGCGGTATGGGCGCTGCGGGGATTTTCGAAAATCTCATGTGAATCCGGACCGTTGATCCCGATTCAGGCTTTGTCATTCCGACCGGCGAAAGCCTGCTGTTCCGCACATCACCAAGTCGCAGCGCGGTGAAGCGGTCACAAAACATAACAATCCAGTCGTTACGTTGGCCCAAAAACTCATGGTCGTTGCCCCCGAAGTTCGGAGCTATAATTCCGGTGTAAGGGGGTTCCCATGACTCTCGCCCGCCTTCTTCCTGCTGTGTTGATGATCTGCGTCGCGGCCGCATACGCGCAGAAGCCAATTGATTCCCTTAATGGCCAAACCAAGACGAGCGTTGCGGACAGAACTACCGGAACGGATCCTTGGAAACTCGCGCTGAACCAACCGGCTGACACCCTGAGCGAAAAAGGGCCCATTGCGCGAATGCGGATCGACGAGTTCCGGATCGATCCCAACACCCTCTCATCTAAGGCCGAAACGCCCGCTCCTCGGAAAGACGACATTGCGTCAGAGGAAATAGGCTGCTTCAAGATTCGCAGTTATGTGATGGCGCGGGACTCCAAGGGATCAGATGCGACTCATCTGGTGGGATATACAACCTGCGTTCCAGCCCTGCGGTACGGTGTTCGGAAGGTTGAGACGGCGCCCACGCTGAACCGGTAGCGCGTCCGCGTAAACACTTCTTTACCCACTTACTATGTTGTTTGACGCAGGATCGGGCTAAGATAATGTCGAAGAAAATGGTGCAGCAGGCATCCCCCGCCCGCGTTCGCTGATTGGTTACGAGGTGCGTTATGCGGCACTCTAGCCTTTGTTTAGCGGTAGTCTTCCTCTTCTCTGCATTCACTCTAGCTCAACATTCTTCCGGCAGTTCGGGCGGTTCTTCCAGCTCGAGCGGAGGAGGATCTCACAGCAGTTCGTCAGGCGGTGGTCTGCGTCCTCATCCGGTAGCTCGGGCGGAAGCCACAGCTCTTCTGGAAGTCATAGCTCAGGCGGAAGCTCAGCTCCGCATGGCACCGCGTCACACACTTCAAGTTCACGCAGTTCCAGCACGCGCGGAACGAATTCTGCGGTGCATGCCGAAAACGGGTTCTTGACGTCCAAGACGAACCCCTCGAACCGCGACCTTCGCGAGCCCTCCCAAACCCGCATCGCGCAACCCGAAAAGAGAGGCTTTTTCTCTCACCTGCGGCATCCGTTTCGCAAACCTGAGCCCAAACCTGTGGCCGACTTGAGACGGCCCGTCTGCTTCAAAGGCCCATGCCCTGTTTGTCCAAAGGGGGAGAAGGGCTGCGGTGTCGTCGTCAATCGCAGCAACGGGCAATTCTGCTCCCAGACGCAGATCTGGAGCGGGAGTGCTTGCGTGGCCAATACGCACTTCCTTGACGACTGCAACGGATTCCATACAGCCATCCTGCAGCAAGAACAGCGCATGCAGGCGGCGGAAGCCATCCGTAATACGGCGTGTTCCACCGGGACCGCGGAGGAATGCTTCTCGGCTACAACAGCTTCGCAGAGCGAAGCCAGTTTGCGCCGAGCCTTGGAGACTCGATACCAGCGTTGTCTAATGCAGACACGAGGACCGTTCCGCTACGCAGGCAGCCTGTCGGGCTCCGGTGTTGACCACTGGTTTGACCCGTTCTCATTCGAATTGAGCTACTGATCCAGGCGGCAACGCATGGACACACCAAAGTTGCCGTCTCTTTTCCACATATGTACGCCTGCTTGTCGTAACTATCATTCCCTTCGCCGCACGCATTAGAATTGCTACTGTTTATGCGCCGGGTAGCTACCGGTAAGAGCTTTCATTCGAGAGGCTAAGTCATGGCGTCGAGCACGGTGGTTGGCAAGGCAAGAATCCAAGGCGGCAGTTTCCTGCTAGAGTCCAGGCAGCCCGAGGAAATTTTCACTCCGGAAGATTTCAGCGAACAGCACCGGCTCATTGGACAAACGGCGGAAGAGTTCGCTGTCAACGAAATCGTCCCGAATATTGAAAAGATCGAGCACAAGGACTTCTCCGTCACCCGTGACCTGCTCAAGAAGGCAGGCGAACTCGGGCTGAGTTCGTGGAGATCCCTGAGGCCTACGGCGGACTTGAGATGGATAAGGTCAGCGCCGCCGTCATCGCCGATCACATTGCGAAATATGCGGGATTTGCCACGACCTGGGGCGGACACACCGGAATCGGCACCCTGCCAATCGTCTATTTCGGCACCGAAGATCAGAAGAAGAGATATCTGCCCAGGCTTGCAACGGGGGAAATCGTCGGAGCGTACGCGCTTTCGGAGTCGACGTCTGGCTCCGATGCAATGAACTGCCGCACCCGCGCCACCCTCACCTCCGACGGCAAGCACTACGTTCTGAATGGCGAAAAGATGTGGATCACCAACGCAGGATTCGCTGACCTGTTCACCGTCTTTGCCAAGATCGATGGTGAGAAATTCTCAGCGTTCCTCGTCGAAAAGACTTTCACCGGATTCTCGATCGGCGCCGAAGAGCACAAGATGGGGATTCGCGGATCCTCGACCTGCCCCATCATTCTGAATGACTGCAAGGTTCCGGTGGAAAACCTGCTTGGGAAATCGGCAAGGGGCACCTGATCGCATTCAACATTTTGAACATTGGCCGCTTCAAGCTTGGCGCGATGTGCGTAGGCGGAGGCCGGGTATCGCTGGAAAACGCGATCGGCTACGCCAAGCAGCGAAAGGCATTCAACAAAGTCATCGCCGACTTCGGCTTGGTGCGCGAAAAGATCGCTAACATGGCGACGCTGCTCTACGTCGGCGAGTCGCTGGTGTACCGTACGGTCGGCATGATGGATTCGGCGCTCGGCGAAGTCGACAAATCGGCCGCGGACTCCGCAAAGCAGACGCTGAAGGCCATTGAGGAGTACGCGGTCGAGTGCTCCATCATCAAAGTGTGGGGATCGGAGATGATCGACTACATCGTCGATGAGACCCTGCAGATCTACGCGGGCTATGGTTTTGTCGAAGAGTATCCGGCGGAACGAGCCTATCGCGACGCCCGGATCAACCGCATCTTCGAAGGCACGAACGAAATCAACCGGTTAATCATCACGGGATTTCTGTTGAAGCGTGCGATGACAGGCCAACTGCCGCTGATGCCGGCGATCAAGAAGTTGATGGATGAAGTTCTCTCGGGTCCATCCAGAGCGAGGAATTCGAAGGCCCTACCTGAGGAACGCAAAGCTGGTGGGCAAGCCAAGAAGCTGGGGCTGTTTGCGGCGGGCGCGGCCACGCAGAAATACATGCAGGCGATTCAGGATCAGCAGGAGATCATGGGCGCAATCGCCGACATGACGATCGAAACCTATGCCATGGAATCGGCGGTCTTGCGCGCGCAGAAGATAGTTGACGAAAAGGGAGAGTCGGGGGCTGTGTTGCCGATCGCAATGACGCGCGTCTATCTGACTCAAGCAATGGAGAAAATCGAGTCCGCTGCGAGAAAGGTGATTGCGGCGGTCGCTGACGGCGACATGATGCGCACGCAGCTGGCAATCCTGCGACGACTCGCGAAGTATGAACCCTTCAACGCCGTGGAGTTGCGGCAAACCATCGCGCAAAAAATGATCGAGCGTGGAAAGTTCACCCTCGCCTGAAAGCTCAACTCAGAGTGAAGAGAAACTCAGAGTTAAGTGATCGCTGGGTCCCGTGTGTCCTCTGTGTTTCATTTTTCCCCCTTCGCTCTGATACAAATGTCTCGATGAAAATCACCGTACTCGGTCTGATCTCCGCTCTGGCCTGTTCAACCGCGCTCGCCGCTCAATCCAGCCCAGCATCGCCACAAGATTCTGCGACGTTCGATGCCGATGGAACCGCTCATATTACGCGCGCGGTGCCGATGCCAACGACGATCAGCCCCGAAGCCCAGAAATGGCTCGATTCGTTGACTCGCAGCACTCCTGGTCCGGAATCGCTGGCGGAGCGCCGGGCGCGCACGGATGCCTGGCGCGCGCAAGACTCAGCCGAGGCGCGCAAGCTCTACCCGGTGAATATCGAAGAAACAACGACCGCCGGAGTTCGCACCGACATCATCACGCCCCTTTCGATGCCTGCGGAGAACAAAGGCCGCGTGCTCATCAACCTGCACGGCGGGGGTTTCAACTCCGACTCGGGATCATTGATCGAAGGCGTACCAATCTCGAACCTCGCGAAAATCAAAGTCGTTTCCGTTTACTACAGGCTCGCTCCAGAGAATCCCTTTCCCGCTGCGGTCGACGATGTGGTCGCTGTTTACAAAGAATTGCTAAAGACCTACGAGCCGCGCAGCATTGGAATCTTCGGAACGTCGGCGGGAGCGATCCTGACTGCCCAGGCGACGATCAAGTTGAAACAACTTGGACTGCCGCTTCCCGGCGCGCTCGGAATATTTTCGGGGCTTGCGGACTTCAGCCGGCCGGGCGACTCGTGGCAACTGTTCACGCTCAACGGCTTTCCGGGCACATGCAGCCGACCGATCCAAATCATCCGCACGACGATCCATATGTTGGCAAGACGAATCGTCAAGACCCGGTCCTTTCACCTCTGTTTGCCGATCTGCACGGGATGCCACCCAGCCTTCGGTAACCAGCACGCGCGACATATTGCTGAGCAGCACGACGGTCTTTCATCGCGCCCTGCTGGGAGCCGGCGACGACGCGCAACTGGTGGTGTTCGAGGCGCTGCCGCACGCGTTCTGGTATCACTTTCAGCTTCCGGAAACAAAAGAGGCCCTGGAACTGATGGCGAAGTTTTTTGACGCAAGAGTCGAACACTAGCTCATATTTCTAGAACGAGCGAGGCCAAGCTTCGTCCGCACGACCCAACTATTTGCTTTCCGGTGCGTCTGGCGGAATCAGCAAGTAGCTGACAAAAGCCACCTGCTTGCTGTCAGGCGACCACGAGGGCACGTTGATCGTTCCCTGCCCCCCGAACAGCTTCGCGAGGATTGTGATCTTTTTGTCGGCGAGCGACATCAACCGCAGCATGACATCTTTATTTTCCGGATGCCCGCTCACATCTGCGCCATAGGTGATAAACACCATCCACTGGCCATCCGGAGAAATATGCGGAAACCAGTTGTTCAGATCGTCGGCAAAGACCTGCTCCTGGTTGCCGCCATCCGAATTCATCCGCCAGATCTGCATGTGCCCCGTGCGCTCGGAGTTGAAATAAATATATTTTCCGTCCGGCGAATATTCCGGGCCGTCATCGAGGCCCTTCGCAGTGGTCAGCCTCGTCTCTACACCGCCAGCGGCCGGAATCAAATAGATGTCGAAGTCACCGTCGCGCTGTCCGACGAACGCCAAAGTCTTGCCATCCGGCGACCAGCCATGCCAGTACGACGGAGACCTCTGCGTGATACGGCGCGGCGTTCCTCCAGCAATCGGCACGATGTAGACCATTGACTCGTGGTCTCCCTGCGAGTTGTCGCTGATTGCTAGCTGCGAAGCATCCGGTGAGATGCCGTGATCGTTGTTACAGCGGTTGGCAAAGCCAGTATCTACGACGGCTGGTTCTTTTCCGCCAACTGTCAGACGTTCGATGTGTCCGTCTTGGTTGAAGAGGAAGGCACTGCCGTCGCGGGTCCAGTTCGGTGCCTCGAACCGACCTTTTGCGAGGTATATCGCCTTTCGATCTGCGGAGTCGATCGCAACCGTCTCGAGCGTGCTGTACAGCACAGCTGGATCGCCTGATGCCGCGGTTGATTGCGTCAGCTCGACATTCGAGAATTGCGCCTTCTCAACAACATCTTTGTCGTGAGAGCAAACACCAAGCCCTACATAGAACGCACCTTGTAGCGGGATTCTAAGCCATCCGCCCGCCACCTTGAGATCGTTATCTCCAAGCGACATGTAAACGTAATCCCCGCGTTTAGCAAGACGCAGCCGCTTTGGCGCAGACAAGTTGGATTGCACTTCGCGCGTGACCGCTCCCTTCTCATCACGGAACTGCAGCGACGTCAGTCCGCTGGCATGCAGGGCCACATCGGCATAGGCAGAATCGGCATCGAGGTTCTGACGAAAGATGAGCACAGCTTTCTTGTGCTCGTTTCCTGTCTTCGTCAGAAAACTGATATCGGCGGTCAGGGTCACATCGCCCGAAACTTTCTTCCACGCGAATTGAAATGCGTCGGCGACCGACCACATATTTTCTCCGCTCCCGGAAATCGTATACATTTTCTGAGCGGAGTCGTAATCGACGGATCCCGGATGCAGAACTGTTCCCACGTCGCTGTGACCTTCGAAAATCCCAACAGGGGCCGCGCCCTGGCTAGCATTTAGACTCCCAACGTGAAGACTGCAAATCAGGATGATGCCGCACAGCCAAGACGTGCTTCGCATAGAGTCTCCATCGGTTCAAACATTCCAGAACATCAACGCGGCATTGTAACCGGATTCATGAGCGCCCGCGTCGCTCCACCTTTGCTGTACCAATCTGGTTGTTGTTCTGATACAACGTTCGCATGAAAATCATGCGCCTTCTTCTTGCACTCTGCGCGTTTCTGCCTTTTGCGATCTTCGTCTCCGCACAGGATTACTCCGGCCCTGCAGTTCAGCTCGTGCCCACTCCTCCTATGGGATGGAACTCGTGGAACAAGTTCGGCTGCAACGTGAGTGAAGACATGATCAAAGAGATGGCCGACACCGTCGTGAAGTCGGGAATGAAAGATGCCGGCTACATCTATGTCAACATCGATGACTGTTGGCAGGTCAGCCGCGACGCGAGCGGCAACATCGTCGTCGATCCACAACGGTTCTCGCACGGAATGAAAGCCCTCGGAGATTACATTCATTCGCTCGGCTTGAAGTTTGGAGTCTATTCCGACGCCGGATCGAAGACTTGCGCGGGACGTCCAGGCGGGCTCGGTCATGAGTATCAGGACGCGATCCAGTATGCGGCATGGGGAGTTGACTATCTGAAGTACGACTGGTGCAGCACGACCACGCAGGATGCCAAAGCTTCCTACGCGAACATTCGCGCAGCGCTCGACACCGCGGGTAGGCCGATCGTGCTCAGCATTTGCGAGTGGGGCACGGCCAAGCCGTGGCTCTGGGGCAAACAAGTTGGCGGAAATCTCTGGCGCAGCACGGGCGATATTCAGGACCGGTGGGGCGAACAGAAGAAGTGGCCCGATGGCAGTTGCTGCTCGAATGGTGTGCTCGCAATTCTTGATCAGGAGGCAGGATTGCAATCGTACGCCGGCCCTGGACATTGGAACGATCCCGACATGCTCGAAGTCGGCAACGGAGGCATGACGGATGAGGAGTATCGCTCGCACTTCAGCCTCTGGGCGATCCTGGCTGCTCCTCTCATCGCCGGAAACGATCTGCGGACGATGCGTCCAGAGATTCGCGACATCCTCATGAATAAAGAAGTGATTGCGGTTGATCAGGATGCGCTGGGTCGCGAAGGCGAACGCGTTGTGAAAAATGGCGACCTTGAAGTTTGGGCGAAACAATTGAAAGACGGCAGCCGAGCGGTCGTGCTATTGAATCGAAGCGGATCGGAGCAGGAGATTTCCGTGAGCTGGGAAGACCTTGGCTATCCGAAGACTTTCAGCGCCGCGGTTCGCGACCTTTGGCAGCACAAGGATTTGGGAAAGCTTACGGGATCGTTCTCCGCGAAAGTGCCATCGCACGGGGTAGCAATGGTCACGGTGAAACCCTAAGGTTGACGCCCCGTCTAGCGCAAGAGGGCCAAATTAATCGCGCTTCTTCAGCTCTTCCATAACGCTCTGGATGAGTTCTTTGGCGTCGCCGAGATTTTTCATGACGATCTGGATGTCCAGAACTGGTTTGCCAGGCCAGCGTTGGCTCTGGCAGTAAACCCCATGTTGGCCGACCAGCGCCATGGCATCAGTGATCGTGTCCATGGTGACTGCTAAACGTCCGCGCGGAACTCCCATCATCGTCTCGTAATGCTCAAGCTCATCCTGTTTTTCATCGAATACCGGCATGCCCAGATTGTAACTGCGCTTACGGGAAGCGCATAATGGCGGCTGACATAATTCAACAGCGCACGTCCAAACCCTTGCAGCACCACTTACCAAAAGGAGAGACCATGCAGAAGCGAATTACCCTGCTCGCGATTTTCGCTCTTCTTCGCCGCGACTGTCTGTTTTGCCCAGGGAGGAAAGCCCAGTCCGGCAGCATCCGCATCGTGCGATCTCGGCGGCGGAAAGACCATCAAAACGAACTACTCCAGCCCACGCATGAAGGGTCGTAAGATCTACGGCGACCTCGTTCCGTTCGGACAGGTCTGGCGCACGGGCGCTAACGAAGCGACCACCTTCGTCACAAGCGGCGACGTCATGGTTGGTGGAAAGGCAGTTCCGGCCGGAAGCTACACAATTTTTACGGTTCCCAATGCGGACAAGTGGACCCTCATCATCAACAAGAAGACCGGCGAGTGGGGAATTCCCTACAAGTACGAGAGCGACGAACTGGCTCGCGTCGATATGAAAGTCTCGAAACTGCCTTCGCCTGTGGAAGAATTCAAGATTTCCTACGAGAAATCCGGAAGCGGCTGCACGATGCAACTCGACTGGGAGACGACGCGCGCTTCGGTCGATATCTCGGGAAAATAAGTTGACGTTGCTTCAGCGTCTGGAAGTCTTCCCGGCCTGGTTCAGGCGAGAAGGCTTCCAGCGCAGCACGGGCTTTCGGGCCGCCGCCGTTTCATCCAACCTCGAAACCCGCGTCGAATGCGGCGCATCCAGCACCATCTGTGGATCTTCTTCCACCTCTTCCGCAATCGATTTCATCGCCTCGACAAACAGGTCCATCTCCTCTTTCGACTCGCTTTCGGTTGGCTCGATCATGAGCGCGCCAGGCACGATCAGAGGAAAAGCCGTCGTGTAGGGATGGAATCCGTAATCGATCAGACGTTTCGCAATATCCATGGTGCGGACGCCCTTTTTCAGCTGCAACTTGTCGCTGAAAACAACCTCGTGCATCGTCGGCGTCGAGTACGGCAAATCGTACGTTCCTTCAAGACCCTTGCGAATGTAGTTGGCGTTCAGCACCGCATCTTCGGTGGTCTGGCGTAGCCCGTCGGGTCCGTTGGCCTGGATGTAAGCCAACGCGCGCACGAACATCCCAAAATTGCCATAGAAGGCGCGCACGCGTCCCACCGATTGCGGACGGTTGTAATCGAATGAAAGCGTGCCGTCAGCTTTCGTTACCACGACGGGTGACGGCAAAAACGGTTCGAGAGCTTTCTTGATTGCGACGGGACCTGATCCCGGGCCTCCGCCGCCGTGAGGGGTCGAGAAAGTTTTGTGCAGATTCAGGTGCATGACGTCCACGCCGAAATCTCCGGGACGCACCTTGCCCACAAGCGCATTCATGTTCGCGCCGTCCATGTAAAGCAAGCCGCCCTTCGCATGCAGGATATCGGCAATCTTGTGAATCTGCTGCTCGAAAACTCCCAGCGTGTTGGGATTCGTCAGCATCAGCGCCGCTACATCTTCGTTCATCTGCGCTTCGAGAGCTGCGATGTCGACCATGCCGCGCGAATCCGACTTCAGATTTTCCACCGCATAGTTCACCATCGCGGCAGTCGCCGGATTTGTTCCGTGCGCGGAGTCAGGAATCAGAATTTTCTTGCGCGCATTGCCTTTCGACTGGTGATACGCACGAACCATCAGCAACCCAGTCATCTCGCCATGAGCGCCGGCGGCCGGCTGCATCGTGATCGCATCCATCCCGGTGATCTCGATCAGTTGCTCGCTCAGCGTTTTGATGATGTAAAGCGCGCCCTGCGAAATCTTCTCCGGTTGATACGGATGGCCGTTCGCAATCCCTTCGACACGCGCGACCGCTTCATTGACGCGCGGGTTGTACTTCATCGTGCATGAACCGAGCGGATACATTCCGAGATCAATGGCGTAGTTCCACGTCGACATGCGCGTGAAGTGGCGGATGATCTCAATCTCGCTGACCTCTGGCATATTGCCGAGATCTTTTCTTTCGGATGAACCGAGAAGCGTCCGCTGTATCGACTTCGGGAACATCCAGTGGAGGCAGTTTCCACGCGGCCTTCCCCGGCGACGATTTCTCGAAAATCAGTCCTTCGTTTTGATTGACCTGGGTGGTGGCTTTTCGAGTCGTGTGCTTCATCGCGCCACCTCCTCTACTTCTTGTTTTGCCGACCGCACCGAACGTTCGCTCTCGGCCACCAAGCCTACAGCGGTGTCGATTGCCGATCTCGGCGTCAATTCCGTGCAGCACCAGAGCGCCGCATTGCCAAGCTCGGGATAAAACCTTTTGAGCGGCAGCCCGCCGACCATCTTGTGTCCTAGCAGCCTGCCGTTGATGGCGTACGGATCTTCGCTCGTTTGCGCAACGAATTCATTGAACCTCGGCGAATTCGCAAACAGCACCTTGCTGTGTTTCGCAAATTGTGCAGCGGCGTAGGCGGTCTTTGCTAGATTCTGCTTTGCGAGTTCCTTCAAACCCACCTTGCCATAAACCGTCATGAAGATGTTGACCATCAGCGCGACCAGCGCCTGATTCGTGCAGATATTCGACGTCGCCTTCTCGCGCCGGATATGTTGCTCGCGGGTGGCCAGCGTCAGAACAAATCCGCGCTTGCCTTGCTTGTCAACCGTCTGGCCGACCAGACGGCCCGGCATCTGCCGCACATATTTTTCCCAGGTTGCGATTACGCCGCAGTAAGGGCCACCAAAACCGAGGGGTACACCGAATGACTGCGCCTCCATCGCAATGATGTCCGCCTTCCGAGGAGGCTCGACGATACCGAGTGAAACCGCCTCGGCGATCGAAACGACAAGCATCGCACCGTGCTTGTGCGCAATCTCTGCGATCGCATCGACATCTTCAATCACGCCGAAGAAATTAGGAGATTGCACCAGCACGCATGCGGTGTCTGGAGTGATCGCCTTCTCGAGTTCGGCGAGATTCAATCGTCCATCATCGCCATAGTTGGCGACTGAGAGCGGCATGCCCTGATGCGTCGCGTAGGTGGCAAGCACCTCGCGATATTCCGGATGTAAAGACCGCGCCACGACCACGGACCGGCGACCCGATAATCGGACCGACATCATTACGGCCTCGGCTGCGGCGGTCGATCCGTCGTACATGGAGGCATTCGCGACTTCCATACCGGTCAGTTCGCAGATCATCGTCTGAAATTCGAAGATGGATTGCAGGGTGCCCTGTGAAATCTCGGCCTGGTACGGCGTGTAAGCGGTCAGAAACTCGCCGCGCGAAATCAGCGAATCAATAATGACGGGGCGATAGTGAAAATACGCGCCGGCGCCAAGAAAACTCGTATAGCCGTCGCCGTTTTCGCGGGAACGCTGCCGGAAGAAATCGACGATTTCCGATTCCGCCATCTGGCGCGGGATATTTAGATCCCGGTTCAGGCGGTACTCGGCAGGGATGGGAGCAAACAGATCGTCTACAGAGCGAAGGCCGATCGCCTTCAGCATGGCTTCGCGGTCCGCAGGAGACTTAGGTAAATAGCGCATAGGAAGTTATATAGATGTTGCTCGAGGCCGTTCGGATTGAAAGGCATCTTGCGGCTTCAGACATCGGGCGTCAGACCTCACCAACGCATGGACGGAAGGTCTGACGACCGATGCCTGAAGCCGGTTTTCAGTGTCCGGCCTCTTCGGCCACGAACTTATCGTAGTCGGCAGCTGACAAGAGGCCATCGAGCTCGCCGGGATTCTTAAGATTCATCCTCAGCATCCAGGATCCGTGCGGGTCGGTGTTTACTTTTTCGGGCGAAGTAGCAAGGTCCGCGTTCACTTCAGTCACAGTTCCGGAAGCGGGCGCGAACAGATCCGACACCGCCTTCACCGATTCAACCGTTCCAAACGTCTTGCCGGCAACCAGCTCGGCGCCAACCTTCGGTGCCTCCACGAACACGATGTCGCCCAGCGAATTTTGAGCGTAATCGGTGATCCCAACAGTGGCGACATTGCCGTTCACCTGGATCCACTCGTGCTCTTTGGTGTATTTGCGATCTGTCGGATAGGCCATAAACGCTTCGAACTCCTGGCTGCTAGCTTCTCGCTAAGATTTTCGCTTACTGCTTTTTCGGACGCTTATAAAAAGGACTGGGCACCACAACGGCACCAACACCTTGACCACGAACTTCTACCTTAACCCTTGTGCCAACCGCTGACATTTCGACCGGCACGTAAGCTACCGCAATATTCTTTTTCAGAAACGGTGCCGGAGAGCCGCTCGTAACGTATCCGATCTCGCGGCCACCCTCATCCAGGACCTTGTAGCCATCGCGCGCGATGCCGCGCTCAATCATTTCAAGATCAACCAGCGCTCGTTTCACGCCGGCTGCTTTGGCTTTTGCCAAGGCTTCGCGACCAACAAATTCAGCCTTTTCCATTTTGCAGAATCGGTCGAGACCCGCTTCCCAAACATTAATGGTATCGGAAATCTCGTGGCCGTACAGTGGAAGCTTGCCCTCAAGGCGAAGCGTATTCCGCGCCCCCAAGCCGCAAGGAATTACTCCGAACTCCTTGCCTGCTGCGAGAATCTCGTTCCACACACGGGCGCTCGTCGTTTCGTCCGATGGGATGTAGATCTCGAAGCCATCTTCAGCCGTGTAGCCCGTCCGGCCCATCAGGATATCGTCGATCCCGCATAGCTGTCCGCGCGTCACCCAGTAGAACTTCACCGCGCTCAAGTCCGCATCGGTCAATTTTTGCAGCAGGTCGACCGCCTTTGGTCCCTGAATCGCAATCTGCGTGAAAGTATCGGATAAATCTTCGACAGCACAGTTAAACTGGCGCGTGTTGTCGCGCACCCAGTTGAAATCTTTCTCGCGGGTTCCGGCATTGATGACGAGCAAATATTCGTCTTCGGCCAGACGGTGCACGATAACGTCGTCCACAAAGGTGCCTTGCGGGTACAGCAGCGCAGAATATTGTGCCTGCCCGATGGCGAGCCGCGAGGCATCGTTCATGGATATATGCTGGACAGCCGCGAGAGCCTCCGGTCCGGCTAACCGGATGTCGCCCATGTGACTTACGTCGAAGATGCCGACGCCGGTGCGCACCGCCATATGCTCGTTGATGATTCCGCAGCCAATTGCCGCGGGATACTCCACCGGCATGTCCCAGCCATTGAAATCCACCATCTTGGCGCCCATCTGGCGATGGACAGCGTTCAGGGCAGTTTTGCGGATGGCGGGAGCCTCAACCGAAGACAAGATAAACCTCAATGAGCGAGCAGTGGCTGGCTGCCTGGATGGTGTGACTGATTACCGTATCACGCAGTTTTTCCGCGGGTCAAACATGGAAATTACGGCGCACTGAGAAGAAAATTATCTCAGATCTTTGTCATTCCGAGCCAAAGCGAGGAACCTGCTTCTCGCCGGCACTATAATGCTGCCTGCGATCCGCCCGATTTCGTTACGGCCGTAGACGGTCCGTTTCCGAAGCCATGATGTGAAGGCTGTGAATCTGATCTGCACTCGCTAACGTCCGAACTGCACGGTGACGCGCGATCCAGCGGGAACATGCGTACCGGCCGACGGCGTTTGCTGCCGGGCAACTCCGCTGCCGACGGGTTCGAGCTCCAAACCGAGATCCTGCGCAGTTTCCACGGCGGAGCGCACGGTCTTTCCCACGAAGGATGGCACTTCGATCCCGCCCTGTTCGACGTTGAGTATCACGGTCCCGCTCGCGGGCAACGCCTTCTGTGGCGAAGCTCCGGATTTCGCTGTCGTGTCGGAGTGCGTCGGATTTGCGGGAATAGTAGAAATCGTTTCTTTGATGCCTGCCTCTACCAACTTGCCCGTGCCTTCGGCTCGGATAGAAGTAGCCGCTTGCTCCGTGTTTACGGTTTTCGCGCCAGACGCACCCGTATTTACTTCTGCGGACTCGAGCGGTTCTCCGGGATGGTCGGGCGTTCCTTCGTCGAGGTCCTTATCTTTGATCTTCGACTGGGCCAGCAGTTGATGTTTGGGCGCGAGAGGCAGGTCGTGCGGCACGTGCAGATATTCGAGCACCTGCTGCGACACGCGCTGAAACACCGGTGCCGATACCTGGCCGCCCTGGTGAAGTCCGACTGCGGAATCAAGAATCACTGCAACCACGATCTGCGGATTGTTCACCGGCGCGAAGCCCGCAAACGATCCGATATATTTCGTTTTCGAATAGGCTCCGGTTTCCGGATCCACCTTCTGCGCCGTACCCGTCTTTCCCGCCGAAGTGTAACCCTCGAGAGCCGCCTTGCGGCCGGTGGCTCCCTGAAAAGTCACGACCTTCTCCATCATTGAGCGCATTTCGGCAGCCGTGTATGGCGAAATCACTCGTCTCGAAGTTCCCGGATGAAATGCAACGGTCTGCGGAGTTCCCTGCGGCGGCACAGTTCCGGTGACGATGCGCGGTGCAACCCACACGCCGTCGTTCGCAAACGTCGATATCAGTCCGGCCAATTGAATCGCCGAAATGCCAATTTCCTGGCCCATCGAGATTGCAGCGATCGACACTTTCGACCAGCGGCTCGGAGGCTTCGTCATCCCTCGGGTTTCGCCAGGCAATTCAATTCCAGTCTGCTGGCCGAATCCAAAGGCGCGAATGTATTTGTAAAAGCGGTCTTCGCCCAGGCGCAGCGCAATCTTGATCGAGCCCACGTCGCTCGACTCTGCCAGCACTCCCCAGACTGGAAGAAGCCCGTGTGGCCTGGAATCACGAATGCGCATCCCGTTGTAGACAATCGATCCCATCTGGCAATCGAAAACTTCGTCTGGGTTTGTGACTTTTTCTTCGAGAGCGGCAGAAATCGTCACGAGCTTGAAAGTCGAACCCGGCTCGTAGATATAGCTCACCGCGCGGTTCGTCAACGCTGCGGGCGTGATTTGCTTGCGCAGGTTGGGATTAAACGTCGGCCGATTCGCCAGCGCCAGAATTTCTCCGGTATGAGGATTCTCAACAATCACGGTGCCCGCGATGGCCTGCGTGTCGTGAATGGCCTGATCGAGTTCCTTCTCCGCAACGTACTGAATGTTCTTGTCGATTGTCAGGACCAAGTTGTCGCCGGGATCCGGTTGGGTTTCGACATCCGAGAACCAGCGCTTGCGTGCATCGACGGAAATAAAAATTTTTCCCGGGCGGCCTCGCAATTGGTCGTCAAACTCATGCTCAATGCCGCTTTGGCCTGTGTCTTCCATCCCTACGGAACCCAAGACCTGTGCGGCCAGATCACGTGCCGGATAGAAACGCTTTGGCTCCTTTTGGAGATGAATTCCTTGTAGCTTCAGCGAACTGATGCGATCGATGGTCTGATCATCGGCTTTGCGAGCGACCCAGCAGAATGTTTTATGTGCTCGGCAATCGGCGAGGACGGTGTTGTAATCCTCACCCGTGATGCGAGTGATCAGAGAGATGGCGGTAGGAAGATCTTTCACCTCGGAAGGCACGGCAAAAGCCGAATCTACCTGCACCGACATCGCCAGTTCGCGGCCGGCCCGGTCGTAGATCACTCCTCGTTTCGCGGCCAGGGGAATGGCGCGCTGCTGCTGGTGCCCCGCCTGCTTCACGAATGATCCGTAGCTGAAGATCTGCAGGAAAACAAGTCGCGCGCAGATCGCTACGCACCAGAAGAGAAGGATGCCTCCAAGAAAATACAGGCGGGAGTTTTTTCCGGAATTTCGGCGTCAGCAGATGCCATTGGCCCTCTAATGCATTGTCATTCCGACGAAGTGCGAAGCACCAAGGAGGAATCTGCTTCCTCGCTCGCGGCCAGGGAAAAGCAAGTTCCTCGTCGCCATCGCTCCTCGGAATGACAAGCTGCAAGTTGAGACAAATATGGCGGCCTAATTACAGACAGGCCGCCGCCGAGATGCTACCGAGCTTCGCTCGGTTCGTCCGAATCAGAGATCCGGACCCAAACAGATTTACCAACAGAACGATCCGCTCCTATTGCCCAGGAATCACAGTGACAGGAGAGGCACTCGCCATGACTGGGCCCTGTCCATCGGTGGACGCGGAATCCAAACGGATGACCTGTCCCGGCTCCGGAGGAACCAATCCCATGCGGCGCGCCAACAAATCGATTCGTTCGGGGTCTCGCAACGAAACCGCTTCCAGGCGAAGCTCGTGGCTCCGTTCGGTCATGGCCGACAATTCGCGTTTGGCTGATTCGATCTGATACCCGTACTCAATGGCCTTCAGGTGCTGCCACGCATAGGTGAAAACAAGCAGGAACAGGACTGCGAGCGCAGTGCCGAACTGCTTCATTTCGCGATTCCGCCGTGGATCTTCAACCTTGATTAAACGAGAATTATCAATCGCCTTGGAGAAGTAGATCTCGGGTGTACCTGTCCAAAACGAACGACGCTCAACCTGCGGAACTGCCCCCTGCATTACAGCCGCCCCTGCCGCCATTTAAGCCGCCCCCATGAAAGCCTGTTCACCTTCTGCTACGGGAATCTGCATCGTGAAAATCTCGTGCAATTCTTCCGTTATGCGTTGTTGTTCGGCCCTGCGTTCGACCCGATCCACCATCGCCATCAAATCGCTGATCAATGTGCCCGTATACATTCCCCAACCTCAATTTGGATTCCTACCACGGAACCCGTTTCTCCCGCCCCAGCGGATCTGCGTCCGCATTGTTCAACCTTGTATTTCTTGGCCCGGCACTGCCATCACAGCTAATGCCGGGACTCCGGCAGGTTTTCCGGAGCTAAACTCTTTCCGCGGCTCTCAACTTAGCGCTACGTGCCCGCGGATTGCGATCACTCTCTTCTTCAGTTGCCGTCACTGGTTTCTTCGTCAGCAAACTGAAATATCTCTTTTGCATTCCCTCGCGGAACGCGTCTTTCACGATTCGATCCTCCAGCGAGTGAAAACTGATCACCACCACCCGTCCGCCTGGCTTCAGGATCCGCGGCGCGGCTTCGAGCAGCGCCTTCAGATCGTCCAGTTCACGGTTTACGAAGATTCGAAGAGCTTGAAAGGTCCTGGTCGCCGGATGAATTCGCCTTTGTTCAGAATTCATTGGCCGGGCCGCGGCTGATATGACATCCGCAAGATGAGCGGTAGATCGTATCGGCCGCGACCGGCAAATGGCTCTGGCGATTCTCCGCGACCTCCTTTCCTCTCCGAATTCGTAAATCACATCGGCAAGCTGTCGCTCGTCGAGGTGGTTTACCACTTGTTCGGCGGTACGCTCACTCTGCGGGTCCATCCGCATGTCGAGCGGTCCTTCCGCCTGAAAACTGAATCCGCGCGTGCTGTCGTCGAGTTGCAGACTGCTGACACCCACATCTGCCAGTATTCCGTCGATAGTCGCTGGTCGCTGGCCTTTCGCAATTTCTGCGAATGACCGGTGGAGCAGCGTAATCGTCGGCCAGTCAGGTTCGCCCTCAACCAGCGACGAACGGCTGTCGACTAACTTCCTTCGCGCGATTTCCAGCGCCGCAGGATCTTTATCGAGCCCAATCAAATGACCCGGTGCGCCGAGGCGTTTTGCGATTTCGTAACTGTGCCCGCCAAGGCCCACCGTGGCGTCGATATACGTCCCACCACGCCGTACGGCTAAAAAGTCGATCGCTTCTTTTAAAAGAACCGGAACATGGCTCGCTTCCCTTCCACCGCCATGCCCAACCCCCTGAGGGGTGTCTGTTGATCCCTCGCCCACTAGATGCCCAGTTCGTCGAGCGTCTTCTCATCCTCAGGCGTAAACTTTTCGTCTTGAATCTCGCGCTTGAACAGTTCCAGGTTCCTGACGACCAAGTAAGTCAAGTTCCCTAGAACCGCTACCTCGCCCTTAATCTGCCCCGCTTCGCGCAACAACTGCGGCAGCAACAATCGGCCCTGCCCATCCATCTCGACCTGCTGCCCGTAATAGTTGGTCCGGTCCAGAAACTTTTTCTTCGTCGGATTGAAATTGGAGAGCCCTGCCAACTTCTGCTCGATCCGCTCCCATTCCTCGAAGGGATATACTTGAGCAACCTTTCCATCCAGACTTGTGATGTAGAATTGCTGCCCGTATTTCTCGTCGATCACCCGCTTGAACTCGGCCGGGACCTTGAGGCGTCCTTTTTCGTCGACCCGGGTTGGATGATTGCCGCGAAACATGTTTGAGGCCAGCTCCCTTTGTCGGGGAGTTCAATCTGTCTGCAACAACCACAGCCACGAGGGAGGCAAAAACTGCGCAATACGCGGTCAAACTTTGGTGTTCCGGGCTGTTTTTCGTGCTTTTGGGTCGCTCTTCCACCGGCGCCTCATTTTCAGCTCGAACTTCCCACCAACTCTACTGACCCAACCACTTCGTACCACTTTGTACCACATCTTAGCCGTAAGTCGTTTATTGTCAAGCAGAAACTTCGGGGTATGGGGGCTCCGAGGACAGTGTCCGGGGAAAGCGCGATGTCTTGTGGTTTACCATTGAGGCGACCCCAACTAATTGCGTTTACGGCCTGGGTTCTTTCGCTATTGTTTCGCTGCGATTTTTCTTGATCTTTGGCGGTGATGCGGAGTTTCTTGTGGAAATCAAGGTCGATACCACTTCCGATGTGAACTTTCGCCATCCCCCGGTCCGTCGATTTCATCCAAAGCACACAAAACTTGTCGTAAGAGAGTCGAGGCAGAGTCATGAAGACGTCACATTTGTCATTCGTCGCAGCATTATTTTTTCCCGTTTTAATTTTTGCGCAGCAAAGTACCGCGCCGCCGCTCTACCCAGCGCAGGGAAATCCGGCTGATGCCCAGGCACAGCAAGATCAACAACAGAAGTCCATTCAACAGACTTCAGAGATGCCAGTCTTCCGCGTCAACGTGTACGCGCGAAGCACCCGGGCCGTGAACTATCGCCACCGCGGCGGTTCTACCACCGTCGACATCAAGGGGACGAGCCTCATGCCTTCGATCACGGGTAAGGCCAAGATCGATGGCAAGTCAGGCCGTCTGGACATCGACGTCGAAGTGAATCACATGGAATCTCCATCCAAGTTCGGTGGAGAATATTTAACGTACGTCTTGTGGGCAGTTACACCCGAAGGGCGCGCGGTCAATCTCGGAGAGATCCTCCCCGGCACCAACGGCAAAGACAAGATTTCCGTTACTTCAGACTTGCAGGCTTTCGGACTCATCATCACTGCCGAGCCGTACTTCTCTGTGGTTCATCCTAGCGACCAGGTCGTCGCGGAGAACATCATCCTGCAGAGCACGAAGGGATTCGACGAATCGATCGACTCCAAATTTGAGGTTCTGGAAGGCAGGGAGTACATCGTCGACATACCGGCCGACCAACTGCCGTCAGCGAAAGCGTCGCCAAACGTTCCTCTTGATCTGCTGGAAGCACGTAATGCGGTCATGATCGCGAAGGCCGCCGGCGCCCAGCAATACGCCGAATCGAGCATTTCCAAGGCTGAGGATATGTTGCAGCGTGCAGAAGACTACTACCAGCGCAAACAAGGACGCACCCCAATCGGGACTGCCGCGCGCGGAGCGACCCAGACCGCCGAGGATGCACGCGTCCTGACCCTGCGTGCAAAGCAAAAAGAGCGCGAGGAAGCAGCCCGCAAAGCCGCCGCCGATGCTAAGGCGAAGGCGGAAGCCGATGCCGAGGCCGCGCGTCTCAGCGAACAGCAAGCCCAGGCTCAATCCGCAGAAGACGCCCGTCGCCGCGCTGAAGCCGAACAGGCGCAAGCGCTGGCTCAGCAGCAGCAGGCAACAGCTCTGGCGCAACAACAACTGGCCGAAGCTCAAGCCGAAGCTGCCCGAAAAGCCGCAGAAGACGCGGAACGCCAGAGACAGGAAGCGGTTCGACAGAAGGAAGAAATGCGAGCCCGGCTTTTGGCTCAACTGAATCAAGTCCTGCAAACACGCGATACCCCACGAGGACTCGTTGTCAGCATGCCGGACGTGCTCTTCGATTTCAACAAGTACACCCTGAAACCGGAAGCGCGCGAACGCCTGGCCAGGATTTCAGGAATTGTTCTTGCCTACCCTGACCTGAAGCTCGATATCGAAGGCCACACCGACAGCATTGGTACGGACGAGTACAACCAGACTCTCTCGGAAAAGCGTGCCGACGGTGTTCGCGGCTACCTGATTTCTTCGGGAGTTACGCCGGATCACGTTGCGGCGGTTGGACTGGGCAAGGCTGATCCCGTGGCCGATAACAGCACCTCAGCGGGCCGCGCACTCAATCGCCGCGTGGAAATGATTGTGTCGGGTGACGTCATCGGGACAAGCGTGACGCAACCCGCCACTACGGCGCCCGTTCCGGCAAACCAGTAGCAAGAACACGGCAATTGCAATGCATGGGCCCGTCCGGTTTCAACTATTCGACCGGACGGGCCTTTGTCTGACCAAATACGTCTAACAGCGAGGCGCATGCCCAGCCATCTCCGATTTGAACAGTGGGTTCCCTTCCCGCTCGATCAAGTGTTCGAATTCTTCTCAAACCCTGAAAACCTGCCGCGTATCATGCCCGCCGCCACCTCAACTCGGCTGATTTCTCTCAGGCGGGAGCCTCCGCCCTCGACCGCAATACCGTCAGGAGGAACTGCCGCCGGGGTTGGATCGGTGATCGTAACTTCTTTCCGAGTGTTCCCGTTACTTCCCGTACGCGCGCAATGGATCGCCCGAATTACCGAATTCGAATGGAACCACCACTTCGCCGATGTGCAGGACAAAGGTCCGTTCAAGTCGTGGCATCATCGCCACGAATTCGTGTTAGAAATCCGGGACGGTATCAAGGGCACGATTGTGACGGACGTGATCGACTACGAGGTTGGATTTGGTTTTCTGGGGAATATCGCCAACGCGCTATTTGTTCGCCGGTCGATGGAACGCACATTCTCGCAGCGCCAGCACACGCTGCCGAAACTACTAGACCCGGCAGCTGATCACATCAAGTAAAAAGCGGCGAGCGTGAAAGCTGGTAGAAATTCAGCCAGAGTCGGAGCTTTATTTTGCCGGTTCCACGTACACAGCAGTGCCGTATGCGAGAACTTCAGTGACACCCTGCATGACCTCTGTCGCGTCGTAACGTGCAGCCAGGACGGCGTTGCCACCGAGTTCCGCCGCATGCTGCAGCATCAGGTCGAATGCTTCCTGCCGCGTCTTCTCGCACAGGTTGGTCAGCAGCGTGATGTTTCCGCCGACGAGAGTCTGCAATCCCGCTCCAATTGTTCCAAAAATAGATCGTGAGCGCACGACAATGCCTCTCACCACACCGAGCGTGCGCGTCACGCGAAATCCGTCGAGTTCGAACTGCGTCGTAACCATGTTGTGAGCAACCATCGCCATGAGGAATCGATCCTTTCTGATACGGCCGCGCGGGCCGCTCCCGACAGAAAAACTATAACCCGAGATGACAGCAACGACGAGTACCACGCAGTATCAGTCGTAGACCCGAATCCCAAAACCAGAAGTCCGAGGTCTGATTCCCCGTCTCATTCCAGTTCCGCCGTGATGACAAACTCCGCCGACGACATGTCGTATTCAACGCGCAGAACATTCGGCTTGCAGCAAACCTGGCAGTCTTCGACGTAGCTCTGGCGTCGTCCGGCCGACTCATCGACCGACGTTTCGTTCCACTCACCGCACGAAGCGCATTGAAATCCGGATTCCATTCAATTTGAAGAGAATACCCTAGGGTGCCCTCGCTTTGCCTATGCCGCACGCTAGTCGACGAAAGGGCTGGCACACCTATAATGTCCGGGCCGGATTTTCCAACCGGGGGAGGCTTAATGATTTCACGGCGTCGGTTTCTGGAATTGAGCAGCGTCACGGCGGGATTTGCGGCGTCGCATTCTCAACTGGCGACGGCAGCCACCGCCACGAAGGACTCCTCCCTGCCGCCTTCCATCGCCCGCCTGAAGTCGCGAAAGAACGAAGCCATCCCGATCACGCGAGAAGAGCGTCAGGCGCGCCTGGAACACGCTCGCAAGCTCATGGCGGAAAGCTCGCTCGACGCCATCGTCTTGATGGAAGGTACCTCGCTGAAATATTTCTCGGGAATTCGCTGGTGGGGCGGCGAGCGGACGTTTGTCATGGTACTTCCGGCGAAGGGTCAGTCGTTCTATGTCTGCCCTGCATTCGAGGAAGGACGCGCGCGCGAACAAATCAACAACGCGCCCGACGGAGCAGATCCCGATGTGCGCACCTGGCAGGAGAACGAAAGCCCCTATGAGTTGATCGCGCAAGGATTCAAAGAGCGCGGCTCCGCGACCGGCAGGATAGGAATTGAGGAAACCATTCGCTTCGTCTTTGCCGACGGCATTGCTAAAGCGGTGCCGCAAGCAACGCTTACCAGCGCAACGCCAGTGACCGCGGGTTGCCGCATGATAAAAAGTCCGCGCGAAATCGCCTTGATGCGGCTGGCTTCGGCCGTAACTCTCGAGGCATATGAAGCCGCTTACCTAGCCGTGAAAGACGGGATGACTCAGGCTCAAGTCGAAGACCTGGTTCAGAAGGCGCACCAGCAACTTGGGTTCACCGGCGGCGCCGACGCTCAGGTTGGCGAGTTCTCCGCCTTCCCGCACGGCTCGGTCACGCCGCAAGTTGTACACGAAGGAACAATTGTTCTGATGGATGGCGGTTGCGCCATAGAAGGCTACGAGTCAGATATCACACGCACTTTCGTTTTAGGAAAACCTTCGGACAAGATGAAATCCGTATTCGATATCGTCCATCGCGCGCAATCGGCAGCTCTGGCTGGCGCTCGCCCTGGTGTGGAATGTGGATCGATCGATGACGCCGCACGCAAAGTGATCGTCGATGCCGGATACGGCCCCGACTACAAATTCTTCACCCATCGCCTTGGTCATGGCCTCGGCATGGACGGGCATGAGTGGCCTTATCTCGTTCGCGGAAACCCGTTCAAACTACAGGCCAACATCACCACCAGCAATGAGCCGGGAATCTACATTCGTGGCGAATTTGGCATCCGGCTCGAAGACGATATGCACGTCACCGAAAACGGAGCGGAGCTCTTCACGCCACAGAGTCCATCCCTCGAACATCCATTCGGAAAGGCGTAGCCACATCGGCAGCAAGCGCCGAAAGGGTGCACACTGCGTCACTCGCCCGGAACGGGCGGGCAGCCGGGAAATTCGCTAACGAACGTGTTGCCGATGTATCCCAGGTAGTTGATTCCAATTTCGCTGGTGAAAAATCCATCCGCTGTCAGCTTGCGTAGCAGGCTGAAGAATGCGATGCCTTGCCCGAGCGCAGGATCGGTCTTGGCATTCTTGCGGAAAGCAATAAGGTCGAGAATTTCCTTCTGTTGCTCGGGTGCACAATCGAGGTAGGGCTTCCCGTACCGGTCAATGCAAGTACCGTCGAGCCACATCAGTCCACCGCCGAGTTCGACCTGGTACTCAGCATTCTCGCTGGTAATCAAGATCGATGAACTCGGGTGCTCCCGCCTCGATAGCACCCTTCGCTTCGTCATCCGGTGGCAGGATCGAGTTGCACAGACTGTTCAGCGTCTTATATGCATGTGCCGAAAAAAACTTTGGCGTGTACTCGTGATTGTCGGCTCCGGCCTTTTCCTGCGCCACCATGCGATGCGCGTATTCCGCCGCTTCCAGCGGAATCACGCGTAACACCGAACCTGTGACTGCAGTCAGGGTCAGCGATTTAAGAATGTCACGGCGGGAAATCGGCATCGAAGCTTCTCCTAGACATTCCCTTTCTTCGCCTGATTAAGCAAGTAGTCGGAAGCGCGCCACGTCAAAGCCATGATCGTCAGCGTCGGATTTTTGTCCGCATTCGTGACGAAACTCGCGCCGTCGGTAACGAATAAATTCTTCACGTCATGCGCCTGGCAATACTGATTCAATACCGAAGTCGCAGGACGCTCTCCCATGCGCGCAGTTCCAACTTCGTGGATGATCACCCCTCCATCGGCAAGTCCATGGGGATGAGCCGCATCCTCACGCGTCGAACCGAGATACGTTCCGCCTGCGGCCTCCACGATGGCGCGATACGTTTCCTGCATATCTTTCGCCATCTTGATCTCGTTGTCGCTCCACTTCCAATGAAAACGAAGCACTGGGATGCCCCACTGATCCACAACATTGGGATCAATTTCGCAATAGCAGTTTTCATTGGGGATCATTTCGCCACGTCCGGCGAATCCAATGTAGGTACCGTATTTTTTCTTGCAGGCCTTTTTCAGCGAGACGCCGTACCCTTCATGTTCCTCGCAAAGGTCGTCATAGTCGCCGACGCCGGGCATCCCGCGGCCCCCGCCGAATTCGGTGTGATATCCGCGCAGGAAATCATTTTTGCGATCGAATTTCCACCACGGCAGGTACATGTGCATTCCGCCAACGCCGTCGTGATTATGGGCGGGCATCCTCTCCAGTTGCGGAAAGTACCCACCCCCATCGCTGCCCACCGTATCCATCAGGTTGCGACCCACCATGCCGGACGAATTTGCCAAACCGTCTGGAAACAGAGTTGACCTGGAATTCAACAAGAGCCTCGCCGACTCGCAAGCGCTGGCGGCAACAATGAACGCTCTTGCATGCACACGGTTCTCTTCCCGCGTTGCTTTGTCGACGTAAGACACCGCGGCGACCTTGCCGTCTTTGCCGACAAGCAGTTCCCGCGCCATGGCGCCGGTGATCAGGGTGAAGCGGCCTGTCTTCTCCGCCGGGGGGATCATCACCTGGCTCGAACTGAAGTTTGACGCTGTCATGCATCCGCGGCCGCATTGTGCGCAGTAGTGGCACGCGGCCCGGCCGTTGTGCGGACGCGTCAGGATCGCCAGCCTCGACGGCACGCACAAAATGCTCAGGTGATCGCAGGCCTTCTTGATAATCGTTTCGGTGCAGCGCGGCTTAGGAGGAGGCAGGAAGATGCCGTCGGGCGCGCTCGGAATATTTTCTTTTGTTCCGAATACTCCGATGAACGACTCGACTTTGTCGTAATAAGGAGCGACGTCGTCGTAGCTGAGCGGCCAGTCGTCGCCCATCCCGTCGTGTGACCGGACTTTAAAATCTACCGGCGCCATCCGCAATGCGATGCGGCCCCAGTGATTGGTGCGTCCACCCACGATGCGCGAGCGAAACCATCGAAACTTTGACCCCGGCGCAGAAACGTATGGCTCGCCATCGATCTCCCACGCGCCGTTCGGTGCTAAAAATTCGTCGGTCAACCCTGCCCGAGATCTGCCGCCAACTCCTGCCCCCCGATGAGGCAAGTCGTAGGGCCAGACGTGCTCCTTAAAGTCTCGTTCGGGAACTAACGGCGGCCCGGCTTCGAGAAGGGCGACGCTCAGTCCACCTTCGGTGAGCACCTTCGCAGCGGTGCCGCCCGACGCGCCCGATCCAATAATGCAAACGTCATAGGTTTTCGGCGTGCGCCTGACCTGCATGGACCGGGGCTATACCTCCGAGGAATTCGCCGCCGCGGGTGCGGCGGCGTCCGTACTCAATTCACGAGAAGCGCAGCTTGCTCAGATAATCGTAGCTCGCCGTAATACTCGCAATCGCATCGGTCGGCTTGTCGTGCTCCACAATGTAGTGCTTGATACCCGCCTGATCCGCGTGCGCGAAAATCTTTTTCCAGTCAATCATGCCATCGCCCACCGACGTCAAGTCCGCGGTATCGCCGAAATTCTGCCCGCCACCTTCGCTAACGGCCGGCTTCGTCTTGAGATCCTTCACGTGAACCAGCGGGAATCGGCCAGGATTTTCGCGGAAGTATTTCAACGGGTCGGCCCCAGCCGCAGTGATCCAGCACAAATCCATTTCCATCTTCACCAGTTTGGCGTCGCAGAGTTTGAGAAGCTCGTCGTACGGGAGTTTGCCATTGACCGGCAAGAATTCGAACCAGTGATTGTGATAGGCGAACTGCATTCCCGCTTTCTTTGATAGCTCTCCGCACTTGTTGAACTTATCGGCCGCCTGCTTCCAAATGTCGGGCGACTTGCGCAGTTCTGGGGGAATCCACGGGCAGACGATGTATTCCAGCCCGATAATTTTGGACGTTTCAATTACTGACGGAAATTTGTCGTCGAGCTCGTCGTATTGCACGTGCGTGGAAACCGCCTTCAACCCGTTCTTATCGACGGCTGCGCGCACCTGCTGGCCAGTACGGCCGAAGTATCCGGCAAACTCAACCTCTTTGTAGCCGATCTTGGCGACTTTAGCGATGGTGCCATCGAAGTCGTCTTTCATCATGTCGCGCACGGTATAAAGCTGCAAGCCGACTTTGTCGATCTTGTGCTCTCCGGCCGCCCACCCGAAGCGGTTGGTTAACAGGGTTGCGGCGGTAACAGTGGTCGCTGTGCCCAGAAACCTGCGGCGATTCATCGCATGAAAACTCATGATGGCATTCCTCCGATTGACCCGTTGGGGCGCAACTCAAATCCGGGAAGAATTATACGCGGGAACAGAAGCCTGGGGTCATAACAATGGCAAAAGGAAGCATGGGGTAAAGCATGTAGGCGTCCCGAACTGGCGCTGCTGTCGATCGAACATGGAAAAAGAGGGCGCAATCGCGCCCTCCTCTTATACCGTTGAACACCTTAAGCCAATCCTACTTGGAAACTTGCAGGTTATTCGTGACCGAGAAGACTCCCGGAACGCCATTCGCTCGAACGTTCGCAAAATTCTTGTCCCCGTCATTGTCGACGACCCCTTCCAGCGTGACGTGGCCGTTCTTGACGATAATGCGAATTGGTTTCTGCACTCCGAGCGAGTACTTTTCCAGCGCTGGATAGCCGTAAATCGCGCGGAACTCTTGCAACCGGATACGATCATCGGCAGGGGAGGTAGGGAGCACTTCGATCTGGTTATCGACCTTTTCGACGCCCTCAATGTGCTTCACTGCATTCTCTGCATCGGACTTCAGCGACGGTCGGACAACCTGGCCGAGCAGCGTGACCGTTCCTCCGTCTACTTTGAAAGCAATGTTGTCGAAGACGCCGAAATAAGGAAGCATCAACAGTTCGTGACGAACCTCTCTGGTGATGCGTTCCTGCGATTTGCCGGACGCCATGTCCTGCGCAGCGGCGCCGAGCGTGACTAAACAAAGCAAGCCGGCGAGGGTTACGAGCAGCTTGGATTTCATAAGTGTTTTCTCCGTACTTGAGCTTTACAGTGGATGCAATTCTTGCCTGGACAGTTGGAATTGAGAGAAGGTTGTCCCTCGAAATGACAAAATGCTGACTTGATTCTGTGGCGAGACCCCGGCCAAAAGATACTACCGGGGCCTAGGGAAGCGCCAGATCAATTCTCAGTTCCTTGCCGGCACCAGCCAGACGGACATCGATGCAGCCACGCACCACCCAATCAGCTCCCGCTTCGCGCAAGGCCGCCTCGCCAACCGTAGTCCTGAACGCTACCACTTTTGCCCCAGAACCCTTTCCGGCGCGAACTCCGGCGGGAACGTCCTCAAAAACGACGCACTGCTCTGCCGGAAATCCAAGAAGTGCCGCTCCCTTCAAGAACGGTTCAGGATTCGGTTTGCCGTGCGCGATGTCGTTCGAAGTGATCATCTTCCGAGGCACTGGAAGGCCGGCAGCCTTGATTCTCACCTCGGCCAGTGGCCGGGTGCATGACGTCACAATCGTCCACCGTTCGGCGGGTAAGCTGGCCAGCAGCTCGAGGGCTCCCGGCAGAGGAACGACTCCTTCAAGGTCCTCGATTTCACGGCGTTCGACTTCGCGATTCTCCGCCAAATGATCTGCGTTTGGAAGGTATTCCCGTACCGTCGTCAGGCTCGGCCGGCCATGAGCGCGCGACACCACCTCTTCGGGATCGAATCCGCGCTCGATCGCCCACTTCCGCCATACCCTTGCCACTGCGGGCGTCGAATTGATGAGAACACCATCCAGGTCAAAAAGAAGAGCAGCACTATGAATTTCAGTCATCTCGTCCGAACCGACTCCGCGACTATCGACACCAGTTTCATGAAAAGTTCCTTCGTATCTTTTAGTTGCGACTGATTGTAAATCAGCCGGCTCGATGTCTCGAATCCCGATCCTGGATGTTCCACCCCGTGACAAACATCACGCTCTCAGGTGCGCGGCATCACCTTGAGTCTTAGTCAGCGGGAATACGATTCTAGGTACAGACGGATGGCATGCGCGATGCTCTCAAAATGCGCCAATCCAGAGTGCTCCAGACAGTTTCTTTACCTCCATCAGGGGAAACTTTTCCAACTGGCACCCACGCCAGACGTAGACTCAAGTGAAGCAACTTTTGACGTTCTTCACGAGAGATTCTGGCTCTGTGATCTGTGTTCGAAATCGATGTCGCTCGTCTGGGATCGGAACCAAGCCAGGATCGTGAAGCTGCCTGCCGCTCCCGACTCATCTCTTCATTCGAACAACGCTGAAGTTCAGCCCAGAAAACGGGCAGCCCATGCCGGACGCCAAAACCGCTAACCCGGCGCACAGGAGGCATTTATGACTGTTCAGGAATTGACAACCAACGAAACCGCGAAGTCGGTGCCCGTGTTTCATCGCATTCTTGTGGCCATCGATTTTTCAGAAGTTTCCGAACGGGCTCTGCGGATCGCAACGCAAATGGCTCCCGGCGCTCCGCACTTTGCCGCAGTGCATGTATTGAACTCGGACTGGCGCTACGAAATGCTCGAGTGTCCGCCGGAGATCGATCTGGAAACGATCGATGCACAGGAACATCTCAGCGCGCTCACTGCCGGAGTCGCTCAGCAGCGCGACGTTGAGACGATCCTTGTGAAGCATGGACCCGTCGCTCAGGTCCTGTCCGCAGCCGCATCCAATTCAGGCGCCGATCTGATTGTGATCGGTACGCGGGGGCGCGGAGGTTTGACCAAACTGGCGCTTGGATCCGTAGCCGAAGAATTGCTTCGCATCGCTCCCTGTCCGGTCATGACAATCGGTCCGGAAGTGAAGGCCTCTGGAAACCTTCGCCTCGAGACAATTCTCATGGCCACAGATTTCGGTCAGGGATCGACCAAGGCATTGCCCCTTGTGCTGGCGCTGGCTGCGCGCCATCAGTCTCGGCTGATACTACTGCACATGTTTTCCCCAATTCCCGCAAGCTCATCGAATTTGACGGCCTACGCCCCGGCGACTGCGGTTGCAGACGAGGTGGGGCTATGGCAAGCATCTTGCCGAAATCGCGCCATCCGCGAGTTGAAGCAATGGCTTCCGCCCGATACGGGGCTGAGCCAGGAGCCTGAATTCATCGTGGGAACTGATTTCTTGCCGGAGGGGGTGCTCACGACTGCGCAGAACACCAGCGCTGGATTGATCGTGATGGGGGCAAACCACGTCAACTCCGCCCGCGTGACCTCTCACATTCCGTGGACTGCCGTGCACGAGGTCATCCGGTACGCGCCTTGCCCGGTTCTAACGGTGTCGGCGATAGCAAGAAAGGCATCGCGGACTGCAGAGGCGGTCCGCGATGCAATCCGATCAGGACTGAACGATCTTTTCGAGCGCCGCCCGGTTCCGGATCAGCAGTGTCGACCCTTTCAATTGCAGTAACTGTCGTTTCTTGAAATCCGAAAACAGCCGGCTGACCGTCTCGCGCGTCGTCCCGATAATCTCCGCAATTTCTTCATGCGTCAGCGTCAGTTTGACCTGGCTCGTGCCATCGCTTTGCGGAGTTTTCGTCGACCACGACAGCAGGAGCTTTGCGAATTTTTCCGAAGGTGAAGTCGCTAGGCCCAGCGTACGGATCTCTTCATACGCCGTGTAATAGTTTCGGCTCAACTGTTCGGCAACCCGCAGCGCAACCTCTCCGTGGTCTTTCAGGAATTGCACCAGTGATTCCCGCGAAATAAAGTTCGCCTGCCCAGGTTCCATCATCTCCGCCGACACTTCGTAAGGACGGTTGGAAACGACGGCATTCAGTCCAAGCACGTCCCCATCTTCAGATATCTTGGTGATGATCGTCTTCCCTTCCCGGGACGATGTCGACAGTTTTGCTTTACCAGCGCACAGCACAAATACTCCGCGAGGTTGCTGCCCTTCGATGAAGAGCATCGCACCCTTGGGATAAACCGCAGTGGATTTTATTTCGTTGAGTCGTTGTCCGGCATGAACAGAAAGATTGCAGAAAAGATGTTCTTCACGCACCGAACATGTGAGGCAATTATCAAGAATATTAAGGCCGTAAGGGGCGCGCATGGTGCAGCACCTTCCTTTCAACAAAATTGTATCCCTTAATTCTTGCTTGTGATCCGCGTCACTCGCGACTGTGATCCGACGCCTTTGTGATCACAGACACATCGGCGACACTGTGCCATTCTGGGTGACGTGTTCGGATCGAATGCCTCTTCGCTGCGGCCGAAAGATGTGAAAAAATGACCGCGACCGAATTACAGGGGAAGATTTGTGAATGAGGTTTCGAGTTCGCCCGCGAAACCGTCCGATCGTTCCAGCACCGTCCTCTCCCGGCGGACTGGATTGAGGTCGTTGTTCCATCCTCATTCGATCGTTGTCATCGGAGCCAGCGATCGCCCCGGAACAGTCGGTTTCAGCGTGCTTTCCAATCTTCTGGAGAACAAGCAATCGCTGAAAATTCACGCGGTCAATCCACGCCACAGCGAAGTTCTGGGTATCAAAACGCACAAAACCGTCGCCGAAATCGGCGTTGTCGATCTCGCGATTGTGGTCACGCCCGCCGATACGGTTCCGAAAATTATCGAAGAATGCGTGGAGGCAGGAGTTCGGTCCGCGGTCGTCATCTCAGCTGGTTTCCGCGAGCAGGGGCCCTCCGGTGCCGAATTAGAAGAAAAAATAAAAAAATATTTGCAACGCGGATCCTTACGTCTTCTCGGGCCAAATTGCATGGGATTCATGAATCCCACTATTGAGTTGAATGCCACTTTCGCGAAATCAATGCCTGCCAAAGGCAGTGTGGCTTTTCTCAGCCAGAGCGGTGCGCTGCAGACGGCAATCCTCGACTGGAGCCGGCGCGAGCAGGTCGGCTTCAGCGCCATCGTCTCCACAGGTTCGATGCTCGACATCGGGTGGGGCGATCTCATTTCCTATTTCGGCGACGATCCACACACGAAGAGCATTTTGATCTATATGGAGTCCGTGGGTGACGCTCGCTCGTTCCTCTCCGCGGCACGAGAAACCGCGCTCAGCAAGCCGATCATCGTCATCAAGGCTGGTCGCTCCGAAGGCGCTTCTCGCGCAGCCGCATCTCACACCGGCGCGCTAACGGGGAGCGACGAGGTGCTCGAAGCCGCATTCCGCCGCTGCGGCATCTTGCGTGTACACAGCATTGCGGACCTCTTTTATATGGCGGAAGTCTTGAGCAAGCAGCCGCGCCCTCGCGGCCCCCGCCTCAGCATCGTCACCAATGCCGGTGGCCCGGGCGTTCTCGCCACCGATGCCCTCCTTGCGACCGGAGGCGAGCTGGCCATTCTCTCTCTCGACACGATTCGCCAGCTCGACACCTTTCTTTCTGCGCACTGGACCCACAACAATCCTGTGGATGTATTGGCCGATGCGGATGCGACTCGATTTGGTCGGGCGGTTGAGATTGTTTCGAAAGATCCGGCGAGTGACGGATTGCTTGCCATCATCGCTCCGCAAGGGCTCGCCGATCCGACGCAAGCCGCAGAGAGCATCAAGCGATATGCGTACGCAACCACCAAGCCGCTCATCGCAAGCTGGATGGGCGGTGATAGCGTCGCGGAAGCGACTTCAATTCTCAACGCCGCCGGTATTCCGACGTTTTCGTATCCCGACACCGCCGCGCGGGCATTCACCTACATGTGGCGCTACTCCTACAACCTTCGTGGCCTCTACGAAACTCCGGCTCTCGTAGAGGAATCGGAATCGGCGGCGGCAGGTCCTGTGAGCGCAGCCGGCTTCTTGCAGAGCATTCGCAGCACGGGACGCACGCTGCTCAATGAGTTGGAATCCAAGCGACTGCTATCAAACTATGGCATTCCAATCGTCGATACGCATACGGCGCAAACAGAAGAAGAGGCCGTCGCCCGGGCTGCCGAAATCGGCTATCCCGTCGTAATGAAACTGCTCTCCGACACGATCTCACACAAGACCGAGGTCGATGGCGTGCGGCTCGATCTGCAAACGCCAGAAGATGTACGTGCCGCTTTCCGATCCATTCGATCCAGCGTCTCCGAAAAAGCCGGCCCGCAACATTTCGGCGGTGTCACTGTCCAAAAAATGATCCGCCGCGGCGGATACGAACTCATTCTTGGCAGTTCGATCGACCCTCAATTCGGACCCGTGATCTTGTTCGGGTCGGGCGGCGTTATGGTCGAGGTTTATCGCGATCACGCCCTCGCTCTGCCCCCGCTAAACACCACTCTCGCGCAGCGACTGATAGAGCAGACCCGAATCTTCACCGCCCTCAAAGGATTGCGAGGACGAAGGCCGATCAACCTCGAAGCGCTCAAACAACTTCTCGTCCGCTTCAGCCGCCTCGTCCTCGAACAACCGTGGATCAAGGAAATTGACATTAACCCCTTGCTCGCGACTCCGGAGCATTTGCTGGCGCTCGACGCACGCGTTCTCCTGCACAACTCTAACGTTCGCGAAGAGCAACTCCCGCAGCCGGCCATCCGGCCCTATCCATCGCAATACGTCTGGAAGGCGAATCTCAAGGACAGAACTCCTGTCACTATTCGCCCGATTCGTCCCGAAGACGAGCCTCTGATGGCGCAGTTCCACGCAACGCTCTCCGAACGTAGCGTCTACCTTCGCTACTTTTGCTCGCTCAGCTTGAGCGCGAGAGTCGACCACGAACGCCTCGCGCGAATCTGCTTCGCCAGCTACGATCGCGGATTCGCGCTGGTCGCCGTCCGCAAGAATGAGCAAACGGCAAAGGACGAAATCGTTGGAGTCGGACGTTTCATTGGAATCGACGCCTCCGAAGCCGAGTCAGCGATTCTGGTTTCCGACAAATGGCAGGGACGTGGCCTGGGTACGGAATTGCTCGCCGGCATCAAGCGCGTAGCGCGAGCAGAAAACTTTCGCCGCCTGTCAGGAGAAATTCTGCGGGATAACCTGGCGACACAAACGATCTTCAAGAAACTGGGCTTCACGTTGCGACTGACGGAAGATGCCTCTTCCGTGTCGGCGTTTCTCGATCTCTAGCAGACTGCGAATGTTCGAGCGGAAGGTGTGCTATTGAAAAGGGCGAGGGCTTAAGTCGGGCCGCGCCGAAAACAAACAATCGCAGCTTCAGTCGTTGAGGATAGCGCGGGTTGAAAAGGGGCTTTTCAGTATCTTCCTACACGATGTCATTCGTGCCGCTTTAACCAATCGCTGCAGGCTTTGAAATTTCAAGCTGGGGCTCGAATTTCAAAGTGGTTCCCAACGCGCGCGAAACCAGACACAATTTCTCAGCGCGCTTGAGCAGATCGAGTGCCCGGTCGTGCTCGTCGGCGGTTGCAATCTTCAGGTTTGGACGAACCACGATCTGGGTGAAGCTGTATCCCGATTCGGCCTTGCGCACAGTACCACTGGCTTCGACCTGAAGATCGGTAAAGTCAAACTGCGCCGATCCGGCCAGCGCGCGCACGGTTGTCGTGTAGCAACCGGCTACTGCGGCGAGCAGAAGTTCCTCAGGTGTCCATCGTCCTTCCAGGCCGCCAAACTCAGTCGGCGCTGTGAAATGGATCGCGTTGGGAGCGGAATCGGACTTGGCCAGACCAGTGCGGCCAGACGTCCACCATGCTGCGACTCGATATGCGTGCTCTTCGCTCATGATCCTTGTGTCTCCTTGGCAGGTTCCTGCGGGCAAAAAACTGTCCACTTCGGTTGCAGTCTAGCCTGATTGTTTGTGCGACGCCCTTCCTACGCTGCGCCCTCTTTCGAAGACAAGCCCCGCTCCCGCTCGATCCTGTTAATCTGCGCGCGCAGCCACGCCTCGAGCGCTTCTTCCATTTCGCTCTGGCTTCCAGTCCTGTACAGATCCTCCACCGTCTGTCCTTCCTTGGTGAGTTGGATGAAGCGACAGGGAATGCTCGCGGTTCGCTGATCGTCCGGAACAAAATCCGCCAGCAGGCATTGGTCACATCTGTGCGGATGCAACGGATCGCAGAAATTCGGGCAGATCGGTGAGTCTTCAAAGATTGCTGGTGCGCGCCACGGCGCTCGGGGAGAACGCCCGTAACCGCCGTCCTGCAAGAAGCTGAGTTCAAATCGAAGGATGTCCAGAATGTCGCGAGTGTCTTGGGCCATAGGTCACCTCGAATTGAACGTCAGCATGCCATCGGAATCGCGAGAACACAGTGCATTCGGTCACCAGGAAATGTGATCTACATCACACTGGGCCGCCGCAGCCTCGATGATCGGCGCCAGTATTGGCCCATTCTTGCAGTCTTCTCTAAAACGGAGGCGTGACCACAATCGTGGTCTTTTGTGATTTCAATCACACCGGGCAGTCTCGTGCTGTCGCTACTATCTGCGAACTCACAACTTTTGTGACCGGTTCGTTTAGGGCAAGTGAAACGGTTTGAAGGAGTCAAAACGATGAAGACGTCGTCGATAGCGGTGTGATTGTTGTCACAAGGATAGGTGATGTCTGGCATAGGTCCAGTCTTTCCGGCGTGTGATCCTACGCCTGCGAGTTCGTTTTCAGAGCGTGCGACGAAGGCAACATGCCTCGCCGTACTCGCCTCTGGCAAAGTGCTCAAGTTGCTCGAGGACACAACGACACAATTCTTCCTCAGGAGGAAGCGAACAATGAAATACCTCTCGTTTCGTATGAGCCTGGTGGTCCTGACGGTCTCAGGACTCTTGGCAATCTTCTCTTCTCCCGCGGTGGCGCAGGATGCAGCCTCCACCTACAAAGCTAAGTGCGCCATGTGCCACGGCGCCGACGGCAAAGGCGGCAAGATGGGGACCCGCGACTTCGGATCGGCTGAAGTGAAAGCCGAAAGCGACGCGCAACTCGTCGACATCATTACCAAGGGCAAAGCTCCCAAGATGCCGGCCTATGGCGAGAAGCTGAAAGATACGGAAATCAAGGATCTTGTTTCCTACATTCGCAGCCAGGCCAAGTAAGCCGTGCGAGCGGCCGCCGCTCGCAGTTCGTCATTGCAGAAGCACCGAAACGGGTGAGAGCATGTCCACGCGAAGAATTCGAAATCTTTTTGCGGCTGGAGTCGCTCTCACCCTTTGTTTAGCCGCCACATCGCTGCAAGCGTCGTCGAAGAAAGATCCGCCGAAACCCACCGCCGACGAATGCCTTGCGTGCCATAGTGACGCCACCCTGACTCACGACGTCAACGGCACACCCGCGAGCCTGCACGTGGATCCGCAGGCGTTCAAAGACTCCATCCACGGCAGCATGTTCACCTGCGTGGACTGCCACACCGACGTTAAGAGTTCGCCTCACGAAACATCCCCGAAAAAGATCAATTGCGCGACTTGCCACGCCGATGAGCAGGCAGCCTACGACCGCAGTTTTCACGGAAAGGCATCGCAAGGCGGCAATTCCCAAGCCGCGACATGCACCGATTGCCACGGCAGCCCTCATGAATTGTTGCCTGCAAGCGATGCCAAGTCGCGAGTGCATCATGCAAACATCCCCGCAACGTGCGGCGCCTGCCATAGCCAGAAGTTCGTCATGCAGGATGGTGGCCAGAGCGCGCAAATGGTCGCCTCCTACGAACAGAGCGTGCACGGACACGCCGTCGCCGCTGGATCGGAAAAAGCTGCCGTCTGTACCGACTGCCATGGCACGCACGAAATCCTGGACGCGAAAGACTCGAAGTCTCCGATCTTCAAGTTCAACGTGCCGAAAACGTGCGGCAAGTGCCACGACACCATTTCGAAAGATTTCCAGCAGAGCATTCACGGAACCGCTCTTGCCCGGGGTAACTGGCAAGCGCCCGTGTGCACCGACTGCCACGGCATTCATTCGATCAAATCACATCTGGATCCCACTTCTCCCGTGGCATCGCAAAATCTCGCGCAAGCCACGTGCGCCCGCTGCCACGAAGGCATGAGGCTCTCGCAAGAGTTCGGCGTCGAAGGCCGTCGCGAGACGACTTACCTTGCCAGCTATCACGGGCTCGCCGCCAGCGGCGGATCGCAGGTCGTCGCCAACTGCGCCAGCTGCCACGGCGTGCACAACATTCTGCCCTCCAGCGATTCGCGTTCAACGATCAACCGCGCGAATCTTGCTCGCACCTGTGGCCAGTGCCATCCCGGCGTCACCGAGAAATTCACCGCCGCCAAGGTTCACGTGGATGCTCCCCTCTCCGCCGATGCCGGCAGCACAGCCGTCCGCTGGATTCGCAGCCTGTACCTCAGCATGATCTTCGCCGTGATCGGCGGCATGATTCTGCACAACCTGATCATCTGGCGGTCCAAGCTGATCGCCCGCCGAAGGACGCAGCAAACCTTCGTGACTCGCATGCCATTGCGTTTCCGTTGTCAGCACGCGGCCTTGCTGACTAGTTTCTTCCTTCTCGTGCTTACGGGCTTCGCCTTGAAGTTTCCAGGATCGTGGTTTGCAACCGTGTTGGCCATGAGCGAGCACCTGCGCCACCTGCTGCATCGCATCGCCGCCGTTGTGCTCATCGGCGTCAGCGTCTTCCACATTTTCGACATTGCCTTCACCCTCGAAGGGCGCAAACTGGTCTGCGATCTCTTTCCCACGCTGGACGATGCCCGCGGCGCGTGGCAGAATGTGGCCTACTACCTCGGGCTCACTTCCACCAAGCCTGAGTTTGCCCGCTTCAATTACGCAGAAAAAGCTGAATACTGGGCTCTGGTCTGGGGCATGGTCGTGATGGCCGTGACCGGCACAATGCTGTGGGCCAAGGTTCTGGTCGGAAATCATATGCCGCGCTGGTGGCTCGATATCGCAACCGCCATCCACTTCTATGAAGCGATCCTCGCCACTCTCGCAATCGTCGTCTGGCACTTCTACCAGGTGTTCTTTGACCCGGATGTTTACCCAATGAACTGGGCGTGGTGGGATGGCAAAATGACGCTGCACCATTATCGCGAGGAGCATGGGCTCGACGTGAATCCACAGATTGAGAATCCGAATTCGCCGATCGCGCCGTTGAAAGCTGAGGAAGCGATCGAAGAATCTGAACCCGCGGAGGCCACTCGTGGACACGAATAAGACGTCCGGCCAGGTCGAATCGCGTCATCGCCTGCGCATGCTGCTGCGCAATCCGGTCAGTCTTGCCGGCATGGCACTCGCAATCGTCAGTCTGGCGAATATTTTCTTGTTCGTTCTTATCGATTTGATCGCGACGAAGGCCAGCCCTTACATCGGAATCCTGGCGTACATGGTTTCGCCGGCATTTCTCGTTCTCGGACTTTTGCTGATGGTCGCGGGCGTTCTGCTGGAGCGCCGGAAGAAGGTGGAGAATACTGCGTTCTATCCTCGCATCGATCTGAACGATCCGGCCCAGCGCAGCGCGGTCATTTCATTCACCACCTTCCTGGTCGTGTTCGTCATGGTCAGCACCGCGGGCAGCTACAAGGCGTACGAGTTCACCGAGTCAGTCCAATTTTGTGGACAGCTCTGCCACACGGTGATGAGCCCCGAATACACCGCGTACCAACTTTCTCCGCATGCACGTGTGGCGTGCGCCGAATGCCACGTCGGCGCGGGCGCGACCTGGTTCGTGAAGTCGAAACTTTCCGGAAGCCGTCAGGTTTTCGCCGCGGCCTTCAACACCTTCCCCCGGCCGATTCCCACTCCGGTACACAATCTGCGCCCCGCGCAGGAAACATGCGAGCAGTGCCACTGGCCGAAGAAGTTTTACGGCGGACAGCTCAAAGTTTTCACGCACTACTCCAACGATGAAAAGAACACCATGCGCCAGGTTCGCATGATCATCAAGACCGGCGGCGGAGATCCCGCGACCGGAGCGCCCGAAGGCATCCACTGGCACATGAACATCGCCAACAAGATCGAATACGTGGCCGCCGACGAGAAACGCCAGACCATTCCCTACATTCACGTCGAAGATCAGCAAGGCCGCGTCACCGAGTACTACGCAAAAGACTCGACGCTCAATAAAGATCAGATCGCCAAGGCCCCACGTCATCACATGGACTGCGTCGACTGCCATAACCGTCCGACGCACATTTACGTTTCGCCCGATCAGTCAGTCGATCAGTCTCTGCTGTCGCGCCGCATCGATGCTTCTTTGCCGTTCGTAAAGCAACAGGCAGTCACAGTCCTGACCGCGTCGTATCCTACGACCGACGCCGCGATGCAAGGCATTGCGAAAGGAATGGAAGACTTCTACGAATCGAAGTATCCCGATGTCGGCCAAGGCGAAGCAGCTCGAAATCCGCGCGGCTGTATCGGAAGTTCAGCAGATATTCAAGCGCACCACCTTTCCCGAGATGAAGCTGAACTGGCAGACGCACTCGAACAACCTCGGACACTTCTACTTCAACGGATGCTTCCGCTGCCACGATGGCCAGCACGTCAGCTCCGACGGCAAAGTCATCAGCCGCGAATGCAACCAGTGCCACACGGTACTTTCCGATAGTGGGAGTACAGGCAGCCTCGCGGCCAACACTGTGCCGGCGTTCCAGCATCCCGTCGATATCGGGGATCTCACTCAGGTAAATTGCGCTGATTGCCACACCGGCGGCGTGGGCCCGTAGTCACCGCAGCAATTTTGCCCTTGTTTCTGATCTAATCAGCCCGGGCTTCTTTTAGAATGGCGCCGTGATCTCCACGCGCCGAAGTTCATTCCTCTCTCTTGGCCAATGCTGCGGTGACGGCACTTGCCCTTGCCGTTATTTTCTCCACGTTATCTTTCGGACAGGCCGCCCCCATCCACGCGGCGGAACCAGTGGATCTCCTCTCTGACTCTTGGTGGGCCGATCGTCATAAGTCCGTTCTGGAGTCCATCAAGCTCCATCCCGACACGCAGGCTTCTGATGATTGGCGACTCCATCACCAACAACTACGAGAAGGCCAATCCTCCGGACGAAAACTTCCTGCCGACATGGCAACAGTTTTACGAACCGCGCAAAGCGTTGAACTTGGGATTCAGCGGCGACACCACATCGCAGGTTCTTTGGCGGATCAATCACGGCGAGGTCGATGGAATTCATCCCAAAGCCGTCGTGCTGCTGATCGGCACCAACGACACCGCACACGGGGAGTCAGCAGAGCAGGCCGAGGTGGGAATCGATGCGGTCGTCTCCGGTCTTGAGGAACATCTGCCCGAAACAAGAATTCTTCTGCTCGGCATACTGCCCAGTGGCATCTCAGAGAGCAAAACGGAGCGCGATCGCGCCGTCAACCGATACCTCGCAACCTGCTACGCCCTGAATCCGCAGGTCACTTATCTCGATATCTCTTCCGTCTTCTACGCTAACGGCACGCTCAACGCCGAACTCTTCGACGATCCCCGTCTGCCAAGGCATCTCAAACCGTTGCATCCCGACACCAACGGGCAGCGCAGGATGGCAGAGGCCATCGAGCCCACGCTGGCGAAATTAATGCAGGATGCGCCGCGGAAATCGCTCGAGTCGATGACCGACATCAACACGGCGGTAATCCCCGTAGAGAGGCTCGAATCCGACGTCTACGATTTCTATGCGCGCCACCAGGCTGAACTCGATCTCGAGAAGCATGTGCAGCCGCGTGTCGTACTCGTCGGCGACTCGATCACGCATTTCTGGGGCGGCCTGCCGAATTCCACGACGATCAACGGGCCTCTGTCCTGGCAAAAGGTCTTTGGCGCGATGCCCGTCATCAACATGGGCTTTGGGTGGGATCGCACACAGAACGTGCTTTGGAGGCTTCGTCAAGGAGAATTCGAAGGAGTGCATCCACAGTGGGTCGTTCTGAATATCGGAACCAACAATCTGACCGGCACTGAACACGCACGCGCCAGCACTCCGCAAGAAGTTTTCGAAGGCATCGCGGCAATTATTCAGGAAATCAGGAACCGCTCGCCTGAAAGTCACATTGTTTTGATGGGGATTTTTCCTCGAGGCGCAAAGCCCGGCGATCCGCTGCGAGTTCCGATCCAGCGAACCAATCAGCTTCTTGCAGAACGTTTCGGTCGGAACTCTTCCGTCACATTTCTCGATCTCGGGACACTGTATCTCGCGCCCGACGGATCGCTTCCGGCGTCCTTGTTCCCCGATGGCACGCATCCGAGCGAAGCTGGATATCAAATCTGGGGCGATGCTCTCATCAAGGCCGGCATAAAGCCATAAGCGACTGCGGCGTCACACAATGCGGTTAATCGTTCAGGCCGGTCCGGCGCAGCAGGCTCTGGTAGCGCGGATCCGATCGCAAACAGTCCAGGCGTAAGTCGGCCTTCAGATGCCATGAGATATCGAGGCTTTTTTCCTGATACGCATTCTCCAGCAAACTGAACGCCCTATCCTTCTCGCCTAGTGCGGCATGGACAGTCGCTAAAATGTAAGGCGACACATAGTTCGTTCCGGTTTTTTGCTCCAAGTCTCTGAGAATATTTTTTGCCTCAGCCTTTCGTCCTACCGCCGCATACGCGGCGGCCAGAGCCGCAGTGGCATCCTGATCGCCGCCGGACAACTCGACGGCTTTCTCATATTCCTGAATCGCTTCCATCTGCTTCCCTGTGCCTTCATATCCAATGCCCAGGTAGAAATGTTCGAGCCATTCGTTCGGATTCAACGCGATGCCCTTGCGGCTGGCTTGGATCAAACCTTCGAAATCGCGCAACAGATAATCGAGGCCCGACTCGGTCATGACCGATGCAATGCTCGGATCCAACTCCCTGACCTTCTCCATTTCCGCGCGTGCCTCGGCACGCCGGCCTCGGAACGCGAGATATTCCGCGCGATCTTCATGGGCGCAACTATAGCTGGGGGCCAAAGCGATCGCGGCATTGAGTTCACGCTCAGTGGCTCCCCAATCCCACTTGTATCTCCAGTTCAAGACCGCTTGGGTATCGTGCGCTTCACCAATGCTGTCATCGAGGGCCAAGGCGCGTTGTATCGCATCGCTCGCCAACCGGTAAGCGCGCTCTGAAGGCATTTGACGGAAGAATGCCAGGTACGCGTAGGAATCGGCTAACCCTGAGTAAGCCGGCGCAAAGCTGGGATCCTTCTGAACAGCTTGCTCGAAGTAGGTCTTGGCCTGGTTGAGCGGTTGCGCCATCGTGAATTCGCTCGTGAGGTAATACCGTCCCTTCAAATAGTCGTCATACGCTTCGGGATTGACCGGGCGCGGTGTGCCAAGGCTGGCTTTCTGTTGCGGCGTAACCTGAACTCGGACTTGCTGGGCAATCGCCCGCGCGACTTCGCTCTGCATGCTGAGCACATCGCCGAGATCCCGCTCGTACGTCTCCGCCCACAAATGCTTGTCGGTCGGTCCGTACAGTAGTTGCGCAGTGATACGCACTCGCTGCCCGGAACGCGTCACCGATCCTTCAATGATTCCATCGACATTCAGTTCGCGCGCGATTTCCGGCAGGCCCTTGCTAGTGCCTTTGTAGCGCATCACCGACGTTCGTGAGATCACCCGCAGGGCGCCGACCTTCGCAAGATCGGTGATCAGCTCATCTGTCATGCCATCCACGAAATATTCCTGTGCGGGATCGCCGGAGAAATTCGCCAGCGGCAGAACGGCAATCGACCGTACAACCGGGACCTCTGCGGCCCGGCGCGACACCCATAGGGACAAACCGAGAGCCACAGCGGCCGCAACAACCAGGGCCATGCCGGGAATCATAAAACTGCGATGCTTCCGGGGGACAACGACTGGAATTGCCTCAGAGGCCTTCACTTCCACTGGTCCCGGCGCTGGCATGTCCTTCGGGGCGACCTCCTCGACAGATCCTTTGAACCTGTACCCACGCCGAGGCAAGGTTTCGATGAATCGAGGGTTGTCTGCGGAGTCTCCCAGTACCTCGCGAATTCGCGAGATGGCGTTGTGCAAGCCATGGTCGAAGTCGACGAAGGTTTCCGCCGGCCATATTTGCGCGCGCAGTTCTTCCCGGGTCACAAGCTCACCCGGATGGTCGAGCAGGGTCGCCAGGACCTGGATTGGTTGACCCTGAAGCCGCAGTTTGGCGCCGCCTTTTCGTAGCTCGCCTGCCCGCACATCGACCTCGAAGTTAGCGAATCGCAAGACACGCGAAGCTGAAACCGCCGACACCCCGCGAGCCGCTGGCGAACTGGAGAAGGCCACTACCGTTCCTGCCCTCTCACCCCTGCCTTCAACGATTGCCAAGTCTCTGTTTTTCATAGGTTTACTCATGGAGAAAACTTTGGGGACGGAAGGAGCCCGCATGCATGGAAGCTTTCCGCTCCTCGGGTAAAGATGAGCTCACTCGAGTCGCTGCACTCACGAATGCGGACGACAAATTCAACGACTGTTCGATAAGGAAAACGATGAAGACTTCAATCTCGCAGTTCATTCGGAAATCACTTCTGCGCACCATCAGTCTGAGTTTGCTCAGCAGTGTTGCCATCACCACACCTCTTCTCGCCGTGGACAAAACGCAACACGCCTCGGCCCACAGTGAAGCTGCCCCAGCGGCTCTCGTGCAGGCGGTTCGCGATGCCACCCGTCAGTTCATCGACGTCAACAACGCAACCTCAGCCGGCTACGGACCTTTTCTGGGCTGCGTCATCGGGCCAGGATCACGGCGCCATGGGCATTCACTACGTCAACGGCGCGATCCTGGGCCTGAACCAGATCAACGCTTCCCAGCCGCAGGCCCTGATTTATGAGCCTACGAACGGCAAGCTTCGTCTCGTCGGCGTCGAGTTCATCGTCGACGCCACCACTTGGCTCGCCAACAACGGCAATGCGCCGCCCGTCCTCGACGGCCAAGTATTCAATTTTGTGGACGCCCCCAACCGCTTCAACATCCCGTCATTCTTCGAGCTGCACGTCTGGGCTTGGAGAGACAACCCGCAAGGAGCCTTCGTGGACTGGAACAACCACGTAACCTGCGAAAACCAGTAAAACAGTGAACCCCACTTCCCGGAAATCTTCGAGAAGTGGGGATTTTTTCGCTTATGATGCCCGCGATCTAAAACCCCGTCGTGGTGTCGATAATCGTGTTGACCTCGGTCACCTTGTTCGCCGGAAATCCGCTCAGCTGCGCGTGCTTGTGGATGATCGATTCATCCTTCGCGAGATATACGCAGAACGTCTTGTCCGCCGTGACATACGACTCCAGCCATTGGATGTCCGGACCCAGTTGCCGCAGCGCCTCGTTCGACTTGGCCGCCGCCTGCTTCAGTTGTGCCTGGTTCAGACTCCCCACCGCTGGAATTTCCCGCTCAATCACATATTTCTTCATTGGTATGCTCCCTTCGTGACGCTGATCGCGTTCGATATTGTGAAACTATCTGCGAAACGGGCTTGCTACAAGATGGCAGATTTGCCATTATAGGTGGGTGATTGCGCCATCAGCACCCAAGTCGAAGTTCGGTCAGACTGTCAGCGCAAAAAACTGGCTCGTCCTGCCGACGCCCTGATCGAGGTCACCGTTCTGCTTCTGCAGGACACCATGGCTTCCACTGCCATCGGTCCCATGGAAGTCTTCCGGCACGCCGGATCGCTCTGGAACCTGCTTACCGGACACACTCAGGTTCCCCGCTTCCGCGTCACCACCGTCTCGTCGGACGGCCGGCCCGTACTCTGCGACGGCGCCGTTTCAATTCGTCCGCAAGGCTCGATCAAATCGATTCGCAAGACCGATCTCATCTTCGTTCCCACCACCGGCCTCAACCTCGACAATCTCGGTGAAATCTATGGCGAGGTGTTACCGTGGCTGCGCCAGTGGCACAAACGAGGAGCTGATATCGCCTGCGTTTGCACCGGCGTCGGTCTGGTCGCCGCCACCGGGTTGCTCGACAACAAACGCGCCACCACGCATTGGGCGCTCGCCGAAACTTTTCGGAAGAAATACCCGAAGGTACGCTGGATGCCTGAGCTGATGGTCACCGAGGATCACGGCTTCTACTGCGGTGGAGGCGTTCATGCCTCTCTCGATCTAACGCTCTACCTCGTCGAGAAATTTTGCGGACATCAGATTGCCATGCAAAGCGCTAAGGCGATGCTCATCGACACCCCGCGCGCCTGGCAGGCCGGATTTGCCATCGTCCCTCTGAAGACCGAGCACAACGACAAAGAAATTTCCGAAGCCCAAGAGTGGCTGCACGAAAATTTTCATCGCACGTTTTTGCTCGATGCCACCGCCCGCCGCGTCGGCATGAGTCCTCGCAACTTCGTTCGCCGTTTCAAGCAGGCCACCGGAGACAGCCCTCTGACCTATCTCCAGAAACTCCGCATCTCGGCCGCCAAGCGCCTGCTCGAGAGCGATCACCGCACCATGCAAGAGATTGGCGCGGCCGTGGGATATCAGGACGTCGCTTTCTTCCGCCAGATCTTCCAGCGCCACACCGGGGAATCGCCGAGCACCTACCGCGACCGATTCGGTTTGTCCGATCGACCACGGTAAGTTCCGACTCACCCTAAGCGCCTCAATCCACTCACCTTCTCTAATTTGTGTGACTCCAATCACACTCTTCTGTGAACCCACGTCCCGACATCCCCATCCCCCTTCCGGCATCCTGAATACATCGCAGAGCCACCCCGGTGGCTCTCGTCGAGACTTCCAAGCGGGGGATTTCAATGAAGCGCAAATTCAAGACCATGGATGCCAACGAGGCGGTCGCTCACATCGCTTACGGTGTCAGCGAAGTGATCGCCATCTACCCCATCACCCCGTCGTCACCGATGGGCGAGTGGGCGGATCAGTGGTCGTCCGAAGGAATTCCCAACGCTTGGGGCAGCGTCCCCCACGTTGTCGAGATGCAGAGCGAAGGCGGAGCCGCCGGCGCTGTGCATGGCGCGCTCCAGACTGGATCCCTCTCCACCACGTTCACCGCGTCCCAGGGATTACTTCTGATGATCCCGAACATGAACAAAATTGCCGGCGAGTTGACCCCTGCGGCTTTCCACGTCACGGCCCGAACCATCGCGACCCATGCGCTGTCGATCTTCGGCGATCACTCTGACGTGATGTTCTGCCGCACCACCGGCTGGGCGATGCTCTGTTCCAACTCCGTCCAGGAAGCGATGGACATGGCCCTCATCGCGCACGCAGCCACCCTCGAAACCCGCATTCCCTTCCTGCACTTCTTCGATGGATTCCGCACTTCGCACGAAGTCAACAAGATCGAGATGCTGAACGAAGACGACATGCGCGCCATGATCAACATGGATCGCGTGATCGAGCACCGCCAGCGCGCGCTCTCTCCCGACCATCCGGTTCTGCGGGGCACAGCGCAGAATCCTGATGTCTTCTTCCAGATCCGCGAGACCGCAAATCCCTTCTACGACGCCGCCCCGGCGAAAGTCCAAGCCGTCATGGACCATTTCGCGCAAGTCGTCGGACGCCAATATCGCCTGTTCGAGTACGTCGGCGCTCCCGATGCCGAGCGCGTCATCGTAATGATGGGCTCCGGCGCGGACGTTGCCCACGAAACCGTCGACTACCTGAACGCACACGGTGAAAAAGTCGGCGTGCTCAAAGTACGGCTGTATCGACCGTTCAGCGTAAAAGCGTTTATGGAAAGCCTTCCCCCGAGCGTCCGTCAAATCGCAGTACTCGATCGCACCAAGGAATGCGGCGCAATCGGGGAACCGCTCTACCTCGACGTAATCAACGGCCTCTACGAAGGAATGAAGCTGGGATACGGCAAGCTCGAAGAAACGCCCATCGTCGTCGGCGGGCGCTACGGTCTCTCTTCGAAGGAATTCACTCCCGCAATGGTCAAGGGCGTTTACGACAACCTGAAGAAGAACGAGCCGAAAGATCACTTCACCATCGGCATCAACGACGACGTCAGCCATACCAGCATCGATTTTGATGCGTCTTTCTCCACCGAACCTGACAGCGTCGTCCGCGCTCTCTTTTACGGGCTCGGAGCCGATGGCACAGTCGGTGCCAACAAAAACTCTATCAAGATCATCGGCGAGAACACCGACAACTACGCGCAGGGATATTTCGTTTACGACTCCAAGAAATCCGGCGCCATGACGGTTTCCCACCTGCGCTTCGGCCCCCAGCCCATTAAGTCCAGCTACCTGGTGTCGAAGGCCAATTTCATCGCGTGCCATCAATGGATATTCCTCGAGCGCTACGACATGCTGAGTGCCCTGGTCGAAGGCGGAACGTTCCTGCTCTCGAGTCCATTCAGCCGCGACGAAGTCTGGGATCACCTGCCTCGTGAAGTCCAATCGCAGCTCATCGCCAAGAAGGCAAAGTTTTACGTGATCGACGCTTACCAGGTCGCACGCGATACCGGCATGGGATCACGTATGAACACCATCATGCAGGTCTGCTTCTTCGCGATTTCGAAAGTTCTGCCTCGCGACGAAGCCATCGAAGCGATCCGCGAATCGATACGCCACACTTACGGTCGCAAGGGCGAAGACGTTGTCCAGAAGAACATGCAGGCAGTCGATGAAACGCTCGCGCATCTTCACGAGGTGAAGATTCCCACGACCGTCACCAGCAAAACAGAGATTCCGGCTGCGCTTCCCGGAGCGCCGAAGTTCGAGCACGATGTCCTCGGAGCCATCTACGCCGGACGCGGCGACGAACTTCCCGTCAGCGCGTTCTCTTGCGACGGAACTTTCCCCACCTCAACTGCGAAATGGGAGAAGCGCAATCTGGCTCTCGAAATCCCGGCATGGGATTCGAAGATCTGCATCCAGTGCGGCAAGTGCGCGATGGTTTGCCCGCACGCCGTCATTCGAATAAAGGTTTACGACAGCAAGGAACTCGAAGGCGCCCCCGCGACGTTCAAGTCCTGCGAGGCTCGCGACAAAGAATGGGCTGGCATGAAATACACCATCCAGGTTGCCCCTGAAGACTGCACTGGATGCGGCGTTTGCGTCGATGTCTGCCCCGTCAAAAACAAGAGCGAAGTTCGTCTCAAGGCGATCAACATGGTGCAGCAGCCTCCGTTGCGCGCACCCGAGAGCGAAAACTGGAACTTTTTCCTGAACCTTCCGGAACTCGACCGCCGGAAAATCAAACCCGGCACCATTCGCCAGCAACAAGTGCAGGAACCGCTCTTCGAATTTTCCGGCGCGTGTTCCGGATGCGGCGAGACTCCGTACGTCAAGCTGGTCTCGCAACTCTTTGGCGATCGCACCATCGTGGCCAATGCCACCGGTTGCTCGTCGATCTACGGTGGCAACTTGCCTACGACTCCGTGGTCCAAGAACGCCGACGGACGCGGACCGGCCTGGTCCAACTCCCTGTTCGAAGACAATGCCGAATTCGGTCTCGGCTTCCGCGTCTCGATTGACAAGCAAACCGAATTTGCCCGCGAGTTGCTGCTTCGGATCGCGGAAAAAGTGGGCGACGACCTCACTTCGGCAATTCTGAGCGCAAAGCAGAAAGACGAAGCTGACATTTACGAACAGCGCCAGCGCGTGGACCTGCTGAAAGAACGACTCCGCAAACTGAATTCGCCCGAGGCGAAGCAGCTTCTCTCCGTCGCCGACATGCTGGTGAAGAAAAGCGTTTGGATCATGGGTGGCGACGGGTGGGCCTATGACATCGGCTACGGTGGACTCGATCATGTCCTCGCCAGCGGCCGCAACGTAAATATCCTCGTTCTCGATACCGAGGTCTACTCCAACACGGGTGGACAGGCTTCGAAATCCACTCCCCGCGCCGCCGTTGCCAAGTTTGCCGCTGGCGGCAAGCCTGGTCCGAAAAAAGATCTCGGCTTGATGGCCATGACCTATGGCAACGTCTACGTCGCGAGCGTTGCGATGGGCGCCAAAGACGAGCACACGCTGAAAGCGTTCCTCGAAGCCGAAGCCTACGATGGGCCGAGCATCATCATCGCGTACTCGCACTGCATCGCTCACGGAATCGACATGACGACTGCCATGACTGATCAGAAAGTCGCAGTCGAGTCCGGACAGTGGTTGCTCTATCGTTACCACCCCGAGCGTGCGGCGAACGGCGAAAATCCTCTGCTGCTCGATTCGCGCGCTCCGAGCCGCAAAGTGCAGGACTACCTGCTGCAACAGACGCGTTTCAAGATGCTTACCAAGAGCAAGCCTGAAGATGCGAAGCGCCTGTGGAAGCTGGCGCAAGAGGACGTCGAGAGCCGGTTCCATATGTACGAATACATGGCCAGCCGCAAAACGGAACCAGCGGCTCCGTCAAAAGAAGAGAAGGAAAAGCCTGCCGCCGAAAAATCGGCGCCGGAGTTAGCAAAAAAGTAGAGGTGCGCGACGCGACAGGTTGAGAATTCCTACGACAAAGGAGGATTTCATCATGGATCTCAGCACCACTTATCTCGGCCTGAAGCTGCCCTCTCCGCTGGTAGCTTCCGCGTCTCCTTTGTCGCGCGACATCGACGGCATTTGTCGTCTCGAAGACGCAGGCGCATCCGCCGTCGTGCTCTACTCCTTGTTCGAAGAGCAACTTCGCCAGGAGGAACTGGACCTGCGATTCCACTTGGCCGCTGGCTCCGAGAGTTCCCCTGAGTCCATTTCATATTTTCCGCAGGCCACCGAGTTTCATACCGGCCCTGAGGGTTATCTCGAGCACATTCGCAAAGCAAAAGCAGCGGTCGCCATGCCGGTGATTGCCAGTCTCAACAGCTCCACTCTTGGTGGATGGACCAAGTTTGCCGCCGACATCGAGCGCGCTGGCGCCGATGCGATCGAATGCAACATCTACCACATTCCAACCGACCCCAGTGTCGCGGGCGCCGACATCGAGAAAATGTATATCGATATCGTTCGCTCGGTGAAAGCCGCAGTCACCATTCCCGTCGCGGTGAAGCTGAGCCCGTACTTCAGCAATCTCTCGAACATGGCTCGACAACTCGACGAAGCGAAAGCCGATGCTCTCGTTCTCTTCAACCGCTTCTACCAGCCCGATATCGATTTGGAAGAACTGGAGATCAAACCCAACGTTCTCTTGAGTACCCCGCAGGCTCTGCGCCTGCCGCTCACGTGGATCGGCATTCTCTTCGGCCGCATCCGCGCGAGTCTCGCAGCCACTGGCGGTGCGCACAGCGCCGAGGACGTCGTCAAATTGCTCATGGTGGGAGCGAACGTCACCATGCTGTGTTCCGCGCTACTGCGCCACGGGGTTAATCACCTTCGCCATGTCGACCGCGAACTCCGCGAATGGATGGAAGAGCACGAATATGATTCCGTAGCTCAGATGCAGGGCAGCATGAGCCAGTTGCGCTGCGCCGACCCGGCCGCGTTTGAGCGCGCGCAATACATGCGCGCCGTCAAGGGCATGCAACACATTCAAATGGCAGGATGGCGATAATGTCTACAACTATCGATCTCACCGAAGAACAAAAAACTTGGGTCAGAGATATGACGCAAGTTCTGACCCCGACCAAGCCTTCGTTTCATCTGCCAAAAGGTCGGGTCCTCGAATTCAAATCCGCACCGGCGCCGACTCAGACGGCGACGAATGTCGCGAGTGAAGATTTTCGTGTGCCGCATTTCTCGCGCGTAGTTGGCGGGAGGCTCGCGGACATCCCATCCTTTGAGCCCGTCTCTTCCGATCCAGTCGCGGACGCAGCCCTCGATAAATCTCGCCGCGAACGTCGGCGTGCGCTGGTTCTTCCGCGCGAACACGGCGCATGGGGACTGCTTCTCGTTCCCATGGTGACCGGCGCGGGAATAGCCTTTCGTCAGTCGTTCCATGTCGTTCCATTCCTGCTGCTCCTGACCTCGGCACTCGCTCTCTTCTGGCTGCGCACGCCCCTCGAAAGTTTGATAGGCACGTCAGCCATGCGCGCGCAAACGAAAGAAGAACGCCGTCTGGTGCTGTCAGTCCTCGCTGGGTTAGGAGTGCTTGCGGTTCTTACGTTGAGCGGTCTCCTGTGGGCAGGGCGAAATCCATTTCTCTGGGTCATCGGCGCCGTGGCAGGCTTGGCCTTCGTCGCGCAATCGGTCTTGAAGGATGCCTCCAAACACCCGGGAACCATCTGGAGAAACCATTCTGGAAGCAAGCGCTCCGCTCCGGCTCTCCGCATGCTCTCCGAAATCGTCGGCACCATCGGACTGACCTCGGCTGCTCCCGCCTCCTATTACGTAATCACCGGGAAGTTCGACGCGATCGCGGTGATCCTCTGGATCGCAAATCTCATGTTCTCGGGCAACCAGATCCACTTCGTCCAACTTCGTATCCACTCGGCAAAAATCCAGGGGCTGCACGCGAAACTCAAACGCGGCTGGGCGTTCGCAGCAGGACAAGTGGCCATGACGCTGGTCCTGACGTTTGCTTGCGTCACCGGTCTATTGCCCCGCTTCGCATCCATCGCCTTCGCCCCGCTCCTCTTCCGCGGATGGTTCTATTTCATCCAGAAGCCAGGCCCGCTCGCAGTGCGCCGCCTCGGCTGGAACGAACTGAGCCAGGCCATCGTCTTCTGCGCCCTGTTTATCGGCACGTTTACCATCGCAAAGTAACGGGTTCACTGACAGTTTGAACGGACGCCCTCGCGCGCCGTATGTAGGGACGGACGCCCTCGTCCGTCCGGCGCCGCGAAAGCGGAGCCCGTCGATTCCGAACCCCAAAGCACAGCACCCCCGTCGAAAGCTGCAAGCGCCTTGTCATTTCGACCAAGCCGGAGCAACGCGACGGCGCCGTATGCCGGGACGGACGCCCTCGTCCGTCCGGCGCCGCGAAAGCGGAGCCTGTCGTTTCCGAACCCGAAGCAGAGCACCCCCGTCGAAAACGGCAAGAACCTTGTCATTTCGACCAAGCCGGAGCAACGCGACGGCGCCGAGAGAAATCTGCTTATCCCAGCCACCAAGAGGCTTCTCTCGTGGCGGCAAATCGCGCAACTCGCAACCCACTGCAGCAGTTGGGGATATTCGATATTGTACGTACATACATGTACGACAAGTGTTCCTGCAGGAACACTTTATACACCGGGAAGACAGCTAGGGAACGATCACCGCAGCACCATCGACAGCGTCATTTTTCACTGCTATCAGAGCATCGTTGGCCTGATCCAAAGAGAACTGAGTCACTTTAGGCCGCAAGCCAATCTTTGCGGCGAGCGCAAGGAAGTCACGAGCGTCCGCGCGAGTCATGTTGGCCACGCTGCGCAGTTGTCTCTCGCCCCAGAGCAGCGTGTCGTAATCAAACTGCGGAATGCGATCCAGATGAATCGCATTGATCGCAACTACTCCACCCTTGCGCAAGCTGGCGAGGGCTGCGACCACGACATCTCCACTCGGCGCAAACGTCACGGCGCGATCCAGTTCCACGGGCACCCTGTCGGTCTCGGTGCCCACCCACGTCGCGCCCAGTGACTCCGCCAGTTCGCGGTGCGACTTGCCTCGCGTCGAGACATACACTTCACACTTCCACGATTGCAGCACTGCGATCGCAAGGTGCGCCGATGCGCCGAACCCAAACAGCCCGACGCGCTCGCCCGGTTCGACGCCAGCGACGCGCAGACTGCGAAATCCGATGACGCCCGCGCACAGAAGAGGCGCCGCGTGCAGATCGTCGATGGCATCGGGCAGCGGATAGACAAAATCCGCCCGCGCAAAAGCGTACTCAGCGTATCCACCCGCAACGGTGTAGCCCGTGAAGGTTGGCGCATCGCAAAGATTTTCGAGACCCTTCTCGCAGTACCGGCAGGTGCCGTCCGTTCCACCGAGCCACGAAACACCAACACGCGCACCCATTGCCAGACCTGCCGTGGCGCCATCCACAACTTCGCCAACAATCTGGTGGCCGGGAATAATTCTCAACTGTTTCGGCGGCAATTCTCCTTCCACGATGTGAAGGTCGGTGCGACACACGCCGCATGCCTTCACGCGCAACAAAACATGCCCTGACCGCACGCGCGGATCAGCGGTTTCGCCAATTTGCAATGGACGTTCCGATACAGGACGAGGAGAGGAGAGAATTGCGGCTTTCATGAGGGACCACTGCTGCGACCAGGATCAATAACAGTGTCGTGATCGTAACACGGCACGGGCGCTGCGCTCGGCGGCACGGCAGGAGTGGATACGGCATTACTTCAAAGTTGTGAGTTCCAACGTCAAGACCTGAAAGGGTTCGAGGTGAAACGTGTGCAGCGGTTGCGCCGCGATCTTCAAATCAGAAACGGCGCCGCCTTTCCAAGGGCTGCGTGCGCGATACGATGACGGAACGCCCTCCGGCAATTCCAGAATCGAAGCAAGGCTCGCCGTGAAATCCTGCGCGTGATCATTTGGATTCCGCAGAGTGACGATTGCTTTCTCCGGCGTCCACGAAGCGAAGCCATACACTTCAAGCCTTGCGGGATCGCCGCCGATCCAGTGCGAGTCCTTCAACACCTGCGCGTTGTCGCGTGACCATTTCGCCGCTTCGGCGAGCACATCCCAATCCTGCGCAGAAAGCAAGCGACGGCGTGATGTACATTTCCTGCAACTGTGTGCCTGTGCCAAAGTAGTCATGAACTTCGTCGGCGAAGTCGTGGTTCGGATCGTCGCCCAAGCGACTGGGCGTAACGCGCATAGATCATGCCGTGAAGCATCAGTGAGTTGATTGGGAACAGGGAGCCGTCTTCCACGACCCGTCGATATGTCTGCGAGTCGCGATAGGTGATCCATCGCTGGCGGCTCGTGCCCACGCCGGCGAAGCTGTGGTCGTCTCCGCCTCGCCAGATTGAATCTGCATAGAGCAACCAGAATGGCGAAGGATACGTTCCCGTCGTCAGATTGATATAAATGTCTGGCTTCTTCGCGCGCAATTCGCCGATCAAATGGATCGCGGCATCGAAGTCGCTGTCGAACTCGCTTCCCTTGATCACTTCGTTCGCGTTGCCTGTGCCGTCGAACTTGAATTGGTTCACGCCATACTTGTCGACCATGGCAAAACAAGCGTCGCGGAAGTAGCGATAGTATTTCGGTCCTGACAGCGCGAACCCGCCATCGTTGGTTTCGAATCCCAGCGCACGCGCGGATGCGAGACGCTGCTCTTTCGGCTTGTCGTATCCACCCCATGGGGAGAACCAGATGCCGGGCGCAGCGCCGAACTTCGCGGCAGCCTGTGAAACTTTCGTCAAGCCGTCGGGAAAGCCGGGATTGAATTTCCAAAGCGTCGTGGGATCGTCCCATCCGTCGTCGAAGAGAAAGCTGTCGAGCTTTACGCCACGTTTCGTGAGTTCCTCGCCGAATTTGTTGACCACAGCGAGCGCATCAGATTCGTTGTAGCGATCGAAAAATCCCAGGTCGTACCATGAGTTGTAATGCAGGAACGTGCGGTAGGGATGCGCGCGTTCCAGTTCAATGTAGCGAAGAAAGTCACGGCGGAGCTGACCGGAGTGGGTTGCGCCAAACACCGATGAGTACGTGACACTCTCTCCAGCCTGCAGGGGAAGCTCGCGCGAGAGCCAGCATGAGGCGCGACCCTCGCGCACACGGCATTCAGACAGAGGATGCTCGAAGCCAACGAACCATGTCCCCGCAGTGACAGGAGATCCCTTCACCTGGCCGGAGGGAACAGCGCCGGCCAAAGTTGCATCCACCAGAACAATCTGCGAGAGCGCGAACGGTTGATCAAGCGCGTGAACCGTGACCTCTTCGCGAACATAGTTGGCGCCGTCGCGAAGCAGCGCTTTCCATGTGAGATGAAGCCTGGCGGCGGCGTTCTCAAGTTCGATGCGAATCTCCCATCCGGGCACGCGATCGGCAGCACGCGATGAAGAGGAGGCGACGGCGATCTTTTCGACGGCAGGATCGCCCATGATCTTGAAGTCCGAGGAGCGCACCACTGCTCCTTCTTTTGGAACCAGCTCGAACGGACTGTCATCGAAGCGCACGGCCGCGCCCGTGAAATGATTCGTGAGGCTTTGCCATTGAAGCGTGCCGCCCCGCACCGACCACGTCGCGGAGATCGCATCGTTCGAGAGCACGAGGAGATCGCCCTCGCGTTTCGCCTGGACCGCCGTGGAGGCGGACGCCTGGCACATCAGACCTGTGCAGATCGCAAGCGAGATGAAGCTACGACGAAAAATTGCAGTGAACATTTGGACTTGATCCTGACGCATGGGAAGAACTGGATAGACTACGACACGAAATTGATCGTAACAAGAAGAAAGGAGTCGTAAGATGACTCGGAGATTCGACAGGGAGGGACCCAGTCTACAAGTTCGTTAAGGTGGGCGAGAGAACCCGTCTCTACTGCGGGGTCAAGCGGTGGCGCAGCAGTGACAGATTTGATTTTTTGCTCCGAATTGACTTGACTTTCGCCATAAACGAAAGTAATAGTTTTGACTCGTAATAATATGAAAGTCCACCCGTACGGAGGCGTTATGCGTGTCTGCCGTCAAAGTTTGCGTTTTTTCACCTCTTTTATAGCCCTGATCGCGATCACGACCTTGATGATCGCGACGGCGGCTGGCCAGGGGGCGTATCAAGCGCAAGTGCGCGGAACGGTGACTGATCAGAGCGGAGCGATCGTGGTGAAAGCCACCGTCACCATCACCAACGACGCCACCAACATTACGCAAACCGCCACGAGCGACGATCACGGGCAGTACTTCTTCACCGGATTGCGTCCGGCGAGTTACAAGGTAAAGGTAACGGCGGGCGGCTTTCGCGCGGTGGAAAAAGAGAACGTCGTGTTGCAGGTCGATCAGCAAACCACCGTGGACTTTGTGATTCATCCTCTCGGTGTAAACGAGACGATGGAAGTCAGCACAACCGCTCCTCTGCTCGACACCGAGAGCGCGACGTTGGGTACGGACATCAGCAGTGAATACGTACACGAACTGCCCCTGGCGAACCGCAATTTCTTCGGGCTCACGTTCCTCTCGGCGGGCGTGACGGAAGTAGCGGGATCAGGTACCGGCGACAACTATCCATCAGGAACAAACTTCACGTCGAACGGACAACGCAATGCGACGGCCGAGATCCGTCTGGACGGCTCGCTGATCAGCGCGCCGGAACAGGGCGAGGGCGGCAATTCCAACGTCTACTACGAGCCGCTGGTCGAGGGCATGCAGGAAATGAAGGTCCAGAACAACAGCTTCTCCGCCGAATTCGGCAACAACGGCGGCACCGTCGTAAACATGGTGATGAAGAGCGGGACCGACAAATTCCACGGCAGCGGTTGGTATTTCCTGCAGCGCGCCGAACTCAACGCCCGTGACTTTTTCAATCCGGCGCCGAACCCGAAACCCGACAGCAAGCGCGATCAGGGCGGCTTTTCGTTAGGCGGGCCGATCGTTAAGAACCGCACGTTCTTCTTCGTGGATTTCGAGAAGGTTCGAAGCTCGAGCTCGAGCAGCGGGGTTGTTACCGTTCCAACACTGGCGGAGCGCCAAGGTGACTTTTCGGCGACACAGAATCCTATCTATGACCCCACGGCAGCGGCTTGCGGGAACCCCTGTGTAAACAGGCCGCAAGTACAGTCCAATGGCCAGTTGAACGTAATCCCGACAAACGAATTAGACCCCATTGGATTGGCCGTGCTCAATCTTTATCCGAAGCCGACCAACGGAAACGAATTCAACAACTACAACTACTCGACGCTGGGGAATGCTCCGGATTACCAGTTTGACGTCAAGATCGATCACCAAATCAATGACAGGAACCGCATCAGTGGCCGCTACAGCCGAGGCTGGAATAACTTCACGACTCCGCTGACGCTCGGCGATGGTTTCGACAATGACGGAATCAAGAGCGGAGTAACGGTGGCGCAAAACGCATCGCTCGAATATACCCGGACCATCAACTCGCGGATCATCTGGACGAGCCACGTCGGCGTCGACCGGGTACACGAATTGTCGCTTCCGAGTATTCCCACGATCTCGGCGTTCAACGCCTCGCTGCCGGCTGGCGTAACGGGATTGCCCGCGGTGTATCAACAAGCCAATGGGATCGACAAGATGCCGACGTTCTTAATGCAGGGCAGTTCTCCCTGGACGAATCTGTACGATCAATGTTGCATTAACACCAGCTTTGCGCACACTTTGGTCAGTTACTCGTCGCAGTTAGTGATTTCTAAAGGGTCTCACCTGATCAAGATCGGCGGCGAGCAGCGAGTTTTCTATAACAATTTCTGGCAGCCAAATTATCCGAGCGGCTTCATAACGTTTACGGATGACACGACATCGCCAACTCCGAACAGCGACACCGATGCGGCGGGAAACTCAACCGGCAATCCTTTCGCCAGCCTGGCTTTTGGGTACGGTGATAACGTCAACGCCTCGAGCCAGTTGGTGGTGACCCCTTCGGTGGCGAACCGGTCGCTGGAAACAGGGTTCTATGTGCAGGATGACTGGAAGGTAACTCCGAAACTGACCATCAATCTGGGCTTGCGATATCAGTGGAGTTCGCCTTATACGTCGCGCGGCAACCAGATTGAGTTCAGCAATTTCGCCGCTGACAGCGGGGTAAATATCGCTCTGAATTCCGTTCCGGCAACGGCGCCGTTGGGTACGCTTAGCACACAGGCCATGTTGCAGTCCGCTGGATTGAGCTATCCCGCGTCGCAGGAACTGCTGGGCACGACACAATTTCCGACGTCAAGCATGAGGACGGTTCCGACGTACCGGAAAGATGTTGGGCCGAGGCTCGGTTTCTCTTACCAGATCGATCAACAGACGGTGGTGCGGGGAGGGGCGGGCATCTATTTCGGAATGAGCCCGGCCACAAACTTCCAGTATCCCGGCTCCGCATTCCGAAAAACTGCGAACCTATTTTTCACGAATGACAACTTTGCGACGCAATCCGCTACCTTGTCGAACCCTTTCCCCGGCGGCTTTACCGGTCCGCAGGGCAAGCAGTACGGGCAGTTTGCGAACTGGGGTTATCAGAACCCGAACGACCTGGGCACGATGGCCGCGCGCGACGCCAACATTTACCAGTGGAATATCGGAATCCAGCGGCTGCTGCCGAGCCAGATCGTCTTAGGCGTGGATTACTCCGCGAACCGCAGCACGCACCTGCCATGGGCGGGTACCAACAACCAGGATTTCATTCCGTCGTCATTGCTGGCTCAGATTACAGCGGCGGTTACGCCGACCGATTCGACGTGCCTGCAGGATAGCTGCGTCAGCAACTTCCTTCAGACGCAGGTAGGCAACCCGTTTTTCTCGATGTTTAATTCGCCCTGCACTGCAACCGCTTCTCATCCTTGCTTCAACGAATCGAATTCGAACTACGGCCAAAGCACGCTGCCGTTGGGCACCCTGTTGAACAAGTACCCGCAATTCAACGGCGACTTTGAAGGACTGATGTTGGAAGAAGCGAGCTCGTGGTATAACGCGCTGCAGGTTCGCTTTCAGAAGCGCACGACGCACCACGTCAGTTTTGAGGGTAGCTACACGATCTCGAAGGCAACCGATGATTCATCAGCAGGCCGGAACAACTGGGTGGGAGCACTTGGGGCGGGAATTCCGCAGCAATTGGATCGCTTGTCCGCAGAGCACAGCATCGGCGGCAACGACACGCCCCAACGGCTCGCCGCTGCCGTGGTCGTCGATTTACCGATTGGTCGCAATCAATGGATCGGTGGCGGCATGAATCGAGCCGTGGATGCGGTGATTGGCGGCTGGTCGCTCGCGACGATATTCACCGAGCAGTCGGGACAACCGATGGCCATCACCTTGGCCAACGCCCGCCTGGCGAACGGTACACAGCGCCCCAATGTGGTGTGCTCGCAACTGAAGACTGGAACCAGCATGCATGCCGCCGCCCTAGATTGGGCGAACGTGGGAGTTACATCGAATCCTGCTACTTTTCTCAACGCGAACTGCTTTGCCGACCCCGGCGATCAAGTCGCTGGGAATGCACCGCGCTATTTCTCCGGACTGCGCGTCGACGGCATTCACAACGTAGACATGAATATCTACAAGTCTTTTGTGCCCAAAGAAGGCATGCGAATCGAAGTGCGGGCGGAGATGTTCAACTTCGCCAATCACCCACGCTTCGGACAGCCGAACTCAGCCGTGGGAGATCCCTTCTTCGGAACAGTCACAAGTGATGCGCCCGGAGAGAATCCGCGATCGTTCCAGTTCGGACTGAGATTTGAGTTCTGAGCGATCGCATCGAGTTGCCCGAGTAGATGGTCCCGGGATGGATGAACCACTGCGCCTCGAAGGGTCTCGTGCTGGGTGACCGTCCCGGCCTTTTCGATCGCTTTTCTTTCGCGCAAGGTCCCTCGCCCCGCAGGTACAAACGCGGAGCTTCGGGATGACGCAACGATTTCTCAGGCGAAGCGCCGGCGCGATCTGACACCACGTGTTTCTCTTTAACTCCGCAACAGTGGAGATCAAAAGAATGCAAAGAAGGTCTTTTCTCAAGGCCGGCGGAGCGATCCTGGGAGCCGGGCTCGGCGCCGATTCCCTGCTGGCACAGATTCCCACTCACAATTTTGACAAGTACGATTTCGGCTCCGGGCCCCCGGTATCGGACCGACTTTACCAAGGACCGTTTTCGGCGGACGTCTATCCGAGCTGGAACGTCGTTATGGCGCTCACGCCCTCGCGCGACATTGTGCCGAACTACGGCATGGGAATGATCACGTATATCTGCGATGAAGTGGGTCCGGCGCGCAAAGACGGAGAATCGCTGGAGCAATCGATCGAAAACCTGGTGAAGCTGCCGCTGGGATCGAAATTGTATTTGCGGGTGAATTGGAAGGATGTGCAAACGCGTGCAGGGCGTCTTGATCTCTGCGAGCACTGGAAGCTGACCTTCGACCTGGCTCGGCAATACAAGAAACGTGTCGGGTTCCGTGTGATGCTGAGCAATCCGGACATTCCGGATTCTCCGGTGCCAGAATTCCTACGCGACAAAATTCCGATGGTAAAGCTGGGCGACTGGCAGAAGCGTACCCGCTACGAGCCTCGCTATGACGATCCCAATTTTCAAGCTGCGTGGCGCGAGCTCGTCGACTTGCTCGCAGATTCCTATGACGGGCATCCTGACGTCGAATACACCGACACGTTCATGTACGGATTCTGGGGCGAAGGCCACACCTGGCCGCTGGAAACGAATCCATTTCCAGACGCGGTCACTGCCGAGAATACTTTCGTCAACATGCTGCAGCACCAGATTGGGCGCTGGAAGAAGACGCCGCTGCTGACCAACACGCAGCCTGATTTCAGCAAGGTTGGCAATGCGGAGTTGCTCGACCGCACGGTGCGCAGCTGGAATTGGCTTCGCACGGACACGATCTTCATTGAAAACGAGCAGATCGAGGAATTGAGCAACCGTCCGCCATGGACGGGAGTTTCGGTGGAAGTAGGCATGTCAGATGGATCGCCAAAGAGCCTAAAGCTCGATGAAGGCGTTCCTTACACCGACAACGTGGTACAGCATGTGCGCGACGTGGGCGCATGCTACTTCTCGCTGTGGAATTGGCACCGCATTCAAGCGGACCGAATTTTGAATTACTACCACCAGTTTCCCGATGCGATCGACGAGGCCGGGCGGCACATCGGATACAGGGTGCGACCGTCGTGGATATGGACGTACGAAGAAGGCGGGTACCCGGGGTTGATCGTTGGATTCGTCAACGACGGCATTGCCGGGGTTCCAGGCGTGTTGCGCGTTTCCGTCGTGAGCGAGGACGGAAAGGTCAATGTCGGAGGCTGCCTGGATGCAGGATACCCCTTGCCGGGAAAAGTGCGGCAGGCGAAATTGCCGTTGCCCAAGGGAACGAAATGGCAGGGGCTGCGGCTGAAAGCGGAAATCGAAGTCAAGGGACAGCGAGTTCCAGTGCGATGGGCCTGCAGGCAGAAGCTTAATGACGATGGCAGCTTGACGCTGCGCTCAACCGTTGGGTTGGGACAGGACGATGTGACCGGCGGAGTATCTCCGACGGGAGAGTAAGTGGCAGCTAGTTAAATCAGATTTCCAGCGAGGAACTTCGTGAGAAGAAAAGGGTCATTCGCATTCTTTATTCTGCTGCTCTTTGCATCGAGCTTGTTGGCGGCGCCGGACTCCCGCCCGCAGGATTGGACGAACTATGTTCGCATCGGCGCGTACGGATTGAAGGGCGGAGATGCTCTCGAGATTGTGCGGCGCGCACAGGAGAGCGGAGTTTTCGGCATTGAAGTGGACAACGATATTCCGGGGCGCTATGAAAGTTTCCTCGATCCGACCGCGAAACTGAAGGCCATTCACGATGTTGCCGAAGCGGCGCACAAGGTCGGGAACCACGCGTTTGTATATATCGCCGGGACGGAGTGCATTACGGCACACGGCGATAAAGTGGCGCATACGATGGCGAAGGATCATCCAGACTGGCTGCAGCGGAAGATCAATGGAGATCCCGCGATCTTTGGCGGCGGGACGGCGTTCTGGATCAGGGCGGGCGACGAAGATGTCTGGGTCAGTCCGTACGCGACCGAGTGGCGTAAGATCTACATGGCGCGAGTACGGCAGATTGCAGAGACGGGAATCGATGGAATCTATATCGACATTCCGTACTGGATGACGCACTTCGACGGCTGGGAGGACACCTGGGCAAGCTTCGATGACTACACGGTCGCGGCATTCAAGAAGGAAACAGGGCTTGATGCGAAACACGATTTGAAAGTCGGGAGATTTCACGGATCCAAACTTTCAGAAGTGGGTGAAGTTCAGGATCCAGACATTCACCGATTTTCTGGCGGAGATCGATCACACGGCAAAGGCGGTCAATCCGGAGATCAAGACGATTCCGGAGATTTATCCCGGGATTGAAGAAGAAGCGGTCCGCGTCGGGGCCGATGTGTACAGCCTGTACGGCGTGGTCGATGCGATCGCGCACGAATACGAATTTGGCAGCGGCAATCACATGGCGTCATCGCGGAAGCCGTCTGACTGGTTTAATTATCAGGTGGGCATGCACTCATTCCGAGCGTTCGCGCAAGGGAAAGCAACGTGGATCCTCAACTATTCGTGGGACGGCGACAAGAAAGTCGATGCTCGAGAAGCCATGATGAATCTGGCCATGTCGCAGGTCATGGCTGGCGCTAATTTCTGGGATGCTCCCGGGCACTCGATGGCTGGCTCGAACGATCTGCCAACACGAAAGAAAATCTTCGAGTGGATTCACGCGCATGAGAAGACTTTCTACCTGCCGCGAACCCCGATGGATCCGATTGGGGTGTACTTCTCTCCGGATACCCGAAATTTGTTTGCCAAGGAATTCGTGGACTCGTACCGGGGCGTTCTGATTCTGCTGATGCAGAAACACCTTGAGTTCCAGATTGTGACGCCGCGAACGATGGCGGACTTCAAGGGCAAGACGCTCGTATTGCCAGACGTTCGCGTACTAGGCAGCGAAGAGCAGAATTGGTTGAAGGATTTTGTACGTCAAGGCGGAAGAGTCGTTATCACGGGCGGTGATGTGACGGAGATCGGCGAGTCGCCCAGCGTCGCTGCGATTTCCAGGAAATCCCGGCAAGGCTTACAGCGAAGCGATGGGGAAAGACTTCGAGCACACATCGCCGGATTCACAACAGGAATTCCTGGCCAGTCTGCGCGGGGGCGACGGGATTAAAGTGCAGGCATCGACGCAGGTCGCTACGTCGATCGCGCATACGACCGATGGCCACATCAATGTTTATTTTGCGAACTTTGCGGGGCTAGTCGGTGGATCGAATCCGATTCAGACACCGCAGAACGGCGTGCAGGTCGACATTGCGGCGAAATCTGACTTGAAGGGGCACTTTCTGCCGTTCATGGGCAACGAAGAAACCGTCCAAGGCACCCGTAACGGCGATTCGATCAGCTTTAAGCTTCCCGCGATCACCAGGGGGGCTGTCTTCTGGATGGAACCCTAATCGCATTCGAAGCGCTGGCGGAAGTCAGCGCTCCCAGGCCTTGGATCGACTGACGGCCTCGTTCCAGCGGTCTCGCAAAGTCTTCGCCTGGCTCTGCGGCATCTGCGGTTCGAAGCGGCGATCTGTGGCCGAGCCTGACGTGTTCTGAGCGCCGGGCCAGAAATTGGCTGCGCGGCCAGCCAAGAGCGCAGCGCCGAGGGCTGTCGTTTCGGTAATTGCCGGACGAATGACGGGCACACCGAGGATATCCGCCTGGAATTGCATGAGGCTATTGTTGGCGGCGGCGCCGCCGTCGACACGCAATTCCTGCACGGCATCGCCTGAGTCGAGGCGCATGGCGTCGAGCAAGTCGGCAACCTGATAGGCGATGCTCTCGACAGCTGCGCGGGCGAGATGTCCGGCAGTCGTGCCGCGAGTGAGTCCGAAAATGGAGCCGCGCGCGTAGGAATCCCAGTGCGGCGCGCCGAGTCCGACGAATGCCGGGACGAAAACAACTCCACCAGTATCAGGAACAGATTTCGCCAGTGCTTCCACCTCTTCCGATTTGCGAATCAGACCGAGACCGTCGCGCAACCATTGCACGACCGCTCCTCCGACAAAGACGCTGCCTTCCAGCGCGTATTCCGTGACGTCACCGAGCTTCCAGGCGACCGTTGTCACCAAGCGATTCGTGGAAGGCACCGCGCGCGTGCCGGTGTTCTGCAGCATGAAACATCCGGTGCCGTAGGTGTTCTTGGTCAGGCCGGGCTCTGTGCAGCGCTGGCCATACAGGGCGGCTTGTTGATCACCTGCGATTCCTGCGAGGGGAATTCCGTCGAGCCCGTATACCCCGCTGATGTGGCCGTAGATCTCACTGCATGAGCAGACCGTTGGCATCATCGACGGAGGGATGCGCAAGAGGTCAAGGAGTTCTTTGTCCCATACGCCCGTATGGATATTGAAGAGCATGGTTCGCGAGGCGTTACTGGCGTCGGTTGCATGCACTTTTCCTTGTGTGAGCTTCCAGAGGAGCCACGTGTCAACAGTGCCGAAGGCTAGCTTGCCGGAATCGGCCAGCGCCCGAGCGCCGGCAACATTGTCGAGAATCCACGAGATCTTTGTCGCTGAGAAATAGGAGTCGATGAGCAATCCCGTACGCTTCTGTATCAGTTCGCTGTGACCTTGATTGCGGAGATGTTCGCAGAAATCCGCGGTACGGCGGTCCTGCCAAACGATCGCGTTGTAAACGGGCTGCCCGGTTTCGCGATTCCAGACAATTGCTGTCTCGCGCTGGTTGGCGATACCGATTGCAGCGATGTCGGATGGTTGCGCGCCTGATTCCGCCAGTGCCTGAAGCGCCACCGCAATCTGCGAGGACGAAATCTGATCAGGACTGTGCTCGACCCATCCTGGCTGGGGGAATATCTGATCGAACTCCTGCTGGGCGACCGCGCGAACAGATCCGTCCTGATCGAACAACAGCGCCCGCGAACTGGTGGTGCCCTGGTCTAGCGCGAGAACGTATTTCACGGAACCTCCGATTGGATGTGACGACCGCGCGGATCACGAAAGGTGCTCCTCGGTTACGTCGACTTGAGATATCGTCTGATCCCGAAGTCGTAGAGCGCAGCGCCCGCGAGTCCGCCGAGCAGTGGAGCAACAACCGGCACCCACCAGACGTGGGTTCCATCTGTGATGCCATTGTTGCTGAAGCCCGCAAAGACGGTGAAAAGGCGAGGGCCAAAATCACGCGCGGGATTAATGGCGTACCCGTGCATGCCGCCGAAACTCATTCCGATCGCCACGACGACAAGACCGACCATCAGTGGAGCCAGGTTCGCGCCCGGTGGTGTGTTGAATTCGTCGGTGATGGCAAAGATCATGAGCATCAACAAGCCCGTTCCGATGAACTGATCGAGGAAGCCTGCTTGCGGTTGTCCAGGAAACGCTGGAAACGTAGTGAAGACGCCCGCTGTCGTTGCAAGTTGCGGGTCGACCTGATGAAAAGCAGGCAAGTAGTTACGGTAGACAACCGCCGCGGCGGCAAAAGCACCGGCAGTTTGCGCGATGGAATAAGGAATAACTTTTGACCAAGGAAATTTTCGGAATACTGCGACGGCAACCGTGACGGCGGGGTTCAGGTGTGCTCCTGAAATCTTGCCGGCGATGTAGATTCCCATCGTGACCGCGAGGCCCCATCCCAGCGTGATGTTGGTGAATCCGCCGTGAATGGTCTCGCCGGCATTTTTGGTGGGGAAAAGCACCACCATGGCGACCACGCCGGTGCCAAATAAGATTAGAACAAAAGTGCCGAGAAATTCTGCTACGAGTTCCGCGGCCAAGCCTGGTTTTGAGCTCATCGCACTCCCCAATTGGTTGCGCTTCTGGGACCGCGGAGTAGTCTACCAAGCCGCGGCCTCGGGTGTTGCATTACCGGCGAGGCATCTCTTCGACGACGCGCAGGCAGCTTGACCATCCTCTGTCATCCCAGCGTCATGAAGATACGGTCCTTCCCTCTTGACATTTGGAGTCAGCTCCGTAAGATAGGAACATATTTATTCAAAATACTGAATATTTATTCATTATGAATAAAACATTGCGCCAGCGGGCTGTCCTCGACGTGCTGAAGCACGGCTCCATCGCTAGCCAGGAAGATTTGCAGCGGCATCTGCGCCGGCGCGGGTTTAAGGTCGGGCAGGCGACGCTCTCGCGCGACATCCGCGACTTGAACCTGAGTAAGACGTCACACGGATACGCTCTGCCCCACGGAGACGGTGGAGTCGGTGTTGCTCTTCCCCCGGTATCGCGACTGGTGCGGGAGTTTGTGCTGGATATCCGGAGTGCGCAGAATCTGCTGGTGATCAAGACGATTGTGGGCAGCGCGCAGCCCGTTGCCGCGGCGCTCGACGAGACGGACTGGAGCGAAGTGGTTGGCACGATTGCCGGGGACGACACCATCCTGATTGTGTGCCCGGATAAGGATGAGGCGCGCACGCTTGCTGGGCGCATCGAGGAGATGCTGGGGTAGTGGGGCAAAACCTCAAGTCCGCGGTGCTGGGAGCGACTGGATATTCCGGATTGGAATTGACTCGCATTCTCTCGCGCCATCCTCGGCTGGAGAAGCCGGTTTTGCTGCGGCGCTCGGCCGACAACGGATCGGCGTCGGATCTGGCGGACGTGTTCCCTATTCTTTCGGGCAATGGCGGTTACCCGCTGCATTCGCTTTCGTGGGAATCGCTGGAGCAGCAAGGCGTCGAATTGTTATTTTTGGCGACTCCGCATGAGGTTTCGAGGGCATTGGTACCGCAGGCGATCAAACATGGGTTGCGAGTGATCGATCTGAGTGGGGCGTGGCGGCTGAAGCAAGAGCAGCACCGCGCCATCTACGGATTTCAGGACGCGGATGCGCTTACCGCCGCACAGCTCACCGATCAGGCGGTTTACGGTTTGCCGGAGTTGAACGCAGGGCTCATCGAGACGGCGACTCTGGTCGCCAATCCGGGGTGTTATGCGACATCGGTAATCCTGGCGCTCGCGCCGCTTCTGAAGGGTGGACTGGTAGACCGGAGCCGCGGGATTATCTCCGATTCGAAGTCAGGAGTGTCGGGTGCGGGGAAAGAGCCGACATCGAAGACCCATTTTGTATCGGTGGCCGACAATTTATCTGCGTATTCGGTGTTCAACCACCGGCACACGGGCGAGATCGTCGAACAGCTGGCGCTGTGCGGGCAAGAATTGATTTTCACGCCGCATTTGCTGCCGATTCCCCGGGGCATTTTGTCGACGATTTATGTACATCTCAGCCGCGAGATGACTCCGCTGGAAGTGGAGTCGTGCTTCCGCACCTTTTATGCAGGTAAGCGTTGGGTACGGATTTTTCAGACGCCGAAACTTCCGCAGGTGCAGTTTTCGCTAAACACGAATTATTGCGATCTTGGATTTTGCCTGGCGGAAGACGGAAAGAGACTGGTGTTGATTTCGTGCATCGACAACCTGCTGAAAGGCGCGGCAGGACAGGCTGTACAGAACATGAACCTGATGTATGGATGGGGCGAGGAAGAGGGGTTGCAGTGACCATTGTTATCAAAATCGGCGGAGCGGCGCTGGAAGACGCTGGCGTTTTGCGCAAATGCGCGCGAGCGATTGCGGAACTCGCGCAAGACGGACATCGTGTAGCGGTGGTGCATGGCGGCGGCGCGGCGTTGACGCGCATGCTGAAGCAATTGGGCAAGCAAAGCGAGTTTGTCGGCGGCCTGCGCGTGACGGATGCGGAGACTCGCGACGTGGCGCTGATGGTTCTGGGCGGGATGATCAATAAGAAGATGGTTGCTGCTATCCAGGCTGCTGGCATGCCAGCGGTCGGGTTCTGTGGAGGCGACGGGATGTCGTTCCGAGCGCGCCGGAAGCATATTCGCGGGAATGATCTGGGATTCGTCGGCGAGATTTGCTTCGCAGAACCTTGCTGGATCGAGGCGCTCTGGCAGCAAGGCGGTATACCGGTGCTGGCGTCGCTCGCATTGGGCGCTGATGGAGAATATTACAACGTCAATGCCGATGAGATGGCAGCAGCCTGCGCTGCAGCGTGTCACGCAAATGCCCTGATCTTCCTAACGGATGTCCCGGGCGTCAAGGATGCGGGCGGGACTGTGATTCCGTGGTTGAGCACGAAGGATGCGCAACATCTCGCCGAAGGAGCTGTGATCAGCGGTGGCATGCTGCCAAAACTTGCGGCATGCACGCAGGCGCTGAAGCAGGGGGTGGGTCGAGTTCGAATTCTGCCCGCGGCCGAAGCCGAGGCGCTACCACAGTTTTATCTGACGAAGCTCAATTGCGGCACAGAAGTGACCTGCGCGTAGGCGCGATACAACGAAATTACTCAGTGAGGAGTCAAAGTTGAATAGTCCAATGCAAGGTCGGGCTCCGGCAGTTCCGGAAACATTTCCCGACGTTTTCTGGTGTCCAGACCTGGTTTCGACAAGGGATCTAGGTCCGCAAGGGGTGCATGCGGTCCTGCACCTGGCCGAACTGATGAAGTCGCGGCCATCGGTGTTCCAGCGATCTCTTGCGGGAAAACAGATGGTGATGTTTTTCGAAAAGCCGTCACTGCGAACGCGAATCACTTTTGAATCGGCGATCGTGAGCCTTGGTGGAACAGCCATGTTTGTTGACCAGTCGCAGAGCCGTCTGGATGCCCGTGAGAAGCTGAGCGATATCGCGCATAATCTGGAGCGTTGGATCGATGTGATCGTGCTGCGCACGTTCTCGCAGGAAACGATTCAAGGGATGGCTGAGTATGCTTCGGTGCCAGTGATCAACGCTCTGAGCGATCTGGAGCATCCCTGCCAGGCGTTGGCGGACTACTTCACGCTGCAGGAGCGTTTCGGCGATCTTAAGAAGATCAAGCTGGCATATGTGGGCGACGGAAACAACGTGGCCCATTCTCTGATGTTGACTTGCGCGTGTCTGGGTTCGTCCATCCGAATCGCGACACCCAAGGGGTACACTTGCAATCCGCAGATCGTCGCGGATGCACGAAAGATCGCGAAGCAGACGGGGGCACAGCTTGAATTGCTGAGCGATCCGCGCGCAGCAGTGGCTGGCGCCGATGCGGTTTATACCGATGCATGGGCGAGCATGGGCCAGGAAGGTGAAGCCGCGCAACGGGCCAACATTTTTCCGCCCTACCAGGTGAATCGGCAATTGATGGCAGAAGCCGCGCCGCATGCGGCGTTCATGCATTGCCTTCCCGCGCATCGCGGCGAGGAAGTCACGGACGACATCATGGACGGAGAGCAGTCCGTCATATTCGAGCAGGCGGAGAACCGGCTGCACGTGCAGAAGTCTATTCTTTATTTATTGCTGGGCGGCGGTGTACGCCTGCCCGTAAGGAGCGCTCATGCCTGAGAAAGTTGTTCTTGCCTATTCCGGCGGACTCGACACATCCATCATCATTCCATGGCTGAAGGAAAACTATTCTTATGACGTCATCGCAATGGTCGGCGATGTGGGCCAAGGCGATGATATTGAAGCGGTCGTTGCAAAAGCCTATGCGACTGGCGCGAGTAAGGTCATCGTTGAGGATCTGCGCGAGGAATTTCTCACGGGCTATGTGTTCCCTGCGTTGAAGGCTGGCGCCGTGTACGAGCACAAATATTTGCTGGGAACTTCGCTGGCGCGGCCGGTAATCGCCAAGCATCAGGTGGAAGTAGCGCTGCGTGAAGGAGCTACCGCTGTGGCTCACGGCTGTACAGGCAAAGGGAATGACCAGGTGCGGTTTGAGTTGACCTATCAGGCGCTGGCTCCGGAGTTGAAGATCATCGCTCCGTGGCGGGAGTGGACACTGAAGTCGCGCGAGGATTGCCTCGACTACGCAGAGCAGCACGGCATTCCTGTTGCTGCGAGCCGAGAGAAGATCCATAGCCGCGACCGGAATCTGTGGCACATCAGCCACGAAGGGGGAGAACTCGAGGATGCGGGCAATGCTCCGCTCGCGACCACGTGGCAGATCACAAAGTCTCCGCAGGAAGCTCCGGACAAGGAAGAGCAGGTCAGCATCGGCTTTACGCAAGGCATACCGGTGTCGGTGAACGGGATGGAAATGGATCCTGTGTCTCTGGTCGAACTGCTGAACGAAATCGGAGCTCGCAATGCGGTTGGCCGTATCGACCTCGTCGAGAACCGTTTTGTCGGAATCAAGTCGCGAGGATGCTACGAAACTCCTGGTGGAACGTTGCTGATCGCAGCACACCGCGAGTTGGAAGCTTTGTGCCTGGAGCGCGACGTCGCGCATTTCAAGCAGCACATCGGGCTGAAGTATGCCGAACTCGTTTACTTCGGACTGTGGTTCACACCGCTTCGCGAAGCGCTCGATGCCTTCATCGAGAAGACGCAGACGGAGATGACGGGGAAAATCACGCTGTCTCTTTATAAAGGAAATGTTTCAGTCGTGAGCCGTGAATCGGAACACTCGCTCTATCGTACTGACCTGTCTTCGTTCACCATGGACGATAGTTACGACCAGAAGGATGCCGCAGGATTCATCCGAATTCTGGGTTTGCCGTCGCGGTCGCGAGCTTTGTCGCGCGTTGAGGTCACGCGATGAAGATGTGGTCGGGAAGGTTCCGGCAGCCGCTGGATCCGGATTTCGAACGCTGGCAGCGGTCGTTTGATTTCGATCGCCGCTTGCTGCGCTACGAAATCGCGGCGAGCGGAGCGCATGCCCGCGCGCTGAAGAATGCGGGCATTCTGTCGGCGGACGAACTCATCAGCATTCTGCAGGGACTCGAACAGATTGGCGCGAAGGCGAAGGAGTCTCCGGCGTTCCTTGAAGATCAAGGAAGCCGAAGATGTTCACCATTTCGTCGAGAAACAGCTCGTCGCACTGATCGGCGAGGTGGGATACAAGCTGCACAGCGGGCGAAGCCGGAACGAACAGATCGCGACGGACTTGCGGCTGTACGTCAGAACCGCGATCGACGAACTTCGGCATGGACTGGCGGAACTGTGCGGCGTGTTCGCCGACCGCGCGGAACAGGCTGCCGACGCGGCGATGCCGGCCTACACGCATCTGCAGCGCGCCGAGCCTGTACTCGTGGGGCATTGGCTGTTGGCGTATGTCGAGATGTTTTTGCGCGACGCGGGACGGCTCGCAGATTGCCGCACACGCTTGAACCTGTGTCCGTTGGGGTCGGGCGCGGTGGCCGGTGCAACCTTGCCGCTCGATCGGGCATTGATGGCGGACAGCCTGGGCTTCGACTCGCCCACTGCGAACAGCATGGATGCGACCAGTGACCGGGATTTCGCGATCGAGTTCGTGCAGGCACTGACGATGCTGGCGGGGCACTTGAGCCGATGGGCGGAGGAGATGATCCTGTTTTCGACGCAGGAGTACGGATTCATCGAGCTGCCCGAGGCTTACTCGACGGGGAGCAGCGCGATGCCGCAAAAAAAGAATCCTGATCTGCTTGAGCTGATTCGGGGCAAGTGCGGACGCGTCGCGGGAGATGCGATCGCATTGATGACGACCGTGAAAGGTTTGCCGCTTGCATACAACAAAGATATGCAAGAGACGCAAGAGCCACTATTCGCAGCCGCAGACACGATGCTTCACATGCTGCCGATGGTGGCGGGCTGGATGAAGGCAGTGGAATTTAATCGTGAGCGCATGCAGGAAGCGGCGTCCTCTGGATTCATGAATGCCTGGGCAGGAGCGACTTATCTGGTGAACAAGGGCGTCCCCTCACGCCTGTCGCACGAGAAGATTGGGAAGGCAGTGCAACTTTGCGTGGAGCGGAATTGCGAATTGCAGGATCTTTCGCTCGACGATCTTCAGAAACTGAGTCCGGCGTTCGGCGAGGACTTCTACGAGTCGTTGAAACTTACGTCGGTGCTGGCTGCTCACGATGTTCCGGGCGGCACGGCTGCAGCGCGAGTACGGCAGGCCATTGGCGTTGCCAGAAAGAAAATTGAAGAAGTCCGCGAGGGGGTCCATGCGCACGCGTAAAGCAATTCTGCCTGACGCAGAACATATTCACGAATTGATTTGCGCGTACTCCGGCGACGGCACGCTGCTTCCCAGAACTCTGCCCGAAATCTGCGAGAACGTCCGGGACTTCGTGGTGCTCGAGGATGACGGCCGCATCATCGGATGCGGGGCGCTGCATCTTTACGGAACACACCTGGCGGAAATTCGTTCCATCACCGTCGCCCCGTGGGCTCAGGGTAAAGGCGGCGGCGGACGTCTGGTGAAGGCGCTGATGGCCGAGGCGAAGCGCCATCGCGTGGCATGCATCTGCCTGTTCACGCGGAAGCCGGACTTTTTTGCAGGGCAGGGATTTTCTGTCGCGCAACGCGAAGATCTACCGGACAAGATTTACAAAGATTGCCATGCATGTCCGCGTTTTCATTGCTGCGATGAAGTGGCGATGGTGCGCGGCGATTTGCCGAAGTTTGCGATTCTTCCCGAGCCTGCAAACTGGCTGGTCAAGTTGCAATCGTGGACGCCGAACGAGGCGGATTCAACCCGGTCTAGCTAAGCTGGCGGGCTCCGTCTTCGGCGGAGCAAAGGTAAGACTGAGGATCGATTCCGGTCGCTTTCCGGTAGCGTTCGGCGATTTGCGCGGCGAACTGTTCGGCGTTTTCATCGCGCACCAGATTGACGGTGCATCCGCCGAAACCGCCGCCCGTCATGCGTCCGCCGATGAATCCCGGAAGACCTTGCGCGGATTCGACCATCGCGTCAAGTTCGCTGCAACTCACTTCATAAAGATCGCGCAGGCTGTAGTGAGACTCCTGCATCAACTGGCCTACCCGTTTCAAATCTCCGTCTGATAGCGCGCGGGCGGCATCGAGTGTCCGCTGGTTTTCACGAACGATATGCGTGGTGCGTTTTGCAATCGTTGGGGGCAGATCTTTTTCATGTTTTACCAGCAATTCCGCTGAGACGTCGCGCAAGGCTGTCACCGACGGATCCCACTTCGAAAAATATCGGACCGCCTCTTCGCACTCCTCGCGACGCTGGTTGTACGCACCCGTCGCGAGATCGTGCTTGACCTTGGTGTTGCATACGACGAAGCGAATGCCGGAAGGAATGGGGACGAACTTGAATTCGAGCGAGCGGCAGTCGAGCAGGAAGGCGTGCCCTTTCTTACCCATGCACGACACGAACTGATCCATGATGCCGACGCGGGCACCAACGAATTCGTTCTCGGCTTTGCGGCAGAGCTTTGCCACGTCGGGAAGAGGAATGTGCTGGTCACTAAGGCTGAGGAATGCAAGAGCTGACGCCACTTCTAACGCAGCGGAGGAACTGAGTCCGGCGCCGATCGGAACTTCTCCATGGACAAGGATACTGGCCCCGCTCAGAGTGCGTTCCTTGGTGTTGAAGAATGCTCGCGACGCCCAGAATGTAATCGCACCACGCTCCTGTCTTCTGTTCGGGCAGGTGATCGATATCAAATTCGAAGTGGCCGGGAAATTCCTCCGAGTCGATCAGAAGCTTGCGGTCCGGCCGCTTGGCGATGGCAAGATATGTCGAAAACCCGAGAGCCGCTGGCATGACGAACCCGTCGTTGTAGTCCGTATGTTCGCCGATCAGGTTGACGCGTCCAGGGGCGCGAAAGATCGTGGGGCGTTGGCCGAACAGTTTCTCGAAATGCTGGGTGAGGGCGAGCGCGTTCATTCTTAGGAAATCTCGTTAACTATGCATAATAAACGACGGCGCCGCTTTTCCTTAACCAAGGCTGATTCCCATACAGAATGGATCTTGCGGATCGAGGATAAGTTCGGCATCCGAGTTTACAAAGGCCGAACCTTTGATGCTCGGGTAAACCTTGCCGTCGCGAACACGTGACGCTGCCTTCAAAGATGCTCCCGACAATGCTCTCCTGGCGCCATATCTGGCCTTCTTTGATCTTTCCATCCTCGAAGAGGCATGCGAGTTTTGCGCTGGTGCCCGTACCGCATGGCGACCGGTCATAGGCTTTGCCCGGGCAGAGCACGAAATTCTTGCTGTCGACCGTGGGCTTTTCGGAGTGTCCGTATAGCTCGACGTGATCGATTTCCTGACCTTCTGCTCCGCGGATTCCATTACGATCAAGCGCCTGCCGGATTGCCCAGGTGAACTCCGTCAGCTGTTCGATGTTTCGGGACGATATTTCCATGCTGTGCTCGCGAACGAGAAAAAACCAGTTACCTCCCCACGCGATATCACCGCACACTGCGCCGTAAGGCGGAACGTTTACTTCCACGTTGGCAGCCGAAGCGATAACTTGCCACGTTGTTCACCGTCACTTCGCCAGTCGGGTGCAGCATTGCGGTGACCGTTCCCACCGGAGTTTCGATCTGATGCGAACCTGGAGCCAAGCGTTGCAGATAGGAGAGCGTCGCGACCAGACCGATGGAGCCGTGGCCGCACATGCCCAGATATCCGACGTTGTTGAAAAAGATGACTCCGGCGGCACAAGCCGGGTCAGTCGGCTCGCAGAGCAAAGCTCCGACCATCACATCGGAGCCGCGCGGCTCGTTCACTACAGCCGAGCGGAAAGAATCATATTGGCCCGCGAAAACGTTGTAGCGCGCTCCGCTAGTGGGCCATTGCCAAGATCGGGGCCACCGCTAATGACGACACGCGTCGGTTCTCCGCCCGTGTGGGAATCGATGACACGAACTTTTTGCTTGATACCTGTCACTGCCACTGTTTAAGACTTTCCCTGGTGGAATTTTTACTTCCGGAAGAGGGCTACGTTAGCTCCCACCCGTCGTTTTGCCTGAATTGAAGATAAAAGCGTGGCAAGAAGATTCCTAATGAAGGTTTAGGTCTGAGTAGTGTCCGAAATTGGCGAGCCAGACCTGGTCACCGCCCGGCAGATAGAAACCGAACCGGCCGGCAGCGAGATTCGCTCCCGGCTGAGAGCAACGATCGATCACCACCCACGTATCACCCTGCTTGATCTGATGGACAATTTCTGTGGGAGAGACTCGAATCTGCAAGGTGTGGAATGCTTTCTTTTCTCCTTTGTGTGGAATCTTGATATCGCTGATCTTCTGCCCGTTTCTGACATCGGCGCGATAGAAATTATTGTCGTCGATCTGGAACAGGTCGAAGTTGCTGGGATCGGTGTAATGCAGCACCCATTGGAGGCGGTGACCTTTCGTGAGCATCGCAGAAAAGACGAATGTACCCGAGGTTGGTGTGATCCCATAGAGAACATAGTCTCCACCCTTGCGGCTGAACATTCCGTTTTCCTGTTTCCAGGCTGACGGGTCATCCCATTTCGACATTCCGCTCGGGCCCAAGGACAATTCCAGATTGCGCGACTGACCCGCGGCAACATCGATGGGGGCGGAACGGACTAGTCCATCTGAGGTGCGCGCAGACAGAGTGTAGGTGCCCGGAGATGCACTGACGGGGCTTCCGCTGGTCACTCGGATCGAAGCCTCGCCCGGACGGGTAAGAGCAACCTGAGCATCCGAAGGCGTAAAGGTGATCTTGAATTCGGATGTCTCTGTCTCCAGAGCTGTGTCGGCGGCCGCGAGCACGACGGGAGCGCCGGCAACGAAACGCTTCCTGATTTGCTTCGTCTTGAAACCATCTTTGCGCAATTCGATGACACGATCACCGGGAGCGATCGTCGAAAGATTGATCGTCCCGTCGGATTGCACAGTCCCCAAATTCATTTGATCGATAAAGACAGCAGCGCCCGACAGGCCCTCCCTGGATACTGAGAGACGCCATGCGAGGAACGGGCAAAAGTCCAAACACCAGCCTTCCCTGCTGGCCTTTTCGAATGCGAATCTTCTGTTCCGCAACATCCTGAAAGCCTTCTTTGGCGACGCGGACCGAATATTCCTTCGGCGCAAGATTCGGGATGCGCAGCTGTCCACCTTTCGTCTGGCGCTCAAGAACTTTGCCGTTGAGAAATACTCTGGACTTGTCCTGTCCGGTGACGACGACAAGCGTCCCGACGTTCTCACCCGACTCTACAAACGCGTTCAGCACCGGGGTTGGACCGGCATCTATCGTCAACTTGTACTCATCACTGCCGCGGGTTACGTCGAGCTCGTGCGATCCGGTGTTGACAGACGAAAAGTCGACACCCTCGCGCGCTAATGCTTTTGGCTGGCTGTCCGTCGAGACTCACTTTGGCAGCGGCTTCACTGGAGTACACATGAACGTGGTCGCCCGAACTACTGACCAGAAGGGCAAGAATTCCTTTGGCCTTCAGCGGAGATTGAATAGCGGGTGGCGCACCATCGGACGAAGTCAGACCAACTTCGAAACTTCCGGAGCGGTTCTCGAATTTCAGCTTGTGATCGCCAGCGGAAATCTTGTCGAGCGACCACTGCGCGTCTTGCAGTTCGGCAGGGCGGTTCATCGTCGAACGAAACTTTGCCCACAGCGTTATCGGCTGACAGCTTGAGGGCTGGGACAGAAGGCTCCGGTGGAACCGGAGGCGTCGGAGCTACGGTGACGTTTGTAGGTGTAACTGGAGAGGCAGGCGGCTCAACCGCGACCGAGGGCGGCTTGGAAGGCGTTTCCGCGACCGGCTTATGGCTGCGCAAAAAGAAGAGCGCGACGAGTAACAGCAACGCCAATGCAGCGGTAACGAGTGGTACTAAAATCTTCGGGCCTGGAGGACGTAATTGTCGCGCAGGAGCAGCCTGCGGCTCTGCAACCGGAGGAACTGTTTCACTCTGCGTTTCGGTCGTTGATTCTGAAACAGCGGCTGGCATGGCCGGAGTCGGAGTCGCTTCAATCCGCGTCGCCAGAAGATCCGATATCGATGTATCCGTAAACGTTTGCGTGAGATCCGCTGTTGGGTACGCATCGTCGACGGTGGGAGCGGCGTCGAAAGAGACCGTTGCAGCCGACGTCGGATTCTGATTAATGCCCGAACCGGTCACGCCGGGCAGATTCAATTTTTCGAGGAGGCCGTTGGCGCTGGAAAGAACTTCTTCGTCCTCAAGATACTTATCAGCAAGCGCGCGCGCCTTCTCGCCAAGAGTTCGCTTGGTGCCAGGGTCGGCGGCCGCATCAGCCGCGGTGTCGAGGCGCCGCAGTTCTTCGAGATCGCGGCGGCGTGTTTGCCGTCTCTGAACCTGCAGATCGCGCTGCACGGCGTCGCGAATCTGTACCAGTCGCACTTCCCTCGGGTACGTTGTGAGTCCATATTCGACGCGGGCCAACGCCGAGGAAAGATCCCCGGACGTTTGCAACTTTCGCGCCTGCGAAACGCAATCGCCCACGAAGGTCTCACGCTTCTGATCTTGAATCAGCGTGCGCAGTGTTTTCGACATGGGGTGCGAGGGATTGAGCTCGAAGGCTTCGCTGGAAAGATTCTCAGCTTCGCGCCAATCGCTTTCCACCGTCGCCTGCGCATGCTCGACCAACGCATTAGCTAGCACGGCGCGCGCAATGCCGTCGTCTTCGTCAAGTTCATAAGCTTGGCGCAGGAGTGGAAGTCCGTCGTTGGCCTTGCCTTGTGAGCACAGCTCCTGCCCCTCAGCCATCAATTGCTGCGAACGCGTCTTGCGCTCGACACCCTGCTGCGCATGCTTTTGCAGTTCCTGCAATTCGTCGTCGTTGGGAAATTCTTTATTAGCATCTTGCAGGAGTTCGAACGCACGCCCAAAGTCGCGCAAGTGCAGACAGGAATCGATTTGCTCGATCAAGCGAGATTTCGCGTCGATGCGGGATTGCTGGTCGCGCCGCTTTTGCAGGCGCTCAACCTCGAACTTGAGTCCGGGATACTGGCCGTAGATCGTGCGCAGTACTTCCCAGTCGTTGAGGGCATCGATGAACGCTCCCTGCTCTTCATGCGCGTGAGCGCGACCGACGATGGAGTTCACCAGTTCGCGCTTGTCGTTCACCAGCCGCAGAGCGCGCTCGAAGTGCGATTCGCCCGGATGCTGATCGAGCGCCTCGCTCAGAATACTGACGCGCTTGTCGAGGTCGGGCTCGGCTTCGACTTGCCGGTCTACCTGAGCAATCAAGGCAGATAACTCTTGCCGTTGCTGCTCCTCAATGTCGTAGCGCAGAGCCTGAAATATCGCGTTCGTCGGATACTTGGCGAGATACGCCTGACAGGTCGCAGACGCTTTTGAGAAGTTGCGTTCCGCAAGTTGTTTGCGGGCCTCCGCGTAGGCAGTGTTCATCGCGTCATGCTCAGAGCGCACTTCGTTGTAGAACGTCTGGTAGCGGGCACCGCTCTCGCGGTTCAGCGAGTCGGGAGCTTTGCGGTCGAGTTCCAGCACGACGCCGAGCTTGGCGAGCGCGCTGCTTACGTCGCCCTTTTGCCATGCGTCGACGGCCGCGCGATGAATGTTTTCCTTTTCCTGGCGAAGCTTTTTGTACTCCTGCTCCTGGCGATCGACCTCGGCGAGCAACTGGAGGGCGCGCGCTTCTCTGGGCCGCAGTTGCAAAACGTTCTGCAGTGCCTCGCGCGCGTGTGGATATGCGTGATTGTCGATGTGCTGGCGGGCCAGACGGTACCAGTTTTCAATCTGACGTTCGCTGCGACGGTTTTCGATCCGGCTCTTCAGCGAGAGCGCCGTCGCGTTGTCGGGTTCGATCTGCAATGCTTCCTGCAATTTCTGCAGGGCCATGGGATCTTCTTCCTCGTCGAAACGGGCGCGGGCCGTTTCGAGGAGCTGGGCGAGGGTTTTGCGGCGAACGGTGCTGTCGAGCTGGCGGCGAAGGGCGCCAATGTCGGCGTCCATATGGCCTTCGGCTTCGAGTTCACCCAATATCTCGCCGGCAAACTGGAGGTCACCGTCGTTTAGCGCTTTCGTGGCGCGCAGAAGGCGAGGACGAATGCGCTCCGCATCGAAATAGTCGATGCTTTCGTTGCGCATCGCTTTGACAAGCGTATCGCCGAGCTCTCGCGCACTCGAAAAGCGGTGCCATGCCTGCTTCGCCATGCCCTTGTGTACGACGCGACTGATGGATTGGGAGACGGAAGGATTCACTTCCGATGCGGGTGGAGGGATCTGATTCAGAATCGCCTCGACCACTTCGTCCGCACGCGCCCGCTGGAAAGGATGCCTGCCGGTCAGGGCTTCATAACAAACCACGCTCAGCGAAAAGATGTCAGAGGCGGGCGCCAGCGGCTTCAGCTGAATCTGCTCTGGAGACATGTACAGCAGAGTTCCCTTCTGCGCGCGGGTAGTATGGGTGTCTGCCATGTGCGCAACGCCGAAGTCGATGATCTTGACCGAGTCGTCTTCCATGACGAAGATGTTGCTCGGCTTGAGATCGCGGTGTACGAGCCCGCGCTCATGCGCAGCCTGCAGCCCGCGGCACGTCTGAGAAATGATCTCGACGGTGCGCTCCACGGTCAGGCGGTGGCTGGCCTTACGAACAAAATGATCGAGAGTTGTCCCGGGCAAGAGCGGCATCACGAAGTAAGGCTTCTTTTTGCCTTCATCTTCGAACTCGCCGATGTCGAAGATCTCGACAATGTTCGGATGGCTCATCGAGGCGAGCACATCGCATTCCTTGTAGAACAGCTGCAAAGACGCAGGGTCGGGGATGTCGATGAGGGTTTTGACGGCAACTTCGCGGCGAACGACCGTATCGTAGGCGCGATAGACCAACCCCATGCCGCCCTGGCCGAGGACTTCCCTCACCTCGTACCGGCCCGCTAGTTTTTTTGGTGTCCCCGCGCTTTCCATGGCCCGCCCGCTAGTTTGGGGCGCAAGCATTCTAAACGATTTTCACACGGTGGGTGCACTAGTTTTTGGGCAGTTCCTGAGGGCGCGATTTGGTCGAAAACGAGCGCTTTTCGATCGAAAAGTACTGTTGCGATTAGCAAGGCTAAGGGCTGAATTCTAAGGCTCCAACTCTCCGGTGGAGTCGAAGCGAACCCCGGCCAGAATCTTGCCGGAGGCCAGGATGGCTCGAATTCCGGACCTGCTAGTGCCGACCTGGTCGATGGCGGAGTACACGCAAGCGATCGCATCCCAGAGAGGCGTTCCTTCGGGCAGGCGAAATATCCAAGGGATGTTGGTTGAGGTAAGTGAATGATCCGACGAAATGGCAACGACTGGGACGAAGGCTTTCACCCCGATCTGCTCGGCCAGATGGCTGGAAGCGCGATCCAACGCGATCACGGCGAGGACGCGATCGCCATACACGGCTTTGACGAGATCGCTGGAAGCCTTGCCCCATGACGCCTGCGAGGGGATGGCAATCAGCGAATATTTTCGTGGTCCGGAATTGAGTGCGGCCAAAGCCCGAACCATCTCGATGGAACGAATGGCTTGATCGGCGTCGGGGCCAAGAACTGCGATCTGCAAATTGTTCGCGTCCCGTTGCGCAGCCGCTGGACCGTTGAATTGAACTCCATGCTCTCCAACCTGCGCGTAGGGCTTCTCCATGGTGATGCGGCGATATTCGATCTTGGAATCGTGAACGTGCGCCAGAAACAAGGGGGCGATGTTCTTGCAATTCGGATCGAAGACCATGTCGCCGGTGACGCCTTTGTAGCTGGTCAGTCCGGTAAGCGCGTCGCGGATGCGCCCTTTGTTCAGTCCGGCGCGGCAGATGGCACCAAGGAGAATTTGCATCTGATCGTAGGCGAGAGCAGCGAAATGATCGGGCTTCTCGTGGTAGCGGGATTCGTAGCGCGCGACGAAGTCGACCCAACGCGGATCGGATCGCGTGGGATCATAAGGATAGACGGCCTCAAAGCCTTCCGCAGCCGGACCGGCAAGGCTGATGAGTTCATCGCCGACGGTGCGGTGGCTTCCGAAGACACGCTGCTTCATGCCAAGCTCGCGCATTTGCTGCAGGATCATCGCGGCTTCGGGGATATCCGTCCACAAGACGACCGCATCGACGCGGGAATCTTCGATGACGCGCAACTGGCGACGAAAGTCGATATCGCCACGCATGAATTTCTGCTCGATCACGACGGGATGACCGAGACGACGTGAGGCATCGCGAAACTTGATGACTCCAAAACGCCCGTAACGGTCGTTGATCCGCAGGAGCGCGACACGTTTAAAGCCAAGCTCGGTGTAGATGTGACGGGCGAGAGTGTAGCCCTGAACACGGTCGTCCTGAATGTCGGTGTGATACCAGGGGATGATCGTTTCAGGAATCGTGGGATCGGTCGACGCGCTGTTCACGAGAGGGGTTTCCGCTTTCAGCGTAAGGCGTAGAGCGATATGGGTGGACTCGGAACTGATCGAACCGAACATTGCCCACACTTTGTCGTCATAAATCATGCGGACGGCATCGTTCGAAGCCGCTCCCCAGATCGCGGAATCTTTGGAAGCACCCGGAGTTACCGCGATTTGCTGTTCTGCCAGTTGTCGTAGTCGTTGTGCGTGACGATGCGGAACGGCTTGCCTCCATAACCCCCCGAGGCATTGGCCTCATCGATTGCCATCTGAGCGCCATTGAGCATGCGCGCGCCACGGACCTGGTCCGGGTGGTCATAGAGCGGGGCGAGAAATCCGATACGAATCTCGGCGAGATCTTTGAGATCAGGGTCGGGAATATCGCGGGCCGCGCCGTTGTACTCGACAAGATTCTGGTAGTGCTCGTAATACGGAGCCGTGAACTTCGTGTACGGCCGCAGATCCTCGGGAGCTCCGGTGTATGGTTTGAGCGAGCGTGCCGGCGGCGGCCCTGGAGGGTTTTTGCCACAGGCACAGGGCTCGGATGGTTTGGGCCCAAGACCCAGTACAAGAGGGCGGCAGCGATCACGACGATAGATGCAAAACGCATGGCGATCCTTTACTACTCGGCGGACGATTCCCGGCGAAACATGGCGATGGCCTCGATTTCGATCAGAAGATCAGGACGGCAGAGAATCGCCTGAATGCCCGTGGATGCTGGCAGAGGGTCGAGTCCTTGCTCTTTGAAGAATGCCGTTCGCTCTTCGTTGAAAGCCTGGTAGTCGCGCTCGATGTCGCGCAGGTAACAAGTAGTGCGAACAATGTCGTGCCAGGTTGCCCCCTCGGCTGCCAAAAGCTTTGTGATGTTCTCGTACGTGCGCCTGAGTTGGGCACGGAAGTCGCCGACGTGAACCGTGCGTCCCGCTTCGTCAATGCTCGCCGTGCCGGAGATCAGAAGGATGCTCAGTCCGTTGAGATCGATGCGCATGCCCCGGGAGAACGCGCTTCCATAGTCATATGCTTCATTCAAGGTAGCGTGGTTGGTGACGGCCCGCTTTACGACCGGGCCGGTGGCGACTTCGGCGAGTAGTTCCTGAACGTTCATGAAATGCTCCTGAGTTACTTCTTCGCTTTTTTCGTTTCTGAAACACTTTTGCGACGATTGCTGAGTCTTTCTGGCGGATGCCGTGACTGAGACCTTTCGCCGTCGCGACCCAAAGATCCTCTCCTTGAAAATCGACGCCGAGGATGTAGTTGTGTGACGGAGCGGTTTGAATCGGAATGTTCTTCACTTCCCCGGCTGCGTTGCGGATAGTCATTTCCGGTCTGTGCGTATCGAGCGTGGGACGATATACCGCCCAGTTCGTACCGTCGAAGTAGGCGAGACCCTTGTCGGTCGAAAACCATGCGCGATCGGCGTCGATAGCTTTGACCTGACTCAGAAAATTGCTGGGCAGGCCACTATCTTTCGTGAGGAAGTTATGCCAGTAACGGCCGTCGTAACGGCTTGCTCCGAAATAGGTGGCGACCCAGAGAATCTTGTCGACGTAGCTGACCGACGTCGTGATTTCGTGGATCAATCCCTGATCTTTCATCAGCACCATCTCGGTTTCGCCGTCCGGGTCGTTGTAATCTTTCCAGCGCTCGGTCTTCTGATCGAATTCGAGGACGCCGCCTCCCCACACCGCGAAGTAGACTTTGTCCTCGGCCGGGCTGACAGCGTAAGTCCAAATCTCGTACATCGGGGTGTTCCGTTCGTTGAAGAGCGACCACTGTCCGGTGCGCGTGTTCAAACGGCTGGCGCCCGCAGCGGTTGCGGTCCAAACAAAGTCTCCTTGCACACCGACTCCATAGACAATGTCGTTGCTCAGTCCGGAATTCAGTTGCGTGAAGGTGTCGATCCGCCCGGCGGAAAGGCGACTGAGCCCACCCATCGTCCCGACCCACAGGTCGCCGGTGTGCTTATCAAGAGCGAGCGATAAGACGGCTTGATGCGCGAGGCCATCCGCAGGACGAAAGGCCTTCCACGCGCCATTCTCGAGAAGACCTAAACCATTTTCGGTGCCAGCCCAGATCCGTTTGCCATCGACGAGAACACAGAAGACATGATTGTCGGGAAGGCCGTTGGCCGTGCTGAAGTTCTCCCAGCGGAACATCGGCATTTCCTGCGCTGCGGCAAGAGAAGCGAGCGCCAGAATGGCAAGGACGAGGATCAGATAGCTTGCTGCGCTCTGGAGCGGCTTCGCTGAGCCCGTAAAACGGCTCCGTTCGGGATGACGCCCGTGTTTTGATTTCATTTTCATAACGTTTTTAGGTACTCAACAAGATCGTTCAATTCGTCTTTCGTTAAATCGTTAGTTACACCGTGCCTATCTTTCGGATTGAATACGGTCCAGATCTCTTCAAGGGAACGAGCCGAACCGTCGTGCAGATAAGGCGCGGAATACGCAACATCCATCAGTTGGGGCACATCGATCACTGGCGACCGATCCGTCTCCTTACCGGATCCGACGTCGATCTGGCGCTGGTTCGTGAATTTCGGCCCGCTGTGGCAGGAGAAGCACTGATTCGCTTCTGGAATCGGCTTGCCATTTTTGGACATCGTCCGCTCGAAAATTGCCTTCCCGCGCTCCTGGGCCGGGGTGAGTTCTCCGCCGGACGAGAGATAGCGATTGGGACGAGTGGGTAACGAGTAAACGAAGGTGACGAGATCGGTGAGTTGCTGCTGACTGAAACTCTGAGAGCGGAAGAAAAACTTCTCCGTGCGCGGGCCACATTCAGTGGGCATGTCGGGATTACCGCCATTCCACTTGAAGGGCTCGGTCCCGGCAAGATTTTCGAGGGAACGGTTGTCGACGATGTCTTTGCCGAAGCCGTCAGGCTCGAGATCCCATTGCAAACCATCAATGGTGGCGTCGATGTGGCAATTCGAACATCCGAATTGCCCCTGGAATGAGAATTCGGACGTGAAGAAGAGCCGCTCGCCTCGGCGAAGAGCGTCGATGTCTTTAGGTCCGCCCAGGTCGATCGTGGCAACCACCGCTTCATTCTTGGTGTCGATGACGCTGATGGTGTCGTCCAGACGGTTGGCAACGTAAAGGCGCTTGCCGTCCGGGGAGAGCACAACGCCGCGGGGATTGCGGCCGACGGAAATTCTCCGTCGAAACGTATTCGGCTGAAGCGGAGAGATCATTCATGAAAGGCTTCTTGCGGGCCTGCACGGTCGCCAATAATCGCCGGATGTCAATCGCCGTGACACTCTGGGATCCTGCGGTGGTCAAGAAGATCCTTGACTTGTCCGGCGTGATGGCCACGCCCCAGGGCAAAGCGTAGTAGCGATCGAGTTCGTCGATCGGAACCTGTACGACGCCATCGATACCCGATCCGAATAGGGCGAGCGCATTGCCGAAGACCCATCCGTGTTCGACGTGGGCGAGGGGGATAAGGTTCTTCGGCCTCAATTGCGCCGCCACTCCGAGCTTGCCGTCGGCAGACATCGCGACGTGAAACACTCCGGCCACGTTATGCAGCAGCTTTGCGTTCCACCACCGTCTGGCTGGTCGTATCGATGACGGTGATCTCTGATGTCGGCTCGGTGCGAAAACGTCCGGGATTGGGATAGACGTGCGTGCATAGAACAAACTGTCCATCAGGAGACAACGTGAGGTAGCTCGCGCCACGTCCAGCGAGTAGGCGTTTGATTTCTTGCCCCGACTTCGTGTCGATAACGGATACGTCGCCGCTTAACCGATTCGCAACGTAGAGAGTCGCGCCGGATTTGTCGATAACGATGCCGCTCGGCTCAAATCCCGTGGTCAGAGTTTGCACAACGCTCAATGTGCGGGCGTCGATCACAGATGCCGTGTCGGACCAGGCATTCGTAACATACAAGCGATCTCCGTCTGGCGAGACAGAGATTCCTCTTGGTATGTGGCCAACCTGGATACTGCGAACGACAGCGGCAGTGGCCAGATTGATCACTCGGAGCTCGTCGCTTCCCTCGCAAACTACGTAGAGAACTTGGCCATCTTTCGAAATCGCCATCTCGAGCGGAGAGAGATAACGTTCCTTGGTCGAAGCAGAGGACGGCCTCGCGGGCGTGGCTGCCATGGCTAACAGAACCACCGAGAGAACGGCGATGGTCTTCACCGTTACTCCGAACCAGAGGCTCTGACGAGAATTCAGCGCCATCTATGGCTCCTCTACTGTGAGAACTTGATCGACGGAGAAGTTTTCGAGGATTTGTTCTTGCCCGCTCGGCCAATGGATCGTGAGCTTATCGGCCTTCGCCACAGCACCCAAACCGAAGTGGATCCGGCCATCATCTTGCGACAGATAGCTTGAGCCCGCGGAACGCTCTGCGACCTGTTTGCGTCCCGCCGTCAACAGTTCGAGCCGGGCTCCAATGCCGTCGCGGTTCGACTTCTTCCCTTTCAATTTCACCGTGAGCCAATGGTTGGCGTTCTTCGAAACGTTGTGCAGCAGCGTGGCGGGAGCGCCAAGGTTGACGACGAAAGCGTCCACTTTGCCGTCATTGTCGTAGTCGGCAAAACAAGATCCGCGGGAAACGGTTTTCACATCCAGAACCGAGCCGGCATCGCGAGAAACGTCTAGAAACTTGCCGTCTCCTGATCCGCGAAATAGCGACTGCTCTTGCGGCACGAGGTGAACAAGGCCGCCGTGAAAAATGAGAATGTCGAGCGCTCCGTCGTTGTCGAAGTCATAAATGCCGCTGCCCCAGCTCGTATACTGCGCCGTGGCCTGCGAGATTCCCGAGGTTGGACCAATGTCTTCGAAGCCGCTTGCGCCAGCGTTGTGCATGAGCCGGTTGTATTTAGAATCGGTGACAAGAAGATCGAGCCGCCCGTCGCCATCGACGTCGGCAAATACCGGGCCCATGGCGGATGTGCTCTCGCCGTTCTGCCCGTAGGCGACACCCAGGTCTCCGGCGACTTCTTCGAAAGTGCCGTCGTGCTTGTTGTGAAAGAGGAAATTTTCGGTCTTATCGTTGGCGACGTAGATGTCGGGATAGCCATCCCCGTCGTAGTCGGCGGCAGTCACACCCATCGTGCGACCTTTAAATGCGCCGAGCCCAGACTTGTCAGTCACGTCGGTGAACGTTCCGTTGCAATTGTTGTGATAGAGCCGGTTGGTGTCGCCAGCGTAATCCAGCGGTCCTGGATAGTTGTCGGCGGGATAAAAATTTCGATACTTAGGATCGAACTTCACGTACCGGCCAACGAAAAGATCAACGCACCCGTCGCGATCATAGTCAAGCCAGGCTGAACTGATGGACCATCCGTCGACGCGAATGCCCGACTTTGCGGTCACGTCCGTAAAAGTCCCGTCGCCATTGTTGTGATAAAGAATCGCTTTTCCGTAGCCGGTGACGAAAAGGTCGACGAAGCCATCGTTGTCGAAGTCGGCGGCAATCGCAGCCATGCCATAAATGTTCGCGGCGACTCCGGCGTGATCGGTCACGTCGGTAAAAGTTCCGTCCCCGTTGTTTCTATAGAGATGATTGTGCGGCGGAGTCACCGGCGCCTGCTTGAGCGGATAGGGATGCACAGCGTCTTCGAGCGGCTTGCCACTGGCGACGTACAGATCGGGTAATCCATCGTTGTTGAAGTCGAACCACACGCAGCCGGAACCGGTGCTTTCGAGAAGCGATCCGAGTTTTTGTGAACCAAAACTGTGTGTGAACTGAATTCCGGATTTCGCGGTCGAGTCTTCGAAACGGATGGTGCTCGCAGAGGTGGATTGCGGAACCTGCGCAGTGAGCAACGAGGACAGGACGAGGAACGTGAAAATTCGAAATAGCAAGTCAGTGTCCTCCTGAAGGGCTCTGTGCATCCGCGCCGTTCATATCCGCCGGTGTGGTTGACTTCAGCAGAGTCATCGGAACTGCATTTTCTGGAGCGGTCTCGGGGCCGGCGTGGCATCCGACGCACACGCGCTGCTCGCCGCGCCGCATCCAGAAAAATCCTGACTCGCGCTTCAGCGTTCTGCCCGAAGCATCGAGTAATTCGATTTGCAAGGGTTGTTCGGTTGGAACGTGAACGAAGAATGAGCCGTCAGCCTCAACTGAAGCTGAGCCCAGCAGCTTCGGATTGCCCCCGGCATCGCGAGTGTAGAGGCGCGCAGTACGGATAGATCCCGGCGCAAACAGATATTTCGATGTGTATGCATTCAGGCAAAGCAAGTTGGCGTTCGGCCAATCGTGCAGGCCCGAGGGATGCCGGTTGGGGGTAGCGTGCGAAACGATCAAGGCGGGCTGGACGATGTTCCCGGTTGGCTCACTCATCACGAAATCGAGGTTGGCAGAGCCTGGAGTCCAGCGGATGAGACGGAACGGTGACTTAAAATTGGGTCGCCAAGAAATCAGCATGCCTTCGGCCGTTTCGGCAACGTCTCCGGCGTATTCGCCCGCGGGAGCCAACATTTGAATTTCCTGCGCGCGCGCAGACGTAAAACGAGCGAGCCCATGCGCCGAGGCGAACACGATATCCCCCGAATTGCTCTGGCGGCCCGAGTGGCGCGCGTTGCCATGATCGCAGCGATAAGACTCCACGCCGCTGCCGTCGGAATACACGGTGTACATCTCAGGAATTGATTCGGTTCCGAGCGGATAACCGGCCTCGAAGAGAATGCGGCCGTCGCGCAAGACGTCTGTCGGCATGAAGTTCGCCGGACCATACGTGAGAGCGAGAGTGCTTCGGCCAGTAAGATCCGCAGTCTCAATAACGAATCGACGGGCGATCTTGCGGGCGTAAACGATCCGATCCTCCGGAAGATAGAACGGGCGAACACAATCTTCAGCGTTCGAAGTGACCCGCCGCGGCTCGCTGCCGTCCGCATTGATCTCCCAGATTTGCCAGGGATCATTGGGCTGAGCTTTTCCCGCAAAAAGAATCTTCTGCCCGTCGAAGGAAACGGCTGGATCGGCTGAAGACGCAAAGCCGGGGATGAGTTTGCGGGATTCCTTCCCGTCGCGAACGAAAACGGCAGCGTCTGAGCTGAAACGGTCTTCGCCATGCAACCATGCAAGCGGAGCGTAGTTTCTTGCCGCTGTGTAGGCGAACTCCGGTAGCTGGACCGAACTCGCCGCCGGCCTCTCGGGCCCAACCGATGCGACCAGCAAAAGGCAAAGAAGGAGGGCCTGGGGAAGCACTAGTCGGCGCCTCCTGATGCGAGGAGTTGGGGACGCAACTCTCGCGACTCTCGCTGGAGATCGATATAGGGTCCGAGATCGTCCATCATGCTGCGGAATTCTTCGAAGTTCAGCGACTGATTGCCGTCACTCAAAGCTTTTTCCGGTTGTGGATGAACTTCAACGATGAGCCCGTCCGCGCCAACTACAGCCGCCGCGCGAGAGAGAACGGGTACCAGGCTGCGAACGCCCGCGGCGTGGCTTGGATCGACGATGATCGGAAGATGTGAAACCGCCTTCAGGACCGGCACCGCTGCGATGTCGAGCGTGTTGCGCGTCGCGGTTTCGAATGTGCGAATGCCGCGCTCACACAAAATGACGTCTGGATTGCCAGCCATTGCAATCACTTGAGCGGATCGCAGCAAATCTTCGAGGGTCGCGGTCATGCCTCGCTTTAGCAGCACCGGCCTGCCGCATTCGCCCAGCGCTTCAAGAAGCGCAAAATTCTCCATGCTGCGCGCGCCGACCTGCATGATGTCGGCGTAGCCGGCAATCAATTCCACGTCGTCCTCGCTCATCACTTCAGTGACGATGGCGAGACCGGTTTCATCGCGCGCCTTGCTCAGCATCTTGAGCCCTTCAACGCCGAGCCCCTGAAACGCATAGGGAGAAGATCGAGGTTTATAGGCTCCTCCACGCAGAACGCGTGCACCAGCTTCTGCGACGGACTCAGCGGTTTCGAGCAATTGAGCTTCAGACTCGACGGCACACGGACCAGCCATCACGACAAAATCGCTTCCCCCGATTTCGATATCTCGAACGCGCACCACGCTCCGCGAGCGTGCGGCTGTCTTAGCGACGAGATCGAAACACGAGAACTGTCCGTTCCACTTTGGATTCATCTGCGCGCTCATTCTAAGAACCGCAAAACAAACAAAGCACTAGTAGGAAACCGCTAGCAATCGCTGAAACTGCCCATGAATACTGGCTAGAGCAAGCGACAACGATTGCTAACTCTTTTGTACTCAGGACGAAAGAAGAGCCGAGTGATTGCAATCACCGCGCAGTGAGACTGCGAGCACACGAGCGCGTGCTTTTCGGAAGCGAGAAACCGTGAACGCAACTTCGAAGTGTGAACCGGGAATCAACCTCGACCGAATTCGCTTGTAGGAAACGCCGACAAGGAGTGTGGGGGAATCCGACGTTCCAGGAAGAGTTTTCTTCTTAAGTCATTGAATTCTCATGTTGGTCGCTGACGTGCAATTCACAATGTGGCCGAGCTTCAAAGCGGCAGGAGGTCACTTCTTATGGCTGGAGAGAATTGGACGATGTGGCTCAACCTTACGAACTATGCACTCGGATTGGTAACTCTCATCGCGCTACTTGTCGTATTTTTCGCGGTCGGCTGGGATGTCGTCGCCGCGAAGTTAAGTCACGTAAAGAAAGCGGTCGATTTGGGTAACATCGATGCCGAATTGCAGAGCCTTCTGCACGGCGGATCGCACACCTTGTCCGTGCCTGAACTGGGACTGACGATGGCTGACGGAGGCGAGAGAATCGAGCCGTCAGCGTCCGAAGACTCCACGAAGAAATCGCAGGAGTGACTATGCCGTGCCCATTTCTCAAAGAGGGTCGCGCGCGCTATTGTCACGCCGCACCTGTGCGCAAGCTGATCATGGACGGGCCAGGAGCATCAGACGGCGGCCGTTGCGCATCAGCGCAATACCGCACATGTGAACTGGCAGCCAACGATCGAGCAACTTTGGATCGCTGCCCGCACCTCGAAGAGATTCGGGTGCAGTACTGCGGGGTGTCGCCGGTGCCGAAACTGGTGCCGTTCAGCGATTCCCAGTTGTCGAGTTGCACCAGCGACAATTACCGGTATTGCGACTCCTATCTCCACCTGGCGCAGCCTCACGCCACGAAGCCTTCTCCAACCTTGCTGTACACGCCAAATCACTTCTGGCTTGATGCGGAACAGTCGGGATTGTGCCACATCGGCATCGACAGCTTCCTGGCCGATGTGGCAGGAGAAGTCGATGGAATCACGTTTGTTACTTCTCGTGGAACGCATTCCCCCGCGCTCGCTCTTACCGTTCACGGTGTCGAGTGGCCGATGAGCTTCCCGAATCCTGTGATGATTCAAAGAGCAAATAACCGCTTGCGCAGCGACCCGAGCCGGCTGACGGCCGATCCTTACGGAGCGGGCTGGCTGTTCGAAGGATGGGAAGTTCCCGGCCGAACCCGGTCAGGGCTAATCTCCGGGCCGCAAGCAGCGGCATGGCAAGCGGAGCAGCACGAACAGCTTACCGAAGATATCCACGAAACCCAGGCTCCGGGCTGCGATGGCGGCTCGCCCGTGCGCGGAGTGGCTCAGCTCCTTGGACGGGAAGACCTTGTCCGCTTGTTTCAACACTTCTTTTCGAAGAACGATTGGACGGCGGAAAAATGAAAATGCGACGCAGCCTGATTGCATTGGCGCTGGGAATCGTGGCGGCATTGTTTGCCGGATGGTTTGTTTTTCCGCGCGTGCTCTACGTCAGGAAGCATCAACCTCTCGATTTCCTCCATAAGACCCATGCGGAGAAGTCCGGCATCTCCGACTGCAGCGAATGCCACGCGGTGCGCGAAGACGGCACGTTCGCGGGCCTGCCGCCGATGGAGAAATGTGCTGGATGCCACTCCGAACACGTCGGGCAAACGCAGGCGGAAGCGACGGTCGTCGATAACTACATCAAGCCGGGACGTGAAACTCCCTGGCTTGTCTATTCACGCCAGCCCGCGAATGTCTGGTTCTCGCACGCGATCCACGTGAAACGCGCCAACATCGCTTGCACAGAATGCCATTCGACCTATGGAGAGTCAGATCAGGTCAGGCCCTACGAGGTGAATCGCATCAGCGGATACAGCCGCGACATCTGGGGACACTCCATGACTCGGTTGCGCCGTGCGGCCCACGAAGGCATGAAGATGAGCGACTGCGAGAACTGCCACGCGCAACGCCACGTAGAGGTTGGATGCCTGGGTTGCCACGAATGAGGACAGCAAAATGAACGTTACGCGACGAGATCTTTTGTATTGGGGCATGGGAGCGACTGCAGGCTTGATTGCCACTCCGGTGCCGTGGAAGATTCTGGATGACACGTCTATATGGAGCCAGAACTGGCCGTGGATCCCTCAACCGTCGCGCGGCCCCATCGATGTGAAACAGTCGTTCTGCACTCTGTGTCCCAATGGTTGTGGACTGCGAGTGCGAATGTCGTCGGGCTCTCCGGTCGGGCTTGCAGGGGAAAAAACTCATCCTGTGAGCCGCGGTGCGTTGTGTCCCCTCGGTTTTGGCGCTCACCAGTTGCTCTGGCATCCGAAGCGGGTCCGCACGGTGCGTCACCGCGGCAACGCCTCCACCTGGGCCGAAGCGCAGGCAGCCTTTGCAAGAGCATGCAGTGAGGGCCCGGTTGCCATCGTGGATGGTTATCCCGGACGTGCGGCATCAAGGTTGTTCGAGGCATTCGCTGAGAAACAGGGCGGCAGCTACCGAGTCGTCTACAGCGCGGAATCTCGCGCACTCTCGTCCTATCAGGTACGGACTGGAATTCCTGCTCGGGACCTTGGCTACGACCTTGAAAATGCGCAGACTATCGTAAGCTTCGGCGCGCCTCTGCTGGACGGATGGGGTACACCTGGACGCTTTACGAGGCTTTGGGCGGAAAAGGCCTCCGGATCGGCCGATCCGCAACTTCGCCTGATTCAAATTGAAACGACATTCTCACGCACGGCTGCCCGAGCCTGGAGATGGCTGCCGATCCGAGAAGGAAGCGAGTCCGCTTTGGCCTCCGGATTAGGCAGGGTTCTGCTGGAGGAAAAACTGGTTGATGCGCGGGGTCCGGTTCCGCAAGCAAGCCTGCCGGACGTCGCAGCCGAAACGGGATTATCCAGCGAGGCCATTCGCGGCCTCGCGCACACGCTGGTGGAACGTCGCCCGGTGTTGCTGATCGCTCGCGACCAGAACCCGAGCTGTGGCCGCGTTAAACGTTCTCCTGGGCGCCGTTGGCACTCGAGGCGGTATCGTGCGCAGGTCGGGCAGGGCCCTGTCGAAAATACGGACGGAAGGGAATCTCACAAACACCCGCGCCGTTGTGATCGATGCTAGCGTTCCGTGGGATTTCACTCCGGAAACAGGAGTGGAGATTTTCCGTTTTGCCGCCTGGGACGGCGGGACAATGCCGTCGCCGGATTGGCTGCTGCCGGCTCCCACATTCCTTGAAGATCTAACCGATGTTCCCTCGCCTCCGACTGCCGCTGTCGAAACCTATGCGAGTCGCTCCCAGCTTGATGAAGCCTTCGGCTGAACTTCAAAGCGCTGCTCAATTTCTTGCAAACCATGATTCGCAACTCGCCTCCGTGGACAAACTCATTCACGCTCGTTGCGATGAGATCTTTCGCGCACGCTCAGGGAAAGTTTGCGGCCAAGAGAGTCAACCCGTCAGTGCAGTTCGCCTCGGTTCGGAAATTAGAGGAAGCGCTCTGGCATGGAGGGGTATGGGTGGGCGAGCCATCTTCGCCAGGCAAATTGCGGTGCGAGTTGACGGAATGGCCGACCTCGACGCCGGTTAGCCCGGCTGAGACCTGGACGACGGCGTGGCCCGCGCCGGTTCTGCCTCCGCTGGCGTCGAAGCTGTATATCGAATCGAATTTACGTGAAGCACCCGGGAGGAACGCATGACGCGCCCGCTACGGCATGGTGATCGATCTGGACGCCTGCACCGGTTGTGGCTCGTGCATGGTTGCCTGCGCCGCCGAGAACAACGTTCCGGCGTTGCCGCAGGCAACTGCACGCACCGGACTGACACCAATTCTCGTCCGCAGGGTATCGAATACGACTGGAAGGCCCGGCGCGGCGCGAGACATTCATCCCGATCATGTGCGCGCACTGCGAGCACGAAACCCCGTGCGTCAAAGTCTGTCCGCAGCAAGCGGTGGAAGTCGATAAAGCAACCGGCATCGTCATGCAGATGCCGCAGCGGTGCCTGGGTTGCCGCTACTGCATGACCGCTTGTCCCTACCACGCGCGCTATTACAACTGGTGGGATCCGTCATGGACGAAAGGAATGGAGAAAAGCCTGAATCCCGGCGTCGCTGTACGCATGCGTGGTGTCGTGGAGAAGTGCAATCTGTGCCACGCACGATTTCACTCGGCAAAGGAGAAAGCGGCCGCTGCCGGGAAGCGCGAAATCGATCCAGCCGATTATGTTCCAGCCTGCGTAGAAGCTTGCCCGACCGGAGCGATCCGCTTTGGCAATCTCGCCGATGCGAACGATCCCGTGTCGGTTGACGCCAGGTCGTCCAATGCGTTCCGCCTCCTGGCCCGGCTGGGAACAGAACCCAAGCTCTACTACAAATCGAACGAAGCCTGGGTTCGAGCTTTAGCTGAACCCGGTGGCACCCCTGGTTCGGAGGTCCAACATGGCTAGCTCTGTTCTCGCCGACAGACGGTGGATTGTCCGCGGTGAAGAGCGATCGACGCTTTCCGCAATTCCTACTCTGGTTGTCTCCGTGGGCGGTATTGCTGGCCGTAGGAGTCTATGCGGCAGGGCTTTGCCTCTATTACGGACTAAACCAGACGAACATGGATAATCGCTTCGCGTTCGGCCTGTGGATCTTTCTGGACCTCGGGATTATTGCGCTCGGAGCGGGAGCATTCTTCACCGGATTTCTGGTTTATATCCTGAAGCAAGCTGAGTTGAAACCGATCCTCAACACCGCTGTAGTCGTGGGCTTCATCTGCTACAGCGGAGCGGTTGCCATTTTGATGATCGATGTCGGACAGCCGCTGCGGGCGTGGTTCACCTTCTGGCATCCGAATACGCACTCGATGCTGACCGAGGTCACGTTCTGCATTTCGTGCTACCTGCTGGTACTGAGCCTCGAATACATCCCGCTCTTGCTTCGCAACCGGCAGCTGCGTCGGCTTCCATCGTTCCTCGTTTTTGAACATCAACTGCACAAACTCGTTCCGGTGCTCGCCGCGGTGGGGACGTTGCTCTCTTTCTTTCATCAAGGGTCTCTGGGCGGGCTCTACGGAGTCTTGCGCGGTCGCCCCTTCGCCTTCCGGCATGGCATTTTGATCTGGCCTTCTACATTTTTTCTTTTCATTTTGTCGGCAATTGCCTCGGGCCCCAGTTTCCTGATGCTCATCACGGCGACAGTCGAGAAAGTGACGAGACGAAGTCTCGTCCCACCGCAAGTGCTTCGCCGTCTGGGATTCATCTCAGGCGTCTTGCTCGCCGCTTATGTCGCGGCGAAATCGATTGATACCTTAGTTTGGCTGAACTTCACTTCGCCCTCCGAAGGTTTCGCAGCGTGGCAGTTCTATTCGCACAAGCCCTTCGGCAGCCCAATCCTTTTTGTGGAGATTGTGGTTCTCGGCTTGCTGCCTGCGATTCTGCTGACATCCCGCAAGACGGCTCGTCATCGAGGTTGGCTGCTGACGGGCGCGGCTATGGCTTGCGCCGGTATTTTGCTGAACCGATTTGTTCTGACCGTGCAGACGCTCGCTTTGCCGACACTGCCTTTCGACGAGTTCCTCGAATACACGCCCAGTTGGCAGGAAGTCGCCAGTTTCGGCGGGGTGATCGCCTACGGAGTAATTCTTTATTCGCTCTCGTATCGATACTTGCCGCTGTTTTCTACCCCAGGAGAGGATCAAACACATGTTTCCCGGCATTGACGGGTTTCACTGGACGTTCGGCCATGTTCTTTTCTTATCGCTGTTTTTCGCGGTAGCACTGACAATTTTCACGACGATCGCTTCGGCGGTGGTACGAACGATTCGCGATTTTCGAGATCATCGAGCGATCGACTTTTGCTGGAAGGCTGACTTCGTGGAACTGCCGCCCTCCGATCGGCGATGCCGCCATGAGCTGGCAGGACGCGTTTCCTCCCGAACCTGTGATCAACGCTTTCGATTGCAGAAGCTGCGCCAACTATTCAAAGTTCGCATCGTCTGCCGGCGGAAGGAGTTCAACTGGCCTCGGCACTCGACTACCCGGCAGACCGTTACTATCACCGCGGACACACATGGGTAAAACCGGCCGAGGACGGCACACTCATCATTGGGCTCGACGATCTAGCACAACATCTGATCGGCGATCCGGATTCTTTGCGCCTGCCCGCGATCGGGGATGAGATGGAGATCAACCAGATCGCCTGGAGCGTGCGAAAAAATAAGAAGACGATTCCCATGCGGGCACCGGTGGAAGGAACGATCATTAGCGTCGGCAGCCCGGAAGAAGGCTGGTATCTGAAAATTCGCCCGACATTTGATGCGCGAAATCCCGCGACGCTACGCCATTTGTTGCGGGGACCGGAGGTTCAAGGTTGGGTCAATCGCGAACTGGAGAGGTTGCAGATTCAACTGCGGACGCCGGGCTCGCCACCTGCTCTGGCCGATGGCGGCCAGCTTTTTCCCGACCTGATGGGCACACTACCGGAGGCAGACTGGGATACGGTTTTGAGTGACACATTTCTGGCGGTGTGAGCGTTTCACGAGCTAGTGCGATATCTCATAGCGCTTGAGCTTGTCGTATAAAGTGGAGCGGTCAATGCCTAACGCCGTTGACGCTTCTTTCACATTGCCATGCTTTCGCTCGAGAGCTGCGACGATCGCGCGCCGTTCCAACTCTCCGAGAGGCACCTCCGGCACCTCCCACGATTGCTCCTTCGGATTGGGCTTCCGGACAAAAGCAAAGTCCTGTTCTTCGAGCGAGCCGTTGTGACACGTCACAATGGCACGTTCGATCACATTCTCGAGTTCACGAACATTGCCCGGCCAATCGTGTGCGATGAGGATCTTGAGCGCTGCCCCGGAGATGCCGCTCAGCTCCTTCCCCAATTCCGAAGAAATGCGCTGCACAAAGTGTTCGGCAAGTAAGGGAATGTCCTCACGCCGCTCTCGCAGGGGCGGCAGTCGAATCTCGATCACATTAAGCCGGTAATAGAGATCTTCGCGAAATCTTTCCTGCTGGACTTCTTCGGCCAGATCTTTATTCGTCGCCGCGATCACACGAACGTCGACCGCGATTTCCTGACTGCCACCCACGCGATAGAAGCGGCGCTCCTGGAGCACTCGGAGAAGATCCGCCTGGAGCTTGGGAGAGATGTCTCCGATCTCATCGAGAAAAATGGTGCCACCATCGGCGAGCTCGAACTTACCTTTTGCCTGGCTGTTCGCTCCGGTGAATGCCCCCTTCTCGTATCCGAACAACTCGCTTTCCAGCAAAGTTTCTGTGAGAGCTGCGCAACTCACCGCGATGAAGGGGCGATCAGAACGGTTCCCCGAGAAATGAACAGCCCTCGCTACGAGTTCCTTTCCTGTTCCGCTTTCCCCACGTATCAGAACCGTACTGCGCAGGCTCGCGACTTCTTGTGTTAGGACAAGAATTTCCTCCATCCGAGGATTCTTCGTGATGATGTCGTGATGGCGATATTGCCGCGAAATCTTCTTGCGGAGAATTGCGTTTTCGCTTTGTAGTTTTTTCAATTTCAGAATGCGCGACACCAGCATCGAAATCTCTTGCGGATTGCAGGGTTTCACGATGTATTCCTGCGCGCCTTCTTTCATTGCCTGAATCGCGGTATCGACGGTGGCATAAGCGGTGATGATGATGATGGATGCATCCGGGCGGATGCGGTGAATTTCCATCATGGTTTCGATTCCGTCCATGCCGCCGGGCATTTTGAGATCCACAAAGCAGATTGCGTAATCAGAGGCGCGGGCTAGTTCGAGAGCTCGCTGGCCGCTTTGCGCAGTATCGACACGGTAGCCATCCTCGCGCAACCACGCCGCCATCGACTCGCACATGACGTCTTCGTCGTCCACAACGAGGATCGGCCAATTCTTCTTCATACTCCTGCCTCCTGGGAAAATCGTTCTACCAAATGCAATCCGCACCGGTCGCAGAATCGCTCCGACTTTGCATCGACGAGTTCGATGTGCGTTGCGAGGCTCATCGCGCACGCTCGTTCCGAGCAATGGACCAGACCGAATGTGTGGCCAAGTTCATGCAGGGCTTCTTTTACTGTGCGTTCGCGCAACAGCGCTTCCTCGGCGGGCAGGCCGTAGAATTCCTGGTGCAGCCTGCAAAGCGAAATCACTGCGACGGGACCGTCGAACTGCGCTTGTCCGAACAAGAAACTGAGCATCGGAATCGCCAGATCGACATCGACAACTCCGAGGATCCGCGAGGCGCTGTGAGGCACGCGCTGAGCAAGCATCTTCATGATCTCGACCGACTGGTACTGTTCGCGTTTGGCGTCGTAGGCCCCGTGGGGAATCGACAGAGGGGGCAGGCGACGCACCGGGAGTGGAAACCAGTCGGCAATCACACTCTCGATCCAATCCAGCGCCGAATCTGGAATACGGCCGATGGGAGCGAGGCAGAGATCGTTCACACACCTTGTACCTGTACCTCTCTTGCCCCGGGTACAGGGGCGCAGGATTTCAAGGGAAGAGAGACCGTGAAGGTCGTACCCTCGTTGCGATGGCTCGCGACCTCGACTTCCCCGTCGTGCGCCTTAACGATTCCGTAGAGGACAGCGAGGCCCAGCCCTACACCTTTTCCTTCAGGCTTGGTTGTGAAGAATGGATCGAAGATTTTCGCAAGATTCTCAGGAGCGATTCCTTCACCCGTATCCTGCACGGACAGTTCCACGCTTTCATCTTTCGGGATGAGGCGGGTGCGGATCGTCAGCTTGCCACCGCCCTTGGGCTGCATCGCTTGCGCGCCGTTCAATACAAGATTGAGTATTACCTGCTGGATTTGCGATGCATCGCACTCCACCGGAGGAAGGGTTTCCTGCAAGTCGAGCACGACTTCTGCGCTGATTAATTTGAGTTTATGCTCGGCCAATCCCAGGGTTGAGCGCACCAGACGATTTAGGTCCGCGGGCGCGCGCTGCGGTTTGGACCGGCGCGAGAAAGCCAGCAGATCAGAAACGATCCGTCCGACGCGCGCGGTCTCTGCCGAGATCAGGCCGAGATATTTACGGAACTCGGCTTCTCTTCCAGGCGGATAGTTGCCGTTCGCCATCAAACGCTCGAGAAGCATCGAGAGGTTGAGCACCCCCGAGACGGGATTATTGATTTCGTGGGCCACGCTCGCGGCGAGTTGTCCAAGTGTCGCCAGTCGGTCGGACTGTACGAGTTTTTTTTGTGCCGCTTTCAGCTGCTGCGTGCGCTCGTCCACTTTGACTTCCAGGGTTTGCTGCATGTCGTTCAATTCCGCGACCGCCAACTTCAGGCGTTCGCGCATCCGGTTGAACGAGTCCACAAGTTCATTGAGTTCCTGGCTGCCCCCTGCATTTCCCAGGTCGATCGGGCGGTCAAGTTCCATCTCGCTGACAGCTTTCGTACCTGCAATTAACTCCTGAATCGGCGTCGCCACGAAATGGCGGGTGAAGACAATCACGAAGACAGCTCCGATCGCCACTTCGAGCAACGTCCACAGAATGGTTTGCAGCGTGATCGCGCGAGTCTGTTTCTGAACAGGGTCGAGCCGCAAGGCCACGTCAACCACGCCGAGAACCTTGGTTGACGCGTTGTGAGCATGGCAACTCGCGTTGCTGCACGAGGGTTCGTTGTAGATGGGAGCCACCATGTTGATTGTCTTTGCCCCATTTGGAGAGGTTGCGTAGCGCACGCGCGCATCCTGGGTCGGATGGTTTCGAACCGCATCCTTGCTGTGACAGCTGGCACACACCTCGCTGGACGAATCCGCCATGCGCAACTGCTCTCCCGCATCGGTCGAAAAGGCGAGGCGACCTTCGCGGTTGTACATACGGATGCGGTCGACTCCTTGCTTATCCGCAATGACGCGCATGATTTCGTAGGCTGCTTTGCGGTCGTCATCGAGCATGGCGTGCCACGTCGCGCCCGTGATGCCGCGAGACAACTGATCGGCGCCCAGAATCATCGTGTCAACCAGTTGCCGCTTCTGGCTACGAAAGTTGAGAAATCCGCTGATTCCACTGATCGCAACGATCAGAACCGTGAGGGAAAGAATCAGCTTTAGGCCGAGTTTTCGAGGCATGGCGGAGCCCTTCAGCTTGCGCTGACGAAACAACAGGACGACTGCCTGCTGGAGTTGCTCCTATTAGGCTAGATGGGCGACCTGGGCGAGCTCCGTGATTGTCAGTGCCGAGGGTGGTGATTCGAATCACACAAGGCAGCCAGACTCACCAGTCGCGCAGAGGACGTCAGGAAGGCTTGCCAGTACCGACCCGCAATCGCTCTACTTCACAGATCTTCACGATGTTAAACCGGTCGGTTGCGCCAAGTTTTTTCGATATGTTGTAGATGTGATTCTTGATGGTCTGCTCAGACAGATTCAACCGTCGAGCGATTTCTTTATTGGTAAGCTGCTCGCGAAGGAGCTCAACGAGCTGCTGCTCGCGCCTGCTGAGGCCGAGTTCCATGCCCCATGAAGTTGAGGAGGGCGCCGACATCTGCTGGGAGACAAAGCGGAATAGTGCCATCGACAGAATCGACGGACAGACCGCTTCTCCGGCAGCAACTGCGCGGATAGTCGCAGCCACCTCAACTGCAGAAGCATCCTTCAAGACGTAACCGACGATTCCTTCCCGCACTGCTTTTAGAAATGTGCTCTCGTCGCAGTCCATATCCACCATCACAATTTTCACGCCTGGAATTGCTACCTGAAGCGTCGAGATCAGGCTCGCATTTGAGAATACGAGGCCGCTTGAGTCGAGAACGATGATGCCGGGAGCTTTGGAGGTGACTTCTTGCAATACGTCGGGCGAATACGGGTTCGCACCGACGACGCGGATATCCTTCTTGGCGAGCAGGCGAACAAGAGCTTCCCGCAGGAGCCGGTTCTCCGCCAGAAGAAACACTTCAGCCGTTCGCTTCGAACTCATTCACGCTCCAAAAGATTTCTTGGTTGTAGTCCTGGCTTATGCAGCGACTACACTTTGGCCCGCACCAATTGTAATCGCCAGGAGGTTAGAACCCACCTTTCCTCAGGAAGTTGTTTCCGTAAGATAATTATCGCCTTTAGAAATGCAATGGGACGAACGCGGAAGGACCTGAGCGCAACTCAGGCAACTTCCGTTTCCGGCTTCGACGCAATACTTGCAGGAACTGCGGGAAGAACGATGAGCACCGTTGTTCCGCCTTCTCCCGACTGGATTTCAAGGTGACCGTTCAATTGCCGGACACGCTCTTGCATGCCTTGAATCCCGACTCCCATCTTCTTTGGCTGGTTCTTCGAACTATCGAAGTTGGCGATACCTTTGCCATGATCCCGAATTTCGACCCTGGTGTCATCTGTCATGTGTTGCACCCGCAAAAACGCATCCTTGCTGCCCGAGTGACGATGGATATTGGTAAGGCCTTCCTGAACGATGCGGAATATCGCAATTTCCACCTCTTGTGGCAGGCGCGGCAGGTCGTCAGCAAGCTGCAGATCGACACGGATCCCGCTTCGTTCCGCAAAACCCTCGACATACCACCGCAGCGCCGATTTCAAGCCGGCTTCATCGAGCAATGGTGGATGGAGCAAGTGCGACATGGTTCGTAGTTCCTTGGACAATTCATCGACCAAGCTCACGCTGGTGGATGCGAGCTTGATGAGTTCGCGATTCTTTTGCGTAACTAACTCCTGCTCGAGTGGAATCAGGCTCATCGATAGCGCCGCAAGAATCTGTCCGGCGCTGTCGTGCAGTTCCCGAGCCAGCCTGCGCCGCTCATGGTCCTGAGCCTGAAGAAGGCGGCTGTTCAGGACACGCAGTCTTTCCTCGGCACCTTCCAGTTCCGCTGTGCGCGCTTTGACTCGCGCCTCTAACTGGCTGCGCGCCACAACCTGTTCTGTGACCTCAACCGCATGCACCATGATCTGATCGACATCTCCCGCAAGGTTACGCATGGGGTGGTAGCTAAAATTCATGTAGGCCAATTCTTCCACGCCGTGCCGCTTAAGCCGGACTTCGGCCTCATTGGCGACATAGGTCGTACCTTTTTCGTAGACCTCATCCAACATTTCGAGAATTCCCCGTCCCTTCAATTCGGGAAAAACCTCATGTACGGTCTTGCCAACGAGTTCCTGTTCAGAGTCTCGGCGCGCAATTTCGATATAGGCCGCGTTAACGAAAGTGAAGCGGCGATCGGGCCCTGTCATCAGCGCCATCGCCGACGGAGCCTGGGTGAACGACTCACGCAGGCGGCCGCGTTCGAGCTCTGCTTCCGCCCGCAAACGGCGCTCGACTTCAGCTGCCTCAATTCGCACGCGTGCCATCTTGAGGTGCGCGCTGACGCGAGCCAGAAGTTCGCGCGCAGCAAATGGTTTCACCATGTAGTCATCAGCCCCGGCCTGCAGGCCTTCGACCCTGGACTCTTCGCCGGCTTGGGCTGAAAGCAAAATGACGGGCTTCGAGTGAGTCTCGGGATCATTCCGCAACGCGCGCAGCACGCCGAACCCGTCCAGCCCAGGCATCATTACGTCCGTGAGAATCAGATCTGCCTTCAACTCGCGAGCAGCTTGCACAGCTTCTTCCCCGTTGGTGACGGTATGCACCCGGTAACGTTCCTGGAGGAGTCGGCGGAGATAGTCGCGCATGTCGGCATTGTCATCCGCGACAATGACGAGTTCGCCTTCGCTTATTCGACCCCAGGTTTCGGGAACTACGCTTTCGAGCGAGTTGGGATTCAAGGCGGGAATCTTGGACGCGGAATCCGTATTGCCGGAGTCTGGCAACCATCGGACTGCCTCTTCGACATAGCTGTCAGCGCGCACGGCAGTGGATGTGGCGCCACGCGTCGCCCACAGTCGATCTTTCGGAAGATGGCTGCTGCCTTTGGGAATCGTTACCGCGAACGTGGTCCCGCGCCCATCTTCGCTCGCGACATCGATTGTTCCCTGGTGAATCTTGACGAGTTCCTGCACCAGGGCCAGTCCGATCCCTGTCCCTTCTTGCGTTCTCCCGCGCGCTCCTTCGACACGATGAAAGCGCTCGAATAGGCGCGGGAGTTCTTTTTTCGGCACCCCGATTCCGGTGTCGCTGATCTTCAACTCAACGGAATCGGTCAAGGACTTTAGAGTCACCGATACTTTGCCTTTGAAGGTGAATTTGAAGGCATTCGAGAGAAGATTCAGAACTATCTTCTCCCACATATCACGGTCGACGTAAACCGGCTCGGGAACGGGATCACACTCGACGTCATATTCCAGCCCAGCGCGCTCCATGGCAGAACGGAAGGCGCTCGCCAGTTCCACCGTGAGCTCCGAAATGTTGGTCGGTTGATAGACTGCGTCGACGCGGCCAGCCTCGATTCGAGAGAAATCCAGAAGCGAATTGACCAGCTTCAAGAGACGAAGCCCGTTCCGATGGATCACACGGAGTTGTCCTTTGATCTCCTGTGGCGCTAGCGACTGAGTTTCTCCCAGTAAGTCCTCGAGGGGCGCCAACATCAGCGTAAGTGGCGTGCGAAATTCGTGGCTCACATTGCTGAAGAATGCCGTTTTGGCGCGATCCAGGACAGCGAGCGACTCGGCGCGCTTCCGTTCCTCTTCGTAAGAACTGGCATTCGCGATGCCGGTCGCAATCTGGCTTGAGATCAATTCGTAGAAAGTCCGGTATTCGGTGTCGAGTCTTCGGGTCGGGTTGACGCCGGCAACAACTACGCCAACCGGCTTTTGCCCCAGAGATACGACAGGCAGTACGAGAGCTTCGGCGACCCGCTGCCCTGCAGGCCCGGGAGGCATTCCTCCGAGGTCTGCTACCGACGCAAGGCGAGATTGTCCCGAGGCCGCGACTTCCGCGATCGGCTCGGAAAATGGAGAGTCGCTGGTTCCATCGAGCACGATCCGTGTGTGGCGCAGAAAAGCGTTGTCGGCCGCTAACCCGCAGGTGCACTGCAGAATCGCGTGTTTGCCGTCGCGGTCGATCAGGTAGAGTAAGCCAAATGGAATGTCGTCCGGGTTCTTCGCGAGCGTGGAGAAAGCGGACGAACAGGCAGACTCAATGGATTTTTCGATTAGAGCCTTTGCGGTCAATTCGGCAAGGGTTCGCAGGCGCCGCGCATTGAGAACTTTGGGAGTAACATCCATCGAAGGGCAGAACAGCCCACGTACAACTCCCGATTCATCACGAATCGGGCTATAGGAGAAAGAATAGTAGGTCTCCTCTTTCGACTCACCACGCGCCATAAAGAGCTGTACTTCGTCGACAAAGGTGGCTTCTCCGCGCGAGAAAACTTTGTCGGCGAGCGGGCCGCAAACTTCCCAGATCTCTGCCCAGACCTCGGTCGCGGGACGTCCCAGGGCCCAAGGATGCTTGGCCAGCCCCAGGACTGAGATGTAGGCGTCGTTATAGAGGAAAGTCATAGACGGGCCCCATCCCACCCACATGGGGTGCTGGGAATTCAGGATGAGGCTGACAGACGTTTTCAGGCTCCGTGGCCAATTCTCGATCGGGCCAAGAGGAGTCTTGGACCAGTCATGGTGCTGAATCAAGCGTCCCATCTCTCCCGCGCCAGTCAGGAACTCGAGGGTCGGCGATGAAAGCGCTTCGTTCGTCACAGAAGGAACTGGCTCACTCCGGACATATTTCTGACGATAGCGTCAATCGCCGGAAGCAGGTCCCGAGCCATATCAGGCTTTCCGACAAAAGCGCGAGCGCCGGCATTGAGGGCGAGAGAGCGAGCGTGAGCAGGGTCGTGCTGGCTGAGAATTACGATGTCGGCGTTGGGAAGGTCTTTCCTGATAAGCGGCGCGGCTTCCAAGCCACTCATCTGGGGCATGCTGATATCGAGGATAATGACGTCAGGCCTGAACGACTTGGCCATGCGAACGGCATCTAGCCCATCCGAAGCTTCGCCACAGATTTCCCAGTCAGGCCGCGACGCGAGGAGCGAACGTACGCCTTTTCTGACCACCGCATGATCGTCCGCAATTAGGATCCGCAAGGCGCTCAACCGTCTCTCCTACCAGATGCTCCGCATTGCCTGTACCAGAAACCATGCGTTGGGTCCGTGCTGCCATGAAAACTGGCTCCAGCAGCAGTCTGAGCCAATGTATTGGGACTGCGAGTTTGGCGCATATACAGTCTTTCCTGTAATACGTTCAACCGTTACATCAAAGGTACGAATTGGAATGGGAGATGGACTGCCCTAAACACCAGGTTTTCTGCGCGACGTGAGGGGACAACCTCTAGGCCAGCCAATACCGTCTTCACCTGAATTGCCCGTCCACGACTCTACCGACTCCTCAGAAATTTACTGGGTAAATACATCGGTATCGTGCTGGGGCAAGCCTTCGCTCGATCATTCTGGGACCATCCAATTATTCGATAGCGATTTCACAGAACCAAACACTGTGACTCGAAAAGGAGCCGCCATGAACGACACCACAGGTTCTTCCTATTTCAACAATCGATTCAACGCAGACACCGTTTGCGAGCACTGCGAAGGGCTCGTTGAGCACGAGCCGTGGTGCATGACCCGGGAACCGCGAGTGCATTACGCTTTCCAGATCGTGGTCGATCCCTCAAAAGTGACATTGGCCGATACGCTCTTGCTGCATTCCCTCGGTGTTTCGTGGACGAAGGCGGCTCAGAACGCCGCGGCTTTGCCGCATTAAAATTACTTTGGACCTGCCGCGCCGTTCCTGTGCCTACTCAGGTCGTTTCCGCTCAGTTTCGCGAACGAATCGACCTTTTTCGTCGAGCCAGGAAATCGGCTCGGGGAGGTGTTCCCTTTAAGATATTCCGGAGCCGGTCAACGTCCATATTCTGTCAGCTCCTGCCCTCCGTTCTATAATCACCATCCGAACGCCACCCGTCCCATATTTAGGATGGCAAAGGTGAAGCGAGGGCTGGGTTTCTGTGCCTTCAGAATGCGGGTACACCATGAAACGCATCATTCTTACTGCATTTGGGCTGCTCCTCATCGGTTCGGTCAGCGAGATTCCGGTTCCGAGTTCTCACGCGCTGCCGTCCCCGGCCGCGGCTGGGTTGAAAACATCGACCGTTGAAGTAGCCGGAACCAAACAGTGGGTCGATACGAATATCGACCTCCGCGGCGGAGCGAAGATTCGAGTAACTGCCACAGGACAAATTACCTATCCCGCGGACGACTCTTACGCAGGGAAAGCTCACACGCTGGGAACATTTGGTCCCGATGGGCTCCCGCGAGGATTCGCTGACCTGATCCACCAATATCCAGTTGGCAGCGGCGGACACGGTGCATTGATCGGACGCATCGGATCGGTGGACTATGCGCAGGCTTTCCTGGTGGGTGCCAGCAAGGAAATCGACGTTCCCGTTTCTGGACGCCTCTATTTGGGACTTAATCAGAGCGCGAAGGAAGCCGAAACGGCTACCGGCAGTTTTTCAGTCAAGATCGAAATCCTGGAAGAAGGTACTGGGGACGCAGCTAGTGTGGGTGGCCCAACGGAATCTCGCGTAGCCGGCATCACTCCCGATCTTCTTAATAAGATTCCGCGACGCGTATCGGATCCTGCCAAGAATCCAGGGGATATGGTGAACGTGCTGATCGTGGGCACGCAGGATCAGGTCGTTCAGGTCTTCACCTCGGGCGGTTGGGTGCAGGTAGACAAATCGGTGCGCAACACGGCCATGAACGCGATCGTCGAGTCTCTCGAAAAGAAAGACTACCTCACGATGCCGATGAGTGTCCTCTACCTTTTCGACCGGCCACAGGATTACGGCTTCGCTCACGCCGAGCCAGTGCGCGTCGCGATGTCTCGCAACCACCTGCGAGTCTGGAAATCTGCCTACGAAGTGGACGGAAGGCCATTATGGTGCATCGCTGCGACGCACGACATTGGTTTCGAGCGAGACCAGCGCAACAATGGCGTGACTCATAAAATCGATCCCGCCATCGACGGCGAACGTGAATACGTAAACGGCACACTCTCGGGAACTGGCCTCGTCGTCCAGCGGGACCACGTAACACCGCCCGACCCGCTCACCACGGCCAAGACAGCGACCGGAGGGGAATTCCACTCCGATGGCCGCATACTCGTTCTGGTTCTGAAAAACACAACCGGAAAGAGCAATTGAGCTGTTGGTGATTGTTCTCAACAAGATGCGAACTACGGTTTTTCACTGATTGCGACTTTGCGCGCGTCGCGATGTAATGAGCTTCAATTCAGTCATTGATATTGATGAGATGAAGGACGGCCATAGGTTAGTGTTGGGTTAACCAACGTTCAGACCTTCTCGGCCGTCCGAGTTGTTTGTAGAGCGTCCTCGTTAGTTTCCTTCGACAAAACAACTAGCTCCTTCTGCCGACCACCGCATGACGATCGCAAGACTCGGCTACGCGTTTAGCGACAAAAAAGGACGGCGCAGAGGTCGACAGTTTGTCGAGACCACGCCGTCCGTCCTCGCGCTAATCCTTAAACTCAGAGTGAGCCCAGGAACGCCAACAAGTTGGCAGAATCCGTAGAACTCAGCGCCTTGTAATTGGAAACGACCGGTCGCCGCTTCTCCGCCGTGCCGGCGAATCGCCTTGTCGATCGTCTTTGAACCGTTGTCGTGCATCAAGCCGCCGGACTTCGCCAGCACGTTCGACAAGCCCCACAGCGGTGCGGTGCGCCACATGGTCAGAGTTGCCTGGCCCGGTTCCATGAGGCTGAAATGGAATTCCGCCCGAATCCCCCGTACCCATGTCATGGAGCAGGAAATCCGAATATGGGTCGAACGTCACGTTGCTCAACGACGGAACTACTGCGGTTTGAGCTCCGTTCGTTGCTTTGAGCGTCACGTTCTGCTGAGTGGTGAAACTCTCAATGTGACAGATGTTGCACCCTGTGCTTGCGAATACCGCTGCGCCCGCAGTGGTCTGCGAGGTCGGAGGCTTCGGAGCAAGAGGAGCCAGCAGGGATTCAAACTGGGTCATCTTGATCATGTTGACTTGCGCGACATCCTGCGGCGTGTTCTTGTCGGGCTGGCAATTGCTCGGAAAGGCCAAACCTTGCGGCAGGTGTTCCGTCGGATTGAAGGCGGTTGAAACGCCGAACAAACTGTTGCTGGTTGTTATGCCTAGTTCGTTGAATTCGGCATTCGCGTTGAATTGGAACAGCGTGACGGCGTCGAGTTTTTGGCCGAACCGGCCTGGACGAACAACGCCATTTTCATCCTCGACCATATTGGCGATGCCTGTAACTCCGAACTTCTTCGAAACTGCAACATTAGCCAGAATCGCGGAGTCAGGAATGTTGTCGACCAACCCCAACCCGAAAAGCTGCGGCGATCGAACGTTATTGACAACAGTCGCATCGCTCGGGACCACTTCGTGTGGCAAGTTCTGAGCGGCTCCTCCACCCGAGGCGGCCAATCCTGATTTAGTGGCCGTGTACGTAAACGTTGTTGTCGACGGGACGCTCACTATCGCAAATTGCCCGTTGTAGCCGGACACAGGAACGTTGAGGATTTGAACTTCCTGTCCCTTCTGGAACTTGTGCGCTGCGGTCGTCGTGATCGTCACCGTTGTTCCCGATTCCGTGGCCCCGTTCGAAGCAATCACCATCTGGTTACAGCCTGGCAGCGTCTGGAAAGTCGCATTCGAGATCCCGTGAAGAACCGGACCGCCTTCGTTCTCTGGCGAGGTACCATTACCGTCGAGGTAGTTAAAGGTATTGTCGGGATTCCATTTGCCAAAGCGGGTTCCCGTGGTCGTGCTGGTGTCTCCTGCGGTTCCTGTCAGCACGTCCGTTCCGGCTCCGTGGCAGGTAAAGCAGCCCGTCTTCGTGGAAACCGGTCCTAGTCCTCGAATCGGGTCCCACTTAATCACGAAATTTCCATAGCCCCCATTGAACAAGTTCGTAATGCTCGGCGAAAGGCCGGCAAGCGGACCTCCAAATTCGCCTACGGTAGGCGGAGGTGGAGGTGGTGGCGGACAGGTCGGGCAAACGGCCTCAACTTTCTTGGCGTAGCGCGAAGGCACTGCCAGGATGCATAGCAAGGCCAGAAGAAATAGCGCAAATGGCGCAAAACTGCGTTTCATGGTTGCTCCTGATTTTTATTTGAACGTCATCTATGTGACTTGAATTACCTTCGCGAGAGGGGGTGGCGCGAAGGACCTTACTCGTAGTGGCCCTGGGGTCTTTTCTTGCCCGCAATCTTCAAAAGCGAGTACTCGGCCCGACAGCGTTCATCCTCAGCGATCACAAATCATCACATCCAAAACTGGAATGTTTCCTTCGCGAGGGGGGAATGACGCGAAAGACCTTAACCTTGGTGGCCCACGGTTCCGAACGGTGATGCCAGCAACGTAGGAAGCGTAACTTGACCAACGATGCTACTTGGCAGCTTGTCTCTCAACTGCGTCCCTGTCAAGTTGAAAGTTTTTGCAAGGTGTGGAAAACACCTCAAAACCCACCAGGGCGGCAAGAGGAGTTGAACTTGCTACTCTTCTGCGCAAACAGACTCCTTGAATATCTCGACGAAGATCTCGACTTTCAGATTCGGTACTCATGAAGAGAAGTCCGGTTGAGAGAAATGCTCGGCCGAAAGCGCAGGAGGCATTCTCCCGCCGTTTCGTTTAGAGTATCTCCGACATTCAAAAAGTGATTTGACCCCTCACTCCGGGCGGGCCAGGAGAAACCATGAAGAAGCAGCTTGGATCTCCCCTCTTTTCGTCGACCTCCATATCGCGACGCGACTTCCTTGCAAAGAGCGCAACCGCCGCCGCGGGATTTTCAATCGTTCCCCGGCACGTGTTGGGCGGCGAGGGCTACGTCCCACCCAGCGACAAAGTGAACATCGCTTTCATTGGAGTTGGCGCGCAGGGATTACGCGTTATGTTGCATTTCTTGCGCGAGCCCGATGTGCAAGGAATTGCAGTCTGCGACGTCAACAAGAGCGCGGCAAACTATCCGCAATGGGCGCCTCATGAGTTCTGCAATTCCGTGCGTCAACTATTAGGCGTAGATAGTGGCTGGGATTGGCTCAGTCCCGATCAACCCATCCAGCTGACGCATTCTCTTCGCGTCACCAGCGGAGTTGCGGGCCGCGAACCGTGCCAGAAAATCGTAGACGGATATTACGGAACGCAAAAGCGGTCGGGAAACTACCACGGCTGTGCGGCTTACAGCGACTTCCGCGAACTGCTTGAGAAAGAGCACGACCTCGATGCCGTGGTTGTTTGCACCACCGACAATTTGCACGCAGCCGTTTCCGCGGCAGCGATGAAGAAGCGCAAACACGTCTTTTGCCAAAAGCCTCTCACTCACACGATCTACGAGGCGCGGCGCATCGCCGAGATTGCGCGAGAGACCGGAGTGGCCACCCAGATCGCCGTAGCCAATCAAGCGTCGGAGGATACGCGGCTGTTGTGCGAGTGGATCTGGAGCGGTGCGATCGGCCCGGTGCGAGAAGTATGGAACTGGTCGAGCCGTCCTTTCTGGGCGCAGGGCATTGAACGTCCGCGCGAATCTGAACCTGTACCCGAGGGTCTGGATTGGGATTTGTGGCTCGGCCCGGCGCCGATGCGTCCGTTCAACCATGCGTACGTGCCTTTCGTTTGGCGTGGGTGGACCGATTTCGGATGCGGAGCGTTGGGCGATATGGGCTCGTACAGTTACGACACGATTTTCCGCGTGTTGAAACTCGAAGCGCCCGTCAGCGTGGAAGCCAGTTCCACGGACCGCTTCGACGAGACTTATCCTCTGGCTTCGATCATTCGGTATGACTTCCCTGCTCGAGCGGAAATGCCGCCGTTAAAATTTACGTGGTACGACGGTGGATTGAAGCCTCCTCGACCTGAAGAATTAGAAGACGGCCGCCCGTTCAAAGGTGCAGGCGAAGAAGACGAGGGGCTCTTGTTCTTAGGGGATCGCGGCAAGATACTTTGCGGATTCAACGGAAGGCAACCGGTGCTGATTCCGCGAGCTAAGATGGATACATTTCAGCAGCCGCCGAAAACACTGCCTCGCTCGCCGGGTAACGAAAGAGAGTGGCTGGACGCCTGCAAGGGTGGCAAGAACAAACCGGGAGGCAATTTTGAGTTTGAAGGATTGGTGACGGAGACTCTTCTGCTCGGAAACATCGCCGTGCGATCCGGGCAGAAACTGGCATGGGACCGCGCGACTCTTCGGACGAAGCCCGATTCTGAATTGACGCAACGATTCATTCAGCCCGAGCGCAGAAGTGGATGGGCATTGTAGTTTTCAAGAAGTCGAGCGGAGGAGACGCAATGGCGATTTCCAGGAGAGAATTTTGCAAGGTAGCAGCCGCGCAGGCGGCCGCCGTCGGAATCATGTCGGCGGCAGGCCTTAAGTTGCACGCCCATCCCCTCGGGATGCCGATCGGATGTCAGACATGGCCTGTCAGGAAAATGATTGAAAAGGACTTCCCAGGCACGCTCAAAACTCTCGCAGCAGCCGGATTTCAGTCGATTGAGTTGTGTTCTCCTGTGGGATATGCAGACTCTGGATTCGCAGGGCTGGCGAAATATAAAGGGCCCGAACTGCGGGGCATTCTGAAAGATGCGGGGCTAACTTGTATCAGCTCGCACTTCGGGATCGAAGAACTCAGAAAGAATCAAGCGGACCGGATCGCATGGGCGACGGACGTTGGCCTGACGCAAATGCTCGTCCCCAGCCTCGACGCGGGCGCTCACCCGTCAATGGACGATGTGAAGCGCGCAGCCGACGAGTACAACAAAATCGGAGAGCAGGCAGCCAAATCAGGCATCCAGCAAGGTCTTCACAACGAAGGTTTCGAGTTGTCGAAAGTAGATGGCAAGCGCACCTACGACATCTTGTTTGAATTACTCGATCCGAAGCTGATCAAATTCCAGTTTCAGGTTTCCACGATCAGCGAGGGGTATGACGCCGCGGAGTATTTCACGAAATACCCCGGCCGCTTTATTTCCATGCACGTTCAGGGTTGGTCAGCGCAAGCCAAGAAAATAGTACCGGTCGGCCAAGACAGTCTGGACTGGAACAAAATCTTTAAAGCGGCAAAAGTGGGGGGCATTAAGAATTACTTCGTTGAGATGGATCTTGAAAAGATGCAAGCAAGCGTACCTTATCTTCGAAACTTGCAGGTCTGAACTGCCGCAGCGGATTACCACGTCTTCCGGTAGGTCGACTCTGGTTTTCCTTCAAGCAAGCGATCTACGATCTCGACGCCTTGCATAAAGGCGTGGTCCTGGTTCGATACTTCATAGCGCCATCCACCGAAGCGGCCGCGGCTGTAGATCTGCAGCCTCTCAAGCTCCTTCTGGACTTCATTCAGCAGCTTGTCACGGCCAGCAAATGGCACCGGATATCCATGGTCCAGTTCCGTTGCAAAAAGAGAGACGACCTCCGCGTTTGGCGGAACGAAACCGATCTGCCGAAGTACCGCTTCTATTTCTTTCGGCTCGTACCGGCGGTCCGACGCTTTAGTAAAACTTCTCTCACACAAAATGGACCACGTACTTTTCGAATCCGGAACATTTTTGGGCGAAAAATTCGAAGGAAAATTGACGCGCCAGAATGGTAGCTCCGGCGCAGGGACATTCACCGCGTGAACTCCCCTCAACTTCTCAGGGATCGAGCCCCGGAGGCCAAATCCGAAGATCTGCACCTTTGGAGGACGGAACTCGTCCGATCGAGCTTGTAGATTGGGCTGGTCCTGCATCATCCGAAGCAGCAGATCAATCGGAATTGAACTGACGAGATGTTCGTATGCGATGCTCGTGCCGTCGTCGAGCCAGATGCGCTTCTCCGCCGAATCCAGCTTAAGCACGCGTGAACCAAGTCGCCGGTAATTTTCGGGAATGAGTGCGAAGATTCCTTGCCAGATTGCGCCTACACCACCTTCCAACGGATACCGCACTAGTGTGGATTGGTTCCATCCGGGATCATCGCGATTCAGCAAGAGATTTCGCAGAACTGCAAGCGCTCTTACCTCGGGAATGTTCTTCTCTTTTGACCCGCTATGGTGGGAAGACCAGGAACTGCCGAGCAGTTGCGGATCGCGCGCCCACATCTTACGGTTCAGCGGCGCCATCACGTGGCGAGTCAAAGGCTCGCCAAATTGCCCTTCAAGATATTGCTGCAGGCTCGGTTCGGCCGATTGATCTTCAATCGGCGAACGGCGCAACAATCCCCAGAGACAGGCTGCGAGAGTGGGCAGGGCAGCCAATGAATATTGCGCTGAACCGGGGTTGGAATCAGCCGGTCGTTGACCCATACCCCGCGAATCGGCATCGAACGGTGCCATTCGGGAATGACCTGGTCAAGCAGATCGATGAACTCGACGTATTCCGAGTGCGGGAACAGAACGTGTCCCCCGTAGTCGAAAGTGAATCCTTCAGGAGTCGTAACGGAAGCGGCGCGACCGCCAGGAATCTTGGATTGGTCGATGAGTAAAAAAGGCTGCCGATCGCACTCCCTCGCGGAGTTACTGATGAAAAGATGGCTTCTGGGACAGCCGCCAGGCGGTTCCAATCCCTGTAGGCCCCGGCCAGAATTGCTATGTCGATCTGCGTCTCTTTTTCAGCTGACATGCGCGGGGCTAAGCCGCAGCGCGCCTCTTCTCGACGAACCTGATTTTGACTCGCGCAGTTTGAGAAGCGGTCGCCAGGACAAGTTCACGTCGATTCACGATGTTTCCTTCTTTGTGATCAGGCGCCAGATTACGGTTGGCGAGTAAAACGAGGTCCGCGGCGGGATGAACAGTGTGTTGCTGTCCAAACGGCGGAGCGAACACCGGGTAATTGCTCTTCGGAACTGAGACAAATATTCTTCGTTCTGCCGGACTTCCGCACTGACATTCTGCTTCGGTTAGAACTTCCGGATTCAAGTGACTCCACCCGTGATTCTGCAAATCAACACCGGCGAGAACGGCCTGCAGCCAACTGCTCGGGGCCCAACAGTCCGAAGACACCTGTCCGCATCTTTACAATTCGAATCCAAAGCGACAGCTAACCTGTCGATCAAGCCTTCGATTTCATGTTGGCTGCGCATTCGCAGATAGAGATGTTTGATATGTAATCGCAGAGTGCGTTTCTCCGCCACCGTCGCAAGACTCCAGGTCTGCCCTTCGAATCGGCATTCCGCCGATCGATTGGCGTCCAGCATGCAGCTGATCTGAAATGGAAAATATTGAATCTTGTTTTCGACGTGGCTGCCGTTCACAAACCAGGACACGGCGTGTCCAAATCGCCGGGCCAGCAGCGCCAACTCAAACCCTGCATAGGTCGCGTCGTCGACGGTTAGCGCGTCGCCGCGTCCCGCAATAGCCTGCGCGAGGGTCACATATTTCGTGCGCCGAAACTGCAGGTGGCGCGCCGCTCTCGATGTGGGCAAACACAGCGAATGGCTGATGCGTTCGCTGCGATATAAGGAAACGGCTCCGTGCGATACGTAAATCATGGAAGAAATAATTTGATGGGGGCGCATCAGGGGAGGAGGGATACTCTCACATCCCTTGAAGATTTCAAGTGGTCTTTTTATATCGACTTAGTAATGATAGAATGGCTTCTTTCCGACATCATTTTGCGAGGTATGATTTGCTCCATCTGGTCTTCGAAACTGTGCAATTTCTTGCATAATCAGGCCAAGCACAGAATCAGATCGATCCAACCGCCACACAGGGCACGACTCCATGAGCCATTTGATCAAGCGCGCCCTCGACGTTGTGATCTCCGCGATTCTTCTCTACTTGGGTTTCCCGCTCTTCTGCTGGTTGCCGCCGCGATCAAGCTGTCTTCGCCGGGACCCATCTTCTTCGTACAGGAAAGCATCGGCCGCAACAAACAGCCCTTCAGGATTTATAAGTTCCGAACTATGATTCCCGACGCCGAGGCTAGTTTCACGGATCTCAAGGCAAAGAATGAAACCGGCGGCGCCGCATTCAAGATGAAGAATGATCCCCGTGTAACGCGTTTGGCAAATTTTTCCGGCGCGCCAGCATCGACGAGTTACCCCAATTAATCAACGTTCTGACTGGAGATATGAGTCTGGTGGGGCCGAGGCCATTGACGGCGAAAGATCTTGAAAGATTACACAGAGTAGTTACGACCGCCGCTTTAGCGTGAAACCAGGAATAACTTGTCTTTACCAAGAATCAGCGGCCGCGCCCTGCTCTCTTTCGATCAATGGATGCGTCTGGACGTTCGATACGTCGATCAGTGGTCTCTGTGGCTAGACTTCACAATTCTAGCCAGAACCATCCCGGCTGGTGTTGAAAGGCGCCGGCGCTGTGTAAGTCCGATTATCGAAATAGCTCGCAAAGAATAACGAAGGCTTCTCAAAGTCCCGCGGGTAAATATTTTCGGCGTGGGCGTCAGCGTGCTTACCATGGAGAGCGCGCTGCAAAAGATCGAAGCGTTTCTTGATCGCGGCGACCACGGTTACATCTGCGTTACCGGAGCGCAAGGCATCATCGAGGCGCAGAAGGATAAGAGTTCCGCGACATCTCGAACTCAGCATTCCTGAAGACACCAGACGGAATGCCGACGGTATGGTTAGGCAAGTACCACGGCTACCGCAACATGGGACGCGTATACGGCCCACGCCTGATGCTAGGTCTCTGTCCCGACTCGGTAGCGAAGGGATATCGCCATTTCCTTTATGGCGGAAGACCGGGTGTCGCCGAGAAGTTAAAAGAAGAACTGATCCAAGATATCCCGGACTACAAATTGCGGGAACCTACTCGCCGCCTTCTTCCGACCCCTTAAGCCGGAAGAAGAACAGGAATTAGTCGCGCAAGTCGAGGCGTCGCGGCGAGAATGTACTCTGGTGTGGACTCGGAGCGCCGAAGCAGGAACGGTTCATGGCCGGCTACCTCGACCGCCTGCCCGTCCAGTTGATGATCGGGGTGGGCGCCGCGTTCGACATTTTGAGTGGCACAACGCGCGAAGCTCCGGAGTGGGTTCTGCGCACGGGCTTGACTTCGATTTTCCGCGTGTGTCAGGAGCCGCGGCGCCTCGTGCCCCCGCTACCTGCTCAACAATCCCCGCTTCATCTGGCTCACATTGCTGCAACTCTCCGGCCTCCGCCGCTTCGAACTGGACTGAACCAGCCACACACGGAGCCTTGCGCTCTATCGCCACCTCAAGCTTGACCTCTCTACCCGACTCCTTACATTGGCGGGCACTTCGATCTCGGAGGAGGATTTCATGTTAGAGGGGTTTCAAGAAGTTTGTTCTTCGCGGAAACGTCGTCGATATGGCAGTAGGCGTTGTGATCGGTGCAGCCTTTGGGGGGGTAGTCACTTCGCTGACGAAAGACCTGCTGATGCCCTTGGTGGCTGTGATCGTGCATAAGCCCGATTTTTCGGCTGTCTCCTTCACAGTTAGCGGTACGCTGTTTCCGATTGGCGATTTCATCAACTCGTGCATTTCGTTCTTACTGATTGCCGCAGCAATTTATTTTTTTGTGGTAACTCCGGTGAACGCGATGATTGCGCGGATGCGTCGCAGCCCGGCACCGGCCGACCCCACGACGAAGAAATGTCCAGAGTGTATGAGCGAGATACCGATCGATGCTCGCCGATGTGCGCATTGCACGCAATCGCAGGTAGCGTTGGCAGCGTAGCCTTGCGGAGTCATCGGGCAGAAGCCGACGGCTGACTTGCATGTTTGGCTCGAGTCGCCAGTATTTCGTGTCTGCGAGCATCCCGAACTCTACCCTGAGGGCGTAGCCTCTGGAGATCTTCTCTATCGCGCACGGGCACAAGACGAGGTTATGGCGTAAAGGAGAGTCACCAAGACTTGAGGATCAGATTGTCGAAGGCGACCCGCGCTTGTCGATTTGAAACGATGGGAGCAACCACGTCGCTAAACGTTGACCGTTCCCACACACTCGACCTAGTATGACCCTGCCCGTCCACTCCTCTTATTCTGCGTCGGAGGCTCATGCGTCTCACCTTGAAGGAAATAATGTCCCGCGTACCGCTCTGCCTGATCTGTGCGGCGATCCTTTCTTCTCTCTCCCAAGCTCAATTCATGAGTAGTGATCTTTCACGGCTGCGCTCTGTCGGCGGTGTGTCTCTTTCGCCTGACGGTCGCTATGTCGCATACGGCATCACCATGCGGGACACTCCCGGCCGTCCCTACAGCCAGCTTTGGGTCATGGATTTGAGTTCGTCAAAGAGTGTACGTCTGGGGGGCGAAAAACCGGCGGGCGGACCGGTATGGTCGAGCGACAGCAAGTGGATCGCTTTCCATGGCTCTGATGGCGACAAGCATGGTCTTCTGATCTCGCATCCCGACGGCAGCGATACGACCTTTCTGGCGCCGCTCCAGGCACCAACTCTCCGTTGCCCGGCGCGGGCAAAGACATTCGCATGGTCGCAGGATTCGAAGCAGATCGCATTCATCTCATCGACTGCTGGTGACGGTGGCGGGGGAAGCTGCTGGAGATCCGATGGTCATCACGCGCTATTTGTACAAGCCCGACTTCGGTGAAGGGCATGACGCGATTCAATGACAATCAGCGTCTCCACATTTTTCTGATCGATGTTGCTTCAAAGCAGGTCCGACAACTCACGAATGGCAACTACGATGAACATTCCGTCGACTGGTCGCCCGATGGAAAGCAATTGGTATTCGTCTCCAATCGCGAACCGAATCAGGACGAGTTTTTCAACTACGACCTTTTTACCCTGCAACTCGCCGATAACAGCATCCATCGCCTGACGGCGACGGAAACCTGCGAATACGATCCGCGATGGTCGCCGGACGGAAAGTCCATCGTCTACCTCGCCACTCGACGCGGACTGACCGACCGTGAAACCACGATGGAAGATACACACGTCTGGCTGATGAACGCAGATGGTAGCAACCGCCGCGAGATTGGCGCCGCGATCGACAATCGTCAAGGCGCTCCGCTGTGGTCGCCGGATGGAAGCTCTGTGTATTTCACCGCACAGGAACGTGGGAGCAATCATCTCGTTCGCTTGGCAATCGCGGGAGGCCAGCCGGAATACATCGTGAAAGACTCTGGCTTTGTTGCTGGATGGTCCGTCTTAAAAATGGCGCGCTCGCCTATGCGTTCTCAGGCGTCGACGACGCGTTCGAACTCTTTTACAAATCTGGCACCGCTGCCACTCGCCGGCTGATCAGATCTGAACAAAGACTTCTTTGCAGGAAAGGCGATTGCGGCCGTCGAGCCATTTACTTTTGTCAGCAACGACAACCGCTTCGAGGTCGAAGCCTTCCTCACGAAGCCGCTGGGTATGACTGCGACGTCCAAACATCCCATGATCGTCGTCATTCATGGCGGCCCTCATGGAGCGAACGGTCCGACCTTCAATTTCAAGAACCAGGTGTACGCCACGCATGGGTATGCGGTGTTGAACGTGAACTATCGCGGCTCAACGGGCTACGGCCAGAAATTCGCGGACGCAGTATTTGGCGACCAGGATGGCAACGAAGGACAGGACGTGCTCTACGCTGTCAGCGCAGCTGTGCGGCGTTATCTGTGGATTGACCGCGAGCGTCTCGGCATTGAGGGCGTAAGTTACGGCGGCCAACTCACCGATTGGCTCATCACCCAGACGAACGAGTTTAAAGCGGCGATTCCGACCGCCGGCATCGCCAACCTGGTGAGTTACAACTACATGACCTACTACAACCAGTATGAAGAGATGGAGTTCGGACAATTCCTGCATCAAGGCAATTTGATGGATGTTGCTTGGGAACGCTCGGCACTGAAGCATATCGCCGCTGCGCACACTCCGACCCTCATCATTCACGGGGAGAATGACAACGATGTGCCCATCGCGGAGGCGGAACAATTGTTTATTGCTCTGAAGGATGTCGGAGTCGAGACTGTGTTTCTTCGCTATCCGCGCGAGGGGCACGGACTCTCTGAGACCAAGCACCAGATCGATGCGACCGATCGGTCCATCGCCTGGTACGACAAGCATTTTCCGAAGCAAGGTGAAGAAGGGGGCACGAACGTACAGCCTTAGAACCGGCATGCACATTCGTGGTAGCGAGACAGAGCGAAGAATCCGCGGCTAGTTCAACTCCCGGACCCAGATGTTACGGAAACTGATCGGGGGACTCGGATCTCCGTGGGCCTGCAGCTTGATTGGTGCGCCGTCGAACTTCTTGTAGAAAGGCTTTCCGATATATCGCGTCTCGCCTTTTAGCTCAAAGTGATTCTGGACTATCACACCGTTGAAGAAGGCTGTAACATACGCCGGGGCTTTGACCGAGCCATCGTCATTGAACAGCGGAGCGGTCCACACAACGTCGTAGACCTGCCACTCTCCGGGCTTGCGAGTCGGATTCGCAAGGGGAATTCCCTGCTTATAAATGCTGGCTGCCTGACCGTTGACGTAAGTCTTGTTTTCATACGAATCAAGGATTTGCAATTCGTAGCCGGCGTCGCCGGGGCCGGTGGAGGCTAAGAACAACCCGCTGTTCCCGCGCGCTTGTCCCGTTCCCGTCACATCTGTCGGAACCTTCCATTCAAGGTGGAGCTGATAGTTCTTGAAGGATCGCTTCGTTTCAATATTTCCGCCGTCTTTATTAACGGTGACCACCCCGTTCGCGACATTCCATTTAGCGGGAGACTTGTCCTGCGCCGAAACCCACGCGTCGAGATTCTTGCCATCGAACAGAACGATCGCGTCCGAGGGAGCGGCGGTGCAGCTGGCACCGGGCGACACGATCTTGGGCTCGGGCGACCAGACCTCGGTGTCTTCCGGCTTCGCTTCAGCAGGCGCAGCCGATTGTTGTGCGAACAAGGGAGCGCCCATGGCCAAAAAAGCCGTGCACGCAAGAAACATCGAAGACAGGCAACGCATGATTTTCGACATGATGCTCCAGAGGATATTCCCGGCTCTGTCGGCTCGGGAGATTCTTGGTGATTTCTTTCGAACAATCTAACTCTCACTTCCCGAGTTAATTCCCCCCGCTCGTTCCCTTGGTCTTGTCCAATTCCTCTATCTGGCAGGGGGACCCTTTGGAGAAATGCGATCGGGCACGGATCAAAGATCATACCAAGAACGATCTGATCTGAATGCCGGAAAGAAATGCTGATTCGGATGGAGGCTGGGTCGTTCGGGACAACCAACTGTTCGGCCCCCGTCAACGACGAATCCCGCGAATAACATTTGCGACCGTTCGGTCTCTTTATGTATCTATTGGGGCAAGGGACAGATCGAACAATGACGGCCAGCCCAAACCGGATCGGGGAGGCGGATGAGTTTCCTACGAATGGGGTGAATCCCTGGTTGATCGCAATCACGGTCACGCTGGCGACATTCATGGAGCTTCTGGACACGGCAATCGCCAATGTTTCCCTCCCTCATATCGCGGGCGGCCTGGCGACCAGTTACGACGAAAGTACCTGGGTTCTCACGAGCTATCTCGTGGCAAACGCAATCGTGCTGCCGCTCAGCGCGTGGCTCAGCCGCGTTTTCGGTCGAAAAAACTACTACATGGCGTGCATCGCGCTCTTCACGCTGAGTTCGTTGATGTGCGGACTTGCTCCGAGTCTCGGCCTGCTCATCTTCTTTCGAGTATTGCAGGGCGTTGGGGGCGGAGGGTTGGCGCCGGTTGAGCAAGCGATCCTGGTTGACACCTTCCCTGCTTCAAAACGGGCAGCTGCGTTCGCCCTTTACAGCATGGCCATTGTCAGCGCACCAGCAATAGGCCCACCTTTAGGCGGATGGATTACCGATAGCTTCTCCTGGAGATGGATCTTTTTCATCAACATCCCGATCGGAATCGTGTCCGTGATCTTGACCAGCCGGCTCGTCTCCGACCCTCCAGAATTCAAGCGCGAGGCGGAGGCCGCGAGGGCGGCCGGGAAGTTGAGGGTCGACTACCTTGGCATCCTGCTGATTGCGATTGGATTCGCCTGCTTGGAGGTGGTTCTCGATCGTGGGCAAAGGGAGGATTGGTTTGAAAGCGGATTCATTTGCGTCTTCTTCGCGATCGCAATCTTTGCACTCGTTGCGGCGGTCACCTGGGAGTTGCGGCAACCCGATCCGGTGGTCGAACTGGCGCTACTGAAAAGAAAGGAATTTCGCGATCTCCAACGCCTTCTACTTCTTGTTCGGATTCGTGCTCTTTGGTTCGACCGTGATGATCCCGCAGATGCTCAATCGCTCTACGGCTATACCGCGACCGATGCCGGGTTGGTTCTGGGCCCCGGCGCAATGGTGATTGTGGTGATGGCGCCGTTAATTGTTCGCTTAGTTCGGAAAATTCCTGTTTCCTGGATGATCGGATTTGGCTTCACCGTGCTCGGCTGCGCGATGTGGTACTACGCAAATTTCAATCTGGAAACGAATTATGCCAGGGAGGCTTGGGCCCGTGCCCTCCAGGGATTCGGCATCGCATTCCTCTTCGTCCCGACCAGCCAACTCGCTTATTCGTATCTACCCAAGGGCAAGAACAATAAGGCATCGAGTCTAACGAACTCATTCGTAATCAAGGCGGAAACTTTGGTATCGCATTCGTGACAACGGTGCTGGCGCGACGCGCTCAATACCATCAGGCTGTCCTCGTAACACACGTGGCAAGCGCCAGTCAGGGGTTGTCGCCGGCGATAGAGAGTTCCGGGCCCGCTTTGTCAGCCACGGCTATTCATCGGCGGATGCCTCACGCAGCGCGTTCGTGCAGGTCTATGCCGCTGTCCAGCAGCAAGCGGCGATTTTGGGGTTTCTCGACTGCTTCTGGCTGCTCGGATTGATTGCTCTGATTGGCCCAATACTGGCGATTTTTATTCGCAAGTTTCAACAAGGAGGAAGCGAAGCAGCTCACTGAGTTGATCGGCGGAATGGCACAAGCATGGGCGATCGCCTACGATAAAGCAGGTCGATATGACAAAGGGTGAGAACACACGTAAGCGGATCGTCGCCAAGGCGGCGCCGCTGTTCAATCAGAAAGGCCTTGAAGGAACGTCTATGTCTGAATTGATGGCCGCCACAGGATTAGAAAAAGGTGGGATTTATCGCCACTTCCCAAGCAAGGAGGCGGTGGCGGTGGAGGCTTTTGATTACGCGTGGGGACTGGCAGTTGAAACCCGGATGCACGACCTCGATGTCATTCCGAACAGCGTGGACAAGTTGAAAGAATATGTGTCGAACTTTGTTGAGCGGCGATCGCCCGTACCTGGGGGATGTCCCCTCCTCAACGCAGCGATCGATTATGACGACGGCAATCCGATGTTGCGAGAACGCGCTCATAAAGCTTTGGAGGGATGGGCCGAAAGGCTCGCTGCGATTGTTCGCACCGGAATGCAGAAGAAAGAAATTCGCCGCCACGTGGATCCGATGCGAGTTGCCATTCTGTTGATCTCGACATTGGAAGGCGCGTTGATGGTAAGCCGTCTCACGCGTGAAAAAAACGCTCTTCTCGAGGTCCGGAACCACCTGTGGGAGTATCTCGAAACGGAAGTACGCGCTGTTCCGAGTTGATCGCCATGGCCTCGCCGAAAGATTACGAAATCTGCTTCCTAAATCTTCCTGTGCCTGGGGAGAGGTTACGGTTCGCCCTCTCGGGCTATGCGTAGTAACGCATTAGGAATCGCGATCCGTACACGCCGCCCTCGCGCGACGCACTTTTTCGGAGATCTTCCCGCAATGATTACCATGCTCTCACTGCCTCAAAATCGGAACTGACTCCGATCGTTGGTTACCCAACTCCTGTCTCTTCCCTGTACTTCTGCCAGATTCTGCTACGTACCTTGGAAATCTTCTCCAACCGGCCCGGAAGCGGCACACTCATCTGGAGCCGCCCCCACGGCACAGACGCAGTTGTCATGGACCGCAAAGGGGGCACCGTCTTGAACCCCCGTCATGACAACGAAGCTCATCCTCGACAGGTCCACCACCCTACTTAGGACGAAGGCGAGTGCATTCCTCGCGATCTTTTGCCTTTGCCTTTTGGTCGGATGCCAAGGATTTAGTTCAGCCGGTCCCACCAAAACGCAGCAGACGATCAGCTTATCCGTTGGAACATCGATTCTGAACTTCGGCAACGTTGCGATCGGTACCAGTAAAACGATGACCGTTAGCGCAACGAACTCAGGGACCTCCGCGCTCACCCTTAGCAGCGCCGCGGTGTCGACGAAATACTTCGTCCTAACCGCTCCGAGCCTTCCGCTCACGATCGCCGCAGGACAAAGCACGCAGATCACGGTCCGGTTTACACCGAACGCGTCAGGGCCATTCAATGGCGCGGCCGCCGTCACCAGCAGCGATGGCAGCCAACTCACAAACATTGCCTTGGCTGGAACTGGAGTGACTTCAGGCGGGCAGCTTGGACTCAACTCGACAACCGAATCTTTCGGCAGCGTGACCGTCGGAGGGCAACAGTCGCAGACGATCACTTGACAAACAGCGAGACATCGAACGTTACGATTTCGCAGGCTTCGGTGACGGGAGCAGGATTTCAGTTAAGCGGACTCACCACCCCCACAACTCTTGTCCCATCTCAGAGCATGACGTTCACCGTTACTTTCGCTCCTTCAACGACCGGCTCCGCGAGCGGCAATCTCACGATCGTGTCGGATGCGGTGGATCCCAGCCTGATGATGGCATTGTCCGGTACAGGAGTGGCCCCAGGCGCGCTTGGTGCAGGTACGTCCAGTCTCAATTTCGGCAGCGTCACTGTCGGCAGCAACCAGTCTCTGTCCGAGACGGTAACCAACACCGGCGGCGCAAGCGTAACGATCAATCAGGCTACGATCAGCGGAAGCGGGTTCAGCTTGAGCGGCGTCACTACACCGATCACACTCGCCGCTGGGCAGAGACGGATATCACGATAAAGTTCGCGCCGACGTCGGCGGCAGCCGCGAGCGGAACGCTGACAGTCACTTCGACGGCTTCGAATCCCACGCTGACGGTGTCACTGTCTGGCAACGGAATAGCCGCCGGCGCACTGGGATCCACGCCGTCGAGCCTCAGCTTCGGCAGTGTGACCGTGGGAAGCAACCAATCTCTGTCAGGAACCGTGACCAATACCGGCGGCACAAGTGTCACGATTTCTCAGGTTGCGATTAGTGGAACGGGATTCACACTGAGCGGCATCACCGCCCCGGTAACGCTGTCGGCCGGTCAAAGCACCTCGTTCACGGTCAAGTTCGCTCCAACAGTCTCTGGGAGCGCAAGTGGGAATGTGACCGTCACATCGAATGCGCCCAACCCAACTTTGACCGTTCCTCTCTCAGGCAGCGGACTTGCGCCGGGAGTGCTGGGATCGAGCCCCACCAGCCTTAGCTTCGGCAACGTCACGGTGGGAAGCTCACAGTCGTTGTCAGAGACTGTAACCAACACAGGCGGCGCAAACGTCACTATTTCTCAAGTCGCAGTGAGCGGAACTGGATTCTCGTTGAGTGGTGTCACGACACCAGTCACACTGACTGCCGGCCAGAGCAGTACATTCACCGTTAAGTTTGCTCCTGGATCTGCGGGGAGTGCGACTGGAACCGTCACCGTCACATCGACAGGCTCAAACCCCACTCTTACGGTGGCCCTATCAGGCACGGGAGTGGCAGCAGGGGCACTGGGATCAAATCCGGCCAGCCTTAACTTCGGTAGCGTGACGGTTGGGAGCAGTCAATCGTTGTCAGAAACCCTGACCAACACGGGCGGCGCGGCTGTCACAATTTCTCAAGTCGCGGCGAGTGGGACGGGATTCAGCTTGACCGGAATCACGACCCCCGTCACGCTCACCTCTGGGCAGAGCACAACCTTCACAGTCAAGTTCGTCCCCGCCGGCTTCGGGAAGCGCGAGCGGAACCGTCACAGTCACTTCGACAGGTTCAAACTCCACACTCTCTGTGCCGCTGGCAGGCACGGGCGTTGCTGTAGGCACGGCGGGATCAAGTCCCACCAGCCTAAATTTTGGCAGCGTAACGGTGGGAAGCAACCAGTCGCTGTCAGAAACCGTAACGAATACGGGTGGCGCGAGTGTCACGATCTCTCAGGTTGCGGCCACCGGGACGGGATTCAGCCTGAGCGGAATCACGACTCCCGTCACGCTCACCTCCGGTCAAGGCGTGACCTTTACGGTCAAGTTCGCACCGACATCGGCCGGGAGTGCTAGTGGAAACGTCACCGTCACCTCAACCGCGAGCAATCCGAGCTTGAGCATCCCACTTTCAGGAACCGGCGCGGCGGCAGCCGGACAGCTGACCATCAGCCCGACTACATTGAATCTCGGCAGCGTCGTCGTGGGGACAAGCGGAAGCGCATCCGGAAGCCTCTCCGCCAGTGGCGCGAACGTGACGATCACGGCTGCCAGTTCGAACAATGCTCTGTTCAGCCTCGGAGGCCTCTCGCTGCCGGTAACCATCGCGGCAGGCCAAAGCGTGCCCTACACCATCACCTTCAGCCCGCAAACCGCGGGAACCGCCAACGCGACCGCTCACGGTTACGAGCAATGCCCAATCTGCGACAACGACTGAAGCGTTAACGGGTACAGGCACGGCCGCACCAAGTCACACAGTGAACCTGACGTGGAACGCCAGCACGTCATCGGGCGTGACTGGCTACAACATCTATCGGGCGGTGTACGCTACGTCGTGCGGATCATACTCAAAGATCAACCTCATCCTGGTGACAACGACAGCGTACGCTGACGCCTCCGTCGTGGATGGCACGTCCTACTGCTACGCCGCCACAGCCGTAAACGCGAGTAGCCAGGAGAGCGGCTACTCGAACATCGCCTCAAACGTTCAGATTCCAGCTCCATAGCCATCACTTAAGGCCCAAAAGCAAGGCCGGGCCGGGCGCTGAGTCGTTTCCTTAAAAGCGCCTCGATTCGTTATGATGATGTGCCATGGCTGTTTACCTCATCACTGGCATCGGCGGCTTCATCGGATCCTCTCTCGCCCGCGCACTGCTTTCCCGCGGAGAAAAGGTTCGCGGAGTCGACAATTTTGCGACTGGGCATCGCGGCAACATCGCAGAGATTCTTGATCGCATTGACTTCCAGGAAGCCGACATTCTCGATCTCGATGCGATGCACCGTGCCTGCGCTGGGGTGGACATCGTTCTGCATCAGGCGGCCATTCCGTCCGTACCCAAGTCGGTGCTCGACCCTCTGGGAAGCAACCGTGCAAACGTCGACGGCACGGTGAATGTGCTGGTCGCCGCACGGGACGCGAAGGTGAAACGCGTGGTTTACGCTGCATCGTCCTCGGCCTACGGAGACACTCCGACTCTACCCAAACACGAGGGGATGAAACCCGACCCGATCTCGCCCTATGCGGTTGCGAAGCTGGCCAGTGAGCAGTACATGATTTCCTTCTACCGCTGCTACGGCCTCGAAACTGTGTGCCTGCGCTACTTCAATATCTTTGGACCGCGCCAGGATCCATCATCTCCTTATTCCGGAGTGCTTGCGAAGTTCATCACTCAGATGTTGCGCGGCGATCAACCTTCGATTTTCGGCGACGGCGAACAGAGCCGCGACTTCACCTTCATCGACAATGCCGTCGACGCAAATCTTCTCGCCAGTAAGGCGCCTGCAGAAAGCGCGGCGGGACAGGTCTTCAACGTCGCGACCGGCCGCCGCGTCACGCTGAATGAAACCTTCAAGATGCTGCAGGACCTCACGCCATATAAAGGCCAGCCGAAATACGGTCCTGGACGAAGTGGAGACGTCAAGCATTCCCTCGCAGACATATCGAAAGCGGCAGCGGGCCTCGGATACAAGCCCAGCGTAACGTTTGAAGAAGGCCTTCGTAGGACTGTCGACTGGTATCGAACGACCCAGACCGGGCGTTAGCGATCGTGTAGCCGCAACTAATCCGCTTCCACAAGTTAGTGCTGTCTCGCCTTAAGGCCCTTCTCTACAAGGCTTCATCGCGCCACGCCGGAAGGCGCATCGACCAAGCCGATCACAAACACTGATAGCCTCGGATCTGAAAGGGTCCGGTAGATTCGAAACGGACAAATGGGTTGGAGTCAGCGGGGTGGGGCGGCGAGATCGGCAGGGTTCGATTGTGGAATGTCGTTCCACAACTCCGGGAGAACCAGATGAAGCGGTTCCTGCAGATAATTTGGAAGGAATAGAACCGTGAAGGAAACCGTAGGCTGAATTGCTCAAACCCAAGCGGGGGAGAACGGGCCTGCGGAGACATCCGATTATTGGGCATTGCAAATCGGACTCCCCTCGAAAACGTTCAGACTGCTGACTTTTTGACTCGCTCAACTTCAACGCGACCGTTAATCCATCGCAGTTGTGGGTTTCGCCATGAACGCGTGATCGTTAACGGTGCGGATTTTTGCCCGTCGCTCCGTAACTCCGGGCTCTTGCATCGCAGGGCTCCAAAGTCGAGGAAAGAATCAGGACAATGTTCATACGGCGCGCCCAAACCGTAATTTCAAATGCGCTTTGTGTAACAAGTTCCACGCGTTGGCAGGAATTTTCTTGCGCAACCATTCTTTGCCTTTGGAAGTTTTGTCAGCAATCTGGAGCCAGGCTGCTCCAATACTGAAAGACCGTGCAAAATGGATGTGACGGTAGGTTCCTGCGAGGGCACCCCATCGAGCTTTGTAAGAGTCTTCACCGCCTAAGAAGTCGTAGGTCCGAGCCCCTTCCGAAATCAACGTTTTTAGCACTTCGCCCCGAAGGACAAACCCTACGCGATCCGATCCATGGGCGAGACTGTAACCTTCCTGGAGCTGAAACACGGTGTCTCTGTAGCGAAAACCAAACTGAACAGCTGCGATCTCGCCATTCAATTCTAAAACCCAGAGCTCTAACTCCCCGCGAGAAAGAAGCAAGGCGCTCAGTTGTCCATAAAACTGGCGGCGTTCTACCGAAGCGAATGCACCGGGCTTGCCCGCACTCGTCCATCGCTCTTGATGTAGTCGAAACAATTCGCTAAGCGTGGATGGCAGTTGATCCGGATCGCTGCAACGATAGATTCGTGCCGAGTATCGAGCATGCAGTCGTCGTGTGTATCGGACGAGGTTCTTGCGGTCCTCGCTGGAAAGACATTTCGAATACTCTTCCCATGTCTCCGGCAGAGGCACCTCAGAGCATCGCGACGAATAGTTAAAATTGGTCCACGACGAAGACTTCAGCGACTGCATTATGCTGGTCGCAACCGGAGATGAGGCAGGAGCAGTATTGAGTAAGCAAAGATCCCATTTCTTAGAACTGTGTCGCAGATATTCGACAAGGCACTCTGCAAACAATGGCTCCATTCCGGGTTGCACTGGAAAATCCAAATTGTCCGAATCGCCGCTGCCGTCACCCAAGAAGCGCAATACTCGCAGGGTGAATAGCCCCGCGCGCTCCTTCGAAATCGCCAAGGGGGCAAGTCCAACAAGTTCGGAAGAATCAAACAGGCCCAGCACAAATAACTCGCTGTTTTTGCCGAATGCGGTCCACCAACTACTCAACCACTCCCACGTACAAAATGTTGAAGCATGCAGGGATTTCGACAGCAGTTCATCCCATGCGGCACGCAACGAGGACAATTCTTCCAAGCTGCGGTAAGTACGGAAATTGAGTTTCTCGGGCTTCATGAGTGATGATTTGGGGGAGGCTTGCACACGGGGCTTCTCCCTACTCCACACGACAGATTGTGAATGCGGCCCAACAAGGGTCGCTGAGCGATCGTTCGACTGGTTCACAAGAGTCCTTGCGGATCCTTCTCGTTCACTTTCAAGTCCACTTTCTTAGAGCCTGCTGACATCAACGACTCAGAATCAACTTTCCTTGTGCTTAGGTTCTTTGCAAGAGAGTTTCGTAACTGCTCACTACACGACGGACCATTGTGGCAGTAGTGAAATGGGCTTCTACTCGAGAACGGGAGGCCTTTCCGAGCTGAAGACACAGTTGGGGGCTGCGCAGTAAAGTCAAGGTTCTGTCTGCCAGCGCATCGGAATCATCGGGGGCAATGAGAAATCCAGTCTCTCCGTCAACTACAACTTCAGGATTTCCACCCACGGTCGTGGCGACACAGGGTAGCTCGAACGACATCGCTTCCAGCAAAGCATTCGAGAATCCTTCGCTGCGGGAAGGCAACACGAAGATGTCGCTCGCTTGAAGGAGCTCGGGGACTCTGTTTGTGGATCCCAGAAATCGAACGCAGCTTTCCAAACCAAGCGATGTCACAAGATGTTTAACTTCGCTGGCGAATCTGACATTGTCAGGGAAAGTGGAAAACCTCCAGCGATGACGAAACAGGACATCCGGATAAGCATGCCTGACGGTCGCGGCTGCCCTCATCAGACGTCGATTCCCTTGACTCGTCGGATATTTGCAACGGTCGTAATAATCTTTTGATTCGGCGCACAGCCAAGGCTCCGCCGCATCTCGTCCAGCGGGACCGCTGACATCAACATCATTCACATCTACGCCGTTATAAACAACTACCGCTCTTGTCGGATCAATTCGGTCTTCTTTGACTGAATACTGTCGTACTTGCTCCGGATACGGAATGGACCTGATCGAATAGGCCTGCCGCAAGACGGTAGCCCCAGTTCTGCCATCTTTCCCGAAAGACCCCCATATCGCGACGGCTGGAAATAAGCTTCGGGAAGCCGGCAGCCTTTCGCGATAGGGGCGGCCCAGAGGTCTGCCGTCGGAAAGAAAGTATGAACGATATCGATTTTCTCGTCATGAATATACCGGTAAATGCGGCGAGTAAGACCGAGAATGCTGAAATGGACTAGGCTTTTCATCGGCCAATGCTCCACCGGGCACGGAAAACGCGCAATGAAGGGCTTGGCCGAATCGGAGGTATGAAACGTAATAACGCGACAGTCGAATCGTTCGGACGGCAGATTCTTGACCAGTCGCAGCAAGCTCATCTCTGCGCCGCCGGCCCCCCAGATACTGTCGATGATGAAGAGTATCCGAACCGGTCGCGTGGATTCAGTCGCCAAGAGGTCCGCGGCGTCCTCTCGGGCCAGTTGTTCTGAATTGATCATGGTTGAATGGCCGGCAAATTAGGCAATCAATATTCATGCCCATTTCGTTTGATTTTTTTGCAACCACGGACCGCCGCCAATTCGACTCAATCGGCGCAGAGCTTGAAAAGAGCCGTATTTCAGAGAATCGCGCCATGGGCTGGTCCAAGGTGCGACAGGGGTGATCCCCAGTCGTCGTAACTTGCGGTTCATAAAATAAACAATCGCTTGGCGCTCCGAGAATGCAGACCGGAAGGTGACGCTGAACGACACGGAGACCTCGGGCCCATTTTTTACCCAATGTGGCGCTCCGACTGGAAAGTGCAGTGCTTCGCCCTTAGAGAGAGTGTAGGTAGTGGCTCTGTCTTGAAATTCTTCTTTGTACAACATATTCCGGTGATATTCGGAACCGTGCCACACCTGTAACATATTTTCAATTTCCAACTCTGAGATGGTTTTACGATCCATGGGATCCCACATACTCACCTCCTTGGAGCCCCGGATTTGACAAAGGAAGTTATGCTCTTCGTCTAAGTGATATGGCGTCACTGAATTTGGTGACGAAATGAAGATAAAAGCCTCTTCACGATGAAGTTTGTTAATGGAAGTATCCAGGTGACAATACACTTCGTCCAATACGGATCGCATCAGCTGGCCGTATTCCGGATCGAGTTGCACGTTCTTAAGGACCATCCAAGAACCACATTCCTCAATTCGGCGCACGGTTTCTGCAACCGACAGTCCGTTTGCCGGATGAGTAAAAGGGTCTTGATTAATCCCGACATTACCGTTGAAGTACTCAATTTCAGTCGCCGGCAAACGTTGGGCTAGCTCAACCAGTCTGGGAAGTTGGAATTGCGGACAATCACTGAGATAGTGCTCAACTTTAAAGCCGCGCCGCGGAAACGACGCCCCAAACTGCTGCGCGTCAATTTCAAGATGTGTGTCTTTTTGTGATGCAATTAACATACGTCCTGCCTTATTCGTCAATGGTAGAAACACGAAGATGTCTGGGGGTACTTTGCTGGCGTACCCGACCGCGTACGGCACGGAGGATGGGGATACTAGAAATAATCAAATCTCCTAGTCGTGATCTGTCAGAGTATAGTGATCGCCGAATCATCCGTCTTTCGCTCCAAAGACGATCCGCCATCGGGTGTCGTGCCAATGCACAGGAGTCCATCCAATCGATGCGATCATTACGGAATATAGTGCGTATGTTTTCCAGCTCTAGTAGAACGCCAGGTGAATACTTAGAAAATGTCTCGTTGAAAGCAATCTTGAAAGCGAAACCACATCGACCGGTCAACAGGTTGTGCTTCAAAGCTATCGGCACTCCGTTGCAATCCAGTTGGAGTAACATTACGCACTTCTCCGCGAAGCCAGCACGAGTCATGGCTCGAAAGAATGAGGCGTCCTGCTCAGTCGACTTAAATGCGCCTCCACCAGGAGCACCTTTCCACCCATTGGATTCCACAGTCAGGAAGGCATCGATCCAACGGTCGAGTTGGGCTTCAGTCGATACCTCTCGGTACTCGCAGGGATGCATCTGTCGTAATTTTCGCTCTTGCCGGTCGAACTCTTGGAGGTGTTTCCTGGCGACTGCGGCCGCCATATAGCAATCGTAATTACCTGAAGGGTATAACGCGGCCCGAGCGTATTCGTTCAGATGGAATGATGTCCGCCCAATTGCAAAATCGGACCAGATTTGGTGGAAACGCCCTTCCGCTAGGAGCAGATTGGTGTCCAGCACGTGGCACCCGAACGGCGATGATTCCATCCATCGCCAGAACACTTCGAGAACAGGCCAAACACTGTCTCTATCGATGAGGGGCACCGAAAGAAAGCAGTGACGATATTGCCAGAATGACAAGCATCGAATCGGCAAGTGTAGACATTTTTTATGTATCTCAAGCGGAAAAAAACCCAACAACTCCCGATCGCTCGTCCGGGGTTTGGAGGGACCAAGCACCATGAGGAAACGACAGTTTGATGAATCACCCAGGTGCTCAATTGCAGGCAAAATCATCCATGGTTCATAGAAGGGGTTCGGTGTGACCGTTCGGCTAGCCAACAGCTTCCATTCAGCTCCGTAATCGGCAAGTTCCGTGCTTGTTACAACACGTACGGACAGATCGGACGCCTGGTGCCGGGGTTGCACATTTGATGGGCGTATAGGGCCTGTCGCCGGAAACTGAATCGCGTTCACGACGTCGCCGCCTCTCTGGTTCGTGATCCTAGGCCCAGAAACAACGTCAACCAATCCCTTGATAGTCGCCGCGCCTTTAGGATACCCGCCACGAGCGGACCGGGCATCTTCGCCAATAGACGGTATGCTCTTGGAACCCTCTCGAGTTCTTGAATAGTCTCGCGCGCCTCGAAAGTGCGTCCATGGACTAGCAGACCCCGGATACGCATCAGTTGCTGCTCCCGAATCAGGCGTCGATAATCTTCACCCGCATGCGACAGAAAATCGGGGTCGCTTCCCCACACGTTGCGCAAGACAATCAAGCGAGCCTCTGCACAGGACAGCAGGTCGGCATCCGTCAATCTCTGCCCACCATGGGCATATTGAACGGCCGTTTCCACGTCCAGATAAGCGGCGGTCCCATGCCGCGCAAGGCGCCCGAAACACTCCCAGTCCTCAAACGTCTTTATCCCCTCTGCAAAATGTAGGGCGCCCATAGACTCGCGCCTGCGGACCATAATGCAGCTTGTCAGGATGTAGTTATTCCTCATCTCGCCCTGATATACATCCCCACAATAAAATTTAAAATCGGCAGCCGCCAGGGGCAAGGCGGCTAGTGACGAGAAGTTTTCAGGCCGCCCAAGAATCTGTTCCCAACTCCGAGGATCCGAATGCCACTTGTGAATGGAGTTTCGCTCCCTAAACGAACCATAGTCACGTTGGAAATCAGTAAAGCAGAACAGCACGTCAGGCCGATTAGCCATGAACCGGCGCTGAATTTGAATCTTTCCTGGCAGCCACTCGTCATCAGAATCCAAGTACGCTATCAGATCACCCGTGGCTTCGGCCGCACCTCGATTCCGCGCAACTCCGGCGCCTTGATTGTTCTGGCGCAAGTAATTTATTCTCGAGTCGCCCATCGATTCGATGATTGACCGTGTTCCGTCAGAAGAACCATCATCCACGACGACAACCTCGTCCCAAGCTTCCAGTTCCCGTAAGGCAGAGCGAATCGCGCGAGCGACGACCGTGGCACGGTTATACGTCGGGATTATCGCGCTGACCTTTAACGAAGTCATTTTGGGCACTGTTATGCGTTCGCTTGTGTCCAGGCGACTACTCTTTATTCAGGAGACTTTCTCGTAGACTAGACACGCTATCGCAGACTCCCATCTTGTTCCGGTTTACGCCGCGCCAATAATTGCCGTCGCATCGAGACATACGACTCGCCCGCCACCGCTTTGACAAGCTTTTTTGATTTCCAAGAAACACTCTGCTGCCATCTCGGCCAGAAACGTCCGGCTGCAATGGCGCCGGAGACATCAGCAGGCGTGTTCCTCTGGATGCAATATCGGCCCAGAACCAAGCACTCGCCCAAGACCTCGGTTGCAGTGGTCGGCTCAGAAGTGAATAGCACTTCGATTCCAGAGTCGGCCGCGGCCAACGCCACGTTTCGTCCGTAGTAACCGCCGGGAACCGACGCGACAAGCACGGAAGCGCCCACAATGTCACTGAGAATTGAGCAGCTATCCTTCCACTCTCGCATAAGGTCTTCTCTGTCGAGATACGCCATCCTCTCAGGATGCGAGCACGAATGACTCCCAATCACGTGCCCCCGATCGTGCAGGTCACGAATTTGGCTGCGATTCATGTAACCCGGCTGACCGATCCAGTTCGTGGTTATGAAGAAATGACCACGCCACTGATGCTGTTCCAAGGCTCCAGCGGCGCACGCGTAAGCGCCCTCAGTACCATCATCGAAGGTGATAAATACCGGAACTTGCGCCTCCCAGCGACTCGACCTGTCGATTGTTCTGAGATCAGGTCGTTGTCGCTGGATACCCTGGAGATGCTCGCAAAAATGTCTCTTCGTGAGAGTGTATACCGCTCCCGGAGCGACACTTTCTACGTCGAGAACATCGTGGTAACCGATGGTGATCGCTTTCACATTTGTCCTATAAAGAGAAACGGCAACGAAAGCTAGCAGCGCACGATGTTGTTTGCTGACATGCCTCTTGTCGCGTTGCGCGTATCAACCACGAGTTGCGAGTGGTCGACGATGCTTGCATAGTCGTAACAAGTATGATCTGTAACGATCAAGACGCAATCGTACTCATGGCATCCCTCGACAGGTACCGATTTCATTTGCAGATCGTACTTCCGTCCCTTGCCAACAAAAGGGATGTATGGATCGTTATAGGCCACCTCAGCGCCTTCCTGCTGTAGCAGTTCAATAATGGTTAAAGATGGAGATTCGCGAAGGTCGTCGATGTCTTTCTTGTATGCGACACCCAGAACCAGGACGCGCGAACCATTCAACGCTTTCTTTTGTTTGTTCAAAGCAGATGTTACGGACGATATGACGTGATAAGGCATGCTGGAATTGATTTCTCCGGCCAGTTCGATAAAGCGAGTCTGGAAATCCCATTCTTTGGCCTTCCATGACAGGTAGAACGGGTCGATCGGGATACAGTGCCCGCCGAGACCTGGCCCAGGGTAGAACGGGTGAAATCCGAAGGGCTTGGTTGATGCGGCATGGATCACCTCCCAAATATCAATCCCCATGCGCAGGCAGAGAAGTTTTAGTTCATTTACCAGAGCGATATTTACGCATCGGTAAATATTCTCCAACAGCTTGGTCATTTCCGCTACGGCAGGACTGGATACCGGCACGGTCTTGCTGAATATCGAACCGTAGAGCGCCGCGGCCAGTTCACTCGCTTTGGGGCTGAGGCCCCCGATGACTTTTGGAATGTCGTGGCGCGCAACGCTTTCGTTGCCCGGGTCTTCTCGTTCCGGCGAAAAGGCCACAAAGAAGGAGCCGTCACCGTTCTCACCGGCGCGCTCGGCCTTTAGTCCGTGCCGATTGTTCTTTTCCAATATCGGAACGACTACCTCTTCCGTGGTGCCTGGATACGTCGTACTCTCCAACACGATCAACTGGCCCGCCTGCAAATGGGGGGCAATCGATTCCACGGTCGAAACGATGTATGACATGTCCGGTTCCTGATGTTCGTCGAGCGGTGTTGGCACACACAGGATGACCGCATCCATTTGCTCAATCAAAGCGTAATCCGTCGTAGCTCGCAAGCCTCGCCCGACAGCATCCTGAACCTCAGTCGCCGGAATCCGGTAAATGTACGATCCGCCCTCTGTGAGAACTCGCACTTTATTGGCATCGATATCAAACCCCATGACGGGGAAATTCTGTTTGCCAAAAAGTAGAGCGAGGGGCAGTCCGACATAACCCAGGCCGATTATGCCAATTCGAGCCTTTCGAGTTTCAATCTTCGACAGCAGGTCGGAATCGATGGAAGGAGCAAGAATAGAAGTCATGAAAGCACATTCTCCAAAGGGATAGTTTTGTAAATCTTTAAATTTTGATGAAACGAGTTGTGAAGAGGAGCGTTACAGCCGCGTTTTACGAAACTTCCGGAGCGACAAATGCCGCTCCAAGCGGACGTGAGGAAACATCGAGAAGAACAACATCAAGTCAGCCTCGACTTGATCCAAGCGAGCATGGAGGGGTTCAAATATGTTCTGGCGGCTTGGCGTGCCAACCCCTTGACACGTACTGCTTGCAGGGCTGTGACATCACCAACGCTGACTTCGACCAGAGTAACCCCGTCTCCGGTAACGACGTCGCGCAGGCATTCCACGGCATCGCCCGTCAAGTGAACGTATTTCGCACCTAGCGCCTGGGCAAAGAGGGCCAAGTCGGGAGTACGTAGCTCGGTGGCGTGGCTGTGTCCGTACGAAGAGATCTGTTGCAATCTGATCTGCCCCAGGGCGCCGTCATTGAAAACGATCACGGTAAGCGGAATTTTCTCTCGCACGGCCGTGACAAGTTCCATTCCGCTCATCGCGAGTCCACCATCACCGATCAGAGCGACGACGGTCCGTTGAGGATCAGATAGCTTCGCTCCGATAGCCCCGGGTAGTCCAAACCCCATCGACTGAAAATCGGAGGGAATTACCATTCCGCGAGATTCTTGTACACGAAAATGCCGGGTAGCGAGCACTTGGTGCAATCCTGAATCGGTTACTAGGCACGAGTTGGGCGGTAAAGCGTCGTTCAGTGCTGTGAAGAAGGTCGCCGGCGTCGGCGGATTCATACCTTGAACCTTGGGTTCGGGGAGATCCGAAGTGGTGGCTCGCGAACCTTTGCCGGCCGCAAGCTCGTCCGCACTCCATTTCGATTGGCGTGCCTGCCAGACTGGCTCGGCCTTGGCTAAAGCTTGGAGAAATGCGTCAGCGTCGGAGCGAACTGCCAGCCGTGCGGGATAATTCGCATTGAGCACGTCCTCCGAAGCGTCGACGTGGATCAATTTTTCTTTCGCGAACCGCAGTTTGAATCCGTATGTGCCGTTGTGTGAGAGCTTGCAGCCAACCCCAAGGATGAGGTCACTTCGGTCAAGCAGCGTGTTGAGGCCGCGCACGCCATCTTCCGCAAAGCCGAACGTCATTGCCAGCGGATGATCTTCGGGAATGACGCCACGTGCCGAACGTGTCGCCACGACCGGTGCACCTAATTTCTCAGCGAGTTCGCGCAAGACCTTGCTGGCACCGTTCACCCCTTGACCAACAAACAAAACAGCCCGAGCGGAATTGCGTAAGAGTTCTGCAATCTCCTGAATTTGATCCGCCTCTGGATGCGACGTTGGCCTCTGTGTCAGGGACGTAGGCTCAACGGTCTCGCCCACCATCGCTTGTTCATCGATCTGCAGCAACACCGGTCCTGGTTCGCCCTCCGTTGTGGCTTTAAATGCTTCGTTCACGCCCGCTGAAATATCTTGCGCTCGATCCACTTCGATGATCCTGCGAACGAGAGGGCCCAAGATGAGCGCGTTGATCGATAGCTTGAAGATTAAACTTCGCACCCGGACCTGCCGCTGGTTTATTCACGATGTACAGCAGCGCCGAAGAATCTTGAGAGGCTTCGGCAATCCCCGCGAATGCCCATGCAAATCCGGGCCCTGGAATTGTCGTCAAGACACCAACTCTACCGGACGCTCTGTAGTACCCATTCGCCATAAATGCAGCTGAGAGTTCATTCGTTGCCAGAATCGTTCGGAGCGAAGACTGGCGCAGCGCTTCGAAAAAGGAAATATTCTGAGTACCGGGGAGGCCAAACACATGCTCGACCCCCAACTGCTCCAGCACTGAGCAAACGGCTTGCGCACCCGTGCATCGTTTCATGCTGCAACTTCTCTCGGCCCGCTTCGTGAACGTTTCAGCGAACCCACCACCGTCCGGACGCTCCGTTTCACCAGGCTTCCGCTCCGATACACCATTTTTTCCATACGGAATTTGCCGCGGTCGGGGAGGCTCAATACGAAATTCGTCTCCAGGTTACCGCCGAGCTGACTCTTAAAATGTGTGACCGGACTTAGCTTTGCGTCGGTTAGGTCGGTCGCTGCATATCCCAGTTGCGAGAGTTTTTCGAACACCTTCCAACGAAGAAAGGCGGTACAACCGCTTCGCAAGAACTCTTCGTCAGAGGCTGCGCTCACCGTGTGGCAGACAGGATGTTTACCCATCAAAACGAGTTGGCTGGAGACCGCACGCCCATCCGATGTCCGCGCATGAAACACACGGCACAGATCTTGCGCTTTGAGGCACTCAAAATATCTTCGAAATTGAAACTCAGGTAGATAGAGAGGCGCACCTTTACGCAGGTGTGTCGCGTGGTGCAGGCGATAGAAACTTTCGAAGTCATCGTCGTCGGTAACTTGAAATCCTTCGTTTCCACAACGGGTCACGAGACGCCGCAAATTCTGCTCAACGCGCGTCCACAAGGACGGCAAATCCGTGAGCGGCACAACGTAGGTGTAACTGGGCATTACGCTCCAACCACGGTCGACAAAAACGCGAACATCGCTCTGGGTGCTACGGCCCTTGATCACTACCCTGCCATAGTTGGTTCCTCCGATCGCTTCTTCAAGCACGGATAACGCTTCAGTCTGTTTTGACGTCCGTTCCGAGGGATACTTGCTCGGATGCGATTTGAGCACGAAGCCGTTGTAGTAAAGCAAATAACGCCCCGCGAGGTACGTTCCGCAGAAATTCTTGCGTTCGTAGAGGGCGATTCCACCCACGATTTCGCCGGCGCGTTCCGCCGCCAGTATCCGGAATTGTGCATCAGTTTCACGGCACAGTACGTCCAGGTATTCCGGAGTGCTGTAGACACTGCCATCCGGAGATGCCGCAACGATGGCGTTCCAAGCCGGATAGTCCACTTCCGTCAGATAGCGCGTTGTGAGCCGGGCACTCATTTCTGCCACAACTTCTTAGTATGGCGTTTCAAGTTTCTCCATACAAATGTGATCGCCGGGGCGGGATCATCGCTCGCGAACAGAGCGCCTTCGGCACCGATCCAGGACCTCAACCATCGTAAAAAGGAGCCTGCGGCTTTCGGATCACGCCGATATGCTGGAATATCATTCGGCAGATACACGCACCGACGGCCAATCGGATAGCTGTTGACAGGCTCGATCGGTTGTCCTAAAGCGTCTTGATATGACAGCAGGCAGACATCTACTTTGCAGCGCGTCGCAAACTCGATAAACCACCAAGGCCTGGCGTTAACTTCGATGATCTTGAACAGGCCGTCACGATCGTCGAATTTGAATTCCGCGCTGAAGACGCCGCGATAAGGCAGTGCGGCCCACATCCGTTCGAGGGAATCGACCGCTTGCCCCACCTGCTCCAGGGGCACGGTCTCCATCAAGGTGCTGTTTCCAAGCAAGGGCGGATACATGCGAAGTCGGCGGCGTGCAAACAGTGCGCTGATCTTTCGTCCACGATCGACGAATCCATCAATGAAATAGTGGTTTGTCGGCGGACCCGGAATGTAGTCCTGCAGCATGATGGGAAAGTCGGCACCCTTCGCCATGACGTCCAGAGCGTCGGCCTTGCCCTTAATCAGAAACGCTTTCACTTTGTGCTTTCGCCCAAACTCAAGGGAACCGAGCGGCTTTAGGAAGGAGCCTTCATAGATCGACTCCGGGAGTTGCTCCATCTCTTCGAGGGAGTCGAGTAGCCTCGTTGCCGGATGTGGGACTCTCTCTTTTTCCAGCATCTGAGCGAAGGACCATTTATCCACCAAGGTGTCGATCACGCTGAACGGGGAAATGCTGACGGGAAAGCGTTCCAGTAGGCACGCGGGCAAATTGGCTACGGCTTTGACCCAATCGTCAGCGCAAGGCATTAGAACGGCTCGGGGCAGATCAAGGTTGGTTAGGAATTCAGCCAAATCTTCCGGTCGTAGGGGCTCTCCCGCAGAGTCTGGCAATTGCTTGTACCACCGCGATTGGACTAGCAGCTCCGAAGGGTGGCAGAACGTGAACGCTTCGATTCCACGGCGTCCGAGGCTCCGGATAACTCCCAAGCCGGTCAAACTTGATCCAAATACCAGAACCGGAACGCTTTCCGAAGACAAGTGAGATCAGCCTCTTATCTGAGAACTACCAGCGACAATTTGGAGTTGCACCGCGAGAATGCCTGAGCCGCAACGATGAGACGCACTGCGAACGCGACTCCCAGTGGGAGGAGGAGCCTAAAGTGCAAATGTTTCGTCTTGCGACGGCTGGAGGAGGGAATCTTCGGCTTGCTTGAAGATCAGCCGTTCGTGTGTGAGTCGGAGGCAAGAGCTGGATTCAGCTCTCGCCTCCGTATGAACAAGAGTGTGAAGCAAAATGCAGCTACATCAATGTGCTTCGAGCGATCGCCTCACTGAACCGTCGCCGCAAGGTTCGTCGGAGGATTGGGAGCCCCGCTCGCTACCGGAGGGCAAGTATTCGTACGCACCCATGGAAGGAGGCGAAGGCCGTAGACGGCCGTCATGGTCGTACTTTGAGACGAATGAAGTTGCGCTTCCCGCACCATTTGCCGGACTGCTCGAAGCAGACAAGTGAAAATCTGCAGAGGCTACATTTACCAAGCTGGGATTCGAATTGAGAGATCCAGTGATGCTTGACCCAGTCGGCGACGTGCCATTTCCGTAGAACAGGTTGTTCGCCCGATATACCCGAAGAAGTACCGTCCAACGGGAAATATGAAGCAGGGCTGCCGCTAATCAGGTAGGTAATATTGTTGCTGAATACGCACGCTTTTCGACGTTGTATTCCCCGGTGACCACATGAACCCGCCATTCTCGCCGGTCCCATCGTTTGGGTTGGTGATCGTTCCACAACCATACAGGGTGTTGTTGTAACGTGGGGAGCTACCGGACTCTCCGCTGACTCCGGGTTGCTCCACCCTTGCATGTTGATGCAGTTCCAAGCGCCGCCACCATCGACTGGATTCGGCCCTTGTCCAGCGTTGTAGATAACGTTGTTATAAATTTCGACCGTGCCGAGATTTGGTTCGTAGTAGTTGAAACAATTGCATCTTCCGGGCAATCGTGAATTACATTGTCGTGAATATGGAGGTCATAATCGCCCGGCCCGACGTTAACGTGCTGCTGAAAACATTGACCGCCCATCACGAAAGCAATTGTGTTCCACCCGAAGTCAACATTGTGATGAAACTCAGAAAGATACACACCGTGATACAGAGTCGTCACGCTTCCGGAAGGATTATTCGTAGCCGCGTGGTTTACGTTGTTGCCAAAGATTCTGTAGTTAAAGTGTTGGAAGAACCGTCGCCGCCACCTGGATCGAGGCATCCAGCCTCCGCGTCACGGGGGCGTTCGGACAGGTCATCGGTGTTGCCGATGATTCTCCAATCCTGATCGTCGTAGGGTTCAAGGACGTGGCATACCCAGCAAGGTGCAATTCTGCGAACACCCAGAAATTATTCCCGTTCCCTTTGCTCCGTATACCGGTACCACAAGCATTCACAGCGCCACTCCCAACTGTGACCGTAGCCCCAGGGTACGCCACAAGGGCTTTAAAGTTGCCTGAAGTCCCTGAATTCGCGTCCGAGCAAGAAGCAGGTGTCCCATCCGGTGCCATCGTCCGTGCTTGCGATACTCCGTTCTCACCGTAAACCGTATCCCCGGCGGCGATGGCTCCGCGTGCCTTCAACAGGGTCGCCCAAGGCGCGGAGAAATTTCCTGACCGGTACTGTCATTTCCTTTGGTCGAAACAAATAGATATTTCCCGACCGGACCGTGAAAGGGCAAGCCATTGGATGTGCCTGATGCCGTAGTCACCGTGAAGTTTCCACTGGTACAAGACGTTCCGAGTTTCACAACCATGCGCTGATACCACATCCAGGCCGCAGGGGCAGAAACGGTGGTGAGGCACGAATTGCCGTTGAGCTGGACGGCCGTCGGGCTGTAAGGAAATTTCCGTACAGCGTGACGTAAACTCGCGCCCGTGGCTGAAAACGTTGTGTCTGAATTTCCGCTGGCTGGACCACTGATCAAATCAGAAAAGAACAACACTGGCGGTGGGGTTGATTGTGCGGCGGCGAAATAGCCCACGAAAAGCAAGCACGTCAACGCCAAAGATCTGAGGGAATGGGGGAAGATTCTCATAGTCGTTGTACTGGGTACTAGTGTCCACCGTAGCACCGTACGCAGTCAACGACATGTCACGAAAGTACACAAACCTCTAGCCCGACTGGACAATTCGGGCACAATCTCACATTTTTGCCGCAAATTGCCCTCAATTTTGGCAGCATCCGCAGTTCCTTTTTGGCACAGAAACACGAGTACCCTTTGGCGTATCTAGGCTCCATCAGCTCCCACGAGGATCTTCGCGTTTCTCCCTACTGCATCTCTGACCTTGGATCTTGACGCGAGCGACGTCACCAGGACGACTCAGCGCCGATGTCAATGCCTTCGGAATCAACGGATCGGCCAATGCCCTCAGGAGCATGTATACGTTGAGGGCGCTGAAAGGACTCGTACGACACCGATCTGAAATAAGATCCAACTGACGCCCTCGCTCCGGATTTCTTGAATAACAAATCCCCAGATTCCGGTAAATCGTCGCGAGTGCCTGGCGTCTCTGTATTCCGGTGCGGGCCGCCTCGTCGTGTAGTACTTCTCCACAAACGTCACGTCCGCGATCAGCATCCTGTTTGAATCCTTACTCATCGACCCGGGTGACAGCCGGAAATAGGCGAGGATCTCGTCGAAGATAAGCCACGTTGGATTTTTGCGCGATTCGAAACCACAGATCACGGTCCTCAGCGGCTCGAAGGCTCTCGGTCAAATGCATGATTCAAATCAATCGCGCTTTTTCTGAACGTGACCGTTGGAGTGACACCATGTGAGCGCGCCCGCATGTAGATGTAGTGCGGTATTCTGCCGGGCCGGGTATATTTTCCGTCCGCATAAGGGCTGTCAATCACACTTCCTTGATCATCAATCCTGTGTGATTTTCGAATGCACGAGCTCCAATTTAGGATATCGGGATCCAAATTTGCTTGCACGCATAGGCTGAGCCGGGCGGCAACCAGACATCGTCCCATCCAGCAGCGCCATGATCTCCCCTCTCGACGCTCTGATAGCTGTGTTCCGCGCCGCCGGCAGACCGCGATTCGATTGGTGGATGCAATGAATTTTGTCCTTGCAACTGCTCTTCTGTTAGGAAGGCCAGCCCACCCGTTGGTATTGTCTGTGCTGCCGTCATCGACGACAACTATTTCCCAATACTTGATACGTCTCTCCTTATCACGCTCTCAATACTTGAGGGATGTATCTCGCAGCGTTGTAGGCAGGAATGATTACGCTAACACGCGGCATTTGACACCTCTTCACTCATCCACAACAACATCGTCATCTCCATTTTGCTCGTTGTTATTCGCTAGCCGAAACCGCGAGCGCGCCATCGGCTGCTCAAACGCGAATTGCCGGAAGCGCCACTCGGCGGAGAAGATATGCGACCATCTGCCGCAACCGTGCGTCCAGCACGCACATCAGACCAAAGTACGTCACTGAGGTCACAATCGAACGAACCGCCAGGCTTGCAAGCGGCAGGTGCAAGTGCACCGAGTATCCGGGGTACCCATGGCCTCACGCCAGAAACCTGCAACCGCATAGATCCGCGAAGTCCACCGAAATCAAAACTGAGGGAAAGAAGAAGCTTGAAGGATGCGCTACCCAACAATGTGATGCACAGAAGATAACTGAGCAGCGTTGCGATGGCCGCGGCCTGCAGTCCAATCACCTGCAACAATAGGCAATTTTCATAAACTGATGTCTCAAGATAGCCCAGGAGGCCAACACCTTCGCCATCGTGCGGCTGTCTTTGTGGGATCATCAACCCCGCTCCCAGGAACGCATGGCTGGTGTAGAGAAGGAGCCCTGCCACCAGAATAGGGAGGAGCCCACTCGCGGCAAACGTATTTCGATGATGCAAACAGCACCACCGCATCACGCGATGTAACCGCAACCACTGCGAAGATGCCCACACTCGCCATTGCAAAAATATCGAGGGCGCGGCTCGCAGAAAGGCGCTGGTTTGCTCGGGGACCTTCCGTCTGCCACAGCCTGATGCAGCATCGGGGCCAGCGCCAGATTCATCGGTATGATCAGGCTGGTTGTTTACATAGTCCTTATTCGAGAGGTCACCCAGACAGGCCCAGGGATTGGCGCCGCAGGCATAGTGGGCCAAACCAGAAGGCGATCCCCGGCATCCAGAATGATCGATGCAAAAGTCCGTAGAAAATCAGGGGAAACCCCAACGCCAACCCAGCACGCAAACAAGTCAAGATCAAAATCTCTGGGATGAAGCATGCTTCCGCGCAATGTGAATACCGCCAGGCACCATGGCCATCGTTACCTCAACACGATGATCCTGCTTGCAGAAAATAAAAGTGCGGACGGATTTGCCCAATCACGGTATGAATAAGCAAATCGCAATGATCGCGGCCGCTTTGCTTGCAACTACAAAAAAGCTGTAGACCTTCGTTTTTCTCTTGCACCGGCAGTAACACCCACAGGACGGATGTAATCGCTTTTGCGGGGATTAAGAACGTATGCCGAACAACACAAACAGGATCACAATAGGCGGGCTCAAGCAGGGATCGCGGTGCAACCCCAACGATTCCCAGAAACACGACCATGACCGCGCCGGCTGTCAGCGCCATTCCGCAGAGAAGCGTCTGAGTAGTAACGGCGAGCGGCGGACGGATCTCCGGCAAATTGTCGTCCGTCGTAAAAGCTGAGTGCTGCTTGCTGGAGTCCCATCTTCAACAACGCCCGGTGATCAGCAATAGGATCTTCGCGATGAGATCGATCGTGCCGTAATCAGAGACGGAAAACAGTCTCGTGAAGATCGGGAACGAGATGAAACCGAGCAGTAATGAACCCAGGATGCCCAAAAGAAAGTGCCCCGAATGCTGGAATAGCTTCTTCAGCTCGTTCGTGGCGACATTCGAAGGAGCCGGCCCAACGGACGGCGCTTTCGTAGTCAACAGGGGTGCGCAAACCGCCGTGCCGCTCACCGAATCATCCCCTTTAGCTTTGCTATTAAGAACACCCACCAACCTCTTTCTGAAGAAATTTGATTGTGCCGTGAAAGTTTTGCCATATATTTCTGATTTATGCGTGAACAACAAGGAGGGAGGGCTTCGCACTATGTAACGTTGGAGCTAGCGTTTTTACTGAATTGCGCTGCGTCCTACTCCGCGGACAGTCGAGGCAAGACACCTTTTCCGTCTGGGTCCTGTCTTTGCCGGATGATCGGAGAAGATAGTCCACGTTCTGCTCTGAGCAAGCTTATTGGCAAGCAGTGTCAACTGATCGACCTAATGCTGTAATGGTGAATCTGCGCCTCAACGATCTGTCGTCCGATGAGACCCATGCTCTTCATCAACTCTCTATTTCGCTAGACCTGGACGATCCGATCAGCTAGGCTATCGGGGTACCTGCTCGATCCCAACCAGGGAGCCACTCCGGCCTTCCTCTACTACTTCTGAATTCCCGCCGGCATCGGCGGCGACACAGGGTAAGCTGCAGGACATGGCTTCAAGAAGAGCGTTCGACAACCCTTCGCTGCGAGACGGAAGGCAGAAAAGGTCGGCCATCTTCAAAAGCGTAGTACACATCATCCCGTGTGCTAGGAAACGAGATGTGCTCTTCTAACCCGAGGCTCGATACTAGATCGCTTAGCTCTTGCTTGTAAGTCGATCCGGGGCTTCGCCGATCACCAGGAATTTAGCCTGTGGGAACTCCTTCCGAACGATCGGAATGGCTCGTACCAGAATATCAATGCCTTTCACCATGCGGCGATTTGCGGTGGTAACGATCACAGGAGTCGAGCTTGAAAATCCAAACATCTGGCTGCGATCGTAGCGGGGTGCTCCATCGATCTTTTCGAGGTCAACCCCGTTGGTGACGGTCACAACCTTGCCAGGGTCAAGCCGTTCCTCGGCGATGCAATACTCCCTGACTTTTCAGACACAGCCTGGATCTGGTCTGCAAAATGGTTCGCGAAAAAGTAAGGAAGCCGATGCTTCTTCATGCGGAGAATTCCCATGTCTCGCCTGCTGGAAACCCAGATCGGGCACCCGCTGAAGGTGGCGACGCACCGGCCCGATGTCGGATGCTGGAAAAAACGTGTGGATGATATCGACTCGTTCAGAGCGCACAAACCGACTCAATTTGAACCCCGCACTTGAATGCATGCCAACGGTAGATTCGGTTCAGCGGATACACCGCGACAGGGCAAGGAAAATTCCCCCGGATGTCATCGCGCGCCAAGAGCGTGGCAACAGAGACCCGGAATCGATCAGTGGGCATAAAGCGACATATTTTTTGAAGACGCCTTCCGTCCCGCCATTGCTCGCTAAACGGTCAATCAGGTAGAGCACATGGTGACGAGTGGAACTCGTCGAAGACCGGCGCCGAAGCCGAGAGCGGAGCAAATCATGCATCACCTCAGCGGCTTCATCGGGAAAAGGCTGCCGTCTAATGGTGTCTGGAATTCCGGGTCATCACCATTGCTCTCTTTGGATGCTGCAGGTGCTTTCGCGCTGCGCTCAAGAGAGGCGGCGTGGACTACCAAACCGGCGATCACCCAAAGGTAGCCATTCACTTGCAAGAAGCTCCACCTGTCTCCAAAAAGGCACGCCACGGCGGCGCATACTAGCGAACCGAGCAGCCCCAAACCCAGCGATGCGAAGAATGGATCCTCAGCGTGTCGAAATAACGAGTAACCGTCGCCGAACATCCTTCCCAATAACCATAAGAAAAGCATCAAACCAAGGACTCCCGTTTCGAGAAAGAACTTTGATGAAGTAGTTGTGTGTATCTTCGTAATATCCAACAAACTTCCGAGTCGCTTTCCCCCAGGGTGGTATGGTACCGATATGTATTGAAGCCGGTGCCCTAGAGCAGCATTTGAATCGAAGCGTCTCCCAGCGCGATTTGGTAAAAAAGTAACAACAGCGCATAAATCGATGAACTATCGAGCTCGCCGCTCACCGGGTCGTAAGTCATTTGAACACGCTGCTGAACGGCAGGCGGAACGAGCGTTGCCCAAGTAAAAGCAAAAACTAGCGAATAAAATACTAGAAGCTTCCTTTGCTTGAAAAGCCCAATGAAAAGCCATCCCACAAGGAA